>NZ_JOEY01000053.1 GCF_000718165.1 Streptomyces fulvoviolaceus | reverse complement strand
ACACCACCCCCCAGGTCATTCGTTCGACAGGGGGGAACAGTCATGCCGGGCCCGGAGGCCAGCGGTCCTCTTGCAGGACCGCGGAAAACATAACGGGGGCGCATGGTCTCGCCGTCCGGCCGGACCCGTACCCGAGTGGATCGCGATCTTCCTCTGCCTAGTCTTCGGCTACGGCATCTCCTGGGCCTTCGATCGGATCTTCGATCGGATCTTCGGCAGGCTTCACTCGGTGGACGCGAGCGGCAAGCTCACCGACCACTGGCGGCTGGACCTCTCCGCCGTCGGCCAGGCCGACTGGATCGGTCCGCCGACCTTTCACGGGCCGACCTTCGAGTGGTCGGCGATCCTGGTCGCGCTCCCCGTCGTCATCGCCCTGGTCGCCGAGAACGCCGGACACGTCAAGGCGGTCGGCGAGATGACCGGCGACTCGCTCGACGACAAGCTCGGCCCGGCGATCTCGGCCGACGGCATCGGCTCGATGCTGTCCACCGCGGTCGGCGGCCCGCCCAACACCACGTACTCCGAGAACATCGGCGTGATGGCGGCCACGCGCGCGTACTCGACGGCCGCCTACTGGGCCGCCGCCGGCTTCGCCCTCCTCTTCGGCCTGTGCCCGAAGTTCGGCGCGATCGTGGCCGCGATCCCCGGCGGGGTGCCGGGCGGCATCACCGTCATCCTCTACGGCATGATCGGCCTGCTCGGCGCACAGATCTGGATCAACGCCAAGGTGGACCTGCGCAATCCGCTCAACCCGGCACGCTGGTCGTCATCACCGGCTACCACGCCCTGCGGGCGTTCGCCCCGGCCCACCTCAAGACGCAGGAACCCCTGCTCGACGGGGGGGGGACGCCGTCGTACGACGAGGAAGAGAGCGCTCAGCGCGCCAACTCGTAGGCGTACGACGGTGTGAACGTCCCCGGCGACCCCTTGCAGCCGTCCGACTCCCCCGGCAGCTTCACCCAGAGGTAGCCGTCGATGCGTGCCTCCCCGGTGTTCAGGGTCGGGGCCCGGCCGATCTTCCGTCCGGCCGGGTCGCACCACTCGCCTTCGGCCGGGGCGCCGTTGCCGTTGCGGCTGGTGTCGATGACGGCCCCCAGGCTCGACGGGCCGCCGAGGGCGTCGAGGACCTGTCGGTCGTAGGCGATCTCGGCGGTCGTGGTGTGGAAGTTGGAGACGTTGCTGAAGACGCCGTCGGAGGAGGCGGCCGAGGCGGCACCGGCCTGCTTGAGGAGCGCGGCCTGCTTGGCGGGGGTGTTCCAGCCGGAGTGGCCGGCGTCGTAGTAGACCCGGGCCCTGGGGTTCGCGGCCTTGAGGACGCGGCCCGCGCGGGCCAACGAGGCGAAGCGGCCGGCCCGTTCGCCCTCCGAGAGGCAGTCGGCCTGGGCGATCGAGTCCGGTTCCAGGACGACGACCACCTCGCCGGAGCCCAGCCCCGTGGCGAAGTCGTCGATCCAGGCGTCGTACGCGTCGAGGTCGGGAGCGCCGCCCTCCGAGGCGCCACCGCAGTCACGGCCCGGTATCGCGTACGCCACGACCACCGGGACCCGACCCTGCGCGGCGCCGCCCGAAGTGACCGCGCGGACCCGGGCGGTGATGGTCGCCGGGGTGTAGTCGGCGAACCACACGGCGGCCGGCTGGTCGGCGATGCGGGACTCTATGACGTCGGCGCGCGGGTCGTCGGGGTGGTCGCGCACCCAGTCGAGCACCTGGGACTCGGAATGGCGGTAGAGGCGGGCGGACACGGCGGTGGTCTGCTTCGACTCGGTCCTCGTCGGCGAAGGGGTGGGGCTCGCCTTCTTCTTGGGAGTCGGCGAAGGCGACGCACTGGCCTTCGTGGAGACGGAGGCCGACGGAACAGGAGGCAGCGGTTCCAGGGTCGGCGAGCTGGAAAGTTCGGGCCTGGCCTCGTCGGAGCCGCCCCGGTCGTCGAGCGCGGACATCATCCCGGCCGCGGTGCCGACGGCGACCACGACGGAGGCCGCCGCGACCATGACGCCCCGACCGGCGGCGCGCCTGTGTGCGGCACGACGTGCGGCGAGCCGCTGGGCACGTAAGCCTGCCACGCTCCTGGTCCCCTTCCCCCAACGGCGGGTCCGTTCCCCCGTTCTGGGGAAGCGTCGGGCCCGCCGGTACTCCGGCCAGCCTAGGACTGGGACCCTGCCCCCATGGCGCAATTGGAACAGTTCACCACTCCCGTAGACACGGTCGTCTCCCGTATGCGCGCCCTGGAGGCGGCTCTGCCCGAGCGGGACGGGGTCGCGGTCTTCAACCGCGTCTACCTCGCCGTCACCGAGGCGGTCGACCGGTGCGTCGACACCGGGCGGTTCGCCGACGCGCGGGTCGCGATCACGCTGGACGTGCGGTTCGCCGAGCGCTACCTGGCGGCGGTCGACGCGGTGTCCCGCGAGCGCCGCCCGCCCGCCTGCTGGCGGCCCCTGTTCCAGTTCCGCCGGCATCCCGGCGTACGACCGCTGCAGTTCGCGCTCGCGGGCATCAATGCGCACATCGGCCACGATCTCGCGCTCGCCGTCGTGGACACCTGTCGTACGCTCGGCTGCGAACCCGCCGACGTGGAGGACGAGTTCGACCGCGTGGGTGATCTCCTCGTCTCGCTGGAGGAGCGCATCCGCGAAGATCTGATGCCGGGCCCCGACCTCTTCCAGATCGCCGACCCGCTCACCCATCTGCTCGGCTCGTGGAGTCTGGAGCGCGCCCGGGACGCCACGTGGACCGCGGCGCGGGCGATGTGGGCGCTGCGCGGACTGCCCGACGTCGCCGCGGAGTTCACGGAACGGCTGGACACGGCGGTGGGGTTCGCCGGACGCATGATGCTCACCCCACTGCCCGACTGACCAGCTCTAGTCCTCGGGGAGTTCGACCGGAGCGATCTCGTCGTACACGTCGCCCGGCCCGGGGTTCGTCGGGTCCGTCTCTCCGCCGAAGTGGTGCATGACGCCCCAGACCGCGTTCAGCGCCGTCTGGATCGCACCCTCGGCCCAGCCGGCCGTCCAGGAGATGTCGTCGCCGGCGAGGAAGATGCCGCGCTTGTCCTCGGGCAGCCGGTCCTGCATGAAGTGGGTGAACAGGCGCCGCTGGTAGCGGTAGTGGCCGGGCAGGTTGGCCTTGAACGCGCCCATGAAGTAGGGCTCGTTCTCCCAGGAGACGGTCACCGGGTTGCCGATGACGTGCTTCCTGATGTCGACCTTGGGGTAGATCTCGCCGAGCGACTTCAGCATGACCTCCATCCGCTCGTTCGCGGACAGCGGCAGCCACTTCAGGCTGTCGTCGCACCAGGTGTAGGAGAGGCAGATGACGGCGGGCTTGTCGGGGCCGTCGTCGAGGAGGTAGGTCCCGCGCGTCATACGGTCGGTGAGGGTCATCGACATGACGTCCCGGCCGGTGTCCTCGTCCTTGTCCAGCCAGAACGGCCGGTCGACGGGGACGAAGAGCTTGGACGACTCCATGTAGTGCGTCCGCTCGATCGCCGTCCAGTGGTCGATCGGGAAGAGCGAGTCGTCGCAGGCGATCTTGGAGAGCAGCATCCAGGACTGGGCGGTGAAGATCGCCGTCTGGTAGGTACGGATGTCGCCGTTCGCGTCCGTCACGGTGATCTGGTTGCCGGCGGTGCGGTGCAGCCGGGTCACGGCCGGGCGGGGCTCGCCACCCACGTGCAGGCTCGCCAGCGAGGTGCCGTACGGCCAGTGCACGATCTTCTCCGGCTCGCGCTCCCAGAGCCTGAGCGGCAGCTGCTGGGAACCGCCGACGATGCCGCGGTGGTGGTCGTCGGCCTCGGTGTAGACGACCCTCAGGATCTCCAGGATGGAGTTCGGGAAGTCGGTGTCCCAGCCGCCGGTGCCGAAGCCGACCTGGCCGAAGATCTCGCGGTGCCGGAAGGACCTGAAGGCCTCGGAGTCGCAGAGGAAGCCGTAGAAGGTCTGGTTGTCGAGCTTCTCGACGAGCTTCGCCCAGATCTCCCGGATGCGCGGGACGTCCCGCTCGCGCATCGCCTGGTTCATGTCGGAGAAGTCGGCGCCCTCTTCGAGGCACTTGTTCCAGGCGGCGGCGACGTCCCGGTAGACCTGCGGCAGGTCGTCGATCGTCTCGGCGTAGTGCGACTCGCCCTTGAGGTCGACGACGGTCGAAGGGGTTGCCTCCGCAAGGGGGTTGGGGAATGCCTGTGTCTTCAGGCCCACCAGGTCGATGTAGTGCTGGAGGGCCGTGGAGGACGGCGGGAAGCGCATCGCGCCCATCTCGGCGGTGAGGGACGGGTCGCAGCCGTCGAAGCCTACGGTGCGCAGGCGCCCGCCGATCTGGTCGGCCTCGTAGACGACGGGCTTGAGGCCCATCTTCATCAGCTCGTACGCGGCCACGATGCCGGAGAGGCCGCCGCCGATGACCGCGACCTCGGTGCCGTGCTCGGTCGCCGGGATCTGGCCGAGCCCCGCCGGGTGGGCGAGGAAGTCGTCGTAGGCGTACGGGAAGTCCGGCCCGAACATGGTGATCGGCGGCTGCTGCTCGTCGGCGTGCTGGACGGCGTTGGGCACCGTGGACGTCATGGGGTACGGACTCCTTGCGACAAACGAAGTTTCAGGGGGCTGCTCAGACCAGGGACCCGTAGAGCCCGGGCCGGCGGTCCTGCAGATACGGGTTCGACTCGCGGGAGGCGGCGAGGGACACGGGGTCGGCGTCGGCGAACACCAGCTCCTCGCCGCGGCCGGCCCGGGCGCGGGCGACCCCGTCGGGACCGGCCAGCGCGGAGAGGCCGACGAAGTCGAACTCCCCTTCCTGGCCGACCCGGTTGACGTACGCGACGTACATCTGGTTCTCGAAGGCGCGCACCGGGATCATCGACTCGGCGACGAACTGGAAGGGGTGCATCTGCGCGGTCGGGACGATCAGGAGGTCGGTGCCGGCGAGGGCGTGGGCGCGGACGTTCTCCGGGAACTCGACGTCGTAGCAGATCATGAGCCCGACGCGGAGGCCGTTCAGTTCGGCCTGCACCACCGGCTGCTCGCCCGGTGTGAAGTGGTCGCGCTCGAAGCAGCCGAAGAGGTGGGTCTTGCGGTAGTTCGCGAGGCGGGTGCCGTCGGCGGAGATCAGCTGGGCGGAGTTGAAGACCTGGCCGGAGTCACGTTCGGGGTATCCGTAGGCGATCACGACCCCGTGCCGCGTCGCGATCTCCGCGATCGCGTCCGCCGAGTCGCCGTCGGCCGGCTCGGCGAGGCGGCCGATGTCGTCGCCGATCGCGTACCCGGTGAGGAACATCTCCGGCGCGGCCAGCAGCCCGGCGCCCGCGGCGGCGGCCCGGCCGGCGGCCTCGTCGAGAACCTTGAGGTTCGCGGCGACGGAGCCGGGGCGGCCGGAGCTCTGGAGCAGGGCGGTACGCATGCGTGATCCTCACCGGGCGGAAGGGTGGTTGTGGGGGCCATACAGACGGCCATGTAGACGGTACGGGCGGCGGGCTCGGGCGGACAAGCAGGAGCCGTTGCACGCCGGTGAACTGATCGTTGCGTGTGGTGCCCGTCCGGCGGCGATTCGTTGCGTGGCCTCATCGGCGCCTCCTGGGTGCCCGCACCAGAACCGCCGTCACCAGGTACGGCACCGCGCACAGCGCGAAGACGGTCTCGTGCCCGAGCACGGGTCCGAGGGCGCCGTACGCGCCGTAGACCCCGATGGTCACCGCCTCGGTGCCGAGGCCCGCGACCGAGGTCAGGGTGGCCCGGCCGGTGTCCTCGATGCGCTGCTGGAGCCGGGCGTCGGCCAGGACGGTCGCCAGCTGGAAGCCGCCGAAGGCGAGGGCGATCAGGGCGATGCCGGCCGGGGTCCCGGTGATCGCACCGGCGGCGAGCAGCAGGGCCGAAGCCGCGAGCAGCGCGGCGAATCCTGTGCGGCCCAGGCTCTCGGCCGCCCCCGAGAGCAGGCTCCCGGCCGTGACGCCCGCCCAGATCAGCACCAGCAGGTAGGGGACGGCCGCGTCGGGTACGCCGGTCTCCCTGACCAGCAGGGGCGTGTACTCGTCGAGCGCGCCCCACACCGCGGCGACGGCCGGGACGAGCAGCAGGGCGCCTCGGACGGAGCGGTCGTGGCGTGCGTGGGCGAGTCCGCTGCGCAGGGTCGCGGCCCAGTGGTCGCCCTCGCCGCCCGGCGTCCGGTGCTCGGGGAAACGGGTCGCCGCCGCGGCGCAGAGCAGACAGGCCAGCACGCTCGCCGCGCCGACGGCCGGGTAGCCCCCGGCCGCGAGGACCGGCCCGGCCAGGGCCATCGCCGTCATCACGGCCACCTGGCCCGCCGCCTGGGCCCGGCCCATGACACGGGCGTACCGGTCCGCCGCGCCGAGCAGCTCCAGCTCCTCGTACACCAGCGCCTCCAGCGCGCCGGAACCCAGCGCACCGCGCGCACCCCACAGGACGAAGCCGGCGGCGAAGGCCCAGTACGACGGGAAGATCACCCACAGCGCGAAGCCGACCGCGCCGAGGAGCGGGCCCAGCCACAGCAGCAACCGGCGCGAGACGGCGTCGGCCCAGGCGCCGGAGGGAATCTCCAGCAGGACGCCGGTCAGCGACCACAGGATGAACAGGGACGAGATCTGCCGTACGGACAGCCCGGTGTCCGCGAACAGCAGCGCGTACACCGGGTAGAGCAGCACGAACTCGTCGAGGAACGCGTACGCGTAGAGCGTGGCGGTCAGTCGACGGACGTCGGAGCCGGTGGTGGATCAATGTCGTCGGGTCATGACACCGATGCTAGACAGGCCCGGCCCCGCTGCCCAGCAAAAATGTGGTGATCACTGCCGCGTGGTCGGACGGCCAGTCGTTGTCCTCCACGTCCGGCCAGGTCCGGGGGCTGCCGCTGACGTGGGTCCGGGAGTCGAGCACGCACAGGCCCCGGTGGAGAACGAAGTCGATCCGGTCCTGCGGCTCCGGCCGGCCGCTGCCGTCCTCGTGCTCGGTGTGCACCGGGGACCAGGTGTGGCCGGGGTCCTGCGCAGGGTCGGGACGGACGTCACGGTAGGAGTCGCGCAGGCCCGCGTGCTCGGCCGCCTTCGTCACCGGCCACTCGACGTCCGGCCAGTCCAGGTGGGAGGGGCTGTTGAAGTCGCCCACCAGGACGACCGGCACGGTGTCGTCGATCCGGCGCAGGGCGTCCCGCATCTGGGCGAGCCGCACCTCCTCGTGGGCGATCAGGTCGTCGGCCTCCAGCCCGTCGAAGGCTGCCTCGTACGGCCCGTACGGCTTGTAGTCCAGGTGGAGCGTCCATACGTCCACCTCGGCGCCCTCGGCGACCCGGAGCCGGACGCCCGCCGCCCCGTAGAAGCCGACGTCCGGGTCGCCGAGGGGGGCCGTGATCGGGTGGCGGCTGATGATGCCGAGGTTCTCGCCTGCCCGGTGGTGGTGCCAGCCGAGGGCGTGGGCGAGTTCCTCGGCCGCGGTGCCGTACGTCTCCTGCAGGCCGACCACGTCCACGTCGGTCTCCGTGATGACCTTGAGCTGCTTGGCCCGGTGGTCGTGGACCTTGGTGCCGCCGTACCAGAGGTTCCAGGTCATGACGCGGAGCCGGTACGGCAGCAGGGAGCGCAGGCTCGGGACGGAGACGTCCTCCAGGCTGGCCTCGACGGTCCGGCCGGGCGCCGCCTCGATCGGGGCGAGCGAGGGCACCGCCAGCACCGTGCAGCCCGCCGCCTCGGCGGACGCGACACCGGTCTCCGTGTCCTCGACGGCCACGCAGGCCGCCGGGGCGACGCCGAGCGCACGGCAGGCGGCGAGGTAGGGGTCGGGGGCCGGCTTGGTGCGTGAGGTGTCGTCGGCGGTGACGGAGACGGCGAAGCGGCTCGCGCCGAGTACTTCGAGCACGGTGTCGGCGACCGCCCGGGGGGACGCGGTCACCAGGGCCGTGGGGACGCCCTCGCGGGCCAGGGCGTCGAGGAGGTCCAGTGCGCCGGGGCGGGGCACGACGCCGGTGCGGACGCGGTCGGCGAACTCCCGGTGGAGCGCGTCGCCGAGTTCGGCGGACGGGGTGCCCGTGGCCGCGGACAGCCAGGCGGCGGTGTACTCGACCGGGCGGCCGAGCACCTCCGGCTGGTCCGCCTCGGTCAGGGTCCGCCCTGCGACCCGCTCCACCGCCTCCCACCACAGCCGCTCGGTGTCGACGAGCGTGCCGTCCATGTCGAACAGGACGGCTTGCAGCGGGAGTTGAGTCACGGTTCTCTCTTCCATGAAAGGGTTCAACGGGTACGTTCCGCCACCAGCACCGGCCGCTCCGGCAGTGACACGCTCACCGCGGCACCGGCGCCGAGCCCGGTGGCCTCGTGCGCGGGCAGGTCGGCCTTCACCTCGGTGCCGTCGGCGAGCCGGACGGTGACGCGGACGGCCGCGCCCAGGAAGGACGTGGCGACCACACGCGCGTCACCGGCGTCGTCGGCGCGTACGCCCACCGCCTCCGGCCGCACCAGCACGTCCACCTCGGTCACCGACGGCACCTGACCGTCGACCGGCAGCCGCTGTCCGAGCACGTCGACCCCGTCTCCGGACAGCCGCCCCGGAATCCGGCTCATCGTCCCGACGAACTCGGCGACGAAGGCGGTGGCGGGACGGCCGTACAACTCGGCCGGGGCGGCGCACTGTTCGAGCCGCCCGGCGTGCATCACGGCGACCCGGTCCGCCATGGACAGGGCCTCCTCCTGGTCGTGGGTCACGAACAGGGTCGTGATGCCGAGCTCCTGCTGGAGCCGTCGGATCTCCTCGCGGAGGGTGAGCCGCACCTTGGCGTCGAGTGCCGACAAGGGCTCGTCCAGGAGCAGCACGCGCGGGCGGAGGGCGAGGGCACGGGCCAGGGCGACACGCTGCTGCTGGCCGCCGGAGAGCTGGTGCGGGAACCGCCCGCCCTTGTCGGCGAGGCCGACCAGCTCCAGCAACTCGACGGCGCGGGCCCGCCGTTCGGCCGTACGGACCTTCCGCATCCGCAGCCCGAAGGCCACGTTGTCGACCGCGTCGAGATGCGGGAAGAGGCTGTACGACTGGAAGACCATCCCGGCGTCGCGTCGGTGTGCCGGGACCCGGGTGACGTCCTCGCCGTCGACCAGCACCTCGCCGGAGTCTGGGTGTTCGAAGCCGGCGAGCATGCGTAGCGCGGTCGTCTTCCCGCAGCCGGACGGGCCGAGCAGGGCGAGGAGTTCACCCGGCCGGACGGTCAGGTCGAGGCCGTCGAGGGCCACGGTCGGGCCGAACTCCCGCCGCAGGCCCCGGAATTCGACGGTCGCCGCCTTGGTGGCTGTCTTGGTCGCTGTCTTTTCGAGGACGGTCATGATTCATCCCGGGATGCGGTACGGGTACGCCCACCGAATCCGGCGAGCACGAGGAGCAGGGCCCAGGTGACGAACAGGCTCAGCACGGACACGGCGACGGACAGCTGGGCCTGCGATCCGCCGATGCTGTAGATCCACACGGCGAACGGCTGGAAGCCGAGCAGCTGCGCCACGGTGAACTCGCCGAGTACCAGGGCCAGGGTGAGGAAGGAGGCGTTCAGCAGCGCGCCGCGGAGGTTGGGCAGCACGGCCTGGACGAGCGCCTGCGGCCAGGACGCCCCGAGGCTGCGAGCGGCCTCGACGAGGGTGGGCACGTCGACGGCCCTCAGTCCGGCGTCCAGTGCCCGGTGCACGAAGGGCAGCGCCATCACGACGTACGCGAGAACCAGCACGAACGGGAAGTCCGGGTTCTGGATGGCCACGAACGTCTGGAACAGCGGGGTCCGCGAGAGGTGTTCGGGCCCCCATTTGAGGACGGTCGAGATGCCGGCGACGAAGGCGATCGGCGGGACCACCAACGGCAGCGAGCACACCACCTCGACGACCGGCCGCAGCCGGGGCGCGCCGAGCCGGAGGGCGACCATGGCGGGCACCATCAGCAGCAGCACGACCGCGATGGTCACGACGGCCAGTTCCAGTGACAGCAGCAGGCTGGAGACGAAGCCGTCGGCGGAGACGATCTGCGTGTAGGCGTCGAAGGTGACACCCTGCCCGGGCACGTCGACCGTGAAGACCACGGACGCGGCCAGCGGCACCAGGAAGTACAGTCCGGCGAGGCCGAAGACGCCCCACCGCCACAGGTTCAGGCGAGCCATCGCGCGCTCCGTCGTTGCAGGGGCAGGTACACCGCCATGACCAGGCCGGCGACGAGGACCATGTCGAGGCTGAGGGCGAGCGCCACGTTCTCCTGGCCGACCAGGACGTTGCCGGAGATGGCGTCGGCGATCTGCAGGGTGACCAGCGGGATGGAACTGCCCACCATGGCGGCGGCGGTGGCGTACGCGGCGAAGGCGCTGCCGAAGAGGAGCACGAGCCCGCCGAGCAGCGAGGGCAGCAGCACGGGAAGGGCCACGTGCCGCCAGTACTGCGCGGACGTCGCGCCGTTGTTCTGGGCGGCCTCGCGCCACTGCGTGCGCAGTCCCTCCAGGGCCGGGGTGATGGTGAGCACCATCAGCGGGATCAGGAAGTACAGGTAGACGATCACCAGTCCCCAGAAGCTGTAGAGGTCCCAGCCCTTGTCCGTGAGGCCCAGGTGCTGTGTCAGCACACCGGCGTTGCCGAGGGTGGCGACGAAGGCGAAGGCCAGCGGGACGCCGCCGAAGTTGGCGAGGACCCCGGACGCGGTGAGCACGGCCTCGCGCAGCGCGCGGGAGCGGGAGGTGACGACGGCCTGCGCGAGCGGCAGCCCGCACAGGGCCCCCAGGCCGGCGGTCACGGCCGACAGCTTCACGCTGCCGATCAGCGCCGTCAGATACGCGCCCTGCAGCGAGGCCGTCAGGTTGCCGGTGGTGTACGAAGTCGCCCCCGTCGCCGGGTCCTTGGCCGTGAAGGCGCCGTCGAGCATGGCCAGGGCGGGCAGCCCGAAGGCGAGCGCGGTGAAGGCGAGCAGCGGGACGACGGCGAGCCAGCCGAGGGCACGGCGCCGCCGCTTCTGCGGAGCGGCGGTCGCCGTGTCGACCCGGGTGAGGGTGGCCGTCATCCGGAGACGGCCTTCGCCCAGCCCTGTCCGAGCACCGTCTTGGCCTTGCCCTGCTGGTCCTCGGTCGGGAAGGAGGGCGTTCCGGAGACCTCGGGCAGCTTGGCCGCGGCCGTCTTGTCGAGGGTGCCGGCCTTCTCCATGGCGGTCATCAGGGCCGGGCGGGCGTATCCCTTGAGCCAGAGGTTCTGGCCCTCGGCGCTGTAGAGGTACTCCTGCCACAGCCGGGCGGCCGCCGGGTGCGGGGCGTCCTTGTTGACGGCCTGGGAGTAGTACTGCGAGAACTTGCCGTCGGTGGGCACCGCCACCTTCCAGTCGACGCCCTTGGACTTGAACTCGTCGGCGTACCCGGCGTTCAGGTAGTCCCAGTCGATGCTGATCGGCGTCTCGCCCTTCTCGACGGTGGCCGGGGTCGACTCGACGGGCGTGTAGTTGCCGTTCTTCTTCAGCTTCGCGAAGAAGTCGAGGCCGGGCTGGATGTCGTCGAAGGAGCCGCCGCTCGCGAGCGAGGCCGCCCAGACGCCACCGAAGGCCGAACCGGACTTGGTGGGGTTGCCGTTGAGGGCGACCTGGCCCTTGTACTGGGGCTTGAGCAGGTCCGCGAAGGTCGTCGGACAGGTCTTGACCCGCTTGGCGTCGCAGCCGATGGAGATGTAGCCGCCGTAGTCGTTGTACCAGCGCGCCTGCGCGTCCTTCTGCTCCGTGGGGATGTCGGCGAACGACGCCACCTTGTACGGCGCGAGCAGCCCCTGCTGGGCCGCGCTCAGCGCGAAGGAGCTGCCGAGGTCGAGGACGTCCGGTGCACGGCCCTGACCCTTCCTCGACGTCACGGCGTTGATCTCGTCCTGGCTGGAACCGTCCGGGTTCTCGACCTCGACCTTGATGCCGTACTTCTTCTCGAAGCCGTCGATGAGGGCGCCGTAGTTGGCCCAGTCGCGGGGCAACGCGATGGCGTTCAGCGTGCCCTCCTTCTTGGCCGCCTTGACCAGCGCGGCCAGGCCGCCGAAGTCGGCGGCGGAGGTGGCGGTGGCGGCGCTCTTGCCGTCGGCGGTGGTCGACGAGCTCTCGGGGGCGGCGCCACAGGCGCTCAGTGCGAGCGCGGCGACGACAGCGAGGGCGGCTGTTCTCGGCAGGGACACGGTCACGGCTTCTCCAGGGGACGCGCGAGGTGCAGGAGCCAAACAGAGAGAACTTGTCTGAACAAGTTGGCCTCAGTACGCCCGCCGCTGGTGTCGCGCTCGTAAACACTGGCGAAACGATGACCCCTGAATTTCCGCACAGTCAGAGCCTTTCGGATCCCCACCGGATCTCGACTAGGCTGGTCACGCTGTGCACAGCGGCCGACTCAGAGGGGAAGCATGGCGGCGCGACACGAGGAGATCGCCGACGAACTGCGCCGGGCGATCGACCGCGAGGAGTACACGGTCGGCAGTCTGCTGCCCGCCGAGACGGAGCTCGCGGCCCACTACGGCGTCTCGCGCGGCACGGTCCGCCAGGCCGTCGCCGCGCTGACCGCCGAGGGACTCATCGGCTCGCGCCAGGGCGCCCGCCGGGTGGTCCTGGCGAGCCGCCGCAGCCAGAGCTTCGAGGAACTGCGCAGCTTCGCCCAGTGGGCGCGCGCGATGGGCCGCGAGGCGACGGGGCAGGTGGTCGCCCAGGAGTACCGCCCGGCTGCCGCCGAGGATGCCGTACGCCTCCAACTGCCCGTCGGCATCGAGGTGTTGCACGTACTTCGGGTGCGTGGGCTGGACGGCGAGCCGGTGCTGCTGGAGCGGACGGTGTACGCCGACTGGATCTCGTCCGCCGTCGAGTCGATCGAGCCGGACTGTCCGTCCGTGACGCAGCGTCTGCTCGACGACACCGGGCTGGTCTTCGCCTACGGTGAGCATGTCATCGACGCGGTGGCCGCGGGGGCGCGGGATGCCGAGCTGTTGCTCGTCCGCCGCAGCAGTCCGCTGCTGCGGGTGCGGCGGGTGACGACGACGCGGGACGGGCGGCCGGTGGAGTGGTCGGACGACCGGTATCGGTCGGATGCGGTGAGCTTCAGTGTGCACAACTCGATAGGGAACAACGCGTTGGCTCGTAAGACGGCGGAGTAGAGCTCGGGGCGGATTGTCGAGTTCCGGGTGCGGGTTCGTTGTGGCTGGTCGCGCAGTTCCCCGCGCCCCTAAGGGGGTGCACTCCCCGCCTGCTACGGAGGTTCTGTTGGACATCGTTTCGCTGCCCCGGGTCGACGAGCACACGACCGTCGTCGCTGCCGACGTCGGTGACGTCTGGCGGGCGCTCGGCGAGACCCTTGAGGGGTCTTTCGGGCGGCCCCGGTCAGCTCGGTACGCGCGTCTCATCGGGGTCGCCGACCGTGTGGCGTCCGGGCCCCGGCCCCTCGCCGTAGGCTCGGCTTTCCCCGGATTCCGGGTGGCTTCCGCCGAGCCGGAACGCGAGCTGCTGCTTATCGGGCGGCACTACTTCTCGACATACGCCCTCGTCTTCCGCCTGGACGAGGCCGGGGACGGCCACACCCGGCTGCGGGCCGAGACGCGGGCCAGGTTCCCCGGGCCGGGCGGTGCCCTCTACCGGTTGCTGGTCATCTCCTCGGGGGCGCACGCCCTGCTCACCGGGCGGCTGCTGAAGGCGGTCCGGCAGCGGGCCGAGTAGGTCAGGTCGGCGATCCGGAGGAGAACCTGCGCAGCAGCGGCGACAGCACCAGCACGGACTTCGTCCGCTCCACGAACGGCTCCCCCGCGATCCGCTCCAGGACGCGTTCGAAGTGCCGCATGTCGGAGGCGAAGACCTGGACGACCGCGTCCGCGTCGCCGGTGACGGTGGACGCGGCCACGACCTCCTGGTAGCGCTCCAGGCCCCGCCGGATGGTGTCGGGCGAGGTGTTGTGCCGGCAGTAGATCTCGACGAACCCCTCCGTCTCCCAGCCGAGGGCCGCCGGGTCCACCCGTACGGTGAAGCCGGTGATGGCCCCGGTGGCGCGCAGTCGGTCCACGCGCCGTTTCACGGCGGGTGCGGAGAGGCCGACGATCTGCCCGATGTCCGCGTAGGAGCGGCGGGCGTCCTCGGCGAGGGCGTGGACGATGCGTTCGTCGAGATCGTTGAGCACGGGGGTGGATCAGCTCTCAGGTGTTGCGAGTCGGGAACGGCGATGGCCGTATACGAAGTAGAACACGAGCCCCACGGCCATCCAGACCCCGAAGACCGCCCAGGTGACGGTGGACAGGCTGCCCATCATCCAGACGCAGAACGCGAGGCCCAACGCGGGCAGCACCGGCGACAGCGGCACACGGAAGGTGCGGGGCATGTCCGGGCGGGTCCGGCGCAGCACCACCACGGCGATGTTGACCAGCCCGAAGGCGAACAGCGTGCCGATGCTGGTGGCGTCGGCGAGCTGCCCCAGCGGGATGGCGGCGGCCAGGACACCGCAGAACAGGGACACGATCACCGTATTGGTGCGAGGCGTGCCCGTCTTCGGGTGCACGCGCGCGAACACCTTCGGCACCAGCCCGTCCCGGGACATCGCGAAGAGGATGCGGGTCTGGCCGTAGAGCACGGTCAGGACGACGCTGGCGATGGCTATGACGGCGCAGGCGGCCAGCAGGGTGCCCCAGAAGGTCTGTCCGGTCACCTCGCGCATGATCTGGGCGAGCGCGGCCTCCGAGTCGCCGAACCGCTGCCAGGGCTTCGCACCGACGGCGACGGCCGCGACGAGGACGTACAGCGCCGTCACGATGACCAGCGACAGCATGATCGCGCGCGGGAGGTCGCGCTGCGCGTTCTTCGCCTCCTCACCGGCCGTGGAGGCGGCGTCGAAGCCGATGTACGAGAAGAAGAGCGTCGCCCCTGCGGCACTCACGCCCGCCATGCCGAGCGGCATGAAGTGCTCGTAGTTGCCGGAGCGGAAGCCCTGGATGCCGATCGCGCAGAACAGTATGAGCGCGGCGATCTTCACGGCCACCATGATGGTGTTGGCGCGGGCGGACTCGCGGGCGCCGCCGAGCAGGAAGACCATGGCCAGCAGGACGACGATCAGCGCCGGCAGGTTGAAGACGCCGCCGTCGCCGGGCGGGGCGGACAGGGCGTCCGGGATGGTGACGCCGATGGTCCCGTCGAGCAACTCGTTGAGGTACTCGCCCCAGCCGACGGCCACGGCGGCGACGGAGACGCCGTATTCGAGGACCAGACACCACCCGCAGGTCCAGGCGATCAACTCACCCATCGTGGCGTACGCGTACGAGTACGAGGAGCCGGCGACCGGGATGGTGCCCGCGAGTTCGGCGTAGGACAGGGCCGAGAAGAGCGCCGTGAGTCCGGCGATCACGAAGGAGAGGGTGACGGCCGGGCCCGCCTTGGGGACGGCCTCGCCGAGGACGACGAAGATGCCGGTGCCGAGGGTGGCGCCGATGCTGATCATGGTCAGCTGCCACAGGCCGAGGGTGCGGCGCAGGCTGCCTCCCTCGCCCTGGCCGCCCTCCGCCACCAGGCGTTCCACGGGCTTGCGACGCATGAGCCGCGCACCCACCCCCGGGGACTGTGGTGTGCGGTGATGCGGGGGTGCGCCTTGGTCGAGCACGCGCTGACTCCTTTGTCGCTGCCTCTCAGGGCGGCGAGGACTGGCGGCGCACCTGCGCGAACAGGAACCCACCGAGCGGAGTCCCCGCCACGCCACGTACAGCGCAGAACCCTATGAGCCGGGGCATTGCCCTCGTAATGCAGCAACCTTGCGCGTCTCCGCAAGATCGTTGCGTTCATCGCGGGTGGGCGTGCGTTCGTTGCGCGGGGGCTTTCGACCGTTGCGCGGAGGCCTGATCAACCGTCGTACAGAGCCTCTGTCAGCGCTCGTCGGGCTCCCCCGCGATGGCCCGCGCCTCGGCCACGTCGGCGTCGTCGAACCCCATCTGACCGGGCTTTCCGTAGGCGGCCGCCTGCGTGTCGATCCACCGCGTGTGCGCCTCCCAGGCGGCCTGCTTGCTGGTGCCCAGCGCGGCCCCGATCTGCGACCAGGAGGCCCCGGACTCGCGGGCCGCGCGGACGGTGAGCTGGCGCCCGTAGGCGGCTTTGCGGGCCACGACCTCGCTCAGGGCGAGGAGTTCGAGGAACTCGGCCCGGTCGAGGGGCTCCCCCATCGACTCGCGGGTGCGCAGATCATCGAGACGGGCCACGGCGGTCAACAGCGTGTGCTGCGGTTCGATGCTCTGTGGTGTCGCCATGCCCCCAGATTTGCGTCAAGCCCGCCTGACGTCAAGAGGGCTTGACGGATCCAGCTCCTTCACCAGAAAGACACCGGGATCGACGCGCTCGTGTCGTACGCCCGAGGCGTCCAGGTAGGCCCAGCGGTCGACGAAGGCCACCGCGGGCCGGTATCCGAGCCGCGCGTACAAGGCAGCCGCCCGCGGATTGTGGTCCCCCACGCCGAGCCCCATGACGCCGATGCCCCGCTCGCGGGCCAGCCGCTCGGCGGCCCGCACCAGCGCGGTGCCGACACCCCGGGAGCGCAGCGACTCCGGCCAGACGAAGAGGCTGTTGACGTCCGGGCACCCGGGCAGCGCCGCCCGTACCTCCGGCGCGTGGCAGCCGGTCCAGCGGACCTCCGCGTGGCCGACCGGACGGCGGTCGAGCCAGGGGATGAGATAGGTGCTGTCGCCGGCCGCCTGGCGGGCGTAGCGGTCCGCGTGGTGTGCGTCGTCGGCGTACGACGGCATGAAGCGCTCCAGTACGTCGAGGTCCTCGGCCCGGCATGCGGTGATGTCCATACGGCGACCGTAGGCGCCCGCGCACGCGAACGGCCCCCGCTTTTCAACGGGGGCCGTACGAAAGGAAGTTGACGCGTCAGCTCCAGCTGGCGTGCAGCGGCTTGCCCTCCGCGTAGCCGGCCGCGCTCTGGATGCCGACGACCGCCTTCTCGGCGAACTCCTCCAGGGAGCCCGCACCGGCGTAGGTGCAGGAGGAGCGGACGCCCGCGATGATCGAGTCGATCAGGTCCTCGACGCCCGGGCGGGCCGGGTCGAGGAACATGCGGGAGGTGGAGATACCCTCCTCGAACAGCGCCTTGCGGGCACGGTCGTAGGCCGACTCCTCGGACGTACGGTTGCGCACCGCACGCGCGGACGCCATGCCGAACGACTCCTTGTAGAGGCGGCCGTCGGCGTCCTGCTGGAGGTCGCCAGGGGACTCGTACGTGCCCGCGAACCAGGACCCGACCATCACGTTGGACGCACCGGCCGCGAGGGCCATGGCGACATCGCGCGGGTGCCGGACACCGCCGTCGGCCCAGACGTGCTTGCCGTACTTCTTCGCCTCGGCGGCGCACTCCAGCACGGCCGAGAACTGCGGCCGGCCGACGCCGGTCATCATGCGGGTGGTGCACATGGCGCCGGGGCCCACGCCCACCTTGATGACGTCGGCGCCCGCCTCGATGAGGTCGCGCACACCCTCGGCGGCGACGATGTTGCCCGCCACGATCGGCACCTGCGGGTCGAGCGCACGCACCTGCTTGATCGCGCTGATCATCGACTCCTGGTGGCCGTGGGCCGTGTCGATGACGAGGGTGTCGACGCCCGCGTCCAGCAGCTGCTTGGCCTTCTCCGCGAAGTCGCCGTTGACGCCGACGGCGGCCGCGATGCGCAGCTGCCCGTTCGCGTCGACGGCCGGCGTGTACAGCGTGGCGCGCAGGGCGCCCTTGCGGGTGAGGATGCCCGCGAGGCGACCGTCCTTGTCGACGGCGGGGGCGTAACGGCGGTTGGCCGCGTCCAGCCGGTTGAAGGCCTCGCGCGGGTCGATGTCCGCGTCGAGCAGCAGCAGGTCCTTGGACATGACCACTTCGAGCTGGGTGAAGCGGTCGACACCGGTCAGGTCCCGGTCGGTGACGACGCCGACGGGCCGCTGCTCCTCGTCGACGACCACACCGGCGTTGTGCGCGCGCTTCGGCAGCAGGGACAGCGCGTCGGCGACGGTCTGGTGCGGGGCCAGCACGATCGGGGTGTCCAGGACGTGGTGGCGGCTCTTCACCCAGGAGACGACCTCGGTGACGACCTCGATCGGGATGTCCTGCGGGATGACGACGAGGCCACCGCGCCGGGCCAGCGTCTCGGCCATACGGCGCCCGGCGATGGCGGTCATGTTGGCGACGACCAGCGGGATCGTGGTGCCCGTGCCGTCCGGGGAGCTGAGGTCCACGCCCTGCCGCGAGCCGACCGCGCTGCGGCTCGGGACCATGAAGACGTCGTCGTACGTCAGGTCGTAAGGGGGCTGGATGTCGTTGAGGAAACGCACGTGCTGCACATCCCAGTCGATCAGAGGTGGCCCCGGACAGGTCAGCCAGGGGTAAGAGCACGTACTTCATTGTCCCATGTCGGCCGCAATGCGATGCCCGGTCACATCGTCCAAGCAGGTCAGAGGCGCGCTCGGAGAAACCTCCAAGCAGATCACCAGGCGCCCGGCACCTTCAGCCACAGCGAGCCCACCCCCATCCAGATCACGAGGTTCGCGACCCGAAGGTGCCCGCCATGACCCCACTCGCCGCGGCCCATCGGCCCACGCTCGGCGAGCCTGCGCACGGTCTCCGCCGGGGCCTCGGGAGTCTCCTTCAGCTCCGGCGGGAAGATCTTGTAGATCGGCCACGGCAGTACGGCCAGGCTGATCAGCCCCGGCACGATCGCGGCCACCGCCCACTTCGCCCAGCTCACTTCGACGCCCTGGTCGGACGCGGTGGACTGGATGATCGGGTTCGCGGCCATGGCGGTGGCGATCATCGCGCCGGAGCAGGCCGTCGTGGAGGGCGTCACCGGAGCCGGAGCGAGGTCGGTGAGCGTCATGCCGTAGCCGAGTCCGAGGCTGGAGCGGCCCATCAGCCGCACGAAGAAGAGGGCGATCCGCTCGCCGAGCCCCGTGACGATGCGCGGCGGCGACCTCCAGCCGGTTGGTGATCATCAGGACCGTGAACCCGACGATCGCCACCGCGGCGGCGGGCAGCGGGCAGCGGGCAGCGGGCAGCGGGCAGCGGGCAGCGGGCAGCGGGCAGCGGGCAGCGGGCAGCGGCTGCAGGATCAGCCCGCCCACGGTCCCCATGAAGACCGCGAGGGGCGCCCAGTCGTGCGGCTCACACTCAGGTCGATTCACGACATGCCGTGAGCAAGCTAACGGGCGGCCTCTCCGAGAGCGAGCACCACGGAGAGCGCCGGCGTCCGGTCGACCGCCTCCCCGAAGACCTCGACAGCGGTCTCCCATTCGTCCGGCCGCGCCTTCGCGTACGGCCGCCAGTTCCGTACGACGACCAACAGGCCGCTCTCGACGGCACCTTCGGGCCAGACGGTGTGGTCGGAGAGGGAGTCGGCGAGGGCGTCCCAGTTGCGGCCGAACCAGTCGGGCAGCTGGAGGGCGAGGGCAGTGCGGTCCATCAGGCCCGCCTTGTCCGTGACGCCATCGAGGTCGAGCTTGACCACTTGTTGGGTCATCTCAGCACCGCCCTGAAGGAGTTGTAGTGATCATCGGTGTAGTAGATCTCGTCGCCCTGCCCCGTGACAATGCGCCGGGCCCCGCGATCGCGCGAGCCCGGCGTGGGCACGGTGTATTCGCGGTAGTAACCACGCTTGTGTTCGGGCAGCAGCCGCTCGAAATTGCCGAAGACGGTGCCGTCCTTGGCATACGGGAAGGGGCCGCCCGCGTCGATGAGTTCGAGGGTCTGCCGGGCCTCGGCGGGAAGCCGGGACTCCTTGATGGTGGCCATGCCACCGCCGGTGGAGGTGCCTGCGTCAGTGGACGCGCACCCCACGAGGAGGACGACCAGACAGAGAAGCAGACGGGGGGCGAACCGCAGCACCATGTCGCCGATGCTGCCACGGCCGCCCCCTCCTGACCTTCTGTCAGGGCCCGTCCGGGTCCGCCCTGTTCAGCGCGGGCTTCGGGGGGCTCCCCGCCGTCATCAGATAGTCCGCGGCCGACGTGTCCGTCACCAGGCTGGTGACGAGCCCGGACCGCAGCACCGCGTCGATCGCGCCCGCCTTCCGCTGGCCGCCCGCGATCGCGACGACCTCGGGGATACGGCGGAGCTGGTCGGCCTTGACGGTGATGCACCGCTCGCCCAGGTC
The DNA here is from genome assembly GCF_000718165.1 of Streptomyces fulvoviolaceus. Taxonomy (GTDB): domain Bacteria; phylum Actinomycetota; class Actinomycetes; order Streptomycetales; family Streptomycetaceae; genus Streptomyces; species Streptomyces fulvoviolaceus. The sequence continues at coordinate 45,141 of NZ_JOEY01000053.1, read as the reverse complement.
CCGTCCGACCCGGCGGCCCTCGCCGTCGAAGAGGTGCGCGGACATCTCGGCGGCGACGCCGAGCGAGGCGTAGTGCGAGACCTCCTCGTCGCTGAGCATGTCGTGCACCGTCGAGATGCCCGGCTCCCAGGAACCGATGGAGACACAGGCGACCGTGACCTTGTCGAAGTACTCGAAGGCCCGGGCGATCCCGGTCTGGTTGCGCAGCGCGGCCGCGGTCGCCGCATCCGGCAGCAGCATCGGCGCGTAGATGGGGTGGGCGTCGCCGCCCGACACCTGCGCGGCACGGCGCACCGCCTCGACGGAACCGCGCTCGGCGGTCCCGGCGTCGTACACGCCCGTCAGCTGGACCACCGTGCACGGCGGCAGCCGGTCGAGCGCCGCGGCCATGTGGATGGTGGACCGGCCCCAGGCCAGACCCAGCACATCACCTTCGTTCACAAGCTCGCCGAGCAGGTCGGCGGCCACTTCCCCCAGATTCTCGGGGTCGGGTGAGTCCTGGGCCTCGGCCGGGGACTCGACCACGACTGCGTGCCTGAGGCCGTACCGGGCACGGAGCGCGTCCGAGCGCTCGGCGTCCAGTTCGGCCGGCACACGGATCTCGATACGTACGAGATCCCGTTCGAGAGCGGTCTCCAGGACCCGGGCCACCTTGAAGCGGCTGACGCCGAACTCCTCCGCGATCTGGATCTTGGACTTGCCCTCGAGGTAGAAGCGGCGGGCCATGGCCGCCGCCTGCACCAGCTCAGCGGGTCCCATCCGCATGGCTGACCGGCCCGCCGACATACCCGACACGGCGATCTCCTCACTGCTGTTCACACTCTGGATTCGCCGTTCATCCTTGCAGATCCGGCGCACTTGATCAGCCCTGATGAGAGCCGTTCACGTTCCCTTGGTTCAGTGGCCGCATGCCCAGGAGGCCTTGGCCGTCGCCCCCTCGGCTTGGGTGCGCAATGCACGTACCGCCTCGGCGGGGTCCGATGCGCCGTAGACCGCCGACCCGGCGACGAAGACGTCGGCGCCCGCGTCCGCGCAGCGCTCGATGGTGGCGGCCGAGACACCGCCGTCGACCTGGAGCCACAGCTCAAGGCCGTGCTTGCTGATCAACTCGCGGGTGCGGCGAATCTTCGGGAGCATGATGTCGAGGAACGCCTGTCCGCCGAAGCCCGGCTCGACCGTCATGATCAGCAGCATGTCGAGCTCGGGGAGCAGATCCTCGTACGGCTCGATCGGCGTCGCGGGCTTCAGCGCCATGGAGGCGCGGGCGCCCTTGGCCCGGATCTCCCGGGCGAGCCGCACCGGCGCGGCGGCCGCCTCGACGTGGAAGGTGACGGAACCGGCCCCCGCCTCTACGTACTGGGGCGCCCACCGATCGGCGTCCTCGATCATCAGATGGCAGTCCAGCGGGGTGTCCGTCGCACGGGCCAGCGACTCTACGACCGGCACACCGAGCGTGAGGTTCGGGACGAAATGGTTGTCCATGACGTCTACGTGGAGCCAGTCGGCTCCCTCGACCGCCTTCGCCTCGTCCGCGAGGCGGGCGAAGTCGGCGGACAGGATGCTGGGGTTGATCTGCGCGGCCATGACCCAAGCCTGCCATGTCCGGGCACTAATGTTCGCGCCGGTCCAGACCTAAGCCGTTCATCGGATGTTGCGCCCGGGCCTCGCGTGCCATGCTGGGCGGCCGACCGGCACCGCGTACGTTCACGGGGGTTGCCATGACGGACGGGAAAGGGCATGGGCGCCATGTGCGCCAGGGACTCATCGGGTTCCTGACGGGGCACCGCAGCAAGTGGGTCATCGTGGCCCTCTGGCTGGTGGTGCTGGTGGTCGCGGCGCCACTCGCCTCGAAGCTCACCGACGCCCAGGACAACGACGCGGCCTCCTGGCTGCCGGGGTCCGCGGAGTCCACCCAGGTCCTGAACACTTCCAACGGGTTCAGGCCGGAGCAGATCCCGGCCGTCGTCGTCTACGCGCGCGAGGGCGGGCTCACCGCCCAGGACCGGGACAAGATCGCGCAGGACGCCGACCAGATCAAGCAGCTGACCGCGCACGGCATCCGCGGCTCCGAGACCCGTGGCCCCGTCTACAACGACCAGTCGGCGCCCGAGGCGGCCCAGATCTACGTGCCGATCACGATGGACGAGAAGGGCTGGGAGGAGATCTCGCCCGCCGTCGACTCCATCCGCGACGAGACGGGCAGCAGCACGGGCGGTCTCGCCGTCCACATCACCGGCCCAGGCGGCACCTCGGCCGACTTCTCCGACGCCTTCGAGGGCATCGACTCGACGCTGCTGCTGTCGGCGATGGCCGTCGTGATCGTGATGCTGCTGCTCACCTACCGCAGCCCGACCCTGCTGTTCGTCCCGTTGATCGGCGTGGTCGTCTCCCTGTTCACGGCCCAGGCGCTGATCTATCTGCTCGCCGAACACGCGGGCCTGACGGTCAACGGCCAGAGTGCGGGCATCCTGACGGTGCTCGTCTTCGGCGCGGGCACGGACTACGCGCTCCTGCTCGTCGCCCGTTATCGGGAAGAGCTGCGCCGCCACGAGGACCGCCACGAGGCGATGGCCCTGGCGCTGCACCGCGCGGGCCCTGCCGTACTGGCCTCCGGCGCCACGGTCGTCGTCAGCATGCTGGTACTGCTGGCCGCCGAGATGAACTCGACGCGGGGCCTGGGCCCGGTGGCCGCCATCGGCGTGGCCGTCGCGCTCCTCGCGATGCTCTCCCTCTTCCCGGCCCTGCTGCTGATCTTCGGCCGCTGGATCTTCTGGCCGGTGATCCCGCACTTCGGCTCGGACGACCCGACCGAGCGCGGGATGTGGGCCCGCATGGGCCGCACCATCGCCCGCCGGCCCCGCATGATCTGGGCCGCCACGGCCGTGGTCCTGGCCGCCCTGTCCCTGGGCCTGCTCCAGATCCGCGCCGAGGGCATCAGCAACGCCGACGCCTTCACCGGCAAACCGGACTCGATCACCGGCCAGGAGGTCTCGGCACGCTACTTCCCGGCGGGCAGCGGCGACCCCCTGGTGATCGTGGCGAACGAGGCCCAGGCCGACCAGGTCCGCAGTGCCGTCACCGCCACCAAGGGCGTGGTGCCCGACAGCCTCGCCGTCCCACCGGGCACGAAACCCTCGTACGAGGGCCAGGTGCTCTTCGAGGCGACGATGACCGACCCCTCCGACAGCGAGGCCGCGAAACACACGGTCGAGCGGGTCCGGGACGCCGTGCACGATGTGCCCGACGCCGATGCCCAGGTGGGCGGCGGCACCGCGTCCCTGCTCGACATGGACACGGCGACGACGCACGACAACATCGTGATCATCCCGGCGGTGCTGGTCGTCGTCCTGCTGATCCTGAGCCTCCTGCTGCGCGCGCTGGTGGCACCGCTCCTGCTGATCGGGACCGTGGTGCTGTCCTTCACGGCGGCACTCGGGGCGAGCGCGCTGGCCTTCCGGCACCTCTTCGACTACGCGGGCGAGTCGACGGACTTCCCACTGTTCGTCTTCGTGTTCCTGGTGGCCCTGGGCATCGACTACAACATCTTCCTCACCACCCGCATCCGCGAGGAGGCCGCCCACCAGGGCACTCGCCCGGGCGTGGTGACCGGCCTCGCGGCGACGGGCGCGGTCATCACCTCCGCCGGCCTGGTCCTGGCCGGCACCTTCGCCGCCCTCGGCACGCTCCCGATGGTCGCCTTCGCCGAACTCGGGTTCGCGGTGGCCCTCGGCGTGCTGCTCGACACGTTCATCGCGCGGTCGGTGCTGGTCACGTCGCTGTTCCTGGACCTGGGCCCGAAGGTGTGGTGGCCGCACCGGATGGCCCACGAGGACGGCGGGGTGGCCGCGGTGAGCGAGGCGGAGAGGGTCGGCCAGTCCGGCGGGTAGAGCGGTCTCCCGGCGGGGGCAAGGCGATCCCCCAGAGCACCTTTGCATGATCATGCGTGATCGTGCATAATCTTCCTATGTCCAAGGTCCTCACCTCCCTCCCCGCCGGCGAACGCGTCGGCATCGCCTTCTCCGGCGGTCTCGACACCTCGGTCGCCGTCGCGTGGATGCGCGACAAGGGCGCCGTCCCGTGCACCTACACCGCCGACATCGGCCAGTACGACGAGCCCGACATCGCCTCGGTGCCCGGCCGCGCCAAGACCTACGGCGCCGAGATCGCGCGCCTGGTCGACTGCCGCGCCGCGCTGGTCGAGGAGGGCCTGGCCGCGCTCACCTGCGGGGCGTTCCACATCCGCTCGGGCGGGCGGGCGTACTTCAACACCACCCCGCTCGGCCGCGCCGTCACCGGCACGCTCCTCGTGCGGGCGATGCTCGAGGACAACGTCCAGATCTGGGGCGACGGCTCGACCTTCAAGGGCAACGACATCGAGCGGTTCTACCGCTACGGCCTGCTCGCCAACCCGCACCTGCGCATCTACAAGCCCTGGCTGGACGCGGACTTCGTGACCGAGCTCGGCGGCCGCAAGGAAATGTCGGAGTGGCTGGTCGCCCACAACCTGCCCTACCGGGACAGCACGGAGAAGGCGTACTCCACCGACGCCAACATCTGGGGCGCCACCCACGAGGCCAAGACCCTGGAGCACCTGGACACCGGCGTCGAGACCGTCGAGCCCATCATGGGCGTCCGGTTCTGGGACCCGTCGGTCGAGATCGCCGCCGAGGACGTGACGATCGGCTTCGACCAGGGCCGCCCGGTGACGATCAACGGCAAGGAGTTCGCCTCCGCCGTCGACCTGGTGATGGAGGCCAACGCCATCGGCGGCCGCCACGGGCTGGGCATGTCCGACCAGATCGAGAACCGGATCATCGAGGCCAAGAGCCGCGGCATCTACGAGGCGCCCGGCATGGCCCTCCTGCACGCCGCGTACGAGCGTCTCGTCAACGCGATCCACAACGAGGACACCCTCGCCCAGTACCACAACGAGGGCCGGCGCCTCGGTCGGCTGATGTACGAGGGCCGCTGGCTGGACCCGCAGGCGCTGATGATCCGGGAGTCGCTGCAGCGCTGGGTCGGCGCGGCGATCACCGGCGAGGTCACCCTGCGCCTCCGCCGCGGCGAGGACTACTCGCTCCTCGACACCACGGGCCCGGCGTTCAGCTACCACCCGGACAAGCTCTCCATGGAGCGCACCGAGGACTCGGCGTTCGGGCCGGTGGACCGGATCGGCCAGCTCACCATGCGCAACCTCGACATCGCCGACTCGCGCGCCAAGCTCGAGCAGTACGCCGCGCTCGGCCTGATCGGCACCGGCACTCCCGCCGTCGGCGCCGCCCAGGCGGCCGCGACCGGCCTCATCGGCAGCATGCCGGAGGGCGGCGCCGAGGCCATCGCCTCCCGCGGCGAGGTCTCCGACGAGGACGAGCTGCTGGACCGCGCCGCGATGGAGTCGGGCACGGACTGACACGATCGCAGCAAGAAGGCCGGCTCGCTTTCGAGCCGGCCTTCTGCGTTGCCCGCTACCCAGCAGGCCTTTGGCCTCACCCAGCGCCGAGCCGGCTCTCGCTCACCCGCTGCCGAATCGTCCTTTCGCTCGGCCCGTTGCCGAGCCGGCCTCTCGCTGTAGGCCCTAATTCGGAATGACTTATTCCGCTGAAATGACCTGGGCTTTTCATCGGTTGTCTCACTCGGTGGCCACGGAGTCCGTCTCACGATCTTGGCCATTGAGCGGTGCACACGGCTTGAACCTCCTCTTACTCAAGGAGGGTTGCGGGTTGGGGCAGTACGTTGCTCAAGGTGACAGCGCTCGTCTGCGAGTCTGGCCAGGCTCGCAGACACACGACAGCGACCAGTCGACCGCAATATGCAGAACATCATTCGGTGGGCGGTAGCCGATGGAGGCGGGTGGGATGCAGCGGCGGAGGTCCTGGGTATGGACGTTTCTGCTGTCACGTGAAGGCATGTGGTCTCTGCTTGCCACCACGGCCGCCGCGCTCGCGCTGGGTTTGCTGCCGAATCTGGTGCAGGCAGTGCCAGTTGTCGGGGATTCGCTGTTCGGGCTGGTGGCCGTCGCCATGTTCGCCGTGCTGCTCGTGGCGTGGGCGACGCACTCGTTGCGGAGCAAGGAGGGGGTCGGCATCGTCATCTATCTCGGGGCCGACTCGCACTGGGACCGTACGCGACTGCGCGAGATGCAGGACGATGCGCTGCGGCGCCATGCCGCTTGTTTCGTCGTGGAGCCGGACGCACTGCTGGGTGGTATCGAGGTGTCCGACCGGGTGGCCTTCGCGTACCGGGTAATGCAGGCCAGGCTCGAAGAGCTGACGATCGGCGCAGGAGAGGCACCCGAGTCCGTTTCGTTCTATGTCACTGCCCGGCATGCAGACGCGTACCGTCTCGGCGGGATGCTTCGTGCCCAACTGCACGAGAACGTCAGTGTGTTCGCCGAGTCGCCCGGAGACGGGGAGTCCGACCGACGGCAGCTGCGGGTCCCCACGCCCCGGCGGCGGATTGTCGCACTCGTCATGGGGCAGTCGGAGGAGCGGGGCCAGTCCGCCTTTCCCTCCGTGCGGCTTGACAGCGCGCTGAAGCTCCCGCCCAGCGAGAGCGACCTGCTCCGGTTGCGTGACGCGTTGGCCGGTCCTGGGCAGGAGCCGTCCTGGCATCGATTCAGGGCCCCCGAGGTCAGCGGGACAACGGCAGAGCTACGGCCCAACAGGATCGCGCTGATCGTGGCGCTCTCGGACAATGAGGGACTGGTACGGGACGCGTTGTACGCGGCCGAGCGCGGCGCGAGCGAGGTCTATGGCCTTCCGGGCCAGACCCCGCGCGGCAATCCCGAGGGGAACCGGTGCTTCGGGGCGCTGGTCATCCGTACCCGACCGGGAAATATCCCCGACACGACCGAACACCACGAGGCGTTCGTCCGTTATGTGGTCCACCAATGGCGTCGTACCGTCGAGGAGCACGGTGCGGACGCCACCAACTGGTTGTTCACCGACGGGCCCGCCACCTTCGTCCTCACTCTTGGGGCTCTGTTGGGACGCAGAGCCGTCCTGGTGCCACTGGCCGACCGCCCCCGACCTGCTACTCCATAGACTCCAGGGGCCGCCCGAGCGCCCGTACGCTGCCCAGGACGTGCGCGGTCAGGCGTCGATCGTGAAGGCTTCTTCGTAGATCCGCTCGGTTGCCACATCCTCGTACACCACCGTGGACCGCAGCCGGTTCCACCGGTGGCCAAGCATCAGCGCCAGGCCCATGGGGCTGGCCTGGAAGAGGTGGACGCGCGGTGCGTTGCGGCTGGCGCGGCGCACGGTGTCACGGATGCCGACGGCCAGGGCGTTGGCAGTCGCGGAGTTCGGGATGGAGTTGTCCTTGGCGCCGGTCGGCGGCCGGAGCACCAGGAGTTGGGATACCGGGAGGCCCTGGTCTCGCAGGAAGTGCAGTACGTCGTCGGTGAGGTCCGTGGCCACGGCGATGGCCACGGCCAGGTCCGGGCCCTGGCCGATCCTGTACTCGGCTTGTGCGGGTGTGAGCACGGCGTCGTACGGGTCGGCGGAGGACCAAAGTTGGCCGCGTTGCATGACGGCGAGGTCCGCACCGGTCACCATACGGAAGGCACTGCCGACGAGGAAGGCGGGAGCGAGGCGGAGGCTGCCGGTGATCGCAACGGCAGTTTTTCCCGGCGGGATCCTGTGGGGTGCGGCTTCAATCTCCGCCTGTAGCTGGGCCCAGGTCGCGGGGGCTTGGGGGCGGCGCTTGACGTAGGGGGACGCGCCGTCGAAGCGGTCGACCCAGTCGAGAGCGTAGTCGGCGTCTCCTGTCGCGGGGTCGGGCTTGAGGGTGGCGATGGACACCACGGCGCGCGTGGGTCCGGCCTTTAGCTGTAGGGAGTCGATGGCTTCGGTGATCGCCGTGAGGGTGAGGGTCCGCTGGCCGTCTCGTACCTGGCGGGCCACCCAGTCGGCCCCGATGTGGATCGCCGTATCGTCCGGGCGCAAGCCTGTGGCGAGCATGAGCGACTGAACGTGGTCGTACAGGTGGGTCGGGTCACGGGCGAGGTCGAAGCGGAGCACCTCAAGCAGGTCGCGGAGCTCGGCCTCGGTCAGGTCTGCGCCCACTGCCCATCGTCGTCGGGCAGTGCCTCTTGCTGATCTGGGGCCTTGTTGGCCGGCTTTGGGCATCAGCAGCTGGGTGCGGGAATCGCGGAGTGAGACCAGCGGGTCGCCGGAGTCGGCGGCCCGATTGCTGATGAGGGCCAAGTCCACCGGGGTGCCGTCGGCGGTGAGCTGGCGCCAGGTGCGGGCGATCTTCTTCAGGATCGACGGACCGCCGGAGTCGCTGGGCTTGAGCAGGTAGTCCTCGTTGACGGGGCTGCTGCTGTCGACGGTGTACTTGACCTGGGCGTAGGTATGCGGCGGGGTGGCTCGGTGCAGGACGACGTCGTCGAGGTTGCCGGCGTCATCGAGTTCGACGCTCACCGCGACGACCGGATTGGGCGTGTGGATGGAGGCGTCGCGGACGGCGGTCACGCACCCTTGCCATGCGAGCTGCCACTGATACAGGTCGCCTGCGATCCGTACTCCTGTTGCGCTGGGCGCGGGTAGGGAGGCCATCAGGGCGTTTCCGCGAAGACGGGGCTGGGGGCGAGTTCGTTGGCGACGGTGAGGAGGTGTTCGTCGCGGAGAGGCCCGTCAGGGAAGGCTTGCAGGACTGCCGCCGGGACCAGGCGCTGGGTGAGGTCGGAGAAGGTGTAGCCGGGACGGTCTGTGTCAGGGCCGGTGAGCTGGACGAGCTTGTCGAAGGTGTCGGGGCGGACGGTGATGCCGTGCAGGGCCCGGGTGAGTACGGCACGGCGCTGCTGGTCGTCGGGGCGGACGAACGTGAAGGTCGCCGCGGCGCGGCGCATGAGGGCGGGGTCGAGTGCGCCGACACGGTTGGTGCACAGTACGACCAGGACAGGGAGTCGGGCGCCGGCGAGGCTGTCCACACCGGCGAGGAAGGCGTCCACTCCAGCACGGTCCTCGTGGTGCATCTGCTGTGCCTCGCGGGACTGGACGAGGGCGTCGGCTTCGTCGACGACCAGTACGAGGACAGTGTTGACACCGCGGGGGTCGCGTGCCCGGCGGCCCTGCTCGTGTACATACGAGAAGGCGTCTCCGATCAGCGCGGTCATCTCGCCGACCAGGCCGCTGCCTCGCGTGGCGAGCTTGAGCCGGTACAGGTAGACCGGCAGGTCGAGCTGTTCGGCCAGGTCACATCCGAAGGACTCTGCGAGGGCGGACTTCCCCGAACCGACGTCCCCGGAGAAGACGAACAGCGGTGCGCGGTCGGCGAACAACTGGAGCGCTGCGGGGTCTGTTCCCGGGTGGTGTTGACGCGCCCACGCGTGCAAGCGATCGGGGTCCGCCAGGAGGACGGCCTCCTTACGTAGCTGGCGCTTGACTGTGTCCAGGCCGATAAGGCGGTCGTACCGTGCCTGTCGGGTGGGTTCGGGCAGTTCGATCACGGGGTGAAACAGGTCGTCCTGGCTACTCACGGGTGTCGTCCTCGGTGCTGGTGATGGAGGGTTCACTGGGCCTGATAGACATCGCGGTCGACACCGGTGCCGTTGCGGGCATAGCTGCGGCCGGTCTGGGTGGTGCCGGCGTTCGCGGTCGGGGCGTCGGCGCCCGTCCGTCTCACCGGCAGGGCGACCTTGACTCGGTCTCGGTCTGCTGTGGCGAGGAGGTGGAAGGCCGGGCTGTAGGTCACGTAGCTGTAGAAGTCGAGTCCGGTGATGTCGGCGCTGCGCGGCAGGCTTCCGGGCCGGGTGTCGACGAGGTGGCCGCCGGTCGTCGCGCGGTAGCGCAGACGCAGCTTCCAGGCGTTGGAGCCGGTGTCCCGGAAGCCGAAGTCGACGGTGCCGAGGTAGCCGTCCTTGAGGAGCATGGCGACTTCCTCGACGTAGTTGTCGATGTCGGTGTGCACCGGTTTGCCGTACAGGCTGTTCAGCTGGCGGAGGTCGGCGCCGACTTTCGCCCCGATGTAGCGCGCGTCGGTGAGGGTGAAGGTGGCGGAGCGGGCGTAGGAGGCGGTCACGGTTTCAGGCTCCTTCGAAGGAGGGGCCGAACAGCGTGCGCCAGGCGTCGTTGGCGTCGCCCTTCGTCGGTGCGGTCGCGGCCCAGGAGATCTCGTCCAGCGAGGTGGCGGCCTGGTCCACAAGGCGCTGCCGGTCGTGTTCGGTGTAACTGGAGGCGACGTTGTTTTCCGGGTTGACCGGGTCCCAGACCTGGATGGCCTCGTAGGTGGTCAGCACGTCAGCGGGGTCGTAGAAGTCGTCGAAGACGATCGGGGACTTCAGACCGGTACGGACGATGTAGGCCAGGACCTGCTCGATCGCGCGCGGGTAGTCGTCGACCTCCAGGGACTCGCCGTTCCAGCCGTTGTCCCAGAGGTGCGCAACGATGAGTTCGAGCAGGAAGCTCTTGCAGCGCAGGTCGGGGTCGAGGCGCTTGCTCTCGCGGATCCAGGCCTTGAGCAGCCGGATGAGCTCCGCGTAGCCGTGGCCGGCCTTCCTCTTCCGGGTCCGGATGAACTCGAGGTGTTGGGTGACGGAGGTCAGCACCCGCTCTCCCTGCCGGGTGATCAGGTAGCCCTTGTCGTCGGATTCCCCGGTGTCCAGCACCGGCGCGACATCGATCTTGAGACCGGAGCCACGGAGGGTGATCCCAACGGCGTGCTGCGAAATGACGAAGTCGTCCGCGACCTTCGTCTTCCCGTACACCTCGATGCAGCGGTCCCGCAGCCACTCCAGCAGGTCGGCCTCGGGCGCGTCGGGGTCACAGGAACGGACGTAGGCCGCTACGTCGGCATCGGAGCCCTCGCCCTTGCGGCGCTTGATCGCGGTGTGCTTCGCGGTGCTGCCCGACGCCCGGAGCTTGACCAGGTCGTAGTCCGGGTGATCGTCGATGAAGGACTCCAAGCGCTCCCTCAGGTGGTTGACCTGCCTCCGGCGCTCTTTGGCGTCATCCCTCAGCACGTTCACCTTGTTCTCGGCGTGCTTCGCCAAAACCTTGTGGCTGACGTGGCTCTCTCCCGCCATCGGGTCCCGCCTCTCCCCGCGGGACCACCCCGCGACAAACGATTACTAAAAGTTGTGTGCACCTAGTTGGTGCATAAGATCAAACTCACTGCGTCGAGAGAGTAGCATGCACAGATCCGGTAAAGACAACCTGTTCCAGAGGTGGCGGTTGAAGATCCTCTTCGGCGATGGCGAGCTGGCCCGGATCTGCAACGACGACGACGTCAGGCGCAGCCGGTACGGCCCGGCACTGGCTTCAGCGATCCGTCGGCGACTTGGAGAGATATCGGCTGCGGCGCACCTGGCCGAGCTCCGCCGCCTGCCCGCTGCTCGACTCCGCCACCACCCGACCCGCGGCGACGGGTACGTGTTGATCTCTCTGGGGCCGGCCGCCGATCTCCTCGCACGGCCGCGCGACGCCCCGACACTCACACTTCCCGACGGACGGCTCGATGAGCAGGCCGTCCGAGTCCTCGTCGTAACCGAGATTGTCCTGTGATCAGCCGCCTAGCCCCCTCACGGCCCCTTCCTCACCAGGAGAGAGGCACACTCCGATGACCTTCGGCGCCCCCGACCCCCTCGAGTACTCCCCGCAGACTGTGCCGCACCCGGGGGAAACCCTTAAGGAGACCCTGGAGGAACTCGGCGTTTCTCAAGCCGATCTCGCCCGCCGTACCGGCCTCTCAACCAAGCACGTCAATCAAATCGTGCAGGGCATCGCATCCCTTAGTCCGGAAACCGCACTTCTCCTTGAACGGGCTACTGGAGTCCCTGCCACCGTATGGAATACGTTGGAGGCTGGCTGGCGAACCCAATTGGCCCGAAAAGAGGAACAAAGCTCCCTGGCCGGCCAAATTGAGTGGCTCGACAGGTTCCCGCTGGCCGAGCTGGTTGCTCGAAACATTCTGCCCGACCGAAGTAAAACAGTTGCCAATGTACAGCGGTTGCTCGACTTCTTCGGTGTCGCTAGTCCCACGGTTGCCGAAGAACTGTGGAACGGCTACAGCGTGGCATTTCGTCGATCATCTGCAACGGCCCCCAACGAATATGCCACTTACGCCTGGCTCCGGCTGGCTGTTATCGAAGCTCGACGTCGCCAATGTAAGCAGTTCCGACGAGAGACACTGCAAGATCTCCTACCAACCCTCCGCGCGCTGAGTACGCAGGCCCCAGACACATGGCTCACACAGTTGCCCAATCTCTGCGCGGAGGCGGGAGTGGCAGTTGTCTTCTCGCCAGCATTCAAAAATACCAATCTATCGGGCGCGACCCGGTGGCTCAATCCCGACAAGGTATTGATCGCCCTAACCGACCGCTACAAGAAGGACGACCGTTTCTGGTTCACCTTTTTCCATGAGGTCGGACACGTTCTACTGCACGGAAAGCGTCTGACCTTCCTCGATGAGGATCCCTTCAAAGGAAAAGGGCCAGCGGAAGAAGAGGCAAATAATTTCGCGGCCCAAACCCTGATTCCCTCAGAATACGAATCAGCCTACGCAGCACTCCGACGCCAGCCTAAACCGTTCACTCAAATCAGCCGATTTGCAGAAAAAGTCGGCGTCGCACCCGGCATCGTCGTGGGCCGCCTTCAACACGACAAAGCACTGGACTGGAAAGAGGGAAATAAACTCAAGCGCGACTTCGATCTCGAATCCATCGCTGCTACACAATAGGACGGCCCTATAGCGTAACGGCACGGAGAGAAATCAATCGAGACGGATCATTCCCGTGCTTCTCGGGTGAATTAGGCTCCGACTGCGCCAGCAAAGTCGAAGCCACTCCACCGTCAGGGCTTCGGCGTAGTTGTGTGACGCCTGTTTTGTGATCACGTGAGGCCGAGGAGTGCGAGGGGGCGGCGAGGGTCGCGGGCGTTGCGGCGGAGGCCGGCCGCGATGTTCTTCACTCCGGCTGTGCGGAGGGCTCCGATGGCGAGGTTGCGCCAGGTGGCCATCGCGCGGGGTGCGTTGCCGGCGAGCTGAGCCGCTGTGGCCTGCTCGGCGGTCAGGCTGGTGGCGTGCTCCAGTGCGGCGAGCAGGTGGATCTTGCGGCCCGTCGCCCTGGCCGTGCCACGCAGGCTCTTGCCGTCCACTGCGAGGCCGCGCAGCCCGGTCGTTTTCGGGCGGCGGTCGGCGAGCCATCGTCCGACCGCCCCCCGGCGCGTCGCCGTCGATGCGGGCCGGCAGTCGGCGGACCGTGGTCTCTGCGGGCAGGACCCGCCTGGGCAGAAGCGGATCGGGGACTGCACCGACTTGTTCCAGCAGATACCCAGGGGCATCGGCGATCCATTCGCCGACCGCCGGCAGCGAGGTCGCTCCGGCCGGCACCGCGCACGCGGTGAGAGCGAGCACGACGGTCAGGCGGTGGCGCACCCCGCGTGGGTCACGCGGGTCCGGCACCTCGGCCAGCCGCTCCAGCAGGCCCGCGACCTCCCCGGGTACGACCTGCGGATTCTCGCGCAGTCGGGCAAGGGCAGGCGGGATCAGAGATGACGCGTCGCCAGGCACGGTCTTCCACTTGGATCACGGGACGCAGAGAACTCCATGATCCTGGAAGCCGTGCCTGTCACGTCCCGAGAGCACCGCCGCCGAGCCGGCAGTCCGCCACCAACCGGGCGTCACGCGACCACCCCGAACCCCTGAGTCGGGGACGGGCTCGTGGCGCACGTTCACGGCAACGCCAGCAGGAGCGACCGCCCAAGCCGTCCCCATCGAAGGGGACCGGCACCGCAACCACCGTTCCTCTGCTCGAACTCCCGTTGCCGGAGCGCAGGCCGGGCCCAGCGAACACCAGTGCGCCACCTGCCCGTATCTGCCACTATGTGATGTCTTCTTCATCATCACCTGGGGGGCAGGGGTTATGCGGACCACGGCAGCGCTCATATCCACGGCAGCCCTGCTGCTGACACTTTCCGCCTGTTCGGACGGATCAGGGGACTCCGGCAGCCCGGCGGACAGTGCCACAGCTTCCTCCCCGACGGCCGCCACGGCCACCACCGCGCCCCCGGCCGACGCCGAGGCGATCCGCGCCTGTATGACGGGTGTCGACGCGCTCTTCACCGCGGACTGGTCGCGGACGACCCCGCCGGAGACCCGGCCGCCCGGCTGCGAGTCGCTGTCGGTCACCGAATACGGCTACGCCTACCGGGGCGCCGTGGCGGCGATCGCCCAAGATGGGGAAGACTTTTACAACGAAAACGACGGACTTCCCTCCGACTGGCCTTCGTGAGCGATCCCCGGTTCGTAGCCCGGTACGGATCACCGACCGTTCGGCCGCACCAACCGCGCCTCGTACGCAAACACCGCCGCCTTCGTCCGACCCCGCAACCCCGCCTTCACCAACACCCTGCTGACCTGCGCCCTGATCATCGGCTCCGCCCCCACCAGCCGCTCCATGATCTCCGCGCCGGACAGCCCCCGCGCGATCCGCACCAGCACCTCCGTCTCCCACTCGGTCAGGCCGCCGTACACAGTCTGCACAGAGGGCATGACACGCGGGCCTCACCATCGGTGCCCCCGCGCCTCGCCGAGAGCACCAACCTCGCCGCCAGCGTTCGGCGCAACGCCCGTGACACCAGCAGGTCGCTCGCCCTCCTCGGAATCACATGATCACGAAACGGGCGTCACGCGACTACGCCGAAGCCCTGACTCCACCGTAAATTCCAGATGACAGAAGGCGACACTTGATAAACGTAAGGCGCCCATACATTTCACAGTTCGGTGCGCCCCAGTCCAATGTTCTGGATCGCATCCAGGACTTCAATTCCGAGTGGCGTCAATTGCATTGGCTGGTTCCGTTGAGTTCGCACGTAAAGAGGACCTCCTAGACTTCGTTCGAGTTGCCTGATCTGCATCGATATCACGCTTCTACAGATTCCGAGGTTCTTGGCCGCCTCCGAAAGGGAGCCGTATGGGACTGCAGCTGCAAATCGCGCGAGCCGCTCCCATCCATAAATTCCGGTGAGCGCTGGATTCAGCACCTCGGGTGCACCATCAGCGAGAGATTTGGTGCCAGGTGTATCCTCTCCGCTTCTATCTCCGCGAGACTGTGGAGGAACGCGAAGAAGTTGATGCTTCCCGCTCCGCATCGACAGGTCCTTGCTTGACCCGCTGGCCGGCTCTGCGAGCCTGCGTTCTTGAATGTTGAATTGCTCTCGGAGCCATTCTCCCGCTAGGGGTGGGCATTTTCGCACACTTCCGGGAGGGCGACGCGGCAGCCCGTATTCACGGGCGATTCTACGGATCAGGGCACCGCTGGTGCCAAATTTGCGGGCGATTTCGGATTCCGAATAAAGCTCGTACTGGCGGGCCAGTTCCGAAGGCGGCAGTCGGCGCTTGAGATCTTCCCTAACCGCTCCAGCGGTACGGGCTTGCCATCGACTCTGCGGAGCGGGTTCTTGCTCGAGGATGTGGCAGATGACATGAGTTGATGTCGACAATCGGGTTGCTACTTGTTTTAGGCTTAGGCTTTCCCTTCGCATCAGTTCATGCACAACAGTCGCTTCGACTCTTGATGGATCGAATCCAGGTAGAGTGAGGCCGTCTAACAATTCAATCGGCGGTTGCCATTCGATTGGCTCGCGAATTCCGTGCCGATCCAGAAACTCAATGCTGGCTCTTTCAAGTTCCGCAGTAAATCCCGGCGTGAGGGTTTCCGGAAAATTTCTGAGCTGACTTCGCCAAGAACTGGTATTCGCCGCAAAGGGCTCTGGCGCAAGCTCGGCAGGAATCCCGCTGATCCGTTCGAAGAGATAGCAGCGGGTGAGCCGGTGCCGGGGGCCCCGACCTGTGGACGCTACTGATCTTCGGCAGAATTCATCCCACTCCTGCTCCGGCAGGAGTTGCGAGTAGTCAAGAAGACGGCGGCGCCGATAGTCGATGGGTGGTGGATTTCCGTCCAGGAATTCAGCAAGCCGGATAAGTGCCGTCTGAATGTCTCGCCAGTGTGGTCCATCTTGAAGTTGTTGAAGAATACGAGAACTGTTGGTGCTGTCGGTGACTTCCCCGAGTAGCTTCATGGCCCGGTCGTGAGTGAGGTTACTACCGACCTGCAAGACAAGGCATGGGAGTGCCGTCCTCAAGGTCTGGAGGTAAACACCTTTCTGGGGAAGAACCCTCAGCGCCCAACTAGCCCAAAGCATGGCCGGAATACGTGCAGACCTCTCAATCGACAGACCGGCAGGCGCTGGGGTGGCGGGCAACGGCGAGCCGGTTCGGTAACGCAGTCTGCTGATGGAAAGCATCGTTGGCTCAAGTGCGGAGAACAGAACCCCTCGCAACACCTCGCTAATGCCACGCCCCCAGTCAGAGATGATCACAGTAGGCGCGAGAGCCGGAGCCTGCGTTACAGGCGAAGGGATCTGGATTAGCCAGCGGAGAGCCTCGCCTGCCGCCCGAACATCTGACTTCAATAGGATCCGGATCGCTGCGGTGAGACCGGCCGCAACAGTCGTTGCTTGCGTTGGGGACATCGACCCTTCACGCCGAAGATCAGGTGTATGCAAGTCTCGTCCTGGTGACTGAGCCAGCCCCTCTTCATAGATCTCAAGTAAGTCATGAGGCAGAATCTGTACGAGATGCTGTCGAGTGGCCCTGCTAATGATCCGTGCAGCCACGGACTTGATGTCGGCCAGTGCAGTACGGGCATTTTGAGGGTAATCGGCATAGACACCAAAGGCGGCAGTATCTTCCTCGATCACCTGCATGAGAATCCGCTGGGTTGCGAGTGCCGGGTGCCCTGTTGGGAGTTGTGCCGTATGAGTTGTCGACAGCTGGTGACCGCAGCGCGCGGCCGAACGCCCGTAGGCAGCAGCGGCGCTTGGGTTCATGCACCGTCCCAGTCGGGATAGCTGGCCTCCCGGATCGGGTTGAAGGCGCTGCAGGCGTCCGCAGTCCGGGCAGAGATCGGCCAGCATTCTTCGGTGATCCAGGCATGCGAAGGACCAACCGAGGCGCCAGGACAGGAGCCACCGTCCCCCGTTCACGGAAAGGCAATCCGGGCAGTAACGGGAGCCCCTGCCCCGCCCCCAGAGCTGTCGTCCGTTGACCCGTCGAATGGCATGGTCGATCAGCAAGGCTCGTTGGTCGTAGTGGGCCAGTGTCATGCGGTGCAAGGTCTCTGGATCTGTTCCGGTAGCAGCTGAGATGCCAGCGGCTTCGTCGGCGCGAAGCGCAATCATCCAGTCGAGGGGCTTCTGCGGAAAACGCGGGCGAGCAAGACCAAGATGAGGCAGCAGATCGTTCAAAGGCGTCGTAAGGCGGTTGGCCAACACCTCCAGCCAGGAGTCCAGCGCTTCGCCAGGTAAGGGAGCAACCCGCAGTGGCAGGGTCCGGGGCGTCGTCATGGAGCCGAGTTCTTGCTCGCGCTCGCGTCGCCAGCCCTGTCTTTTGTGGTATCGCCGTTCATCCTGCGGTGCTTGAACTTGGCTTTCAAAGCCTTACTGGCTGTCTTCGAGGCGGCATCGATCTTCACTTCCTCGAGGAGCTTCTTGGTGAGCAGTTCAGTGCCTGTGCGTGCAGCACGTTGGCACCCTCGGTTGATCAGCGTCACGAGCGATCCGATGTGCCCTGTGGTACGGCGGTATAGGTAGTCAGAGAGTCCATCGGTGAGCATGCCAGCAAACATCCGGCTCAGCACGATCTGCTGTTCTAGATCCAGCAATAGCTGCCGCCACTGCCGACGGTGCTGGTCATTGTCGACGTCGAACGGAACCATGGTCAGCGAAGTTGCCCTGCGTCCAGTTTGCGACAAAGTGGTGTCACCGCTCTCATCGATTAGAGAGTAGAGGCCGTGCTTCTCCAATTCGACGCCGATGAAGATCAGCGTCACTGGGAACTGGTTCACGATGCGATTGAAGTGATCGCTTACTTCCTGGTCGTCCTTGTTCGTCAATTTAAGGAAATGCAGGTCGTCGATGATTAGGATCTTGGTTTCACATGCTAGGATGCAGTCCAAGGCCCGCTGGACGAAGAGAGCAGAAGTACCGCTAGTGCGTCCGGGGTGCGCATAGAACTCAAGTATGGATTTATTGAAATCCTTGATACCGGCGTTGCTCGTCAAGCCGATACGGCACACAGGCCATCGCTCGTGGCCCAAGTCTGTGAAGGCGCCCCTTCGCTGGATCTCCCGTCGGTGGTATTCGAGAGCGAAGTTCATTACTGCGGTGGTCTTGCCGAGTCCAGGGAACGCATCCACGGCGACTACGCGCCTCGGCTTTTTACCGCCCTGAAAATTGCTGTCCACGATGCCCCACAGGACTTCATGGACAGCTTCGAGCTGGGGTGTCTTAATCGGACCAAGGTTGGCATGCCACACACGGCGCCGTTTCTCGTAAGCCGCCCGTTCCGCCTCTCCCAGCGCGGCCAGCTGCTGAAGGGTCAGCAGGTCCGGCTTAGGACGCAGGGGCGATTCGGCGAGAGCGCGGAAACCCTCCTTGCGGGAAAGTGTCAGGTTGTCCAGATTCGGATTCTCGTCACGGGCTGGATCCCACTCCTGGGCATAACTCACGCGTTCCCCAAGTATCGGCGCAGTGGTCGTCAGAAATGAAGGCCACCTTCGTCAGCCCTCGCGATCAGGAAAGCCGGGCCAGGACCGCGCCGACTCCTGTCCGCTGCAGCCCAGCAGAATCAGCTGCGCAGGGGATGAGGTAGGCACGTCAGTCCGAGTACTGCTTCTGGCTGGACCGCCGCCAGGGCGTCGAAGAGCCAAACACATAAACTCCCGCACCCGCCCCGAGCGGCCTCCTTCCGTATCCCCATCGAGACAGAGCAGGCTAACCGCAACCGCTTCGACCACGGATGCCATACCCCAACCCTTAGCGAAGTACGCGCGCCGGCGGCAGCCTGGCCACCAGTTGCGCCGCCACGGTCACACAAGGATGGGCTTGCAGCACAAGAATTCGACGTTGGCCACCACATTGAGCGAATACTCAGAAAATTCGTTCACTTCATTTCCCGTGCGTGCCCCTCTTTAACTCGTCCGGCCCGTCCTCCTGCTCGGCCACGCTCGGGACGCCCGGTCACGTGGGTGGTGCGGTCGTCCTCGGCGGTGGGAGGAAGGAGAGGCCCGGTCAGCCCGAGGCCGACGGTGGGCCGGTCGGGGCCGGGCCGATCGGCCCGGCCCGGCCCCGACCGGTGAGAGGAAAACGCTTCGCTGCTACTTGACGGTGGCCTTGCTCTGCACGATGTACGCCGAGCCCGAGGCCGGTTTGATCGTGGTGGAGGTCGTGGCCACCGCCGCGTTGCGCACGGTCAGCCCCGTCTTCGCGCTGATCGACACCGAGGACAGGGTCAGCCCGGTGATCGGCCGCTCCGGCACGCCCACGATCTGCCCGGCCGTGTTGGCGCCGGTCGCGGTGACGTTGGCGATGGTGATGTCGTGGTAGTTCGGGGTGGTGCTGGTGACCGCCTGCGCGGCGTCGCCGTCCGCGGGAACCGACGGGTAGTACCCGGTGATCAGGATCGGGGTCGGCACATCGGTCATCGTCAGGTTCTTGTACGTGATGTCGTGGACCTCGCCGCCACGGCCCCGCGCGGTCTTGATCCGGATCCCGGAGGTGGTGCCCTTGAGGGTGTTGTCGTGGATGTTGACGCCGTAGACGCCGCCCCCGGTGAAGCTGCCGATGGACAGCCCGTGACCGTGCAGGATCGTGCAGTTGCTCAGCGAGATGTCATGGGACGCCCCCTCCGACGAGGAGTTGATGGCGATGTTGTCGTCCCCGGTGTCGATCAGGCTGTTGGTCACCGCGACACCCGAGGACGACCACACGTCGATCCCGTCGGTGTTGGGAGCGTCGTCCGGCGCGGAGATCGTGATCCTGTCGACGGAGGCCGTAGTCACCTTCTTGAGGGTGATGTGCACGTTCGGGGCGTTCTTCAACGTGATCCCGGTGATCTTCACGTTCGAGGTGTTGTTGATGAACATCAGGCCGGGGCGGGACGGTTGGGTCTGGCCTGCCTTGATCGCCTCCCAGGTCTTGGCCCACCACGGGGCGCCCTGGCCGTCGATGGTGCCCGCACCGCTGATCGTGAGGTTCTTCGCGCCGTGCGCCGCCAGCAGCGGAGCCCTCGTCGTTCCCGACAGGGGGTAGTCCTCCGGGTCCTGCGAGGCGAGCAGGGTCGCTCCGGAGTCGATGGTGAAGGTGAGGTCGCCGGCCAGTGTCAGGGCGCCCGAGAGGTACTTGCCGCTGGTCAGTTCCACCGTGCCCTTGCCCGCGCAGGCGTTGATCGCCTTCTGCAGGGCCGCGGTGTCCTTGGTCTTGCCGTCGGCCTTGGCCCCGTAGCTGGTGGGCTTGCAGACCGTGCCGGATGCCGGGCTCGTCGTCGTGGCGGTGGTGATCGGGTTCCAGCCGTCCGAGCCCGCCAGGTACTTCGCCGGAGTGTGGTTCGCCGCCTGCGAGGCGCTCAGTTGCGGCCGGTCGGAGTTGACCGCCGCCCCGGACCCGGTGTTCTTGTACTCGCTGAACCGGGCGTTCTTCCACAGGGAGTTGGACATGTCGCTCCAGGGCTGGCCGGTGTCGACCGACGCCCCGAGCGTGGACTCGCGGTAGAGCACCTGCGCGTCCTGACGCCACGGGCGACCGAGGTCGCCGCTCCCGCCGGCCGCGTCCCCTGTGATGTTCGACTTGTAGAAGAGGAATCCGTAGGCGCGGTTCGCCGGCGTGCTGGCCGCGGTGATGACACCGCCGTTGCCGAGCTGGTGGATCTCGCTCTGGTCGAAGACCGCGATGCCGCCGCCGAAGATGAAGTCGACGGTGCCTTCCACGTAGGACTTCTGGAAGTAGGCCCGTGCCGAGTCGTTGACCAGGAGGGTGTCCTGGTGGCCGAGGATCCGGACGTCGGTGAGGACCGCGCGGTCGGCGGACAGGCTCAGCGCCACCGCCTGGCTCGTGCCGGCCGTGTTGTCGTAGTCGTTGGAGACGGTCAGGTTCGAGGCCGAGAAGTCGTGCCCGTCGACGAACGCGGTGGCGCTGCCGAAGGTTCCGTACGTCGTCCCGTCCGACTTCTTGGTGCTCGCCCCGTGGTTGGAGACGAGCACGACGTCGGAGGCGGTGGCCCCGAGGCCCTTCAGCGTCACGTAGGGCTTGTTGCTCGGGATGGTGAAGACGCCCCGGTAGGTGCCCTTCCTGATGGCGACGGTCACCGGCTTGGTGTTGTTCGCCGGGACCTTGTCGATCGCCGCCTGCACGGTGGTGACGTCACCGGAACCGTCCGCGGCCACCGTGATCGTCGTACCTGAGGACGATGAAGAGGACGAGGACGAGGTGGTCGTCGCGGCGCTGGGCGAACTCGAGGTCGTGCCGACTGCGGTCAGCGACCAGCGCTTGTTGCTGTTGGTGGTGCAGGTCTCCTGGATGACGGCGGCGCCGGGCGCGGTGCTCGCCTTCGCGTCGCTGACGCACAGGCCGCTGTTGACGTTGACGATCTGGAAGGTGTTCTCCCGCGTCGCCTTCAGCTTCCACAACTGGTTGGCCTGGTCGGTCCCGCAGCCCCACTGCTGCAGCCGTGTGCCGCTCGCGGTGGAGGCGCCCGGAACGTCGAGGCACATGCCGCTGGCCGCGGACTTGATGTTGAACTTGCCCGATCCCCGGTCGACGAGGGTCCACTGCTGGTTGCTCTGCCCCTGGCTGCAACCCCACTGCTGGACCAGCGCCCCGCTGGACGCGCTGCCCCCGACGAGATCCATGCACAACCCGCTCTTGGCGACCGCGAGGTTGTAGGTGCCGGCCTTGACGCCGGACGCCCCGTCACCGGATCCCGCCCCGACGGTGGCCGCCGTAGCGAAACCGACTCCCGCGAGGACGAGAGCGGACACGCCGCCCACCGCCGCGATGGGCCACCGGGTCCGTCTGTCCCGTTTGTGCCGACTCACGTTCATGCCGATCCTTTCTCCGTTGCCATTTCGGAGACGGTTCGGCTCGACGGCTCATAACGCGTTCGGGCCATGAATTTCGCGCGGACATCCCACCCGGCTCGACTTGGGCCCTGGGGTTGCCCCGTCGGCAGCCCGTGCCATCATGAGCGCCTTCCGCTGAGGGATCACTCTGTGAGGGTGCTTTGCGCATGGCTTCTGTACGGCCCACGGCTGACACTGCGACTCATCTGTCCGGAACCGACCTGGTCAACGCCGCCCGATCGGGAGACCCCCGCGCACGGGCCGCCCTGTTCAGCGAGTATCTGCCGCTGGTCTACAACATCGTGGGGCGAGGTCTGCACGGGCACGCGGACGTCGACGACGTCGTCCAGGAGACCATGCTGTCCGCCATGCGGGCGCTACCCCGGCTCCGGGAACCCGAGCGGTTCCGGTCCTGGATCGTCGCCATAGCGATCCGGCAGATACATGATCACGGACGGCGGAACAAAGCCGTGGTGGCCCGTCAGCAGCCCCTGGCCGACGTGGCCGATGTCCCCGATCCCGCCCGCGACCTGGCCGAACTCGCCGTCGATCGACAGACTTTGGCCCGGGCCGGTGACGATCTGCTGGAAGCCAGCCGGTGGCTCGGTGACGACCAACGTCAGACGCTGGCCCTGTGGTGGCAGGAGACCGCCGGGCAGCTGACCCGCGCCGAGGTCGCCGACGCACTGCACCTGAGCGTTCCGCACACCGCGGTACGCATTCAGCGGATGAAGGCCAAGCTCGCCCTCGCCGTCGATGTGCTCGCCGCCTGGCGGGCCCGGCCGCGGTGCCCCGAGCTCGATTCCCTCGCGGGCGGCGGCGCGACCGCGCCCGGAGAACGGCGGCTGACCAAGCTCGGCCGCCACCTGGCCGGATGCCCGCAATGCGCGGCGGCGGTCGGCGCCCGACGCTCGATCGACGACCTGCCGATCCGGATCGGCGCACTGGCGGTCCCGGCCGTACTGGCGGCCCGGATCCCGGCCCTCGTCGGCCCGCACGGCGCGAACCCCGGGCCGGTTGCTTCGCTACTGCACACCATCCAGCACGGTCTGGGACAGGTCTCGCCGAAGACGGCCGTGGCCGTCGGCGGCAGCGGGGCGCTCGCCGCCGCCATCGGCCTCGCGATCTATCTGGGGCCTCTGCCCGACCAGCACTCCGCTCCATCGGTGCCGGGCCCGGCACCGACGAGCAACGCCCCGTCCCTGCCCGGCCGTAGCCCCGCGGCCACACCCACGACGAGTACGCGGACGCCGTCCCCGGAGACCGCACCCGGCGCCTACTCCGGCGTCGCGACCGCCGACTACTACGTGGCCCTCGACGGGGACGACACGAATCCCGGCACTCTCGCCCGACCCTTCGCCACGGTGACCCACGCCGTCGCCAAGGCCGAGCCGGGCCAGACGGTGGCCGTTCGCGGAGGCACGTACCACCCCGAGGCCACGATCTCCATCAAGGCTTCTGGCACCGCGGGACACCGGATCAAGGTGAGCAATTACCGTAATGAGCGGCCCGTGCTCGACGGGTCCCGAATCCCGGCCGGCGACTGGTTCATCGCCCAGAGCGGCGGGTACGTCACCGTGCAGGGATTCGCGATAGTCAACGCTCCCGGCGCCCCGTACGTCTGCGAGTCCTGCCACAACGACGTCTTCGCCCGGCTCAGCGTCCACGGCAACGGCCAGAGCGGACTTCTGCTCCGGGGCACCGGAACGGACGACAACCTGGTGCTCGACAGCGACTTCTTCGACAATCACGAGTCCGGGTCCGACGGCGGATACGCCGACGGTCTCGCGTTCATGTTCGGCTCCGGCACGGACAACCGGATCCGGGGATGCCGGATGTACGACAACTCGGGGGACGGAGTGGACCTCAGCGGGTTCACCGGGGCGGTGGCCGTCGACCACACCTGGTCGTTCGGCAACGGCGTCAACCGCTGGGACATCGCCACCTTCTCCGGCGGAGGCAGCGGCTTCAAACTCGGCGACGACTCTGGGCTGCAGACCGCCGACAGCGCCTCCGACAGCGCGGCCTGGGACAACGCCGGCTTCGGCTTCACCGAGGTGGGCAATGCGGGAGCCCCCCGGCTCACCAACAACACGGCGTTCCGCAACGGACAGGCGGGATTCGCCTTCCTCTCGTCCGCCGCGACCCTTCAGCGCAATCTCGCCCTGGCGAACAACCCCGACGACTGGCTGGGCAGCCAGGCGCAGCACACGGCCAACTCCTGGGACCAGTCGGGCTGGACGACGGCGGCACTGCACCTGACCGACGCGACATCGGCGACCGCCGACCGCGGCCGGGAGGGACAGCTGCCCTCCACGCCCTTCCTCAGCAACACCAGGAACCCCGCGATCGGCGCCACCTTGGCGCCCTGATCACCACGGATCGACAACCGGCGGTCGCCGGGGCACCACACCAGGGCGTGTCACCAGGTCGTGGCGACGGTGCGCAGCGCGGTCCAGGTGTCGTCACTCCCTCGGGCGTAGTCCGTGGACAGCTGCAGCCGCCAGTTCGTGTGCATGCCGTAGACCGTCGCGTCGGTGACGATGCGGCCGACGAGGCGGGCCGCGTCGCCGTCGACCTCGACGGTCATGTCCTTCTCCGTGACCGAGTGGTACACGAACTGTCCGGCACGCATCTGAGAGAGCCACTCGGCCTTCGGCTGCGCGTACCCCGTGATGTGGGTGAGGCTGAAACCGTCGTCGAGCATCGTGGCGAGGGCGTCGGTGTCACCGTCGGTCATCGCCTGCAGGTAGGCGCGGTACTCGTCGACGACCTCGTCGCGAGCGTTCTTGTCGGTTGCCTTGTCCACGGTGACTCCGTCCTGCGGTGGTTCTGTCTGTCCGTCGGGGGTGGCCCCTCCAGTCTGACCAGACCGTGACCTGCGGACCAGCGGACTGAGGGGCCCTGTCGCACCCCGGAACACGGCTCCCCGGCACAGGGCGTCACGGCGCGCGGTTCAGCCACGGAGAGCGCGTGCGGTCATCTGCTGCACGACGCCCTCGGCTCCAGGTCGGTCGCGCTCAGAAGTACGTCGGCTCGCGCGGGGTGTAGTGCTCTTCGAGCGACTTGATCTCGTCGTCGGTGAGCTCGATGTCGAGGGCCGTGACCGCGTCGGCCAGGTGGTGCGGTTTCGTGGCGCCCACGATCGGGGAGCTGACGACCGGGTTTTTCAGCACCCAGGCCATGGCAACCTGCGCCATCGACACCCCGCGCTCCTCGGCGATCCGTTGTACCGCGTCCACGGTCTGCCGGTCGCTGTCGAGGAACAGCGGCCGGCCGTGCTGGTCGGTGGCCGGATTGCTCTTGGCGCGGCTGGTGCTCTGCTCACCCCACGGGCGGGCGACCAGTCCGCCGGCCAGCGGGCTCCACGGCACGCTGCCCACGCCCTGGTCGGCGAGCAGGCCGAACATCTCCCGCTCCTCCTCACGGTGGATCAGGTTGTACTGGTCCTGCATGGAGACGAACCCGGTCCACCCGTTGGCCTCCGCGACGTGCTGCATCTTGGCGAACTGCCAGGCCCACATCGACGACGCCCCGATGTAGCGGGCCTTGCCCGCCTTCACCACGTCGTGCAGCGCCTCCATCGTCTCCTCGACCGGCGTCTCGGGGTCGAAACGGTGGATCTGGTAGAGGTCGACGTAGTCGGTGTCCAGGCGGCGCAGCGAGGCGTCGACCTGCTCCATGACGGCCTTGCGGGACAGCCCGGAACCTCCAGGACCGTCGTGCATCGGAGCGAACAGCTTGGTCGCCAGGACCACGTCCTCACGGCTCGTGTACTTCTTCAACCCACGCCCGACGATCTCCTCCGAGGTGCCCATCCCGTAGACGTTGGCCGTGTCCCAGAAGGTGACGCCGAGTTCGACCGCCTGCCGGAAGATCGGCTCGGCACCCGCGTCGTCGAGCGTCCACGGTGCCCACTCCGAGGGGGTGCCGAAGCTCATACAACCCAGCGCGATGCGGCTGACCTTCAGGCCCGAGGTTCCCAGACGGGTGTATTCCATTTCTCTGCTTCTCTCTTCTTTCGTCTTTTGCCGAACTGCCGAACTGCCGAACTGCTGACCAGACGTTGCTTGACGGTGATGCGTCAGTGCTCGGGGAACCGGGTGCCCTGCGGTGCGGGCAGGGCGTCGAGTCCGGCCAGATCGGCCTCGCTCAGCCGCAGGTCGCCCGCGCCGGCGTTGTCGGCGAGGTACTTGGGGGTCTTGGTGCCGGGGATGGGGACGACGTACCGGCCCTGTGCGATGACCCAGGCAAGGGCAACCTGGGCCGGGGTCGCGCCGTACGCCTCGCCCATCTGGCGGACCCGTTCGACGATGGCCAGGTTGGCGTGCAGCGCGTCCTGCTGGAAGCGCGGCAGGCTGCGCCGCACGTCGTCCTCGGGCAGGTCGTCGAAAGAGGAGAACCGGCCCGTGAGGAAGCCGCTGCCCAGCGGCGAGAACGGCAGGAAGGCGATGCTCTGCTCCTGGCAGTAGGGCAGGACGTCGTCCAGGACGTCGCGGGTCCACAGCGACAGCTCTGACTGCACCGACGCCACCGGGTGCACCGACTGCGCCCGCCCGATCTGCTCCACGGTCACCTCGGACAGACCGATCTGCCGGGCCTTGCCCGCCGCCACGGTCTCCGCCATGGCGCCCCAGGTCTCCTCGACCGGAACCTCCGGGTCGACCCGGTGCAGCTGGTAGAGGTCGATATGGTCGGTGCCGAGACGGCGCAGACTCTCGTCGATCGACTTCCGTACGTGCTCGGGGCGGCCGTTGAAGCCGATGGGGGGGGAACACCCGGGCCGGGCTCGGGGACGTAGCACCCGACCTTGGTGGCCAGCACCGCCCGCTCGCGGTACCCGTCGGCCAGCGCCCGGCCCACCAACTCCTCGTTGATGTACGGCCCGTACACGTCAGCGGTGTCGATCAGCGTCATGCCCAGGTCGAGCGCCTGGCGGATCACCGCGATGGACGTGTTGTCGTCCCTCGGGGTCTTCGGGTCGTAGCCGAACGACATACCCATGCAGCCCAGGCCGAGAACACCGACTTCGGGACCCTTGGGGCCGAGTGTGGTGGTACGCATGCTGTCTTTCCTTTCGGGTGGCCGGTCAGTGGGCGATGACGGGGACGAGGGTGTCGTCCTCCGCCGAGCTGATGCCGGGGGCGTCCGAGGGCCGGCCGGCGTTGATGAGCACGAAGGCGATGGCGGCGGAGACCAGCAGGAGTCCGGCTCCCCACCAGGCGGCCATCGCGTAGCCGTGGACGGCGGCCTGGCGTGCCAGGTCCGGGTTGTTGCCGTGCGAGGCAAGCCAGGAGGTGGTGGCGCTGGCGGCGACGGTGTTGAGCAGGGCGGTGCCGATGGAGCCGCCGACCTGCTGGGACGTGTTGACCATCGCCGAGGCGACGCCCGCGTCCCGTGCCTCGACGCCGTACGTGGCCAGGTTCATCGCGGGCATGAACGCGGTTCCCATACCGAGGCCGAGCAGCAGCAGGGCCGGAACGATGAGCACCGGGTAGGAGCTGTCGGTCTTCATCTGGGCCAGCAGCGCCATGCCCGCCGCGCCGACCAGGAAGCCCGGGCCCATGAGGTACCGGGCCGGGACGCGGGTCATCAGCCGGGGGGCGATCTGGGTGGAGCCGATGAGCATGCTCCCGACCATCGGCAGGAACGCGACGCCGCTGGCGACCGGCGAGTAGCCCTTGACCTCCTGGAAGTAGTAGGTCAGGAAGAGGAAGACACCGAACATGCCGATCACGGACAGGCCGAGCGAGAGGTAGACGCCACCGCGGTTGCGGTCGGTGACCACGCGCAGCGGCAGCAGCGGCGCCTGAACCCTGGTCTCGACGATCACGAAGGCCACCAGCAGCACCGCGGCCGCGATGAAGAATCCGATGGTGCCGGCGTCGCCCCAGCCGTCCGACTCGGCGCGGGTGAAGGCGTACACGAACGAGACCAGGCCGGCGGTGACCAGCAGGACGCCGGGGATGTCCATGCGGGAGCGGTTGCGGGTGCCCTCCGGCTCCCGGACGGTGGCGATCGCGCCGAAGACCACGATGACCGCGATCGGCACGTTGATGAGCAGCGACCAGCGCCAGTTGAGGTACTCGGTGAGTACGCCGCCCAGGATCAGGCCGACCGCACCGCCGCCACCGGCGATCGCGCCGAAGATGCCGAACGCCCGGGCGCGCTCGCGCGTCTCGGTGAACGTCACCGTCAGCAGGGACAGCGCCGCCGGTGCGAGGAGCGCACCGAAGACACCCTGGAGCGCCCGCGCACTGAGCAGCATGCCGGCGTTCACGGCGAAGCCGCCGAGCGCCGAGGCGGCGGCGAAGCCGACGATGCCTATCAGGAAGGCGCGCTTGCGGCCGAAGAGGTCCGCCACGCGTCCGGCGAAGAGCAGCAGGCCGCCGAAGCCAGGCTGTAGCCGGTGATCACCCACAGGCGGCCGTTGTCGGAGAGGTCGAGCGAGCGCTGGGCGGCCGGCAGGGCGATGTTCACCACCGTGGCGTCCAGCACGACCATCAGCTGGGCCAGCGCGATGAAGACCAGCGCACTCCAGCGCCGGGGGTTGGTGGACATGTCAGAAGACACAGGGGTACTCACTGTTCGTCAATCGGTGAAGAAGAAGGAAGAAAGGGGGCGGGGTTATCCGGCGGCTTCGCTGTGCATGTCGTCGAAGGTGACGGCGACGCCGGAAAGCCGCGCGGGGGCGGGGGTGCACAGGCCGTCCACCAGCAGGTCGAGGTTGCGGTGCGTGTAGTTGTGCGTGTACCGGTCCTCGATTCCCGGGAGCGGCCTGGCGAGCTGCCACAGGGCCATCAGGACATCGGCGTCGGTGACGTCGGAGCGCACCAGACCCTCCTGCTGCCCCTGGGCGACGATCCGGCGGACGCTTGCCAGCAGGCGATCGCTCGCCGCGGCGAACGCGGGATCCACCTTGTCGATCCAGCCGCCGAACGCCGCGCTCACCGCGACGATGCGGCCGTCCACGGCCCGGTGCAGGAAACGACGCAGGGCCTGGGCCGGATCCGAATGCTCGGCCAGCGCCTCCTCGGCGAAGCGGGCGGTCTCCTCCGTCACCGCGACGGTGATGCCGCGGATGAGTTCGTCGCGGTCCGGGAAGTGCCGGTAGACCGTGGCGTTCCCGACCTCGGCCCGGCGGGCGATCTTGTCGATCGGCGCGTCCGCGCCGTGTTCGAGCATCACGTCCAGGGCGGCGGAGACGATCCGTTCGCGGTTGTGTGTGGCGTCGACGCGACGGCGCCGGGTGGGAGTGCCTTCGGCACCCATGGTGACTCCTACGTTCAGAACTTATCCGGGGAGTAGCCCCTCATTTATGGAAACACCTCCTCAATCAGGGAGCAATTCCCCATTTGTGAAGATGTCTCTCGCGAAGGTCAGGGCCGCGCACCGCGCACGCGGTGTCGTACGTCCGCGTACCACCGGGTCTCGGCGGTGGCCGTGGCAGCCAGGATCACGACGACGCCGGCCAGGGCTGCCACCGGCGGCAGCGCGGCCGCCGCGGGGATCCCCGCGACCAGAAGGCACAGGGCTGCCAGCCGGTATCCGCCCCACGCCCCCATCGTGATCCGGACGAAGAGCAGCATCCCGGTCAGATATACGGCCGGGCCGCCGCACAGCGCCCAGGCGTAGAAGGCGCCGAGTGTCTTGCCGTCGTCCGCGTGAGCGACCACGCCCTCGACGCCGAGCGCGGTGAGCACGATGCCCGCAACGATCGGGAAGTGGGTGTAGCCGTAGGCGTGGACGGCCAGGCTCAGGCGGGCCTGGCCCCGCGTCCGGTGCAGCGTGTGTTCCACCTTCAGGGTGACCATGTCGAAGTACAGCCACCACAGCCCCAGGGCGGCTGCGACCCCCAGGACCGCCGCGGCCAGCAGCGGTGTGCCGACCGGGTGATCGGTGGCCCCCGCGCCCATCGCGATCAGGGATTCGCCGATGGCGATGATGACGAACAGCTCGTGCCGTTCGGTGAAGTACGCGGCGCTGTGGATGCGCCAGTTGCCCCGCCGGGAGGTGACGTAGACACCGCCCCAGTCGACCAGGATCGCCGCCGCGAACAGCGCCGTCTGCCACCCGCCGCCGACGACCGCACCCGCGATCAGGAGGGCGGAACCGGCCAGTACGGGCGGCCACGAGACCGCGACCTGCCGCAGCAGGCCCCGGTCGCCGCGGGCGAGCACGGTGTACAGGACCAGGTGCACGCACCGCACGACCAGGTAGGCGCATGCCAGGTCAAGCGGCCCGTACAGGCCCCCCGGCAGGTCGTGCCACGCCTCGGGGACGGTCAGCGCGAACACGAACACCCCGGCCATCGCCACCGCCATGCCCGCGCGTACGACACCGGGGTCGTCCCGGGCCTGGTTGCCCAGCCACGCGTACGCCGACCAGGAGAACCACACCAGGGCCAGGAGCAGCACCCCGTGCAGTACGCCCGTACCGGTGTGCTCGTGGGCCATGTACGCGGTGACCCGGGTGAGCGTGATGACGTACACCAGGTCGAAGAAGAGCTCGAAGGTGGTCACCCGGTCGCGGGGCGGCGCGGTGCGCTCCCCGGCCGGTCCGTCCGGGTGCCGGTTCCCGTTCAGCGCGGGACGAGCTGCATCGTGGTGGAGCTCGCCTCGGGGCTGGTGATGGCCTTGATGATGTACGCGGCGTAGTGGCCGTACTTGACGCGGTAGGCGGCGTCGACGGCATCGTTGACCTCCTCGTCGGCGTCGACGAGGGTCACGTCCTTGTCCACACCGCCGGCCTGGACACGGCCTTGCCGGTGGGCTCGGGTGCCCCGGTACCAGTCGGAGCCGGGTCCGTTGACCGAGCGGACGTAGATCTCGTCGCCGACGCGGACGACCCAGATCGTGCGCCGACTGCTCAGCGAGCCGTCGCGCCGAAGGGACGCGATCTCCAGTTCCTCGGCGTGCTCGATGCTGTCGAGCTCGTCACTCGTCCACGTCGTGGTCATCAGTGTTTTCCCTGGTCGGTGAGGGTTTCGGATTCAGGCTGACCGTCGCGGCCGGCGGCGGCAACAGCACGGGGTCAACCGGCTGACGCTTCCCTGTTCGGGGCCGTCCGGGGGGTGGACGGCTCGGCGCCGAGCAGGTCGAGCAGGACGAGGGCGTCGTAATCGGGGGTGCCCGGTTCGGCGTAATAGGCGATCAGGCGGTGGCCGGGGGTGCCCTCCAGTTCCATCGACTGGTAGCCGAGGGTGAGGTCGCCGACCTCGGGGTGGTGGAAGGTCTTGCGGCCGTGGGTGCTTCCCTTGACGTCGTAGCGCTCCCAGAGGCGGGCGAACTCCGGGCTCTTGAGGAGGAGTTCACCGGCGAGCCGGGTCAGGTCGGGGGCGTCGGGGTCCGTCCCCGCCAGGGCGCGCAGCCGGGCGACGCAGCCGCGTACCTGGGTGTTCCAGTCGTGGAACAGGTCGCGGGCGGCGGGGTGGAGGAAGACGTAGCGGGCGATGTTGCGCTGCCTGGCCGGCCACTCGTCCAGGCCGGCGAGCAGCCGCAACCCGCTCGGGTTGGCGGCCAGCAGGTCGTTGGTGCGGCCGACCACGTGCGCGGGATGGGGCCGCAGGCCCTCCAGCAGCAGCTTCACACCGGGCCGCACGGTCCGTCCGGGCGCCGTCGGCTGCTCGGGCACCGTGCGGGCGGCGAGGGCGGCCAGGCTGCGCAGGTGCTCGTGCTCGGCCTCCTCCAGCAGCAGGGCGCGAGCCAGGGCGTCGACGACGGACGGGCTGGGGCGGGTCTCCCTGCCGCGCTCCAGGCGGGTGTAGTAGTCGATGCTGATACCGGCCAAGGTGGCCAGTTCCTCACGGCGCAGCCCAGGCGTGCGGCGCAGCCCCGAGACGGCCGTGAGACCGGCCTCGGCGGGGGTGATCCGGGCCCGGCGGGCGCGCAGGAAGCGCCCCAGCTCGGTACTCCCGCTCTGCTGCTCACGTGTCATGGCTTCGAGTGTGCGAGGGCCGGTGACCTGAGCGGTAGGGGCGTGGGGGGCCCTGTCGCACCCCGGAACACGGCTCCCCGGCACAGCGCGGTCTGGCACGTCGAGCACATCACAGCGAGGGTCGAGCGTGCTGGGGATCGCCATCCCGGTAGCCCCCTCCCCGGAAGTACGGAGCCGTCACCATGAAGCACATCAAGCTGGGCGGACAGCTGGACGTCACGCAGATCGGCATGGGCGCGATGCCCATCAACGCGCTCTACACCGGCGCCAACGCCGACAACGAGGAAGGCATCCGCGCCATCCACCGCGCGCTCGACCTCGGCGTCACGCACATCGACTCGGCCGAAGCGTACGGCCCGTTCCTCAACGAGGAGCTCATCGGCAAGGCCCTGAAGGGCCGCCGCCGCGAGCAGGTGGTGCTGACGTCGAAGTTCGGCTTCGTGTCGTACACCGGCCGCGAGGGCCTCGACAGCAGCCCGGTCACCGTGAAGGCCGCGGTCGAGGGCTCCCTCAAGCGCCTCGACACCGACTACATCGACCTGTACTACCAGCACCGCGTCGACCCGGCCACGCCGATCGAGGAGACCGTCGGCGCGATGGCCGAGCTGGTCAAGGAGGGCAAGGTCCGCCACCTCGGCCTGTCCGAGGCCGGCCCCGGCACCATCCGCCGCGCCCACGCCGTACACCCGCTGACCGCCGTGCAGACCGAGTACTCCCTGTGGTTCCGCGACCCGGAGACGGAGATCCTGCCGGTGACGCGGGAGCTGGGCATCGGCTTCGTGCCGTGGGCGCCGCTGGGCCACGGCTTCCTCGCGGGCGGCTTCCGTACGACCGACTGGTTCGACCCGGAGGTCGACCTGCGCGCGACCATGCCGCGCTTCAACGACCCCGAGCTGTTCCGGCAGAACCTGCGCGTCGCCGACGAGGTCAAGGCCATCGCCGACGAGGTCGGCGTCACGCCGGGACAGCTGTGCCTGGCCTGGCTGGTGGCGCAGGGCGACGACATCGCGCCGATCCCCGGCACCCGCCGGGTGGCGCACCTGGAGGAGAACGTCGCGGCCGACGGCATCACGCTGTCCGCCGAGGTCCTCCAGAAGCTCGACCAGCTCACCCCGGCCGTGGGCGACCGCCTCGGCAAGGACCACATGGACATGATCGACCACAGCTGAGCGGCCCGAGACCGCCATAACCGGGGCGGCCCTGTACCGCACCGAGCAGCTGGGCTCCCACCTGCGCCTCGCACCGGAGAGCGGCCTGACGAAGGACGAGCTGGTCGAGGCCATCACGCACCTCGCGTTCCACGCAGGCTGGCCCAGTGCCATGAGCGCGATCACGCAGCTGAAGGACATCGTCGAGAACGACGCCAAGGCTCGGGCCGCCGACGGCGAGTGAGCCGTACGGCGACGAGACGGACGAGACAGAAGACCTGATGGAAATCCTGAAGCAGCACCCACGGCCAAAGCCCCGGCCGACTGGTTCACGGGTGACGTCTGGTTCGACGTCATCCACTCCGGCCAGGAGCCGTCCCGCATGCGTGCCAACATGGTGCGCTTCGCGCCCTGCGCCCGCACCGACTGGCACTCTCACGCGATGGGCCAGACCCTGCACATCGTTTCCGGGACCGCGCTGATCGGTACCCGCGACGGCACGGTCATCGAGGCCCACCCCGGCGACACCATCCACACCCCGCCCGGGGAGGAGCACTGGCACGGTGCCGTCTCCGACCGCTTCGTGCAGCACCTCGCCATGTGGGAGGGCACCGGCCCGGACGGCGGCCCCGAGACCACCTGGCTGGAGAAGGTCGACGACGCCGAGTACAACGCACCCCGCAGCACCACCCGCTGAGAACCCTTCGGAGGACCCCAGGCGGGCAACGCTGATGTAGGGCGCCGGAGACGTCCGCGTCGAGAACGTCCCGGACCCCGGGATCCAACAGCGCACCGACGCCGTCGTACGCGTCCTGCGCTCCTGCGTCTGCGGCAGCGATCTGCGGCCGTATGCCTCGATGCCCGCCTCCGGGCACGGCGAGCGCATGGGCCACGAGTTCCTGGGTGTGGTGGAGGACGTCGGCGCGGAGGTGTCCGGGCTGAAGCGCGGCGACCTGGTCGTCGCGCCCTTCGTGTGGTCCGACAACATCTGTGACTTCTGCCGCGAGGGCCTGCACACCTCGTGCCGCCACGGCGGCCTGTGGGCGCGCGACGGCGTCGACGGCGGCCAGGGCGAGGCGGTGCGCGTCCCGCAGGCGCAGGGCACCCTGGTCAAGCTGCCGGTGGCCGAGGACTCGGCCCTGCTGCCCTCGCTCCTGACCCTGTCCGACGTGTTCTGCACCGGCCACCACTGCGCGGTCACCGCCGGAGTCGACTCCCGTACGACGGTCACGGTGGTCGGCGACGGCGCGGTCGGCCTCTCCGCTGTCCTGGCCGCCAAGCGGCTCGGCGCCTGGGGGTCCCCCCGACCGAAGGCTGGGGGAGGATCATCCTGATGGGTCGGCACAAGGACCGCACCGACCTGGGCCGCGACTTCGGCGCCACCGACGTCGTCGCCGAGCGCGGCGAGGAGGGCATCGAGCGGGTACGGGAGCTGACCGACGGCGACGGCACCCACACCGTGTTGGAGTGCGTCGGCACCCTGCCCGCCCTGCACATGTCGATCGGCGCGGTCCGCGCGGGCGGCACGATCAGCCGGGTCGGCGCCCCGCAATACGGCGAAGTCCCCCTGGGCTTCCCGGAGTTCATGAACAACATCACCCTCGCCGGCGGCGTCGCCCCGGCCCGTGCCTACATCGAGGAGCTGCTCCCCGACGTACTGGAGGGCCGAATCGAGCCGGGCCGAGTCTTCGACCGCACGGTCGCCCTGGACGCCGTACCGGACGGATACCGCGCGATGGCCGACCGTGAGGCGCTGAAGGTTCTCGTCAAGCCGTAGCGGTATCGGGGTCAGGCCGTGGCGGACTCGGCCACGGCCGGCTCCCGGTCGAGCCGGACCATCACGTCGTACTCCGCAGTGCCGGGGACGGCGTGGTAGGCCACCAGACGCTGACCGGAGCCGCCCTCCAGCTGGAGGGAGTGGTAGCCGAGGGTGAAGGTGCCGGCGCCTGGGTGGTGGAAGGTCTTGCGGCCGTGGCTGTGGCCCTTGACGTCGTAGTACTCCCAGAGGCGGGCGAAGTCCGGGCTCTTCGCGAGCAGTTCGTCGACCAGGCCGGTGAGGTCGGAGGCGTCCGGTTCAACGCCGGCCAGCGTGCGTAGGCGGGCGACGCAGCCGCGGATCTGGTTCTCCCAGTCCTCGAAAAGGACGCGGGCGGTCGGGTGGAGGAAGACGTAGCGCACGATGTTGCGCTGCCCTTCCGGCCAGTCCTCCAGCCCGGCCATCAGCCTCAGCCCGCCGGGGTTGGCGGCCAGCAGGTCCATGGTGCGGCTGACGACATGGGCAGGGTTGGGGCGCAAGCTCTCCAGGAGCAGTTCCACGCCGGGATCCACGCCCCTGGCGGGTGCCTCGGCCGTCCCGAGCGGGGCGGCGCCGCGGGCGGCGCAGGCGGCGAGGTCGCGCAGGTGCCGGCGCTCGGGTTCCTCCAGCAGCAGCGCGGCGGCGAGGGCGTCGACGACGGACGGGCTGGGGTTCGTCTCCCTGCCGCGTTCCATGCGTGTGTAGTAATCGATGCTGACGCCGGCCAGGGTGGCCAGCTCCTCGCGGCGCAGGCCAGGCGTGCGCCGCAGACCGGGTCCCTGCGGTAGCCCGACGTCGGCGGGGGTCACCCGGGCCCGGCGGGCCTTCAGGAACCGGCCCAGTTCGCTCCCGCCGCCACCGCCGTCGCGACCGCCACCGCTGTGCTGCTCACGTACCATGCGTTCCAGTCTGGCAGTGGTGTGACCGGCGTGACAGCCGCGTGAGGGGCCCCGTCACACCCTGGAACGCGGCTCCCCTGCACGGCAGGTTCATCGTCGCGTCCGGCGACCTGTCACGACTACATCGTCAGGTCGCCGACTCGCAGGGCCGCCGTCACGCCGCCGTCCATGAGGAGATCGGCGCCCGTGATGAAGCCGGCCTGCGGACCGAGGAGGAAGGCCGCGGCGTCGCCGACCTCGTCGGACGTGGCGAACCGCTTGGCGGCGCACACCTCGCGAACGTGCTCGAACCACTCCTTGCGCGGGCCGGACAGCTCGTCCAGGGCCAGCGGGGTGATGATGACGCCGGGACTGATGGTGTTGACGCGGGCCCCGCGCCTGCCCCAGGCCGCGGCGGCGGTTTCGACGCGCAGCGCGTTGCCCCGCTTGGCGAGCGCGTACGCGTGCACGGAGGAGCCCACCTTCTCGGGGGCGAGGAACGGCAGCGCGAGCAGCTGGTCGGTCGGGGTGGTGGCGAGCGCCTGCTCGATCTCGCGCTCGTACGGGCTCTCCCGGTGCCCGGCCATGCTGGCGACGACGATGCCGGCCCCGCCGGGTGCGACGACCCGGGCGAACGCGTCCAGGATGTACGCCGTGCCGGCGAGGTCGACCTCCATGACCCGCTCGATGGTCGCCTGGGTGGGAGAGACGCCGGCCGCGTGGATCACCTGGGTGACGGGGCCCATCCCGGCGGCCTTGTCGGCCAGGGCCTCGACGGCGGCACGGTCGGAGATGTCGGTGGCCTGGACGTCCACCTCGAAGCCGTCGCCGCGCAGCTGCTCGGCGGCGGCCTTGGTCGCCTCCTCGCTGTGCGCGGCGAGCAGCAGGGTGCGGCCGGAGCCGACCCGGCGGGCGATCGCCTGGCCGATGCTCCCTGGCCCGATGACCACGACGACTTCCTTGGCGGCCCTGGCTTCGTCACTCATGTGCGGTTCCCTTTCCTGTGTTCCGTGGTTCCTGGCTCTGTCGCTCTGCAGCTGTGTGGTGCTTCGCCGGGCTGTGGTCACCAGCTCGTGCCGATGGCCCGCAACGCAGTCCATGTGCCGCTTCGGCGGGCGTAGTCGAAGGCCAGTTGCAGGTGCCAGGGGGCGCGGACGCCGTGGACGGTGGCGTCGGTGACGGTGCGTCCGACCAGGTGGGCCGTGCCGCCGGTCACCTCGACGGACACGCTCTTCTCGTCGACGTCGTGGTAGTCGAACCAGCCCGCGCGCATCTGCGCGAGCCACTCTTCCTTCGGCTGCACGTAGCCGGACATGTGGGTGAGGGTGAAACCCTCGTCCAGCAGGTCTTCGAGAGCCTCGGTGTCGCCCTCGGTGAGCGCCCGCACATGCGCGCGCCAGGCCCGGACGACCTCCTCGCGGCCCTGCGCGTCGGACTGCGTGCCCATCGCGGTTCCTTTCTGTCCCCGCACCCCTTCCCGTACGCGGTGTCGGCCCGTTCGAAGGGGTACGCCGTCCAGTCTTGGGCCTCAGCCTTTCCGGTGGCAGGCCGCAGTGAGCCGGGGAGTGACAGGGCCCCCCACTGTTCCGGCCCTCAGCCCGCGATCATGGAACGTGTGTCTACCGACATCGTTGGCCCACTACGAAGAGACCGCAGGATGGTGGTCATGGACATCCGCCAGCTGGAGTACTTCCTCGCGATTGTGGATCACGGGGGTTTCAACCGGGCGGCGTCGGCCTTGTACCTGTCACAGCCGTCGCTCTCCCAGGCCGTTCAGACGCTGGAGCGGGACCTCGGCAGCAGTCTGTTCCACCGGATCGGCCGTCGGGCCGTGCTCACCGAGGCGGGGACGGCGTTGATCGAGCCGGCCCGGGCGGCTGTGCGCAGCCTGGAGACGGCCCGCGCCAGCGTCGCGGCCGTGCACGAACTGCGCGAGGGGCGACTGGACATCGCGGCCATGCCGTCTCAGGCGGTGGAGCCGCTGACCACGATGATCCGCACGTTCAGCGGCCGGTATCCGGGGGTGTCGGTGAACATCCGGGCCGCCTTCACCTCGCGCGATGTCGTCGACATGGTGCGCACCGGCGCCGCCGAGCTGGGGCTCCTTGCGACGTCGGGTCCGCTCACCGACAAGGAGGTGATCTCACATGCCGCCGGGGAGCAGCGTTTCGTGCTGGTCACCCCGCCCGACGGGCCGTTCCCGGCGGGTCGGCCGGTCGCCTGCGAGGAGCTGGCCGGGCAGCGGCTGATCGTCGGGCAGCGGGGCACCGGGATGCGCGCGTACGTCGACGCGCTGCGCGAGCGCGGCATCGGCTTCAGCATCGCGGCGGAGACCGAGCACCGGGTGGCCATCCTTCCGCTGGTGCTCGCGGGGGTCGGGCTCGCCGTGGTCACCGAGTCCTGGCGCACGACGGCCGAGCGAGCCGGCGCACTGGTGCTGGACATCGAGCCGAAGACGACGCTGCGGATCGCGCTGGTCAGCCGCCGCGCGGAGCAGTCCCCAGCCGCCCGTACCTTCCTGACCTGCGCACTTGACGCTATCCAGCTCTGATAGGGCAGGCTTATAAGGCAGATCGGCAGAGCGTCTTGGACGGCCCCGTGGCCTGATTGCTGCAATCGGCACATGACCCACCACCACATCGCACTCATCCCCGGCGACGGCATCGGAGCCGAGGTGCTGCCGCCCGCCCAGCAGGTCCTGGACGCCGTCGGCGCCCGCCACGGCTTCGACTTCTCGTACACCTCCTACGACTGGTCCTGCGAGCGGTACGTCCGTGAGGGCGCGATGATGCCCGAGGACGGGCTCGACCAGCTGCGCGACAAGGACGCGATCCTGCTCGGCGCGGTCGGCTACCCGGGCGTGGCGGACCACGTCTCGCTGTGGGGGCTGCTGATCCCGATCCGCCGCGGCTTCCGCCAGTACGTCAACCTGCGGCCGATCCGCGTCTTCGAGGGCGTCGACAGCCCGCTGCGCGCCGCCGCGGCCGGTGAGGTGGAGTTCGTCGTCGTACGCGAGAACGTCGAGGGCGAGTACAGCGAGATCGGCGGCCGGCTGAACCGGGGCTTCCCCGAGGAGATGGCCGTGCAGGAGGCGGTGTTCACCCGTGCCGGGGTGACCCGCGTCCTCGACTACGCCTTCGAGCTGGCCGCACAGCGCGCGGGGAAACTCACCTCGGCCACCAAGTCCAACGGCATCGTGCACACCCTGCCGTTCTGGGACGAGCTGGTCGCCGAGCGCGGCGCCGAATACCCGCAGGTGACCTGGGACCAGGAGCACATCGACGCCCTGGCCGCCAAGTTCGTCCTCGACCCGGCCCGCTTCGACGTGGTCGTCGCCTCCAACCTCTTCGGCGACATCCTCAGCGACCTGGCCGCCGCCGTGGCGGGCTCCATCGGTATCGCGCCGGCCGCCAACCTCAACCCGGAGCGCGAGTTCCCCTCGATGTTCGAGCCCGTCCACGGCTCCGCCCCCGACATCGCCGGGCGTGGCATCGCCAACCCGCTCGGCGCGATCTGGTCGGCGGCCATGATGCTCGACCACCTCGGCCACCCCGAGGCGGCCAAGGACATCACGGACGCCATCGCCGCGGTGCTGGCCAAAACCGACGTCCGCACCCCCGACCTCGGCGGCAGCGCCACGACCACCGAGTTCACGGAGAAGCTCCTCGAACTCCTCTGACCGAACCCCCGCAGGGCTGAGGGCGGCACGGACGACCCCGCCCCGGCCTGCCCACCGCGGGACGACCGTCCCGCGCCGATCACCGGACACCCACATCTGTCCGCTACCGAGCCGCGCTCTCCCCACCGGTCTTCACGCCTGGAAGGCCGCCCCGCGTCCCGGCTGCGTCCACGTTCCTCGACGAGGAGAAACGCCATGGCAGCAACCGCGTCCCCCGCCCCCGGCCAGTCCCTTGCCACGCCACCCACCAAGCCCTGGTACAAGCAGCTGTACTTCTGGGTCCTGACCGCGATCGTCTGCGGCATCCTGACCGGCTGGCTCTGGCCGAGCGCCGGCGTCGCCCTGGAGCCGGTCGGTACCACCTTCGTATCCGCCATCAAGATGCTCATCACGCCGATCGTCTTTCTGACGATCGTGGCCGGCATCGGCGGGGTCGACAGTCTGCGCCGTGTCGGCAGGGTCGGCCTCAAGTCCCTGGTCTACTTCCAGGCCGGCACCCTGGTCGCCCTGGCCGTCGGACTGATCGCTGTCAACGTCTTCCAGCCCGGTGCCGGAGTCCACGCCCACCCCGGCGCACTGCACCTGTCGGGCGACGCCGCCCAGTACGTCAAGGACGGCGAGGGCCAGAGCTGG
The DNA here is from genome assembly GCF_000718165.1 of Streptomyces fulvoviolaceus. GTDB lineage: Bacteria > Actinomycetota > Actinomycetes > Streptomycetales > Streptomycetaceae > Streptomyces > Streptomyces fulvoviolaceus. The sequence goes on along the minus strand of NZ_JOEY01000053.1, from coordinate 5,174 downwards.
TGGCACTTCCTCACCGACATCGTGCCCTCCAGCGCGGTGGGAGCCTTCGCCGAAGGCAACATCCTTCAGGTCATCTTCTTCGCGGTGCTGTTCGGCATCGCGCTCAAAGCGGTAGGGGCGACGGGAGTCCCGATCGTCGACGGCATCAACCGGCTGAGCGCCGTGGTCTTCAAGATCCTGCACTACATCATGCTGGCCGCACCTGTCGGCGCGTTCGGCGCGATGGCCTTCACCATCGGCAAGTACGGCATCTCCACCCTCACCAGCCTCGGCCGGCTCATCGGACTGTTCTACGGCACCTCGCTGTTCTTCGTCGTCGTGGTCCTCGGCGGCGTCCTGGCCCTGCTCAGGATCAACATCTTCCGGCTGCTGCGCTATCTGCGCGAGGAGTTCCTCATCGTCCTGGGCACCTCCTCCTCCGAGAGCGTGCTGCCGCGGCTGATGGGCAAGCTCGAAGGACTCGGCGTACGCCGCGACATCGTGGGTCTGACCGTGCCGACCGGCTATTCGTTCAACCTCGACGGCAGCTCCATCTACCTTTCCCTGGCCGCCGTCTACATCGCCCAGGCCACCGACACGCCCCTCACCGTCGGGCAGCAACTCGGCCTGCTCGCCGTCATGATCCTCACCTCCAAGGGCTCCGGAGGCGTCACCGGCGCCGGGTTCATCGCCCTGGCCGCCACCCTCTCCACCGTCGGCACCGTGCCCGCCGCCGGCATCATGCTGATCTTCGGCATCGACAAGTTCATGTCCGAGTGCCGCGCCCTGACCAACCTCGCCGGAAACAGTGTCGCCACCCTCGTCGTCGCCCGCTGGGAACACGTCCTCGACACCGCACGCGTCAACCGCGTCCTGCACACAGGAACACCCGAGCCCACCCCGGCACAGCCACACGACATCGAGGCCGAACCGGCACTCGCCAAGGCATGACCCCGAGGCGTCCCGACGCCTCGCACCCGAACGTCCCGGACCGCCCTCAGTCGCGCCGGCGGTCCGGGCGAGCCGTACGCCCCATGCGTACGCACAAAGGTGGGCCCGGCCGGAGGAGTCCGGCCGGGCCCACCAGGCGGCTTGATCACTCACGGTGATTCAGGAGAACTCCCGCGAGAAGGACCGCCAAGAAGGCACGGTCGATGGGCTCGCTGCCCGGGAAGACCCCCGGCAGCGGGTCTGGCCATGTACTTCACGCCGGGCGACGCGGTGGACACGGCGGCGCGGATCGATCTGCGGGTCCATCCGCAGACGGCCCGGCAACGGGTCGCCCCCGAAGGAACACCATCTCCAGTGAACTGGGCTCCTCCCAGAGGCTGTTCGCGGTGAACGGCTCGCCCGGCATGGGCAGGACGCCCATGCTGCGGGACTGCTTCGCCGACACCATCGTGCGACGCGCCGTGCGCTTGGACGAGCTGTGGCTGCCGTCACACACCTTCGCCACGGAGAGAGACCGACGAAACGGGTTTTCACCAGTGACGAAGTCCTTGCTGGCGCACAGACCGTCGCCGTAGATGCCGAGGATTTGCTCCCCGCGGGCATCAGCGGTGGCCGCGGCCTTCTTGGCCCAGACCAGAGCGTCGGCGTAGTTGCCGCTTCCCCAGGACTCCTCGGCGCGTCTGCCCGCGTCGGAGGCGGACACTCCGCTGGTGTCCGTGGCCGCTGCGGTGCTGCACGTTGTGGCACCGGCGGTCGGCGCCCCGCTCGCACCCGCCGGGGTGCCGGCCGCTGCGCCGGTGCTCGTGGTTCCCGTGGAGGACGTCGAAGCGCAGCCGGTCAGGCCGAGGGCCAGGCACAGGCAGGCGCCTGCCAGGCCGGATCGCGTGATCGCTCTGCTCAAGGGTGTTCTCCTCTGGGCCGAGCACCTGGGCACGCGACTGTGGCGCTGTCCGAGGTGTCAGGCGCTCTGCTCGAACAGCCAGTCGCGCAGTGAGGTGATCTCGTATGCCGGTTCGAAGGAGGCCATGTGCTCGCCGGCCATCGCGGAGGACGACGCCCCCGAGACCTCGAGGACGGTGCCAGTCTTGAACGTCGCGAAGTTGATGCTGTCGCCCGCGGCGAACAGCTCCTTCGCGGCGGCCGAGAACTGCGCCTCGGACCAGGTCGCGTCCCAGGTCTCGGCCTGGTAGGAGACGCCTGCGCTCTTGAGCATCTTCTGGACCTCGGTCTGACCGACCGACGCCTTGTCGTCGCCTCCGGCGGCGATGTAGAAGAACTTCTCCTTCGCCAGGTTCGTGAGCTGGCTGATCTCCCACTGGCCGGAGACGAACAGCTCGGCGGCGAAGAGATCGGGGTGCTTGGCGGCCAGGTACATCACCGTCATGCACCCCATCGACTGGCCGGTGCCGTAGATCCGCTCGGGGTCCACGCTGTACTTGCTCGCGACCGAGCTGAGCAGGCGAGGCGTCATCTCGACGTACTCGTTCGTGGTGTAGCTGCCGTGGTCGTCGATGATCACCGAGGGGTACTCGGGAACGAGCACGATGCTCTCGTGCTTGGCCTGCTCACTGGCGCTGGCCCAGATCAACGCACCGTACTGCGACAACGGAACCGTCACGTCCTGGCCGACGAGGCTGGAGTCGGCGATGTAGAGCACCAGGGGGTAGGACTTGGCGGCGTCGTAGTCGGCGGGGACGTACAGGTTGTAGGGCAGGGACTGGCCGGTCTTGGAGTCCTTGTAGGTGTACTGCTTGAACTTGCCCTTGACCTCCGACGTGAGGCTCTGGAGGCTCGGAGTCCCCTCGCGTCCGGTCGTGGCGGCGGCGGTCGCGGTGCCGCTGGTGGACGCGGCGGAGCCGGTCGAGGTGTTCGACGAGTTCCCGCAGGCGGCGGCACCGAACAGGGCGAGGCCGAGCGTTCCGGCGAGGAAGCCGCGGCGAGGAAGGCGAGTATTGTACATGTCTGCGATGATATGGACGGGACCGCTCCGTCGGATGTGACCAGCCCCTGCAACACCTGTGAAGCTGGGCGGTTGGGCGGTTGGGCGGCGATGGTGTCGCGATGGCGGAGTTGGAGCGGCTGAAGGCTCTCGCAGGGTCACCTTCACGGCGACCAGCCAGGGACCGCCGTCCGCATGACGCCCCGGACAGACCCGCCCCATGTCCGCTGCTGAGCACGCCCACCAGCGCGTGAGGCCCGAATCCGGTCAGCCCTCGGCGTGAGCGGCCCGCGCCATCATCCGATGACGCGGGTCTCGCGGGAGCGGGCAACCATCAGTGGTCGGTGTCCCGGTGGAGCTTGAGCAGGTCCACGCCGTAGTCGTTGCCGTTGGGGGTGCGGACGATGGTGTGGATGTGCTGCGTGGTGGGGGTGGGGTCGCCCTGGGAGCCGCCGCCCGGGCCGGGGCCCGCGCTCGCGCTCGCCGAGGCAGACGCGGACGCGGTGGCCGAGGCGGAGCTGGTGTCCTTGTCGCCGTGGTACGCGAGCGCGTGCTCGGCGTCGTACTCGATGAGGATCACGGGGCTGTGGACGCGGTAGTAGAACGCCGAGTCGTCCTCGTACTCGCCCATCCAGTAGAAGTACGTGTCGTCGAGGTGCTTCTCGACCTCGCGCATCTTCACCTGAGCGTGGCCCTCGTCCATGTTGCCGACGTACACCTCGACCAGATCGAGGAGCAGCTGCTCCTGGCGACGACCGGTCAGGGCCGAGCCCTTGAGGCCGGCGTAGGGGATGACGCCGTTGTCCTTGCCGGCGCCGGCGATCAAGTCCTCGCCGGTCTTGGCGGCGGTGGAGAGCGCGGCGGCGAGCTGGGTGTCATTCAGCGAGCGCAGCAGCCGGAGGCCGGCGGCGGTCTCCTCCTTGAAGAGGTGGTAGTCGACGCCGTCGTACGTGATCTTCGTGGGCTCCGAGCCCATGAAGGTCGGCGTCATGACGACCTGGTCGCCGAGGACGAAGTAGTTGATGACGAGGTGGTGGCCCTCGAACTGGAAACCCCAGGCCTCGGTCACTGAGGGGGTGCCCATGATCGTGAACCAGTAGGCGTCCTCGTTGAGCGCCTTCGAGGTGTCGCCCGTGTACTCGCCGAGGAACTGGTTGATCTTGCGGATCTGGTTCGACTGCTTGAGGCCGCGGGCCGACAGGGACGCCTTGAGTAGCCGCATGCCGAGCGCGTACTGCTTCTCGGTCAGATCGCGCAGGGCGACACCGTCGCGGTTGTTGGAGTCGACGTTGGTCCAGTCGAGCCACTGGTCGGAGTCGACATCGAAGAGGGTGGCCGACTTCTGGTCGTCGGTCAGGGCGTCGACGAAGGCCTTCGCGGCGCGGACCACCGGGACGGTGGAGACGTGGGTGGAGTGGATCGCGTACAGGTCGTCGACGACTGTGCCGTCCGTGGTGACGCCGACGAAGTCGTCGTACGCGACGGTCTGGCCGCCGCCTCCGGGCGGTGCGCCGGTCGGTGCACCCGACGGTGACGCGCTCGCCGTCGCGTCGGTGGACGACGTCGTCTCGGCTCCGGCCGAAGAGGCGGCGTAACCACCCATGACAGCGACGGCGGAGACGCCGCCGGTGAGCATGGCCCTGTTCATGAACCAGCGGCGGGAGCGGTGGGCACCGGGGGTGCGGGGCTTGTGTCCCCGTGTCATGTCATCCATATCTCTGACAATGTCGTTGACAGTTATCAGGAGCATGGCAGGAACCTGTGCATGACCTATAGATCGTCTGTAGGTGTGGGCTGCACCTGCCCCTGGCGAGCGTGGCCAGTTCGTCGCCGCCGTTGTGCCGCTCGGGCGCCATCTCGCCAGTGTCTCTCCGTCGCCGGTGCGACATGCGCGTCGAGGGGGGCCCTGTCACACCCCCGCTGGTCACCCCCTGGTACGCGGCAGCGCGGGACGCAGCAGCCGAACTCCGGCGTGAGACCGGCGTGTTGAACGAGCGCCTGGCGGAGGCCACACGTTCTCACCGAGGAGGCCGCCCCGTTCTAGCTAGAGCATGCTGAGTGCCTGCATCGCGTCGCGTTCGATGCGCGAGAGTTCGTGGAGGATGGAGCCGGCCTGCATGAGGTTCTTCGCGTCGCCGGATTCGCCTGCTGTCGCGATGAGTGCGGCCACCTGTGTCCAGAGGGTGGCGGCCTCGGTATACAGGCTGTGGCCGGTGCGCAGGTGGCTGCTGTCGATCAGCTGGGCACACTCGGCGAGGAAGTCCCGGTAGAGATTGCGGAACAGGGCACCGCCGGTGCCGGCCCT
>NZ_JOEY01000052.1 GCF_000718165.1 Streptomyces fulvoviolaceus | reverse complement strand
GACGACAGCACCCAGCCGCCCGCCGGGACCCTCCACGCTCACCCACACATGCCAGAACACACTCCCACCCAGCCACACCCCAGCAGTTCTCCACCCCCTCGCTCCGCGTCAGAGGAAGGGCGTACCGGCGTCGAGCCCGGACAGCACCCTTCCGTACAGCTCCAGGTTGGCGGCGGGGTTGACGAAGGAGTGGAGGCTCAGGGCGTTGAGGTCCCGGACGGCGCGCTGGACGGGCACCTCGCGGTGCAGCGACGAGGCGCCGGAGGCGGAGCCGATCAGATCGACCGCCTCCTTGCACAGGCGTGTCGCATAGCCGCACTGAGCCCTGATGCGGGCCCGCTCCAACGTCGAGTACGCCTTGCCGTCGGCGACCCTCGACTCGATCAGCGTCACGAAGTCGGCGGTGAGCAGTTCGGCACTGGAGATCTTCATCGCGGCCTCGGCGATCTGCAGATGCGTCACCGGGGCCTCGTGCTGGCGTTCGTAGAAGGTGTACGTGATGCCGCGCTGGTGGATGCGCTCGCCGAACTCCGCCCGCGCCGCCCGGGCCAGGCCGAGCGCGCCCGCGGCCGTCCAGGCGCAGAACAGCAGCAGCACCGGCATCCCGTAGAAGGGGTCGGCACTGTTGCGCCGCGAGGGAAAACCGCCGGCCAGCAACGGGCCCACGTGCAGCACACGGTGGGCGGGCACGTGAACGTCGTGGGCGACGACGCTGTTGCTGCCGCTCCCGGCCAGACCGGTGACGTTCCAGTCGTCGAGGACTTCGAGGTCGGTCATGGGGATGGCCGTCCACAGCAGGTCGGGCGGCCGGCCCTCCCCGGAGTCGGCCAGGGCGGTGAGCAGATGCCAGTCGGCGTCCTGGCAACCGGTCGCGAAGGGGGAGGTCCCGTCGACCAGGTAACCGCCCTCCGTCGGGAGGGCCTTCGCGTTCGGGATGAGGGTGCCGCTGACCCGTACGTCGGGACCGGTGAAGATCTCGTCCTGTGCCTCGTCCGGGAAGAGCGCCGCGATGAACGCACACCCGGCCTGGATCAGCGCCGTGAACCCGGCCGACCCACAGGCGGCCGATACCTCGCTCAGTGCCTCGACCTGGGTGCGCAACGGGGTCTGGTAACCGCCGTAGTGGCGTGGGACGTTCATACGATGGAGCCCGGCGCCCGCGAGCGCCGCCATGACCTCGCCCGTCACGCGCCGTTGCTGCTCCGTGCGCAGGGCATGCGCGCGGATGAGGGGCTGGAGTTCTCGTACGCGTTCGACCAGGTCTTTGTCCGACAGGTCTTTGTCCGAGTGCGGTGCGGATGAACCAGCCAAGGGACGACCTCCGGGCCCGGTGCACGCGAGAACCCTCACCGTGGCGCCGATCCCGGTGACTGTCAACGTCCTTGTCCTGCAGGCAAGTTGAATCGCTCCCCGAAATTCCCGCTGAGGACCGCCGGCACCCCTCACGACTCCGTCAGGAACAGTTCGACGACCGGCAGGAGCACGTCGGGCCGGGTGACCGGGAGCGTCAGCGTCAGCGTGCCGTCGGACTGCGGCAAGGGGGAGAGGTGGGCGTGCGGTTGCGGCGTGCTCTCGAGGACGTCGAACTCGACTTCACTGCCGTCGTTGAGGAGCTGGGCGTATTCCACCCTGCCGGCCAGCCCGGGCAGGTGCACATGCCTGAACGGCCAGGAGAACAGGTGCAGATAGAGGCGGTTGCCGCGCAGGGTGTAGACGCCGTGGGCGGGCGGAGTGAACGGAGCGGGCCCGGCACCGTGGACGGCGCGGGCGTGCAGCCGCATCCACTCCGCGAGGGAGCGCAGGACGGCACGGGCGCGCGGCTCGATGTTCCCCCGGCCGTCGGGACCCACGTTGAGGATCATGTTGCCGTTGTTCGACACGGACTGGACGAGCATGCGCACCAGGTCGCCGGGGTCCTTGAACTCCAGGTTGTCGCGGTGATATCCCCACGAGCCGTTGAGGGTCTGGCACGCCTCCCACATGATCTCGACGCCGTCCTCGGTGAGTGGACGATCCGGCTGGTACTGCTCGGGGGTCACGTAGTCGCCCGGGATGCCGAGGCGGTTGTTGACCACGATGCCCGGCTGGAGCGCGCGGGTCGTCGCCAGAAGCTCCGCCGAGTCCCAGTCCTCCGGACCCTTGCCCGGCATCCCGCCGCGGTTCCAGGGAAACGTGAAGTCGTAGAACATCAGGTCGACCTGGCCGTACGAGGTGAGCAGCTCCTTGACCTGGGCGTGCAGGTAGGCGCGGTATCTGCCCATGTCACGGCCGGAGTTGAGGGTGGCCACGTCCGGCGCGTTGCGCAGCGGGTGGACGCCGTCGATCACGTAGTCGGGATGGTGCCAGTCGAGGAGCGAGTGGTAGAAGCCGACCTTGAGCCCTTCGGCGCGTACGGCGGTCACGAACTCGGCGACCAGGTCCCGGCCGCAGACGCGGGCCGAGCTGTAGTCCGTGAGCGCCGAGTCCCAGAGGCAGAAGCCGTCGTGGTGCTTGGTGGTGAGTACGGCGTACCGCATGCCGGCCTCGCGTGCCGTGCGGGCTATGGCGGCGGCGTCGAACAGGTCGGGGTCGAAGTGGTCCACGTACCGCTGGTACGTGGCGTCGTCGAGCTCCTCGTAGCTGCGCACCCATTCGTGCCGTGCGGCCATGCTGTAGACGCCGAAGTGGACGAAGAGGCCGAACCTCGCCTCCCGCATCCAACCGGTCGCCGCGGGTGTGTCACGCGTCTGCGTCAATTCATTGCCTCCGGTTCGACTGAGGGCCATTCCTCCCCTTCCGTGTCAGCCCATTAAACACACTGCCGACATACGAACCTGGTTCCATTTCTTTTTGGAACCAGGTTCGTATGTCGGGGATTTTCGTTTCTTCTTGACACCCGGCGTTTCCCGTTCGCACAATGCCGCAACCGAGTTGGGAGGTCAGCCGTGCGGCTCAGGCGTTCCTTGAGAACCGGTCCGGCAGTGGTCGCCGTGGTGATGAGTCTGGCGCTCACCGCATGCCAGGACAGCGGTTCGGCGAATTCAAGCAGTGGCTCTTTGATGATCAACTACGCTTCCGGGAAAACCGTGCTCCAGCGGAATTTCAATCCGCTGACCAGCACCGGGGATGCTTCTCCCGGAACCAGGATCTACATGTACCAGTCGCTCATGGGGGTGAATGTCCTCAAGGGTGGCGAATTCGAACCATGGCTCGCCTCCGCGCAGAAGCTGTCGGCGGACGGCCGTACGCTGACCGTGGACATAGACAAGAAAGCCACCTGGAGCGACGGGAAACCGGTCACCGCCGCGGACGTCGTGTTCACCTTCCGGCTGGTGAAGAAAACACCCGAACTCAACGCGTCCGGCGTTTCTTTCTCCTCGGTGGCCGCGCAGAGGCAGAAGACGGTCGTCTTCCATTTCGACAATCCCGCCTTCACCCAGGTCGCCTCGATTCTCCAGCAGTACATCGTGCCGGAGAAGTACTGGGCGAATCAGAAAGATCCGGTCACCTTCACCAACCCCGACCCCGTGGGCAGCGGCCCGTACACCCTCAAGCGGTTCGACCCGCAGCAGATCACCCTCTCCCTGCGGGACGACTACTGGCGCAGCAAGATCCAGGTGAAGCAGGTCCGGCTGCCCGTGGTGAACTCCGCCACCGAGATCTCCCAGCTGACCAGCGGTCAGGAGGACCTGAGCGGCGGCGCGATACCCAACCTGGAGAAGCAGTACGTCGACAAGGACCCGGCGAAGAACGGCTACTTCTACCCGACGTACGGGTCGCTGATCCTGGTCTTCAACCACGACCGGAGCGTGCTCAAGGACGTCCGCATCCGAAAAGCGGTCGAGCTGGCGATCGACCGGCAGCAGCTCATCCAGCTCGTCACCCAGCTCGGTGCCACCCCCATCAGTCAGACCGGCCTGGACGCGACGACCCAGGGCAAGTGGCTCGACCCCGCCTACAAGGACGCGGTCAGCACCGACCTCGCAGCCGCCAAAGCCCAGCTCCAGCAAGCCGGTTACACCCTCAGCAACGGCAAGGCGACGAAGAACGGCAAGCAGCTCACGCTCAACTACATCGAGGTCTCCGACTTCGCGGACTCGGTGCAGCGGGCCAGGATCATCGCCGACCAGCTCGGCAAGATCGGCATCAAGGTGAACGTGCAGCCCCTGGCCAGCGGCACCTACACCGACACCCGGGCGAAGGGCGACTTCGACCTCGCCTCGTACGGACTCGCCTACGGGGCCGTGCCGTGGCAGGTCTACAACCCGCTGCTGAACAGCCAGTTCGCCGGCACGCCGAAGGGCGGCAAGGCGCAGACCAACAACTACCTGCGCTGGCGCGACAAGTCCACCGACGACCTGCTGAACCAGCTCGCGGACTCCGGCGACGAGCAGACCCAGATCCAGCTCACCCGGAAGCTGGAGAAGATCATCGTCGACCAGGTGCCGTTCGTGACACTGTCGAACATCACCGCCGGTTGCGCGTGGAGCGCCCGCAACTGGACCGGATTCCCCGACAAGAGCAATCCGTACGACATCTGCGCGCCTTGGAACGGCGGGCCGGCGTTCGAGAACGTCCTCGCGCACCTGAAGCCGGTGAAGTAATGACCGCGCCCAAGGAGTCCGGCCGATGACGGCGACGACCCTGCCGACGCCACACACCCAGCCTTCGGCAGCCGCGGACGGCCCCGCACGCCGCCGGCGCGGAGGCCGGGCCCGGGTCCTGCTGCGCCGCCTCGGCTTCTACCTCGCGACCGCCGCCGTGGCCATCACCCTGAACTTCGTCATCCCCCGACTCATGCCGGGCGACCCGGCCTCCGTCATCCTGAACAAGCTGGCCCAGAGGTCACAGGTCACCGCGGCGACCGAGAAGTCCATCCAGGCCCTGTTCGGCGTCCCCGACCAGAACCTGTGGCAGCAGTACCTGCACTACCTCTCCCAGCTCGCCCATCTCGACTTCGGGATCTCCACCGCGTACTTCCCGCAGCCCGTGGGCGAGATGATCTCGCAGGGCCTGCCGTGGACGCTGGGCCTGGTGAGCCTGACCACCGTACTGGCGTTCCTGCTGGGCACCGGACTCGGCATCATCTCCGGCGCCCGGCCCGGCAGCCGCCTGGACAGCGTGCTGGCACCGCTCGCGACCTTCCTCGGCTCGATGCCGTACTTCTGGGTCGCCACCATGCTGCTTCTGCTGCTCTCGGTGAGCCTGCCGGTCTTCCCGTCGCAGAACGGCTACGACCTCAATCTCGAACCGGGCTTCGACTTCGCCTTCGTCAGCAGCGTGATCGCGCACGGTTTCCTGCCCGCGCTGACGATCATCGTCTCCTCGGTCGGCGGCTGGCTGCTCGGCATGCGCAACATGATGATCACGACCGTGGCCGAGGACTACGTCAGCCTCGCCGAGGCCAAGGGCCTTGGCCGGTGGCGGATCCTGCTGGCGTACGCCGCCCGCAACGCGATGCTGCCGCAGGTGGCGGGCCTGGCCATCTCGATCGGCACGGTCGTCGGCGGCTCGCTCCTCGCCGAGGCGGTCTTCGCCTACCCCGGCATCGGCTACCTCTTCTACCAGGCCGTGGTGAACCTCGACTATCCGCTGATGCAGGCGCTCTTCCTGATCATCTCGCTCTCCGTGCTGGTGGCGAACTTCATCGCCGACTCCGTCTACGTCCTGCTCGACCCGCGCACCCGGGAGGACGCATGACGCTCACGGCAGCACCACCCGCCCGGCTGACCTGGCGCACCGCACCGCGCCGGCTGATCCCCGCCAACCGCAAGGCCCGCGTCGGACTCGCGATCATCGCCGTGTACGTCCTCGTGGCCGCCGTAGGCCCGTGGATCGTGCAGTCGCTGATGGGCCTGTCACCCACGGAAATCACCGGAGCGGTCCTTCAACCCCCGTCCGCGGCCCACCCGTTGGGCACCACCCAGGACGGCACCGACGTCCTCGCCCAACTCGTCGTCGGCACCCGGACGTCCCTGCTCGTGGGCGTCCTCGCGGCCGTCGTCTCCACCACACTGTCCGTGGCCGTCGGACTGATCGGCGGCTACTACGGCGGCGCGGTCGACTCGGTGCTCGGCGCCCTCACCAACGTCTTCCTCGTCCTGCCCGGGCTGCCGCTGGTCATCATCCTCGCCGGGTATCTGCGGGGGAGGGGCGGGCCGTTCGCGGTGGCGCTGGTCATCGGCCTGACCGGCTGGGCCTGGGGCGCCCGATCCAAGCGCGTGCAGACCCTCTCCCTGCGCAACAGGGACTTCGTCCTCGGCGCCCGGCTGCTCGGGGAGAGCAATCCGCGGATCATGCTCGTCGAGGTGTTGCCCAACCTCCTGCCGGTGATCTCGGCGACGCTGATGCTCTCGCTCGTCACCTCCATCCTCGCCGTCTCCGGCCTGGACTTCCTCGGCATCGGCGACATCAACACCGTCAGCTGGGGCACCATGCTCTACTTCGCCCAGCAGCGGCAGGCGATGGTCTCCGGCGCGTGGTGGTGGTTCGTACCGCCCGGAATCGCGATCACCGTGCTCGGCGCCGCCGCCGGGCTCGTCAACTTCGGCATCGACGAACTGACCAACCCGCGGCTGCGCGGCGCCCGCCGCAAGGGGGCACAGTGACCCTGTTGCTGGATGTCAAGAACCTGAGCGTCGACTACGGCTCCGAGGCCGAACCCCTGCCCGCGGTGTCCGAAGTGTCCCTGGAACTGCGCCGCGGCGAGATCCTCGGCATCGCCGGCGAGAGCGGCAGCGGCAAGACCACCCTGATCAACGCCCTGCTACGGCTGCTGCGCCCACCCGCCGTCGTCCGCTCGGGCAGCGCGACGCTCCACCCGCGATCGGGCGAGGCCGTGGACCTGCTGCACGCCGACGCGCGCGAACTGCGCAGGACCCGCTGGGAGCACACCGCCGTCGTCTTCCAGAGCGCCATGAACGCCCTCAACCCCGTCTCCAGACTCGGCGCCCAGTTCACCGACACCCTGCGCGCCCACCGCCGTATACCCAAGTCGCAGGCCCGCGAACGCGCCGCGCACATGCTCGACCTCGTCGGCATCCCCGCCGCCCGGCTGGACAGCTTTCCGCACGAACTCTCCGGCGGAATGCGCCAGCGGGCCACCATTGCGCTCGCCCTGGTCTGCGATCCCGACCTGCTGGTGATGGACGAGCCGACCACAGCCGTCGACGTCGTCATGCAGCGCCAGATCCTGCGCCAAGTGATCCGGCTGCAGCGGGAGTTGGGCTTCTCCGTCGTCTTCATCACGCACGACCTGTCACTGCTCCTCGAGATCGCCGACCGCATCGCCGTCATGTACGGCGGACGGATCGTGGAGAGCGGACCGGCCGGAGATCTGTACCGGGACCCCAAACACCCCTACACACGCGGACTGCGCGACTCCTTCCCGCCGTTGCGCGGACCGATGCGCCGCCTGAACGGCATCCCCGGCAACCCTCCCGACCTGCGCAGCCTCCCGCCGGGCTGCCCCTTCCAGCCACGCTGCCCGCACGCGACACCCGAGTGCGCGGCGTCCGTTCCCGCGCTCACCGGGCACGGCACGGAGCGCGCGGTGGCCTGCATCCATGCCGACGACCTGCCCGCGCTGATCAACGGAGGGCGAGCATGAACGACGAGCAGGCCCCGGCGCATACGGCGGCCGAACCGGTCCCCGTACTGGAAGCGGTGGACGTCACCGTCCGCTACCCGGTGCACCGCGCCCGCGGAGAGAGCGTGCACGCGCTGGAGAACGCCTCCCTGCGCCTGATCCCGGGCCGCACCGTGGCCCTGGTCGGCGAGAGCGGCAGCGGCAAGTCCACCTTCGCCCGGACCCTCGCCCTCGCCCAGAAACCCACCAGCGGCAGCATCCTGCTGAACGGGAAACCCGCCTCGGCACAGGGCCGCCGGGCCCGCCGCGACTACGCCCGCCGGGTCCAGATGGTGCTCCAGGACCCCTTCGCCTCCCTCAACCCCCTGCACCGCGTTCGCTACCTGCTGGAACGACCGCTGCGGCTGCACGGATCCGTCACCGGCCGCGAGGACCTGGAGCAGCGCCTGCGGGCTCTGCTGGAACGCGTGCGGCTCACCCCGCCCGAGCGCTTCCTGGACGCCTTCCCGCACGAGCTCTCCGGCGGCCAGCGGCAGCGCGTCGCGATCGCCCGCGCGCTCGCCGTCCAACCCGAAGTCCTGCTCGGCGACGAACTGGTGAGCATGCTGGACGTCTCCATCCGCCTGGAGATCCTCAACCTCCTCGCCACCCTCCGCGACGAGGAACACCTGGCCATGCTCTACATCACCCACGACATCGCCGGCGCCCGTTACTTCGCCGACGAGATCGCGGTGATGTACGCGGGGGAGATCGTCGAGTACGGCAGCGCGGAGGACGTCACCCAGACCCCGGCCCACCCCTACACCCGGCTCCTGCTGGACTCCACCCCGGATCCGGACCGGATGGAGTTCCTGGCGGGCCGTACGAACCGCGAGGACGGCGAACCGGACGCCGCCACGGACGACTACGGCGAACCCCCGGACCTCGTCCACCCCCCGTCCGGCTGCCGCTTCCACCCCCGCTGCCCTCTGGCACGCGCCGCATGCCGCACCGAGTCGCCCCCGCACGTCCAGGTGACCGACCGTCACTGGGCCCGCTGCGTCCTGCTGGTGGAGCCGGGCGACGGCGCCTCCCGTGACACGACCACCGCCGAGGTGACGCAGTGACCACCCTCCCCGATGATCTGATCGAGGCCGCCCACCGCTGCCTAGTCCTCGGTTTCGACGGCACCACGCTCCCCGGCGAGCTGAAACGGCTGGCCGACACCGGGCTCGGCGGCGTCATCCTCCACACCCGCAACGTCGCCGGACGGGGCCAACTGCGTGCTCTCACCGACGAGTTGCGTTTACTGCGCCCCGGTCTGCTGGTCACCGTCGACCAGGAGGGCGGCGGCATCAGCCATCTCGCCAGGGCCGGGGCGCCCGAGACCCCGGGTGCCTGGGCGCTCGGTGTCGTCGACGACACCGCGCTGACCGCCGCCGTCGCGGACGCGCTCGCCCGGCACCTTGCCGAGTGCGGAGTGGCTGTCAGCTTCGCCCCGCTGGCCGACGTACACCGCGACGCCGCCAACCCCATCGTGCGCACCCGCGCCTTCGGCTCCGACCCCGACCAGGCCGCCCGGCACGTCACGGCCTGGACCGAGGCCACGCTGGCCGCCGGCGTCGCTCCGTGCGCCAAGCACTTCCCGGGCCACGGCTCGACCACCGTCGACAGTCACCTGGGCACCGCCGTCGACACCAGATCCGAGCGAGCCCTCCGCGAGATGGATCTGCCGCCCTTCCAGGCCGCCGTCGCCGCGGGCGTTCCGCTCGTCATGACGGCCCACGTCGTCTACCCGGCCCTCGACGCCGGCGCCCCCGCCACCCTCAGCCGCCGTGTTCTCACCGACCTCCTGCGCACCGAACTCGGCTTCCAGGGCGTCATCGTGACCGATGCCCTGGAGATGAAGGCGATAGCCGACACGGTCGGCGAGCCGGCCGCAGCCGTCGCAGCGATCGCCGCGGGAGCCGACCAACTCATCATCGCCCGCCCGGACCCGGAGCTGTGGCTGCGCTGCCGGGACGCCCTGCTCGACGCGATGGCAGGCGGCACGCTCGACCCGGCCCGAGTCGTCGACGCCGCCCGCCGCGTCGACACGCTGGCCGAGCGGTTCGCACCGCCACTGGCCGCCGCCGGCCGCGGGCCCGATCCGGAGGACGTGGGGCTGCTCGCCGCCCGCCGCGCCATCCGCTGGAAGCCACTGCCCGGCCCGATCGTCGATCCCTACGTCGTAGACCTGCACCGGCGCCCGAACCCCGCGTTGGAATGGGCCCGTACCGACCTCCTCACCCTCCTGCGCGAGGTCATGCCCGCCACCGACGGCGTCGTGGCGAGCGAGGGCCCCGTGGATGTGGCCGCCATCCTGCGGCGCGCCCAGGGGCGACCGCTGCTGATCGCCACCGAGGACGCGGACCTGCATCCCTGGCAGGCCGCCGCCCGCACCGCCCTGTTCACCGCCCGCCCCGACGCCCTCCTCGTCGCCACCGGTATGCCGGACGCGGAGACGGAGGCGGCGGACGGGCTGTGCTCGTACGGGCGGGGCCGGGCGAACCTGCGAGCGGTGGCCGAGGCGTTGCTCTAGCCGGTCGGCAGGGCGTCTCCGTCTGCTACACCAGTCATGGCCGCGACTATCGCCAGCCGGTACAGCCCGGTCGGCCGGCCCTTGCGGTGGGTCTGGGCCAGCCCCTCGGAGGTGACCAGTCCGTGCGCGTGGAGCTTGCGGACCAGACGCCGGCCGCTGGGATCGGTGACGGCCATGGCGTCGGCCAACTCGCTCGGCGTGACGGCCCGTCCGGCCAGGTCGCCCTCGATCGCGGCGAGCCGTGACAACGTTGCCGGACTGAGGCCGACGGTCCGCGCGAGTCCGCTGAGGTCGCCCTGCTCCTGGTCGGACCGCGGCTGCGGCGGCCCGCCCAGCCCCATCGGCCCGATCACCAGTCCGCTGTCCTCCATCAGATAGCCGCACGGCCGGTCCTCCGACTCCGCACGGGCGGCGGCCCGTTCGGCGAGCATCACCGAGGAACGCGCCGACGGCCCCACACCGAACCCCGCGGACACCCCCACACCCAGCGCCTCCTGGGCCTGGTCCAGCACCGGAACGACGAGCCAGTCGCGGCTGAGGCGCTCGAACAGCGTCCGGCGCCCGAGGACCACCACGCCGCGCCGGCCGCGGTTCTCGATCCAGGCGTCGCTGAGCTCGGGCGTCGCCCGCAGCAGATGCAGCAGGCCCATGCGGCTGCGCTCGAGGTCGCCATGACCACCACGTCTGTTGACGCAGAACACGCCTGCGGCGAACCCGGCGGCACCCGCCCGCTCGGACCGGATGCGCAGCACCAGCTCGTGCAGTTCCGAGCGGATGCTGGAGGGCACGGGCGAACCGTTCAGCACGCGCAGGGTGCCGCGCAACTGCCGTAGCACCGCGGTGCGCGCGGTGATGACGTAGCCGCCGCCTTCCCGGAGGGAGCGCTGATGGAAGGCGCAGATCTCGTCGACGTACTGGTCGTCGGCGTACGGCAGACACGCGACCCGGGTGCGGTCGATGTGCAGCGCCTCCGTGACCTCGGAGACCACCTCGTGGTCGAAGGTGTCGATGCTGACCGGAACCGGCTGCCAGCCGCGGGCCTGCGCCTGGGACAACGCCAGCGCCAGGTCGAGGGCCGAGCTGCGGGTGACCGCGACAGGGAGGCCGGGGGAGAGGACGTCACGGCACGCGCGATACGGAACGGCGCCCACCAGCAGTCCGTCCAGGGCGTGCCCGTCGGCGAGGCTCTGAACGCGGGGCCGGATCTCGTGCTCGTGCCCGTACGTGACCCACTTCAGCGAGATTCCGGACAGCGGCTCGACGGCCTCCTCGAAGACTCCACGGCGGCTTGCGTGAACGACAAGCCCGATCGACAGACTCACGATGCACCACCCATCAAGAACGCGGTCTTGAGTTGCTCGCCATACATCGGATGAGTTGAGAGGTTTAGGCGAGCCTCGCTGATGTGCGGGACGGTTGCTCCGGCTCAATGATGGCCTTTCTGCGACCCGTTTACCAGACCGCCAAAGTTATTGACAGGTACACAGGGTGTGCCTACGTTCGCCGATACACCCGATGTATCGATGATCCGTCAGGTCTGGAGGACGATGATGACCTCACAGCCGGAGAGACACTCGAAGGTGCCCCGCAGAGCCGTACTCGGCACCGCACTGGGCGGAGCGGCGGTGGCCGCGTTACCCGGCACGGCCCACGCCGCCGAAGAGCCGGTGTCGTCCGACGGCGGCGGCAGACGCCCCTGGAGACTCCGCGACACCATGACCACCGACGGCGCCTGGGCCGGGTTCCTGCGCGACCAGGACCTGCTGTGGACCAGACTGCCCACCCTTTGGTACGAAGGCCCGTTCCTCGGCGACGGACTGCTCGGCAGCATGGTCTACCAGGAGCCGAACGCCAACAAGATCCGCTTCACGGTCCAGCACGGCCGCGTCCAGGACCACCGCCCCGAGTTCGGCAGCGGCTGGGGCACCTGCCGCCTGCCGGTCGGCCACCTCACCCTCGAACCCGCCGGCACCATTACCGCCGTCGACTGGCGGCTGAGCCTGTGGAACGCCGAACTCACCGGCACCGTCACCACCACCGTCGGCACACTCACCCTCGCCGCCCTCATCCACGACGAGGTCCTGGCCGTACGGGTGACGGCCGACGGCGGCGAACGGGCCACCTGGACCTTCCACCCCGAGGAGGCCATCAGCCCCCGGAAGATCAGCGAAGCCCCACCCGCCGGCTACACCGCCAACCCGCCCTGGACCGCCCGGACCACCGCCGACGGCACTGAGCAGGTCCTTCAGCCCCTCACCGGCGGCGGCCAGACCGCCACCGCCCACCGCCGCACCGGCGACGACCTGCTGCTCAGCGTCGGACACAGCCACCCCTCCGACACCGCCGCCGAGGCCGCGTCGCTGCGCAACCTCCGGCGCGCGACCTCGTACGACGCCCTCAGAGGCCGACACACCCGCTGGTGGCACGAGTTCTACCGGAAGAGCTTCGTCTCCTTCCCCGACCAGCGACTCCAGAGCTTCCACTGGATCCAGCTCTACAAGGTCGCCTCCGCCAGCCGCGCCGACGGCCCCGTCATGGCCACCTCCGGCCCGTGGCTGGAGCCCACGCCCTGGCCCGCGGTCTGGTGGAACCTCAACATCCAGCTGGAGTACTGGCTCGTCCACGGCTTCAACCACCCGGAACTCGACGCGCTCGCCACCACACTGCGCCAGAACCAGGAACAGCTCATCGCCAACGTGCCCGCCGCCTACCGCGCCGACAGCTCCGGCGTCGGTCGCAGCTCCGACATGTTCGCCAACCGGGCGGTGGGGCAGCCGGGCACCGGCGCCGAGACCGGCGACCTGACCTGGGCGCTCCACAACGTGTGGCTGTCCTACCGGCACTCCATGGACAAGGCCCTGCTGCGCGACACGGTCTTCCCGGTGCTGCGCCGGGCCATCAACTACTACCTGCACTTCCTCACCCCGGGCAGCGACGGCAAGCTCCACCTGCCCAGCACGCTCTCGCCCGAATACCCCGTCGTACCGCCGCAGGACACCAACTACGACCTGGCCCTGATCCGCTGGGGCTGCCAGACCCTCATCGAGTCCGCCGAACTCCTCGGCATCGACGACGAGTTGACCCCGCGCTGGCAGGAGGTGCTGGCCAGGCTCACGCCGTACCCGGTCGACGACAACGGCTACATGATCGGCGCCGACACCCCGTACGCACAGTCCCACCGGCACTACTCGCACCTGCTGATGGTGTACCCGCTCTACCTCGTCAACTGGGACCAGCCCGAAAGCCGCGAGCTCATCGCGAAGTCGGTGACCCACTGGCACGCGCTGACCGGCGCCCACCGCGGATACAGCTACACCGGAGCCGCATCGATGTACGCGATGACCGGCGACGGCGACACCGCGATCACCTACCTGCGGAAGTTCTTCGACCCCACCACCCGCTACCCCTGCCAGGCCAACACGCACTACACCGAGGCCGGCCCGGTCATCGAGACCCCGCTGTCCGCCTCGCAGTCCCTGCACGACATGTTCTGCCAGAGCTGGGGCGGCGTGATCCGCGTCTTCCCGGCCGTCCCGACCGCCTGGGCGGACCTCACCCTGCACAACTTCCGTACCCAGGGCGCCTTCCTGGTCAGCGCCGTCCGCACGGCGGGGCAGACCCGGTTCATCCGGATCAGGAGCCTGGCGGGCGAACCGCTCACACTCCGGCACGGTCTCGACGGGACCCTCACCGCGCTGCTGGACGACGGCACCCCGGCCCACACCCAGGACCTGGGCGACGGCACCCTCGCCATCGACCTGCCCCGCGGCCGTGAGGTGCTCGTTCACTCCGGCTCCCGCCCCGACCTCGTCATCGCACCCGTCGCCGTCAGCGAACCGGGCCCGGCCTGGGGACTGCCGTAGCGACCGATTCGTAGCGACCGGTTTGTACGGACACCCACCACCACCCCACCTCTTCAACAAGGAGGGTTCCCATGGCGGTTCCCATCAGGACCGCGGTCGCCGCGCTCTGCGCCGGACTGGCGGCCACACTCCTCACGACCGCGCCCGCACGGGCCGAACAGGACGACCAAGTCTGGGCCGTCTCCGCGGCGGCGCACGCGCCACGCGCGCAGATATCCCTGGACGACACCACCGGCACGCTGAGCCTCGCAGTGTCCCGCGACGGCCGTACGGTCATCGAACCGTCGCCCGTCGGCATCGTCACCGAACAGGCCGACCTCTCCCAGGACCTGCGCTTCCTGCACCGCAAGGACCGGCTGATCGACGAGCGGTACCGGGCGAAGTCCGGCAAGCGGCTGGACCGCCGGGTCCGCATGAACGAGACCCGTCTGTCGTTCGCCACCTCGGCCGGTGCCCGGCTCGACCTCGTCGTCCGCGCCTCCGCCGACGGCGTCGCCTACCGGTACGTCCTGCCCACCGGATACGGCGACGTGCTCGGCGAGACCTCCGCGTTCAACCTGGCGCCGGACGCGAGCGCGTGGCTCGGCACCTACCGGGTCGACAACGAGGGCCAGTTCGCCCAGTACACCGCCGCGACCGCCCCCACCGGCGAGTACTCCGACCAGGCACTGTTCGCGACCGACGGCGGCTACACCCTGCTCGCCGAGTCCGACCTCACCGGTACGTACTCCGGCGCCAGACTCGCCCACACCCAGGGCACCGGCACCTACCAGATCAAGCTCGCCGACGACCGGGTCGCCACCGACGGCCCTGTGAAGACCCCCTGGCGGGCCATGGTCACCGGCGACCTCGCCACCGTCACCCAGTCCACCTTCACCGACGACCTCGCGCCCCCGTCCAAGGTGGCCGACAGCTCCTGGATCAGGCCCGGAACCGTGCTGTGGACCTGGCTCGCAGGCGGCCGCGAAGCCGGCCAGAGCCTCACCGCGCAGAAGGCCTACGTCGACTACGCCGCCGAACGGCACTGGCCCTACGAGGCCGTCGACGCCGGCTGGTACTTCAAGACCGACGAGTGGGACACCACAGACCCGAACTGGCAGACCAACAGCTGGATGCCGGAACTCGTCGACTACGCCCGAGCCAAGGGCGTTGGCATCATCGTCTGGATCCACCAGCGCGACCTCGACACACCCGAGGAACGCGCCCAGTGGCTGCCCACCCTGGAACGCTGGGGCGTGAAGGGCGTCAAGATCGACTTCATGAACTCCGAGGCGCAGCCCATGCTCCAGTGGTACGACGCCATCCTCGCGGAGACCGCCGCCCACCACCTGATGGTCGACTTCCACGGCTCCACGATCCCCAAGGGCATCCAGCGCACCTGGCCCCAGGTCATGACCCTGGAGGGCGTCGCCGGCGAGGAGAAGCGCACCAACACCGCCGCCCACCTCACCACTCTGCCCTTCACCCGCAACGTCATCGGCTCCATGGACTTCACCCCCGGCGCCTTCCAGCGCGTCGGGCTGCGCCCCAACTCCGACGCGGCCGAGGTCGGACTCACTGTCGTCGCCGAGTCGGGTCTGCAGATGTTCGCGGGCACCCCGGAGTCGTACGACGCCCGGCCGCTCGCCCGGGCCTTCTTCGACCAGGTCCCCGCAGCCTGGGACGACACCCGGCTGCTCGCCGGACAGCCCGGCCAGGAGGCCGTGCTCGCCCGCCGTAGTGGTGACCGCTGGTTCCTGGGCGGTGTGTACGCCGGCGCCGCCCACACGGCCGAGGTGCCGCTGACCGTCGGCCCCGGACGGTGGCTGGTCGAGACGATCCGGGACGGCGCCGACGGGCTTGTGCAGGACCGGCAGGTCCTGCGCGGCGGCGACACGCTCACTGTCGACGTGGTCGCGGGCGGCGGCTTCGCGGGCATCGCCTGCCCTTGGCGCCCGGGCATCACCACCTGCTACCGCTGACCAGTTGGAGGGACGAGCATGAGTGTTTCCCGACGTACTGTGCTGGCCACGGCGGCCGGTACGGCAGCGGCATTCGGCACCTCGACCCCGGCCGCGAGCGCGGTCGGGGAGCGGACGCCGGCCTCGACCCTGCGCACGCTCCGTGCGGCGGCCGACTACGCCGTCGAGAAGGTCCGTACCGTCGCGCCGAGCGTGACCGCCTTCCCTGCCGAGACGAGGTTCGAGAAGTGGGTCTACTCGCAGGACGGTGGTTGGGTCGGCGGTTTCTGGCCGGGAACGCTGTGGATGGCGTGGCTGCACAGCAAGGAGGAGGCCTTCCGCACCTGGGCACTGGCATCCGCGGAGAAGCTGGCCCCTCGTCGGTACGACACCAGTACGCACGATCTCGGTTTCCTCTTCTGTCCGTCGTGGGTCACCGCCTGGCGCCTGACGGGTGACGACGCATGGCGGACGGGTGCCGTACGGGCGGCCGACTCGCTCATCCAGCGCTACAACCCGCGCGGACACTTCATCCGTGCGTGGGGCGCACTGTCCGACCAGCAGAACGCGGGCCGGGTGATCATCGACACGATGATGAATCTCGACCTGCTGGCGTTCGCGAGCAAGCAGACCGGCGACCCGAAGTACCTGGACATCGCCGTGGAGCACGCGAAGACCGCGCAGCGGGTGTTCCCGCGCCCGGACGGATCGACCCCGCACGTGTTCGACTTCGACCCGGACACCGGCGCCCCGATCGGGCCGAACACCGTGCAGGGGTACAGCCCCACGTCGTGCTGGTCGCGCGGACAGGCGTGGGGGATCTACGGATTCACCACGATGTACCGACGGACCGGGGACCCGGAGTTCCTGGCCACCGCCCGCGGACTCGCGGACTTCGCGGTGGCCGCGCTGACCCCGGATCACGTCCCGGTCTGGGACTACCGCGCGCCACAACAGCCGCACGACATCAAGGACGCGTCGGCCGGAGCGATCATGGCGTGCGGCCTCCTCGACCTGTCCGCGGCCACCGGCCGGACCTCGTACCGTGAGGTGGCGCTACGGCTGCTCACCGCACTGTCGGAGACGTGCCTGACGAAGAATTCGGCCCGCGCGGACGCGGTCGTGGCCCGGTGCACCCGCAACCGGCCGGCCGAGTCGGGCATCGAAGTCTCCCTTCCGTACGCCGACTACTACCTGCTGGAGGGCATCTTGCGCGTACTGCAGCCGCAGGACGTCGACCGGGCGATCGATCTGTCCACGGTCTGACGACCCCAGGCGCTGGGGTCAGCCCGCGATGGAATCGAGCTGCTCGGCGGCCGGGCGCAGTGCCCACAGGTCACCGCCGGGCGGCTCCTCCAGCAAGGGAACGGCTCTTCGTGCCCGCGCGTCGCCGGCATCGGCGGCCGCGTGCACGACGTCCGTGGCCGCATACCGGTGGAACTCGAGCTCCGGATGCGGCCAGGCGGCGGCCCCCGTCGCGGCGGGCAACAGGTAGTCCACCGCCTTGAACAGGCTTTGCCCGTCCGGCCCTTGGTAGGCCCACAGGTTCACGCCGAGGTGCCGGCCGATGGCCGCGAGCCGGGTGTAGGCCACCAGGTCGAAGGTCGAGTAGTGCCAACTCCGGGTCCGGGTCAGTTCTTGGGGCTGGCTGCCGTCGGCTGCGATCTGCGGTGCGATGCGCTTGGTACGGGCGTCGAGGACCGTTCGGCGGGCCAGATCCTTGTCGCCGGTCGCGTACGCGAGGGCGGCGAGCTGCATGTCGTAGAAGGTGCCGTGGTTGTTGGTGGCGGCGCCCTCCTGCTTGCCGAAGTCGCTGTTCTTGAGCCAGTCGAGGAAGTCGGTGTTCCACCGCGCCATGCCGGTGCGGTCCGTCCTGGTCCACCCCGGGGCGCCGGTGGCGAGAAGGGCGAGTGCGTCGACGACGCTGGTGTACGACTGGGAGAAGTCGATGATGCCGATGGCGCGGCCGTCGTACTTGCAGGGGATGAACTGCGCGTGGTTGAGGTTCGGGTTCATCCTCGTGGCCGGATCGAGGAACCAGGTGCGCAGTACCTGCCCGGCCTTCTCGGCGTATCGCTTCTCGCCGGTGTAGTACCAGGTGAGGGAAAGGCCGTAGGCGGAGTCGAAGGTCTTCTCGACGTCCTGGCGGTCGGTGCCGGAGTCGACCTCGGGGTTGCGTTCGCCGTCACGTTGCACATAGGGGCAACCCCACGGGTTGTCGGAGGTCGGGGGCTGGGAGGGCCACCAGTACGGTGCCTGACTGAGGTAGTCGTGGACGTCGCCGCCGGGAGCGGGTCTGGGCTTGTCTACGACTGTCCAGGGGCCCTGGTCCAGCCACTTGTCGGCGCGGGCCGTCAACACCGCGACGGCTCGCCGGAGTTGCGGGTCGCCGCGGTCCAGACGCATCTTCGTCTGCTGGAGACGGGCGCCGTCCAGGACGGCGGTGTGCGGGACCCGGGGCGTGGTCTGTGCCACGACGGGTGCCGATGTGCCTGCGGTGAACGCGGCCAGGGACACCAGGACGACGCAGAGGCGGGATCCTGCCCTCATGACTCCACTCCGTTCATGTGAGTGGACGCGATCTGCCGTTGGGCCTCGAACAGGTTCTGCGGCCGCACCGTGTACGGGCTGCCGTACAGCTCCAGACGCGAGTGGAGATCGCCCGTGAAGTCGGGGACGTCGATCTGGTCGAACTCCGTGACCTCGTCGATGCCGACGGTGGCGGAGTACGGCGCCAGGCCGTCGATCCTGATCAGGCCCGCGCGGCCGTTGGTGACGCGGATGTTCCAGTGTGTGAAGCGGGCGCCGAACAAGGGGCCGGCGCTCGCGTCGCCACCGTGGCGGCCGTTGTTGTTCACGGTGATGTCGGTGCGGACGTTGGCGAAGGGCAGGCCGCGGTGGCTGTCGAAGGTGCCCATCCGCATGTCGCCGCGCGACCAGACGTTGTACGAGGACAGCCCCTCGACGTTGATGCCATGCAGCTGGGTGTTCGACGGTGCGGGACTGGTGCGCTCCTCGATCGTGAAGTCCTCGACGAGGTTGTCGTGTGAGCCCTCGCGGCAGAAGTAGGGGTGGTGGGAGCCGCGGCCGGCGACCCGTGTCCGGCGCAGGGTGCACGCGGAGGCGGCCACGAGCCCGAAGCCGTTGTCGACGTGCCGGACCGTCACGTCATCCACCCAGCAGTCGTACGCGCACTGCAGGACGACGCCGTTGCACCCCTTGTCCAGCAGGTGCGGCTGCTGCGGAGTCTCCGTAGCCTCCAGGGTCAGCCCCTCGACACCTGAGCCCGTCAACTCCGGCACATGGGTGGTCAGTTGGGGGTTCCACTCCGGGCGCAGGTCGAGCGGGAGCGGGCGCTCGAGGGTGACGTGTCGACCACGCACCCGTGCGATGCGAACGGGCCATTCGTAGGGGACGTACGACGTCAGTTTCGTCTTGTCGTCCCAGACATAGGCTTCCGGTCCCGGTCCACCGGCGCACATGTGCTCGAGGAGCGTGTGGTCCGCGTCGTCGGCGAGTCGGAGAAGTACCAGGGAGCCGGGGCGCAGCGACGACGAGTCCGAGACCGTGACTGTCCAGGAGCCCTGCCGCGCCGGGGCGACCCCGGTGAGCGGCCGCCACTCGTCGCGCTGGTTGCCCGTCCAGCCCTCGAAGGGCCACGCCTTCGCCCTGATCGCGGCGACGAGAGAGTCCCAACGCGCCTGCGGGGCCAGCCAGATGAGACCACCCGCCCACGACCAGCCCGACTTGTCGCCGCCGTAGCGGGAGCCGTACGCGCCGATGAGCTCCGTGAGGTTCTTCGTCGCGTAGAGCGTCGTACGGCCGCTGCCGGCGCCCTTGAGGACCACGTTCGAGCGGTTCACGCGGATGACGTCGTCGATACGGAACGTGCCCGGCGGGATGGTGACCGTGCCACCGCCGGCCCTGCCGGCAGCGGCGATGGCGCGGTTGATCGCGGGAGCGGAGTCGGTCGTGCCGTCCGGTACGGCGCCGAAGTCGCGTACGTCGGCGCCGGCGGGGCGGCGGGGGAAGCGCGCCGCCCCGCCGTGGCAACCGGCTCGGCCGACGTAGGGGATCTGCGGGTGAGTGAAGGGAGTGCGGCTGAACTCCCGCCACAGGACCGGGATTCCGGCCGTCGCGGATCCCTGGTCGGCTGCCGCCGAGGTACCGGCGCCGGCGGCAACGGCGACGGCGCTACCCAGCAAGGCCCGCCTGGTCATGCTCATGACATTCGGAGTGCCCATGGCGTCCGTGTGCGCGTTTCTCATGTCCGTTCGTCCTTCCCATGTGCAGTCATGGATGTGAACGACGTTCAGATCTGCGTCGAGCGGTGAGCATGCCACGACGTCCTTGAGTGGGAAAGAGGTTGCGCAGGGGTTAATTGGCTGGGACCTTGCCGCCGGAAGGCGGGCCTGCCGATTCAGATGCATGAACGCCTCTGGCGCAGGAAGCCGCACACCTGCTTGTCGGCAGTACGTTGGTTTCCGCGTCGGCAGCCGCCGGGGCCGAGAGGGTAGGGGGCATCGTCATGCCACAGTTCGTCAAGCGCCTGCGGGCATGGCTGCTCGTGCTGGTGCTGCTCGCCGGTGGACTCGCGGCTCTCGCGCCGGTGGGCAACGGCGGGTGACAGCGGCGCACTGACTCAGTCGGCTCGGGGCGCCGGTGCGATGACGTGGAACTCGCCTGTCCTCAGGCGAGAGGCAGCCCCCAGCGGGGCGCGTCTCCGTTCGGGCGTACGGGCGCGACCGTCAGGTCGGGGCGGTCGCCCTTGGCGGTGATCAGCGCCGACTCACCCTTGCGCAGGGAGACTTGGATCGCGCCGTCGCCGGCGTCGGAGTACCGAAGGGGGCGGCCCCGCCCGTCCCGCACGTCGACCGGCCCCGTGATCCCGTGTCGTACGACGCAGGGTGCGCCTGCCTCACTGACCAGCCGCACCCAGCGCGTGCTGCCGGTCTGGCGGCGCGCGCTCAGCAGGAAGGCGCCCTGCGTACGGAAGTCGTGCACGGCCAGGTCCGCCCAGGCGGCGGGCAGCGCGGGGAACACCCGGATGACGCCGCCCCACGACTGGCACACCATGTCGTGCAGTGACTGGGCCGCCGACAGGGGCGTCTCGATGACCGGCCCCGACTCCTGGTACATGGTGTTGGGCTGGATGTAACGGGTCATCAGCTCACCGAGGTAGTTCAGTGCGTCCTCGCCCTTGCCGAGCAGTGCCGACATGGATGCGGCGCCGGTGAACGTGTAGCCCTGGAGGGCGCCCTCGAAGCCCACCCAGTGCGCCAACGACGTCTCGATCAGGGCGCGTTCGTCGGCGGTTCGGCCGGTCAGCTCGTACAACGGGTAGACCGCGAGCAGATGGGAGTAGTGGCGGTGCGACTTCGCGAAGGGGATGTCCGCTCCGATCATGAAACCGTTCGCGTCCGTCGGATACGGCACGCGTTTCGCCAGCACTTCGCGCCATCGGGGAGTCAACGGATCGTCGATGCCCAGGAGTTCGGCTGATTCGAGCAGGGTGCGGCAGCCCCAGGTCAGGAGCATCAGGTCGTAGTTGCAGTCGCGCGAGTCGCCGCCGTACTCGGGGGAGAAGGTGGCGGGCAGGTGCAGTTTGCCGTCCGGGCCGGGCTCGAGGAAGTGCAGATAGTAGTTGATCGCCTTGCGCAGGAGCGGGAAGAGGACGTCCCGGAGGATCGACTCGTCCATCGTGTGGCGGTAGCTGAGCCAGACGTTGTGCAACGCCCAGGTCAGATTGCCGACTTCGGGGGTCGGCGGGTCCTGGCCGGGGATGCCGACGCCGTAGCCCATGAGCGCGCTGGCCGCGCCGTTGACCAGATGGGGATCGGTGGTGCGGGGGATGCCGAGCGAGTCGGCGCGGTACGGCGGCTCCACCTCCTTGGCGAGGTTGTCCCGGAACTCGCTCAACGACCTGGTGATGGCGTCGAGTTCGAGATGGTTGGAGCCGTGGATGAGCCAGTACTCGAGCTGGGCGTTGAGGTTCCACCAGGTGTTCGGCCACGGTGTGGGTTCCAGCCACGGGCCGCTGGTCGCCATGACCGGGGCGTCGCGGCGGGCGGCGGAGGCGGCTTTGTAGAGCTGGATCCAGTAGAACCGCTGGATGCGGGCGTCGGGCAGGGAGAGGAAGCTCTTGCGGTAGTAGGTGTGCCACCAGGCGCGATGGCCCACTGCCAGGGCGGAGTAGGGCAGTTGTGCCGCGGTGCGGACTGCTTTGAGGGCGCGGCCCAGGGCCGTGTTCTGCGGGTAGGAGTGGGCGACGTGCACGTACAACGTCCGCGTCCTGCCTCTGGTCCGCTCCCGCCACGCGGTGACGTGCTGCCCTCCGGCCAGCAGTGGTTGCACGGATGCGTTGACTCCGTCGTGCTCGGCGACCTCGGCGGGCGGGTTGCCCTGGTAGCCGTCCGGCAGCGGCTTGAAGTCGGCCCGTGGACTGATCGCGTCCGCCGGGTGGAACGCCCATCCGAAGCCGCGCTCGCCCTCACTCGCCGTCACCTCCACGGCGAGGACCGAGCGGTCGTTGTGGACCAGGGCGCGCAGGGCCAGAGTGCCTTTTTCGGTGGTGAGTATGCCGGTCAACTCGGCGTCGTGCAGCGACAGTCGCCAGTCGAGGCCGGTGATGGCGCCCACCGGCTCCAGCGTGAAGTGCCCGATGGGCAGCCGGGCGAGGCCGAAGAGGGAGCCGAACTCGGGGCGGTGGTCCTGCACTTCGGAGTGCTGGACGTTGAAGCGCACGGCCGTCGACGCGGCACCCGGCTCGGCGTAGATCCCTGAGCCGAGGAGGCCGTTGCCGAGGAACGGGCCTTCGTACCAGGCCGTGGGCATTCGCTGCCAGACCAGGTCGGCGTCGTCGAGAACGGTGCGCCAAGGGTCGGCGGAAAGCGCGATGGCCTCGGCGCGGTCGGCAGCCGCCGCCTGGGTGGTCAGGCCCGAGGCCAGCAGTCCGCCACCCAGAGCGGATCCGGTGGCGAGGACGGTACGTCTGGACGGATCGGACGCGGAGGGAGAGGACACGTTGCCTCCAGGCGGGCTCGGCGAATCATCGGAGCTATTCCGCGACGCAACATAGAGAAGGGGGGAGTGTGCGTCAATGCAACGGGATAGATCCGATGTGTTGGCTGCTGCAGGCCGATACGCGTGGCGATCAACTCGACGAGTGGCTCGGCTGCGTCGCCGGGGTGCGGCGTCAGCGCCCCCGCATCCACGCCCGCGTGCCGAACGAGGCACACGCCTGGGAGGCCACTGCGGCCGCACCCCGCAGGGCCTCGGCGAAGCCCTGCGATGTCAAGGGGCCTTGGACCGCGAGGCGATGGGCGAGGGCTCCGTGCAGGATGTCGCCCGCACCCAGGGTGTCCGCCACCGGGACGGCCGGCACATCCACCGTGCCGCTGCCGTCGGGGCCCGCCCACATGATGGGCTGCGCTCCCCGGCTGACCGCCGCCCAGACGACCCCGTGCTCCCGCAGGAACCGCAGGGTGTCCGCCGGCGTGTGCGTGCCGGGCGGGTGGAAGTCGTCCGAGCACACGGCCACGTCGATGAGCGGGAGCAGGTGCTGCGTGCCGGCCTTCCAGCTGCCCCCGTCGAGGACGGTCCGGCGCCCGGCGGCGCGCGCAGCGTGGGCGGCAGCCTGGGCCAGTTCCCTGTGGTGGCCGTCGAACTCGACGATGCCGCAGGCCGCCACCAACGCGTCGAGATCCTCGGGCGGTGCGAGCCGGTACCCCGTCGCATTGGTCGAGACGACGGCTCGGTCCCCGCTGGACGCGGTCACCAGAATGGAGGACACGGCGGGCGACTCGACGGAGTCGGCTGCGAGATCCGACACGGTCACGCCCAGCCGGTTCAGGTCCGCCGCGACCACATGTCCCAGCGGATGGGAGCCGATCGCGGTGAGCAGCCGGGCCGCGCCGCCCAGGTGGGCGAAGGTCGCCGCCGCGTTCGTTGCCGGGCCGCCTGCGGTCACGACCTGCCGGCGGGCCGTCAGTTTCTGGTTGGGCGCGGGTGCGTGGTCCACGAGCTGGATGACGTCCAGGGTGCACAGGCCGACGAACAGCCCTTCAGGGCGTTCCCTCGTCACCGGCTCCACCCACCAGCACCTTTCCCTGTCCGGGCACGCGGCCAGTGTACGAACGGATGGAAACGACAACGCGGCGACGCGGCAGGCCCGGGCGACCCGCCGGACTTCGTGCCGACGCTGGAGGAGTTCCCGGCGCGGCGACGAAGGCCCTGCAGGAGAGCTAGAGCTGGAGCAGCCGTTGGGTGATCTCCCGGTACTGCCTCAGCGCGTGCCGGAGTTCGTCGGACTGCGATCCGGGGTCCTGCTCCTCCCAGCCGGCGCGCAGGAGACCCCGCCGTTCCGCGAGGGCGTTCACGAGCTGGGCGGTGGCTTCGTCGTAGGCGCTCTCGGCCTCTTCGAGGGCCTCACGCGGGGTGTCGGCGAAGGTGTTGAGGGCGTGCCGGAGGCGCACGAGGATCTTGTCCCGTTCGGCCGACGGGAGCAGTGGCTCCGGGCCAGGAGTGCGGCGCTCGGCGGGGCGCGGGGCTTGGCCCGCGGGCTGCTGGGCGCGTGTCTGGTCGTACATCATCGAGGGCTGCTTCCGTTCCGCCTGAAGGCGTCCTTGGTCGTCTCGAGGGCCCGTTTCAGGCTTCCGGAGACCCGGTCGATCGTGTCCCGGCGCTGCAGTCGCCTGGGTTTGAGGGGTACGGCCCGTAGCCGGGGATGGTCGATGGTCGCGGACATCGCGCGAACCCGTCTCCGGACCTCTGCTCGTGGCAGTTGACCGATGTCGTTGCTCACCAGGAACGACACCGGTATCGGGGCCGGTGTGCGAAATGCTCCCGATGAGCTCACGCTACTCCCCGAAGAGGCCGAACGGACCGCTCCTGGACATCGGCTCACGTTCGTCGGAGCTCTGTCCCCGAGGAGGGCTGGTATCCGGCCAGGACCGCGCCGGTTGCGTCGCGAGCGCGGGCCGGGAGCGGTCCCGGCCCGCGCCTTGACGGGTTGGCCTTCAGCCGTTGGGGGCAGCACCGGAAACGTTGGCCGCCCGGGCCGTTGCGGGAGGTGACGGTGGAGGAGCCCGCCGTGCCCGGGCCAGGCGCTCAGTCGCGTGCCGGGGGCGTGTAGAAGTCGCCGACGGATGTCCAGGCGCCGTTCTCCACGACCACTCGCTGCACGCTGCGCGTGCCGAGGTGGTTGCTCGCGCTGAAGTTCATGACCGGCGACACCCCCGGATCCACCTTGCTCGCCTTCTGGTACGCGGCGGTGAGGGACTGGGCCGTGACAGGTCCCTTGACGGTCTTCGCGATCTCGGCGAACACCTTCGCGTTGCTCCAGCCCCACAGGGCGAGGAATCCGGCGCTCTGCCCGGGCTCGTACTTGGCCATCGCGGTCCGGAACTCCTTCACCGCGGGGTCCTTGTCGGAGGGCGCCTTCACCAGCTGTACGGCCTTGAGGCCCTCGGCGGCGTTCTTGGCCAGTGAGAGCGTCGACTCGGCGGCCACGGGCGCGTAGGCGTAGGTGGGCAGGGACAGCCCCTGGAGCTTGGCCTCCTTGAGGAAGGCGGCTGCCTCGGGGGAGGTGAGGATCAGGACCACCGCCTGGGTTTTCGCGGCCTTCACCTTGCTGATCACGGGGGTGTAGTCGGTGGTCTGGTACTTGACCGGCAGCCGGTCGACCTCGACCGAGGGGTCCACCTTCTTCGCTACGGGCTCCACCTGCTCGGCCACGTTCACGAACGCGGCCGGGTCACTGTGCACGACGAGGATCTTCTTCGCGCCGTCCTGCACCGCCCAGCCGGCGATCGCGGCGGCCTGGTCCTCGTAGAGGGTCTGGGTGCCGAACAGGCCAGGGCGCGGCGGTTCGTACCAGGACTCGGTGCCGCCCACCTCGTTGAGGACCGGCACCTTGGACTGGTTGAGGACGAACGGGAAGGCCGCCTCCGCCTGGGAGGTGCCGTTCGCGTTGACGATGGCCACGACCTTGTCCTGGCCGACCAGTTCCCTTGCGATCTGCACGGTCTGCTGCGGGTCGGCCGCGTTGTCCTTGACGGTCCACCGGACCTTGCGGCCGTTGATGCCGCCCTGGGCGTTGAGCATCTTGAAGTACGCGTCGGCGCCCGCCTTCTCGGCCACGCCGTACGTGGCGGTGGCGCCGGTGAGGGGAAGCCACGCGCCGATATGGATCTCGGACGAGCTGCCGGCGGCCCCTGCGGAGTCCTCACCGGCGCACGCGTTGGCGGTCAGTGCCACCGCGGCCAGGACGGCCATCGCGCCCGCGGGGCGGCGGAATTTTCTCATTGTCCGGAACACGGTCCACCTCGTTCACAACGGGATTTCAGTTCATCTGGGAGGTCCGGGCGGTGGCCGCCGCGGTCGTGGCGGCTTCCAGGCCGCCGTTGAAGTACGCCGCTTCCGCCACGGCCGCGAACTCCGGGTCGCCGGGCCGTCCGTGGGCCGCGACGACGCCCTCGTGCAGCACGGCCACCTCGTGGCACACGGACATGGCCCGGCTGAGCAGCTGTTCGAGCAGTACGACGGTCAGCCCGTCGTGGGCCAGCCTGGCCAGCCGGTCGTACACCTCGTCGACCAGGGCGGGGGCCAGCCCGAGTGCCGGTTCGTCGACGATCAGGACGTCCGGCGAGACGATCAGGGCCCGGGCGATGGCGAGCATCTGCTGCTCCCCGCCGGACAGTCCGCCGGCGGAGGCGGACATCCGGTCGCGCAGTCGCGCCGGCAGCCACTGGACGGTCTCCTCCAGCCGCTCGCGCAACGGTGCACCGGTGATGCCCGCCGCATACGCCGCAACTTCGAGGTTCTCGCGCAGGGACAGCGTCTTGAACAGGGCCCGTCCTTCCGGCGCCAGGCTGGTGCGGACGGTTCCGCCCGTCTTCCGGTCGCCCCGGGCCGGTTCCAGCGAGCCGTGCAGGATGCCGGCCAGCGTGCTCTTGCCCGCTCCGTTGGCTCCGGCGACGCCCAGCACGATCCCCTGGCGGACGTCGAGGTCGACGTCGCGCAGGGCGATCACGCCGCCGTAGGTGTGGCCGACCCCGTGCAGGCGGATCATGCTCCGTTCGCCCACGTGCTCGGGCGGCCGTGTCCTGCCGTCGACCGATCCCAGGTACGACGACCGCACCTTCGGGTCCTGGAGAACGGTGTCCGGGGTGCCCTCGCCGATCGTGCGGCCGAAGTCGAACGCGAGCACCCGGTGGGCGACGGAGAAGAGGTCGTCGAGGACGTGGTCGATGACCACTACGGCGGTGCCGCCGGCGTGCAACCGCCTGATGTGCCGTGCCAGCAACGCCCGTTCACCCGCGTCGAGACCGCCGAACGGCTCGTCCAGTATCAGCAGTTTCGGTTCCTCGGCCATCGCACGGGCCAGGTCGAGACGCTTCTGGAGGCCGAACGGCAGTTCTCCGGGGCGGCGGTCGGCCACGTCCGCGAGACCGACGGAGTGCAGCAGGCGCGCGACATCGGCCCGGTCCCCGGGGGTGATGCGGCGCCGGGTGCACAACACGTTCTCCGCGACGGTGAGTTCGGAGAAGACCTCCGCGTGCTGGAAGGTGCGGCCGATGCCCAGCCGCCGCCGTGCGGTCGCCCTGGCCCTGAGGAGGGGCCGGCCGGCGAAGTCGGCGGTCCCGCTGACCCGGCCGTTGCCTGTCAGCCCCGACAAGGCATTCAACAGGGTTGTCTTTCCTGCCCCGTTGGGGCCGATGACGGCCAGGATCTCGTTCTGTCGGAGGGTCAGCGAGGCGTCCTCCAGGGCCTTGAGTCCGCCGTACGAGACCGACATGTGCTCCAGGTGCAGCAGCACGGGGCCGCTGCCCGCAGCCTCGGACGGGGGCCGCAGCGGCGCGTGGTCCGCCGACGCTTCGGCCGGCAACGGGACTTCGGCGTCCGGCCGTCGCGGCACGCGCCGAAGGATGCTCCGCGCGGGCTTGGCGAGGAACGGGACGACGCCACCCGGCAGGAAGAGGAGCACCCCGATCAGCACGAGGCCCTGCACGACCGGCTGAGGCAGCCCGACCGCGGACGACAGCGAAGGGTTCCAGGTCAGGTAGATGCCGCCGGCCACGGCGCCGAGGACGGTGCCGACCCCGCCGAGCACGCACGCCGCGATCAGCGAGATACCGAAGGCCAGCGAGAACGGCTCCGGGCTGACGAACCCGGTGAGCAGTCCGAGCAGCACGCCCGCGAAACAGGTGCACGCCCCGCTCACCGCGAACGACAGCGACGACTGCGCCTCCGGCGCGATGCCGATTGTACGGGCGGCCAGGGGGTGCGACTTGGCGGCCACCAGCCGCATCCGCAGCCCCGAGGCGGCAGCCGGCACGGCCAGCGCGAGTACGACGGCGGCGGCGCCGACCGCGAGGTACTGGGCCTCGGCGCCACCACCCAGGAGGGTGCCGAAGCCCAGGGCACTGCGCAGCTGGATCACCGGCACTCCCTGGTCGCCGCCGGTCACGCTGCTCCAGCGGTTGATCAACTCCAGGGTGACCGTGGTGAAGGCGAGGGTCAGCAGGGCGATGTAGAGCACCGAGAACCTGGCACCCGCGTACCCCAGGAAGGCGCCCAGGGCGGCACCGGTGGCGACGGCTCCGAGGACCACTGCTTCCAGGGGCCAGTCGTGGCCGCTGCCGTACGCGGCGAAGTAGGCGCCGATGGCGAAGAACGCGGGGTGGCCCACGGACCAGATGCCGGACCAGCCGGCGAGCAGGCCGACCGACAGCACGACCATCGTGTACACGGCCGCGAGCCCCACCGAGTACATCTGGTACGCGGGGATCGCGCCGGAGGCCATGAATGCCATGAGCACCGCGCCGGCGGCCGGGCCCAGGGCGGCCCTCGCCAGGAGGGAACGGTTGAAGACCATGGATGCGACCCCTCAGACCCGTTGGAAGGTGCGGGTGCCGAACATGCCCTGCGGACGGATCAGCAGCACCAGCACGGTGAACGAGAACACGAACGTGTCCCGGAAGCTGGCGGAGACGTAGTTCGCCGCCAGGTTGTCCAGGACACCGATGGTCAGCCCGCCGAGGACGGCGCCGTACATGCTGGTCAGTCCGCCCAGGAAGATTCCGGCGAAGGCCCGGAAGAGGGGGGCGACCAGTGCGGTGGGCACCAGGCCGGACCGCGGTGCGTACAGGCAGGCGGCGAGTGCGGCGAGACCCAGGCCGAGCGCCCAGGAGATCCTGGCGAGCCGTTGCGAGCTCAGCCCGATCACGCGGGCGGTGTCCGCCGACTCGGCCGCGGCGCGCATGGCCGAGCCGAGCGTGGTGCGGGCGAACAGATAGCCCACCAGCGCCATCGCCACGGCGGCCACGGCGATCGTCACCAGGCTCTGGACCGGCACCGCGGCGCCCGACCAGCGCACCGTCCCGTCGACCAGGCTGGGGAAGTCCTTGGGCTGGTCGCCCCAGATCGATCCGGCCGTGCTCTCCGCGACCAGGGACACGCCCATCGTCACGACGAGCGCGGAGAACAACTGCCCCTGCCCCAGCGGCCGGATCACCGTCTCCCGCACCACCAGGCCCGCCGCCACGGTGATCGCGACGGCGGCGAGGATGCCGAGCACCGTGGCCACACCACGGTCGTGGAGCGAGAGCGCCACGTACAGACCCAGGGTCGCGAGCGACGCCATCGCGAAGTTCACGACGTCCGTGGCCCGGTAGATGATGACCAGCCCGAGACCCATGAGGCCGTAAACGGCTCCACTCGCCACACCGCTGACCAGAACAAGCAGGAACTGACTCACAGTCCCTCCCTCGTGGAAGAGCGCGTTCGCGCCACGCATGCAGGCAGCGCGTTCACGTCACGCATTGCGAAGTCAAAGTGAACTCACTTCAGTAAGCTAGGCACTGCGGTGCCGGACGGGCAAGACTCGTGCACGGGATTTGTGCCGTCCGCCCGGTCCGAGGCTCAGTGCCCGACGGCCGTCGGCGTCTCGGTGAGCGCGGTCCGTGCCGCTGCCAGGCCGAACACCAGCGCCGGGGCGAGGCCGCCCGCATAGGCGCGCCGGTACAGTCCGCCCGCGTCCGCACCGGCCGCCAGCAGACCCGGCACCGTACTGCGGCCGCCCCCGACCCCGCCCCCGTCCGCGGACAGGACGTTGGCCCCGGTGTCGATCAGCAGGCCCCCGAAGGCGAACGTGATCGCAGGCTCGGCCTCGATGACGTAGAAGGGCGGCTCGTCCAGCGGCCGGGAGTCGAGCAGGCGCCCGGGCGTTGTGGCGCCGCCCGCACGCGCGGTGGCGTTGAACGCCTCGATGCGGTCACGGACCGTGGCGCCGGGAAAGCCCCACTCCTCGGGCATCGAAGCGAAGTCCTCCAGACTGTCCGCCACCGCGCTGCGGGCGCCGGCGCGATGGCACAACTGGAACTTGTCCACGCCGGGGATGCCTTCGACGTACGAGGCGCTGATCCACTCCCGGTGCACGCGCGCGTCTGCGACCAACAGGCCGCGGGCGCCCGGTCGTTCCAGCAGCGCCATCGTGGTGAGATGGTCACCGGCCGTCTCATCGACGAAGCGCTCGCCAGTGGTGTCGAACAGCAGGGCGTGCTCGCTGTAGTAGAGCGCGAGGTCGACGAAGCGCGCGGGGTCGGCCAGGGAGACGCCCGCCGGCATCAGGTGCCCGTAGAACCCCGCGTCCTTCTTGCCGAACGCCGCTCCCGCGGCTCGGCCGAGAGCGAGTCCGTCACCCCGGCTGTGCGGGTTGGCCCGCAGTCCCATGTCCGCGGCCTGGGCGTGGAGGTGCTGGGCGCGCAAGCGTGGATCGCCCTGGAAGCCGCCGGTGGCGAGCATGGTCCAGGCGGCCTCGATCCGGCGCGCGGAACCGTCCGGCAGGAGGCACTCCGCGCCTTTCACCACACCGTTCTCCGTCAGGAGGGTGCGGGTCGGGGTGCCGGTCAGCACGTCCTGGCCCCGGTCGCGGATCAGCCGCTCGCACGTGTCGAGGTAGTGGTTGGTGTCGAGCTGATGCCCGCGGCCGAAGCCCAGGACGGGCACCGGTGGTTTGCACTCCACGCCGAGCGACCGGATCCAGGCCACGCCCTCGGCGAATCCGTCCACCAGGGCCGCGGCCAGTTCCGGATCGCCGTCCGGATTGACCCGGCGCAACTCCTCGACGGTCGGAGCGGTCCATACGAAACCGGCGAAGCGGGCGGAGCCGCCGGTGTGTTCCGCCTTCTCCACCAGCACCACCGAGCCGCCCTCGGCCGCCACCCGGGCGGCGGCCGAGAGGCCGGCCATCCCGCCGCCTATCACCAGCAGATCCACTGTGTCCGCATCCATAGCGGGTCCCACCGCCTTCGTGTCACTGACTGCAGCAAGACGCTAATTGAACTCACTTCTGTAGTCGAGAGGCCGGCAGGGGCGCGGTGTGGACATGCGAGTTCTGGTCAGTCGACGACGAGAACCGCGCGTCCCCGCACGCTGCCCGAGCGAAGCCTCTCGATCGCTTCCGTGGCGCCCGACAGCGCGAACCGCTCGACCTCCACTCGCAGGGCCCCCTCGCGGGCCAGCGCGACGACCCTCCCCAGCTCGGGCAGGGTTCCCCAGAAGGGCAACGAGATCCGCGCTCCGGGAGGGAGCGCACCGGGCTTGCGGACCGTCAGTTCGCCGCCTCCGCTTCCGACCACGGCCAGTTCCCCGCCCGCGCGCAGCACGGCGATCGCGAGCTCCAGACTGGAGTGGCTGCCGACGAAGTCGAGCACGGCCGCCGCCCCTGTCCCGCCCGTCCGGCTCCGGAGAACCTCCGCGGTGTCGGGCCGCAGGAGCGTCCCGAAGTGCGCGCCGCACTGGTCGGCCAGGGCGAGCGCCTCCTCCCGTACGTCCACCGCCAGCACCTGGGCGGTCGTCGTGGCCCGCAGGATCTGGACGGCCAGATGTCCCAGTCCGCCGATCCCGAGTACGACCACGTCGGCGCCGCAGGTGAACGAGGGTCGGACGGTGGCGACGGCGTGATACGCGGTGAGCCCGGCGTCCGTCAGGGGTGCCGCTCGGACCGCGGCCAGGTCGCCGACCGGGACCAGCAGCCGGCCGGACGGGGCGAGCAGTACGTCGGCCATCCCGCCGTCGCGTCCGAGCCCCGCTCCGGTGCCGGCCTGGTTCGTGTCGAGGGTCGGACGCCGGTCGCAGTAGTTCTCGGCGCCCGATGCGCAGTGCGCGCAGTGCCCGCAGCCCCAGGGGCCGTACACGACCACGCGTTCGCCGACCGACGGGCCCACGGCCTGCGGCCCGCGCTCCACCACCCGGCCGGCAACCTCGTGACCGAGCGTGAACGGAGTCCGGTAGGGGAGGTCGCCCGGCCGGGCGTCGATGACATGGAGGTCCGACCGGCACAACCCGGCTGCCTCGACCTGCACCAGCACCTCTTCGCCCGTCGGTACAGGTCGCGGCACCTCGGTGAGGACCGGTGGGCCGCCCCAGCGGGTCAACCGGACCGCTCTTGTCCTGCCTGTTGACATGCGTGAGACCGTAGCAAAAATGAAGTCAGTTCAGTAGATCGGGTGAGGGGTGATCCGGCATGGATGACGAGTCCGGCAGCGGAGGGACGGGACGCTTCGACGGACGAGTGGCTCTGGTCACCGGCGCGGGCTCCGGCATCGGTGCCGCCGTCGCCCGGCGGCTCGCCGCGCAGGGCGCGGAGATCTTCGCCGGGGACATCGACGGTGCGGCGGTCGAGGCCGTCACCAAGGAACTGCCCGGCGCGCACCCGCTGACCGTGGACGTCACCGACTCCACCGAGGTGGACCGGGCCTTCGACCAGGCCGTACGGATGGGCGGGCGCCTGGACGTGGTGGTGCACGCGGCCGGGGTCGACGACCCCACGGCCAAGGAGTGGATCGCCGAGGCGCTGCTCGCCGACCGACCGCCCGAGGTGACCGGAAGGCTCGGCGACGACTCCTGGCGGCGCGTCCTGCGCGTCAACCTCGACGGCACCTTCCACGTCCTGCGCGCCGCCCTGCGCGTCATGGTGCCCGCACGGTCCGGTGCCGTCGTCACCATCGGTTCCTCCTCGGCCTTCGACACCCTGGCCGGCTACCCGCACTACGCCGCCTCGAAGGCCGGAGCGCATGCGCTGAGCCAGGCCGTCGCCAAGGAGGCGATCGCGTTCGGCGTCCGGGTCAACACGGTGGCGCCGGGTCCGACGGAGACGGGGATGGCGGCGCGGACGCCTGTGGCGCTTCGGCAGGGGTTCGTCGACCGGCGTGTCCGTCCCTACGCCACTCCGGAGGAGATCGCCGACATTGCCTTGTTTCTGGCGAGCGAGGAGGCGGCGAATCTCGTGGGGGCCGTGCTGCTTGCCAATGGTGGTCGATTCACCGTGTGAGGACTCATCCGTTGTGGGCGGCTGCGGGTTGTTCGTGACTGGTCGCGCCCACGCGGCGGAGCCGCACATGTCACAGCCCCGCGCCCCTGAGGTGGGTGTGGGCGAGGGAGGTCTGGATGTTCCGGCTTGATGCCGATCCCACGCTGCTGCTGGAGACGGAGGAGCAGCGCCAACTGCGAGTGGTTCTAAGCGACTTGCTCGCCGAGACCTGCGGCCCCGAGACGGTTCGCCAACAGACCGAGAGCCCGCGCGGATACGACGAGGTGCTCTGGCACCGCCTCGCCGGCGAGATCGGAGTGCACGGGCTCGCCCTGCCCGAGGAGTACGGCGGGGCCGGGTACACCTTCGCCGAACTCGCCGTCGTCCTGCAGGAGACGGGGCGCGTGCTGTGTCCCGCGCCGTTGCTGCCGACCGTCGTGCTGGCCGGACAATCCCTGCTGAGCAGTGGCGACCGGCAGGCCTGCGCACGCTGGTTGCCCGGGATCGCCTCGGGTGCGCTCACGGCCACCGTCGCCGGATTCCTGCACCCTGCACAGGTGACGGCCGAGCGGGGTCCCGACGGCTGGGTGCTGTGCGGTGAGGCCGACTTCGTACCCGACGGAGAGGGTGCCGATCTGCTGGTGGTCGCGGCCCGTGCGCCGGACGGGGAGCGGTTGTTCGCCTGCGAGCCGGACGCCACGACCTGCGACCGAACGGCTCGCCGCGTACTCGACCCCACCCGGCGTCAGGGGCACGTCCGCTTCCGTGGAGTCCCGGCGGACCCGGTCGGTGAGGCCGGGCAGGCCCCGGCAGTCGTCGATGCCGTACTCGACGCCGGACGGGTGGCGCTGGCCGCCGAGCACGTCGGAGGCAGCGCGCACGCCCTGGACGCCACACTGGAGTACGTAGTCCATCGAACTCAGTTCGGTCGGGTCGTCGGCTCGTTCCAAGCGATCAAACACCGACTGGCCGACCTTCTCGTCGCGATCGAGGGTGCCCGCTCGGCGTCGGCGTACGCGAGCGCCTGCCTTGCCGTGGAGGCTCCGGAACTGCCGGTCGCCGCCGGCGCCGCGGCCGTCGCGTGCACCGGTGCGTATCGCCTGGCCACTGCCGAATACGTCCAGCTCCACGGCGGAATCGGCTTCACCTGGGAGTACTCGGCCCATCTGTATGTGCGCCGGGCGCGGGCCGACGAGGCGCTGTTCGGCACGGGTGACGACCACCGTCTGCGCCTGGCCGGCCTGCTCGGCCTCACCGGGTGCACGGACTGATCACTCGTCGGGCGCACTGAGCGGCCACTGTTTCCCGGACCATTGACAGGGGCAACCACTGCCCACAGAATCGTACTGAATTCAGTTCAGGTTGGAGGAGCTCATGGCAGTCGAAGACGAGATCCAATTCGAGCGGGACGGTCACGTGGCGCGGGTCTGGCTGAACCGCCCGCACAAGAAGAACTGCGTGACCGTGCCGATCCTGAACCGGCTGGACGAGATCATCACCGAGGTCGACGCGGACCCCGAGCTGCGCGTGCTGGTCCTGCGCGGGCGTGGCAACACCTTCTGCTCCGGGTTCGACCTGGACAGTCTCCAGGCCGACTTCGTCGGCAGGTCCAATGCCATCGACGTCGCCGTGCTGTCGGCGAAGGTCTGCGACCGGCTGTACTCGATGAGGACCCCGTCGATCGCCGTCCTCGAGGGTCATGTCACCGCGGGCGGCTTCGAGTTGATGATCTCCTGTGACTTCGCGATCGCCGCGGACGACGCCCTGATCGGTGACTTCCACATCCGCCGGGCCCTGTTCGGCGGGGCGGGGCCGATCTACCGGGTGCCGCGCATGATCGGCGTCCGCAAGACCAAGGAGCTCATGCTCACCGGCAAGCTGCTGACCGGCGTCGAGGCCGCCGAGTTCGGTCTCATCAACGCCTCGGCGCCCGCCGACAAGCTCGACGCCACGGTCGAGGAGTTCGCCGGGGACCTGACCGACAAGAGCCCGTTCACCATGTGGATCACCAAGATGACCATCGACCGGAGCCTCGACGCCGACATCCAGTCGCTGATGGTCATGGAGCACCTCGCGGTCGGCGTGATGCTCAACTCCGAGGACGCGGCGGAGGGTGTGGCGGCGTTCCTGGACAAGCGGGAGCCGCAGTGGAAGGGCCGCT
Source organism: Streptomyces fulvoviolaceus (assembly GCF_000718165.1). Classification (GTDB taxonomy): domain Bacteria; phylum Actinomycetota; class Actinomycetes; order Streptomycetales; family Streptomycetaceae; genus Streptomyces; species Streptomyces fulvoviolaceus. Next base: position 30,479 of record NZ_JOEY01000052.1, on the reverse strand, counting down.
GAGCACCGCACCGCAGACCGGGAGCCGGCTGCGCGGCTCCCGGTGCGCCGACTGCGCGGTGGCCGTCTACCCCGCCGACCCGGCGTGCCCGCGCTGCGGGGGACCGGCCGAGCCGGTCGTGCTCTCCGCCACGGGCACGCTGTGGACCTGGACCGTGCAGCGGTACGCGCCCAAGTCGCCGCCGTACGTCCCACCGGCCTCCGGATTCGCGCCGTTCACCCTCGGATACGTCGAACTGCCGGAAGGCGTACGCGTGTTGGCCGTCCTCGATGTCCGGACCGAGGACGCGGAGATCGGTATGCCACTCGCGATCACGGCGGGGGACGGTGTGCCGAGGGCCACGGGAGCCGTCGTATGAGCGGCGAGGACGTACTCGTCTGCGGCGCCGGGATCACCTCCTTCGCCCGTACGGAGGCGAGCGGCCGGCAGTTGGCCGTGCAGGCCGTACGAGCCGCTCTCGCCGACGCCGCACTGCCGTGGTCGCGGGTGCGGGCCGCGTACGGCGGCAGCGACGCCGCCGGCAACGCCGACACGCTCGTCGCCGAACTCGGCCTGACCGGAGTGCCGTTCACCAATGTGCGCAACGGCTGCGCGACCGGCGGGAGCGCCCTGGTGTCGGCCGTGGGCGCGATCCGGTCCGGGGCGGCGGACGTGGCCCTCGCGGTCGGTTTCGACAAGCACCCGCGCGGCGCCTTCGACCCGCGGCCCGCCGACTGGGGGCTCGACGAGGCCTACGGCCGCGACGGGCTCATGGTCACCACGCAGTTCTTCGCCATGAAGATCCAGCGGTACATGCACGATCACGGCATCAGCCCGCGCACGCTCGCGCAGGTCGCCGAGAAGGCGTACGCGAACGGAGTGCTCAACCCGTACGCCTGGCGCCGCAAGCCGCTGGACGCGGACGAGATCCTGGCATCCGGCATGGTCAACGACCCCCTGACCCGGTACATGTTCTGCTCGCCCGGTCAGGGCGCCGTCGCGCTGATCCTGTGCACCAAGGCGGTGGCCCGCGAACTCGGCGGAACGCCGGTCGGGCTGAGGGCGGCCGTCGTACGGACCCGCCGGTTCGGCTCCTTCGAGGTGTTCAGCCCCTGGGCGCCGACCGGGACGCCGACGAGCGTGAGCGCGGATGCCGCGCAACACGCCTTCGAGGAAGCCGGGTTGGGGCCGCGCGACATCGACGTGTGCCAGCTGCAGGACACCGAGAGCGGTGCCGAGGTGATGCACATGGCCGAGTGCGGGTTCTGCGAGCACGGCGAGCAGGAGTCGCTCATTCCGTTCGGGGCGACCGGAATCGGCGGCTCGCTGCCCGTCAACACCGACGGCGGCTGCATCGCCAACGGCGAGCCCATCGGCGCTTCCGGACTGCGCCAAGTCCACGAGGTCGTACAGCAGTTGCGCGGCCGGGCGGGCGAGCGGCAGGTGCCGGACGATCCGTCGGCCGGCTTCACCCACGTGTACGGGGCGCCGGGTGTCAGCGCCTGCACCGTGATGACCCGCTGAGCCGATCGATGAGGAGAAGGGAGGGGCGGAGCACCATGAGCGGCATTCCCGAGCCCGCGGAGTTCCGGGCCCAGGTCCGTGCCTGGCTGACCGGCGTGGCGAAAGAGCGCACCGCACGCCAGGAATGGGGCCGCGGCGACGACTCGGTGGCCGTCTTCGAGAACTGGACCGAGGCCGAGGAACGTGCACACACCGACCGGATACGGGACTGGGAACGCACCCGATACGACCACGGCTGGGGTGCGCTCGGCTGGCCGCCGGAGTACGGGGGCCGCGAACTGCCCTCGTACTACGAGCAGTTGTACCGTGCCGAAGAGGACGCCTTCGACGTGCCGCGGCGCACCGAGGTCTTCCCGGTCACCCAGCAGCTCGTCGCTCCCGCCATCCGCATCTGGGGCACGGAGGAGCAGAAGCGGCGCTGGCTGAGCCCCATGCTCCGCACCGACGAACTCGCCTGCCAGCTGTTCTCCGAGACCGAGGCGGGCTCCGACCTCGCCGCCGTCCGCACCCGGGCCGTGCGGGAGGGCGACGGCTGGATCCTGCGCGGTCACAAGGTCTGGACGTCCGGCGCCCGGATCGCCACCTGGGGCGTCGCCGTCTGCCGTACCGACTCCGATGTGCCCAGGCACGCGGGCATCACGGTCTTCCTGGTCCGCATGGACGCGCCGGGCGTGACCGTACGGCCGATCCGGCAGATGACCGGCGGTTCCAGCTTCAACGAGGTCTACCTGGACGACGTCCTCGTGCCCGACACCGACCGCCTCGGTCCCGTCGGCGAGGGCTGGCGCGTGACCCTGACCGTGCTCGCCGCCGAACGCCTCGACTCCGGCGGCCTCGGCCTGGACAACGCCGACCGCGCCCTCGACCTCGCCCGGCACCTGCCCCGCCCGCTCACCGGCGGGGAACGACAGCAGGCCGCCGACCTGTTCGTGCGCGCCCTCGTCCAGCGGCTCATCGGGCTACGCGTGACATCAGCCCTGGCGGCCGGCCGCGAACCGGGCGCCGAGGCCTCGGTCGGCAAACTCCACGCCACGGCGACCATGCGCGCCACGACCGACCTGGTCCAGCAACTCCTCGGGCCGCGCCTGGCCGCCGACACGGGGGAGTGGGGCACGTTCGCCTGGACCGAGCACCTGCTCGGCGCTCCCGGCTACCGCATCGCCGGAGGCAGCGACGAGATCCAGCGCAACATCCTGGCCGAGCGCGTGCTGCGGATGCCCAAGGAACCGAAGGGGGCGGAGAGGTGACCACGACGACTGAGGTGACGGCACTCGGGCGACGGGTCCGCGAGCAGCTCGCCGAACGACACCCGGGCGAGCCCCTCGGCGACCTGCGCACCCTGCCCGGCGGCCACTCGGGCCTCACCTACTCCATCGCGGCGGGACGGACCTCGTACGTCGTGAAGGCGGTGCCACCCGGGCAGCGGCCCGTCGGTCGCAACGACGTCCTGCGCCAGGCCCGGGTCCTGCGCGCGCTCGCCGGATCACCGGTGCCCGTACCGGACGTCGTCGCCGTCGACGAAGCTGAACCGGCGTGGTTCGCCATGGAGTTCGTGGACGGCGAGGCGATCGAACCGGTCCTCGACGAGCATCGACTGGACCCGAGACTGTGCCGGACACGGATGCTGGCTCTGGCCGGCGTGCTGCGAGATCTCCACGGGGCGACGGGGACGGAGACCTCCGACCCCCTCGGCCCGGCAGGTGAGTTGGACCGGTGGAGCCGCACCATGCGAGCGGTGCCGGTGGAACTCCGCCCCGGGGCCGAGGACGTGTTGAGCACCCTGGCCTCACACATCCCCGACAGCATTCCCCCCACCCTCACCCACGGCGACTTCCGTCTCGCCAACGTCCTGTGCCAGGGCGAACGGCCGGCCGCCGTCGTCGACTGGGAGATATGGGGGTACGGCGATCCGCGCATCGACCTCGCTTGGTACCTGCTCTTCGCCGACCACCGCAACTTCCCCCGGCTCGGCAACGCCGTGCCCGGACTGCCCAGCGAGGAGGAGCTGCTCACCGCCTACTTCGACGGGCGGCCCGAACCCCCCTCTCTCGACTGGTTCCGAGCCCTGGCCCGCACCAAGATGGCCGCGATCATGGGCCACAACCTGCGCCGACACCGCGAGGGCAAGCATCACGACCCCGACCAGGAGCGGCTGCCCCCGACCATCGCGGCGATGATCCGCACGGCCGGCGACATCCTCGCCCGACGGCCCTGAAGGAGTTCCACCATGGATTTCGGACTCTCCCCGAGGGCCGACGAACTCCGTTCGCGCATGGCCGCGTTCATGGAGGAGTACGTCCTGCCCGCCGAGCCCGTCCACGACCGCCAGCTCGCCGAGGCGGACAACCCCCACGAACTGCCGCCGATCCTGCGCGAATTGAAGGAGAAGGCCCGCGCCGAGGGCCTGTGGAACCTCTTCCTCGCACACGGCGACTGGGGCGCCGGCCTCACCAACCTCGAGTACGCACCACTCGCCGAACTCGCCGGACGCTCCATCTTCGGCCCCGAGGTGTTCAACTGCTCGGCCCCCGACACCGGCAACATGGAACTGCTCGCCCTCTTCGGCACCCCCGAGCAGCAGGACCGCTGGCTGCGGCCGCTGCTCGCCGCCGAGATCCGGTCCTGCTTCGCCATGACCGAGCCCGAGGTGGCCAGCTCCGACGCGCGCAACATCCGTACCCGGATCACGCGTGACGGCGGTGAGTACGTCGTCAACGGCCACAAGTGGTACACATCCGGGATCCTCGATCCGGACTGCCGACTGATCATCCTGATGGGCGTCACCGACCCCGACGCGCCCGGCTACCGGCAACAGAGCATGCTGCTCATCCCCCGCGACACACCCGGCATCACCATCCTCCGCGACCTGCCGATGTTCGGCTACACCGACCGCTGCGGCCACGGCGACGTGCTCTTCGAGGACGTGCGCGTGCCGGTGTCCGCGCTGCTCGGCGGCGAGGGGGAGGGGTTCGCCCTGGCCCAGGGACGCCTGGGACCCGGGCGTATGCACTACGCCATGCGCGCGGTCGGATTCGCCGAGCGGGCACTGGAGTTGATGTGCCGTCGGGCCCTGACGCGTACCGCCTTCGGAGGCGCGCTCGCCGAACAGGGCGTCGTCCGCGAATGGATCGCCCGCAGCCGCATCGAGATCGAGCAACTACGGCTGCTCGTCCTCAAGTCGGCCTGGCTGATGGACACCTCGGGCAACGCGGCCGCCCGTACCGAAGTCGCCGCGATCAAGGTGGCCGCGCTGGAGGTGGCCCACCGGGTGGTCGACCGGGCGGTGCAGGCGCACGGGGCGGCCGGCGTCAGCGACGACACCGTACTGGCGCGGCTGTACGCGATCACCCGGGCGCTGCGGATCGCCGACGGGCCGGACGAGGTGCATCTGCGGACGGTCGCGCGGCGTGAACTGGCCAAGTACCCGGAGGTGTCGGCGTGAACGGACAGGTGCTGGACGGGCGGGTGGCCGTGATCACCGGCGGTTCACGGGGCATCGGCCTCGGGATAGCCAAGGCGTACCGGGAGGCGGGCGCGCATGTGGTGATCGCGGCCCGCAAGCCGGACGGACTGGCCGCCGCGCGCGAGGAGTTGCTGGGAGTCAAGGGCGACGGCGAGGTGCACGAGGTGGTCGCGCACGCGGGCCGGCCGGAGGACGCCGAGCGGTGTGCCGAGGAGACCGTGGCGCGGTTCGGGCGGCTCGACATTCTGGTCAACAACGCGGCCACCAACCCCTACATGGGCCCGCTCCTCGACCTCGACCCGCCGCGCGCGGAGAAGACCGTACAGGTCAACCAGTACGGCATGGTCACCTGGACACGGTACGCGTGGCGGGCGTGGATGCGGGAGCACGGGGGAGCCGTCGTCAACATCGCCTCCGTCGGCGGGCTGGTCGTCGATCCGCAGATCGGCTGGTACAACGCCACCAAGGCGGCCATGCTCCACATGACCCGGCAACTCGCCTACGAACTCGGGCCGAGCGCCAGGGTGAACGCGATCGCGCCCGGCCTGATCAAGACCGAGCTGGCCCGGGCGGTGTGGGAGCCGAGGGAGCCGATCCTGACCGCGAAGCTGCCACTGCGCAGGCTGGGCACGGTGGCGGACGTGGCGCACGCGGCGGTGTTCCTCGCGTCCGAGGCATCCTCGTGGATGACGGGCCAGACGCTGGTCCTGGACGGCGGGGCCACCGTGCTTCCGATCGGGGTGGAAGGGTGACCGCCGCGGTCGCGGACCTGTTCTCGCTGCAGGGTCGGACGGCTGTGGTCACGGGCGCCTCGTCGGGGCTCGGGGCCCGGTTCGCCACCGTACTCGCCGCGGCCGGGGCCACCGTGTACGCGGCGGCGCGGAGACCGGACCGGCTGAAGGAGCTGGCCGACGGCGCCCCGCGCATCCACCCGGTCGTCTGCGATGTCTCGCTGGAGGCGGACCGGGAACGGCTGGCCGAGACCGTTCTGGAGAACGGCGGACGCTTCGACGTTCTGGTCAACAACGCGGGAGCGCCCGGAGCGGTACGAGCGCAGGACGAGAGCTGCGGCGACTTCGCGGACGTACTGGCCGTGAACCTGGTGGCGCCGTTCCATCTGGCCCGGCTGCTGGCCGAGACGCCGGCCGATCACGACCGTACGAGATCGGTCGTGAACGTGTCGTCCGTCCTCGGGCTCGTGTCCGGAGCCCCGCTCGGGGGTGCGGCCTACGCCGCCTCCAAGGCCGGGCTCGTCGGGCTGACGCGAGAGCTGGCCGGGCAGTGGGGGAGGAGCGGGGTACGCGTCAATGCCCTCGCCCCGGGGTGGTTCCGCTCCGAGATGACCGACAGGCTGTTCGCCGACGAACGCTCCCGGCGCTGGGTGGAGCGCGGAACGATGCTCGGGCGGGGCGGCCAACAGGGCGAGCTCGACGGGGCGTTGCTCTACCTGGCCTCGGACGCGTCCTCGTACTGCACCGGCCAGGTGCTCACCGTGGACGGCGGGTGGACGGCGCGATGAGGGTCACGACCGAGGTCGACGGCGACGGGGCGGCCCACGTCGAGATGTGCCGCGGTTCGGGCAACGCGATCGACCTCGCGATGGCCAGGGGGTTGCTGGACGCGGCGCGGGAGTGCGAGGCGGCCCGGGTGCGAGCCGTGCTGCTCACCGGACGGGGGCGCTCCTTCTGTGTGGGAGGCGACCTGAACGAGTTCGGAGCGATGTCCGGCGAGGAGCTGGCCGGGCATCTCACCGACGTGACCGACGCGCTGCACAGGGCGCTGAGGATCTTCGCCGGCCTCGACGCGCCGCTGGTGGCGGCCGTGCAAGGGGCCGCGGCGGGGGCCGGACTCGGGCTCGCCATGGCCGCCGACCTCGGCTTCGCCGCAGCGGACGCCGGCTTCAGGGCGGCGTACACCGGGATCGGCTACTCGCCGGACGCGGGAGTGAGCTGGCTGCTGCCCCGGCTGGCCGGACCCAAGCGGGCGATGGACCTGCTGCTCACCAACCGCCGGATCTCCGCCGTCGAAGCGCTGGAGATGGGGCTGGTGAGCAGGGTTGCCGAGCCGGAGCGGCTCCAGGAGGAGGCCGCAGACACCGCGCGGGCACTGGCGCGCGGGGCCACCGGGGCGTACGGCGTGACGCGACGCCTGGTCGCCGGGGCGCTGTCGACCGGGCTGCACGAACACCTCGACGCGGAGGCCCGCCTCCTGGCTGCGGCCGCCGTCTCCGCGGAGGGGCGGGAGGGCGTGGCCGCGTTCCTCGCCAAGCGGCGACCCGACTTCGCGCAGGCGGTGGCACCGTGAACAGCGGGGTCGCCCCGGGGTGTGCGGTCCCCTCGATTCGAAGCCAACCTGAACTTGGGTCTACTCTCGGACGACCGGGCGGTGATCGTATCCGGTCGCGGAGAAGAGGGAGGGACGATGGCAAGGGTGCGGATCGTGGATCCGGAAGAGGGGCCCAGGTCGAAGCGGGCGGCCATCCTCGTGGCCGCCGTGGAGCGGTTCGGGGAGGACGGCTACGAGAGCACCAAGTGGTCCGAGGTCGCCGACCGGGTCGGCATCGGGCAGACCGCTCTCTACCACTACTTCGAGTCGAAGGCCCACTGCCTGCTCACCATCATGCGTCTGGAGCTCCAGCGCTCCCACGACATGTTCGTCGAGGCCACGGCGGACCAGTCGGATCCGGTGGAGGAACTGCGCGCGGCGGTCCGCTCCGCCTTCGCGGTCAGCGAGCAGGAGATCCGCCAGATGCGCATTCTGCAGGCCAACATGTCCCTGCTCGCCAACCCCCGTAAGTCCAAGCGCGAGGAGACCGAGCGCGTCGCCGCACGCCAGCTGGTGCAGATGGTCGAGCGGGACTGGACGAGTCTGCTGATGCGCGGCATGGCGAAGGGCGCCTTCCCGGTCCGCGACGCACACACCCTCGGCCTGGCCGTTCTCGGCATGATCGTCAGCGTCTGGCGCTGGTACCGCCCGACCGGAGCGATCCCGCTTTCGGAGATCAGCGAGATGATCGAGGAATGCGTGGTGCGCATGGTCGCCGAATAGCCTCCGGCCCGCCCCCTTGTCGGGGGTGGGGCGGCCGTCTTACAGTCAAACTGAATTGAACTCAGGTTGTCTCAAGGGTTCGGGCCGCGCGGTGGCGCGGTACACGGCGCCGAGTTCATGGTGCGGAAGGAGAGCGATCAGCAATGGTGCTTCGCGAATACATGGCCCGCATGGACGGTCAGGACCCGGAGAAGGTCCTGGATCTGGTGGAGCCCGGTTTCCGTTTCCTCATCGCGCTGCCCAGCGGCCGGCACAGCGGCGAGTCGCGCGAGGACTTCGCCGCGTACATAGCAGGACGGCAGGCGGTGGACCGCACACACGAGATCAAGCGGTACGCGGTCGACGGTGATGTCGAGACGGCGTACGGCTTCGTGGTCGAGAAGGGGGTGACCATGGGAGCATTCCTCTCCGCTCTACGGGTCTCGCCCGGCGGGCTGATGGACCGTTACCAGTCCTTCTTCACCACCGACTTCGACCTGGTGGACCGGCCGTGACCGCGCCGACCTCGTCCTCCACCGCTCCGTTCCTCACCCGGTGGTTCGCGATCCTCGACAGCGGCGACGCCGACCGGATCCTCGACCTGATGAGTGATGACTTCGAGTTCTCCATCCTGTTCTCCTCCGGTGGTGACGGCGCGACCGACTTCCACGGCGGCCGGGCCGAGATGGAGGGCTATCTCGCCCAGCGCGAGGTGGGGATCCGCACACACCACCTGCTCACGGCGAGCACCGTCGGCCAGGACGAACTGTTCCTCGGCGAGGTACGCCGTTCCGGCGAACCGGAGGCGACGTTCGTGGCCGGCGCCCGACTCGACGACACCGGCCGGGTGCGACGGCTGCTCATCGGACGTTCACCCGCGGTGCTGTTCACCTGAGAAGCCCGAGGAGGGTGCGATGTACAACCTGGTCCTGCTGGCCGCCCGCCCGCCCGAGTGGACGCACGAGCGGTTCATCGCCTGGTGGCGCGGCGAACACGCCGAACTCACCCGCACCCTGCCCGGACTGAGGTCCTGGCGGCACACCGACATCGACGCGGCCCTCGAACCGCGCTCCGAAGGCTGGGACGGCGTCTCCGTCCTGGGCTTCGACACCGCCGAGGACCTGCGCAAGGCACTGGCCAGCCCCGAGTGGGCGGCCGCGGTCGCGCAGGTGGGCGACATGCGGGGCCGGCGCATCGCCGTCATGGGCGGCGAAATGGAGATGTACGCGGGCTGATCACGCCCGTCGGAGACAGGCACCACCACCTTTCGCGCGAAGAGGCGAGGAAGAAGCGGATGCGACAGACAGTGCGGGAGTTCCAGGAACGCGCCGAGAAGGCCGACTTCACAGCCGTCGTCGACGACTTCGGCCGGCACACTGCACGCGAGCTGCTGGAGCGGGCGGCCGAACTGGCCGACGCCATGACTCCGGACGGCACGCCCGGCGGGACCGTCCTGCTGCAGGCCGACAACTGCTGGCGCACCGTCGCCGCGACCCTCGCCGTGGGGATGACCGGCGGTGTCCTGGCGCTGGTCAACCGGCACACCACCCAGGCCGAGTTCTCCGCAGCCCTGGAGGACATCCGCCCCGACGTGGTGATCGCCGAACCGTCCGCGTTCGAGGAGTGGCAGGCACGCCGGAGCGCGCCGGACGCAGCACGGACGGCCGAGGCCCTCGACGGCTGGACGGTCCTCGCCGGCCACGGCCCGCGCGATGCCTCCCGCTGGTCCGGAGGCTCGCTCATCGGCCTCACCTCCGGCTCCACCGGCCGGCCCAAGGGGGTCGTCCAGTCCGAGAGCGCGCTGCGCTACGCGTGTACCTGCACCGCCGACATCAACGGCCTGCGCGAGGGCGACGCGGTGGCCGCCATCGTGCCCCTCTCCTCGACCGCCGCGTACTGCTTCGGCGTCTGCATGGCGCTGATGCTCGGCGGACCCCTCGTCCTGAGCGGCCGATGGGACCGCGAGGAGGCCCTCTCCCGGATGGCCGCGAACGACGTCCGGTGGACCATGTGCGTGCCGACCATGGCACTCCAGATGGGCTCGGCGGCAGCCGGATCACGCGCCCTCGCAGGAGTCCGCGCCCTCACCGTCGGCGGCGGCCCCATGGACCGCGGCGCCCTCGCCCGCGCCGAACGCTCTCTCGGCACGCGGATCCTGCGGGTCTTCGGCATGTCGGAATGCCTCGGGCACACCTCGCCGCGCCCCGACGACCCCGAGGAGATCCGCCTGGACCGGGACGGACGCCCGTTCCCCGGCACCGAACTGCGCGCCCTCGCCCCCGACGGCACCGTCCTGGGCCCCGGCCGGACGGGCCGGGCCCAGGTCCGCGGCCCCTCCCTCTTCCAGGGCTACGCCCGCGACGGCAAGGTCGAGCCGCCCGCCCTCACCCCGGACGGCTTCTTCCCCACCGGGGACCTGCTGATGACCGGCGACGACGGGACGGTCACCATCATGGGCCGGGAGAAGGACGTCATCATCCGCGGCGGCCGCAACCTCGACATCACCGAGATCGAACGCGCCGTCGCCGCCCACCCGGGCATCGCCCGGGCCTGCGTGGTCCCCGTACCGGACCCACTGCTCGGCGAACGGGCGGCCGTGCTCGTGGTCGCCGAGGACGGCCTTGACGGCATCGGCCTCGAGGAGATCACCGAACACCTCGACCGCACCGGTCTCTCCAAGGCCAAGTGGCCCGAATTCGCCTTCATCGTCGACGAGTTGCCCCAGACGACAGTCGGCAAGCTCGACCGCTCCGGGGCCCTTCGGCTCGCACACGAACTGCACGCCCGGCTCTCCGCGGAGCCGGCCCGGCAACCGCACCGGCAAGGAGATGCATGACCACCCCCACGACCCGCACCCCCCGATTCGACCGCGGCCGCTGGGCTGACGCAGGCGCCGAGACCGTACGACCCGGTGTCCACCGCATCCCACTCCCGCTGCCGGACGACGGACTACGGGCAGTCAACGTCTACGCGTTGGAAGGCCTGGCGGAGGGGCTGGTCCTGATCGACGGAGGGTGGTCGATCCCCGAGTCGCGCAAGGTGCTGGAGGACGCGCTGGGCACTCTCGGCCATGACCTCGGCGAGATCAGCCACATCCTGGTCACCCACATCCACCGTGACCACTACACCCAGGCCGTGGAGCTGCGCCGGCTGCTCGGCTCGCGGGTCTACCTCGGGTCGGGCGAGCGGCCCGGCCTGGAGCTGCTCGGATCGCTGAGCACGACTCAGCCGGCCGGTTCCCTTCAGACGCTGCGCAGGGCCGGAGCGCATGAACTCGCCGAGCGGGTGGCCGCGATGGACCACGGGGACTTCGACCCGAGCGTGTGGGAGGCGCCCGACCACTGGCTGGGGGCGGAGGAACTCCGGTTCGGAGAGGCGCAGTTGAAGGTGATCCCGACTCCGGGCCACACCCGGGGTCATGTCGTCTACCTCGACCAGGCGCGCGGGCTGCTGTTCTCCGGGGATCACGTCCTGCCGCACATCACCCCGTCCATCGGCTTCGAACTCGGTGCGACCGCGCTGCCGTTGGGGGACTATCTCGACTCACTGCGGCTGATGACGACGCTCGCGGACGCCCGACTGCTGCCCGCGCACGGTCCGGTCGGCGACAGCGTGCACGTCCGGGTCGGTGAACTGCTGGCCCACCACGACGACCGGCTCGCCCAGACGCTCGCGGTCCTCGGTGACCGCACGCTCAACGCCCACGCCGTGGCGGGGGAGTTGGGGTGGACCCGGCGCAAGGTGCCCTTCGCCGACCTGAACGCCTTCAACCAGATGCTCGCCGTCAACGAGACCGCGGCTCACCTGGACGTGCTGGTGGCCCGCGGTCAGCTCCGGTGCACGCGGACGGACGACGGCGTCGACCAGTACACCGCCGTCACCTCTTAGCTTGTTCTTCAACTACTGTCGGCAGCTGTTTCGACCAGCTTCACGAGGGGCGCCAGGATCTGTGGCAGGTCGTTCTCGGAGTTGAGCACCGCATGGTCCTGCCAGGTGCGCTCGGTTCCGGAGTCGATGAAGAGCAGCGAAGTGGCACCCGATTCCCAGAGGAACACCGTCCCCGTGCGCTCGTCTGATTCCAGTGTGAGACTCACTGCCGTGGCCTTCGGCCGCCCTCGGGACGGGGTCCCTGGGACGGGTCGCTTCACCGTAGAGCTGATCCCACGAGAGCGAAGCTCGTGTTCATGTGCGGCATGCCAGTCCTTGAGCCACTGAGAGATCTCTGACATCGCGCCCCCATGTGGGCCTCGAACGGCCGTCGAACATGATCGTAAGCCCGACAATCACCGGCAGGTGAGCGACCCAGTTCGAGACGCCATTCGAGGCCGGAAGAAAAAGAACAAGCTGAGGGCCTCAGCGCGCCGTCCAGCCTCCGTCGACGTACAGCTCCGAGCCGGTCATGAAGCTCGCGTCGTCGGAGGCGAGGAACGCCACGGTCGCCGCGACCTCCTCGGGCGTGCCGAGGCGCCCGAGCGGAGTGCCCTCGATCATCGCGGTCAACCGGGGCGTGTCGCGCCACAGTTCGCGGGAGCGGGGCGTCTCGATGAAGCCGGGGTGCAGGGAGTTGACGCGGACGCCGCGCCTGGCCCAGTGCAGCGCGGCGTTCTTCGTCATGAGGCGTACGGCGCCCTTGGCCGCGTGATACGAGAACTGGGCGCCGAAGCCGCCGACCGTACCGAAGATCGACGCCACGTTGACGACCGAGCCGCCGCCGGAGCGCTCGATCGCCGCACCGCCGTACTTCATGCCGAGCCAGACACCGGTCTGGGTGACCGCGACGACCTGGTCCCAGCTCTCCATCGTCTCCGTCTCGACGGTGCCCATCGCGGCGATGCCGGCATTGTTCACCAGCACGGCCAGAGAACCCAGTTGACCGGTCACACGATCGACGACCGCCTGCCAGGCCGACTCGTCGGTGACGTCCAGAGCCAGCCCCAGGGCTCCGCCTCCGAGGTCATCGGCGAGCTTCTCGCAGCGCTCCGCATCGACATCGGTCACCACGACTGCGGCGCCCTCGGCCGCGAGCCGCCGCACGACCGCGTCACCGATGCCTCCGGTGGCGCCGGTCACCAGTGCCACCTTGCCGCCCAGCCTCGCCTCCATCACGTCCACCCGCCCCCTCAGCCCTTGACTCCGCGCCAGGCCAGCGCGCCGCCGTCGATCACATACGCGGAACCCGTGATGAACGCCGCGCTGTCCGAAGCAAGGAAGCAGGCGAGCTGCGCCACCTCCTCGGGCCGGCCCAGCCGCTCCACCAACTGCGGGGCGACCAGCTCCCGTTCCATCGCCTCGCGATCCTTCGCCGCGGCGAAGAAGTCCTGCGCCAGCGGTGTGTCGATGACGCCGGGACAGAAGCAGTTGCAGCGCACCGGGGCGAGATCGACGGCCGTGACCTTGGTCAGATGGATGACACCGGCCTTGGTGACGCCGTAGGCGGGGGAGTTGGGAAAGCCGACGAGACCGGAGACGGAAGCGGTGTTGACGATCGCCGGGTTGCGCGGGGAGCGACGCAGGAACGGTGCCGCGAACTTGGTCGTCAGCCAGACGGCCTTGAGATTGACCTCGTAGACGGCGTCCCAGACCTCCTCGGCGAGCGAGTCGACGCCGTGGTCCTGGTCCGTCGTGAACGCGGTCTCGATCACCCCGGCGTTGTTGACCAGCACATCCAGCCCATCGAAGCGTTCGGCCGTCCGCGTCACCATGGTCTCGATGTCGTCGCGGACGCGCAGATCGCACACGATCGCCTCGGCCTTCGCGCCCGCGGCACGCGCCAGATCGGCCGTCTCGGCCACGGTGGCGCTGTTCCGGTCGGCGACGGCCACCGCCGACGCACCCTGACGGGCCATCTCCACGGCGATCGCCCGACCGATGCCTTGGCCTGCCCCGGTGATGAGTGCGGTCTTGCCCTCGAGGGAACCCGTCATCCCGTCCACTCCCGTCCACGTCAGCCAAAATGAACCCACTTCAGTTTGGGTTCGAGTCTAGATTCCTGTCGTGTGAGGGACAAGGTTCACGGCACTGCTTCGGCTGCTGCGGCGGCCGGCTTGACCTTGACGTGTGCGTCAACTCCTAACGTCGGTGGGTGCCGCACAGGGTGTGCGGCCCTCAAGTGACCGGTCAGGAGCCCGTAGATGTCCGCACCGACCATGCCCGCCACTCATCGCGAGGTCCGCCTCGCCGCCCGTCCCGAAGGCGCCCTCAGCCCCGACCGCGCTGCACCGTGGCAGAGGTCCCCGTCTCCGTCCCCGCGCCGGGACTCGGGCAGGCGCTGGTGCGCAATCGGATGATGGGCGTCGCCGCCTCACTGCGCACCCTGATGAGGGGAGACGCCGGGATGCCGATGCCGTCGTTCGAGGTGGGCAGGCCGCTGTCGGCTCCGGCCCTCGGCGAGGTGGTGACGGCTCCCGACGGCGGGGAGCTGCGCCCTGCTGGCCTGGTGTCGCACTGGTCGGGGTGTTCCTCACCCTGGAAGAGGTCGCCTCCGCCGACTGGCTGGGTACCGACGGCAGCCCGGGCAAGCTCCTGACCTACGTCACCGACACCGCCGGATTCCTGGCCGACCAGAAGCAGATCGACGCCGCACCGGCCGCGGACACCATCCGCAAGGCCTTCTATCTCAAGGGGCTGCCCGATGTCCTCAAGTGAGACCACCACGGCCCCCGAGAACACGGACGACACCCCGCGCGCCGGGTCCGTCCGGCTCGACCACGTCACCCACCAGTACGGCCGGGGCGGCGAGACCGTCACCGCCGTGGGACCCGTCGATCTGACCGTGCCCGCCGGTGAGTTCCTCGTCCTGGTGGGTGCCTCCGGCTGCGGCAAGAGCACGCTGCTGCGGTTGATCGCCGGATTCGAGGAGCCCACCCACGGCTCGGTGCGCATCTCCGGCACCGCACCGCGGCCCGGCGAGGCGGCCGGTGTGGTCTTCCAGACGCCGCGCCTGTTCCCGTGGCGGACGGTGCGGGGCAACATCGACCTGGCGCTGCGGTACGCGGGCATCGACCGCGCCCAATGGCCCGAGCGCCGTGCGGAGTTGCTGGGCTCGAGGGCACGGAGAAGCGGCGCATCTGGGAGATCTCCGGCGGCCAGCAGCAGCGCGTCGCCATCGCCCGGGCCCTGGCCGCCGAGAACCCCCTGTTCCTCCTCGATGAACCGTTCGCGGCCCTGGACGCGCTGACCCGCGAACGGCTCCAGGAGGACGTCCGACGGGTGACCGCGCAGACCGGGCGGACCACCGTGTTCGTGACGCACTCGGCGGACGAGGCGGTGTTCCTCGGCACCCGCATCGTCGTCCTGACCAAGGGCCCCGGGACCGTGGCCCTGGACCTGCCGATCAACCTGCCACGCGGCGACATCGACGCCGAAGAACTGCGCGAGTCCCGTGAGTTCAACGAGCTGCGCGTGCGGGTCGCCCACGCCGTGAAGACCGCCGCCGGATCAGCGCCAACGGTCCGTACACCAAGGCCGCAGCCCTCGAAGGGGACTTCCCCATCGTGATGGCAATCATTCCCTTGTTTGGGCTGTAGACCTCTCGTGTCCCTCACTGATATCCGCTAGCTCGTTGTCACGTTGTATGGACCCCGGTGTCCTGGCTCAGACACCAGTCGCACTCCTTGAAATGGCCGCCTCGCTCCGAGATGGGAACGGGGCCTGTGCGGGAGAAGGTCAGCCCAAACTGGATGTCAGAACACGATCGAGCGCCGCCCGGCCTGCGGGTCCCCATGCCGGCTTGCCGCCAGGAAGGCCCCGCTCCCCGTTCTGACCCATAAGGATAAGAAAAAGGCTTTTCATAGCAGCCAGCCCTCGGGCGCGCCGGATCGTCGCCTCGTCCGCATGCGCGTAGATGTCGAAGAACCGTGAGCCCGCGCCCGCGGGAAGCAGCACCCACGCGGCCGCGAGGTCCCACGCCGGATCGCCGGCGAACATGGCATCGAAATCAATCACGCCCGAGAGCGTTCCGTCCGAGACGACGACATTGGCGGGATGGAGGTCACCGTGCAGCCATACCGGCGGGCCCTCCCACTCGGGGGCCGCAACAGCATCGTCCCAGACGTCCCAGATGGCCCGGACGTCGGCGGCAAAGCCGCCGGGGGCAATGGCTTGCAAGAACTTCTCGAAGCCGTCCGTGCACTTCTTGGGGTGAGCGCCGCGGTCCGAACTGGCCGGCGCCTCGGCGGGCGCCTCCACATGGAGCGCCCTGAGGAAACCCGCCAGAGCGTCGGCCGCGTGGTCGCCGCGACTGATCGAGGTGTAGTCCAGTGGCTCGCCGCGAACCCACGTCATAACGCTCCAGGGCCTCGGAAAGCGCGCGGACGGTTCACCGATCCGCACAGGAGTCGGAACCGGGAGCGGAAGACGCGGGGCCAGGACAGGCAGCCACCGGCACTCCTTGCGCAGGAGATCCGGGGCACCTTCCGTGCGCGGCATGCGCACGGCCAACTCATCCCCAAGGCGCCACATCTGGTTGCCCCAGCCGCCCGCTACTTCGCGGATGGGCAGCCCTGCAAGGTCCGGATGCTGGTCCTTGAGAAGACCGTGTACCAGCTCTGCGGTGATCTCGATCTCGGAGTCGGTCATGCGAAGCCACAATATGTGAGACACCGGAGCGGACGTCCGCTCTCCGGATGGCTCGGTTCCGCAGGGTCGTACTCGCGGCCCGGCGTTCGTCACCCACCGCAAGCCAGGTCCCGGCAAGGTCGTCGGCCCGCGCGACATCTGCCCGGACACCGGGCTCGCCCGACTCTCCTACGGGCAGGCCCGGATGCTTCTGGACGAGCACATGTCCCTGGGCGGCGAGCCGGGCACGGGCTGGGATCTGCGTGAGTGGCGGCGCTCCGGCCTGACCCACCTCGGCGAGCAAGGGGCGAGCCTGCTCATGCTGACGGCGAAGTCCCGGCACAGGAAGGCCGAGAACGTACGGAAGTACTTCGGCGATGGCGTCGGGCGAGGGGCACCAGCCTGCTCGCGCCTGGCGACCGCCGACGCTGAGCACGGGCGGGTTGTCTCCCGTCGTTGTACGGGGGCGTGGCTACAACTCACCTGCGCGCATGCGGCGTTCCCGTAGTCCGCCAGGACCTCCTCCAGCGGGGACACCGGCAGGATCGTCATCCCACGACTCAAGGTCCCACGCATCGCCAAGAGTTGGCCGCATGTGCCACAGGCTGGCCAGGGGCGGGCCAGTGGAGGCGGCGACGAGCCTTCTACGATGGGCCGATGGCATCGATCAAGCAGTTCCAGGTCACCTTCGACTGCGCGGAACCTGAGCGCCTCGCCCGTTTCTGGTGCGAGGTGCTGGGGTACGTCGTGCCGCCGCCACCGGAGGGGTTTGCCACGTGGGACGATTTCAAGCGCTCGCTGCCACCTGAGCAGCAGGACGCATGGTTTGCCTGCAGTGATCCCTCAGGAGTGGGCCCGCGTCTGTACTTCCAGCGCGTCCCCGAGGGGAAGGCCGCCAAGAACCGGCTGCATCTTGACGTGCGGGTCGGCACCGGACTCGTGGGTGAAGAGCGCCTCGCCGCACTTGAGGCCGAGTGCGCACGACTGGTCCCGCTCGGCGCGGTACACGTGCGAACGCTGTATGACGGCAATGATTCGTGCATCCCGATGCAGGACATCGAGGGCAACGAGTTCTGTCTCGACTGAGTGGCCGCGAACACGACACCTTCGCGAATCGACCGGTGCAGTGCGCCATCACGAGGGTCGCCGTACCGCGGCGGTGGCATTTTGAGCCCGGGCGGCCCTGCCGCCTGATTGAGACGTTGCCATCTTGAAAGCGCTGGTCAGTGGAGCTGGTGTGAGCCGGGGGTGGGGTGGGTGCTCGTGCTGGTTGTCCGACTGATCGTGCTGGGGTGATCGTCTGCCTCGTCGAGTCAGCGCCTCGTCTCCGCGTTCGTCAGGACGAGGGTGTGCGCAGGAGGGTGCTGGCGTGCTTCGCGTCAGACGGAGCTTGGTGAGTACGCGCCAGTTCCTGAGGTCGGCGAAGCCGTGCTCGTTCGCCGCGCGTTCCCGGCTGACCAGCCGGCTCGCTTGCTTCTCGGCGGCGGTCAGCGGCTTGTTCCGCGGCGCCTGCGCCATCGCGCACCTCGGTCGGCCGTGTCGCGGGGGGACGGTCAGCGGGAGGTGAGGGGGGTTTCGGACTCGACGCGCGTGAGCTTTTCGGGGTTGCGGACGTAGTAGAGGCCCGTGACGCGGGCGTTCTCCACGCGGAAGGCCAGCACACCGTCGATCACGCCGTCCAGGCGCAGGATGAGTCCGGGGTTGCCGTTGATCATCGTGGGCTCGCCGGTGAGGGTACCGCCGGCCTTGTCGATACTGCCGGCCATGTAACGGAGCGCCTTGTCGGCGCCGACGACCGGTCGCAGAGCCGCCAGCCTGAGGCCGCCGCCGTCGCTGACGAAGACAACGTCCGGGGCGAGTACGTCGAGCAGCCCCTGCAGGTCCCCGGTCACGAGCGCGCGCCGGAACGAATTCGACGCTTCCCGGGCTTCTTCCGGGGAAGCCGGTGTGCGCGGTCGGCGGGCGTCGACATGTTGGCGGGCGCGGTAGGCGATCTGGCGTGTGGCGGCGGGGCTCTTGTCGATCGCGGCCGCGATCTCGTCGTAGCCGAGGTCGAAGACCTCGTGCAGCACGAAGACGGCGCGTTCGGTCGGTGAGAGGGTTTCGAGGATGAACATGAGTGCCAGCGACAGGTTCTCGGACAGTTCGACGTCCTCGGCCACGTCCGGTGCGGTGAGCAGGGGCTCGGGCAGCCAGGGACCGACGTAGGCCTCCTTGCGCCGTTTCAGGGTGCGTAGCCGGTTGAGCGCTTGCCGGGTCGTGATCCGTACCAGGTAGGCGCGCTGGTCCAGCACTTGCGCCAGATCGACCTTGGCCCATCGCAGCCAGGCTTCCTGGAGGACGTCCTCGGCGTCCGCCGCCGAACCGAGCATCTCGTAGGCGACGGTGAACAACAGGTCTCGGTGGGCGACGAAGGCCTCCGTCGCTGGGTCGGTGACGTGGTTGTTCATGTCGTGCGCCTCACTCTTTCCTGGTCGGCCCTACGGGCCGGAAGCAGGCCGTGGAACATGTACCCGGTCTGGTGGCGGGGGCATCGGCAGCAGCTTCCCCGCCTGTCAGGCCACGCCGGGTGGGCGGGCTGGTGGGAACGGCGTCGCGGCTCCCGGCCCTGGCATACGAGGCCGCGGCGTTGTGTGCTTGTCGCTCCGGCTCGGTCGTTCGTGGGCCGGAGCGGTCGGTCCGACCCGTGGCGGGGTCTTGGCGGCCAGGGCCTGTCGTTTGGATCATGCCGACTTCGGGCTGCGGCGTCTGGTGACTGCCGGTGAGCGGGGCGATGGGGGTACTTCCCGCGCGAGCGAAGCCGAGCGGGGGGAGTCGGCAACCGACGACAACGCCACTGGGGTCCCCCACGCCTTTAGGGCAGTGGGGGAGTGCGTGCCAAGCCCCGCGGCCCAGGCGTGATCCAAACGACAGGCCTAGGCTGCGGGTCGGGTGCTGGACGGCGTCGTGCGGTGTTCCGACTGAGGCGAATCCGGGCGGTCGGTGCTGTTGCCGTGGGATGCGCGGGAACTGGCCTTGCGTGCCCCGGACACCAACTTGTTGAGGGTGAACCGGCAGGCGATCTCCTTGACGCCGGCACCGGTCCGCCCGCTGATGCTGAGCGCGTTCACCTTGTCGTTCGGGTAGGAGAACTGGGTGACGCCCTCGTTTCGGCCGAGGCTGAGGCACTGCCCGGCGAAGAACATCCGGACGGGAGCAGGTGTTTTCCCCGCGATCCGGCGCAGGATCGTGGCGGCGGCCGCCGGGCCCAGCTGCACGGCCGCCTGGCAGCTCATCCGGAACGGATGGTCCGGCATCACCCCCGCGTCCCCGGCGGCGACGATGCGCTCGTCGTCCACACAGGTCAGCGTCGTGTCGGTGACCAGACGGCCGGCGGCGTCCGTGCGCAGTCCGCTGCGGGCGGCCAGGTCCGGGACACGGAATCCCGCGGTCCAGATCGTCACCGCGCTGGGCAGCTCGCGGCCGTCGCCGAGCTGTACGGCGTCGGATGTCACTTCGGTCACCTGCGCGCCGGGACCTTCGAGGACGGTCACACCCAGCTTGGCGAGCCGGCGGGCGACCGGGCGGCGGACCCGGGCATGCAGGGAGGGGCCGAGCACGTCGCCGCAGACCAGGGTGACCTCGCGACCCGCTTCCGCCAGCTCGGCGGAGGTCTCCAGGCCGGTCGGGCCGGCCCCGACCACGGTCACCGGAGCCGACGCGGGCGCCGCGTCCAGCGCCGACCGCAGTCGTTCCGCCCTCTCGAGGTCCGACACCCAATAGGCGAACTCCGCCGCTCCGGGCACGCCGGGATCGGTGGCGCCGCTGCCCACCGCGTAGACGAGGTAGTCGTAGGAGACCGTGCCACCGCCCGCCAGCGACACCTGGCGCTCGGCAGCGTCGATCCGGGTCGCGGTGTCGACCACCAGCCGGACGTTTGCGCCCATGACCCTCCCGAAGCCCTCGATCGCGTCATCGGAGCCGGTCACGCGCTGGTGCAGGCGGATCCGCTCGACGAACTCGGGACGCGGATTGACCACGGTCACCGACACACCGTCGCGCCGCGCCAGGCTGTTGGCCGCCGTCACACCCCCGTACCCGCCGCCGATCACGACCACCTCGACGTTCCCGTTCATCATGTCTCCCTTGTGTTGTGCACTCGGCATGTAGACACCGGCCGCGCGTCTGGTGTGACAGCCCGCGGATGAGACGTAGCGCACATCGGATGTGGCGGAAACGCCGCGCCTTCCGCCGTGCGTGTCGTACCGCGGCCCTGACCTTGTCGGGCAGGGGCCGGGGAGTCTCGCGGTAGCGGGCGAGTGGGGCCCGGCCCGCTGTATGCGGGCTGACACGGCTCGGTGGTGGCCGCGCGGCGACATTGATGGAGCCGACGGGCGTGACGTGGTGCCGGCCCCGTTCCGTCAGCCTGAGCTGGAAGGCGGCGCTGCGGCTGTGCCAAGTCCGGGGCGACCCGGCTCGGGTTTGCGCTGCTGCTGAATTTCCTTGAGGTGGAGGCCCGGTTCCCGGAGTCGGCTAAGGAGGTACCGGATGCCGCGGTCAAGTGCGTGGCCCAGCAGGTGAAGGTGCCGAAGCAACCAGACCCCACCTCCTGGAACGACGCCGAAGCGCGGAAGGAGCTGGGATGCCGCCTCGTCCTTGAGCATGACCTGGCGTCCCCGGCCGGTTTCGCCGCCTTGCCTCGCTTGGTGCGCCTCGTGCCACGCAGCACGGAGGCACGCGGCCTGGCCCTACGCTGCGTCGGCTGACCCGCAGCTGAACGGCACGGGCTTGAGGACACGGGTCATCTGGTTCCCGCGGCCCCCGCCGCAACGAGTCCCAGCAGGTTGTCGTGAATCTCGGTGAACCGGGCCTGCACCGCTTCCGCGGCCTTGGCGACATCGCGTGCGGCGGGGTCGCGAGGCCGTTCGAGCGAGGCTCGGCGGGGAGTCAGCGAGCTGTACCTGAGGCCCTGCACGCTCGGCCGCCCCTTCCTCCGCTGAAGGGCGCCATGGCAGCTCCCAGCGTGACGCTCGAGCGCGTTTCTGACCTGGGGGATGCTCAGGCCGTTGTCGACAGGGCCGCCCGAGACGAAGCAGGCGGCCGATTTCATGGTGCCGCGCTCGATGCCCCGATGCCCCCCGGGGCATCGAGCGCACACCGTGGGCAGCTCAGTGAGGCAGGCGGCTCGCTCGCGGGCGTCGAGGCGCGCCGCGTCGCCGGTGATCTGCACGGGCCGGCGTCCGCACCGGGGCCACTCAGCTGGATTCGCGCACGACCAGACGGCACGGCACCGTGTGCGCGCCCGGACGTGGCTCGGTGTCGATGGCTCGCAGCAGCTCCAGGGCCGCGATCCGGCCGATCTCGGGGAGGTTCATGTCGATGGTGGTGAGGGGCGGGCGGCTGGCCAGAGCCATCGTGTCCCAGTTGTCGTAGCCGACGACGGCCATGTCGCCCGGTACCGCCACTCCGCGCTCGCGCAGTGCGTCCGTCACGCCTCGGGCGATCTGGTCGTTGCCGCAGAAGAAGGCGTCCGTGTCGGGTGCTGTGCGCAGCACCGCGTCGGTGGCCCGGCGGCCCCATGCCTCGCTCCACTCGCCGTGGTGGATCCGCCCGGTGGACGGTTGCAGCGCAGCGCCCTGCAGTTGCTCCACCGCGTACCGGGCTCGCTCGCGGGCGGCGGCGTGGTGTTCCGGGCCGGTGACGTGCGCGATCCGGGTGCGTCCGGTGGCCACGAGATGCTCGATCGCCAGGCGTGCGCCGCCGCGGTCGTCGGTGATGACAGAGGTGTCGGTCGGGTTGGTGGAGGGGGAGAGCGCGTAGACGACCGGGATGCTCTCCACGCCGGGCAGCGGCGGCCGGGGATCGGTACGACGACCGGTGACGATGATGCCGTCCACCCGGCGGTCCATGAGGTTGCGCAGATGGTGCTGTTCCCGGATGGCGTCACCCCGGGTGTCGCACAGCAGGACGGAGATCTTCCCCGCGCCGAGCGCGTCCTCGGCGCCCAGCAGCACGGGGGTGCTGAAGCGGCCGATTCCGTCCGTGGTCATGAGGCCGACTGTCCAGCTGCGGCCGCTGTGCAGGCTCTGGGCGTGCTGGTTGGGACTGAATCCGAGCTCCGCGACCGCGTCCAGGACTCGTTGCCGCGTCTCGGGCCGCATGCGTCCGGCGCCGTTCAGCGCCTTCGACGCCGTTCCGACGCTGACGCCGGCGAGGGCGGCGACGTCGGCGAGCCGGGCCCGCCCGGCCGGGGGAGAGTCTGGAGCAGCAGGAGTCACGGGCAACCCTTTTCCTGGTGAGAGAGATGCCCGACATGCTGACAGGCTCGGGGGTGTTGCGCCAGTCCGCGGGAAAGTCGCAAAAACTCTTGCTGTGACCCTTGACCCGGCAGATGGGCTGCCCTCTACTTTCTCGACGAGAAAACGATTGCTCAAAAACGGTTCCAGGCAGTCGGTCACCCGCCCCCGACGCCCCCGTGTACGAAGCAGGGCCTTGGCAGGAGGTCGCCCGCCATGGCCGTACGCCGGTCTCGTCCCGCCACTCACCACCGGAGAGCCATGCCGCGCACACGCCCCGCCCTGTCCTCGACGGGACCGGTCCGACTCGGCCCGGACAGCCGTGCCGCACTGCGCCCCGCCGCCGTCGGTATCGGCCCGGGGTTCTGGCACGCCCGCCGCGCGACCAACGCACACGCCTCCATCCCGCAGGGGCCGGCACTGCTGGAGACCGCCGGAAACCTGCACAACCTGAGGCTGGCGGCCGGCACGGCCGCGGGCGTTTTCCAGGGCGCCTACCCCTTTGTCGACACGGACGTGTACAAGTGGCTGGAGGCGGCCGCCTGGCAGCTCGCCCAGGCTCCGGACGACGACCTCGCCGGCGAGGTCGGCCGGATCGTCGCCCTGGTCGCCGACGCCCAACAGCCCGACGGTTACCTCAACACCTGGTTCCAGCTGGTCAAGGGCGGCGAGCGCTACCAGGACCTGCGCTGGGGCCATGAGCTGTACTGCGCGGGCCACCTCATCCAGGCGGCCGTGGCTCACCACCGGGCCACCGCAAGCGACGAACTCCTCGACGTGGCAAGGAAGTTCGCGGACCACATCGACTCCGTCTTCGGACCGCCCGGCAGCGGGAAACCCATCGACGGCATCGACGGCCACCCCGAGGTCGAGACCGCCCTGGTCGAGCTGCACCGGGAGACCGGCGAGCGCCGCTACCTCCACCTCGCCGCCTACTTCGTCGACCGGTACGGCCACGGACTGCTCGGCGGCGAGGCCTACTGCCAGGACCGCGTCCCCGTCCGCGAGGCGACCGACGTCGAGGGGCACGCCGTACGGCAGCTCTACCTCCTGGCCGCCGCGACCGATCTCGCCACCGAGACCGGCGACGCCGAACTCCGCAGCGCCGCCGAGCGGTTGTGGCACGCCATGACCACGACCAAGACCCACCTCACCGGCGGCCTCGGCGCGCACCACGACGAAGAGGACTTCGGCGACCCGTACGAACTGCCCAACGAGCGCGCCTACTGCGAGACCTGCGCCGCCATCGCCTCGATCCAGTGGAGCTGGCGCATGGCCCTGCTCACCGGCGAGGCCCGCTACTCCGACCTGATCGAACGCACCCTCTACAACGGCTTCCTGGCCGGGGTGTCGCTGGACGGCGAGCGCTGGCTGTACGTCAACCCGCTCCAGGTCCGCGACGGACACACCGACCCCGGCGGCGACCAGTCGGCCCGCCGCACCCGCTGGTTCCGCTGCGCCTGCTGCCCGCCCAACGTCATGCGGCTGCTCGCCTCCCTGGAGCACTACCTGGCCAGCGGCGACGACAACGGCCTGCAGATCCACCAGTACGTCACCGGCCTCTACACCTCGGACCAGGTCACCGTCGGCTGCGAGACCGACTACCCCTGGAACGGCACGATCGCCCTCACCGTCGAGGAGACCCCGGCAGACCCCTGGACCCTCTCGCTCCGTATCCCGCAGTGGTGCCGGGAGTTCCGGGTGCGGTGCGGGGAGAAGACGTACGAGGGTCCCACCGACGACGGCTGGCTGCGCCTGCACCGCACCTGGGCCTCCGGCGACAAGGTCGTCCTCGAGCTCGCCCTCGAACCCCGTCTCACCACCGCCGACCCGCGCGTGGACGCCGTACGCGGCTGTGTGGCGATCGAACGCGGGCCCCTCGTCCACTGCCTGGAGGGGGTCGATCACTCCGGCGGCGGCCTGGACGACATCGTCGTCGACACCACCCGCCCGCTCGCCGTGAAGCACCGCCCCGATCTGCTCGGCGGCGTCACCACGGTCGTGGCGGCGGGCAGGCGACGACACCTCCCGGAGGCGGGCTGGTGGCCGTACAGCGCCGCCGACGAGTCGCCCCAACAGGACGGTGAGCCGGTCGAGTTGACCGCCGTCCCCTACTACGCCTGGGCCAACCGCGAGGACGGCAGCATGCGCGTCTGGCTGCCCACTTCCTGACACCCCTTCGCCCCGAGAGTTCCGAGAGCTCTTACGACAACGAGGTCACCCCGTGATATCCACCCGCCGCACCCTCCTCGCCGCACTCGCAGCCGTCGGCACCCTCGCCTCCCTCACCGCCTGCGGAGGCGGCTCCGACGACGGGTCGGGCTCCTCCGACGCGTCCGGAGGGACGTACACCTTCTGGGACCCGTACCCGCAGTTCGACGCCTCCTCCCCGTGGGGCAAGCTCGTCACCGAGTGCGGGACGAAGGCCGGGGCGACCGTCAAGCGCACCGCGTACGACACCACCGACCTCGGCAACAAGGCCCTGCTGGCGGCCCAGCAGGGCAACGCGCCCGACGTCATGCTGGTGGACAACCCGGTCGTCTCCACGCTCGTCGAGGCGGGGATCCTCAACAAGACGAGCGACCTCGGTCTCGACACGAAGTCGATCCAGCAGAACATCATCGGCGCGGGCACGATCGACGACGCCTCCTACGGCGTCCCGATCGGCGCCAACACCCTCGCCCTCTACTACAACAAGGAGGTCCTGTCGGCGGCCGGCGTCGACCCGGCCTCCATCAAGGACTGGACCTCCCTCACCGCGGCCCTGCAGAAGGTCAAGGCGGCCGGGAAGAAGGGCATCACCTTCTCCGCCATCAACACGGAGGAGGGCAGCTTCCAGTTCCTGCCCTGGTTCTGGGGCGCGGGCGGCGACCTCACCGAGCTGAACTCGGCGAAGGGCGCGGCCGCGCTGTCGCTGTGGAAGGGATGGGTGGACGACGGCCTGGCACCCAAGGACGTCCTGCAGAACACCCAGACCACCAGCTGGCAGGAGTTCGCCACCGGCGACTACGCGTTCGGCGAGAACGGCACCTGGCAGCTCGGCAACGCCGACAAGGCGGGCTTCGACTACGGCATCCTCAACATCCCCGCGCAGAACGGCGGTTCGGCGCCGGTGCCGACGGGCGGCGAGTTCGTCACCGTGCCCGTGCAGAAGGACAGTGCGCGCTACGACGTCAGCAAGAAGATCGTCGAATGTCTGACCAACGACGCGAACCTGCTGGCGACCGACACGACCCTGATGTACATCGCCCCGACGGCCACCGCGCAGGCCGAGCAGGTGAAGGCGAACCCGAAGCTCAAGCCGTGGGTGGACGCCGTGGCCGCCGCTCGCGGGCGCACCAGTGGTGGCCTGGGCTCGAAATACCCGACCATCTCCGAGCCGATGTGGACCGCGGTCCAGTCGGCCCTGTCCGGCGGCAAGAGCCCGCAGGACGCCCTGGACACGGCCCAGTCGAGCGCCGAGAAGGGCTGACGCCGACATGACCATCGCCCGAGTCGACCGCCCACCACGGGAGCGGGTCGTGTCAAAGGCGACCGACTCCCTGCCGCTGCGGCGCCGGCAACGGCGCAGGAGCCGCCTGACCGCGCTCGCCTTCGTCGCCCCGCTGATCGCCTACCTCGCCGCGTTCTACGCCTATCCCCTCTACCGCAACCTCGACCTGAGCCTGCGCGACTACACGGTGCGGTCGTTCGTGGCGGGGGACGCGCCGTTCTCCGGCTGGGAGAATTTCCAGAAGGTGCTCGACGACCCGACGTTCGGCCCGGCGATGCGCCACACGATGGTCTTCACCTTCGTGTCGATCGCTTTCCAGTACGTCATCGGGCTCGCCCTCGCGGTCTTCTTCAACCGCCACTTCCGTCTGGCACCGACCCTGCGCGCCCTGTTCCTGATCCCGTGGTTGCTGCCTCTGATCGTGTCGGCGTCGACGTGGTCGTGGATGTTCAACAGCGAGTCGGGAGTGGTGAATTACTTCCTGCACTTCTTCGGCGTGGACGCGGTCGGCTGGCTCACCTCGCCGGACTGGGCGCTCACCTCGGTGATTATCGCCAACATCTGGATCGGCATCCCGTTCAACCTGGTCATCCTCTACAGCGGCCTGCAGAACATCCCGTCGGAACTGTACGAGGCCGCCGCCCTGGACGGGGCGGGCGCCTGGCAGCAGTTCCGCCGCATCACCTTCCCCCTCCTGCGCCCGGTGTCGGCGATCACCCTGCTCCTCGGCCTCGTCTACACCCTCAAGGTCTTCGACCTGATCTGGATCATGACCAAGGGCGGCCCCGGCGACGCCTCCTCCACCCTGGCGACCTGGTCGTACCAGCTCGGCTTCGGCACCCTGCTGCCCAAGTTCGGCCCCGGAGCGGCGGTCGGCAACATCCTCATCCTCATCGCCCTCGTCTTCGGCCTTCTGTACATCCGCGTCCAGAGGAGGCAGGAAGCGTGAAACGCCGTACGGCCTCCCGCCGTTACACCGTCATAGGGCTCGCCCTCACCGCGCTGATGCTGTTCCCGGTGTACTGGATGCTCAACGTGTCCCTCACCCCGCAGCAGGACATGCGCAAGACCCCGCCCGACCTGCTCCCGCTGCACCCGACCTTCGAGGGCTACCAGGCGGTCCTCGACGACCAGATGCCCTACCTCGGGACCAGCCTGCTCATCGGCCTCGGCACGGTCGCCCTCACCCTCGTACTCGCCGCCCCCGCCGGCTACGCACTGGCGAAACTCCGCCCGCTCGGCGGCGGCGCCCTCGGCCTGATCCTCCTTGTAGCCCAGATGATCCCCGGAATCGTCATGGCGATGGGTTTCTACGGCATCTTCCTCGACCTGGGCCTGCTCAACTCCTGGTGGGGCCTGGTCATCGCGGACTCCACCATCGCCGTGCCCTTCGGCGTCATGATCTTCACGGCGTTCATGTCGGGCATCCCCGGCGAGTTGATCGCCGCCTCCCGCATCGACGGCGCCGGGACCTTCCGCACCTTCTGGTCGGTCGTGCTGCCGGTGAGCCGCAACGCCGTCGTCACCGTCTCGCTCTTCAGCTTCCTGTGGGCCTGGTCCGACTTCGTCTTCGCCAACACCCTCGACGGAGGCGGCGACTGGAGGCCGATCACCCTCGGCATCTACAAGTACATCGGCAACAACAACCAGGAGTGGAACGCGATCATGGCCACCGCCGTCGTCGCGTCCGTCCCCGCAGCAGTCCTGCTGGTCCTCGCCCAGCGCTATGTGGCCGCGGGTGTGACCGCGGGCGCGGTGAAGGACTGACCCCACGCAGGAACTCCCTTTCCCATCCGCTCCGTTGAGGAGAAACCTGTCATGACCCGCACACATGCAAGACCGCCCACCCCCGGGCGCCTGACCGCCGCCCTGGGCGCGGCCGCCCTGGTCGTCACGGCACTGGCCACCACCGTGCCGTCCGCGGAGGCGGTCCCCACCTCCGCCACCACTCTCGTCGTCAACGCCAACCAGACCCTGCGCTCCGTCACCCACGTGGCGAGCGGCAGCCTCTACGGCCTCGCCGACGCGTCCACCCCCGCCGACAGCCTGGTCACCGCGCTCAAGCCGCACACGTTCGTACAGATGGCCCCGGGCGGCAGCCAGTTGCCCAACGGCGCCTCCAAGCCCGGCGGCGACGCACTCGTCGTAGCGGCGAAGGCGGCGCGGGCGGGCTCCAAGGTGGTCGTCCGCATGCCGGACTGGTACCCGAACTTCCCTTACCAGTGGGTGAGTTGGAGCGACTGGCTGTCCGCCGTCGACAAGCAGGTCGCCTCCGTGCAGTCCTCCGGCGCGACCAACATCAGCGCATACGAGATCTGGAACGAACCCGACTGGACCTGGGACACCGCCAACGCGGGTGCCTTCAACGCCGGTTGGGCGCGGACGTACAAGCAGATCCGGACGAAGGACACCACGACCCCGATCCAGGGCCCGAGCGACGCGTCCTGGAACCAGTCCCGGATGAGCACGTTCCTCACCGACGCCAAGGCCAGCGGCACCGTCCCCGACATCATCGCCTGGCACGAACTGAGCGGCAGCCAGGACATCGCCGCGCACGTCTCCGCCTACCGCGCACTGGAGTCGAGCCTCGGCATCAGCCCGCGCCCGATCTCCATCGAGGAGTACGGCACGCCCTCCGAGATGGGCAACTCCGGCGCTCTCATTCCCTACGTCGCCAAGTTCGAGCGGACCGGCGTCCAGGACGCCGAACTCGCCTTCTGGAACCACTACGGAACCCTCGGCGACACCCTGACCGACACCGGCGGCTCGCCGAACGGCTCGTACTGGACGTACAAGTGGTACGGCGACATGTCCGGCAACATGATCGTCACCACGCCTCCCGCGCAGACCGGCATCGACGGCTTCGCCTCCCGCAACGGGGCGGGCAACCAGATCAGCGTCGTCGCCGGCGGTTGCACGGGCTCCTGCGCGGTGACCGTCAACGGCCTGTCGTCCCTGTCCGCCTTCGGCAGCACGGTCCACGTCAAGGTGGAGTACAGCCCTCACACCGGCCGCACCACCGCGTCCCCGGGTCCGATCACGATCTCGGACGCCGACTACACGGTCTCGGGCGGCTCCATCACCGTGCCGGTGACGATGAACGCCTCCGACGGCTACCGCGTGATCGTCACCCCCAGCGGAACCTCCACCTCGCTCGCCGGGCGCTACCAGATCACCAACAGGAACAGCTCTCTCGCCCTGGGCACCCTGAACACGGGCACCGCGCAGGGCACCTCGGTCGTCCAGGCCACGTCCAGCACCGGCACCGACCAGAACTGGACCCTGGTGGCCGCGGGCTCGGGCCTGTACAAGATCGTCAACCAGAAGAGCGGGCTGGTGCTGGGCATCAACAACATGAGCACCGCGGACGGCGGTACGGCCCTGATCTGGGGTGACAACGGCACCGCCGACCACCTCTGGCAGCTGATCCCGGCCCGCGACGGCTACTACAAGATCGCCAACTACAACAGTGGCCTGCTGCTCGGCGTGCAGGACATGAGCACGTCCTCCGGCGCCCAGGTCCTCCAGTGGACCGACAACGGCACCTGGGACCACCTCTGGAGACTGACCGCGCGCTGACCCACGGACGTCTGTGTCCCTGGCCGATGTCGGCGGCCGGGGGCACAGGCATCGCGACCGAACCGATTTTGTAAGAGGCGTTGACGAATACAGGTAGGGCTCCTACTTTCATGGCCGTCGTACTCCATACGTCATATATGAATGCGTTGCACAACGGAGCGGTGGGGAGCGCGGCCGCAGTGCCCACCGGCGAGGGTGTCGATGACCCGACTGCACGCCTGTCATCCATGGAATGTCATGTCCACAGCAAATGATCGATCCGGACATGCGGCTGACGCCCTCGCAGACCAGTCGCCAAGGACGACGGCGATGAACGCACACTCCGCGAGGAAGGAACAGCATGCGCAGAACGACCTCTGAACGTCCGAAGTCCGCATCGCGATTACGCCGCTGGGCTCACTGGGCCATCGCTTGGGTGGTGGCGGTGCCGATCCTGGTGATCGGTGCTTCCGCGGGGCCCGCGCAGGCGGCGACCCCGACGGCCGGCGGCACTTACACCCTGGCGGTCACCAAGAGCGGCATGTGCCTCGATGTCGTCGACATGAGCACCGCCAACAAGGCCCTCGTGCAGCAGTGGAACTGC
>NZ_JOEY01000051.1 GCF_000718165.1 Streptomyces fulvoviolaceus | reverse complement strand
GGCCAGGCGGTAGTCGGACCTCTCATCAGCGTCTCCAACGGCGCCTCTCGGGCCCGGTGACACCACCCCCCAGGTCATTCGTTCGACAGGGGGGAACAGCCATGCCGGGCCCGGAGGCCAGCGGTCCTCTTGCAGGACCGCGGAAAACATAACGGGGGGGTCAGCCCTTGGTGGCCCCGGCGGCGATGCCGGTGACCAGCGAGCGCTGGAGGAGCAGATAGACGATCAGGCTGGGGACGAGGGCGATGACCGCACCGGCCAGCACCACCCCGGAGCCGACCTCGGGGTCGGTGCGCAGGATGGACAGGGCGACGGTGACCGTGTAGTCGGTGGGGTCCTTGGCGGCGATCAGGGGCAGCAGATACTGGTCCCAGATCATCACGAAGCCGAGCACGCCGGCCACGCCGAGCGCGGGCTTGCACAGCGGCAGGATGATCTGCCACAGCATGCGGAACTCGCCGACGCCGTCGAGGCGGGCGGCCTCCTCGATCTCGGTGGGGATGTCCTTCATGAACTCGGTCAGGAGCATCACGGAGAAGCCCCAGGCACCGAGCGGCAGGATCACGCCCCACGCCGTGCCCTTCAGGTCCACGCCGACCACCGGGACGTGGCCGAGGACCAGGGACAGCGGAATGGCGATGACCTCCTCGGGGAGCATCATCGTCAGCATGAACAGGGTCAGGATCAGTGCCTGGCCGCGGAAGCGGTGCCGGGCCAGCGCGTACGCGGCGAGCACGGATACCGCGAGCTGCAGCAGCAGCGCACCGCCCGCGATCACGAGCGAGTTGGTGAAGTAGTCCCAAATACCGCGCTCGCCCGCCACCTTGAAGTTCTGCAGCGTGCTGTCGTGCGGGAGGAAGGACAGCGAGGAGCCGCTGGCGTGCGGGGTGAAGGCGCCGGAGAGGATCGTCAGGAACGGCGCCGCGAAGATCCCGAGCGCTGTCGCGCACAGCAGGATCCGCAGGGCCCAGCTGACTCCGGGCCGGTCGCTCCAGCCGAGGGCCGTGTCGAAGCGGGCGGGTGTCGTACGGCCGGACTTGGGGGGCTTCCCCGTCACGGCGGCCGGTGCCGGTGTCCGGACCGGATCGATGGCAGGAGCGCTCATCGCGCGTCTCCCCTCGTGCGGAAGTAGTTGACCGTGACGGTCAGCAGCAGGGTCACGCAGAGCAGCACCACGGAGGCCGCGGAGGCGCCGCCTATGTCGTTGCGGGTGAAGCCGAGGGTGTAGGCGCGGGTCATCCAGACCTCGGTGGAGCCTGCCGGACCGCCGCCGGTGAGGACGTACACCTCGGTGAACACGCGCAGTCCGCGGATCGCTGCGAGGGTCAGGACGATGCCGAGCGCGGGCCGGATCGCGGGCAGCGTCACGTACCGAAGGCGCTGCCACAGCGAGACACCGTCCATCGCGGCGGCCTCGTACAACGTCCGGTCCACGCCCGCGAGTCCGGCGAGGATGATCACCATGTTGTACGGGGCGAGCATCCAGATGCTCATGACCATCGTCGCCCACAGTGCGGTGTTCGGGTTGTCGAGGAACGGCGTGGGCCCGATCCCGAGGAAGCTCAGGCCGTGGTTGATCAGACCGTCGGAGGTGGGGTAGTACAGCAGCCGCCACATCTCGCCGACGACGGCGGTCGCGGTGACGACCGGCAGGAAGACGGCCGCGCGGACTATCTTCAGCGAGCGGGTCTGGCCCTCGAGGAGCAGTGCCAGCACGAAGCCGACGACGATGCCGCCCAGCGACATGCCGATGCCGAGGAGGAGGGTGTGGCCGATCGCGTCCTGGAAGCGGTGGTCGGTCAGCACCCGGGTGTAGTTGTCGAGGCCGACCCACTTGTCGCCGAGGAAGGGCCGCACCTTGAAGAAGCTGAGCCAGACGCCCTTGCCCATCGGCAGGAACTTGAAGACGAGGGCCAGCAGCAGGCCGGGGGCGAGGAACACCCACGGCAGCACGGCCCTCTTGCTGAGGACCCGAGCTCTGCGCGCCCCGGGCGTGGTCACGGTAGCGGTCATTTCAACAGGTCCTGGTCCTTGAGGTCACCGGCGAGGGTGTCGTTGAGTTCCTTGAGGCTGGAGCTGACATCGCTGCCGCAGTAGGTGAAGATCGCGTTCAGCGCGTCGGCGGTGTCCTGCTTGATCGGGGCGAAGTCCGGGGCGTTGGGGAACTGCTCCGAGGTGTCCTCGTACGCCTTCTGTACGACGCTCCAGCGGGCGTCGTCGCGTACCTTGGCCGCGTCCAGCGTGGAGTTGACAGGGATGCGGACGACGGGCTGGTGACCGTCGACGCTGGTCATGGCGATCTTCTGGCCCCCGGCCGAGACGAGGAACGCGGCAAGTGCCTGCTCCTGCTTCGTCTTGCCGGTCCTGGCGCCGAAGTAGATGTTCTCGCCGTCGGCCAGCACGTCGGAGCCGGCCGGACCCGCGGGGGCCGGGACCACCTCGTACTTGTCCTTGCCGGGCGTCGCGTCGAAGGTGGTGATGTTGTACGGGCCGGTCATGTACATACCGGCGTTGCCGTCCTGGAAGTTGGTGGCGGTCGAGGTGACGGCCGTGATCGCGCCGGGCTGAAGGACGTTCTTCTTGCCGCAGAAGAGGTTGTTCTTCATCCAGGTGACGGTGTTCACGGCGGCCGCGGAGTCCATGGTGGGCCGGTAGCCGTCGCCGTCCTTCTCGATGATCTTCGCGCCGCCCTGCCACAGGAAGCTGGCGCCCCACCAGGCGGCGTAGCCGTTCTGGGCGCTGCCGGGCGCGACGATGCCGTAGGTGTCGGCCTTGCCGTCGCCGTCCGGGTCCTCGGTGGCGAAGGCCTGGGCGACGGTGAGCATCTCCTGCCAGGTCGTGGGCGCCTTGAGGCCGAGCTTCTTGAGCCAGTCCTTGCGGATCATCAGGGTCTGGGCCTGGCGGGAGTACGGGATGCCGTAGTGCTTGCCGTCGATGCCGACCGTGGTGGACCAGGTCTTGTCGGTGATCCGGTCGCTGCCCGTGATCGAGTCGGCGGCGATGGGCTTGAGCAGTCCCTGGCTCTGGTAACTGCCCATCAGCGCAGTGTCGTTGATCATCACGTCGGGCAGGTCCTTGGTGGACGCCCGGCTCTGGAGCTGCTGGTCGAAGTTGATGACCGGCTGGTAGTCGATCTTTATGCCGGTCTTCTTGGTGAAGGCGGCGAAGACGCGGTCGTAGGTGGCGGCGGAGTCCGGATTGCTCCGGGTCCACACCTCGAGGGTGTTCGGGTCACCGCCACCGGCGCTGTCGGAACCGGAGCCACAGGCGGCCGCTCCGAACATCAGTCCCGCGACGGTGGCCACGGCAGTCAGGCGGCGACGTCGTCGGCGATCGCCCATGGGCACTCTCCGTTCATATCCGTGAACGAGCTTCACGAATCTAAATGATCGCCCAAGCTACGAATCGTTTCATCCGTATGTCAAGACATGGCCGGTAGATTTCACCGAGGCTATGCCGAGCACTCCGACACCGTTGTTGCGCTCTGAGGGTCGGCCAGGCCACGGTGACTACCGAGAACCACTGCGGAGGGACGCGAGCAAGTGCCGATCACGAAAACCCCAGGTGAGGGACCGGGCGCCGCAGCGGCGCGGTTCACCGGCCGCCCGGCGTCCGGGGAACGCCGCCTGTCCGCCGCCCTCACCGAAGTCACCCTCGACGGCGGACAGTCGGTGATGGTCAAGCGCGGCAATGAGCCCGGTGAGGTACTGGCCGAAGTGGCGGGGCTGCGCTGGCTGGCCGACTCCGGTGCTGTCCGCGTCCCGGCCGTGCGCGGCCACGACTCACACTGGCTGGTGACCGACCTGATCCTGCGGGGGCGGCCCAACAGCGATGCTGCGGCCGACCTCGGCCGGGCCCTCGCCGGGCTGCACGCCGCCGATGCGCCCGCCTTCGGCGCCCCGCCGCCCGACGGCCTTCGGGACGCGTACATCGGGCGCGCACCCATGCGGAACGTCCACGGTGGTGACTGGCCCGAGTGGTATGCCGAGCACCGCGTGCTGGCGTACGTGCGCCTCGCGGTGAACGAGGGGACGGTCGTCCCCGCCGAGGCGGCCGTTTTCGAGCGCGTCTGCGAGCGGCTGCCCGACCTGGCCGGCCCCGCCGAGCCGCCCGCCCGACTGCACGGGGACCTGTGGAACGGCAACGTGACGTGGGGCGCCGACGGCCGCCCCTGGCTCATCGACCCGGCCGCGCACGGCGGCCACCGCGAGACCGACCTCGCGATGCTCCACCTCTTCGGCTGCCCCTACCTGGACGAGGTGCTGCACGGCTACGAACAGGTCGCTCCGCTCGCCGACGGCTGGGAGGACCGGATCGGACTGCACCAGCTCTTCCCGCTGCTGGTCCACGCGGTGCTGTTCGGCCGCGGGTACGCGGTACAGGCGCTGGATGTGGCTCGGGCGGCGCTCACTCGGTGAGCGCCGCCCGGTGCGACGTAGAGGGCGAGGAAAGCGAAGGGACTGGATTTGAAGCCGCTTCCGCGGTGCATGAGAAGGAAGCCCCTTCATGGCCTCGCCACGAGCAACGGTAACAGTCAGCCCGGGATCAAGTCGCGCAGGTTTTCCGGGGTGATGACCCGGGAGTCCGGGTGCAGCCCCTCGGGACGCTCCAGGCCGATGTAGGTGACGGGCACGTCGGGGACCGTCTCGCCGTCCCACGGCGTCACCGTCGCACCGGCGTCGGCCATCAGGCCGGTGAGATACCGGACGTCGAGCTGCTCACGCTCGACGATCCCGCGCACCAGCGTCGCGACCGTCACCCGGTTGCCCTCGACCTGGTTCTGCGACGGATGGCCCTTCAGGTACAGGTGCAGCCACTTGGCGTGCCAGCTCCCGTCCTCCGCGCGCCGGAACGCCAGCGGCAGCGCCACCCGGCCCGGACCGCGCAGCTCCGACTTCATCCGCACCGTACGCGGCTCGAAGGGACGGCCCTGCTGCTCGGCCTCGCGCAGCATGAACCCGAAGAACGACTCCGCGGTCTCCTGGAAGCCCTCCCCGGAGTAGATGTTCACCTGCGGAACGATGAACGTGCCGCGTACCGCTCCGAGGCGCAGGTTGATGAACTCCGAGGCGCCGTCGGGTGCGTCGGTGATGTCGCCCGAGTGCTCGCCCTCGACGTCCTTCAGATTCGTGTACGACAGCCAGGACACCGTCGCGTACTTGGCATCCAGCAGTAGCGCCGACAGGTCGTAGTCGGTGGTGTGGGCCGTCTGCTTCCAGTACACGAAGAACCGCAGCAGCTCGCCGTCGACCGGCGAGACGGAACCGCGGGGCAGCACACCGAGCCCGGCCGCGGTCGCCCGGCCGCTGAGCGGAAGCGCCACGTCGAGGACGTCGGGGTCCACCAACAGCCGCTCCACGACCGGGAGCCGGCGCCTGATATCGGCGTCGAACGCGGCGATCAGGCGCTTGCGCTCCGTGGGCGGGACGGGCGGGCGCGTGTCGTCGGTGACGTGGGCGCGGCCGAGGCGGTTGACGAACACGCGGCGCCGCCCGGTCTCCTCGGCGCGGTTGTGGAGGTGTTCGCGGACCGACAGGACGACCCTGCCGGACACGTCGGGGGCGACCTCCTCGGCGGCGGCCACGACGCCGTCCCGCTCCTCCTGGGTGGGCGCTGTGCGCAGCAGCCGGTCCAGCGAGCGGAACAGCTTGCCCGGCGCGGACTTCAGCAGCTCCACCGCGCGGGTGAGGTCGTTCGCGCCGAGCAGTACCTCGACCCGGCCGTCGAAGGTGCGCGCCTGCTTCTCGCCCCGGGCGACGGCGAACACGTCGGCGGCGTGCGGCCACCGCGGGTACTCGTGCGGGTGGAGGCGCTCGCCCAGACGCTTGAAGGGCTCGCGGTGCGTGGTGACGTCGGCGAGCTTGGCCGGGGCCGCCGCGACGACGGAGTCCAGCCCCGCCAGCAGGGCACGGCGGACCGGCCGCGACAGCGCCCGGAACCGGGTCGGCTCCTGGAGGGTCACGTCCCCGCCGGACAGCGCACAGGCCAGCCGCAGCACATCGGTCACGGTGTCCAGGAGGAGGCTCGCGCCGGACTTCAGCCGGGCCTCGTTGACGACCGCGCGGTTCTCCCGCACCGGGATCGCCTCGGGCTGAGGACCGTCCGCGCAGTACCCGGCGAGGACCTTCAGATCACCCAGGTGCTCCTCGCCCAGCGGAGTGGTGCTGCCGGCCAGCGCCAGGTAGAGGGCCGTGACCTCGCCCTCCACATCGCCGGCCAGGTGCAGGACCGTCAGCCGGTCGCCCGCCGCGGCCGTCAGCTCGTCATGGGCGGCGAGCATCTCGGCGTACGTGTGCCGGTAGTTGCCGTAGGACGGAAGCGTGAGCAGGTCGACCACACCGCTCCGCAGCTGGGCGATCGTCCCCGCGCGCGCCTTGTCGTCCTCCAGCGCCTCGGCGATGCAGCGCATCCAGAAGTCGAACGTGTCGGGCACGTTGGCCGGGAAGTCGATGAAGTAGACGTTGTGCCGCACATGGTCGCCGACCATCGCGCGGACGGTGCCCAGCGTGCGCACAGCGGTGTCGACGACCGTGCCCTCGGCCAGCCCCGACAGATGTTCCAGCGCCTGGGCCGAGAGCTTGAAGCCCACGGACATCAGCACGGCGTCGAACTGCCGCGCAGCGACATCGCCCGCCCCGGCGGGTCCCGCGGGGGCGGGGATTCGGTGGGTGTGCCGGACGATCAGGGGTTCGAGACGGTGGACCATTCCGGCATGGTCGCAGAACCGTTCGAACCGGCGCACCGGAGTTTTCGGGGGTCAGGAACCCTCGCGGTCGGCCTTCTTCTCCTTGATGCGCACCGCTTCCTTGCGGACCTCGGCCTGCGTGGCGCGCTCCTTCTCCAGCCACTCGGGCTTGTCCTGCCTCAGCGCCTCGATCTGCTCGGTGGTGAGCGCTTCGGTGACCCCGCCGCGTGCGAGACCCGCGATGGAGATGCCCAGCCTCGCCGCGACCACCGGGCGGGGGTGCGGGCCGCTGCTGCGCAGCTCCTGCAGCCACTGCGGAGGATTCGCCTGCAGCTCGTTGAGCTCGGCGCGCGAGACCACGCCCTCCTGGAACTCAGCGGGGGTGGCCGGGAGGTACACACCCAGCTTCTTCGCCGCGGTCGCGGGCTTCATCGTCTGGGTGGTCTGCTGCGACTTCATGGAGTCAAGACTAAAGGCCACGGACGAGACCTCCGACCACAGCGGATAACCTTGCGGAGTGACAGACTCGCCAGAATCCCCCTCCTTCCGGCTCGCGTACGTCCCCGGGGTGACGCCCGCCAAGTGGGTGCGGATCTGGAACGAACGCCTGCCCGACGTCCCGCTGACCCTCCTCCAGGTCACGCCCACCGAGGCATCCGATGTGTTGCGCGACGGCGCTGCCGACGCGGGCTTCGTACGGCTGCCGGTCGACCGTACGGTGTTCAGCGCGATCCCCCTCTACACCGAGACGACCGTGGTCGTGGTCCCCAAGGACCACGTCGTGACGGCGGCGGAGGAGGTGACCCTCGACGACCTGGCCGACGAGGTCGTCTTCCACCCCCTCGACGACGTCCTCGGCTGGGAGCGGCCCCCGGGACAGCCCGCTCTCGAGCGCCCCGCCACCACCGAGGACGCGATCGAACTCGTGGCGGCGGGCGTGGGCGTCCTGGTGGTGCCCCAGTCGCTGGCCCGTCTGCACCACCGGAAGGACCTCACGTACCGTCCGGTCGTCGACGCCCCCCAGTCCGGCGTGGCGCTGTCGTGGTGTGAGGACGCGACCACCGAGCTGGTCGAGGACTTCATCGGGATCGTCCGCGGGCGGACGGTCAACAGCACGCGCGGGCGTGCTCAGCCCGAGGGGGAGCGCAAGCAGAAGGCCGAGAAGAGCGGCGGGCGCAAGCCGGCCGTCGGCAGATCGACCGGCTCCCGGAGCGGTTCGGGAAGCCCCAAGGGTTCAGGTGCCAGGCGGGGCGGCAAGCCTCGCCGTCGTTCGTAGTACCCGGCTTTCAGACGCCGCCGTCCACGAAGACGCCGTCGGCACCGAAGGCGGCTTCCGCGAAGCGCTCGCCGATACGGCGGTGGGTGGCGGCGTCCGGATGCAGGTCGTCCGGCAGGGGCAGCTCGGCGGAGTCGGTCTCGCCGTACAGGTCGCGGCCGTCGAGGTGGTGCAGGTTCGGGTCCTCGGCCGCCCGCTGCTCCACGATCCGGGCGAGCTCGTCGCGGATGACCCGCAGGGTCAGTTTGCCGCTCGCCCGTTCCGCCGGGTCGCCCATGGCCACGAACCGCAGCCGCCCCTCGCTGAGGTTGGCGAAGTCCGGGGCGCTCGGGCCGGGGGTGTCCTCGTGGATCGGGCACAGGAGGGGCGAGACGACCAGCAA
Source organism: Streptomyces fulvoviolaceus (assembly GCF_000718165.1). Lineage (GTDB taxonomy): Bacteria > Actinomycetota > Actinomycetes > Streptomycetales > Streptomycetaceae > Streptomyces > Streptomyces fulvoviolaceus. The sequence goes on along the minus strand of NZ_JOEY01000051.1, from coordinate 60,984 downwards.
CGGCGTGGTGGGGTGGCCCTCGCGGATCGTGTCGAGGAAACCGTGGACCGCGGGGCCGAAGGCACGCAGTCGCATCAGGTCGGCGTTGACCAGGTTGATGCCGATCTTGACGCTGATCAGGTCGGCGGGGGTGTCGCGCAGGGCACGGGCGGTGAACGGGTCGAGCAGGGCGCTGCCGCCCAGGCCCAGGTTGATCAGCTCCACATCGCCGAGCGAGGCGGCCAGCGCGGGCCAGGTGGTGGTGGGACTCGCGGCGTCGGAGCCGTGGCTGATGGAGCTGCCGTGGTGCAGCCACACCCGGCGGCCGCTGTCCGGTGCGGGCTCGACGGGGGCGTCGGTGCGCAGCGCGACGAGTTCCGTCGTCTCGTTGTGCGGCAGCCAGATCTCGACGTCCTTGACGCCGTCGGGCAGGTCGTCGAAGCGGAGGGTGCCGGGCGGGCCGGACTGTATCTCGGCGGTCCCGGTGGTCATGTCGATGGTGAGGGTGTTGCCGCCCTTCACGACGCCCTGACCGGCCCGGCGGCCGTCGACGAGCAGGTCGTACACGCCGTCCGGACGGAACGGAGCGCCCACGTAGACCCGCTTGGTGGGCCGGCTGTCCAGTTCGAGCGCGGTGGCCCGGGTGCGGAAGACCAGTCGTACGCCGGAGGGCTGGGACTCGGCCATGGCCAGCTGCCCGTCGGCGCACTGGGCGCGGGCCTTGGCCGGCAGCCGGTGCGGCAGCACGCCGTGCTCGGTGCGCTCCAGGTCGAGGGCGCCGCGCAGGAGGTCCGCGGTGATGGGCGTGGTGATCCAGTCGTGCTCGGTGTGCATGTCCTCAGCCTGTCGATCAAGGGGTGGGAGGGGCGGGCCAGTTGCGCAGGAGGGCGTCGAGGGCGTCGAGGATCCTGGTCCAGGTCTCTTCCGAGTCGGGGGCGCTGTGGCTGAAGCCGCCTGCCGTCTCCAGGCTGACGTAGCCGTGGAAGACGCTGCCCAGCAGTCGGACGGCATGCGTCTGGTCCGGCTCCGCGAGGTCGTAGCCGCGCAGGATCGCCCGCGTCATCTGGGCGTGCCGGACACCTGCACTGGCGGCGGCCGTCTCGGGGTCGAGCCTCAGCCGCGCGGCGGCGGCGCGGCCGGGGTGCTCGCGGCCGTAGTCGCGGTAGGCATGCGCGAAGGCGGTCAGGGCGTCCTTGCCGGCGCGGCCGGCCACCGCGTCGGCGGCCCGGTCGGCGAGCTCCGCCAAGGCGAACAGGGCGATCCGGGTCTTGAGGTCCTGGGAGTTCTTCACGTGCGAGTACAGGCTCGCGACCTTGACGTCGAACCGCCGGGCGAGCTCCGAGGCGGTCACCTGCTCGAAGCCGATCTCGTCGGCCAGCTCCGCACCCGCCCTGACCAGGCGTTCCGTGGTGAGCCCTACGCGTGCCATAACCGTCCTCCTGTATGCCAGAGACGATTATGCATTTGCCTAAAGCGTTTAGGCAAATGGGTCATCACGTATGGCAAAGGGCGCCCGAAGCCTCGGGCGCCCTCAGGTAGTGCGCGGGTCAGGGCGCGTACGTCGCCTTCTCCGCGGTGCTCACCACCGTCTGTCCGTCGGACTGTCCGAGCAGCCCCGCCGCCACCCAGGCGCTCACCGTCGACCGCGCGCGCGAGACCAGCGCGCGCTTGCTGCCGAACGGGGCACCGGCCCAGATCTCGTCGAGCAGGCTGGTCCCGTCGGCCTTCACCGGGTTGGCCACGCCGGAGTCGGTGGTGCCGAAGACCACGCGCGGTTCGGAGCGCCGGAAGTAGGCGTGGGTCGGGTCCTCGGTCCCTTCGGAGAACGGGGCGAACTCGGTGCCGTCCAGGGTGAAGTGGAGCGGCTTGCCGCTCACCGGGGTGAGGGAGGGCAGCAGGTCGCCGGAGAGCCCGGCGTTGCGGTACAGCCCGAACGGCAGGTAGCTCGTCGCGGAGTTGCGCCCGACCAGGTTGACCGGCCCGTAGAACAGGGTCTGCAGGGACGGGTCGTCGAGGGCCTTCTCCACCCGGAGCCGGAAGGGGATGCTCACCCGCACGGTGTCCCCGGCGCGCCACCTCCGGGACACGCCGAAGTAGCTCCCCGGCGTTGGACTCCCGGACACCGCACGGCCGTTGACCGTCACCCGGAAACCGACGGTCGCCCAGGACGGCACCCGCAGCCGCAGCTCGAAGGCCGCGCTGCCGCCTCCGACGGTGAGCGTGGTCCCCTGCTCCCGCGGATAGCCGGTCTTCTGAGTGACCGTCACACCCTTTTCGGACCAGTCCAGTTGGGACGGGCTGTACAGGTTGACGTACAGCGCGCTGCCGTCGGCCGCCTTGAAGTACACCGAGTCCTGGTACTTCGTGGCGCTCTCCATACCGGTGCCTTCGCAGCAGGTCGTGCCCTGCTTCGGCGTGTAGTCGCGCACATGGCCGGGCGTCAGACCGATGAAGTACGTGACGAGCGGCTTCTCCGCGTCCGCCTTGTCCTGCTTGGAGCCGAGCACCTGGTTGTACAGGGCCCGCTCGTAGTAGTCCATGTACTTCGGGGCCTGCTCGTGGAAGAACAGGGTCCGGCTCAGCTTCAGCATGTTGTACGCGCAGCACGTCTCGGCCGTGGTGTCGCTGATCGTGCCGGCGATCACTCCGGAGGCCTTCCAGAACTCGGTGGTGCTGGTACCGCCGATGCCGTACATGCGCCCCGGTACGACCATGCCCCAGAAGTTCTTCGCCGCGGTGAGGTAACGCTCCTCGCCCGTCGCGTCGTACAGCCGCACCAGCCCGGTGAAGATCGGGATGTGCTGGTTGGCGTGCAGTCCGTCGAGGGTGTCGGTGTTCGCGGCGCACGCGTCGATGAGCTTGTCGAGGTCGAACAGCTTGGCCAGTGCCAGGTGTTCGGCCTTGCCGGTGAGTGCGTGCAGGTCGACGATCGCCTCGACGATGCCGCCGAACTCGCCGCTGGAGAAGATGCCCCACATCCGCTGAAGGGTGGCGTCGGGCAGCTTGGACAGCCGGGAGTACATCCAGTCGCCCATGCCGGACGCGAGATCGAGTGCCCGTGCGTCGTCGGTGGCGGAGTACGCGTCCAGCAGGCCCCTGAGGATCTTGTGCGCGGTGTAGTAGGGCGCCCACACCTTGGTGTAGTCGGGGCTGGTCCTCGACTCCAGGTCGATGAACTGCGTCTCCGGGTACGCCGCCAGGAACCCGGGGTGGCTGGGCGCGCCCCAGGTGCGGCGCAGGGTGGCGGTCAGGTCGCGGCCGGAGGCGTCAGCGAAGGTGCTGCCGGTGGTCTCGTCGAAGGCGTACGAGGCGAGGTCACCGCGGCCCGTGGAGGCGTCGGCGGCGCGGGCTCCCTGCAACTCGGTGACCTCGGCGCCGGTCAGGGCGCGCGAGAAGACGTTGAACTCGTCGTAGGCGCCCGCGAAGACGGGGTCGCCGGAGTAGTTCGAGCGCCCCAGCCAGTTGTTGGTGAGGGTGCCGAGGGTGGCCGGGGTGAGCGACATCGACGTGTTCTGCGCCACGGCCGTGCCGTTGACGTAGAGCGTGCCGGTGCCGCCCGCGAGTGTCACGGCCAGGTGGCTCCACTCGTTCAGCGGCAGCGCGGCCGTGCCGTTGAGGCCCTGCTCGCCTCCCGCCCCGCTCGTCGTGATGGCGAAGCGCGGCACACCGCTCGCGTTGCGCGCGGCCAGGTACAGATAGCGCGTCGTGTCGTTGCCGAAGTCGAAGACCCGGGTCCAGTTGGCGTCGTGGGTGGGCTTCACCCAGGCGGACAGGGTGATCGCCGAGGTGCCGCCGAGGGCTGCGGCGGGGAGGTCGACGTACTGGTAGGAGCCGCGGACGTTCTCGGCGGCGGTGCCGAACTTCCCGGTGACCGTCAGAACCGCAGGGTCCTTGCGCAGCGCCTCGCGCACCTCGGTCAGCGCCTCGATCACCGTGTGGGTCTTGTCGACGAACACCTGCTCGCCCGTGCCGGCGTAGGCCTGGGACAGCATGGTCAGGAAGTGCCCGGTGTAGTGGCCGCGCAGGTTGCCGTTGGCCTCCCCGTCCAGCCCTTCCCACCCGCCGGGCGCGACCGCGCCGCCGGTGGACAGGCCGGCGTTGGCGCGGAAGACCTGCAGCAGCCGGTTCACGTCGTAGCCGCGGGCGTGGTCGAGCATGAGTTTCCGCTTGTCGGCGAAGAGGCCCGCGCCGAGCGCGACCTCGTCGAGAGCGAAGGGCTGGACGGTCCACACGGGCGGTGCCTCCGGAGCTGCAGCGACGGCCCGGCCGGTCGTCGCGAACGAGATCGCGGGCGCGGCGGCGGCGAGCGCTGCGGCCTGGAGGAGGTTTCGTCTGGAGAGGGGCGGGGCCATGTGTGCTCCTCTATCGGTGTTCGCTATATCGAACGCCATTCGAATGGTCGACCAGACGATAGGGAGGACACGGGTGAGGGTCAACGGGTCTGGAGCGTTCAGTTCCGGCCGTTCGTCCATTGAGCCACCAGGCAGTCGAGAATGCGTCCGTCCGCGGTGCCGATCAGTAGCCGGTCGGGGCCGGTGAGGGCGAGCGACAGCGGTACGACGGGTTGGCCGCCGACCTCCAGGTGCTGCCGCCGCAGGACGGTTCCGTCGCAGGTGCGCAGGGCGACCAGCTCGCCGGAGTTGAACGCGACGTAGACCGTGTCCGCGTTCCCGTCCAGGGCGGTTGCGGGGAAGTCGGCGGTGAACTGCCAGCGGACGGCTCCGTCCTCAAGACTCCGTCGTACGACGAAGGCGTTGCCGGGCAGCAGGCCCGCACCGTCGTGCACGGTTCCCGCGTGCACCAGGTCACCGTCCTGTGCGATGCCCGGGCCGCCGAAGAGGTGCCTGGCGTGCGGGGGCTCCCAGTCGAGGGGGAACAGTTTCCGCACCGTGGGCGCCTCGTCCGGATCGACCGCGACCACCCACTTCTTTCGCCACGGCTCGCTCTTCTCTCCCCGGAGGAAGAGCAGTTGACCGCTGCGGCGGACCGGAAAGAAGTGGTTGAAGAGGTCGAAGCGGCGGAGCGGCACACTCGCCTCCGGAGCCTCTCCGGCGGGAGGGACCAGTGCTGTCGGTTCCTGCTGCCGTTCCAGGTCCGTCGAGCGGAGCGCCAGCCAGCCGTCGTCACGCGTGGTGAACACGACGCGAGAGCCGACAGGGAGGGAGCCGAGCACCTTCCCGTCCGCCAGGGAGATCCGGGCGACGAGAGGCGGCTCGGTGACCCACTCCCGTCCCACCCGGCGCACCCGCCGCCGCTCCACATTGACCCAGGCGTCGAGCTCACCGTCCCGGACCACGAGTTGCCGTCCGCCTTCGTCGTCCGGCACACACCAGTCCAGCTGCCCGTCGGGCCGCCATGCCTCGGCCAGCACTCCCTCCAGACAGGCGAGCACACGCCCGTCCGTGAGGCCGTGGAGGTCCCAGACCTGCCGGCGCGGCTCCCACCACGGCTCCCCGCACAGAGCGCCCAGTCGCGCGACGGCCTCCTGCTCGTGCGCGGACCGGTCGAACTCGATCCACTCCCCGGTCAGTTCCTCGTGCTGTACCGAGCTCTGGGCGACGGCACCCCAGTCGGACCGCTCGATCACCATGTCGAACCCGTGCGAGTGGGCCTCGTCGAAGTCGTAGTCGTCGGGCGGAGCCAGCACGAACCGCAATGCCTGATCACTCGCCCACTCGACCTGCAACACCTCACGCGGCTCGGCCAGCACCGAGGCGGATCGCCCGGACTCCAGGTCGAGCAGCACCAACTCGCCCTCGAAGAAGTAGCCCCCGTCGTACGACCCGGTGCCGACGGCCACGACCGGCAGCGTCGGATGAAAGGCAAGGCAATTCACGGGCCAGCGGGACCCCACGACCCACCGGCAGCGCAGATCGCCCGAGTCGTAGACACCCACCCGGTACCGCTGCCACCGGTCCTGGGCGGTCCCACCCCCGGACCATTGCAGATACCCCAGATCGCCGCCCACGACGACGACCCCCCGCTCCTCACCGTCCGCCACCACCAAAGGCATCCCGATCTCGGCGAAGGGACGGTCGCCGAGCACACGGCGAACGGTCAGCGAGGCAGACATGCAGGCGGCGCTCCTTGGTGGGGGAGCACCATCCTCACACGTCGAAATACAGCTCGAACTCGTGCGGATGCGGCCGCAGCTGCAGCGGAGCGATCTCGTTCGTGCGCTTGAGGTCGATCCACGTCTCGATCAGGTCCGCGGTGAACACGTCGCCCTGGAGCAGGTACTCGTGGTCGGCCTCCAGGGCGTCCAGGACGGCGGGGAGGTCGGTGGGGACCTGGGGGACGCTCGCGTGTTCCTCGGGGGCGAGTTCGTAGAGGTCTTTGTCGACCGGCTCGGCGGGCTCCGTCTTGTTCTTGATGCCGTCCAGGCCCGCGAGCAGCATGGCCGAGAAGGCCAGGTACGGGTTGCAGGACGGGTCGGGGGCGCGGAACTCCAGGCGTTTGGCAGCGGGGTTGGTGCCAGTGATCGGGATGCGGATGCAGGCGGAGCGGTTGCGCTGGGAGTAGACCAGGTTGACCGGGGCCTCGAAGCCGGGGACCAGACGGTGGTACGAGTTCACCGTCGGGTTGGTGAACGCCAGCAGCGACGGGGCGTGCCGGAGCAGGCCGCCGATGTAGTGGCGAGCGGTGTCCGACAGGCCCGCGTAGCCCTCCTCGTCGTAGAAGAGCGGGCTGCCGCCCTGCCACAGCGACTGGTGGCAGTGCATGCCGGAGCCGTTGTCGCCGAAGATCGGCTTGGGCATGAAGGTCGCTGTCTTGCCATTGCGCCAGGCCACGTTCTTGACGATGTACTTGTACAGCTGCAGGTCGTCGGCGGCGTGCAGCAGGGTGCTGAACCTGTAGTTGATCTCGGCCTGCCCGGCGGTGCCGACCTCGTGGTGCTGCTTCTCCACCAGGATGTTGACCTTGATGAGTTCGAGCGTCATCTCGGCACGCAGGTCGGCGAAGTGGTCCACCGGCGGAGTCGGGAAGTAACCGCCCTTGTAGCGGACCTTGTAGCCGCGGTTGTCCTCCAGCGCACCGGTGTTCCAGGCGCCCGCCTCGGAGTCGATGTGGTAGAACGCCTCGTTCTGCGAGGTCTTGAAGCGCGCGCTGTCGAAGACGTAGAACTCCGCCTCCGGGCCGAAGTACGCCGCGTCCGCGATCCCCGTCGAGGCCAGGTAGGTCTCCGCCTTCTTCGCCACGTTGCGCGGGTCGCGGCTGTACTGCTCGCCGGTCACCGGGTCGTGGATGAAGAAGTTGACGATCAGCGTCGTGTCCTTGCGGAACGGGTCGAGGCGGGCCGTCGACAGGTCGGCGCGCAGGGCCATGTCGGACTCGTGGATGGCCTGGAAGCCGCGGATCGACGAACCGTCGAAGGCGAGTTCGCCGTCGGGGTCGAAGATCTCCACCGGGACGGTGAAGTGCTGCATGATGCCGGGCACGTCACAGAAGCGCACATCGACGAACTTGACGTCCACGTCCCTGATGAACTTCCTGGCTTCCTCGGCGTTCCGGAACATGCGACTCACCCTTCGCGGCAGATACGGCGGGGTGCCCTGGTGCGCACTGTAGGCACGGGCGGGTATGAGCGGAAGGCGCGGTGTCAGGGCCCGTTCGGCGTCCCCGGTGGCAGAATCTGCCGCGTGGACTGGGGGATCCTCGAGCGCGAGCCCGAGCTTGTGCGACTGGCCTCGGCCGCACAGGAGGCGGCGGACGGGGCCGGATCCGTGGCGCTCGTCTTCGGGGAGGCGGGCATCGGCAAGTCCAGCCTGGTGAAGGCCATGCCGGACCGGCTGCCGCACGGTGCCCGGGTGCTGGTCGGGCAGTGCGACGACCTCGCCACCCGGCGGCCCCTCGGCCCGTTCCGCGACCTCATCGGCAGCGTCGGCGCCGAGCTGGCCCGGGCCGTGACGGAGGGCGGCGACCGCCACCGCGTCTACGAGGCCCTGCACGGCGAGCTGGCCGGCACCCCGCATCCGGCGGTACTCGTCGTCGAGGACGTCCACTGGGCCGACGAGGCCTCACTGGACGCCCTGCGCTTCCTGGTCCGGCGGATGGACCGGCTGCCCGCCCTGCTCGTCCTGACCTACCGGGACGACGAGTTGAGCCGCGGCCACCCCCTGCGCCACCTCCTCGGCCAGGTCTCCCGCGCGCCCCGCGTCCACCGCCTGCCCCTGGCCCGTCTGTCCCTGGACGCCGTACGCACCCTGAGCGCCGGCCGGGCCGACCCCGCCCAGGTGTACGCGGTGACCTCGGGCAACCCCTTCTTCGTCGCCGAGGTCGTCGCCGCCGGCGGTACCGGCAAGGTTCCCCCGACGGTCGTCGACGCCGTGCTCGCCCGGCTGCGCGGACTGGACGGCGCCACCGTGGACGCGCTGGAGCAGCTCGCCGTCGTCCCCTCGGCCGTCGAACGCCCGCTGGTCGACGCGCTGTTGGCCGACGGGGTGTCCGTCCTGGCGGCGGCCGAGCAGCGCGGCCTGCTCGCCGTGGCCCCGGAGCGGGTGGCGTTCCGGCACGAGCTGATCCGGCGGGCCGTCGCCGACTCCCTGCCCGCCGCCCGGCGCATCGACCTCAACCGGGGCGCCCTCGCGGCGCTCGTCGCCCGGCCCGGCTCCGACGCCGCCCGCATCGTCCACCACGCCGCGCAGGCCGGCGACCAGGACGCCATCGCCCGGTACGGCCCCGACGCCGCCAAGGACGCGGCATCGGCCGGCGCCCACCGCGAGGCCGCCGCCCAGCTGCGGCTCGTCCTGCGCGACCGGCACCGGTACGCCCCGGCCGAACTCGCCGACCTGCTCGAACGCTACGCGGTGGAGAGCTACACCATCGCCGACTCGGCCCCCGCCGTCGCCGCCCAGCGCGAGGCCGTCGCCCTGCGCCGCTCCCTCGGCGACACCCTCGCCCTCGGCGCCGACCTGCGCTGGCTGTCCCGGATCCACTGGTGGGCCGGAAACGCCGACCAGGCGCAGGAGGCGGCCCGGGAGGCCGTCGCCGTCCTGGAACACGCCGGCGACGACCGGCTGCTCGCCCTCGCCGTCAGCAACACCGCCCAGCTGCGCATGCTGTCCGACCGCTACGCCGAGGCCGTCGAACACGCCGAGCGCGCCATCGCCCTGGCCCGCAAGGCGGACGACGCGGCGATCCTCTCGCACGCCCTCAACAACGTCGGCACCGCCCGCTGGCGCGGCGGCGGCCCCGGCGGGCGGGCCCAGTTGGAGGAGAGCCTCGAGGTCGCGCTCGCCGCGGGCGAGGTCGAGCACGCCTGCCGCTCCTACGCCAACCTCATCTGGAACCTGCTCGACAACCTCCAGTACGACGAGGCCGACACGTTCCTGCCCCCGGCGATGGAACTGGCCGACCGCGCCGAACACCTCGGTTTCCTCAACTACCTCCACGTCGAACTGGCCATCCGGCGGCTCGCGGCGGCCGACTGGGAGGACGCCGAGAAACACGCCGAGTTCGGCATGCACGACTTCCTGCCGGCCCGCTGCCCCGCGCTGACCGTCCTCGCCCGGGTCCGCATCCGCTGCGGCCGGCCCGGCGCCGCCGAACTCCTCGCCGAGGCCTGGGAGATCGCCGTACGGACCAAGGAACTGCAGCGCACGGGGCCGGTGGCGGCAGCGCGGGCCGAGGCGGCCTGGCTGCGTGGCGACCTGACCGCGGTGATCGCGGCCGCCGAACCCGTTCACGCGCAGGCGTGCCGCCTCCCCGGCGCCCCGCACCGCCCCGAACTCGGCTACTGGCTCACCAAGGCCGGGCGCCCCGCCCCGCCGGACGACTCGGACCATCCGTACGCACTCCAGGCCCGCGGGCAGTGGCGCCGGGCCGCCGCGCTCTGGCAGACGGCGGGCTGCCCCTACGAGCACGCCGCCGCGCTCGCCGAGAGCCCCGACCCCGCCGACAAGCTCGCCGCGCTCGCCGCCTTCGACGCGCTGGGCGCCGAGCCGGCCGCCCGCCTGATCCGCGCAGAACTCCGCCGGCTCGGCGTGCGCCGCATCCCCCGCGGCCCCCTCGCCGCGACCCGGGGGAACCCCGCCCATCTCACCGAACGCCAGCTCCAGGTCATGCGGCTGCTCGCCGAGGGGCTGACCAACGCCGAGATCGCCGCGCGGCTCGTCGTGTCGGTCCGTACGGTCGACAACCACGTACGGGCGGTCCTCGACAAGCTCGACGCACCGACCCGCCGCCATGCCGCCGACCGCGCGGCGCGGCTCGGACTGCTGCCGGAAGGCGAAGGACCGCTTCCCGACGCTGAAACGTAGGTACCCGGCGGCGCCGAGCTGAGTGATGGCCACGGATACCCGCTCCGTAGCAACGCGAGTAGAACGGGCGAATCGACCCGATTCGAAACGGGGGACTCGCATGTCCAGCACACCAGTCCAGGCGGCACGCTCGGAACTGACCGGATTCACCGGGGAGTTGATCGGCCCCGACGACACAGGCTACGAAGAGGCCCGGTCCGTCTACAACGCGATGGCCGACAAACGCCCCGCACTCGTGGCACGCTGCGCCGACGCCGACGCGGTGGCCCGCGTGATCGGCTTCGCCCGCGCGCACTCACTCCCGCTCGCCGTCCGCGGCGGCGGCCACCACGGAGCCGGCCTCGGCACCGTCGACGGGGGAGTGGTCGCCGACCTGTCGCCCCTGAAGGACATCCAGGTCGACCCGGAGGCCCGCACCGTCCGGGTCGGCGGCGGCTGTGTCTGGGGCGAGGTGGACCAGGCCACGCACGCACACGGCCTCGCCACCCCCAGCGGCATCGTCTCCACCACCGGGGTCGGCGGCCTCACCCTCGGCGGCGGGCTCGGCCATCTGACCCGCAGGTGCGGGCTGGCCATCGACAACCTGCTGGAGGCCGACATCGTCCTGGCCGACGGCCGGCGGGTGCGGGCGAGCGCCGACGAGAACAGCGACCTGTTCTGGGCGATCCGGGGCGGCGGCGGCAACTTCGGCGTCGTCACCTCGTTCGTCTTCCGGCTGCACGAGATCAGCACGGTCGTCGCCGGGCCGACCTTCTGGCCTGTCGAGATCGGCGCCGAAGTCCTCGCCGCCTACCGGGACTTCATCCCGAACGCCTCACGCGAACTCAACGGCTTCTTCATGTTCGGCTGCGTCCCGCCGGCCCCCCCGTTCCCCGAGGAGCTCCACCTGCGCAAGACCGCCGGCGTCATGTGGTGCTACACGGGCGACGACACCGAGGCCGCCGCACGGGAGATGGCTCCGCTGCTCGACGCCCTGCCGCAGCCGATGCTGCACGCCGTCGGACCGATGCCGCACCCCGTCCTGCAGTCCATGTTCGACGGGCTCTACCCGCCCGGCCACCAGTGGTACTGGCGGGCCGACTTCGTCGACGACATCCCGGACGACGCGGTCGAACTCCACGCCAAGTTCGGCGCGGAGGTGCCGACGATGCAGTCGACCATGCACCTCTACCCGATCGACGGCGCCGCCCACGACGTGGGCCCGGAGGACACACCCTGGGCCTACCGCGGCTCGCGCTGGGCGTCCGTCTTCGCCGGTGTCGACCCCGACCCCGCCAACGCCGAGCTGATCAAGCGGTGGTCGGTCGACTACAACGAGGCCCTGCACCCGTACTCGGCGGGCGGCGCCTACGTCAACATGATGATGGACGAGGGCCAGGAACGCGTCCGGGCCAGCTACCGCGGCAACTACGAACGCCTGGCCCGCATCAAGGCCGACCGCGACCCGGACAACGTCTTCCGCCTCAACCAGAACATCCAGCCGGCGCCGAAGCCTTCGCACGAGGCTCGGCCCTGATCCAGTCGTACGCAGTCCTCGCCGTGAACTCCTCCTGACCTCTCCGCAGGAGGAGTCCGGCGGTGGCGAACTCCGGGGCGTCGGCCTGCGCGGCGACGTACGGGATCGCGATGCAGCGCATCCCGGCGGCGTGTGCGGCGGCGGCGCCCGGAGCCGCGTCCTCCAGAACCACGCAGTCGGCGGGGTCGGCGCCGAGTTGGCGGGCCGCCTCCAGGAAGACGTCGGGGGCGGGCTTGCCACGGGGGACCTCGTCGGCCGAGACGAGGGTACGCAGATAGGTGCCCAGGCCGGTGCCGGTCAGGATCGCGTCGATGGCCTCGGGCGACGAGCCCGAGGCCACGGCCATCGGCACACCCTCGGCGGCGAGCAGCTCCACGAACTTCCGCATCTCCGGATACGCGGGCGTGGAAGCGCGGGCCAGCTCCAGATAGCGGCGGTTCGTGTCGGCGAGGAGCTCGTCCACGGAGGGCCGCAGACCGTACAGCTCCTTGAGGTGGACGGTCGTCTCCAGTGTGCTGATCCCGACGTACCGCTCGTGCTGAGCCCACGTGAAGTCGAGGACGCCATGTTCGGCGAGGATCTGGCGCGATGCCTCGTAGTAGTTCGGCTCGCTGTCCACGAGCGTTCCGTCGAGATCGAAGATGACCGAAATGCCGCCGAAATTGCTCATGATCTCAGGATGCCAAAGGTCACGTACGGGCCGCGCGCCCGATCGACTCCACCAGCGGCAACAGCCGGTGCGGAACACGCTCGCGCAGGGCCATCTCGGTCCGGGTGCGGACGACGCCCGGCAGGCTGATCAGCTTCTGGATCACGTCCTCCAGGTGCCCGTTGTCCCGCGCCACGACCCGCGTGAGCAGATCGCCGCCGCCCGTGATCGAGAAGGCCTCGACGATCTCCGGCACGGCGGCCAGCGCGTCCCCCACGTCGTCGAGATGCCCCTGGGTGACCTCGATGTGCACGAACGCGAGCACCGGGTGACCGAGGGCGGCGGGGGAGAGCGAGGGCCCGGCACCGGTGATCACCCCGTCCCGCTCCAGCCGGTCGAGACGGGCCTGGAGCGTGCCGCGGGCGACCCCGAGAATGCGGGCGTACTCGCGCACGCTGGTGCGCGGCTGCTCCAGCAGCAGCCGCAGGATGCGGGTGTCGAGCTTGTCCACGGCCATGGTGTCCGGCCTCCTCGTGCGTGGTCCGTTGGTCCGGCGGTGGACGCTCACGGACCGATATGTCTGTGCCAATGGTTCAGCATATTCGACGTCACTTGAGCCAGGTGCGGCAGTGATGCTGCAATGAGCCCGTCGATGGCGCTGCGGACTCCGCGGCGCCTTTTTCATGCCGGTGTTTCGAGTGGGCGGGGGAGAGCGGTGCTGAAGAGGGTGTTCATGGCTCCGGACCCGGGGCGGATGCGGCTGCGCTTCGCCGCGCGGGCGGTCCTCGGCATCGCGCCGGCCGTCGTCGCCTGCGGCCTCGCCGGACACTCCCTCGTCGGTGCTGTCACCGGCGGCCTCGCCGCTCTGCTCGCCCTGTTCACCGTCACGGACGCCACCGTCCGCGGACAGGCGGTCACGACCGCGCTGCTGCCCGCCGTCGGCCTGCCCGTACTCGCCGCCGCGGCCGAACTGCACGACCACCCCGTGGCACGCGGCCTCACCTTCCTCGCCGTCATCGGCGCGGGCGTGTACGCGCGGCGCTGGGGCCCGCGCGGGCACAGCCTCGGTGTCTTCGCGTTCATGACCTTCTTCGTGGCGCAGTTCCTGCACGCGACCACGGACCGACTGCCCGAGCTGTACGCCGCCGTCCTGCTGTCCGTCGCCGTCGCCGCCACCGTGCGCTTCGGGCTGTGGTGCTACGAGCGTCGCCTGCCCCCGGCCCCCGTGCCCGCCCCGCCGGGCGGCACCGGTCTCGCCCGCGTGACCACACGCCAGGCGATCCAGGCGACCGCAGGCGCGGGCTTCGCACTCGTGGTGGGCCAGCTGGTGTCCGGCGAGCGCTGGTACTGGGCCGTCGGCGCCACCTGGTGGATCTTCGTGAACACCACCTCACGCGGCGAGACCCTCGTCCGCGGCTTCCGCCGGGTCCTCGGCACGGTGATCGGCATCGGCCTCGGCCTGGTCGTCGCCGTGCCCCTCCAGGGGGCCGCGGTCCCCACGGCCGTACTCCTCGCCGCCTGCGTCTTCGGCATCTTCTATACGGCCGCGGTGTCGTACACCTGGATGATGCTCTGCGTGACGCTCCTGGCGGAGCTGCTCTACGGCCTCCTCGGCGTCCTGCAACCCGGCCTGCTCGCCCTGCGGCTCGCGGAGACCGGCGTGGGAGCGGTCGGCGCCCTGCTCGCGGTCCTCTTCGTCCTGCCGATCACCACCCACACCGTCACCGACGCCTGGATCCAGCGCGCCCTGCGCTGCGTCCACGCCTGCACCGCCGAGGCCGCCGCCCGCCTCGCCGGCGCCGAGAGCGCCGACCCGGCCCGGCGCGTGGCCGAACTGGAGCAACTGCTCGGCCGCGTACGGCTCTCGGTGGCCCCGCTGGTCCACCCGCTGAACCCGATGCTCGGCCGCAAGCGGCGGGCCCGCCGGGTGCTGGCCCTGCTCGACGACTGCGCCCGCCAGATCCGCGGCCTGGTCGCCGTCGCCGCCGACCCGGAGGCCTCGCACGACGCGCGCCTGGCCGCGGCGTGCCGGCAGGTGGAGGCCGCGGTCGAGGCCCTCACCGGTGGCACCGACGGCGCCCTCACCGTCGTAGCGGACCGGCCTTCCGTCACGGAGCCCGCGCTGGCCCATCTGCACGGCCTGGAGCGGGCCCTCGCCGAACTGGCCACGCCGCTGCGGACGCCGTCCGGCTCGCCCCTGGTGGGAGCCTGAACCGTCCCTGGGGGCTGACCGGAAGAAACCCCCTCAGGCACGTTCACCGGCCACCTACAGGGTGGATCAGGCCACCCGGCGGGTAATCCCGCGGCTATCAGACGCACGGAGCCCGCGCACCGTGCGGGAGCGGTCCGCGGGCGAGCCGCCTGGGGGTGTGCCAATGCGGAACTTCCCGCTCAGCAACGGACACTGGAAGCCCGTGGCCGACGCCGGAGGCTGTCCGCAGCCCTGGGCGGACGGCTCCCCGGCCCCCGTACGGCAGGATTCCCCACCGTACGAACTCCTCCGCGCCGCCGCCGAGTTCCTCACCCTGCACCACACCGAGGAACGGCTCGGTGATCCGGCCCGGCGCATCGCCGCCACGCACGCCGAGATCGCGGAGACGGGCACGTACCGCCACACCACGGAGGAACTCGCCTTCGGGGCCCGGGTCGCCTGGCGCAACGCCAACCGCTGCATAGGGCGCCTGTACTGGCGCTCCCTGCGCGTGCGCGACCTGCGGCACCTGCGCGCCGCCGAGGACGTGGCCGAGGCGTCGGCCGAGCATCTGCGGGAGGCGACCCGCGACGGCCGGATCCGCGCCCTCATCACGGTCTTCGCCCCGGACGAACCGGGCCGCCCCGGACCGCGTATCTGGAACGAACAGCTCGTCCGCTACGCCGGCTACACCCGCCCCGGCGGCGTCACCGGCGACCCGCGCAACGCCGGCCTCACCGCGCTCGCCCTCCGCCTCGGCTGGCCCGGCGGACCGGGCACCCCGTTCGACGTCCTGCCCCTGATGGTCCAGGGCGCGGGCGAGGACCGGCCCGGCTGGTTCGACCTGCCGGAGGACGCGGTGCTCCAGGTGGACCTGACGCACCCCGAGTACACATGGTGGCGCGGCCTCGGCCTGCGCTGGCACGCGGTGCCCGCACTCGCCAACATGTGCCTGGAGATCGGCGGGATCTGCTACCCGGCGGCGCCCTTCAACGGCTGGTACATGGGCACCGAGATCGGCGCCCGCAACCTCGCCGACACCGACCGCTACGACCTCCTGCCGCGCATCGCCGAGCGCCTCGGCCTCGACACCCGCACCGACCGCACGCTGTGGAAGGACCGCGCCCTCGTGGAGCTCAACCGCGCGGTGCTGCACTCCTTCGACCGCGCGGGCGTCACCGTCACCGATCACCACACCGAGTCCCGGCGCTTCATCGACCACCTCGACCGCGAGGAGCGCAAGGGGCGCCGGGTGGGCGCCGACTGGTCGTGGATCGTGCCGCCGATGTCGGGCAGCGCCACGCCCGTCTTCCACCGCACGTACGAGACCGTGGAGCACCGGACCGGGTACGTCCACCACCCCGAGGCCCTCGCCCGGGCCCGGGGCGAGACGGTCCCCGCTTCCATTGCGGCCCGATGAATTCGACCGGACTTGGTCTAGACCGCTGGTGATCGACTGCTACCGTCGCCCCGACAGCACAGCACCGAGAGGGGACAGCGGTGACAGGCACATCGCGACGGCGGGCCTACATCGGGTCGTTCACGGCGGCCGGAGGCCCCGGCATCGTCACGGCGGCCGTGGCCGCGGACGGCGGCGCGCTGACGGTTCTGAGCAGCCTGGACGGCGTACCCGACCCGTCCTATCTGGCCCTGTCCGCCGACGGGGCCACGCTGTACGCGGTCAGCGAGACGGCCGACGGCGCGGTGGCGGCGTACCGGGTGAACGGCGACAAGCCCGAGCCGGCCG
Source organism: Streptomyces fulvoviolaceus (assembly GCF_000718165.1). Classification (GTDB taxonomy): domain Bacteria; phylum Actinomycetota; class Actinomycetes; order Streptomycetales; family Streptomycetaceae; genus Streptomyces; species Streptomyces fulvoviolaceus. Next base: position 44,643 of record NZ_JOEY01000051.1, on the reverse strand, counting down.
GCCCGCCGGTGCCGGTCGACGGAAAGGGGCCCACCCACCTCGCCGTCCACGCCGGACACGTCCTGACCGCCAACTACGGCTCCGGAAGCGTCACCGCCGTGCCCGTCCACGCCGACGGCACCCTCGCGGACGCCCCGTCCGGCATCCTCCAGCACACCGGCTCGGGCCCGCACACACCCCGCCAGCAGGGCCCGCACGCCCACCAGGTGCAGCCCGACCCGAGCGGCCGTTGGGCCGTCAGCGTCGACCTCGGCACGGACTCGGTGCGGGTCTGCAGGCTGACGGACGGCAGCCTCGACGTGCACCGGGAGGCCGCCCTGCGCCCCGGCTCCGGCCCGCGCCATCTGGCCTTCCATCCGGACGGCACGCACGCCTACGTCCTCAACGAGCTCACCCCGACCGTCACCGTCTGCCGGTGGGACGCCGAGGACGGCTCCCTGAAGCCCGTCAACGAGAACCAGGTGCTCCCCGGAGGGCCGGAGGGCGACGCCTACCCGTCGGGCATCGTGGCCTCACCCGACGGTCGCTTCGTGTGGACCGCCACCCGCGGCGAGGACGTGCTGTCCACGTTCGCCGTCGAGGCGGACGGGCTGCGCCTGGTCGGCACCGTGACCTGCGGCGGTCACTGGCCGCGGGCGCTCACCGAGTCCGAGGGCTTCCTGTACGTCGCGAACGAGCGCTCCGGCGACGTGACCTGGTTCGCCGCCGACCCGGTCACAGGGCTGCCGCGGTACGAGGGCTCGATCGAGGTGACGGCCGCGTCCTGCGTGATCTTCGACTGAGCCCCGCGACGCATGACGAGGGCCCGCTCCTGAGAGGAGCGGGCCCTTCGGCGTTGCTACGACGGTGCCGTGTGCGTCAGCGGACCGGCGCGCCCTGTGCCTGCTGCGGGGCGATGCCCAGGGCGGTCGTGTACTTGGCGAGGGCGAGCTTGCCGATCGCCGGGTAGGGGCCGAGCGCCTCGGCGGCGGAACAGCCCGCCTCCTTGGCGGCCTCCTCGATCACGGCCGGGTCGATCTCCGGCCCTATCAGGTACGGCGCCAGCGCCAGCTGCTGCGAGCCGGAGTTGCGCAGCTGCTCGGCGACGGAGGCGATCGAGCCGTCCTGGTCGAGCGCCGCGGCCATCACCGGCACGGCCAGGCGCGCGGCGAGCAGCATGCCGGTGATCCCGGCCGCCTGCACGGCCTCCTCGCCGCCCACGGCGGCCAGGACGATGCCGTCCGCGGCGGTCGCCACGGTGAACAGGCGCGCCCGGTCGGCGCGGGCCAGACCGGCCTCCGACAGACGCACGTGCAGCGCCTCGGCGAGCAGCGGGTGCGGGCCCAGCACATCGGTCAGGTCGGCCGCGATCCGGCTGTCCATGACGGCCTGGCGGATCCGGCGCAAAAGCGCGCTGTCCGGGCCGGCGAGCAGCGGTACGACGACGGCGACCGGGCCGTCGGGCTCCTTGACGTCCACTCCGGCGGCACGGGCCTGCTGGAAGCGGGCGGTGCGCTCCTCGGCGGCACGCACCAGCACGGCCTGGAGCGTGGGGAACTCGGCGTCGTCCCCATCGAGGTACCCGATCCGCGCGTCCAGGCCGGGGAGCTCGGAGCGGGCGATGCTCACGACCTCGTCGGCGAGACTGCGTGTGGCGGAACCGGGCGTGCCCGGCACCGCGAGGACGAGCGCGGGCGCGCCCTCGGGAGCCGCCAGCGGCTCGGGTCGGCGGTGCCGCCCGGGCTGGCGAGGTCGCGGCATTCGTACTGGCAGGCCGGACGCGGGCCCAGTGGGGGAGCTCATGGCGACGCATGTTACTGGCTTCCTGGGCTCCCCTGTTCGGGGAGGGTGCAGGTGAGCGGTATCCGTCCGGTTTTGTCTGATGAGTTACGCACGAATGGGAAGAGATCGGCCGGTGTATCGGACACTTGGTGAACCACGGTGATCAGTCCCCCTTTGCGGTCACCACGTAGAGCATCGACTCATCACTCGGCAGAGTGAGTGATCCCGCCACCAGATCGGTCGCGATGTGCACCGATCCCTCCAGCGGATCGCCGGCGGCCGCGACCCGCCGCGCGTGCGGCAGCCGCCGCGAGAGTTCCTCCTCCAGGGGTACGACGAGTGCGGCACCCAACTTGAACAGGCCACCGGTGAGCGCGACTCGGGGCTCGTCCGTCGACGGGCAGACGGCGGCCGCCGACTCGGCCATGTGCCGGGCCGCCGTGCGCAGAATGCCGGCGGCGACCGGGTCGTGTTCCGCGCAGGCCGCGACCTGGGGCGCGAACGAGGCGAGTACGGCGGGACGGTCCGGTCGCGGGTAGAGCTTGCCGGGCAACTCCCGCACCGGCCCGAACGACTCCTCGGCACGGGTCAGCAGCCCCGCCGAGCCACCGGGCCGCCCGTCGTGGGCGCGCAGCGCCGCCTCGAGACCGGCCCGCCCGATCCACGCACCGCTGCCGCAGTCGCCCAGCAGATGACCCCAGCCGTCCGCCCGACGCCAGCACGTCAGGTCCGTGCCGATCGCGATCAGGCCCGTACCGGCGGCGAGGACCGCACCGGGGCGAGGTCCGAGCGCGCCCGTGTAGGCGGTGACGGCATCGGCGACGAGGGCGACGGTCCGGATCCCGAACTCCCGCTCCAGGGCGGCCGGCAGCTCGGCCCGCAGGGCGTCCCCCAGGGTGGCCAGCCCGGCGGCCCCCACGACGGCCGTGTCCAGCTCGATCACGCCCGTCTCGGCGGCCAATGCCCGGACGAGGGGCACCAGTTGCCCCATGAGGTGCTCGGGGTCGATGCCCCGGGCATCGGTGCGCACCGGCTCCCGCGAATCCCGTCGGGCCAACGCGCCCCGCCCGGTGGTCCCGATCACGACGCGGAGTCCGGAGCCTCCGGAGTCGACGGCGAGGAACCCGGGCGATCCGTCCCCCGCACCGGTCACGGCAGGCGCCAGTCCACCGGCTGTCCGCCCTGTCCGACGAGCAGGTCGTTGGCGCGGCTGAACGGGCGCGAGCCGAAGAAGCCGCGGTCGGCCGACATGGGGGAGGGGTGCGCGGACTCCACCGACGGCAGGTTGCCGAGGAGGGGGCCGAGGTTGCGGGCGTCACGGCCCCACAGGATCGACACGAGGGGCTTGCCGCGCGCCGCCAGCGCGCGTATCGCCTGCTCGGTGACCGCCTCCCAGCCCTTGTCGCGGTGCGCGCCCGGTTTGCGCGGGGCCGTGGTGAGCGCCCTGTTGAGCAGCAGCACGCCCTGCCCGGTCCACGGCGTCAGATCACCGTTGGACGGCTGCGGCAGCCCCAGGTCGGTGTTGAGCTCGCGGTAGATGTTGATCAGGCTGCCGGGCAGCGGCCGTACCTCGGGAGCGACCGAGAACGAGAGCCCCACAGCATGTCCCGGCGTGGGGTAGGGGTCCTGACCGACGATCAGTACCCGCACCTCGTCGAAGGGCTGCTGGAAGGCCCGCAGGACGTTCGGGCCGGCCGGAAGATACGTGCGTCCCGCGGTGATCTCCGCGCGCAGGAAGTCGCCCATCTCGGCGATCCGTCCGGCGACCGGTTCGAGGGCCTTCGCCCAGCCCGCTTCGACGATTTCATGCAAGGGTCGTGGTGCCACGGGCGTCACCCTACTGCCGTACAGGCGGCGGAGATCAACCGATGGCCAAGGCCCGACCGCACCCCCGTCCGGTTCATCCGACCACCGCGGCCCGCACGCACAGTACGTCCGGCAGGTGCGCGGCCAACTGCCGCCAGCTGTCGCCGTCGTCGGCCGAGGCGAACACCTCGCCGTTGCGGTTGCCGAAGTAGACGCCCGCCGGGTCCGCGTCGTCCGTGCACATCGCGTCCCGCAGCACCGTGCCGTAGTGGTCCTCCTGCGGCAGGCCCGCGGTGAGCGGCTCCCAGCTCTTGCCCGCGTCCGCCGTACGGAAGACCCGGCATCGGTGGTCGGCCGGCACCCGGTCCGCGTCGGCGTTGATCGGGAAGACGTACGCCGTGTCGCCGCGGCGGGGATGGGTGGCCGCGGCGAAGCCGAAGGTGGAGGGCAGGCCCTCGCCGATGTCCGTCCAGTGCGCGCCCGCGTCGTCGCTGCGGTACACGCCCCAGTGGTTCTGCAGATACAGCCGGTCCGGGGTCGCCGCGTCCTGTGCGACCTTGTGCACGCACTGGCCGAACTCCGGGTTCGGGTCGGGCAGGAACACCGCGGAGACACCGGAGTTGGACGGCTCCCAGCTCTCGCCGCCGTCCTTCGTGCGGAACACCCCGGCCGTGGAGACGGCCACGGTCACCGCGCGCGGGTCCCGCTTGTCGGTGAGGACGGTGTGCAGGCCCTCACCACCGCCGCCCGGCACCCACTTCGACCGGGTGGGGTGCTCCCACAGGGGACGGACGAGCTCGAAGCTCTCCCCGCGGTCCTCCGAGCGGTACAGCGCGGCCGGTTCCGTGCCCGCGTACACCACGTCCGGCTCCGCGGCCGCCGGGTGCAGCTGCCAGACCCGCTCCAGCGAAGCCTCGGTGTCCTTGGGGAACTTGACGGCGGGCCGGGCCGGTTCGGTCCAGGTCCGGCCGAGGTCGTCGGAGTGGAACACGGAGGGGCCCCAGTGCGCGCTGTCGCCGCCGGCCAGCAGCCGCGGACGCTCGCCGCGGGTGTCGATCGCGACCGAGTACACGGCCTGTGCGTTGAAGTAGGGACTCTCGTCGAACTCCCAGGTGCCACCGCGCCTGCGCCCGATGAACAGGCCCTTGCGCGTGCCCACGGCGAGCAGTACTTCGGTCATGCCGATCACCTCCGGGACGGCTTTGTCTCAGACACCGGCCAGTCTGCACCTCGCCACTGACAGTTACCTCTGGAATCGGCTTTGCCGCAGGTCAGGGCGGGGATGGTAGCTGACCGCGGCGATCCGTGGGCACCTTTGCGGAAGATGCCGCGCGCGAGCGGGGAACCGGTGGGACGGTGGAGACGGAGAAGGTGCCGTGAGCATCTAGGAGGCGTCTCCCGTATGGGAGGGCGGTCCCTGCATGTACGTGCGCGCGTCTCCGGCATGTTCGTGCGCCCGTCGCTCATGAGGAGGATGCCTTCGATGGCGTTCCGTGGTCCGAAGGTCTGGCTGTGGCGCTGGCGGCGCAATCCGCTGAAGCGCCGCGCCGACACCGTGGAGGCTTGGGTGGTGCTCGGCGCCTGGGCGCTCACCGTTCTCGCCGGGGTGCTCGCCGGTCTGGCGGTGAACGGCTCCGTAGAGCGCCAGCTGGCCCGGGAACGCGTCGAGTGGCATCCCGTGGTGGCCCACCTCACCGAGGCGGCGCCCGGCACGGCCGAGGCCGGCACATCCAGCGGCGATCGGGTGTGGGCGAGGGTGAGCTGGAGCGGAGCGGACGGCTCGACCCACACGGGCCAGGTCCGGGTCGGCCCCGGCAGCACCCTCGGCACCCCCGTGACGGTCTGGACGGACCGTGAGGGCCGCATGGTGACGCAACCCGCCACCGAGGCCCAGGCCCGGGTCCGGGCCGCGTTGATCGGCGGCCTGGTGGGGTTGAGCGCTGCCGTCGTGCCCTTCGTCGGCGGCCGTGTCCTGTGCGGACGGCTGGAGCGCCGGCGCGTGGACCAGTGGGACACGGAGTGGGCCCGCTTCGGCCCGCTGTGGGGCGGAAGACGAGCCGACGGGAGGTGACCGTCGGACGGCTCGGCGCGCTCCTCCACCGGGTCTCCCTGCGTGTCCGCGACGCCGGACACGCGGAGGACTCCGCACCCGCCCGGAGGGCTACGTGTCGGTCAGGACCTCCCGGCAAGCCCGCAACAACTGCTCGTCGTCGAGGACGTCATGGCTGCCGTATCCGCCGGACGACGACGCCAGATGCCGTCGTGGAGCGGACAGTTCCGCACGGAGCAGGTCGTGCAGAGGTGCTCCGTCGAGGCCCGGGACGGCGAGGCACGTGGCGATCGTCCGGCGTGTGTTCGGGTGGTCCACCCAGGCCGCACGCAGCACCGGGACGGCGAGGTCGGGCTCCCCGCTGATGCGCCACAGGGCACACGCGGCGGACGTCCGTTCCCACGGGTCGCCGGCCTGGGCCATGCGCCGCAGTCCGGGCAACGCCGGCCGGGCCGCCGGACCGAGCCGCGCCAGCACCTCGGCGGCCGCGCGCCGCCCCTGAAGCCGCTCGCCCGTCGACTCACTCATCAGGACCGGCAGTACGGCCGAGGCGTCTGCCCGCACCGACCACAGCGCCCCCGCGGCGCCCGCCGCGCAGTCGGACTCCAGCAGCCCGCACAGCACCGGTATGGACTCGGCGGCCGCGCCCCCGAACGCGTCCAGTGCCCGCACCGCCGCCTCCACCACGCCGTCCCGCAGCCGGAGACCGTCCGGCATGCCCCGCAGAAGCCGCAGCACTTCCGGTACGGCCTCCGTGTCGCCGAGTGCGGTGAGCGCCGACAGCAGCGGCACCGCACGGGCGAACGTCCCGGGGGAGTCGAGCGGTACCTCACCCAGCCTGCGCCGCAACGCGGGGGCGAGCGGAGAAGCGGCCGGGCCGAGATGGGCGACCACATACCCCAGGTCGTCGGGCACGACGGGCCCGGCCAGCACCTCGGCCAGGACCGGTACGACGCGTGGATCCCCGCTCCTGGCCAGGGCCTTGAGCGGACCGCCCAGCGTCGGAGCTCCGCGCTCCCACCGGCGTACCCACAGATCGGGCCGGGCGGCCACCAGCGCGGCGAGATCGTCGGCGGCCGGAGCGGCCAGGTCGAAGAGATCCACCAGGACGGACACCGCGGCATCGCGCAACCTGTCCTCATCGGCGCCCAGTTGAGCGCCGATCAGGGCGACAGGCACGGAATGGTCGGCGCGCCACTCACGGAACAGCCCCGTGGACATCCACACGGCGTTGCACCGGTCGGTCGCGTCCGGGCTGGTCAACTGCCCCTGGAGGAGAGCGATCCGGTCGTCGACCCGGCCACCGAGCGCGGTGTGAAGGGTCCGCAGCAACTGGGAGCCCTCCTCGTCCGAAGGCCGCAGCCGCCGCAGCCGGCCCACGAGCGTGTCACCGTCATGACGGCCGGTCCCGATCGCCCTGGCCGACCGCCGTTCGGACCGTTCCCTGAGCAGCTGGACGGCGGTGGGCACCAGGTCGGGCGGGAGCCGGTCGGAGGCACAGCCCGCGAGCTGGCCGAGCGCCGCGAGCCGCAGCCCCGGGTCGTACGGTGGCCCGCTCTGCGCCGTGAGCAGCGCCAGCGCCTCGGCGGCGTGCCCGGGGTGACGCCGTACGAACAGGCCGAGGCTCTCGGTAACGGCGAGCAGCACCCGGTCGTCCCGCTCCAGCATGATCCGCCCCCGCAACAGGCCCAGCACCCGGGTCGGTTCGTCGAGGAAGCGCACGAGGGCCTCCGGGGCCGCCCGGCGCACCGCCGCGTCCGCGTCCCCGGCCAGCCGGGCGAAGGCCTCGGCACCCGCCCGGACCGCGGCCCGGGCCGTGGCGTGGGGGGCGTCCGCGCCCGCCTCCCGGCCCTCCGTCCCTATGCTGACGAGGAGTTCGACGAGTCCGCCCCGGTCCGCCACCTCCGCGCGCTCCACCAGCGCGAACAGGAACGGAACGCACGCGAGTGTCGAGTCGTACACGTCTCCCTGGTGGTGCACGGCGCCGTACATCCCGTCGAGCGCGGACTGCCGCTCGGCCGGGTCCGTGGAGGCAAGCCCTCGCAGTAATCCGGGCACGTCCTCCGCACTGCCGTACGCATGCCGCAGCGAAGCCCAGTCGACCTCGTCGATCCCCGTGAACACGTTGTCCTCCCCCGTGCGAAGTGCCAACTGATCGGAGTCTGCACCACGGCACTGACAACGAAGCGGAATCGGGAGGTGACTGTGCGCACTGGGCGGGCGGGAGGAGTCAGTTCCCGCCAGGCAGCGCCCGCCCCAGGATCGCCTCCAGGTCGGCGGAGTCCGGCAGCGTGCCGAAGGCGTGCCCCCAGTCGCCGCCGAGCCGGGTCGCGCAGAAGGTGTCGGCGACCGCGGGCGGGGCGTACCGGACGAGGAGCGAGGCCTGGAGGGTCAGGGCCATCTGCTCGACCAGCCTTCGGGCACCGGTCTCGGACGCCGAGGCCAGCAGCCCCTTCAGCCCGGTCACCGCCGTGTCGAGTCGCGCGTCCGCCCCCTGCGCCAGGGCGAGTTCGCCGAACAGGGCCTCGGCGGTGGCCGGTTCCCGACGCAACGCCCGCAGTACGTCGAGGGCGTTGACGTTCCCCGACCCCTCCCAGATCGACAGGAGAGGAGCCTCGCGGTAGTGGCGGGGCATGCCCGAATCCTCCACGTAGCCGTTGCCGCCGAGGCATTCCAGGGCCTCCGCGGTGAAGGCCGGACCTCGCTTGGTCACCCAGTACTTGCCGACGGCGGTCGCGATCCGCCGGAACGCCTGCTCACCCGTGTCCCCGCGCACCGCCCGGTCGGCCGCACCGGCCAGCCGCAGGGTGAGCGTGGTCGCGGCCTCGGACTCCAGCGCGAGATCGGCCAGGACGTTGCGCATGAGCGGCTGGTCGAGCAGCCGGGCCCCGAAAGCGCTGCGGTGCCGTACATGGTGCCCCGCTTCGACGAGCGTCCTGCGCATCAGCGTCGCCGACATCATCACGCAGTCCAGCCGGGTGCAGTTGACCATCTCGATGATCGTCTTGACACCCTGTCCCTCGGGGCCGACCAGCCAGGCGACGGTCCCGTCGAACTCGGGCTCGGAGGAGGCGTTCGACCGGTTGCCCAGCTTGTCCTTGAGGCGCTGGATACGGAAGGTGTTGCGGCTGCCGTCGGGCAGCACGCGCGGCACCAGGAAGCACGACAGGCCGTCCGGGGCCTGGGCCAGGACGAGGAACAGGTCGCACATCGGCGCCGACGTGAACCACTTGTGCCCGCGCAGGGTGTAGACGCCGGGCTCGGCGGTGCGCGTGGCCGCCGTGGTGTTCGTCCGTACGTCGGAGCCGCCCTGCTTCTCGGTCATCCCCATGCCGGCCAGCAGACCGCGCTTCTCCGTCGGCACCCGCAGGACGGGGTCGTACTCGCGGCCGGTCAGCAGCGGTTCGTAGACCTTCGCCAGCTCCGGCTCCTTCCGCAGTGCGGGGATCGCCGCGTACGTCATCGAGGTCGGGCAGCCGTGACCGGCATCGGTGTGTCCCCACACCAACCCGCCTGCCGTACGGGCGACATGGGCGCCGGGTCGGTCCTCCGCCCAGGGCGTGCCGGCCAGCCCCTCGCCGACCGCGACCCGCATCAGGTGGTGCCAGCTCGGGTGGAACTCGACCTCGTCCACGCGATGGCCGTACCGGTCGTGCGTGCGCAGCTCGGGCTCGTGGCGGTTGGCCTGATCCGCCCACTCCTGGGCCTCGGGGCTGCCGGCCGTGAGGCCGAGCCGCCGGATGCCCTCCTCCGCCCAGTCGGCCCCCTCGCGCCGCAGCCCTTCCAGCAGGGCGGGGTCGTCGGAGGCGTCGTACGGGGCCAGGGGAGGGGGCTGGTTGGTGACGTCGTGTGTCGCGTGTCCTTCGAGCTGCTGCGTGTGCGCCGGTGTCGAGACCATGAAAGGAGTGTTGCACTATCTCCGCGGTCGCAGCAATCATGCAACACCACCTACAGTACGTGACCATGCGGACGAACGTGACAGGGCAGCCCGGTGAGCTCGAACTGCGCCCGCTGTCCGCCCGCTCGGTCGTCCTGAGCCTGCTGCTCGGCACGCATCCGCCCGAGCTGCCGGTCAAGGAGCTCGTACGCGGCGTGGAGCCCTTCGGGGTCGGCGGCTCCACCGTGCGGGCCGCGCTCAGCCGCATGGTGGCGGGCGGCGACCTGCGGCGCACGGACACCGTCTACCGCCTCAGTGACCGGCTGCTGGAGCGTCAGCGGCGCCAGGACGACGCCGTGCACCCACGCACGCGCGCGTGGAGCGGCGACTGGGAGATGGTCGTGATCACGGCGACGGGCCGCGGCCCCGCCGAACGGGCCGACCTGCGCGCCCGGTTGACCGCACTGCGGCTCGCCGAACTCCGCGAGGGCGTCTGGCTGCGGCCCACCAACCTGCGCCGCACGCTGCCGGACGACCTCGACCAGGTGGCCGAGCGCTGCACGGCCCGCCCCGACCGCCCCGCGGACGAGCTGGCCGGGACCCTCTGGCCGCTCGACACCTGGTCCGCCACGGGCCGGGCGCTGCTCGACCGAGCCGCCCGGGCGGCTCGCCCAGCGGACCGCTTCACCGTCTTCGCGGCCGTCGTACGGCATCTGCTCGCAGACCCCGTGCTGCCCGCCGAACTCCTGCCCGCCGACTGGCCGGGAGCCGCCCTGCGCACCGCGTACGCGGACTACCGGCGGGAGTTGAACGCATGATGCGGCGGCCGTGCGAAGCGCCGTGCGGGGACGCTTCGTACGGCCGCCTTCACCGTGGGGGGATCACTTATAGGTGATGTCGGATGCCGCGTAGTTGCAGTAGGTGCCGTCCGCGTTCGAGCCGTTCGTGGTCGGCTCGGCGCCCGTGTTGTTGCCGATGTACTTCTGGCAGGGCGTGATGTCCCGGTCGCCGTCACCGATGATCGTGATGTTGCGCAGCGCGGCCGTGTCGCCGTAGTTGGTGTTGATGCCCACCAGCCTGTTGCCCGGCGCGGTCACCTCGATGGTGTTGAAGATCGAGGTGCGCTGGTACTGCGTCGAGCAGTTGCCGCAGGAGCGGTAGAGGGCGCCGAAGTTCTGCACCGCGAACTTGGAGACGACGAGCTTGCCGCCGCCGTTGTGCTGGAAGACCTTGTCGGACGCGTTCTTCGCGCCTCCGCCGTAGACGATGTAGGTGTCGTCACTGGCGCCCCTGAAGGTGGCGGCGTCCTCGCCGACGTCCTCCCACCAGACGTTCTGCAGCGTGCAGCTGCCCTGGCAGTGGATGCCGTCGGCGGCCGGGGCTCCGAGGATGACGTTCTTCAGGACCGCGCCGTCCGCGAGCCTGAGGATGGGGTCCTGGCCCTCGTCCTGGCCACCGCTGCCCAGGTCTCCGGTGCCGTACAGGCGGATGTACCCGTAGTCCTTGGTGCCGGAGATCGCGATGGTCGAGGAGACGGCCTGGGTGCCGGTGGCGGAGGGCCAGGTGGCGGCGCTCGCAGGAGACGCGCCACCAGTCATGATCATGCCAACCGCTAGGCTGAGCGCGGCCAGCGTGCCGGTTAATGCGCGACGCAGGCCGCGCGGGTGAGCTGCAGAAGTCATGTCCCGATTCCTTCTGTCTTCTCGGGCGGATGGGGGGCTGTTCAGAGCTTTCCGGCGCCCGCGCCGCCCGTCACCGAGGCGACGACGGAGGAGGCGGGCTCGGCGGTGTAGCTGTACGGGGCGGTGGTGAAGGTGCCGACCTGGGAGACCTCGGTGGCGGCTCCGCCGAGGTCGTTGCCGCGCAGGTTGGCGTACCCGTCGACGTCACTGCTCCGGTTCGTGGTGACGGCGACTCCGGTGTCCCGGAAGACGTTGTTCTCCACGAGCATCTGGGCGCCCATGCGCGAGTGCACGGCGGTCTCGGCGCCGACGACGTAGTTGTCGTAGAAGTGCCCGGTGCCGAAGCGCAGGCTGGGGATGCGCGAGTAGACGTTGCTGAAGTGGTTGTGGTGGTACGTCACCTTCAGGTGCCCGGTGTCCTCGCTCGCGTTGTTGTCGCTGTGGCCGACGAGCGAGCCCTTGAAGTGGTCCTTGAAGGTGTTCCAGGAGACGGTGACGTTGTCGGAGCCGTGGTTGATGTCCAGCAGGCCGTCGTAGTAGTCCTTGTCGTGATCGCGGTCGGCCGAGAAGGAGTTGTGGTCGATCCACACCTTCGTCGACGCCTGGACGGTCACGCCGTCGGACGGGGCGAGCGGCTTGCTGATGTTCAGGTTGCGGACGACGACGTTGGTCACGTTCTTCAGCCGCAGCCCGCCACCGGTGAACCCGGACGACGAACCGACGCCCAGCACCGTGGTGTTGGAGCCGACGTCCACCTGACCGCTCAGCGTGATCAGGCCGCTCACCTTGACGACCTTCGCCGTGCTGCCCGTGACCGCCGTCTTGAAGGCGTCCAGCGAGGAGACGGTGACCGCCGTGGCGCTGCCGCCGCCGGTCGTGCCGGCGCCGAACCCGATCGGCGAGGACTCGGCGGCCCCGGCCGACTGGGGAAGGACCAGGACGGCCGCCGTCGCGAGAGCGGCCGCGCCGGCGGCCAGTGCGGATCTTTGCGCGTGTGTACGTGGGGGGAGAGTACGCATGGGGGTGCGTCCCTTCATGGTGCCTGGTTGGTCAAGTACATGAATCTTGTGCGTCATTGTGAACGCCCTGCGCATGCAGAGTGGCTGTGCAGGCCCGGAGCGGTTCGGGTCGGTCACACTGCTGAACGGAACGTAGGGTGCAAGCGCTTTCTAGTCAACGCTTTGCGCAGAAGACATTCGGTCACGCCTGGTGGGCGGCGCGAGCGAATTCTTTCGGAGCGTGGGAGCGCTTCCATGGGGGCCATGTGCATGCCACGATGCTCGGCGGACGCTTCCCTTCCGAGAGGGCCGAGAAAGCCGAGAGGGGCGAGTCGATGGCGACTCCACGTATGCGTACGTTCATCAGCGGACTGGTGCTCGCGTTACTGGCCGTCGGGCTCAGTGTCCTGGCGCCCGGTCCGGCGGCGGCCGAGTCCGAGGGGCGGGCCGCGCTGCCGGACTCCTTCAGCTGGTCCTCGACCGGTCCGCTGATCGCTCCCCGGCCGGATGCCGACCACCCGATCGTCTCCGTGAAGGACCCGACGGTCTTCCGGTACAAGAACCGCTGGCACGTCTACATGACGACCGCGAACACCGCCGGGGCGTGGAGTCTGTCCCACACGAGCTTCGCCGACTGGTCCCAGGCGGCCGCCGCACCGCAGACCTTCCTGGACGCCAACCCGAACATCGGCAACCGGTACGCCGCGGCCCCCCAGGTGTTCTACTTCGCGCCCCAGAAGCTCTGGTACATGGTCTACCAGACCGGCCCGCCCTCCTACTCCACGACCAAGGACCCCAGCAAACCGGAGAGTTGGAGCGCGCCGCGCTACTTCTTCGACGCCGAGCCCCCGGTCCTCACGGAGAACAAGGGGTCGGGCTTCTGGCTGGACTTCTGGACGATCTGCGACAAGGCCGACTGCTACCTCTTCTTCTCCGACGACAACGGCCACCAGTACCGCTCGCGGACCACGCTCGCCGAGTTCCCGAACGGCTTCCGCGACACCGAGATCGTCCTGGCCGAGCCCAACCGCTTCGACCTCTTCGAGGCGAGCAACGTCTACCGCCTCGGCCACAGCGGCAAATACCTGATGCTGGTCGAGGCCCTGGCCACCGGCTCCGACTGGCGGCGCTACTTCCGGGCCTGGACCGCAGACAGCCTGGGCGGCACGTGGACGCCACTGGCGGACACCGAGGCGAACGCGTTCATCCGCTCCAACAACGTGACCTTCGCGGAGGGGGAGCCGGCCTGGACGAAGGACTTCAGCCACGGCGAGATGATCCGCGACGGCGTCGACCAGACGCTCACGATCGACCCCTGCCGACTGCGGTTCCTCTACCAGGGGCTGGACCCTGCCGCGTCGGGCAGTTACTCCCAACTGCCCTGGCGCCTGAGCCTGTTGACACAGACCAACTCCTCCTGCTGAACGGAAGGGACAAGGACGTGTCCACCACCCCCCGCAACACCGCGAGGAGACCGCTGCGTTCCGTGCTGGTGGTCCTGCTGACACTGCTCACGGCGGCCCTCCTCGGCGCGCCCGCGGCCTCGGCCCGCCCCGAACCCGCCGCGTCGGCCGCCGTTGTCGCCCCCACCGCGACGCTCACCGAAGTCACGAACTTCGGGGCCAACCCCAGCAACCTCCAGATGTACCTGTACGTGCCGGACAGCGTCACCACGAACCCCGCGGTCGTGGTGGCCGTGCACTACTGCACCGGCTCCGGACCGGCCATGTACACCAACACCGAGTGGGCCTCGCTGGCCGACACCTACGGGTTCGTGGTGGTCTACCCGTCGGTCACCCGGGCCAGCAAGTGTTTCGACGTGTCCTCGCCCCAGGCGCTGACACGGGGCGGCGGCAGTGACCCCGTAGGCATCAAGTCGATGATCGACTGGACGGTCGGCACCTACTCCGCCGACAGGAGCAGGATCTTCGCCACCGGCATCTCCTCCGGTGCGATGATGACGAACGTCCTGCTGGGCGACTACCCCGACGTGTTCGCGGCCGGTGCCGCCTTCGCCGGCGTGCCCTTCGGCTGCTTCGCCACCACCGACGGCTCCGAGTGGAACAGCGCCTGCTCCGGCGGCACGATCACCCACACCCCGCAGGAGTGGGGCGACATCGTCCGCGCCGCCTACCCGGGCTACACCGGCGCCCGCCCGCGCATGCAGGTGTGGCACGGCACCGAGGACGACGTCCTGCGCTACCCCAACTTCGGGGAGGAGATCAAGCAGTGGACGAACGTCCTCGGCGTCAGCCAGACCCCGGCCGCCACCGACTCGCCCGTCTCCGGCTGGACCCGCACCCGCTACGGCGCCACCGGTGACCAGGCCCCCGTCGAGGCGGTCAGCCTCCAGGGCGTGGGCCACAACCTCTACACCACCGGCATGGCCACCCGCGCCCTCACCTTCTTCGGCCTGGACGGCGACGGCCCCGCACCCCAACCCCAGCCCGGCGCCTGCAAGGTGACCGCCACGACCAACGCCTGGAACACCGGCCTGACCGCCTCCGTGACCCTCACCAACACGGGCACGACCACGATCAACGGCTGGCAACTCGGCTTCACCCTTCCTGCCGGCCAGACGATCACCAACGGCTGGGGCGCCACGTACGCCCCGGCGTCCGGGGCGGTGACGGCGACGAACGCGTCGTACAACGGCACACTCGCCGCGAACGCGAGCGTGACCATCGGCTACCAGGCGAACCACAGCGGGAACAGTGCGGCGCCGACTACCTACACGCTCAACGGGACGGTCTGCGGCGCGAGTTGAGCTGTTCACCGGCTGTCCCCATCCTCCGGCGGGACGCCCCGGCGCAGTGCCCGGGCGTCCTGCCGGACCTGGTCCCAGGAGCGCAGGAGGCCCCGGATCTGGTCGAGCAGTCCGGTGAGGACGTAGAGGAACACGGACACCACGCTGGCCGCGCCCAGGATTTCCAGGACGATCTGCGACTCCATACTCGGGCCTCCTCCGAGAGGAGGGTGATCGAACCGAGTGCGAGCCGCAGGCAGGATGGCAGGTGTCTCAGGCCGACCACCCTGAACCGACGGTGATCAACTGAGGCCCTGCCGGCGTGCAGGCCGCGTGTGAAGTTGTCGCGATTGACGCGTCGCCGATCGTCTCGGCGGACACGCCCGAAAGGGACGCCGGACCCATTCCCGTCGCAGTCGGCTGTGCCGACCGTGCACAGGGGAGCCTAGTCATCGCTTCCCTGTGCCGTGAGCGTTTTCCCGGACCGGCCGAAGAACCGTGTTCAGACCGACCGGTGGTACTGGTCCGGCACCCGCACGTCCGCGCCCAGCTCCCGCGCCGCGTGCCGCGCCCAGGACGGGTTGCGCAGCAGCTCGCGCCCCAACAGCACCGCATCCGCCTCGTCGTTCGCCAGGATCTTCTCCGCCTGTTCGACGTCCGTGATCAGGCCGACCGCAGCGACCGGCAGCGACGTCTCGGCCTTGACGCGGGCCGCGAAGGGGACCTGGTAGCCGGGGCCCGTCGGGATGCGGACGCCGGACGCGTTGCCGCCGGTGGAGACGTCGAGGAGGTCGATGCCGTGGGCGTGGAGGTCGGCGGCGAAACGGACCGTGTCGTCCGGCGTCCAGCCGCCCTCCTCCAGCCAGTCGGTCGCGGAGATACGGAAGAACAGGGGCTTGTCCTCCGGCCATACCGCGCGCACGGCGTCGACGACCTCGAGGGCGAAGCGCGTGCGGTTCTCGTACGAGCCGCCGTACGCGTCGGTGCGGTGGTTGCTGTGCGGGGAGAGGAAGTTGCTGATCAGGTAGCCATGGGCGCCGTGGATCTCGGCGATCTCGAAGCCGGCGGCGAGGGCGCGAAGCGCGGCGTCCGCGAACTGGCCCACGATTTCCTGGATCTGAGCGACCGTCAGCTCGGTCGGTACCGGGTGTCGCTCGTCGAACGCGAGCGCGCTCGGACCCAGTGGCTGCCATGCGCCCGCCTCCGGACCGAGGGGCGCACCGCCCTTCCATGGCCGGTCGGTCGAGGCCTTGCGGCCGGAGTGTGCGAGCTGGATGCCCGGGACCGTGCCCTGGGAGACCAGGAAGCGCGTGATCCGGCGGAACGCCTCGACCTGGGTGTCGTTCCAGATACCGAGGTCGTACGGGGAGATCCGGCCCTCGGGGCTGACACCGGTGGCCTCGACGATGAGCAGGCCCGTGCCGCCGGCCGCGCGGGCGGCGTAGTG
The DNA here is from genome assembly GCF_000718165.1 of Streptomyces fulvoviolaceus. Taxonomy (GTDB): domain Bacteria; phylum Actinomycetota; class Actinomycetes; order Streptomycetales; family Streptomycetaceae; genus Streptomyces; species Streptomyces fulvoviolaceus. The sequence continues at coordinate 28,276 of NZ_JOEY01000051.1, read as the reverse complement.
CGCGAAGTGCCAGTCGTTGGGGGCGCCCGTGTCCGGACCGAGTGGGGCGGCCGAGTACTGGCACATCGGCGGCATCCACACCCGGTTGGGGATCGTCACGTCGCGCAGGGTGTAGGGCTCGAAGAGTGCACTCACGGCGGGCTCCATTCTTCACGGGACCGGTGGTCGACTCGTACGATAGGCATCGTAGTACGCCAGGTGTCAAACTACGAGAGGTCTCGTACAATGGATTTCCCGAAGGGTTTTCCCGAAGAAGCGGAGCCGCCGTGACCTCCCCCGCCGTCAGCAGCCGCGCCCTGCCGCACCCGGCGCGCGACGAGATCCGGCTGGAGGGCATCCTGCACGCGCTCTCCGACCCGATGCGGCTCCAGATCGTGCGAGAGCTCGCCGCTGTCAGCGACGAGCTCTCCTGTTCGCACTTCGATCTGCCCGTCACCAAGTCCACCACCACGCACCACTTCCGGGTGCTGCGCGAGAGCGGAGTGATCCGGCAGATCTACCAGGGCACGGCCAAGATGAACGGCCTGCGCCGGGACGACCTAGACGACCTCTTCCCGGGACTTCTCGACACCCTCCTCGACGCCGCCGCCCGGCAGGTCGTCCGCCTCGGCGACCGGACCGGCGGAGTCGGCTGAACCGGCCTTCGCCGGCAGGTGGTTGAAGAGCAGGTTCAGCACGATCGCCGTCAGACAGCCCGCGCTGATGCCGCTGTTCATCACCGTCTGGAACCAGTCCGGGAACTTCGCGTAGATCGTCGGCACGCCGACCGGCAGCACGCCCATGGCCACCGAGACGGCCACCACCGTCAGGTTGTTGTTGCCCTTGAAGTCGACCTGGGCGAGGGTCTTGAGGCCGCTCGCCGCCACCGTCCCGAACATCACCAGGCCCGCACCGCCCAGTACCGGCGCGGGTATCGCCGCGACCACCGCGCCCAGCTTGGGCAGCAGGCCGAGCAGGACGAGGATGGCGCCGGACGTGGCGACGACCCAGCGGCTGCGGACGCGGGTCATGCCGACGAGGCCGACGTTCTGCGCGTACGCCGTGTACGGGAAGGTGTTGAAGACGCCGCCCAGGACGGTCGACAGGCCGTCGGCGCGCAGGCCGTCCGAGAGGGAGCGCGAGTCGACCTTCCGGTCCGTCATCTCGCCGACCGCGATCAGGTCACCGGTCGTCTCTGTCATCGTCACCAGCGCCACGACCAGCATGGAGATGATCGCGGACGCCTCGAAGGTGGGCGCCCCGAAGTGGAACGGCGTGCTGATCCCGACCCAGTCGGAGTCCCCGACCCCGCCGAAGTCCGTGAATCCGAAGGGGACGGCGACCGCGAGGCCCACCGCGATGCCGATCAGCACCGCGATCCGGCTCAGGAACACCGGCGCGAACCGCTGCACACCCAGCACCACCGCGAGCACGAAGGCGGCCAGCGCCAGGTTCTTCGGCTCGCCGAAGTCCGCCGCACCGACGCCGCCCGCGGCCCAGTTGCCCGCGACCGGCAGCAGCGAGATGCCGATGATCAGGATCACCGTGCCCGTGACCAGCGGCGGGAAGAAGCGCAGCAGCCGCCCGAAGACCGGCGCCAGCAGCACGATCGCGAGCCCCGCGACGATCACCGAGCCATAGATCGCGGGCAGTCCGCCGCCCGTCGTACCGATGAGCACCATCGGCGACACGGCCGCGAACGTACAGCCCTGCATGATCGGCAGCCGCACGCCGAAGCGCCAGAAGCCGATGCACTGGATGAGCGTGGCGATACCGCACACCAGCAGGTCGGCGGTGATCAGATACGCCAGATCCGCGGGGGACAGCTTCATCGCACTGCCGACGATCAGCGGCACGGCCACTGCGCCCGCGTACATCGCGAGCACGTGCTGGAGGCCGAAGGCGGCCAGTTGTCGTACGGGTGGGACCTCGTCGACGGGATGCACGGGTGCGGTCGTTGCCATGGGCACTCCAGAGCGGCGGATGGCTGGGAACATTCGAACAGCACGAGACCGTACGAGGCTTGAACAGTTTGTTGATTTCGGCGTTGTTGCCGATGTGTGTCATGCCCACCCGGTTGCCCGCCAAGCCGCTATGAGGCCGCTATGACGCCGCCGAGCGCACCGCCGCCAGCAGTGATTCCCAGTCCGGCAGCTTGACGACGCCCCGCCCGAGCGAGGCGCCGAGCTCCGCCTCGGCCCGCTCGATCGCCTGCCATCCCGCCCACGGGACGGGCCGTACACCCTCGGCCCGCAGCGCCGCGAGCGGGTCGTCGGGCCGATCTTCGTGTACGAGCAGAGCGGCGTCCTCGAGCAGGGACGTCACCGTCTCCTTGGCGTCCGGCCGGTTGGTGCCGATCACCCCCGTCGGGCCACGCTTGATCCAGCCGGCCACGTACTCGCCCGGGGAGGCGAAGTGGCCGCGCACGACACGGCCCTCGACGTTCGGCACGATGCCGCTCTCCGCGTCGAACGGCAGCCCCTCCATCGGCATCCCGCGATAGCCGACCGAGCGCAGCACCAACTGCGCCTCGATGTCCTCGAACCGCCCCGTGCCGGTCACGCCGCCGCGCCCGTCGGGCTCCGTCCGCTCGAAGCGCACCGCGCCCACCCGCCCGCCCTCTGCGAGGAGTTCGACGGGGCGCAGGAAGAAGCGCAGCGAGATCCTGCGGGGCGCGTCCTGCGGGACGGCTCCCGCCCAGCCGCGCAGCACCTCCACGTTGCGGCGCTGGGCGGCCGGCAGCGAGGAGGGGTCCGGGTAGGCCGGATCCAGCGCCAGCTCCGCCGGGTCCACGGTCACGTCGGTGTCCGGAAGGGCGCCCAGCTCGCGCAGCTCCTTGGTGGTGAAGCGGGCCTGGGAGGGGCCGCGTCGCCCCACCATGTGGATCTCGGTCACCGTGCTGGCGGCCAGTGCGGAGAGCGCCGCCTGGGGCATGTCGGTGGGGCTGAGCTCCGCCGCGCCGCGCGCCAGTATCCGCGTCACGTCGACCGCGACGTTCCCCACGCCGATGACCACGGCCGCCCGGGCGGCGCGCACGAAACCGTCGGCGACGGAGTCGGGATGCGCGCTGTACCAGGACACGAACTCGGTCGCCGACCAACTGCCCGGCAGGTCCTCGCCGGGGATCCCGAGGTGCCGGTCGGTGGCGGCGCCCACGCAGTAGACGACCGCGTGGTACAGCTCTCGCAGCCGCGTGGCCGGGACTCCGGCGGGCCCGACCTGGACGCCCCCGAGGAACCGCACCCGCTCGTGCTCCAGTACCGTCCGCAGGTTGTTCTGCAGCGACTTGATCTTCTCGTGGTCCGGAGCCACGCCGTACCGCACCAGGCCGTACGGGCACGGCAGCCGGTCCAGGACGTCGACGCGCACTTCGGGATCCAGCTGGACGAGGCTCTGGGCGGTGTAGCACCCGCTCGGCCCGGAGCCGACGACGGCGACACGCAGCACGGCGGAACTCCTTACGAGAGGAGATCGCTGACAGCTCCAGGATCGCACCGCCGCTGCTGCTCTGACAGGGTGCCGGAGCAGTGGAGACGCGCGTGTCCATTCTTATGGAATGTGATCATGCGGTTACGTTGCGTGTGTGCTAGAAGCATCGTTTCTTAATCTTTCTGATCGTTGCCCGACGGACGGCACCGTGTCCGTGTGGCCCGCGTGGGAAGTGCGGGAGGACGAGGCCGCGACGGCGTGGTTCCACGTCCGGCTGGCCTTCCCCGACGGGGCCCGGGTGGACGTGCTCGCCGTGGTCGCCGAGGGGTGCGTCTCCCTGGAGGACGTACGGGCGCAGCCGGCGCTGTCCCTCGACGACCTGGCCGCTCTCGCGGACTGGATCGAGGAGCCGCTCTCCGAGGCCTGCGGAATCGGGCCCGAGACGGATCCCGGGACGGAGTCCGAGGCGGCCGGACCCAGCCGTGCCCGGCCTGCCTGGCCGCGCGGCGTGGAGGGGCGCCGGCTGGTCGCGCAGGAGTACCGCGCGGCCCAGGAGGAGGGCGTCGACCCGGTCCTCGCGGTGATGTGCGCGACCGGGCACAGCCGTCGCAAGTCGCTCAGGCTGATCTCCCAGGCGCGTGACGCGGGATTCCTGACACCCCGTCATGCCCGGCGCTGAGCAGTTCTGTTACTGGCCCGCGCCTACTGCATGTCGCGCATCCGGTTGATCTCGCTGGTCTGTTGGGCGACCACGTCGTCGGCCATCTCCTCGATCCGGATGTTGTTGCCCTGTGCCTTCACATCCGTGGCCATGGTGATCGCCCCCTCGTGGTGAGTGATCATCAACGTGAGAAACAGCTGGTCGAACGCCTTCCCCTGCGCCGCGCGCAACTTCTTCAGCTGTGCCTCGGTCGCCATGCCGGGCATCGCGGCGTGCTCGTGGTCGTCGCTCTTCTCGGCCTTGCCGTGCTCCTTCAGCCAGGCCTTCATGGCGGCGATCTCCGGCCCCTGGGCGGCGGAGACGCGGTCGGCGAGCGCCTTGACCTTCGACGACTCGGCGCGGTCGGGGGCCAGTTCGGTGATCTCCAGCGCCTGTGTGTGGTGCTCGATCATCATCCGCGCGTACGAGACGTCGGCCGAGTTGGGGGTGTCGTCCTCGCCGCGCTGCCCCTCCGCGTCCTGCGCGGACAGCGTGCGGTTCGCCTCGCCCGGCTTGCCCGGCACCAGCACCGAAGGCCCCGTCGCCGCCGACGGCTTCGCGTCCGATCCGGAGTCGCAGCCCCCGAGCCCCAATACCACGAGGGCGGTCAGCGACACCGTGACGAGAGGTGTACGGGGCGCACGGCAGAAGAGCGCAACGGCCGCCCGGGGCCCTTTCATTACAGGTTCGTTGCCCTCTGTTGATATGTGCATGGTGAAGACGATACTTCGGGGGTGCGTGAAGCGTTCCACATGAACGGCACAGGGAGGAAACAGTGATCCTGTTGAAAGATGCCCGAACCCGCCACAGACGCCTGGGAGTTGCCGCGGCGGCCGTCGGCCTCCTGGCCGCGCTGCTCACCGCCGGCCCGGCCGCAGCGACCCCCGACCCGGGGGACGCGCCGGCCGCGAGCGAGGAGGTGTCCAAGAGCACCGAGGCCGAGGTCAAGGCGGCGATAGCCGACGGCGAGATACCCGGCCAGGACGAGATCGTCCACTCCGACAACATCGAACACCTTGTCAACATCCCCAAGGACGCGCTGCCCGGCACCAATTCGGACCTGGCCTTCCAGGGCAAGTACGCCTTCTCCGGCAACTACGACGGCTTCCGCATCTTCGACATCAGCAACCCGAAGGCGCCGAAGACCGTTTCCCAGGTCCTGTGTCCCGGCTCGCAGAACGACATCTCGGTCTCCGGGAACCTGCTGTTCCTGTCCACCGACTCCTCGCGCAGCGACAACAGCTGCAACAGCACCACGCAGCCCGCGACCGAGAAGTCGTCGTGGGAGGGCATGAAGGTCTTCGACATCAGTGACAAGGCGAACCCGAAGTACGTCGCCGCCGTCGAGACCGCCTGCGGCTCGCACACCCACACGCTGGTGCCCGAGCGCAAGAACGTCTACGTCTACGTCTCCTCCTACTCGCCCAGCGCCACCTACCCCGACTGCCAGCCGCCGCACGACGGCATCTCCGTCATCAAGGTGCCGCGCGGCGCCCCCGAGAAGGCGGCGGTCGTGAACTTCCCCGTGCTCTTCCCGGGTGAGGGAGCGGACGGCGGCGGCAACCCCGGTTCGCCCACCAACCCGGGTGTCTCCAAGACCACCGGCTGCCACGACATCACGGTGCTCCCGGAGAAGGACCTCGCCGCGGGCGCCTGCATGGGTGACGGCATCCTGTTCTCCATCAAGGACCCGGAGAACCCGAAGGTCATCGACCAGGTCCAGGACAACGTGAACTTCGCGTTCTGGCACTCGGCGACCTTCAACCAGAAGGCCAACAAGGTCGTGTTCACCGACGAGTTGGGCGGCGGCGGTGCGGCCACCTGCAACGCGGAGATCGGTCCGAACCGCGGTGCCGACGGCGTCTACGACATCGTCGGCAAGGGCGACAAGCGCAAGCTCGTCTTCCGCAGCTACTTCAAGATTCCCCGCTACCAGGCGGCCACCGAGGTCTGCGTGGCCCACAACGGCTCGCTGATCCCGGTCAAGGGCAAGGACATCATGGTCCAGGCCTGGTACCAGGGCGGCGTCTCCGTCTGGGACTTCACGGACTCCTCGAACCCGAAGGAGATCGCCTACTTCGAGCGCGGTCCGGTGAACACCGAGCAGCTGACGACCGCCGGCCCGTGGTCGGCGTACTACTACAACGGCTACATCTACTCGAACGACATCGCCAAGGGCTTCGACGTCCTGAAGCTCAGCGACCGGCGGACGGATCCGGCCAAGCGGGTCCGGCTGGGTGAGCTCAACGTCCAGACGCAGCCGGACTACTTCGACTGACCGGCCGTCGGTTCTCCGGCCGGTTCTCCGGTCGCGAAGAAGCGTGACAGATCGGTCTCGCACGTCCCGCCGGGCGCCTCGTCGTCCGGCGGGACCCCCTGCTCCCAGTCGAGCCGGTAGCGCGTGAACAGCTCGGCCCGCAGGGTCGGCAGGGACATCGGGACGCCGGGCACGAGCGCCGCGTAGACGGCGCCCATGAGCAGCGCGCGCAGCATCGGGTAGTCGGTGTCGGGGTCCTGGGAGCCGTGGCAGGCGACGGTGTCACGCAGCAACTCGGCCAGTCGCCGCTGCTCCGGGCACGGCACGAAACCCTCGGCCTGCAGCAGCCCGGCCATGTGCTGGCGCATCAGCACGGGCCGGTCCCGGGCCAGGCCCAGGATCGCGTCGATGGCCCGCGCCATCCGCTCCCGGCCGTCCTCGGTGTGCGGCTCGCGCTCCAGCGCCTCCTCGAGCGTGCGGTGCATCAGCCGGTGCACGGCGGACTGCACGAGCTGGCGTTTACCGGGGAAGTAGTACGACACCAGACCGCGCGCCGAGCCGGCTCTGTCCGCGATGTCGCCGAGCGTCGTCGCCTCGTATCCGTGCTCGCTGACGAGCTCGACAGCGGCCTGCAGGAGTCGCTCCCGGGAACGGCGGCGCAACTCTTCATTGACCGAGGCGCTGCGCGGGGACATGCTGTACTCCTGCGTTGACTGGCTATCAGCCAACTATACTCAGCGCGTCCGGACCGGCCCGTGAAAGGCCTGGTCGGGGCTGCCGCCTGCTCTGGGCGACGCGGGGGATCGTCCAGGGTGGGCGAGCATCCCACCCTGATGGTGGCCTCAGGCTACCTTTGGTGCGGGTCGGGCCCCCTGTTTTCGAGCAGCCGGGTTCAGCCGACCAGATCCAGTACCGGTCGCAGCCCGTCCGGCCGCTGTGTCACCGGCAGGTGGTCCACGAAGTGCACCCCGCAGCCCAGAGCCGCCGCCCCGCCGTCCGCCCGCCGGTCGTCGCCGACCATCAGGACGTCCCGCGGATCGGCGGCGAGCGCGGCGCAGGCCGTCTCGAACAGCCGCGGGTCCGGCTTCTGGATGCCGTGTTCGTACGACAGCACGTACGTGTCGACGTACGGATCGAGGCCGTGCTCGCGGAACACCGGCCGCAGATCCCAGCCGATGTTGCTGACCACCCCGACACCGATCCCGCGCTCACGCAGCGCGTGCAGCACCTCGGCCGCGTCGGGGTAGGGCTGCCAGGCGGCCGGGGCCATGTGCCGGTCGTACAGCGTGTCGTGCAGGGCCGGGTCGGGCAGCGGGACCTGGCGCGAGAGCCCGGTGTACGCGGCCCGGTGCAACTCGGCGCTCTTGTCGCGGATCTCCCAGATACCGGCGACCTCGTCGGGCAGCGGCTCGCTGGGGGAGGCCCCGCCGGGCAGTGCGCCCACGCGCTCCAGAGCCTGCGCGGCCGCGATCAACTCGGCCTCGCCGAGGACCAGTTCGGCCTCAGCCAGGGCCCCCCGCAGCCATGACTCGGTGGACTCGATACGGAAGAGGGTCCCGGAGAAGTCGAAGAGCACGGCAGTCATACGGTGATCTTACGGGGCCACGTTCCACGCTTCGGGAAGATCGCAGCCGAGGTCGCCGACACCGGCGCGCTCCAAGGGTGGGTGGGCGCGTGCTGGGAGTCGAGGTCGGTGGACTGGTTGCTGACTTCGTGGTCAGCGCGTGCTCGCTCATACGGGGTGCGAGCCGTAGCAGTGCGTCCGGCGTGACGACGAAGGTGAACGGCTCCGTCCCGGTGCCGTCCCGCGGCCGGACGGCCAGGTGTCCAGGTCCGCCACGGCGCGGACACTCGCCCTCCGGTGCCCGCCCGCACCGTCGACCTCAGGTCCGCCGGACCCGCATGGCACTGGTCACGGCCGCCACCGCTGGTGGACCGTGACCGCCAGCGCCACCAGCAACGCGCCCAGCAGCCAGCCGCCCACCACGTCCGAGGCCCAGTGGACACCCAGCCACACGCGAGTGAGACCGACGCCGGCCACGGAGACCACGGCGACGGTCACGGCCGTACGCCACAGGGCCCGGCCGGCGCCGTACCGGTGCAGCAGCCACAGGAGCAGTCCGCAGACGACCGTGGCGGTCAGGGCGTGGCCCGACGGGTAGGCCGCGTAGTGGGCCGAGTCGACGGGGTCGGACCAGACGGGCCGCTCGCGTCCGACCGCGGCCTTCAGCGACTGCTGCAGCAGTGTGCCCAGCGCACATGTGGCCACCAGCCATACGGCTGTCCAGCGGGCATGGTGCCGCCACACCAGCCACACCACGGCGACCGCGGCCACGATGCGCATCGTCCACGGGTCCCAGACCCAGTCCGTCAGGATGCGGAACGTCTGAGTGATCCCGTCCTCGTCGACCGCCCAGCGATGCGTGGTGACGGCGATGCTGTCGTCGAGCGTCATCAGCGGGTACCACCCGACCGCGACCAGCACGAGCAGCAGCGCGGAGCACAGGGCAAGGACGCCGGAGAGGCGGGCAGCGGCGCGGTGCTCCGGTGGGCGGGGCGGGGAGTCGACGGACGGGGTGTGCATACTGCGATCCTCGCCGACCGGTGGGGCGTGAGGCCAATCCCGGTGCCGTCCGGCGCCCGGGCCGGTTATCCCAGCGCCCGCAGCCCCGGCACGAACGCCACCAGCACCGGTACCACCGGCACGAGCGAGGCCACCGCCGTCAGCCGCAGCCGCCGGGCCGCCGTGAGCCGGTCCGGCGGGGTCAGCAGCCGGTGCACCCGCTGCGGCACATGGGCCTGCGGGGTCGGGCAGGGGCCGAACACGCCCCGGTCCTCGTTGAGTTCGACCAGTGCGAGGGCCGTCGTCTGCCGGCCGAAGCGGCGGGAGGCCATGTCGTCGGCGGCGAGTTCGACCAGACGGTGCATCTCGTCGCGGAACGCGGCGAACACCGGGACCTGGGGAAACCCGCCGGCCAGCGCGGCCGAGCAGTGCAGCAGCCAGTCGTGCCGGGCCTGGGCGTGACCCTCCTCGTGCGCGACGAGGGCGTCCAGCTGCCGGCCCTTCAGCCGGCGCAGCGCGGCCGTGGTGAGGACGAGTCGGGGAGCCGCGCCCGGCAGCCACCAGGCGTCGGGCCGCGCGCCCTCCAGGACGACGAGCCGGCTGCCGGGCTCCTCGCCGGGCAACAGCGGGGCGCTGACGAGGAGTTCGGCCCGGCGCAGCCGACGCCGGCTGCGTGCCCCCGCGACCTCACGGACCAGCATGGCGCCGCTCCACACGCCGCCGCACGCGAGCGCCACCGCGGTCATCGCCGCCCAGGGACCGGCCGTACCGAGCGTGTAGGCCTCCACGACGGCGTGCGGTGCCGAGCCGAACACATGGCCGCGCACCGCCTGCCAGGCCACCGCCGCGCTGAGCGTCATCGACAGTGCGCAGCACAGGAGTACCGCTGCCACCACGCACTGCCACATCCACAGCGCGAGCACCGGTTCCCGGTCCGCCCAGTCCGTCCGGGCCAGCACCCGGGGGGCGATGACGGCGGTCAGGGCGCCGAGCAGCAACAGTGCCGCGGGGAGCATCATGAGCGCAGCCTATGAGTGCGGCGCCGTTCACGGGTACGGCCCGTGCGTTCAAAGTGACGCAGGCAACGGTTGCGTACGGCGCCCACGCCGACGGCGTCAGAGGGTCAGCAGCATGGCGACCATGCCGATCCCCATGGACAGCCGGCACGCCCGCGCCAACTCCGGCCGGTCACCCCAGCCGACGGCCCCCGCCGTACCGGCGGCCACGGGAATCAGCCGTACGCCGGACAGCAGTACGTATCCCACGAAGTAGAGGAGCAACACCCCTGTCAGGAGCGGGACTCCGGAACCGGCGTGGTGTCCGGGGGAGGCCGCCATCACCACCGCCATGTAGACCATGGCCAGGGCCCCCACCAGATGGTGCAGGTGATGTGTGCTCGCCCGCGCCGCCCACAGGGCGCGCAATGCGGCCGCGCCGAACACGGCCGCGTAGACGGGCCAGGTCCAGGACGGCGGCGTGAACACCGCCGCCGGTACGGCCATCGCGGCCATGCCGAAGCCCATGAGCGCCTCGCCGCCCGCGGCCCGGCGCTGTTCATCGACGGCGCTGCGCATCCGCAGCAGGCAATAGGCCCCGGTCGCCGCACAGAGCGCCACCAGCAGCCAGCCGGGCGAAGCCGGTCCGTGCACGCCCACCTCCCCGCTCGACGGTCGGTCAAGGGATGCCCGCGCCGTACGGCGCGCAATCGAGCGCAATCGAGCGCAAGGGTGTACGCGGGGCGTGCGATGGAGCACAGCAGGTCAGCAGCAACGGTTTACGAGTAAAACACCTGCTAAACTCATGACTCATGAGCAGTGCGCCCCCCACCTCCGACACCCCGCTCCGCCGCCGTCTCCCGCTGACCGGCGTGCTGCGCGTCGGCAGGCCGTCCGACATCTGGTTCAAGCCCGCCCTGAGCGTGGTCGTCGCGGTCGCACCGCCCAACCTGACGCTGCTGGCGCTCGGCCGCCTCGACCTGGCGATGTACACGATGGCCGGGTCCCTGTGCGCGCTCTACGCCCACAACCGTCCGTACGCCGCCCGGGCCCGCGCCCTGTCCTGGGTGGTCCTCGGTATGGTCGCGGGCCTCGCCGTCGCGCTGGTCGCGGCCTCGCTCACGCAGAGTGCCGTCGTGCTGGTCACCGTCGGTGCCCTGCTCGCCGCCGTGCAGAAGGTGCTGTGCGACGCCACCAGGATCGGCCCGCCCGGCAATGTCATCCTCACCTTCATCAGCTCCGCCTCCCTGTTCGCGCCCCAGACCCTCGGTCAGGTTCCCGGCCACCTGGCCCTGGCCCTCGCGGCGGGCGCCTGGGCCTGGCTCATCGGCATGGCACCCGGCCTGCTCCGCCCGCACGGCCCGGAACGGAGGGCCACCGCGCAGGCGCTGAACGCCACCGCCGCGTACGCCGAGACCCGCGGCACCGGCGACGGACACGCCCGGGCCCGTGCCGCCGCGGCCGCCGCCGTACAGGCCGCCTGGCAGACCCTGCTGTCCGCTGGCGCCCGCACCGAGCCCCGGCGTGCCCTCGAACGGCTCGTCGTCCGCGCCGAGGTCGCGCTCGCCGCACCCGCCGATACCGACCCGAACAGCCTGCGCACCTGGGCCCGGGAACTGCGCGGCGCCGGACCGGTCCCGCAGACCGGTCACCTCTCGGCGGACGCCGACGAACTCCTCGGCGTGGACGCCGAACTCACCGCGCCCGCACGCCCCTGGTGGAGCAGGCTCGGCCCGCTCACCCCGATCGCGATGCGCACCGCACTCGGCTGCGCACTCGCCGGCTACGCCTCCCTGGCCCTCGGTATCGGCCGCCCCTACTGGGCCCTGGTCACCGCCGCCTCGCTCTACCAGGCCAACGTCACCCTCACCTGGAGCCGCGGCGTCCAGCGGGTCGTCGGCAACCTCGCCGGCGTCCTCCTCTTCGCCGCCGTCGTCCCGCTCGCCCACCTCGGCCCGGCCGCCCTGGTCCTGTGCTGCCTCGCCTTCAACTTCGGCGCCGAGGTACTGATCAGCCGCAACTACTGGCTCGGCAGCGTCTGTGTGACGCCGATGGCGCTGCTCATCACCGAGTTCACCGGATTCCAGGAGCCCGGGCGGCTGATCACCGAGCGGCTCGTCGACACCCTGGTGGGTGCGCTGGTCGGGTTCGTCGCCGCCGTCGCCGTCACCAACCGGCGCGCGGGCGACCGCGTCGAGCACGCGGTGGACGCCGTGGACCGCTCCCGGGAAGGCGCCGCCCGGCTCCTGGCCGAGGCACATCCCGTGCCCGGCGCCCTGGAATCCGCCCGGCGCTCTCTCGCCGCCGCTCTGGTCGACCTGCGGGCCACTGTCGAGGCCGCGTCCGGCGAGTGGTGGCAGCGTGCCCTGCCCCACGAGAGGGTCGTGCGCGCCGAGCAGGCCGGACACCGTACGCTCGCCGCGACGGTACGGCGCCAGGGTCTGCACCCGGACCGGCGCACGGACACGACGACGGAGGGCGTACGGCCATGACGGCAGGCAACCCGGGGAGCACGCCCGGCGTGACGAGGAACGACACGCTCGCCGCGGTCGTCCGGCAGTGGCAGGCAGTCCACCCCGGCCTCGACACCGGCCCCATGGAGATCATCGGCCGCATCAACCGCTGCGCTGCCCTCCTCCAGCAGGCCGAGGACGCCCCGCTGCGCCGGGCCGGGCTCAGCCGCCCCGAGTTCGACCTGCTCGGCGCGCTCCGCCGCACCGGCCACGAGTTGACCCCCGGCGACCTGGCCCGCGAGACCTTCTCCTCGGGCGCCGCGGTCACCAAGCGCCTCAAGCAGCTGACCGAGCGCGGCCTGGTCGAGCGCCGCGGCGACACCCGCGACCGCCGCGTCGCCCATGTGCGCCTCACGGACGCCGGGCGCGAGCTGGTCGACGGGATCCTGCCCGAGCAACTGGCGTACGAGACCGTCGTCCTGTCCGGTCTGTCCCCGCAGGGGCAGGACGAACTCTCCACGCTGCTCGGCGAGCTGCTGGGCCAGTTGGAGGGCCGCCTCGGAGTGCTCCGGGTCTGACCCCGCGAGCTGCGGTTTCGGAAGTTTCGGAGCCGTCCACCTGTTGACGGGGAACACGCGTTCTTCCTACGTTCGACCAGGCCGGTTCGGATCATCGACTGGCGTACGGAATTTCGAACGAAGGGTGGATGTCGTGGCAGCCGAAGCTCCCGGTCCCGAGAAGCTCACCATCGACCTCGGCACCGAGACCGGCCCCTTCCACGGCGGTGCGAGCGGCACGCTCTACGGCCTCTACGGCGACGGCGTGCCCAGCCGCACCCTCGTCGAGGGCATGTACCCGCGCACGGTCACCACCAAGGCCCAGGACGGCACCCAGCACCCCGGCGGCGACGCCCTGGAGATCCTGCCGCCCTTCGTCGCGGCGGGCGGCAAGGACGTCTACGTCTACCTGCCCGACTTCTACCGCGGTTTCCCCTACGAATGGCCCGGCGCCACCGGCGAGGAACGGCTCGCCGGGTTCCTCGAGGTCGTCCGCCGCCAGGTCGAACACGTCCTGACGCTGGGTGCGTTGAAGTCCCACGTCGTGTACGTCCCGTTCAACGAGCCCGAGGGCAACATGTTCGGCGAGGGGGAGTGGAGCTACGACCGCACCTCCTGGCGCACCGAACCGGGGCACTACTTCGCGGCCTGGAAAGCGGCGTACGACCTCATCAAGGACCTCGACCCCGACGCCCGCGTCGCCGGCCCCAACACCTGCATCCTGTACCCCGAGGTCAGGGGCTTCCTGGAGTTCGCCAAGGCCCGCGACGTGCTGCCCGACGTGATGACCTGGCACGAGCTGTCCTCGCCCGCCGAGGTGCGCACCAACATCGCCAAGTACCGGGAGCTGGAACGGGAGTTGGGCATCGGCCCGCTGCCGGTCAACATCAACGAGTACGCGCACAACTACCACGTGTCCGTGCCGGGCCAGATGATCCAGTGGATCTCCGCGATCGAGGAGTCGAAGGTCGACGCCGACATCGCCTACTGGAACATCGCGGGCAACCTCAACGACTCGGCCGTGGAGGCCAACAAGGCCAACGGCCAGTGGTGGCTGTTCAACGCCTACGGGCAGCTGACCGGGAACACCGTGCGGGTCGTCGCGCCGCATCCCAACGTGCAGTACACGCTGCAGGGGGTCGCCACCCTGGACAGGGAGAAGCGGCAGGCGCGGGCCCTGCTGGGCGGTGCGGGCGGCGCGGCGGACGTCGTCTTCGAGGGGGTCGACGCGGAGGTGTTCGGCGCGACGGTCCACGTCCGGGTGCAGGAGATTCCCTGGACGGGGCAAGTCGGGGCGTGTGCCCAACCGTTGAGGGTCCTGGACTACGAACTCCCCCTGCTCCAGGGCACGGTGACGTTGCCTCTGACAGACCTCGACGAGATGTCCGCGTACCAGGTGATTCTCTCGCCCGGCGACAACGCCGCCGCGCCCATGCCGCCCTCGGTCCGTTGGCAGCGGACGTACGAGGCCGAGGACGCGACGTACACCGGCGGCGGCCACTCGAAGAACGGGCCCGAGGGATCGCCCTCCGACGTCGAGAAGTTCGCGACCTCCGGTGGCTACCACGTGGGCGGTCTGCGCACCGGCTCCGACGGAGTGCTCGCCTTCGACGTCGAGGTCCCCGAGGCCGGGACGTACGACGTCAGCGTGTTCGCGAACTCCCACAACCAGGCCGATCTGGTGCGCGAGCAGGGCCCCACCAACGTCTTCCTGCGCGTCGACGGGGAGGCCCCACGCGAACTGCGGCTCCCGCTCGGCTACAAGTGGGCGGTCTGGGGTCACACCGACACCCGGGTGGAGCTGACCGCCGGACGGCACCGGATCACACTCGCGGCCCAGGACCCGGACCTCGGCGTCACCAAGGGCGACGCCGTCGTGGACAAGCTGGACCTCGTCCTGCGCGACACCGACCAAACCGCGGTGTACGACGCCGAGTTCGCGGATCTCGGCGCCGGAACCCGTGTCAGCCACGCCCACCGCGGCGCCTCCGGCCCCGGTGTCGCCGTGCTCCCGCGGGGCGGCACCGTCACCTTCTGGGCGCACGCGGACGCCGACGGCGAGGCCTCGGTGACCATCGACCTGCTCGGGCCCGGCGAAGGCCTGCTCACCGTCAACGGCGAGGAGATCGGACGCATCGGGCGCGGCCCTGTCCCGCTCTTCCTGGCCGGCGGCATCAACAAGATCGCGGTCACCGGGACGTCGGAACGCCTGATCGTGGACCGGCTGCGGGTCGGCCCCTCGCGCGGCCTGCTGCCCACCACGGCGTACGCCGCCGCGGAAGGCGCCCTCACCGGCGTGGCGAAGGTGACCGGATACCCGTACGCCACGAGTGGCAAGGCGGTGGACGGCGTCGGCGGCGGACCCGAGAACGCCCTCACCCTGACGGTGACGGCGGACCGCGCCGGACGCCACGCGCTGACGATCCGCTACGCCAACGGCGAGCAGCCGCCCGGCACGCACTACAACCCGGACCCCGTCTGCCGCCACGCGGACATCGCCGTCAACGGGGACGCCCCGCACCGCGTCCTGTTCCCCACCACCTTCCACTTCAACAACTTCTGGCAGCTGGCCGTCCCCGTCACCCTGCGTCAGGGCACCAACACCGTCACCTTCACCGCCGACGAACTCCCCGACTTCGACGGCACCACCAGGAACGAGTACGGGCAGCGCTCCCCGTACGCCCCCGTCATCGACCGCGTGACGGTGACACCACTGGCCTGACGGCATTCCCGGGCGCTAGAGAACCTCGGTGGCCGTACGGCGGTAGCCGGAGCGCCGGTCGTCGATGTCCGCCCAGCGGTCGCCGTAGATGGTCTGGACGACGGCCGGCTCCCGTACGAAGTCGTGCGGGAAGCCGAGCGGCACCGCGCTCACCTCGTCGAGGCGGGCGACGGCGTCGGCATCGAGGCGGACGTCGACGCTGCCGAGGTTGTCGGCGAGCTGGTGCTCCTTGGTGGCCGCGACGATCGGGACGACGTTGCCGGGCCGGCCCAGCAGCCAGGCCAGCGCCACCTGGGCCGGGCTCCAACCGCCCTGCTCGGCGATCTCCAGGACGGCGGTGATGACGTCCTCCTCCTGCGGGCTCGGCTTGTCGCCCCAGGAGTCCAGCCGGCCCGACTCGCCCCGGCGGTACTTGCCGGTGAGCTTCCCGGCCGCCAGGGGCGCCCACGCCAGCACCGCCTGGCCGAACGCCCGGGCCTGCGGCAGCAGTTCGCGCTCCGGCGTCCGCTCCAGCAGGTTGTAGCGCAGCTGCGAACCGGCGAACGCGGTCCAACCCCTCAGCTCCGCAAGGGTGTTGGCCTGTGCGATCTCCCACGCGGGCCAGTCCGAGACACCGACGTAGAGCACCTTGCCCGTGCGGACGAGGTCGTCGAGCGCCCGCATCACCTCGTCGACCGGGGTGAAGTTGTCGCGGGCGTGTACCCACAGGATGTCGAGCCGGTCGGTGCACAGCCGCTCCAGGCTCGCCTCCACCGACTGCACCAGGTTCTTGCGGTGGTTGCCGGCCGCGTTGACGTCCCCCTTGCGGGTCCCGCACGTGTACTTGCTGGCCAGCACGAACTCCTCGCGCCGCCCGTCCAGCAGTTCGCCGAGGATCCGCTCCGAATCGCCGCCCGAGTAGATGTCCGCCGTGTCGACGAAGTTGCCGCCCGCGTCGGCGTAGGCGTCGAGCAGCTTGGCGCTGGTCTCCTTGTCGGAGCCGTGGGCGGGGTCGTCGCCCATGACCATCGCGCCGAGGCTCAGCTCGCTCACGCGCAGACCGGTCTTGCCGAACAGTGTGTACCGCACGATCAGTTCCCCCTCCGGGCAGTTCGTGCGTACGACGCTAGGCGCTGGAGCGCACTTCAACGCAAGCCGCGGCTCAGCCCTCCGCACCCTCCAGGTACACCCCGAAGACCGCGCCCTGGGGATCCCGCAGCACCGCGATCCGGGGCCCGTCCGGCACGGAGGTGGGCTCCATGAGGACGCTGCCGCCCGCGTCGGTCGCCGTGGCCGCGGTCGCGTCCACGTCCGCCACCGCGAAGTACGGCAGCCAGTGCGGCGGCACCTCGGGCGGGAACTTGTCGTCCATCCGCACCATGCCGCCGAAGTCCGTGCCGTCGATGCCCCAGTGCGTGTAGTGCTCCGAGGCGTTGACGCTCCAGCCGAACACCGTGGTGTAGAAGTCGAGGGCCCGTTCGGGCGTCCGGCTCAGCAGCTCCACCCAGCCCAGCGAGCCGGCGGCGTTGAGCAGCCCGGCGCCCTCGAAGCCCCGCGCCTGCCACAGATGGAATCCGGCGCCCTGCGGATCGGCGACGGACGCGAAGCGCCCCATGTCCGGGACGTCCCCGGGCTCGAACACCACGGACCCGCCTGCCGACTTGACCTTCTCCACGGTGGCGTCGACGTCCGACACCGCGAACGTCACGAACCAGGCGACCGGCTGCGACTCCTCGCCCAGCGGGACGAGCCCGGCGACCGGGAGATGGCCCAGGTACGCGATCGTGTAGCCGCCCATCTCCTCCCGCGAGTCCGTCTCCGCCCGCCAGCCGAAGAGGTCTCCGTAGAAACGCTCGGCCGCCGCCGGATCGGGCGTTCCCACCTCGACCCAGCAGGGCCCATTGGCCACCGGCTTGTCGAATTTCATGGCGTCACGGCCTTCCTGCCGACGCGAGCGTCCTCTTCGCACGCTAGCCCCGGTCCGTCGGCGCGGCCATCGGACGGCCCTGTGTACCTGGAACGAGCTCAGATCCCGGGTCGGTACCGGATCGGATGCTCCGCCGGCACCTCCACCAGCACGATCCGCGTCCCGTCCGGATCGGTGATCCACATCTCGACCAGCCCCCAGGGCTCCTTCACCGGCGGCCGCACGATCTCGACCCCCTTCGCCCGCAGCTCCTCGTGCGCGGCGGCCACGTCCTCGACCTGCATCCACAGCCGCACGGCCGGGGACGGCGGGACCTCGGACCGCCCGGATACCTCCAGGAAGCCGCCGCCGAGGAAGTAGACGGTGCCGCGCTCCGGCCCGGTACCGAACTCGCGGTAGACGGCGAGGCCCAGCTGCTCGCCGTAGAAGACGCGGGACCGCTCGGGATCGACGGGGTGGAGCAGGATGCGGCTGCTCAGTACGTGCACCATGCAGCGGAGCCTAGTGGGGGCGTTACGCTCGTCGGTGCCCGAGCCGCGCCCGAGATCGGAGAACCGCTCCATGGACACCACCGCCTCCGGACTGACCTTCCGCGATGCCATCGACGCCGACGTGGACGCCCTGGTCGCGCTGATCGAGTCGGCGTACCGCGGCGACGCCAGCCGGGCCGGGTGGACCACCGAGGCGGACATCCTGGAGGGACAGCGCACCGACCCGCAGGGCGTGCTCGACGTCATCAAGTCGCCCGACAGCCGGCTGCTCACGGTCGAGCGGGACGGCGTCGTCGTCGCCTGCTGCCAGCTCGAACACCGTGGCACCCACGCCTACTTCGGGATGTTCGCGGTGAGCCCCACGCTCCAGGGCGGCGGCCTCGGCAAGGTGATCATCGCGGAGGCGGAGCGGGCGGCCCGCGAGACCTGGGGCACCATGGAGATGCACATGACGGTGATCTCCGTGCGCGACGACCTCATCGCCTGGTACGAGCGCCGAGGCTACCGCCGTACGGGAAGGATGACCCCGTTCCCGTACGGCGACGAGCGCTTCGGCGTTCCGCAGCGCGCCGACTTGCAGTTCGAGCTGCTGATCAAGGAACTCGGATAGTCAGGGAACTCGCATAATCGTTACGCCGTGAAGCGGCCGGTGCGCTTGATCTCCGGGTAGTCGGTGGTCGCGCCGTCCAGCCCCAGGGCTCGTACGAGTCGCAGGTGATCCTGCGTGTTCACCACCCAGCCGATGATCTTCAGGTCCGCCTTGCGGGCCTGCTCCACGATCTCCAGGGTCAGCCGGCGGATGTTCAGGCAGACGGTCCCGGCACCGGCCTCCACCGCGCGGTCCACGATGTCGGTGCCGAACCGGCTGCCGATCAGCGCGGTCCGTACGCCGGGCACCAGCCGGGCGATCTCGGCGATCGCCTCGTCGTGGAACGAGGACACCTCGACCCGGGAGATCAGGTCCCGCTTGTGCATCACCTCGGCCAGCGCCCGGGCCGCCGCGATGTCCTTGATCTCGGCCTGGAGGGGTGACTTCACGGCGTCCAGGACCTCCTCGAACACCGGGATCCGCTCCCCGCGGCCCGCGTCCAGGGCGCGCAGCTCTTCGAGCGTCTTCTCGGCGATCGGTCCCGTGCCGTCGGTCGTGCGGTCCACGTCGGTGTCGTGCATGACGACGAGGGCGCCGTCCTTGCTGAGGTGCAGATCGAGTTCGATCTGGTCGAGGCCGGCCTGCTGGGCGGCGACGAAGGAACGGAGGGTGTTCTCGGGCTCGACACCCATGACCCCGCGGTGACCGATGGTAAGGAAGTTCAAGGTTCAACTCGCTTCCGTCGACGGCGGCTCGGCTCCGCGCGCGACCGGAGCGGACGGTCGCGCGGGCAGAGCCGCAGCCTAATGGCCACGCACCGCGATGGACCCGTGTCTGCGCGGCGGATCGGGCGACGAAAGGGCCGGACCTGGCCTGTACCGGCGGGAGCGGTCACCCGGGCGTGGGCGAGTCCTGCGGGGATTGACCGCGGGCGGTGGTCCCGCTGCCGAAGGCTCGCAGTCGAAGTAATCGCCTACCCGGTATCAGACGGGAAAAACATCTGTTTCCATTGGTGTGGGCAGGATAATCTCCCGAGTCTCCCCTTGCTGGGAGGAAGCTCGTATGCATACGGTGTCCATACACGAGGTTCTGCAGTGGAGGATGGGACATGACGGAAATTCTTGTGCAGGCGGCTTCGGAGGAGCAGGTTCCTCCCGCGACCAGGGTGGTGGAACACCCGGCGTGGCCCGTGCTCAAGGATGCCGTGGAGCAGATCCGGCCATGGCAGTCCAAGGACGGGTCGATCGACTTCGAGACCGACGGCGCCCCGGACCCGGCCGCCGCCGAGTTCGCCGTCCGACGGGTCGCCGCCGCCGTCGAGGAGCTGTCAGGGCTGCTCCCGCACGACCGCGCCTACCACGAGGCCCTCATCAAGGACCTGCACCGCTGGGCCGCCGACGGATTCCGGGTGCCGGACTTCCTCGACTCGCTGCTGGCCTTCCAGCCCGCCGCGAACCGTGCCAACGGCCTCCAGCACCTGGTCGTCTTCCCGATGTACACGCAGAACGGCAACCCCGACCGCAACCTCGAAGCGGTCGTGCTGCGCATGGTGTGGCCCGAGTGGCTGGCCGAGCTGGAGCGCACGCGCTACGACAACCCGCTGTTCTGCGGCATCACGTTCGAGGACTTCACGGCCGGTTACGACACCAACTCCGCCGTGCTCTTCCCCGAGACGATCGCCGTACGCGAGGCCCCGGAGCGCTTCAGCTGGGGTGGCATCTTCTGCGACCGCGAGGCCGCCCGCTTCCGCCGGGTGACCGCCTCCGCCGTCGACATCCTGGGTCTTGAGTTGCCCGAGGACATCGCCGCCATGGTCCACGACCAGAAGCGCTGCGAGGAGGCCTTCGTGCTGTGGGACATGGTCCACGACCGCACCCACAGCCACGGCGACCTGCCTTTCGACCCGTTCATGATCAAGCAGCGTCAGCCGTTCTGGATGTACGGCCTCGAAGAGCTCCGCTGCGACCTCACCGCCTTCAGGGAGGCCGTGAAGCTGCAGGCCGACGGCATCCCGCAGGCCCGTGACGTGCAGTACGCCGTGCTGTTCGACCGTATGTTCCGCTTCCCGGTCACCGGCGAGCGCGTGCGCAACTACGACGGCCTCGGCGGCCAGCTCCTCTTCGCCTACCTGCACAAGCACGACGTCGTCCGCTGGACCGACAACAAGCTCTTCATCGACTGGCAGCGCGCGCCCCAGGTCACCAACCAGCTGTGCGCCGACATCGAGGAGCTGTACCGCGACGGTATCGACCGCCCCAAGCTCGTCCACTGGTTCGCCGGATACGAGCTGGTCTCCACCTACCTCGCCCCGCACCCGGGCTCCAAGTGGGCCAAGGGTCCCGACGCCCTCGATCTGACCCAGCCGCCGCGAAAGCTCGTCGATGACGTGCTTCCGGACGAGTTTCCGCTGAGCATGTTCTATGAGGCACTCTCCAAGAAGCTGAAGAGCGTGATCGCCTCGACCAAGGGGATCACGGCGGAGAATGCCGAGCGAGTGGCCGCGTGAGCGACCACGGCACCGAGAACATGGCTCAGGAGGCGAAGATCATGGCGGGGAACGGAGCTCTCAGTGGTGCGGTGATCGCGGTGGCCGGCGCGGGCGGACCCGCCGGGCGCGCGACACTGGTCCGGCTCGCCGAGGCGGGCGCGACCGTCGTCGCAGCGGACAACGATCCCGAGCGGCTCGCGGAGGCCGTGGACGCGGCCCGGTACGCGTCGGGCGGTGCCACCGTCACCGGTGAGCCCGTCGACCTGCTGGACCTGGACTCCACCCGGGACTGGGCCGAGCACATCGAGAAGGAGTTCGGCCGCGTCGACGGAGTGGTCCACCTCGTCGGCGGCTGGCGCGGCAGTGAGACCTTCATCAAGACGAGCCTCGACGACTGGGACTTCCTGGAGCTGCTGCTCATCCGCACCGTGCAGCACACCTCCCTCGCCTTCTCCGAGGCGCTGCAGCGCAGCGAGCGCGGCCGGTACGTCCTGATCAGCGCCGCGGGCGCGACCAAGCCCTCCGCGGGCAACGCCGCCTACGCCGCCGCCAAGGCCGCCGCGGAGGCCTGGACCCTCGCCATGGCCGACTTCTTCCGCAAGGCCGGGGGCGGTGAGGAGCTCACCTCGGCCGCCACCATCCTGGTGGTGAAGGCACTGGTGCACGACGCCATGCGCGCCGAACGCCCCAACGCGAAGTTCGCGGGCTTCACCGACGTCAAGGACCTGGCCCGGGCCATCGCCGGCGTCTGGGAGAAGCCCGCCGCAGAAGTGAACGGAAACCGTCTGTGGCTGACCGAGAAGCCGTGAACCCTCCGAAGACCGACGCCCGGCGCCATCACGACCCGGACAGCAGGGGCTTCGCCAGCGACAACTACGCCGGGGTCCACCCGGAGGTGCTCGCCGCCCTGGCCGTGGCCAACGGCGGGCACCAGGTCGCGTACGGCGAGGACGTCTACACGGAGAACCTCCAGCGCGTCATCCGCGGTCACTTCGGTGCTACGGCGGAGGCCTTCCCGGTCTTCAACGGCACCGGCGCCAACGTCGTCGCGCTCCAGGCGGTCACCGACCGCTGGGGCGCGGTGATCTGCGCCGAGAGCGCGCACATCAACGTCGACGAGGGCGGCGCCCCCGAGCGCATGGGCGGCCTCAAGCTGCTCACCGTGCCCACCCCCGACGGCAAGCTCACGCCCGAGCTGATCGACAGGCAGGCGTGGGGCTGGGAGGACGAGCACCGCGCGATGCCGCAGGTCGTCTCGATCACCCAGAGCACGGAGCTCGGCACCCTCTACACACCGGACGAGATCCGCGCGATCTGCGACCACGCCCACGCGCGCGGCATGAAGGTGCACCTGGACGGTTCCCGGATATCCAACGCGGCCGCGTCCCTGAACGTCCCGATGCGGACCTTCACCAACGCCGTCGGCGTCGACATCCTCTCCCTCGGCGGGACGAAGAACGGCGCGCTGTTCGGCGAGGCGGTCGTCGTCATCAACCAGGACGCCGTCAGCCACATGAAGCACCTGCGCAAGCTGTCCATGCAGCTCGCCTCCAAGATGCGCTTCGTCTCGGTGCAGTTGGAGGCCCTGCTCGCGAAGGACCTGTGGCTGCGCAACGCCCGCCACTCGAACGAGATGGCCCAGCGACTGGCGGAGGGCGTCCGAGCCGTGCACGGCGTGGAGATCCTCTACCCCGTGCAGGCCAACGCGGTCTTCGCGCGGCTGCCGCACGACGTGAGCGAGCGCCTGCAGCAGCGGTTCCGCTTCTACTTCTGGGACGAGGCCGCGGGCGACGTCCGCTGGATGTGCGCCTTCGACACGACCGAGGAGGACGTGGACGCGTTCGTGGCGGCGCTCAAGGAGGAGATGGCGCGCTAGAACATGGTGCATAGATATGCGGTCACCTGAAAAGTAATTGACGTTCGGGTGATCGCATTCCTATGCTCTGCGGGCATGGAGCTGATCCAGAACACCCCCGACCTGTCCGCTTACTTGGCCGCCGACGAGGCGATCGACCATGACCATCCGATCGTCCGTGACGCGGCTGCGCGCCTCGCCAAGAAGGCCGCGGACTCGTATGCCTATGCACAGCTGGCGTTTGAGTTCGTGCGCGACACGATCCCGCACTCACAGGACTCGGGTGATCTGCGTGTCACCTGGCGAGCTTCCGACGTCCTGGAGCAGGGCACCGGAATCTGCTACGCCAAGGCCCACGCTCTGGCTGCCCTGCTGCGGGCCGAGGACATCCCGACCGCCTTCTGCTATCAGCAGTTCGACGTGGTGCACGGTCTGGTCGCCGTGCGGTTCAACGGTGCCTGGCATCGCCAGGATCCCCGCGGCAACAAACCGGGCGTGGATGCCCGGTTCTCTCTCGACGGCGAGCGGCTGGCCTTCGTGCCCGACCCTGAGTCCAATGAGATGGACTATCCGGTGCTGTACGCTGAACCACACCCGACCGTCCTGAGCGTCCTCCAGGCTGCCCCCGACCGGCCGTACCTCTGGAAGACGCTCCCCACCGCACTCTGAGGCAGGCGATGACCTTCTCCCTGACCGTGTCCGACGAGGTGCACGCCCTCGCCCCCGGTTTCACGCACGTGGCGATCGAGGCGCACGGGCTCGTCAACGGACCCAGCACCGACGCCAGTTCGGCGCTCCTCGACGACGCGGCCCGCCGTCTCGCCGTACGACTGGACGGGCGCGCCCCGCACGAGGACCCGCACATGGCCGCGTGGCGGGAGGTCTACACGGCGTTCGGGTCGAAGCCGTCGCGTACCCGCAACTCGGCGGAAGCGCTGGCCAAGAGAGCGCTGACGGAGGCGGGGTTGCCCCGGATCAACCTGCTGGTCGACCTCTACAACGCCATCAGCGTCGCCCACCTGATCCCTGTCGGCGGGGAGGACATCGACCACATCCAGGGTGGCATGCGCCTCGTGCGGGCCACCGGTGACGAGGACTTCGTGACCGTCGCCGGTGGGGAGGAGGCCATCGAACACCCCGACACCGGCGAAGTGGTGTGGCGCGACGAGGCGGGTGTGACCTGCCGGCGCTGGAACTGGCGCCAGGGGCCACGCACCCGGCTCACCGAGCGGACCGTCTCCGGCATCTTCCTTCTGGAGAGCCTGGCACCGATGCCGGTCACCGACGTCGAGAAGGCGGCCGCCGAACTGGCCGAGCTGCTGGAGAAGTTCAGCCCGGGAGTGCACATCACGGTGCACTAATAGCGGGCTTCGCCAACGCCCCCAAGGGGCGCGGGGCTGTATTGATATGCGGCTACCCTCGCGTGGGCGCGACCAGCCACGACGGCGCCGCAGCCGAACAACGACCCCCGGCGGTGCCTAATGCGCCTCAGCCTCGCGAACCTGCTCCGGCGTAGGCGCCGTACCCCCGAGATGGGCCGGCATCCACCAGGTGTCGTCCGGGCCCTTGGGGTGTACGGGGTAGGCGCGCTGTGCCGCTTCCAGGAGCTCGTTGACCCGCTCGCGCACCTGGCGGGTGATCGCGCCCGCGTACTTGTCGCGCGAGGCCTCGATGGCCTCGCCGACGCGGATGGTGATCGGGATGTGGCTGCGCTTGAAGTTGCGCGGGTGGCCCTTGGTCCACAGCCGCTGCGTGCCCCACAGGGCCATCGGGATCAGCGGCACGCCCGCTTCCTGGGCCATGCGCGCGGCACCCGACTTGAAGGTCTTGAGGGTGAACGACTGCGAGATAGTCGCCTCGGGGAAGACCCCGACGATCTCACCGGACCGCAGTGACTCCAGGGCGTGGTTGTACGCCGCCTCGCCCTGCTTGCGGTCGACCGGGATGTGCTTCATCCCGCGCATCAGCGGACCGGAGACCTTGTGACGGAAGACGGACTCCTTCGCCATGAAACGAACGAGACGTTTCTGCGGGAGCGCCGCCAGTCCGTCGAAGATGAAGTCGAGGTAGCCGATGTGGTTGCTCACCAGCACGGCACCGCCCGAGCGCGGGATGTTCTCCGAACCCTTGCAGTCGATCTTCAGGTCCCACGCCTTGAACAACGCCTGTGCGAGACCAACGACGGGACGGTAGACAAGCTCTGCCATGGACGGGGTGGGCCCTTCCTGCTCTGCCTGGGAAGGGAACTCCAGGCGGAAAGTTACGCAGCCGTAGGTTTACGGCATCTCGCAGATCGTGCCCCAAGAACGGACGGGGAGCCAGTCCTCGTGCCTGTCCTCTGCGAGATTCTCGTCACGTCCACCCAGTGATCCACCTCGGGCTTTTAAGCTGCCTTTACTCCGCGCGTACCGTCACGCGCCGCACGAGCAGGTACATCTCGCAGCCCAGGCAGTACCCGAACGCGGAGTTCAGGAAGGCGGCGGCGAGCGCGGCCCCGGTGGCGGCGAGCCCCAGCCACTCCGGGCCCAGCGCGAAGCCGACGAGGCCCACGCCCGCGAAGAGCAGTCCCACCGCCTGTGCGAACCGCGGCGGTTCGGGCGCCTCGAACTCGGTCGGCGGCCCGATCCGGGGACGAACGACCTTCCGGAACAGCCAGCCGTACGGGGAACGGCCGACTCCGCCCGCCGCGCCCAGCGCGAACGCCAGGGTCTGCCATGCCAGCAGCCAGACGCTGCCCGTGATCAGCACGACCGCCAGCACGACGGTCGTCACGGCCGCCCCGAAGCGCGGCCCCCTCACATCAATGTCCATGGATCAAGCATTCCCCAACGGAAAGAGATCGGGGACACGGGAATCTTTGCAGTCTGATGAATGCTGGTGCAGGTGATGACCGGACTTGTGGTGTGCGTGGCGGTGCTCGCGGTGGCGAGCGTGTACGGAGTGCTGCATCAGCGGCGGAGCGGGAGGGTACGGGTGCGCGGGCGCGACGACGGCAAGCGGCTCGGCGCGGCCGAGCTGGGCGAGCAACTCGGCGAGCGCGCCACACTCGTGCAGTTCTCCAGCGCCTTCTGCGCTCCCTGCCGGGCGACCCGACGGGTGCTCGGCGACATCGCCGGCATGGTCCCCGGCGTGACCCACGTCGAGATCGACGCCGAGGACCACCTCGACCTCGTCCGTGAACTCGACATCCTCAAGACCCCGACCGTGCTGGTGCTCGACGCCGACGGCAGAGTCGTCCGGCGCGCAACGGGCCAGCCGCGCAAGGAGGATGTCATAGCGGCGCTGGGGGAGGCGGTTTGACGTCTGACGTACCGACGGTGAGGCATCTCCCATATGCCGGAACGTACTTGACTGTGCGCACCACCTATCGTCAGCCTGACCGTATGCCTTCGGAACTCCTTCTCTTCGGGCGGGTCCATGTGGACCTCGCCCGCACGGCGAGCGCGCGCTGTCCGGGCTCTTGAGCAGCCACGGTCCAGCTCGCCCCTCCTCGCAGAAGGACACCCGCATGACGGCCACGCCCGACCTCGGCACTCCCCGACTCGCCTCACCCGACCTGCTGCGCTCCGTCTTCCGGCGGCACGCGGCAGGGGTGGCCGTGATCACGGCCCGAGGCGACGCGGGACCGGTCGGCTTCACCGCCACCTCCCTCACCTCGGTCTCCGCCGAGCCCCCGATGCTCTCCTTCGGCATCGGCACCGGGGCCTCCAGCTGGCCCGCGATAGCCGGGGCCGACCGCGTCGGCGTGCACATACTCGGCGAGCACCAGCAGGAGCTGGCCGCCACCTTCGCCCGCAGCGGCGCCGACCGCTTCGGCGCGCCCACCTCCTGGCGCCAGGGCCCCGAAGGTGTTCCGGTTCTCGACGACGTCCTCGCCTGGCTGGTCTGCCGGGTCGTCGCCCGCGTGCCCGCCGGGGACCACCGCATCGTGCTGGCAGAGGTCGAAATGGGCGACCCCGCGGGGCCCGGCCGTCCACTGCTGTACCACCAAGGGCGGTTCAACGGCCTGCGGGAGTGATCCGCTCAACCCCTCTTCTGCGGGGCGGTCGAGTTCCGATTACGCTGCGTTGCAAAGGTCACAGTTCAAAGCGCTTGCTTAGCGGGAACGAACTGGGTGTACTGACGAGTAATATTCCGGGTGGAGCGCAGACCGCCCCGCCCGGGATCGGCCGCTTGGGGCGCCTATGCTGCCTGCAAGTAGGCAGCCGCCACTGGCGACCGGCACTTCGCCGATGACCTGACCGTCGACCGGGACGACGTGGACGGTCTGCTCTCCGAGCTGGACGAGTACGCGGTCGAGCAGGCCCTGCAGATCTCGGAGAACTCCGACGACGACGTCGAGGTGACCGTTCTCACCGTGGGTCCCGAGGACGCCAAGGACGCGCTGCGCAAGGCTCTCTCGATGGGTCGCTGGTGCTGGCGAAGGCGATCGAGAAGGCCGGCTACGACCTGGTGATCTCCGGCATGGCGTCCACCGACGGCACCGCCGGCATCGTGCCCGCGCTGCTCGCCGAGCGCCTGGGCGTGCCGCAGGTGACGCTGCTGTCCGAGGTCTCGGTCGAGGACGGCACCGTCAAGGGCCGCCGCGACGGCGACGCCGCTTCCGAGCAGCTCGAAGCCTCGCTCCCGGCCGTCGTGTCCGTCACCGACCAGTCGGGCGAGGCGCGTTACCCCTCCTTCAAGGGCATCATGGCCGCGAAGAAGAAGCCGGTCGAGGCCTGGGACCTGTCGGACCTGGACCTGGAGGCCGAGGAAGTCGGTCTCGAGGGCGCCTACACCACGGTCGACTCCGCGACCGAGCGTCCGGCCCGTACCGCCGGCACGATCGTCAAGGACGAGGGCGAGGGCGGCAAGCAGCTCGCCGAGTTCCTCGCGGGCCAGAAGTTCATCTGAGGCCCACCCGCTTACCGCCCCTTCAGACTTCGCAACACGCAGGAGAGCATTCCCATGGCTGAAGTTCTCGTCTACGTCGATCACGTGGACGGTGCCGTCCGCAAGCCCACCCTGGAGCTGCTGACCCTGGCCCGCCGCATCGGCGAGCCGGTCGCGCTCGCGCTGGGTGCCGGTGCCGCCGACACCGCCGCCGTCCTCGGCGAGCACGGCGCGGTCAAGGTCCTGACCCATGAGGCCGCCGAGTACGCCGACTACCTGGTCGTCCCCAAGGTCGACGCGCTGCAGGCCGCGTACGAGGCCGTGTCCCCGGCCGCCGTGCTGGTGCCGTCCTCCGCGGAGGGCAAGGAGATCGCCGCCCGCCTCGCGCTGCGCATCGGCTCCGGCATCATCACCGACGCC
>NZ_JOEY01000050.1 GCF_000718165.1 Streptomyces fulvoviolaceus | reverse complement strand
TCCAGCCTCGGCCGGCAAAATCCAGCCCCTCCGGCGTTTGAGGAGCGGGGTCTGGGGCGGAGCCCCAGAAGGATGGGACGGGTAGGGGCGGCGGGGGCGGGAATCTGCGTCGAGAAGTGCGCTCCGCACACGAAGAAGGCCCGCTTCCCTTGACGGGGGCGGGCCCTTCTCTATCTATGCGGTCCTGACGGGATTTGAACCCGCGGCCTCCACCTTGACAGGGTGGCGAGCACTCCAAACTGCTCCACAGGACCTGGTTTCGCGGCACTTGGTGTTGCGCTGTGCTGCGAAAAGAGACTGTACAGGAGGGGTGGGCCCGGGGGCGAACTCACCCAGCGTGCAGGCCCTGTTACGGAGCGGCCGCGTCGATCGCCTTCACGATCCGTTTGTCGGAGACCGGGTACGCCGTGCCGAGCGCGTGGGCGAAATAGCTGACCCGGAGCTCCTCGATCATCCAGCGGATGTCCAGGACCGAGGACGGGACCGGGCGTCCCTGGGGCAGCTGCTCCAGGAGCCACGCGTACTCGTCCTGCATCTCGTGGACCTTCTCCATGCGCGTCGTGTCCCGCTGGACGCCCGTCGGCATCTGCTGGAGGCGCCGGTCGGCCGCCACCAGGTACCGCATCAGGTCCGGCAGCCGCCGCAGCCCCGCCTCCGTCACGAAGCCCGGCTTCACGAGGGCGTCCAGCTGCGCCCGAACGTCCGCGAGGTTTGCCAGCAGCGCAGGGCTCCGTACGGCCTTCAGGCGGCGCTCACAGGCCTGCCAGGCGGCAAGGACCTGCTGCACCTGGCCCACCGTCCGCACGGTCGTGTCGACGATCTCGGCGCGCACCTTGTCGTAGAGCTTCCGGTACGACTCCTCGTCCCACGCCGGCCCCCCGAAGTCGGCGATCAGCTTGTCCGCGGCCGCCATCGCGCAGTCGTCGAAGAGGGCCTGGATCGAGCCGTGCGGGTTGGCGGAGAGCGCGAGCTTCTGGGGGTTCGTCAGCTTCTCCGACGCGAACTTGGCAGGGTTCACGGGGATGTTGCGGAGGATGAGCCTGCGCGTGCCCTTCCACATCGCCTCCGCCTGCTCGGCCTCCGTGTCGAAGAGCCGTACGGACACCGTGTCGCCGTCGTCGACCAGCGCCGGGTACGCCTTCACCGGCTGGCCGGCCCGGCGGGTCTCGAAGAGGCGGGTGAGCGTGCCGATCGTCCAGTCGGTGAGGCCCTTGCGTTCCAGGGACTCGCCGCCCTGACGTTCGGCCGTCGCCGCTGCCGCCTGCGAGATCGCCTGGCGCGCCTTCGGCTTCAGTTGGAGCTTCAGGGCCTCCAGGTCCTTGTCCTCGGCCAGCTTGCGGCGCCGCTCGTCGACGATCCGGAAGGTGATGCGGAGGTGCTCGGGGACCCGGGACTGGTCGAAGTCGTCGGCGGTGAAGGGGACTCCGACCATGCGCTTCAGCTCGCGGGCCATGGTCACCGTCAATGGCTCCTGGAGCGGTACTGCCGTGTCCAGGAACCGCTTCGCGAAGTTCGGCGCCGGCACGTAGTTACGGCGGATCGGCTTGGGGAGGGAACGGATCAGCTCCGTCACCAGCTCCTCCCTCAGGCCCGGGATCTGCCAGTCGAAGCCCTCGTCCGTCACCTGGTTCAGGACCTGCAGCGGGACATGGACGGTCACGCCGTCCGCGTCCGCGCCCGGCTCGAACTGGTACGTCACCCGGAACTTCAGCGGACCCTGCTGCCAGGAGTCCGGATAGTCGGCCTTGGTGACCGCCTCCGCCGACTCCCGGATGAGCATCTCCCGCTCGAAGTCCAGGAAGTCCGGCTGCTCGTGCCGCTTGTGCTTCCACCACGAGTCGAAGTGGGCGCCGGACACGACGTGCTCGGGCACCCGCTCGTCGTAGAAGTCGAAGAGGGTCTCGTCGTCGACCACGATGTCCCGGCGCCGCGCCCGGTGCTCCAACTCCTCGACCTCGCTGAGGAGTTTGCGGTTGTCGGCGAAGAACTTGTGGTGCGTGCGCCAGTCGCCCTCGACCAGGGCGTTGCGGATGAAAAGCTCGCGGGAGGTCTCCGCGTCGATCCGGCCGTAGTTGACCTTGCGCTGGGCGATGATCGGGACGCCGTAGAGCGTGACCTTCTCGTACGCCATCACCGCAGCCTGGTCCTTCTCCCAGTGCGGTTCGCTGTAGGTCCGCTTGAGGAGATGCTCGGCGAGGGGCTCGACCCACTCCGGCTCGATCTTGGCGTTGACGCGGGCCCAGAGACGCGAGGTCTCCACCAGCTCCGCCGACATCACGAAGCGCGGCTGCTTCTTGAACAGGGCCGAGCCCGGGAAGATCGCGAACTTGGCGCTGCGGGCGCCCAGGTACTCGTTCTTGTTGCCGTCCTTCACGTCCTTCATGCCGATGTGCGAGAGCAGACCGGCGAGGAGGGAGACGTGGACGCTCTGGTCGGCCGCGTCCTCCTCGTTCAGATGGATGCCCATCTGCTTGGCGACCGTCCGCAGCTGCGTGTAGATGTCCTGCCACTCGCGGATGCGCAGGAAGTTCAGGTACTCCTGCTTGCACATGCGCCGGAAGGAGGAGGAACCCCGCTCCTTCTGCTGCTCACGGACGTATCGCCACAGGTTGAGGTAGGCGAGGAAGTCGCTGGTCTCGTCCTTGAAGCGGGCGTGCTGCTGGTCGGCCTGCGTCTGCTTGTCGGCAGGGCGCTCGCGCGGGTCCTGGATGGAGAGCGCGGCGGCTATGACCATGACCTCGCGGACACAGCCGTTCTTGTCGGCCTCCAGGACCATGCGGGCGAGGCGCGGGTCGACGGGCAGCTGCGCCAGCTTGCGGCCGGTGTCCGTGAGCCGCTTGCGTACGTCCTTCTGCGCCGGGTCCAACGCGCCCAGTTCCTGGAGGAGTTGGACGCCGTCACGGATGTTGCGGTGGTCCGGCGGGTCGATGAACGGGAACTTCTCGATCTCGCCGAGGCCGGCCGCGGTCATCTGCAGGATGACGGAGGCGAGGTTCGTCCGCAGGATCTCGGCGTCCGTGAACTCCGGACGGGCGTTGAAGTCGTCCTCGGCGTACAGCCGGATGCAGATGCCGTCACTCGTACGACCGCAACGGCCCTTGCGCTGGTTTGCGCTCGCCTGCGAGACCGCCTCGATGGGCAGCCGCTGGACCTTGGTCCGGTGGCTGTACCGGGAGATGCGGGCGAAGCCGGGGTCGATGACGTACTTGATGCCCGGGACGGTGAGGGACGTCTCGGCGACGTTCGTAGCCAGAACGATCCTGCGGCCCGTGTGCTGTTGGAAGACGCGGTGCTGCTCGGCGTGGGAGAGCCGGGCGTAGAGGGGGAGGACCTCGGTGAACCGGTAGTTCTTCTTCGTCAGTGCGTCCGCGGTGTCGCGGATCTCCCGCTCCCCGGAGAGGAAGACGAGGATGTCGCCCTTGCCCTCTCCCTGCAGCTCCTCCACGGCATCGCAGATCGCGGTGATCTGGTCGCGGTCGGAGTCGTCCGAGTCCTCTTCGAGGAGCGGCCGGTACCGCACCTCCACCGGATACGTCCGCCCGCTGACCTCGACGATCGGCGCATCCCCGAAGTGCCGCGAGAACCGCTCGGGATCGATGGTCGCGGAGGTGATGACGACCTTGAGATCGGGCCGCTTGGGCAGCAGCTGGGCCAGATAACCCAGCAGGAAGTCGATGTTGAGGGACCGCTCGTGGGCCTCGTCGATGATGATCGTGTCGTAGGCGCGCAGCTCGCGGTCGGTCTGGATCTCGGCGAGCAGGATGCCGTCCGTCATCAGCTTGACGAAGGTGGCGTCCGGGTTCACCTGGTCGGTGAACCGCACCTTCCAGCCGACGGCCTCGCCGAGCGGGGTGTCCAGCTCCTCGGCGACGCGCTCGGCGACGGTACGGGCGGCGATACGACGGGGCTGGGTGTGCCCGATCATCCCCTTGACCCCGCGACCGAGCTCCATACAGATCTTCGGGATCTGGGTGGTCTTGCCGGACCCGGTCTCACCGGCGACGATGACGACCTGGTGATCACGGATGGCGGCCGCGATGTCGTCCTTCTTCTGGCTGACGGGCAGCTGCTCGGGATAGGTGACGGCGGGCACACGCGCACGCCGCGCGCCCATCCGCTCCTCACCCTTCCCGACCTCGGCCTCGATCTCGGCCATGACGGCGGCACGGGCCTCCGGCTTGCGGATCTTGCGCGCGCCTTCGAGCCTGCGCCCGAGCCGGTGCGCATCGCGCAGGGACAGCTCGGTCAGGCGGGCGGCGAGATCCCCGAGTGCGGGAGTGCCGGGGGCGGGGGCAGGGTGCGTAGACATACGCGATCCAGGATCTCATCCCCGGGAAATCCGTGGCGAACGCTTTTGCCGCCGCGCGCTGTGATCTCGGCTCAGGGCGTCGGCGGTGCCGGCGGTGCCGGCTGCGGCGCCTGGGCCTGCTCGGCCTGCGCCTGCGTTGCCGCCGCCTGCGCCTGAGACGTCGCCGCTTGCGCCTGGGATGTCGCCGACTGGGCCTGGGTTGTCGCCGACTGCTGCTGGACCATCGACTTCGCCGTATTCGATACGGCCTTGATGCCCAGGTAGGCGGTGGTCATGCTGCTCACCGCCGTGAACGCGGCCGTGAGGACGCCGACGATCACGGCCTTGTCCCCGTCGAGCCGCCAGACGCCGAAGATCGCGACTCCGGCGATGGCGACATTGCTGATGATCACGGCGAGCAGCCCGTACAGCGACCGGCTCTTGTCGAGCGCGTTGTCCTGAACGGTCTTCGTCTCGTCCTGTTCCATTGCCCCGCCCCTTCGGCACAACGTCGAAGACCCCGTCCGGCTGGACGAGGTCTTCGGGTGGTGGCTGGGGCCGGGGTCGAACCGGCGACCTATCGCTTTTCAGGCGATCGCTCGTACCAACTGAGCTACCCAGCCACGAGGTTTCCGGGGAAACCTCAGCGGTCCTGACGGGATTTGAACCCGCGGCCTCCACCTTGACAGGGTGGCGAGCACTCCAAACTGCTCCACAGGACCTTGCTGTTGTGCGAACCAGTGAACCCAGTGTCGCACACCGTTTTGCGTGTCCCCACCGGGTTTCGGCCGCTCGCACCGGTGAGTGTGGAGGGGCTTGTCAGCTGGGGTGACGTCGCTGGAGCAGCGTATCAGAGGATGAGCTGTGCCCTGAAAACGAGCAGCGCCCGGGCTCGGCCGCGGTCTTGAGGGCGACTGGAGGCTCGCTCGGGGAGCGGTCCAGGGGCGTCGCCCGCCGACCGCGGGTCTGTAACGCTCGGCCGGGAGATCTCGAATGTCTCGACACTCGTGACGGGGAGTTCCGCATGCCTGATTCCACCTCGACCCTCCTGCGACAACTGGTGCTGGCGGCCGGACCGCTCAATGTGCTCCAGGCCGGCTGCCCGGACGAGTCGTCCACCGCGTGGATCGCGGCGGCGCTGCGGGAGAACGGACGGGGCCGGGTTCTGTGCTGCGAGCCGGACGCCGTACGTGCCGGGCTGGCCGCGGCGGCGGTGGAGAAGGCCGGGCTCGGGCGGTACGCACAGGTGCGGGTGGGCAGTCCGGAGCGGCTGCTGCCGGCCGTGCCCGGGCCGGTCGATCTGCTGCTGCTCGGGGGGCCGCCGGAGTCCTTCCTGACACTGCTGAAGCTGATGGAGCCCAGGATGCTGCCCGGTGCGGTGATCGTGGCGTACGGCGTCCGGGACGTGCCGGGGCGGTGCGCGGAGTTCCTGACCCACATCCGGGTTCCCGGCAGCGGTTATGTCTCGCTGCCCCTTCCCTTCGACGGTGGCGTGGAGATGGCGGTCTGCGCCGCCTGACCGCGCCGAGGACTCATGCCGAGGAGCGCTGTGGCTGTTCGTCCGTTCGACCCCCGGCTACTGCCCGAGGGACATCCCGACAAGATCGCCGTCCCGGCGCGGGGCACCGTCCTGGACGGTCTGTGGCGGGGGCTGGTGCGGTACTGCCTGCGGCCGTCGTACCGGGGTCTGGTCGCGCTCGGGTCCATGCACGTGGCCGCGCTCTGGCATCCGGAGTTCGGCCCCCACTTACAGGAGTCCCGTCCACAGGACTCCCGCCCGCAGGACGCCCACCTACAGGACGCCCACCTACAGGACGTCTCGAGCGCGTCTCCAGAGCGCGCCGGAAGGCTGGCCGCACCATCCCACTTCCCGATCCCGAGGAGAACCGTGATGAGCGACGCACGTCTGGTCGGCACCTGGACCACGCAGCTGGACGACGACGGAAAGGCCGTACCCGGACTGGTCTCCTTCTCGGCGGACGGCTCGGTCGTCTCCACCCAGCTCAACACCAAGAACATCGGCCTCGGCACCTGGCGTGCCACGGGCCCCGGCACCTTCGAGTACGGCTTCCACGTCCTGGCCGCCGACCCCGAGGGCAAGCATGTCGGAGAGGCGCATGTCCGGGTGTCGGGCGAGTTCGTCTCGGACACCGAGTGGCAGGGCACGGGCGGCGCCGAGTTCTTCGACCCGCAGGGCACCAAGCTGCGCGGGCACGCGGGCTCCAAGGTGACCGCCGGCAAGTTCGGCATCGACGACTGATGCGGGCGGCAGCGCTGCGGGACCGGATCGGCGGGGAGCTGGTCCTGCCGGACGATGCGGGCTACGCCCTGGCCGGACAGCTGCAGAACACCGAGTACGACACGATCGAGCCGTACGCCGTCGCGTACTGCGCCTCCGAGGAGGACATCGCCCTCTGTGTGCGCCATGCCCGGGACCGGGGGGTGCGGCTGCACGTCCGGGGCGGCGGCCACAGCTTCAACGGCTGGTCGACCGGTGAGGGGTTGGTCGTCGACCTGTCCCGGATGAACCACGCCGTGGCCGAGGGGCCCCTGGTGCGTCTCGGGGCGGGCGTCCGGTCGCTGGACGCGCTGGACGCCCTGCGGACCCAGGGCCGCCAGCTCGTCACCGGCACCTTCCCCACGGTCGGCGCGGGCGGGTTCCTGACCGGCGGCGGGATCGGCTGGCAGACCAGGCGGTTCGGGCTGGGCAGTGACCTGGTCACCGGGGCGCGCGTGGTGCTCGCGGACGGCAGGACCGTCCGCTGCTCGGCCACCGAGGAGCCCGATCTGTACTGGGCGCTGCGCGGCGGTGGCGGAGGCACCTTCGGGGTCGTCACGGAGTTCGAGGTGCGGCCGGTCGAGGCGCCCACGTTGATCGCCTTCGAGACGCTCTGGGCGTACGACGACGCCGTGGAGGTGCTGACGGCCTGGCAGGAGTGGGCCGTCGAGGGGCCGGACGAGCTCGGCACCTCGCTGGTGGTGCTGCCGGGCATGTTCGGGCCCGGCGGGCGTCCCGTGGTCCGCGTCTGGGGGGTGCACCTGGGCACGGAGGAGGAGGTGCGCACCGGGCTCGACGAACTGGTGGAACGGACCGGGAGCAAGCCGCTGAGCAGGACCGTCGGTCCGCCGGGCGGATATGCCGAGGTGATGCACGAGGCGCTGTGCGGCTCGAAGACGGTGGCCCAGTGCCATCGCACCGGCACCGGCCCCGAGGCCGAGGGCCACCGGCATCCGTACACCCGGCAGAGCTACCGGCTGACCGGCCGGGCCGCGACCCGGGCGGAGTCGGCGGCGCTGCTCGACGCCTGGGACCCCGCGCTGGACGCGGTGGGCCAGGAGCGCTACCTGCTGTGCATCGCGCTGGGCGGTGCGGCGAACCGGGTGCCGAGGACCGCGACGGCCTACGCCCACCGGGACGCGCGGTTCCTGATCGGCTATCAGTTCGCCTGCCGTGACGTGGCGGAGGACGCGGCGGCCCCGGCGCGGCTGACCGCCCTGGCCGACCGCGCGGCGACGGCACTCGCGCCGCTCGCCAGCGGCTCGTACATCAACTTCCCCAGTTCCCGGGTGAGCGCGGACTGGGAGACGGAGTACTTCGGCGAGAACCGCGACCGGCTGCGCGAGGTGAAGCGGGCCTACGACCCGGAGGACTTCTTCCGGCACGCGCAGAGCATCGGCATCGGCAAGGGGGAGTCACAGTCATGAGGACGGATCTGCGGGACAAGGTGGTGCTGGTCACCGGTGCCTCCTCGGGCATCGGCCGGGCGACGGCCATGGCGTATGGGGAGGAGGGGGCCAGGGTCGCGATCACCTTCCACACCAACGAGGACGGTGCCCGGGAGACGGCCCGGCTGGTGACCGAGGCCGGCGGTACGCCGCTGGTGGTGCGGTACGACCTCGCGGACGAGCAGGCCATACGGGACGCGGTGGGCCGGGTCGCCGAGGAGTGGGGTGGCATCGACGTACTGGTGGCCAACGCGGTGGTCTGGAGCGAGGCGATACCGCGTCCCGGGCAGCCGGTGCCGCGCTTCGAGGACGTACCGGCGAAGCAGTGGCAGGAGGTGCTGCGCAACTCCGTCGAGGCCGTGTTCCACACCCTGCAGGCGGCGCTGCCCTGGATGCGCGGGCGTCCGTGGGGCCGGGTCGTGCTGCTCGGCGCGGGCCTCGCGGACACCGGCAAGGCGGGCGCGGGAGCGTACGGCGCGGGCAAGTCCGGGCTCTTCGGGCTGATGCGGAGTCTGGCCTGGGAGCTGGGGCCCGACGGGATCCTGGTCAACATGGTGGTGCCGGGGCAGACCGGTACCGAGACCGTGCGGGCCCATGTGCCGCCCGGGTTCCTGGAGGAGAAGGGCAAGAGCCTGCCGTCGGGGCGGATGTCCGCGCCCGAGGACGTCGCGAACGCCGTCGTCTTCCTCGGCTCCGCCGCCAACGGCAACACCAACGGCGAGACCCTCCGGGTGACGGGCGGGGCCTGACGGGTCCGCCCGCGCGCGCCGCCGTACCGGGCCCCGTGGCCCTCCGGGACCTCGACGTCCTGGAGGGCCACGGGGCTCAGCTGTGCCCACCTTCCTGGTGTCGAGTTGTCCTCGACGGTGCTTCGAGAGGTGCCCGACACCGTGTGGGGCATGGAGATTCGAAGCCTCGACGGTGATGAGCCGGCGACCATCGCCGCTCTGCTTCCCGGGTTCCGGGAGACCATGACGCTGGAACTGCCCGGCGATCCGCCGGTGACGGAGGCGCTCCTCGCGCGGCTGTTCCAGCGGCGGCACGGGACGGAGCGGATCGTGCTCGTCGCGTACGACGACGACACCCCGGCCGGTGTGCTGAAGCTCGGGCTCGACCTGGGGGATCCGGCCGGGCCGGGGCACGGTTCGCTGTGGGTGTTCCCCGGCTTCCGGCGGCGCGGTGCCGGGCGGGCCCTGGCGGCCGCGGGGCTGGCGGCCCTGCGGGAGCGGGGACGGGAGCTGCTGCTGGCCGACGCTCCGAGGGCGACGGCCGGTGAGCGCTTCGCCGCTGACCTCGGCGCGGACCTCGTCGGCGAGACCGTACGCAACCGGCTGCGGCCGGCCGGACCCGCCCGTGCGGTGCTGGAGGCCGCGGTGGCCCGGCCGGTGCCCGGCTACCGGCTGGTGTCGTGGCACGGGCCCTGCCCCGACGACCTGGTGGAGTCCTACGCGCGGGCCTGGAGCGCTCTGGAGGAGCGGGTCAACGGCCAGGCCCGGGTACGGCGTCCGAGCGTCGACGACGTACGGGCGCGGGAGGCCGAGGCCGAGCGGGCCGGTCATCTGCCCCACGTGGTGGCGGCGTTGCCCGGACAGGGCAGCGAAATCGTCGCGTACAGCACCTTGTTCGTGCGGGACAGCCCGATGGCGGACGCCGGCGAGACGCTGGTGCTGCCGCGGCACCGGCGGCGCGGACTCGCCACCTGGCTGAAGGCCGAACTGCTGCTCGGGGCGGCCCGGGAGAACGAGCGTCTCGCGCTGGTCCAGGTCTTCAACGACACCGCCAACACGGCCGTGGTCGAGCTCAACAGGCGGCTCGGCTTCGAGGCCGACTCCCACTGGTCGACGTACGCGCTCAAGGCCGCCTGAGCGGTCGTACTCCACTGATCCGAGAGGAACCCATGACCACTGTGATGCCCGCCGGGCAGCGCACGCGCAACGCCGAGCTGGTCCGCGACCTGTACGGGACGCTGTACCGCGAGCACCGCTTCGAGGAGGCCGGTCGCTTCTTCCACGCCGACCACGTCGAGCACGACCCGATCGACTGGAAGACGCCGGACCGGCGTGGGCTGTCGGCGGACATCGATCATCTGGTGGCCGACAACGACCGGGTGATGCTCTTCGCGACCTGGACCGGGCGCACCCCTGCCGGGGCCGAACTCAGGCTGCACACCGCCGAGTTGTACCGGCTGCGGGACGGCAGGGTCGCCGAGCACTGGAACGTGGTGGACCGGGACGTGCTCGCCGCGCACGGTGTGGACGGCGGGCCGGAGCGGAGCGGTCAGCCGGCCGCTCCCGGGCTGCACGGCCCGCACAGCGACACCGAGCGGGCCAACGCGGAGCTGGTGCTCGGCGCGTACCGCGACGTCTTCAGCGAGCACCGGCTGGAGCTGGCCGAGCGCTACTACCACCAGGACTACCGGCACCACAACATGCGTACGGACGCGGTGCCGGACGGGCTCGACGCCTTCAAGGCGTTCTTCGCGGACAACATCGCCGCCTTCCCCGACCTGGTCACCACCGTGGACCACCTCGTCGCCGCCGACGACCGGGTGATGGTGTTCGTGACCTGGACCGGCACGCTCACCGGGGCCTGGAGCGGGGGCGGTCCCTCCGGGCTGCCGCTCGAGATGCGCACCTGCGACCAGTTCCGGATCGAGCGCGGGAAGGTCGCCGAGCACTGGGAGGTCGTCGACTACCTGGCGCTCGGCAAGGCGGGGCTGCCGACGCCGTGAGCAGCATCCACAACCGTTCCGAGAGGGGTTCCGCGATGACTTCCCATTCCGACAGCGCACCCGTCCTGATCGTCGGCGGCAGCCTCGTCGGGCTGTCCACCGCTCTGTTCCTCGCCCGTCACGGGGTCCGCTGCACCCTGGTGGAGCGGCATCCGGGCACCTCCATCCATCCGCGGGCCGTCGGCTACTACCCCCGGACCGGGGAGCTGCTGCGCCAGGCCGGGGTCGAGGACGCCGCTGTACAGGACGCCTCGGGGTTCGCGACGCACCGCACCCGGGCCGGGGTGACTTCCCTGGCGGGTGAAGTGCTGTTCAGCAAGGAGGAGTTGGAGGGCGACGACGAGCTGGGCGACCTCACGCCGTCCCGGCTGCTCCTCCTTCCCCAGGACCGGCTGGAGCCGTTGCTGCGGGACCGTGCCGTGGAGCTCGGCGCCGACCTCAGGTTCGGTACCGAGCTGCTGTCCTTCGCGGAGGACCCGGACGGGGTCACCGCCGTCCTCGGTGACGGGGCCGGCGGGACCAGCACCTTCCGCAGCTCCTACCTGGTCGCCTGCGACGGGCCGCGCAGCACCGTGCGGGAGGCGCTGAAGGTGCCCCGGCAGGGGCGCGGGGTGCTGTCCCGGCATGTGAGCATCGCGTTCGGCGCGGATCTGCGGCCGGTGCTGGGGGAGCGCCGCTACAGCGTGGTCCATGTGAAGAACCCCCAGGTCACGGGCATCCTCGTGCATGACGACCGGCTGACCGGGGGCACGCTGATCGTCGGGTACCGGCCCGAGGACGGCGAGAGCCTGGAGGACTTCACCGACGCCCGCTGCGCCGAGCTGGTGGGTGCCGCGATCGGGGCGCCCGGGGTCGAGGTGACGATCCGTTCCCGCTTCCCCTGGGACATGGCGGAGCAGGTCGCCGAGGGGTTCGTGCACGGGAGGGTGCTGCTCGCCGGGGACGCGGCGCACGTCGTACCGCCGACCGGGGGCTACGGCGCCAACACCGGGATCGCCGACGCCCACAACCTCGCCTGGAAGCTCGCTCTGGTGGTCGACGGGGTCGCGGGGGCCGGTCTGGTGGAGACGTACGACGCCGAGCGGCGGCCGGTGGCGGTCTACACGGCCGAGCAGGGATCCCTGCAGCTCGCGGTGCGGTCCGGCAGTGCCACCCCCGAGCAACAGGCTGCCGCGGCGGACGCGGTGACGGTGACGTCGGGGCAGGCCTACCGTTCCGCCGCGGTCGTCGAGGAGGCGGGGAGCGCGGCCCTGCCGGTCGCCTCCGATCCACGGGCGCTGCGCGGCGCGCCGGGGACCCGGGCGCCGTACGTGATGCTGTCGCGCGGTGGCGAACCCGTCTCCACGCTCGACCTGTTCGGGCGTGACTTCGTGCTGCTGGTCGGGGCGCGCGGCGGGGAGTGGATGTCCGCCGCGGTCGCGGCCTCCGCCGGGCTGGGGCTGAAGATCACCGCGCGCCGGGTGGTGCCGGGCGCGGGTGGCGGGGCGGGCTCACTGGCCGACCCGGACGACCACTGGTCCGAGCGCTACGGCGGTCTGCGTCCCGAAGGTGCCGTGCTGGTACGGCCGGACGGTGTCGTCGCCTGGCGGTCGGTGGGGGCGGATCCCGGGGGTGCGGAGAGCGCGGTGCTGACGGCGGTACTGCGGAGGGTCCTCGCGCGAGGGTGAGGACGCGGAAAAGGGCCCCGGCTGTGTGCCGGGGCCCGCTTCGCGTCCGGTCAGGCGGAACCCGGGTCCTGCTGCAACTCGCCCACGGAGTCGACGTACTTGATGAGCAGGCGGGCGAACTCGAGCCGCTCCTGCTCCGGCCAGTCCTGGGTGATGCGCTCGAAGGCCGCGCGCTGGTGGCGGCGGAAGCGGGCGAGCGTCTCGTGGCCCTCCGGGGTGAGCTGGAGGATCGTGCGGCGGCCGTCGCGCTGGGAGGCCGCGCGGATCAGATAGCCGGCGGTGATGCAGTCGGAGACCATCCGGCTCGCCACGGAGGGGTCGACGGCCAGCCGCTCGCCCACCACCCCGACGGTGATCTCCTGGCCCTCCGCGTCCGGACCGTCCTGGACGATGTTGAGCACCAGGGTCCTGGTGATGTCCTTGCGGGACACCTGCTTCTCGACGTTCAGCGCCTGGGCGCGCCGCAGTCGGGAGAAGGCGGGGCCGACCGCGTCGAGCAGATCCACTGCCTGCGGCGAGGGCTGAGTCGAAGTCTCCATGTCCGCATTCTAAGCGAGTTGATTACGGCAGACGAGCATCTGTATGCTCTCAATCCAATGCATGACGTAAAACATGTACCTGCTCACCAACATATACCTCGAACTCCTTCAGGAAGGGGCCCCACATGGCCACCGAGACGACCGACCGCGACTTCCAGATCGACTACGACCCCGCC
This sequence comes from Streptomyces fulvoviolaceus, assembly GCF_000718165.1. Taxonomy (GTDB): domain Bacteria; phylum Actinomycetota; class Actinomycetes; order Streptomycetales; family Streptomycetaceae; genus Streptomyces; species Streptomyces fulvoviolaceus. Next base: position 86,370 of record NZ_JOEY01000050.1, on the reverse strand, counting down.
TACGACTTCGACGTGCTCGTCGTCGGCGGCGGCCCCGTCGGCATGCTGCTCGCCGCCGAGCTCCGTATCTCCCGGGTCCGGGCCGTGGTGCTGGAGCGGCTGCCCGAACGCACCCCGCACTCCAAGGCCTTCGGCCTGCACGCCCGCTCCCTCGAGTCGCTCGACCGGCGCGGCCTGCTCAAACGGTTCCGCGAGGGCGCCCGCTCCTGGAACAACGGCCACTTCGCCGGGCTCGACGAGTGGGTCGACTTCTCCACCCTCGACAGTGCCCACGGCTACGCCCTGCTCTCCGAGCAGACCAGGACCGAGCGGCTCCTCGAGGAGCGCGCCGCCGAGTTCGGCGCCGACATCCGACGCGGCCACGAAGTCACCGCCATACGCCAGGACGCCGACGGCGTCGAGGCCGAGGTGACCGGCCCCGACGGCGTCTACACCCTGCGCGCCCGGTACGCCGTGGGCTGCGACGGCGGGCGCAGCCTGGTCCGCCGGGAGGCCGGCATCGACTTCCCCGGCACCGGCGGCCGGGTCACCGCCCGGCTCGGCGACGTGATCCTCGCCGACCGCGAGAACGCCCCCATGGGCATGGAGCGCACCGAACGCGGCCTGCTGTTCTGCGTGCCGCTGGACGACACCTACCACCGGGTGTCCACGTTCGACTTCCAGGCCGACCGGGAGCCGGGCGCTGAGCTCACCCTGGACGAACTGACCGCGAGCCTGCGCGAGGTCTGGGGCAGCGACCTCGGAGCGCACTCGCCGCGCTGGCTCTCCGTCTTCACCGACTCCGCCTGCCAGGCCGACCGTTACCGCGAGGGCCGGCTGCTGATCGCGGGCGACGCCGCCCACACCCACTTCCCGGTGGGCGGTCAGGGCGTCAACCTCGGTCTCCAGGACGCCTTCAACCTCGGCTGGAAGCTCGCCGCGAGCGTCCACGGCTGGGCTCCCGAGGATCTGCTCGACAGCTACGACCGTGAGCGCCAGGCCCCGGCCCGCAAGGTGCTGGCCAACACCCGTGCGCAGATCGCGCTGATGAACCCCGACCCGTACGTCACCCCGCTGCGCGAGCTCTTCACCGACCTCATGCGCAAGGAACAGGTGAACCGCCACCTCGCCGAGATGCTCAGCGGCGTCACCGTCCGCTACGCGATCGACGGTCCCGAGCACCGGCTGCTCGGCGACTTCGCCCGCGACCTGGAACTGACCACCGAGGAGGGCGCCAAGTCCCTCCCCAAGTACCTGAAGCGCGGCACCGGTCTGCTGCTCGACCTGACCGACGGTTCGCAGATCGGCCAGGTGTACGAGAAGTGGGCCGCGGGCGTCGGCTGGGCCGGACGACTCCAGCACGTCCGGGCGCAGTGCGCCCAGGAGCCGGAGCTGGCCGGTCTGCTGGTCCGCCCCGACGGCTACGTCGCCTGGGCCGCGGACCGGGACATGCCGGAGGCGGAGCAGCGGGAGTCGCTGGCCACCGCCCTCACCACCTGGTTCGGCACGGTCTGACGACGGGCCCCAACTCCCTTGTCGAAAGGACGAAGTGACCAGTCCCCCCACCACCCCACCCTGGTCGCAGGACCTACTGAAGAAGAGCGATCTGATCACCCCCATGGCGATCAGAGTGGCCGCCACGCTCGGACTCTCGGACCACATGGCGGCCGGAGCGGTCAGCGTCGAGTCGCTGGCCCGCGAGGCGGACGTGAACCCCGTCGCGCTGGGCCGGCTCCTCGGCCACCTGGTGAACGCCGGCATCTACCGCCCACTCCCCGACGGAGGTTACGAGCCGACCGAGCTCGGCGGCCTGCTGCGTGACGACGTCCCCGGCTCGGGCCGTGACTGGCTCCGGCTGGACGGTCCGACCGGCCGGGGCGAGGTCGCGGTGTTCCGGCTGCTGGACGCCGTACGCTCCGGCACTCCCGTCTACTCCGCGCTGTACGGCCGGGAGTTCTGGACGGACGTCGAGTCGGACGGCGCGCTCGCGGAGTCCTTCGCCCGGCGGATGGCGGCGAGCATGCGGTGGGTGATCCCCGAGCTGCTCGCACAGGGCGGCTGGAAGGCCGTACGGCATGTCGTCGACGTGGGCGGCGGCAGCGGCGAGCTGCTCGCGGCCGTCGTCGGCGCCGCCCCGGAGGCGAGGGGAACGCTCCTCGATCTGGCCGGGCCCGCGGCGGCGGCCGAGCGGGACTTCGCGGCCGCCGGACTTCAGGAGCGCTGCCGTGCGGTGGTCGGCAGCTTCTTCGATCCGCTGCCCGCCGGCGGCGACGCGTATCTGCTCTCCAACGTCCTGCTGAACTGGCCCGACGAGCGGGCGGCCGAGATCCTGCGGCGCTGCGCCGAGGCCGTCCGACCCGGCGGCCGGGTCATGGTCCTCGAAGGGCTGCTCGACGTGCAGACCGACCAGACCGATCTGGACCTGCGGATGCTCGTCTATCTGGGCGGGCGGATGCGCACCACCGAGCAGCTGCGCGAGCTGGCGGCCGAGGCCGGGCTCGCCCTGCGCCGGGTGACCGCCCTGGGCCCGGTGCGCTCGCTGGCCGAGTTCGAACCGGCCTGATCCCCCCCCACGTACACCAAGTCTTGTAATACACAGAGGAGCACAACCATGCGTATCGTCCGGCACCACGAGTTCGGCGCGCCTTCGGTGCTGAACGTCGAAGAGGCCGACAAGCCCGCCCTCGGCCCCGGCGAGGTGCTGATCCGCACCGAGGCGGTCGGCGTCAACTTCGCCGAGTGCCAGCGCCGGCAGGGCATCCCGGTCGGCGGTCCCGCCACCCTTCCCGGCTCGCCGGGCGGTGACGTGGCGGGCGTGGTCGAGCAGGTCGGCGAGGGCGTCGACCAGGTCCGCGTCGGGGACCGGGTGGTCACCGGTGTCGCCGTCGACGGGTACGCCGAGTACGTCGTCACGAACGCCGACTGGCTGTTCGCCGTCCCCGAGGGGATCGACGCCGGGCAGGCCACCTCGCTGCCCATCCCCGGCCAGACCGCCTACCACGTGATCACCACGGCGGCGAAGCTGCAGCCCGGGGAGTCCGTGCTGATCACCGCCGCGGCGGGCGGCATCGGCCATCTGCTGGTCCAGATGGCCAAGGCGCTCGGCGCGGGCCAGATCATCGCGGCGGCCCGCGGCGCGCAGAAGCTGGCGTTCGCCGCCTCGCTCGGCGCGGACGTCACCGTCGACTACAGCGAGGACGGCTGGGAGGAGAAGGTCCGGGCCGCGACCGGCGGCCGGGGCGTGGACGTAGCCCTGGAGACCGTCGGCGGGGACGTCCTCACCAAGTCCGTGAACCTCACCGCCCAGTTCGGGCGGACGGTGGTGTACGGCGCGGCGGGCGGCGAGCTGCCGGCCATCGAGGTCGGCGACATCTTCGACAACCGCATCGTCATGGGCTTCAGCATGTGGGGCGTGATGGGCAACCGGCCGGACGTCATGGCCGCGGGCGCGCGCGAGCTGCTGGACATGGTGTCGTCCGGCAAGGTCCGGCCCGTCGTGCACGCCGAGCTGCCGCTGAAGGACGCGGCGGCCGCGCACGAGCTGATGGAGTCGCGCTCCCAGCTCGGACGTGTGGTACTGGTTCCCTGACGCCCCTCATCGATATGCGCATTGACAAGCACATGCATTTAAGCATGTAATTGTCTCAGTAACCCCGTAACCCGGATCCCTGGGCGGAGCCGCGACGACCATCCGCGGCTCGAAAACACCTCCTAGTTGGGAGAACACCATGCGCATCGTCCGTCACTACGAGCACGGGGCCCCCTCGGTGCTGCGTGTCGAAGAGGCGGAGAAGCCGCAGCCCGGACCGGGCGAAGTGCTGATCCGCTCCGAAGCCGTCGGCGTCACGTTCGCCGAGGTCCAGCGCCGCCAGGGCATCCCCATCGGCGGCCACGCCACCCTGCCCGGCGCCCCCGGCGGCGATGTCGCCGGCGTCGTCGAGGCCCTCGGCGAGGGCGTCACCACCCTCCGCGTCGGGGACCGCATCGTCGTCGACGTCGACCACAGCGCCTACGCCGACTACGTCACCGCCGACGCCGCCTGGGCCATCGCCATCCCGGACACCATGGACGCCGCCGAGGCGACCCTGCTGCCCAGCCCGGCCCAGACCGCGTACCACGCCATCAAGGAGGCCGGCCAGCTCCAGCCAGGCGAGTCGATCCTGATCGACGCCGCCTCCGGGGGCGTCGGCCACCTCGCCGTGCAGATCGCCAAGGCGATGGGCGCCGGCAAGGTGATCGCCACCGCGAGCACGCAGGCCAAGCTGGACTTCGTGCGCGAGCTCGGTGCCGATGTCACCGTCAACTACACCGACGAGGACTGGGACGACCAGGTCAAGGCCGCGACCGGCGGCCGGGGCGTGGACGTCGTCCTGGAGACCGTCGGCGGGGACATCCTCACCAAGAGCGTCGCCCTCACCGCCCAGTTCGGCCGACTGGTCTTCTACGGCTCGGCCAGCGGCGACATCCAGCCCATCCACCCGCTGATGCTCAGCCGGATGAAGACCGTGGCCGGATTCGCCCTGTACGCCATGCTCTACAACAAGCCCGAGGCCATCGCGGCCGGTCAGCGCGACCTGCTCGACATGATCGCCACCGGCAAGGTGCGCCCGGTCGTGCACGAGCGGCTCGGCATCGAGGACGCGGTCAAGGCGCACGAACTGATGGAGGCGCGCGCCCAGCTCGGCAAGGTCGTGCTCGTCCCCTGACACGGGATCGGCGGCCGGCCGCCTCCCGACCGACGTGGCCGGTCACGGCCATCCCCCGTACGTGACCGGCCACCCGCCGTACGGCACGAGAGGCGCACGAGAAGCACTCGTGCCGTACGGCGCAACTCCACAGCAATCCCCTGACGGACCCACGTCCGCAGACGACGCCGGCCCTCGTGGCCGGTGGGACGGGGATGGCACCCAATCCAGCCCGAAAGGCGAATCACCGTGCCCTCCCGGACCACAGGGACAGGCGGCCCGCTCACCGCCGCCGGTCCCGCACCCCAGACCCGGATCAAACCCGTCATCGCCGCCTGTCTGCTGGCCGTCTTCCTGGCCATGCTGGACTCGCAGGTCGTCGCCACCGCGCTGCCCCGCATCGTCGGGGACCTCGGCGGTCTCGACGTGTTCGCCTGGGTGACGACCGCGTACATCATCGCCGCCAGCGTCACCACGCCCGTCTACGGCAAGCTCGGTGACCTCTTCGGCCGCAAGAAGATCTTCCTGATCGCCGTGACGGTGTTCCTCGTCGGCTCCGCGCTGAGCGGCGCGGCCCAGTCGATGGACCAGCTCATCCTGTTCCGCACCGTGCAGGGCATCGGGGCCGGCGGCCTGTTCGTCTCCGTGCTCGCCATCATCGGGGAGCTGTTCAACCCGCGCGAAGCCGCCAAGTACTTCAACCTCTTCGGCATCGTCTTCGCCCTCGCCGCGCTCTCCGGTCCCGCCGTCGGCGGTGCGCTCACCGACCTGCTCAGCTGGCACTGGGTCTTCCTGATCAACCTGCCCGTGGGCATCGTGATCCTGGCACTGGTCGCCACCTGTCTGCACCTGCCCCGGGCCGACCGGCCCGCGCACATCGACTACACCGGCTTCGTGCTGCTCAGCGCCTCGATCGTCGCGCTCACCCTGGCCGCCAGCTGGGGCGGGGTGAAGTACGACTGGCTGGACTGGCGGATCCTCGCGCTCGGCGTGGGCGCGGTGCTGCTCGCTGTGCTGTTCGTCGGCGCCGAGCGCCGGACCACCGAACCCGTCATCCCGCTGCACCTCTTCCGTGACTCCACCTTCAGCGTCAGCGTGCTGGTGAGCGTCGCGGCGGGCATCGTCTTCCTCGGCTCGGTCAACTTCCTGGCGATCTACATCCAGGTGGTGACCGGAGCCAGCCCGACCATGTCCGGTGTGGTGCTGCTGCCCATGATGTTCGGCCTGGTCGCCTCCTCCGTGGTCAGCGGTGCGGCGATCACCAAGACCGGGCGCTACAAGTGGTACCCCGTGCTCAGCATGGCCATCGGCATCGTCGGGGCGCTGCTGCTCGCCACCATGGACACCGGGACGTCCCGGACCGTCGTCATCGCCTACATGCTGGTCTTCGGCATCGCGGCGGGCCTGAACATGCAGGTCCTCACGATGGCGGCACAGAACACCGCACCCCGCGACGACATCGGCGCCGTCCACGCCACCGTGGCCTTCGCCCGCCAGCTCGGCACCACCGTGGGCATCTCGCTGTTCGCCTCGATCTTCTACAACCGGCTCACCGAGGAGATCGCCGACCGGACACCCGCGGACGCGCTGCGCGGCATCGACCACGACGCGCTGTCCTCGACCGAGACGCTCGACAAACTCACCGAGCCCGTGCGGCACGCAGTGGAGCAGTCGTACGCCGCCGCCCTCACCCCCGTCTTCCTCACCGCCGTACCGGTCCTCGTCCTGGGGCTGCTGGCCGCCCTGGCGATGAAGAACCTCCCGCTGCGCGGCGGGGACCACCAGGGGCACGAAGCCGCGGCCGAGGAGAGCTGACCACGCTCCTTGTCCGTCGAGAGCCGCTCTTCCCGCACGGGGAGGGCGGCTCTTTTGTACGTCCGCCTCCGCACCCTGCCTCCTTCAGCGCCCTTCGAGCCCGAATCGACGGCTCGCGGACATCGTCGGCACTGCACAGCCGTAGGAGACACAACGCAGGCAGAGGCAGACCAGGAGGCTCGTGTGACAACGACCGAAGACCCGCAGACGGCACCGGCGGTCGATCCCGGACCGCTGATCCGGCTGACCATCGCCGACTGCGCCGCCAAAGTGCTGCACAGCGCCGTGACCCTCGGTGTGTTCGGCGCGCTCGCCGAGGGCCGCCCCGCGGACTCGGCCGAACTGGCCCGGCGTACCGGGCTGCACCACCGGATGGTCCCGGACTTCCTGGACGCGCTGGTCGGACTCGGGCTGCTGGAGCGCACGGAGGGCGGCCGCTACCGCAACTCCCCGCTGGCGCAGACCTATCTGGTGCCGGACTCCTCCTCGTACCTCGGCGGTTTCGTCGAGCTCACCAACGAGACCCTGTACGGGACCTGGGGCCGGCTCACCGAGGCGCTGCGCTCCGGCGAGCCCCAGCACCTCGACCCCGACAAGGGCGGCTTCGTCGGGGACCGGCACAAGGACCCCGCCAAGATGAAGCGGTTCCTCGCCGGACTCGACGCCTACAGCGACCGGATGGGCGCGGAACTCGCCCGGCGTCTCGACTGGGGCCGCCACTCCTCGTTCGTCGACCTGGGCGGTGCGCGTGGCAATCTCGCGGCCGTGCTGGTGCAGGCGCACCCCCATCTCGAGGCCACCTGCTTCGACCTGGAGCGGACCCGGCCGCTGTTCACCGAGCACATCGGCGGCCTGGGCCTGGCCGACCGGATCGCCTTCGCCGGCGGCGACTTCTTCGCCGACCCGGTCCCGCCGGCCGACGTCGTCGTCCTCGGCCACATCCTGCACGGCTTCGACACCGGGCGGCGGCGCGAGCTGCTGGGCCGGGTCTTCGAGGCGGTGCGGCCCGGCGGCACGGTCCTCGTCTACGACCGCATGATCGACGACGACCGCAGCGACCCGGAGCGGCTGCTGAGCAGTCTGCACATGCGGCTGGTCAGCCCCGACGGGTCCGAGTACCGGGTGGGGGACTGCCGGGGGTGGCTGCGGGAGGCGGGCTTCACCGACGGTACGGCCGAGCCGCTTCTCGGTACGCACACCCTGGTCACCGCCCACAAGCCGGCTGCAGGAAGCAAGGAGGCAGCATGAAGCGGGATCAGACATCTGTGCTCATCGTCGGTGGCGGGCTGACCGGGCTGTCCGCGGCCGTCTTCCTCGCCCATCACGGCGTCCGCGCCACGGTGGTGGAGCGCCACCCGGACACCTCCACCCACCCCAAGGCCCGCGCCATCAACCCGCGGACGATGGAGCTGTACCGCGCGGTCGGCATGGAGGAGCGGGTACGGGCCGGGCGTTCCCCCATCTCCGGCAACACCGACCTCGTGCACGTGGAGAGCCTCGCGGGCAAGGAACGCGTGCGGATGCCCAACGCCTCGCCCGAGGACATCGGCCGGATCAGCCCCACCCAGTGGACGCTGATCGACCAGAACCAGCTGGAGCCGATCCTGCGGGAGCGGGCGGTCGAGGCGGGGGCGGACGTCCGCTTCTCGACTCGCGTCGATGGTCTGGAGGAGGACGCGGATGGTGTGTCGGTCCGCGTCACCGACCTGTCCACCGGCGGGAGTTCGGAGATCCGCGCCCAGTACGTGATCGCGGCGGACGGCAGCCGCAGTCCGCTGCGCGAGATGCTGGGGATCGGGGCGCACGGGCGGGGCACCATCACCAACCTCGTCAGTTTCTTCTTCGAGGCGGACCTGACCGAGGTGCTGCGCAGCCGCCGGATCATCGCGGCGTACGTCAACAACCCCGAGGTGCGCGGCACGATCATCCCCATCGACAACGACCGCCGCTGGGTCATCAACGTCTCCTTCTCCCCCGAACAGGGCCAGCGTGCCGAGGACTTCACCGAGGAGCGCTGCACCGCCCTGGTGCGGGCCGCCGTGGGGGTGCCCGAACTGCCGTTGAAGATCGAGTCGGTGGACATGCCTGCGTGGGACATCTCCGCGCGCGTGGCGGACACCTTCGCGACCCGGCGGGTGTTCGTGGCCGGTGACGCCGCCCATGTCATGCCGCCCACCGGGGCGTTCGGCGCCAGCACCGGTATCCAGGACGCGTACAACCTGGCCTGGAAGCTGGCCCTGGTGCTGTCCGGCACGGCCGGTCCCGGGCTGCTGGAGAGCTACGACGCCGAGCGGCGCCCGGTGGCCGAGGAGACCGTCCGGCAGGCGATGCTGCGGTTCGCGGTGCGGGAGGGCAAGCAGTACCAGGAGGTCGCCGCCGAGCTGCTGGACGAGACGACGATGACGTTCGGGTACTGCTACCGCGCCGGTGCGTTCGCCGCGGAGGCCGGCGCCCCCGATGCGATCGTCGAGGATCCCGAGCACCCCGGCGCGCGGCCCGGGGCACGGGCCCCGCATCTCGAACTCTCCGGTCCCGAGGGCCCGGTGTCCGTCATCGACCTGTACGGCGACGGGTTCACTCTCCTCGTCGACGAGGTCGCCGGGCGCTGGCCCGGGGCGGTGGAACAGGAGGCCGCGCGGCTGGGCGTCGCCCTGAAGGTGGTCCGCATCGGGCGTGGCACGCGGCTGTGGGACCAGGGCGGGTCCTTCCGGCGCCGGTACGGGCTCCTTGCCGGAGGGGCGGTTCTGGTGCGGCCCGACGGGTTCGTGGCCTGGCGCACGACTGCGGGGCGTACGGGGCCGGTGGACCGCGCGGCGGTCGACGCCCTGCGGACGATCCTGGACCGCGGGTAGCTCCGCTGGGGAAAGCGGCTCGGTCTGAAGGTGGTTAGGCGGCTGCGGGGCCGGTGGGGGCTGGTCGCGCAGTTCCCCGCGCCCCTGGGCGGGCCGCGCCCGCGGATGGCGGTCGGTGGGTGTCGCGCCCGCGCGGCGGTAGCCGCCCACGCCTCAGCCCCGCGCCTCTTTTTCGGCTGCGCCCGCGGGGGTGGTCGGCTGCGGGGCCGGTGGGGGCTGGTCGCGCAGTTCCCCGCGCCCCTGGGCGGGCTGCCCCCGCGGGTGTCGGGCGGCTGCGGGTGGGTGGGTGGTCGCGCCGTTCCTCGCGCCCCTGGGCGGGCTGCGCCCGCGGATGTTGGTCGGCTGCGGGCGGTGGGGGGCTGGTCGCGCCGTTCCCCGCGCCCCTTGCGGGGGGCTGCGCCCCCGCAGGGCGGGAATGGCCGCGGTGCTCCGGAGGGGAGCGCCGCGGCCGTGGTGTGTGCGGGGTGGGTTACGTGGTGGGGCGGTGCAGCAGGGTGTTCAGTGCCGTTGTCAGTGACTTGGTGGGGTTGGCCGTCGGGCCCGGGGTGCGCCAGGCGATGAAGCCGTCGGGGCGGAGCAGTACCGCGCCGGCGGCTTCGATGCCGTAGCGGGTGAGGAAGCGGGCGACGGTCTCCGGGTCCTCCTCCGTGCCGACGCGGTGGAAGGAGATGCCCTGTGACTCGGCTGCCGTCTGCCACGGGGCGCCTTCGGGGCCGGTCAGGAGCCAGAAGTCGCCGTCCAGGAGGTCGTGCAGGGGGACTTCCTTGCCCTGGCGGACCAGGGGGAGGTGGGGGGCGCGGGTGCCGGGGCGGCCCGTGGGGGTTGTCGGGTCCTCCACCACGGAGGCGTCGTCCTGGCCGGGGTCCCGCAGGACCGCGTCCGAGCGGTACACGTGGCCGAACAACACCGTGGTCTCGGGGCGGTGCCGGGCCGCTGCCGCCTCGTCGAGGCCGCTGCGCTGGAGGTAGCGGATGACGCCCTGGTCGACGGTGAACTCGGCTACCGGAGCACGCTCTTGTTCGTAGGTGTCCAGGAGGTCGGGACCCGCCTGCCCGCGCAGCACCAGCGCCAGCTTCCACGCCAGGTTGTGCGCGTCCTGGATGCCCATGTTGCCGCCGAACCCCCCGGTGGGCGGCATGACGTGCGCGCAGTCGCCGGTGAGCAGCACCCGCCCGGAGCGGAACCGGTCCGCCACCCACGCGGCGATCTCCCAGCTCGTCGCGGACTCCACCTCGACCGGCAGGTCGGGGACCCCTACGGCGGCCCGTACCAGCTCCACGCAGTCCTCGGTGTCGTACACGCGGTGGTCGGACCCGGGCGGCAGGCTCGGCGCGAGCACCCAGCGGTCGGAGTCCGCGCCGCCGAGCTTGCCGAGTACGCCCTTGACCTTCGGGTTGCTGACGAAGCAGAGGAAGAAGGTGCGGCCCGCCACGTACGGGTCGAGGTCGGCGTGGAAGATGATGTTCATCTGGCGACCGAACACACCCTGTCCGTGATGGCCGATGTCGAGTGATTCGCGGATGGGGGCCCGTGAGCCGTCCGCCGCCACCAGGTAGCGAGCTCGTACTGTCCGTTCCGAGCCGTCCGACACGTCGCGCAGTACGGCCGTGACGCCCTCCTCGTCCTGGGTGAACCCCGTCATCTCGGTGCCGAACCGGATGTCCGCGCCGAGCTCCTCGGCCCCTTCCCGCAGCACCGGTTCGAGCCGGTCCTGCCCGATCAGCGTCCAGCCGGTGGTGCCCACGTCGGTCGGGTCGTGACGGAACGGGCCGTCGAAGCGCCCGAGTTCGGGCCCGGTGAGGGACTCCGCCTGGAGGATGTCGCCGTACTGGGCGTGCGGGTTCTCCCGGGCCCGTACCGCGTCCTCGAGACCGAGCGCGCGCAGCAGCTCCATGGTGCGCGGGCTCGCGGCCTGTGCCCGGGGGTGCGCCGAGATCTCCGCGTGCCGTTCCACCAGCAGCGGCCGGATGCCCTGCCGGGCGAGGAACAGGGCCTGGGCGAGGCCCACCATGCTGCCGCCCACGATGAGTACTTCGGTCGTCTCGTCCGCCATACCGGCTCCTGAATTCGGAAGGGCGCATGCCCTTGAGTTCGCGCTCGGGGTTCGGCCGCCGATGCAACACCCGCCCCCTCGAACCGGGCTGGGGCCTGTCCGGCGGATCATGTCGCGGACGCGGGGTCTGGCACGCCGATCTGCGGCGTTGTCGTCGGTTGCCGACGCTCCGCGTCGCCGCCCTCCTCCGCCTTGCAGCTCGACGCACCAGACCCCGCTCACCTGCATTGATGAGGCGCCGTTGCTTTCCCGCGACCTGATCCGCCGGACAGGCCCCACGGCGCGGGCGAACGGGGCCTCTGCGAAGGGGCGCTCTCCCAGAGGGATTCGAGTGCCGTCCGAGGTGCGGCTGACAGGTTCGAGCTGTTCCAGGCCCGAGGTGCGGGGCAAGGCTCGAAGGAGGGCGGAAGCGGTGGTGGAGGCTTTCAGTGTGCTGGTGCTGACGGGCACCGGCCTGGTGGCGGGGGTGCTCTTCGCGGTGGCGGTGAGCGTGATGCCCGCGCTGATCGCGATGACGCCGGAGCGGTACGTGTCCACGCACATCCTGCTCGGCAAACGCTACGACCGGATCATGCCGTTCATCGTCACCGGCTCCACGGCCGTCGACGTGGGGCTCGCGATCCGGGCCTCGGGCGGCCCCCGGGTGCTGTTCGCGGCCGCCGCCCTCTGCATGGCCGGGGTGGCCGTGGTCTCGCAGACCAGGAACGTGCCGATCAACCGGACGGTGAAACGGACCCGGCCCGAGGACCTGGGCCCCGGCTGGCGGGATCCCCGTCCGGCCTGGCGCGACTGGCACCTGGTGCGCACCTGCCTCGCGATCGCGGGCTGTGCGCTGACGGCCGCCGCGGTGGTGCTGACGTGAGCCCCGTCGTCGTACGCGATCTGCCGGACGGCCCAGAGCGCGCGGCGGGCGACGCCCGGATGCGGGAGCTGCTGTCCGGTCCCGCACCCGGCCCGGTGGCCGAGCGGCTCGCGCTCCTGCACTTCACGGGACGGCGCAGCGGACGGCCGTACACCGTGCCCGCCGGGGTGCACAGCCTCGGTGGCGCGCTGGTGGTCGCGACCGGAAGCGGCTGGCGCCACAACTTCGCGGGCGGCATGGAGGGTTGGCTGACCTGGCGCGGGCAGCGGCGGACCGTGCGGTTCGCGCTGGTCGACGACGCGGAGCGCACCGCGCGCGGCTATCTGGAGCTGTACCGCAGGTACGGGGAGGCGGCCCCGCGCCGGCTGGGCATCGCGGTGCGCGGCGAAGGGGCGCCGGGACTCGACGAGTTCCGGGAGGCCGTCATCCGCCACGGGCTCTGTCTGGTGGAGGTCGTCCACCTTCCGGCCTCCGACAGCGCCTCCACTTCAGGCACTTCACACGCAGCGAACGAGAGGACACCACGATGAGCGGAATCGCCGGCTGGGTGGACTTCGAGCGGGACCTGACGCCCGAGGCGCCCACCGTACGGGCGATGGCGGCGGCGCTCGCGCACCGCGGCCCCGACGGTTCGGGCGAGTGGATCGAGGGGCATGCCGCGCTCGCCCACCGGCGGCTCGCGCTGCTCGACCCGGAGCACGGGGCGCAGCCGGCCGTCATGGAGTCCGAGGGCGGGAGCCCGGTGGCCGTGCTGACCCTGGACGGGGCGATCACCAACCACACCGAGCTGCGCCGCGAACTGGCCGCCAAGGGGCACCGGTTCACCGGGCACGGTGACGCGGAGGTGGCGCTGCACGCCTATCTGGAGTGGGGCGCCAGGTTCCCGGAGCGGCTGGAGGGGCTGTTCGCCCTGGCCGTGTGGGACGTACGACGGCACGAACTGCTGTTGGTCCGCGACCGGTTGGGAGTCAAGCCGCTGTGCTACTTCCTGACCCCGTCCGGGGTGGTCTTCGGCTCCGAGCCCAAGGCGCTGCTGGCCCATCCGGCGGTGCGGCCGGTGGTCGACGCCGACGGACTGCGCGAGCTGTTCGCGCACAGCCGCAAGCCGGGCACCGGGGTCTTCCGGGGGACACGCGAGGTGCTGCCCGGCCACACGATGACCGTGCGCGCGCCGGGCACCGGTCACCGGCGCTACTGGTCGCTGCCCGCCCGGCCGCACACCGACAGCCTGGAGACCACCGTCGCCACCGTGCGCGGGCTGCTGTCGGAGGCGGTGGCCGCGCATCTGCGCGCGGACGTGCCGGTCGGCGCGATGCTCTCCGGCGGGATCGACTCCAGCGCGCTGACCGCGCTCGCGGCCCGTGAGAGGCGGGCGGCGGGGGGCGGCGCACTCCGGTCGTTCTCGGTCAACTTCGCCGGCTACGCGGAGAACTTCGAGCCGCATCCGACCATGCGCGCCACCCCGGACGCCCCCTACGCGGCCCTCGCGGCCGAGCACATCGGCACCGAGCACACCGAGATCCTGCTCGACACCGCGGCGCTCGCCGACCCGCAGACCCACGCCGCCGCCCTGCGCAGCCAGGACGCGCCCTCCCCGCTCGGCGACATGGACGTCTCGCTGCTGCTGTTCTTCGAGGCCCTGCGCAGCGCCGGCATCCCGGCCGTGCTCTCCGGGGAGACCGCGGACGAGGTGTTCAACGGCTACTTCTGGGCGTACGACGCGGGCCACAGCAACTCCACGACCTTCCCGTGGGTCTCCTTCGAGCGTGGGCACGACGCCGCCGCGGGCGGTCTCGGCTGCTCGCTGGTGGACCGTACGCTCCGCAAGGAGCTGGACTTCATGGAGTACGCCGACCAGCACTACCGCGACGCCCTCACCGAGGTGCCGCGGCTGGCGGGGGAGGGGCCCGCCGAGCGCCGGGCGCGCGAGGTGACGTATCTGGCGCTGACCCGCTGGGCCCCGACCCATCTGGACCGGGCGGACCGGATGAGCATGGCGCACGGGGTGCAACTGCGGCCGCCGTTCTGCGACCGGGCGCTGGTCGAGTACGTCTACAACGTGCCGGCCGAGCTGAAGCGGGTGAACGGCCAGGAGAAGAGCCTGCTGCGCGCCGCCGTCGCCGATCTGCTGCCGGAGCGGGTGCTCAACCGGCCCAAAAGCGCCTACCCGACCGTCCAGGAGGCCGCGTACGGGGAGTTCGTGCGCTACCGCTTCGGGGACGTGGCCGAGGACCGGTCGGCCCCGGTCGCCCCGCTGCTCGATGCCGAGGCGACCCGTGCGGCGCTGGGCGCGGCGGCGGCACCCAGCGGCGCCTTCGCGTGGGTGGAGCGGGCCAGCATGGAGATGGTGCTGCAGTTGAACACGTGGCTGGCGGACTACCGGGTCGAACTGCGCCTGCAATAAATGTGCACCTTGTCATCCTTGTGTGTGAAGTAATATGATGACACAAGGTGGACAAAGGGAGCGTGGTATTCGGAACGGAATTCTTTATTCCGTGCTTACCACGCGCGAGGTTCGTTGAATTCAGGCCTATTTTCGGCGAAAGCGATTTCCGGTAAAGGAAAGGCAATATTTCCCGCCTGGAGGCGCGGTGGATGTTTCGCCAAAAAATAACTGACGCAGGAAGGTGAATACCGACAGGCTTGTTGAATATCAGGCCCATCGATGGCCGCCACCCCACAAAGGCGGCGCACTCAGGGGGAATGCAGTGATAGAGATCGGTCTGCTGGGCTCCATGCGAGTACGCAGGAACGGGGAGGACGTCACACCGTCGGCCCCCAAACTGCGTCAGGTACTGGCCCTGCTGGTGCTCAATGCCAACTCGCTGGTCAGCGTGGACCAGCTGTGCGAGGAGCTGTGGGAGGACCACCCGCCGCTCAGCGCGCTGACCACCTTGCAAACCTACATTTATCAACTGCGCCGCAGACTGCTGCTGGCCACCGGACAGCACGGCGCGCCATTTGGAACCCGTCCGCCGCACGGCTGCCCCGCACTCCTGACCAGGGTGGGTGGGTACGAACTGCGCCTGGACGACAAACAGTCGGTGGACGCCTACCGTTTCGAGCAGCTCACCGAGCAGGGCATGGCCCAGCACCGCACCGGTGCCGGGGACGAGGCCGCCCGCACGCTGAAGGAAGCCCTTTCTCTGTGGCAGGGCGGCGCCCTGGTCGACGTCATTGCCGGACGCCGGCTGTCGGCCTGGTCGACCCAGCTCGAGGAGCGCCGCAAGAGCGTTCAAGAGCAACGTTTCTCCTTGGAACTGGACCTCGGCCGTCACCACGCCGTGCTGGACGAGCTGGCCGAGGCCTTCCGTGCCCATCCGACCCATGAGGCGTTCGCCGGACAGCTCATGCGGGCCCTGCACCGCTGCGGCCGCCGGCCGGACGCCCTCAACACCTTCCGCACCCTGCGCAGCCATCTCGTCGAGGAACTGGGCCTGGAACCCTCGGCCCAGCTCCAGCGCCTCCACCAGGAGGTGCTCGCGGACCGCGGTCATCTCAGGGGGCCGGCCAAGACCGAGGCCGCCCCCGTCACCCGCAGGCTCGTGCCCGGACCGGCCCAACTGCCCGCCGACATCGGTGACTTCGTCGGCCGGGACCGGGAACTGGACCAGCTCGAGACCTTCCTCGGTTCGGACCGGGCCAGCACCGGCATGCGGGTGGTGGAGGTGCACGGCCCGCCCGGCGTCGGCAAGAGCGCGTTCGCCGTCCGTGCCGCGCACCGGCTGCGCCCGCGCTTCCCCGACGGACAGCTCTTCATCGACCTGTCCGCCGTGGGCGAGGGCTCCCAGCAGCTCGCCGACGTGCTGTCGGCCTGTCTCGGCGCGTGTGGTGTCCAACGTGAGAAACAGCCGACCGGGCTCGACGAGCTCAGCCGGCTCTTCCGCACCTGGACCGCCGACCGCAGGGTGCTGGTCGTGGTCGACGACGTGCTCACCGCCTCGCAGATCCGTGCCGTACTGCCGGGCGGCTCCGGCTGCGCGGTGATCGCCACCAACCGCTACCGGGCGCACAGCCTGTCCACCGGACGCAAGATCGTGCTCAACGCCCTGTCGGGGGAGGAGTCCCTCCAGCTGTACGACCGGGTCGCCGGGGAGCGGTCCCGGCAGGAGGAGCCCGCCGCCGTGCACGAGCTGATGGGCCTGTGCGAGGGACTGCCCCTGGCGATCCGGGCGGTGTCCGGCCGGCTCACCGCCCGGCCGGGCTGGTCGGCGGGGAGGCTGGCGGTGCGGCTGCGCGGCAACCACCGGATGCTGCTCGAACTCCCCGCCGGGACCCAGTCGTTGATGACCACGGTGGCCGCCAGCCACCGGCATCTCCCCGGCCCCTCCCAGGAGTTGCTGCACCTGCTGCTGCAGCGCGAGCGCCCCCGCTGGAGCGTCGACGAGGTGATCGCACGGCTGCGCCCGGGCGCCGGTGACGCCGAGACGCTCCTCGAGTACCTCGTCGACGTCCATCTCGTACGGGAACACCTGGCACCGGGCGCCCAGCCCCTGTACTCCGTGCCCCGACTCACCCGCCAGGCCCTGATCCTCCTGCTACGGGGCACACCCGCTGCCGACGTACCGAACGGCCGGACGGCCACCGTCGGCCGCGCCGGCTCCCGCGTCACCCTGATGAAGGCCGGGGTCCACCGGTAACAGGCCCGCTCCTGCGGCCCGCGGCACCTCTGGGTGCGGCGGGCCGTTGTGCTGTGTCCGGTCGGACGGGGCCGTGTCCTGTGCGCCGGGGGAGGGGGTGTCCGGGGCGGTTGGGCGGCTGCGGGCCGGTGGGGGCTGGTCGCGCAGTTCCCCGCGCCCCTGAATGCGGGCTGCGCCCGCGGGGGTCGGTCGTCGGGCAGTGCTGCGTCCGGCGGCGGCGTCGTAGCGTGCCTGCGCACCGCATCGCCGCCGTCGGCCCCGCGCCGCGCCCCCTGTGGCCCGCTGCACCTCCCGCGCGGCGGGCCGGTCGGGAGGTGCCCGTCCGCCTTGCCCTGCACTGGTCCTGTCGGCTGTGTACTGCCTTCCCCTGCGGCGGGCCGTGTCTTCTGTGGCGGGGCGTGCCGGTTTCGGTGGCCCGTGCCGTGACGCGGCTGGGGCTCGCATCGCCACCGTCGGCCACCGCGCCCTGCCCCCTGTGGCCCGCCGCATCTCCCGTGCGGTGGGCCGCCGCGTTGTGCCCGCTCTCCGGTGAGTCGGTGCGCTGTGCTCGCCCCCGGTGGCCCGCGCTGTGACGCGACTGGGGCCCGCATCGCTGCCGTCGGTCTCGCGCCCCGCCCCGGTGGCCCGCGGCACCCCTGGTGCGGTGGGCCCTCGTGTTGTGTCCGGCCTTCGGTGGGCCGGCGCCCCCGCCGTCAGCGGACTTCCCGGGCCGTCAGCGGATTTCCAGGCGGCTTCGAGAGCGCCTCGACCCTTGCCGACCAGGGTGAACACAGAACCGACAAGCCGGGAGGACATCGTGCACCGCACGCTGATCGTGGCGAGGATGGACCTCGCCGACGCCGAGGGCGTCGCGCAGGTCTTCGCCGATTCGGACAGCACCGAACTGCCGCATCTGGTGGGGGTGTCGAGGCGGACGCTCTTCGCGTTCCACAACCTGTACTTCCATCTGGTCGAGGCTGAGCAGGACATCGCGCCGAATCTGTACAAGGCGCGCAGCCACCCGCTCTACAACGAGATCAACACCCGGCTCGGGCAGTTCATCTCGCCCTTCGACCCCGACTGGCGCGAGCCCAAGGACGCGATGGCCGTGCCGTTCTACTCGTGGACGCCCGAGCAGGGCCCGCAGACGAGCACCCCCCGGTCCGCGAACCTCGGCGGTGCCCGATGAGCGCCCCCGCCACCACCAGGGTCGCCGCGAACGAGGTCGCCGCCAACACCAAGCGCGGCGGCGACATCCGCGTCACCCTCAGCCCGAAGACCGTGGGCTGCACCTCGGGCTTCGGCGGGGTGCTGCGGCTGGCCCCCGGCCACCACGTCACCGAGCACTACCACCCGTACTCCGAGGAGTTCCTGCACGTCGTCCAGGGCCGCCTCGAGATGACGCTGGACCGCGGCGCCCCGGTCGAACTCGGCCCCGGCGACTCGCTGCTGGTGCCCATCGGGGTACGCCACCGCCTGGTGAACACCGGGTCCGTGCCGGCCGAGGCGGTCTTCCACCTCTCCCCGCTCGCGCCGCGCCCCGAGCTCGGCCACGTCGACACCGAGCAGCCGCTCGACGCGAGCGCGGGCAACCCCGATGTCGGAGCGGCCCGATGACGCCGGCCGACCGGCGCGCGGTGATCACCGGAGTGGGGGCCGTGGCTCCCGGCGGGCACGGCCGGGAGGCCTACTGGGACCTGCTCACCGCCGGCCGCACCGCCACCCGCCGCATCAGCCTGTTCGACCCGGCCGGGTTCCGCTCCCGGGTCGCCGCCGAGTGCGACTTCGACCCGCTCGCCGCCGGGCTCACCCCGCAGGAGGTCCGCCGGATGGACCGGGCCGGCCAGTTCGCGGTCGTCGCCGCCCGCGAGGCCGTCGCGGACAGCGGCATCGAACTGCCGGGCGCCGACCCGGAACGGGTCGCCGTGAGCATCGGCAGCGCGGTCGGCTGCACCACGGGCCTGGAGGAGGAGTACGCGGTCCTCTCCGACGGCGGCCGCCACTGGCTGGTCGACCACAGCTACGGCGTCCCCCACCTCTACGGCCACATGGTGCCCAGCACCCTCGCCGTCGAGGTGGCCCGGCAGGCCGGGGCCGAGGGGCCGGTGGCGCTGATCTCCACCGGCTGCACCTCGGGCCTGGACGCCATCGGGCACGCCGTCCAGCTCATCGAGGAGGGCACCGCCGACGTCGTACTCGCCGGCGCGACCGACGCCCCGCTGTCGCCGATCACCTCCGCCTGCTTCGACGCCATCAAGGCCACCACCGCCAACAACGACGACCCCGAACACGCCTCCCGGCCCTTCGACGGGCGGCGCGACGGCTTCGTCCTCGGCGAGGGCTCCGCCGTCATGGTGATCGAGGAGCTGGAGTCCGCCAGGCGCCGCGGCGCCACCGTGTACGCCGAGATCCTCGGCTTCGCCGGCCGCAGCAACGCCTTCCACATGACGGGACTCAAGCCCGACGGCCGGGAGATGGCCGAGGCCATCCGCGTCGCCCTGGACCGGGCGCGGCTCGACCCCGGCGACATCGACTACATCAACGCGCACGGCTCGGGCACCAAGCAGAACGACCGGCACGAGACCGCCGCGTTCAAGCGCAGCCTCGGACAGCGGGCCCGCGAGGTTCCGATCAGTTCCATCAAGTCGATGATCGGGCACTCGCTCGGCGCCATCGGCTCCTTGGAGATCGCCGCCTGCGCCCTCGCCCTGCGCCACCAGGTCGTCCCGCCGACCGCCAACCTCTCCACCCCCGACCCCGAGTGCGACCTCGACTACGTACCGGTGACGGCACGGGAGCACCGTATGGACCGGGTGCTCAGCGTGGGCAGCGGCTTCGGCGGCTTCCAGACGGCGATGGTGCTGGGCCGGCCCTCGGCACGGCACGGGGAGGCGGCATGAGCGCCTCCGGCATACGCCCCGGTCGCCGCGGCCGGTCCGTGGTCACCGGGATCGGCGTGGTCGCGCCCACCGGGATCGGTGCCGCCCGGCACTGGGAGTCGGTGCTCGCGGGCAAGAGCGGCATCGGCCGGATCACCCGGTTCGACCCGACCGGCTACCCCGTCCGGGTCGCCGGTGAGGTCCCCGGCTTCCGGGCCGGTGAACAGGTCCCGGGACGGCTCGTGCCGCAGACCGACCGGTTCACGCACTTCGCGCTGGCCGCCGCCGAGGACGCCCTCGCGGACGCCGCCGCCGATCCGGCGACCCTGCCGGAGTACGAGATGGCGGTGGTGACGGCCAGTTCCTCGGGCGGCACCGAGTTCGGCCAGCACGAGATGGAGAACCTCTACCAGCAGGGCTCCTCCTGGGTCGGCGCCTATCAGTCGATCGCCTGGTTCTACGCGGCCACCACCGGCCAGGTCTCCATCCGGCACGGCATGCGCGGCCCCTGCGGGGTCATCTGCGGCGAGCAGGCCGGCGGACTGGACGCCCTCGGCCAGTCCCGCCGGCTGCTGGACACCGGCTCCCGGCTCGTCCTCAGCGGCGGCACCGACGCCTCGCTGTGCCCGTACGGCCTGGTGGCGCAGCTGTCCACCGGCCACCTGTCCACCGAGGACGATCCCGCCCGCGCCTATCTGCCCTTCGACGCGGCCGCCTCCGGCTTCGTCCCGGGCGAGGGCGGCGCCATCCTCGTGGTCGAGAACGCCGAGGCGGCACGGGCCCGCGGGGTCCCGTCGTACGGCGAACTCCTCGGCTACGCGGCGGGCTTCGACCCCACGGCGGACGGTACGGCCGCCCGCCACTCGGTACTGGTCTCCGTCATCCACCGCGCCCTCACCGACGCCGGCCTCACCCCGGACGCCGTCGACATGGTCTTCGCCGACGCCTCCGGCGTACCCGCCGAGGACCTCGCCGAGGCCCGCGCGATCACCGAGGTCTTCGGCCCCGGCGGAGTGCCGGTGACCGCACCGAAGACCCTCACGGGACGCCTCTACGCCGGCGGCGCCGCACTGGACGTGGCGACCGCGCTGCTCGCCCTGAGCGCGGGCGTGGTCCCCCACACCGCGGGCCTCGGCCGCCCGGCCCCAGGCTGCGAAATCGACCTGGTCCTGGACCGCCCCCGCCAGACAGACCCACGCACGGCCCTGGTACTGGCCCGCGGCCACGGCGGCTTCACGTCAGCGCTGTTGGTGGGCGCAGGCGACCGACCCTTGCGGGCGCAGCCCGCCTAGGGGCGCGGGGAACGGCGCGACCAGCCCCCGCCGGACCCGCAGGCGACCGACACATGCGGGCGCAGCCCGCATCAGGGGCGCGGGGCTGTATCGATATGCGGCTCCGCCGCGTGGGCGCGTCCAGCCCCCACCCACCCGCAGCCGACACACAACCCACGAAAGGCTTCCCATGCCGGAGTTCACCCTCGACGACCTACGCCGCATCCTCCGCGCCAGCGCCGGCGTAGACGAGCAGACCGACCTCGACGGCGACCACTTCGCCGATACCGCGTTCGCCGACCTCGGCTACGACTCCCTCGCCCTCCTGGAACTCGTCAACCGCATCGAACGCGAATACGGCATCCAGATCCCCGACGGCGACCTCGCACACACCCAGAGCCCCGCCGAGGCCCTCGCCTACGTCCACACCCGGCTCAGGGAGGCCCGCGTCTGATGGCCGAACACACAGGACACCCAGGACACACCGACAACGCGGTCATCGTCGAGGCACCGATGGACCTGGTGTGGTCGATGACCAACGACGTGGCCGCCTGGCCGCGGCTGTTCAGCGAGTACGCCTCCGCCGAGATCCTCGGGCAGGACGGCGACACCGTCACCTTCCGGCTCGCCCTGCACCCCGACGAGAACGGCACGGTCTGGAGCTGGGTCTCCGAGCGCACCCCCGACCCGGTCACCCGTACCGTCGTGGCCCGCCGGGTCGAGACCGGCGCCTTCGCGTACATGAACATCCGCTGGGAGTACGAGGAGGTCCCCGGCGGCGTACGGATGCGCTGGATCCAGGACTTCGCGATGAAGCCCGGCGCCCCGATCGACGACGCCGGGATGACCGCCCGGCTCAACCGCAACACCGCCGTCCAGATGCGGCTGATCAAGGCCAAGGTGGAGACCGCGGCCCGGGCCGGCCGCCAACTGGAGGGCAAGCGGCTCCTGGTGACGGGGGGCAGCCGCGGCATCGGCCGGGGCATCGTGCTCGCCGCGGCCCGTGCCGGCGCGGACGTCGTCACCTGCTACCGCACCCCCGGCGAGGCCGTCGCCACCCTGGAGGAGGAACTCGCCGGCACCCCGGGCAAGCACCAGGTGCTGCGCGCCGACGTCGCCGACGAGGCCGACGTGGACCGGCTGGCCGCCGAGTGCGAGGCGAGCCTCGGCGGGCTGGACGCCGTAGTGAACAACGCAGGAACCTTCCGCCCACAGCCGTACGACGAACTCGGCCCGGCCGAGTGGGCCGCCACCCTGCAGGGCAACCTCACCGCCACCCACCTGGTCACCCGGCGCACCCTGCCGCTGCTCGGCGCCGGCTCGTCGGTCGTCAACATCGGCTCCACGGTCGCCTTCATCGGCATGACCGGCGGCGTCCACTACACCGCCGTGAAGTCCGCGCTCATCGGCATGACCCGCTCGCTGGCCCGGGAACTCGGGCCGCGCGGCATCCGCGTCAACACCGTTTCCCCCGGCCGGATCGACACCGAGGCGCTCGACGAACTGCCCGCCGAGGAGGCCGAACGGCAGCGCGCCACCTTCGCCTCCTTCAGCGCGCTCGGCCGGCTCGGGACCGTCGACGACATCGCCCAGGCGGTGCTCTTCCTCGTCAGCGACCACGCCACGTACGTCACCGGCCAGAACATCCACGTCGACGGCTGCGTGTGAGCCGCGGCCCAGCCCTGGAGGTACCCCCAGTGGAACTCGCACTGCACGGCAAGAAACTGATCGTCACCGGCGGCACCCGCGGCATCGGCCGGGGCATCGTCCTCGCCGCGGCCCGCGCCGGCGCCGACGTCCTCACCTGCTACCGGCAGGAGAGCGAGGCCGTCGACAGCCTGACCGCCGCCCTCAAGGAGACCGCCGGCGACCACCACGTGCTGCGCGCGGACGTCGGTGACACCGCCGAGGTCGACCGGCTCGTCGGCGAGGCCAAGGACCGCTTCGGGCGGCTCGACGGCATCGTCAACAACGCGGGCGTGATCAGCCACATCCCGTTCGCGGAGCTGCCCGCCGAGGAGTGGTCGCGGATCCTCGACACCAACCTCACGGCCGCCTACCGGATCATCCAGCAGGCGCTGCCGCTGCTCGGCGCCGGCTCCTCGGTCGTCAACATCGGCTCGCGCGGCGCCGCGGCGGGCATCCCGCTGCGCGCCCACTACACCGCCGCCAAGGCCGCCATGATCGGGCTGACCCGCTCGCTCGCCAAGGAACTCGGCCCGCAGGGCATCCGCGTCAACGTGGTCGCCCCCGGCGTCATCGAGACCGAGGCCTTCGCCACCATGCCCGCCGACCGCGCCGACGGACTGCGGGCCACCTACTCCCGCAAGACCGCGCTCGCCCGCCTCGGCACCGTGGACGAACTGGCCGGCCCGGTGCTGTTCCTGCTGAGCGACGCCGCCGCGTACATCACCGGCGAGACCCTCAACGTCGACGGGGGGATCTGACATGTCCGAGCCGTCCGAGCAGGTGTTCCGGGTCATGCTGCGGATGCAGATCAAGCCGGACCTCGAGAACGAGTTCGAGAAGGTCTGGCTGGAGGTCGGCGACTCGGTCACCGCGCACCCCGCCAACCTCGGCCAGTGGCTGTCCCGCAGCGCCGAGGAGAACGGCATCTACTACATCGTCAGCGACTGGGTGGACGAGCCGCGCTTCCGCGAGTTCGAGACCAGCGACCGGCATCTGGAACACCGGCAGAAACTGCACCCGTACCGCAGCGGCGGCTCCATGACGACCATGCACGTCGTCGCCGCCCTCCCCGGCGCCGCGTCGTGACCTCCGAAGTGGCCTCCGGTGCCGTGGAGGTGGTGCTCTACCACCTGAGCGACGACCCGGACCCGGTGCTGGACGCGTACCACGAGGCCAGCCGTCGGATGGCGGGCACCGCCGGGCTGCTCGGCAACAAGCTGCTGCACGCCCTCGGCGACCCGCGCGGCTACGTCGTGGTCAGCCGCTGGTCCGACTGGGAGGCGTTCACCGCCTGGGAGAAGGGCGCCGCCCACAAGGAACAGACCGCCCCGCTACGGCAGTTCCGCGACACCGGCCGGGACCGCCCCTTCGAGATCTACCGGGAGCTCGCCCACTACCCGGGAGACCGGACCGGCGCGGCCGACCTCGCCCACGCCACGGAACCCGCCACCGAACTGGTCACGGAACCCGCCACCGATCTCGTCACGGAACCCGCCACCGAACTCGCCACGGAAGGAGCCTGAGAATGGCCCGCACGGACACCCCGCCGGCCGACCTGTTCACACCCGCCTTCCACCAGAACCCGCACGAGGCGCTGGCCGAGCTGCGGCAGACCGCCCCCGCCGTGCCCGTGATGACGCCGAACGGACTGCGCACCTGGCTGGTCACCGGCTACGAGCACGCCCGGGAGCTGCTCGCCGACCCCCGGCTGAGCAAGGACATGCGGGTCGGCAAGGACCTCATCCCGCGCAACTTCGCCGACCCCGACAAACAGCGGGAGTTCCTGGCGGAGTCGGGCGAGCGCAGCCAGTTCCCGCACGTCCTCAGCGTGCACATGCTCGACAGCGACCCGCCGGACCACACCCGGCTGCGCCGACTCGTCGGCCGGGCCTTCACCGCACGCCGGGTCGAGTCCCTGCGGCCCCGCATCACCGAACTCACCGACGAACTGCTGGAAGCCGTCGCCCGGCACGCCGAGGTGGACCTGATGGAGGCCCTCGCCTTCCCGGTGCCGTTCACGGTCATCTGCTGGCTGCTCGGAGTGCCTCCGGACGACCGGGCCGCCTTCCGCCGCTGGTCCAACCTGCTCGTCTCCGGCGCGGGCACCGAAGAGGTCCGCGAGGCCAGCGCGTCGATGATCGCCTACCTGAAGGCGCTGATCGAGACCAAGCGGGCCGAACCGGCCGACGACATGCTCACCGACCTCGTGCACGCCCAGGACGCCGGCGACCAGCTGTCGTCCGACGAGCTGATCTCCATGGCGTTCCTGCTGCTGGTGGCCGGCCACGAGACCACGGTCAACCTCATCGGCAACGGCACCCTCGCCCTGCTCACCCATCCCGGGGTGCGCGAGCAGCTCGCCGCGGACGCCTCCCTGTGGCCCGCGGCCGTGGAGGAGTTCCTCCGCTACGACGGCCCGGTCACCAACGCCACCTGGCGGTTCACCACCGAACCCGTCGAGGTCGGTGACGTGGTCATCCCCGAGGGCGAGTTCGTGACCATCTCGCTCGGCGCCGCGGGCCGCGACCCGGCCCGCTACTCCGACCCGGACCGCCTGGACGTCACCCGGTCCCACAGCGCCTCGGTCGCCTTCGGCCACGGCATCCACCACTGCCTGGGCGCCCCGCTGGCCCGGCTCGAAGGGCAGATCGTCATCAGCCGCCTCTTCGCGCGCTTCCCCGCCCTGCGGCCCGCCGTGGACGTGGCCGAACTGCGCTGGCGCAGCAGCCTGATGATGCGCGGCCTCGAGGAACTCCCGGTGTTCACGGCGTAACAGCCCACCCGCCCCACCTATTGGCTACCGGCTACTGGAGGAGACACCCGTGGAACAGCAGGACACCGAGCGCCCGGCCTGGGCGCCCCCGGAGGTCGACATCGACACCCCGAGCATCGCCCGGGTCTACGACTTCTGGATCGGCGGCACCCACAACTTCCCGGCGGACCGGGAGCTCGCCCGCAAGGTCGCCGCCGGCAACCCGGACCTCCCCGCCACGCTCCGCGCCAACCGCGCCTTCCTGCGCCGCGCGGTACGGGAGCTGTCGGCGCTCGGCATACGCCAGTTCCTGGACATCGGCTCCGGCATCCCGGCCGAGGGCAACGTGCACGACGTGGCCCTCGCCGCTCACCCGGACAGCAAGGTCGTCTACGTCGACATCGACCCGGTGGCCGTCGCGCACGGCCGGGCCCTGCTGGCCGACGAACCCCGGGCAGCCGTCTTCCAGGGCGACCTCTACAAGTCCCGGGAGATCCTGGACGCGCCCGACACCCGCCGGCTGATCGACTTCGGGCAGCCGGTCGCGCTGATCCTCGCCGCCGTACTGCACTTCGTCCCGGACTCGGACGACCCGCTCGCCCTGGTCGGGCAGTACACCGAGGGGCTCGCGCCCGGCAGCGCCCTGGTGATCTCGCACGCCGGCGCGGAGGAGGTCCCGCGGGCCGCACCGGAGGCCGCCGAGCAGTACCGGGGCGCGGTGAGCCAGGTCATCTGGCGCGACAACCGTGAACTCGCCGCACTCTTCGGGGACTTCGAGCTCCTGGAGCCCGGCGTGGTCCGCGCCCCGCTGTGGCGCCCCGAACCGGCGGACACCCCCGACCCGAGCCTCGCGATGCTGGCCGGAGCGGCACTCAAACCGGCCCGGTGACCGGCGGTGGATGCCTCCCGCACCCCGCCGGATCCAACACCGGACACCACGCCTACGGCCTCCGGTGTCCCGGGTGCTTCTGGGGTCTTCGCGGCCTCTCCGGACGTCACGCCTCCGGCGTCCGGTGTCTCGGGTGCTTCTGGGGTCTTCGCGGCCTCTCCGGACGTCACGCCTCCGGCGTCCGGTGTCTCGGGTGCTTCTGGGGTCTTCGCGGCCTCGCCGGACGTCACGCCCACGGCGTCCGGTGTCTCGGGAGCTTCTGGGGTCTTCGCGGCCTCACCGGACACCACGCCCACGGCCTCCGGCGTCCCGGGAGCTTCTGGGGTCTTCGCGGCCTCGGGGGCTTCCGGAGCTCCTCGGGCCGTCACGGGCTCCGTGGCCTCCGGAGCTCCTCGGACCCCCACGGCGCCCGGCGCACCGAGGCCCTCCGAGGCCTCCGCCCTCCCCAGCGTGTCCGCCACCCCCGCCGTGGCGGTGCGGTCGGGACGCGGTCGCGGACCCGGCTTCGGCACCCTGCTCGCGGTCGACCTGTGGGAGCGGTTCAGCTTCTTCGGCATGGCGGCGATCCTGGTGCTGTACCTGACCGCCTTCGAGGCCCGCGGCGGCATGGGCATGGCCCCGCAGACGGCCACCGCGGTCTTCGCGGCGTACATGTCGCTGAGCTTCATGGCCGGCCTGCCCGGCGGCTGGCTCGCCGACCGGGTGCTGGGCGCCCGCCGGGCGGTCCTGCTCGGCGGGGTCCTCATCACCTGCGGCCACGCGGTCCTCGCGGTCCCGGTGCCGGGCACGCTCTACGCCGGGCTGCTGCTGGTCGTCGCGGGCACCGGCCTGGTCAAGCCGGCCATGGCGGCGATGGTCGCGGGGGTCAGCGGGGACGGGGCGGGCCGCCGTGAGGCCGCCTTCTCGCTCTTCTACCTGTGCATCCAGGTCAGCGCGCTCGTCGCCCCCGTCGTCACGGGCCTGTTGGCGGAGCGCGTCGCCTGGCACCTGGGCTTCGCCGCGGCCGCGGTCGGCATGACGGCGGGCCTGGTCCAGTTCGCCCTCGGCCGGCGCCGGTACGGAGACGTGGGCGCGCGTCCCGCCCGCCCGGTGCCGCACGCCGAGGCCGCCGCGATGCTCAGGCGTGCCGCGGGGGCCACGGGGGCGGTGGCCGCGCTGCTGGTCGTACCGGCGTCCCTCGGACTGCTGCCGCTGCCCGCGGTGCTCGCCGTCCTCGGCCTGACCACGGTCACCCTCCCGTTCTGGTACCTGCGCTCACTGCGCCGGGCCGCCCCGCCCGGGGAGGGGAACCGGCGCCAACTGGCCGGGTTCACCGCGCTGATGGCGGCCTCGGCCGCGTTCTGGATGATCTTCGCGCAGAGCGGCTCGGTGCTCAGTCTGTTCGCGGAGCGCCACACCGACCGGGACGTGCTCGGCTTCGAGGTCCCCGCCAGCTGGTTCCAGTCCGTGCACCCGCTCTTCGTCCTGCTGGCCGCCCCGTTCGTGGCCCGCCTCTGGCGGCGTGCGGGACCGCGGGTCGACGTGCCCGTCAAGTTCGCGGGGGCGCTGATCGCGGCCGGGCTGAGCTTTGTGCTGATGGCGGTCGCGACCCGGCTCGCCGAGCACGGCCCGGTCGGCCCGTACTGGCTGCTGCTGGTCTACCTGCTCTACTCCTGCGGCGAGATCGCGCTCGCACCGGCCGGCCTGGCGCTGGCCGCCGCGGTCGCACCGCCCGGCAGCACCAGCCGACTGCTCGCGGTGAACGGCCTGTTCGGCGCGGTGGGTGTGGTGGTGGGAGGCCAGTTGTTCCGGCTGACCGCGGTGTTGCCCCTGGCGGCGTACTTCCTGCTGCTGGGGGGATGTGTCCTCGCGGTCGGTACGGCGGTCGCGCTCGGTACCCCGCGGCTGCGCCGAATGCTCGGCGCGATGAGATGAAGTACCCCCAACGGGATTCGAACCCGTGCTACCGCCTTGAAAGGGCGGCGTCCTAGGCCGCTAGACGATGAGGGCCGGTACGGCGCGACTGTACTACGGCGTTCGGGCCGGGACCAAACCGAATAGTCGCAGTCCACGCCGCCCTAGGGGGCGGACCCGCTCGGGCTCGGGGTCTGAGTGGCCCCCGGCTGGTTCTCCTCCGGGAGGTGCCGGCTGACCTCCGCCGTCGTCAGGCCCAGGCCGCCGAGTTTGATCTCGTCCCAGGCCTGGAGGCGGCGGGTGTCGCGGTCCATGTAGAGGATCGAGGCCTCGATGGGGTCGGGGTACTTGCCCTCCACCGCGCGCAGACCGCTGCCGCCGGTCGAGCCCTCGATGCGCAGACGGGTGCCCCGCTTCAGGATCTCCATCTCCTGGTGGTGGAGGTGGCCGGCCAGGACCAGGGGGACGTCGCCGTCGACCTGGCGGGCCGCCGACGGTTCGTGGGCGACGGCGATGTCGACGGAGGTGCCCGCGGTCGTCTGGGCGCGCAGGGCGCGGGCCAGGCGGAGGCCGGCCACCTCCTGGGACTCCTCGGCTCCCGGCTGGTTCGTGCGGTCGGGGGTGAACTGGGGGTCGCCGATGCCGGCGAAGCGCAGGCCGGCGACCGTCTGGGCGTCGCCCTCGTCCAGGACGTGGACGTTCTTGAGGCCTGCCAGGTACCGCTGGGTGGTGAGGGAGTCATGGTTGCCGCGGACCCAGACGTAGGGCGCGCCGAGGTTCGGGATCGGGTCCAGGAAGCTGTTCTCCGCGGCCGAGCCGTGGTCCATGGTGTCGCCGGAGTCGACGATCACGTTCACCTTGTACTGCTCCACCAGCGACGCGATGATCTTCCAGCTCGCCGGGTTGAGGTGGATGTCCGAGACGTGCAGGACCCGGATGGTGGTCGGGTCCGGCTGGTAGGCGGGGAGCGTGGAGGTGACGTCGTACAGCTTCGTCACGTTCGTCACCAGGCGCGCCAACTCCTTCTGGTAGACGTCGAATTCGGTGACGATGCTGCGGGCGTTGCCGACCAGGGACGGGGCGGAGGAGAGCAGGCCGGAGAACTTCGGCTCGAGGACCGACTCGGGGTTCCAGGTGGCGTACGCCGTGCCGCCCGAGGCGGCGAGGAGGGTCAGGGCCAGACCACCGGCCGCGAGGGCGCGGCGGGGGCGGCGGTAGACCGCGAGGCCGAGCGCGGTGGCTCCGGAGACCACGGCGACGCAGGAGCGGACGGCCAGGTCCATCGTGCCGTGTTCGACGTCCTTCGCGACCTCGTCCTGGAGGCCGGAGAGACGCTCGGGGTGGTCGACCAGGGCCTGGGAGCGCTCCGGGTCGAGCTGGTCGACGTTGACGTCGAGGCGGACGGGCGCGTGGTGGCTGTCCAGCTGGAGCGCGCCGAGCGGCGAGACGTTGATCTTCGTGCCGCCGGAGACGGACGGGCGCAGGGTCATCGTGGTGTTCATGGGGCCGACCGGGACCCGTACGTTGCCGACGATCAGCAGGCCGAGCCAGGCGCCCAGGATCACGACGGCGACCAGGCCGAGGGCGCGGGACCAGGGGTGCGGGGGGTGGACCAGTTCGAGGGACGGGAGCGGGTGGCGGGTGCGGTAGTGGCGGGCCAGGGCGCGCGGGGGCCTCCGGATCACGTTCAGGATGTTCCGGGCTACGACGGGGACGCGGGCCATTGGTCCCGTATGCCCAAGTCCGCGCGTGGATATGCGAGCGCGCTGATGACTCTCGTACGGGCGTAGGGCCTGTCCGGCGGATCAGGTCGGCTGCGAGAGAGGGTGCTTCCTGGCCGAGCCGACCCCGCGACGCCGACATGATCCGCCGGGCAGGCCCTGGGTAACGGACAATGGGCGTGTGCTGGAGATGACGCGCGAGGAGTTCGAGGAACTGGTCGCCGAGGCGCTGGACCGGATTCCGCCGGAGTTGACGCGGCTGATGGACAACGTCGCGGTGTTCGTCGAGGACGATCCCCCGACGGACGATCCCGAGCTGCTCGGGTTGTACGAGGGGACGCCGCTGACCGACCGGGGCGAGTGGTACGCGGGTGTGCTCCCCGACCGGATCACCATCTACCGGAATCCGACGCTGCGGATGTGCGACAACCGGGAGGACGTGGTCGCGGAGACCGAGGTCACCGTGGTGCACGAGATCGCCCATCACTTCGGGATCGACGACGCGCGGCTGCATGCCCTCGGGTACGGCTGAGCACTTCGCGTGTCCTCTTGTGGGCGGCGGGAGTTGGGGAGGTTGACTCCTTCACCCCGCCCATCGGAGGTGGCCCCGTGCGCCCCTTGTACGTACCCGTTCGTCTGGCCGCCACCGTCATGGCCGTCGCCGCTGCCGCCGGCTGTATGAGCGTGGGCGAGGACGACGGAGGAGGGGGTGCCAAGCCCTCGCACTCCGCCGGGCAGCGCGGTGGCGAGGCACCGGACGGCGGGTCGGCGCTCCCGGGCGGTGGCGGCTTCGGGGCGGCGGGGGAGGACGGGAAGCACGGGAAGGGCAAGCACAAGAAGGGCGAGGACGAGTCGGCGTCGCCCTCGGCGTCCGCGTCCGCGGCGGCGAGCGCGTCGGCCTCGGCCGGGGGCAGGCCCGGGAAGACCGAGAAGCCGGGGGCGCCGACGCCGACCAAGGCGCAGCCCACCCCCACGCGGACGCCCGACCCGGAGCCGACCCCGAGCGAGCCGCCCGCCTCGCCCACGCCCGAGCCCTCGGTGCCCCAGCCGTCGTCCTCGGAGGACACGGGAGCCCAGCTGGACGGGCGGGAGCCGGCGCCGACGGCGGGGTCACCGGTGTAGGTGCCGACGTGGCCATCGGTGCCGTCGTCGCCGTAGGAGTGTGATGTGCCCTACGTCCATGGGGTTTGGTTTGCCTTCATGGGTGGTGGGTGCGTATGGTTATAGATCGTTTGATCATTTGCCCGGCGCCAAAGCAGAAGCGCGCCGTGTGGCGCGTTCTCTCCCCTTACCGTGGCTGACCGCATAGAGGCGGTCGTATTGCGAATCACGGAGTTGACGGGCGCGTGCCGACGAGACTCCGGAAGGTTTCGCATACGCATGTCCATTTCCAGTACTGATCACATCGTCGTGCCCGAGAACGGCGAGAACGAGCCCGTCGAGGAGACCCCCACGGTCACCTTCGCGGACCTCGGTCTCCCCGAGGGCGTCGTGCGCAAGCTCGCGCAGAACGGTGTGACCGCCCCCTTCCCGATCCAAGCCGCGACCATCCCGGACGCCCTGGCCGGCAAGGACATCCTCGGCCGTGGCCGCACCGGCTCCGGCAAGACCCTCTCCTTCGGTCTGCCGCTGCTGGCATCGCTGTCCGGCGGCCACACCGACAAGAAGAAGCCCCGCGGCATCATCCTCACGCCGACGCGTGAGCTCGCGATGCAGGTCGCGGACGCGCTTCAGCCGTACGGCGACGTACTCGGCCTGAAGATGAAGGTCGTCTGCGGCGGTACGTCCATGAGCAACCAGATGTACGCCCTGGAGCGCGGCGTCGACGTCCTCGTCGCCACCCCGGGCCGCCTGCGCGACCTCATCAACCGCGGCGCCTGCTCGCTCGAGAACGTCCAGGTCGCCGTACTCGACGAGGCCGACCAGATGTCCGACCTGGGCTTCCTGCCCGAGGTCACCGAGCTGCTCGACCAGATCCCCGGTGGCGGCCAGCGCATGCTGTTCTCGGCCACCATGGAGAACGAGATCTCCACGCTGGTCAAGCGCTACCTGAGCAACCCGGTCACGCACGAGGTCGACAGCGCCCAGGGCAACGTCACGACCATGTCGCACCACATCCTGATCGTGAAGCCCAAGGACAAGGCGCCGGTCACCGCCGCGATCGCCTCCCGCAAGGGCCGCACGATCATCTTCGTCCGCACCCAGCTGGGCGCCGACCGTATCGCCGAGCAGCTCTGTGACGCCGGTGTGAAGGCCGACGCGCTGCACGGCGGTATGACGCAGGGCGCGCGTACCCGCGTGCTGGAGGACTTCAAGAAGGGCTACGTCAACGCGCTCGTCGCGACCGACGTGGCCGCCCGCGGTATCCACGTCGACGGCATCGACCTGGTCCTGAACGTGGACCCGGCCGGCGACCACAAGGACTACCTGCACCGCGCCGGCCGTACGGCTCGCGCCGGTCGCACCGGCACGGTCGTCTCCCTCTCGCTGCCGCACCAGCGCCGCCAGATCTTCCGGCTGATGGAGGACGCGGGCGTCGACGCCGGGCGTCACATCATCAACTCCGGTACGGCCTTCGAGCCCGAGGTCGCCGAGATCACCGGCGCCCGTTCGATGACCGAGGTCCAGGCCCAGTCTGCGGGCGACGCCGCGCAGCAGGCCGAGCGTGATGTCGCTCAGCTCACGAAGGACCTGGAGCGGGCCACCCGGCGCGCGACCGAGCTCCGCGAGGAGGCCGACCGTCTGGTCGCGCGTGCCGCGCGCGAGCGGGGCGACGACCCGGAGACCGCGGTGGCCGAGGCCGCCGCCGTCGTGGAGGCCGCGATGGCGGAGCAGTCCGTCGCCGAGGCGCCGGTGCGCGAGGAGTCCTCTTCGTACGAGCGTCCGCGTCAGCAGCGCGACGAGCGGGGCAACTACGAGCGCCGGGACCGTCGCGACGACCGTCCGTCGGGTGGTTTCCGTCGCGATGACCGTCGTGATGGCGACCGTGGCGGCTTCCGCCGTGACGACCGTCCGTCGGGTGGTTTCCGCCGGGACGACCGCCGCGATGGTGGTGACCGTGGTGGCCGTTCGTTCGACCGTCGTGACGACCGTCCGTCGGGTGGCTTCAACCGTGACAACGACCGTGGCGGCTTCCGTCGCGACGACCGTCCGTCGGGTGGTTTCCGCCGGGACGACCGCCGCGATGGTGGTGACCGTGGTGGCCGTTCGTTCGACCGCCGTGACGACCGTCCGTCGGGTGGCTTCAACCGCGATGACCGCCGCGATGGTGGTGACCGTGGTGGCCGTTCGTTCGACCGTCGCGACGACCGTCCGTCGGGTGGCTTCAACCGTGACAACGACCGTGGCGGCTTCCGCCGCGACGACCGTCCGTCCGGCCACCGTGGCAGCGACCGTCCGTTCAACCGCGACCGCCAGAGCGACCGCCCGGGCTTCCGCGCCGGCGGCCACGACCGCCCGCAGGGCCGTCGTGACGACCACCGCGGTGGTAGCACGGGCACCGGCACCGGTTCCTTCGGCCGCCGCGACGACAAGCCGCGCTGGAAGCGCAACGGCTGACACTGACTGACCTGCTTTTGAAGGGCCCGTACGACTTCGGTCGTACGGGCCCTTCTCTGTGCCACCGAGTGCCGCCAAGTGCCGCCAACTCGCTACCGGAACCGGTGTGACGGTTGTTAACATCGCTTCGCTTGCGTGGCGAAGTGTGGCCGAGGGGGATCGACTTCGACTGGGCCTGTCGCCGCGCCTCTTCTGACTTTCCCTGGGGAGGGACCCTTGACCCGGCATGCCCGGATCGCTCTCACTCTCGTCAGCCTGGCCGCCCTGGGCGCCGGCTCGCTGACCACCGCGGGCCCGGCGGCCGCGGACACCGCACCCATGCCCCTGCAGACCAGCGGCGTGTACGGCCTGGACTACGCGGGCGGTGTGCTCACCGCGGTGGAGACCGCCCCGAGCGGTGCCCAGTTCGTCCGCAACCGCTCGGTCGCCCCGGACGGCACCACAGTGGGCGAGGCGACTTCACGCGGCTACGCGGACACCTTCGCGGACGGCGACCACGTGCAGCGCGTGGCGTGCGACGCAGGCTCCTGCGTGCCGCTGCGGGGCGCCGGAAACGGCAACGTCGGCTACTTCTTCGTCGACGACGACAAGGAGTACGCGCAGGTCTGGGTGGGCCCCAACAACTACCACTCGGCGGACGAACCCGCCGTCACCGGCGGCCGGTTCGTGGACGTCACCGGCCGGTACTTCGTCTACGACGCGGACTCGACCGGCAAGCAGTACGTCGACTCCGTCCAGGAGTACCGCTCCCAGGACGTGCGGCTGACCCGCTCCATCACCGCCGCCTCCGTGTGGGGTTCGTTGCTGTGGAAGCCGGGCACGGGCAACGGGGTCGTCAGCGCGTACGACCTGGAGGCGAAGAAGACGGTCACGACCGTCTCCACCGGCGCTCCCTGCACGGTCAAGGAGCTTCAGACCGTGGGCCGTTGGCTCTACTGGAACTGCGGGCCGACGGGCGCCGCGGGCGTGTACGACCGTACGGCGAAGAAGAACGTCACCGTTCCCTCCGGCCCCGCACTCGTCGGCGACGGCTACCTCGTCCAGCACGACCGCACCGCCGGGAAGCTGATGCTGACGGACTTCCACAGCGGTACGGCCGCCGCCGCGCGCGAGATCGCCGACCTGCCCGCCGGGAACACCGCCGACCAGCGGCGGCTGACCTGGACGGTGGACAAGTTCGGCGGCGACATCGCGTACGTCGGTACGGACAACGCGATCCAGGTCGTGCAGAGCGGGGTGCCGACGCAGTCGCTGGCGAAGATCGAGTCGGACCTGGACGACGACACCCTCGACGCCAAGGGCCGCACCGGCGCCGGCACCACCTGGAACAGCTACTGGCAGCTGAACAAGCCCGCCGACTGGACCTTCACCGTGAAGGACGCCCAGGGCCGCACCGACCGCACCATCACGGGCAGCGGCACGGCGATCGACCTGTCCTGGGACGGGAAGACGGACTCGGGCACGTACGCGTACAACGGCCCGAAGACCTGGACGCTGACCGCCACCGCGGCAGAGGGCTCGGGCACGTACACGACGAGCGGTGCCCTCTCGCTCGACGGCGGCCGCCAGGGCCACCACGACCAGGGCTACTACAGCTACGGCGAGCTCGTCACCCTCAACTCCGCCGGCGGCCTGACCCTGCAGTACACCAAGGGCAAGGGCGCGTTCGACTTCAAGCAGAGCGCGTCCGGCTGGCCCTCCGGGACGGTCGCCGTGCCGTTCGGCGACATGGGCTCGGACCGGTGCGCCGAGATGCTGATCCGGATGCCGAACGGCGAGCTGCGCCGCTACGCCGGCAAGTGCGGGACGCCGTACGCCCCGTCGAGCAGCCACACCTCGCTCGGCACCGGCTGGAACGCGTACAACGTGCTCACCGCCCCCGGCGACCTCACCGGCGACGGCCGTACCGATCTGCTGGCCCGCAAGGCCTCGACCGGTGACATCTACCTGTTCGCCAACGACGGTGCCGGGAAGCTGAAGGCGGGCGTCAAGATCCGCACTTGGTCGACGTACAAGAAGATCGTCGGTGCCGGCGACCTGAACGGCGACGGCTTCGGCGATGTGCTGGCGCTCGACAAGGCCGGGACGCTGTGGCGCTACGACGGCACCGGGACCGGCCAGGTGAAGGAGCGGGTGAAGGTCTTCTCCGACTGGGGGGCCTCGTACAACGCGATCGTCGGAGTCGGGGACATCACCGGCGACGGCAGGAACGACCTGGTCGCGCGGGACACCGCGGGCAACCTGTACCGCAACACCGGTACCGGCAAGGGGTCGTTCGCGGCGCGGGTGAAGATCGAGACGGGCTGGAAGGGTTACAAGGGCCTTTTCTAGCCAAGTTGTGACGTGTGTCACGCCCCCGGTGTGGGAATTGCTGGGGGCATGACAGATGACGGCATAGCGAGTGGGCACGCGGAGCCTTCCGGACTCTCCGACGAAGAACGGCTTGCCCAACTCGGCTACACGCAGGTTCTCGCCCGCCGCATGTCGGCGTTCTCCAACTACGCGGTCTCCTTCACGATCATCTCGGTCCTGTCGGGCTGCCTGACGCTGTACCTGTTCGGCATGAACACGGGCGGCCCGGCGGTGATGGTGTGGGGCTGGGTAGCGGTCGGTCTGATGACACTCTTCGTCGGGTTGTCGATGGCCGAGATCTGTTCGGCCTACCCGACGTCGGCGGGCCTGTACTTCTGGGCGTACAAACTGGCGCCGCCCGGGCGGACCGCCGCCGCGTGGGCCTGGTTCACGGGCTGGTTCAACGTGCTGGGCCAGGTGGCGGTGACCGCCGGCATCGACTTCGGCGCCGCGTCCTTCCTCGGCGCGTACCTGAACCTGCAGTTCGACTTCGAGGTGACACCGGGCCGGACCATCCTGCTGTTCGCGGGAATCCTGGTGCTGCACGGCCTGCTGAACACCTTCGGCGTCCGTATCGTCGCCCTCCTCAACAGCGTGAGCGTGTGGTGGCACGTGGTGGGCGTGGCGGTGATCGTGGGCGCGCTGACCTTCGTACCGGACAAACACCAGTCGGCGTCCTTCGTGTTCACGGAGTTCGTGAACAACACGGGCTGGGGCAGCGGGGTGTACGTCGTCCTGCTGGGCCTCCTGATGGCGCAGTACACCTTCACCGGGTACGACGCCTCGGCCCACATGACCGAGGAGACGCACGACGCGTCGACGGCGGGCCCGAAGGGGATCGTGCAGTCGATCTGGACGTCGTGGATAGCGGGATTCGTCCTCATCCTGGGCTTCACGTTCGCGATCCAGTCGTACGACGGGGCGTTGGGGTCCGCCACGGGCGCGCCGCCCGCCCAGATCCTCCTCGACGCACTCGGCGCGACGGCCGGCAAGCTGCTCCTCCTGGTCGTGATCGGGGCGCAGCTGTTCTGCGGGATGGCGTCGGTGACGGCCAACAGCCGCATGATCTACGCCTTTTCGCGGGACGGAGCGCTCCCCTTCTCCCACTTCTGGCACACGGTGAGCCCGCGCACACGGACGCCCGTGGCGGCGGTGTGGCTGGCCGTGGTGGGAGCGCTGGTGCTGGGCCTGCCGTACCTGATCAACGTCACGGCGTACGCGGCGGTGACCTCGATCGCGGTGATCGGTCTGTACATCGCCTACGTCGTCCCGACGCTGCTGCGGCTGCGCAAGGGCGAGGCCTTCGAGCGGGGGCCGTGGCACCTGGGCCGCTGGTCGGGCGTGATCGGCGTGGTGGCGGTGGTGTGGGTCGGCGTGATCACGGTGCTGTTCATGCTGCCGCAGGTCTCGCCGGTGACGTGGGAGACCTTCAACTACGCGCCGGTGGCCGTCCTGGCCGTCCTCGGCTTCGCGGCGACCTGGTGGCAGGCCTCGGCCCGGCACTGGTTCCTGAATCCGGAGCACGACCGCACCCGGGCCCGCGAGGCGGCCCGCGCGAACGCCCCCGAACCGGTTGATCCGTAACACTCCCGGCGCCCTCCGCCGACCCGGCACGGCCGTGTCCCCGATACCCGATCGGAGACACGGCCACCTCCGGCTATGCTCGTGGAGGCAACATCGCCTGGGCCCTTAGCTCAATTGGCAGAGCAGTGGACTTTTAATCCATTGGTTGTGGGTTCGAGTCCCACAGGGCCTACGGTGCGGGTGACGGGGGTACCCCCTCTGACCTGCTGTGCAGCGTCCGGGTCGGCTTCGGCTGGCTCGGGCGCTGACTCGTTTCCGGGGCCGTGCGTGAGCGGATGTGTCCTTGGCCTGCGGATCGGCTGCGGCTGGGGATCAGCTTCGCTGTCTTCTCAGCGATCTCGCGCCGACTGCCGCCGATGCTTCCAGTCCATCCGACGGGCCTGCCGTATGGCGGTCGTCGGCTTCAGCGGAGGATGGCGGAGAAGGGCCGTAGGCGTGCGTCGGCCTTTGCGCGATCCACGGCCCCGCGCCGTTAAGCGGCTCCGCCGACCAGGTTCAGGTTGGTGTCGTGCACGAGTAACGGTGGTGACGGCCCTCACCCAACACCGTGGCCGTCGCGAGGGCGGCCGGAACCACGCTCACCGTCCGGTCACCCTCCGCAGTGCCGAGATGATCTCGTCCGGCCGCGGCGGGCACCCGGGCACCGCCAGATCCACCGGTACGACATCGGAGACGGCGTCCTCGACGTCGTAACCGCCCGCGAACTCACCGCAGTTGATCGCGCAGTCCCCGACCGCGACCACCAGCCTCGGCTCGGGCATCGCGGCCACTGTGCGGCGCAGCGGCTCGGCCATGTTCCTCGTCACCGGCCCGGTCACCAGGGCCACGTCCGCGTGCCGGGGCGAGGCCAGCAGCCGGGCGCCGTACCGCTCGGCGTCGTACACCGGGTTGAAGGCGCACGCGATCTCGATCTCGCAGCCGTTGCAGGAGCCGGCGTCCACGCACCGCACCTGCACCGAACCGCCGAACTCCTCGGCGGCGGGAAGCTGTTCGCCCTCCGGGCGCGGCGGAGCGGGCTCGGCCACCCGCGGCCGGAGTTACGGCGCTCGGGGTGAGGCGGCCGCCTCCCGATACCAAGGGAGCGCTGTCAACTCCCGGAAGGCGGCCGCCGATTGAGGGCCGTCGTCACGACGGCGGTTTCGCCTGCGTCTGGGCGGCCCGCAGGTCGGCGAGGAGTTCGGCCTGCCCGGCGAGGACGCCGGACAGGATGGTGCGGGCGACCCTGAGCAACTCGGCGATATGCGGGCTGGTCAGCGAGTAGTACACGGTCGAGCCCTCCTTGCGGGTCACCACCAGGTTCGCCCGGCGCAGCACCGCCAGCTGCTGCGACAGGTGCGCCGCCTCGATCCCCACCTCGGGCAGCATCTCCGCCACCGCGTGCTCGCGCTCGCTCAGCAGTTCAAGGACCCGGATGCGCGCGGGATGCCCCAGCGTCTTGAAGAACTCGGCCTTCAGTTGGTACAGCGGCGTACTCATCGTGCTGTCCCCTCCCCGGCGGAGCAGCACGGCCGTAGCGGCCGGTCCTCGGTGCATCGCATCCACCCACTCGTCACACACATGCGGCCCATCCTCGCGTGCGACAGCGGACACACCGAATCCGCGCGCGAGAAACGAACCGCATGAAACCATCGGTTACAACCTCGGCAATTGCTAAGATTAGCAACTCCATACGTCGTGTGAGGGAGGCTTGCGTGAGAATCATTCCGCTGCGTGGCGCGGGCGTCGCCTGGCTGAAGTGCCCGGCCTGCCGCCTCAAGTGCAGACCCACCGCCGTCGGCCCGGACGGACAGTGCCCGCGGTGCGGCGAGGCCCGCATGCTGAAGCTGTCCTTCGGCGGCCGGACCGCCCCGTCCGCGCCGGACGGCGACCCGAGCTGACCCTCGCCCCGCGCTGGAGGACCTGCTCGGCGCCGGCGACCCGCACGCCCAGGGCGCGGGCCCGCTGTCCACCGAGGCGTCCGCCGCGAAGGCGGTCTACGAGGGCACCGCCGACCTCCTCCGTGCGATCGCCGCCTGCGCCTCCGGGCGGGAGCCCGCCGCGACGGGCTTCGTCGAGGACGTGGCCATCGCCACGGAGGAGGACAGGTGCACCGTCGTACCCGTACGGGACCCCGGCGGTGCCTTCGCCCCCGGCTGAACCAGGTGAACCCGGCGAGTTACCCGCCCGCGTCGTCTCCGCTCGACCAACCTGTCGTCCGCCACTCGTTACGCCCCTCCGGGGTCTCGCCGTGCCGTGTGCGGTGTGCCGCGAGAGCGCCGGCCAGGTCCGCGTGCACAGGGATGGGCGGGCCGTCCCCGCAGGGAACGAGGGACCCGTCGGCGGGGATCGCGGCCAGCTCCAGGCCGCGACCCGCATCGGCGAGACGCCGCGCGGCCTCGACGATCGCCAACTGCCCCTCCGCCGACCAGCTGCCCAGTCCGCTCAGGTCGACGACGACCGGACCGGTCCCGCGACCCACGACCCAGCCGACGGCACCCTCGAAGCGGCGGACGGCGTCCGGGCCCAGGAACCCGGAGACGGACAGGATGCCGAGATCCTGCTCGACGGTGTAGCGCCACTCAATGGTCATCGTCGTCAACTTCCTTGCGCAGTGAGTCTGTTCAGTCTGTTCAGTCAGAGAGGGAGGGTGATCCAGATGCTCTTGCCCCTGCCGTCGGCGTCGCCCCGGACGACCGCGGTGCCGCCCAGGCCGAGGGTGAGTTCCATGACGGTGGCCAGGCCGCCCGCACCGGTGTCGGTGACCGACGCGTACAGCGGGGGCTGGTAGGGGTGGCGGTCGTGCACGGCGAAGGCCAGACAGTCCGCGCCCGCCGCGTAGATGACGGTCACCTGCGGGGAGAGCACCGCGGCATGCCGGACGCTGTTGGTGACCAGCTCGCTGAGGATCAACAGGGCCGGATCGACGGCGGGATGGCGCCGGTTTATGCCCCACTCGGCGATGGCCTGCTCGGCGGTCTGACGGGCTGTCCGGACGGCGGACGGCTCGGTGGGCAGCGTGAGCACATGGCGGTAGGGCAGGGCTTCGAGATGGGTGCTCATCACGCCTCCGCGCGGACGAGGCGGAATCCGCTCACCGTCTTGGGGTGCAGGCGCAGCAGGGTGTCGTGCGGGCCGTGGGTCCAGCCGGCGAGGGTGCGATGGTAGTGCGCGGCCTCGTCGGGTTCGGTGATCACATCGACCGGCCCGGCGACGGTGACGCTCCAGCCGGTGCCGGTCGCCGCTCGGACCTCGTCCACGTGATACGTGGCGGTGACCGGAACAGCGGCCGCCGGGGCCGGAGTGCGCACCACCAGACGGCCGTACTCCCAGGTGTGCCGGCCGGGCCGGACGACGGTCAGGTCCCGTCGCGTGTACACCAGCCGCCCCAGCGCGCTGCCCTCCAACAGCCACAGGGCCTCGGCACCGGAGACCTCGACCATGCGCAGGACTACGGGTGGAGTGCTCATCCGACGGTTTCCTCTGTTTCCTCGCTGATGCACCGCCGCGTCCGGGCGGGCGGCGGCATGACACCGGCGCGCTCCAGGTGGCCACGCGCGCCCTGGATCGCCTCGGGCGTGGTGGCGTACTCGCGCCCCTCCAGGCGCAGCAGCTCCAGCGCGCCCACGGAGTCCAGGACCTGGCGCTGACCGGGCCGTATCCCCGAGGTCATGACGGCGATGCCGCGCCGGTCGAGCTTCTCCACCACGTCCTTGAGGACGAGGGCGCCGGTGGCGTCGATGGTCGTCACCCGGGACATGCGCAGGATGACCACGCGTACGTCGGCGACCTCGGCCAGCTCCAGCAGGAAGCGGTGCGCGGCGGCGAAGAACAGCGGGCCGTCGATGCGGTACGCCATGATGTGCTCGGCCAGCAGCGCGTGCTCCTCGGCGCTGTGGTCGCCGCGGTCGAGCGGGACCTGGTCCAGGCGGGCCTGCCTGGCCACCGCGCGCAGCGCGAGCGCGCCTGCGGCGACCAGGCCGATGATCACGGCGTACACGAGGTCGAGCGCAAGCGTCGCGACGGCGGTCAGTACCAGGATCAGGGCGTCGGAGCGGGTGGCCCTGGCCATGGCCCGCAGCGAGCCGACCTCGACCATGCGGATCGCGGTGGCCAGCAGAACACCCGCCAGCGCGGCGAGGGGGATCTTCGAGACGAGGGGTGCGGCCGCGAAGACGATCACCGCGAGGATCGCGGCGTGGGTGAGCGCGGCCAGCCGGGAACTCGCGCCGCTACGGACGTTGACCGCGGTCCGCGCGATCGCGCCGGTCGCCGGGACCCCGCCGAACAGTGGGACCGCGATGTTGGCCAGCCCCTGCCCGAACAACTCCCGGTCCGGATCGTGCTTCTGGCCCACCGTCATGCCGTCGGCGACCGATGCGGACAGGAGGGACTCCAGCGCGGCGAGGGCGGCGACCGCCAGGGCCGGGGCGAGCAGGGTGCCGAGCGCGCCGAGGTCGAGGAAGGAGAGCGAAGGCGCCGGCAGCCCGGAGGGCAGGTCACCGATCGGCTTCGCCGCGTCCAGGCCGGCGACCTGTGCCACAAGGGTGGCCGCGATCACCGCGAGGATGGAGAAGGGGATCGTGGGCCGCAGGCGGGCGCCGATCAGCATGACGGCGGCGACCGCCAGGGCAAAGGCGAGGGCGGTCCGGTTCGGGTTCCGCGCGAACTCCTCCAACGCGCGCCAGGTCACCACGAGGACGCGGTCCCCCTCGGGTTTGGGCACCCCGAGGGCGTTCGGGATCTGCTGGAGGCCGATCACGCAGGCGATGCCGAGGGTGAAGCCCTCCACGACGGGTGCGGGCACGTACTGCATGTACTTGCCGGCCCTGAGCAGGGCGAGGGCGACGAGCATCACGCCCGCCATCAGCCCGACCGTGAGTACCCCGGATGCCCCGTACTGGGCGACGATCGGCACCAGCACCACCGTCATCGCACCCGTCGGCCCCGACACCTGCAGATTCGAACCGCCGAACACCGCGGCGAGCGCACCGGCGATGACCGCCGTCGCCAGCCCCGCCTCCGCACCCAGCCCGGAGGAGACGCCGAAGCCGAGCGCGAGCGGCAGCGCGACGATCGCCACCGTGAGGCCGGCCAGCAGATCCCGGCGCGGGTCGCGGCGTAGCTCCGCCAGATCGGTACGGCCGGGTAGCAGCGCGGTGAGCCGGGCCATGACCTGGCCGACCGAAATCGTCATCGCGCCGCGACCTCGGCTTCCCGCAGCTCGGCCAGCAGCTCGTTCCGCCCTGCCAGCATCTCGGTCAGGATCCGGCGCGCGGCCTTCATCAGGTCCGCGACGTCCCCGCCGGCCAGCTCGTAGACGACCGTCGGGCCCTCGCGGGTGGCGGTGACGATCCCGGAGCGGCGCAACACCGCCAGCTGCTGGGACAAGGCGGACGGTTCCACCTCGATCGCGGCCAGCAGATCCCGTACCGGCATCGGCCCGTCCTGCAGCAGCTCCAGCACCCGTATCCGCACGGGATGCCCGAGCATCCGGAAGAACTCGGCCTTGGCCTGGTACAGCGGAACGGACACGGCGGACACGGCTCCTCGGCTTCCCCGGCAGCGCCCCACAGGGGCAGGCGAAGGCTGTGCCCGCTGCTACCTGCGAGCACAGCCAACACAGCATCTAACCAATTGCGAAATTTTGCAATTCAGCATCCTGCTACTGCCGGGCCGCCCCGGCGGAGGGGCGGGCGGGTCAGCCCTTCTTGACCACGCTCGACTTGAGCTGCATCGCCCCGAAACCGTCGATCTTGCAGTCGATGTCATGGCCGTCGACGCCGTCGACCAGCCGGATGTTGCGCACCTTGGTCCCGGCCTTGATCCCCGAAGGGCTCCCCTTGACCTTGAGCGCCTTCACCACGACCACGGAGTCGCCGTCCCGCAGCACATTGCCGACGGAGTCCCTGACGACCTGCTCCGCAGGGGCGCCGGAATCCGTGCCACCCTCGGCCGGCACCCACTCGTGGCCGCACTCCGGGCACACCACCAGGGCGTTCATCTCGTAGGTGTACTCGCA
Organism: Streptomyces fulvoviolaceus; assembly: GCF_000718165.1. Classification (GTDB taxonomy): domain Bacteria; phylum Actinomycetota; class Actinomycetes; order Streptomycetales; family Streptomycetaceae; genus Streptomyces; species Streptomyces fulvoviolaceus. The sequence continues at coordinate 42,919 of NZ_JOEY01000050.1, read as the reverse complement.
GGAGCACTTCGGACAGGGAGGAAGATTCTCGATCACGCCGTCAGGGTATCCGGCCTCAGTCTGCTCCCGACGGGGCGAGAAGGACCGTCGATGGGGGCCTCGGACCTCCGTGAACAGTGATCCGGTTTCCCACCGTGCCTGGTCATCGCGGCACGGTCTGGGTGACCCGCCACAGCCGCCGCGGCAGACCGCCCTCCTCGAAGGTGTGGACCTCCTGAAGGATCCAGCCCTCTGCGAGGTGGTCGACCAGGTCGCGGGGGAAGAAATGGACGGCGAAGCCGCCGTGCTCCCAGATGTCGTCGCCGTGCCCAGAACCGGCCCGATAGTGCGCATCGCCGGTGTGCCGGACCGTGTAGACGAAAGCGCCGCCCGGTCGCAGCACCCGGCGGACCTCGGCGACCAGGGCGTGGATCTCCGGGGTGGAGAGCGCCATGCACAGCAGCATGTGAGCGAAGACGGCGTCCGCCGAGGCATCCGGGAGCGGGAGCGGCCGACGGACGTCCTGCACCTGAGTGGTGACCCGTTCGGCGACGCCTTGAGCGTGGGCGGTCTCGCGCAGCTGTTCCAGGCCGACCGGGCTGAAGTCAGTGGCCAGCACGGTGAAGCCCTCGCGGGCGAAGAACAGGGCATCGCGGCCGTGCCCGGCACCCAGCTCCAGAACTTCACGGGCGCTGCCGGCTCGGAACACCTCGGCGGCGTGGACGGCCGGTTCGGACGGCTCTTCGCCGTACATGCCGGGGTGCTCGCCGTAGGTCTGCTGCCATTGCTCTCGCTGGGCTGCGGCCAGCTCCTGTTCGTGCTCCGACATGCCGACGCCCCTTCTCACTCACCGCCCGCGCCGGCGGTGGAATCCGTATCTGCCCAGCAGGCGAGGTTGCCCTCCATCTCGATGATCGCCCGTACGGCGGCCGGGAAGCATGGAGACGGCCGAGCACTACCGTGGATCCATGACGGCCCCCTTGGACGTGCTCGTGGTCGGTGAAAGGGCTGTTCAGCGGCCCGCCGTGCGTGAGCGATGCGTGAGCGGATGGTGTGGCAGAGACCGTCACGGCGTGGACCGAGCGCGGAGCAGCACCTGCCCTGACCAGGTGGTTCCGGACACCGAAGAAGCATCCGGAACCACCCAGCAAGATCCAGCCAGGACTTTTAATCCATTGGTTGTGGGTTCGAGTCCCACAGGGCCTACGGTTCGCGGGCGGGGGATACCCCTTTGACCTGCTACGCAGCGTCCGGATCGGCTTCGGCCGGCTCGGGCGCTGCTTCGTTTTGGGAGCCGTGCGTGAGATGCGTGAGCCGAAGCATCTGCAGCCGGAAGCTCAACAACCAGTCGCCGTTGAGCCTGTCGGGCGCCTTCCCGAGGTTCCGAGACATCGCCCTACTGCACGCGCCCCTCGCCGGTCTCCGGTGTGTCCTCGTCCGGCAAGTGGACGTCGTTGACCGCGATGTTCACCTCGACGACCTCCAGGCCCGTCATCCGTTCCACCGCCGCGATCACGTTCTCGCGGACGTCCACGGCGACGTCGCTGATGCTCATCCCGTATTCCACGACGACCTGGAGGTCGATGGCGGTCTGCTTCTCGCCGACCTCGACCTTGACGCCGCGCCCGACGCTCGGGTGGCCACCTGGTACCCGGTCGCGCATGGCTCCCACGGTGCGGGTGAATCCACCGCCCAGCGCGTTGATGCCGGGGACCTCCCGTGCGGCGATCCCGGCGATCTTCTCCACCACCCCGTCCGCGACGGTCGTTTTGCCGCGGGGCTCCGACGCCGTCGGCAGCATCGTGCCCAGGCGAGTGCGGGGCTCATCCGGACCGGGCTTCTGCAGAGTTGAACTGTTCGGCTCCGTCATGCGAGCCACCTCCTCGGGCGGTGCGCGGAGTGCCGTGCTTCACCCCTCTGAGTACCGCGCAACGCCTCGGACATGCGTGCCCACCGCGCTTTTGCACCGTCCGCACCCTGGGGTCCGGCGGCATGCTGCTGCCGAACGCAGATGGCTGCGGGGTACGGACTCTTCGTCTGTCACCCGGCCGGGCTCCATGCCGCTGCATCCGCTTCGCAAGCGGCATGCCCTCTCAGGTCCGGCCTGGCCGGAGCCGTCCCGGGGCCCGTGTCTGCCGGGCCACCGCACGGGTCACCTGTGGTGTTCGTGGTCCCGACGGTCCTCGCGCCGCCGGCGTGCCCGGTGCTGACGGTTGTAGCGGCGGTCCCAGCGTTCCCGACGACTCCGGCGCTCCTGGTAGGCCCGGTAGTCCCCGAGATCGGAACCGCCCCTACGGCTCCGGCCTCCGCCACGATCGCGGCCGTGGCGGGTGACGCCGTAGACCAGCAACGCCGCGGCCACCCACCAGAGGGGATCGAGGAAACCGAAGCCGAACAGGACCACGATGAGGATGAGGAGCAGGACGAGCACAGCGGGCCTCCCGGGAGCTGGACACAGCATCGATACCGGGGACTGGGGCCTCGCTCCACAACGTAGTCCTGCCCAAGGGGCGCGGATACCGTGCGACGTCAGCGCGTCCTGCCCGGCCGGGCACCAACCCGACGCCACGCGAGGGCGCGACGCGGAGATTCCCGGATTAACCTGGAAGAACAAGGGGCTACCGGGCTCAGTGGGCGGCGACTGCCCGCTGGGGGCGGCTCGTAGCGGCCCGGATCAACGGCTCGGGAGGCAGGCCATGATCCATGCAGCCGATATCCGCGAGTGGCGCAACTGCAGCGTCGTCGACCCGAAGGGTCACAAGATCGGCGTACTCGAAGCGGTCTACGTCGACACCACCACCGACGAACCGGCCATGGCCACGGTCCGCACCGGGCTCCCCACCCGGCACCACCTGGCCTTCGTGCCCCTCGACGAGGTGACCCTCGGGCCCGGCTACGTCAAGGTCTCCTACGCCAAGGCACTGGTGAAGAAGGCGCCCTCGGTCGGCGTGGACGACGTTCTGCCCGCCGAGTCGGAGGAAGCGATCTTCCAGCACTACGACATGCCCTACCGGACGGGCGCCGACGGCGAGCGGCAACTCGCGCGCCGCTGACCGTCCGGCGCTCAGCCACCCAGGGCCCGAGGGAGATGTTCGCGTCATGGCTCTCTTGCTGTTTCTCGTTCTGGTCGCTGTCGTGCTGGGAATCATCGGGGTCGCAGCGGATGGGCTGAGCTACCTGCTGATCATCGGCATCGTGGTCCTCGTGGCCGCGCTGGCCCTCACCGCCGCGCGCTGGTCCCATCGCGCCCGTCGTCGCCCCATCCGATAACAGTCCTGAGATCCCGCTCCCGGGCGACGACTCCTGCACCTTCGTCCTCGATCCCGTCAGGAACCGACCAGGGACGACACTTTCGACCACCCTCGTGGACACCTGGAGAAAGGGCGACCGGCCGGTCCCCCGCGACAGTAGGGTCGTCATACGGCCCGCCCAGGACCCCGGCCCTCTCCGTACTGTCCAGTTCCGCGCAACAGAGGCCCTGCGCAAGGCGAAAGCCATCCCAGTGACAGAGGAGACGGGGCGCATGGGCCCATATTCCGACCTGTTCGACGAGTTGCGTGTGGTCACGGCCGGCGGCGAGTTGGACCTGACGACCGTACCGGCCTTCGCCCGTGATCTGGAGGACGCCCGGCACGGCAGCGGGCGGCTGCTCCTCATAGTGGATCTGCGCGGTGTCACGTTCATGGACGGCAGCGTCCTGGACCCCTTGTGCGCGGCGTGGTGCGACTGCCGCGGGCGGGGCGGATGGGTGCGCGTCGTCCGCACCCGGCGGGGACTGGATCTGGTGTTCCGGGCCGTGGGTCTGCTGGAGCGTTTCCCGCGGTACGCCAATGTCCAGGACGCCTGGCAGGACGTACCCGCAGACCGCGCGGTGGCGGACCGGCCCGCTTAACGTACGGCGGAAGCCTTGCGGCCCCTGAAGTGCCGCGGTCGGCGCGGGACGGGGACCGGTGATCAGCGACGGCATGGCCGAGGTCCTGCGGTCGCTGCGCCCGGGGGAGGTGGGCGACCCGGCTCGGGCGTGTGCACAGGCGCTGCGCGCCGAGGGCGTCGTGCTGTCGCTGCCGGCCGGCCCGGACCCGACGGCTGAGCCGGTCTGGTGCCATTCCGAGCTGAGCGCACGGTTCGAGGAGCTTCAGTTCACGCTGGGCGAGGGCCCGGGGCCGGACGCGGTCCGCAGCGGTTCGCCCGTCGTGGAGCCGGACCTGGGTCGGGTGCGTGCCGGGCGGTGGCCCGCGCTGCTGCCGGCCGCGCGGGAGCTGGGCGTGCACGGTGTGTGCTGCTTCCCGCTGGTCATCGGAGCCATCCGGGTCGGGACACTGACCATGCTGAGTGAGAGCGACCGGCGGCTGAGCGCGCAGCAGTACACGGACGCCACCGCCCTGACGTCCGTGCCGACCAGCGGTTTCCTGGACGGGGGCACGCGCGGGTTCCCGGGTTCGGCATGTCCCTGGAGCTGGCGTCGGGGCCGAGGGCGGCTTCGACACCGCGGCCATCCCGGCACCGGCACCGGCTCGGAGCGAGGACCCGCGCGGCTGACCGCCGTCACGTCTCCGGCGCCGCCCAGCCGGTGCCGGTGTCGATGAGGATCTGTTCGGCCTGCGTGAGGTTGTCGGCACGTACCGCTTCGGCCATCGCGGCGCGTGCCGCGTCCGGCGCCGTCTGCGGCGGGACCACGAGGAGGGAGAAATGGTCCTGGTCGCCCCGGGTGATCAGGACGGTGTCGTCGCCGACCGGAAAGGAGTCGATGCGGACGACCCGGTCCTCGACGACCAGCCGCGTCGGCAGCGCGTCCCAGGCTTCGGCGTCCAGGCCGACCCGCGTGATCGGCCCCAGGTGCTCGGTGAGCGCGGTGATCAGGGCGGGAAGCTCGGCGGAGATGTCACGGGAGCGCGGCCACCACGCCCCGTCGAGAACGCCCCGGCGGTCGTGCGTCGTCTCCAGCCGTACGACGGCCGTCCCGGGTTTCACGGCCCGGTGGACGGAGTCCGGCAGGAGCCGGGTCACCCGCGGGGAGCCGGAGTCGGACATGGCACTCGCCTGTCTGCGAGAGATATGGAGTGACTTCCTCGTTTCACGGTACTCCGCGGCCGGAAAGCTCGCTGGTCACAGGCGGGGACCGCGGGTCACGCCGGAGCGGGGTGAAAGATCCGGTCCGCGGATCCGTGCCCGAGCGGAACGAACGAGGTCGTCACGCAAGCCCAGGGAAACACCCTCGGAGGGGCACGCCGACGCACGTATCGTCGGCGTGCCCCTCCGAGCAGCGCGGCTGTCCCGCGGGCGCCGACGGAGGCCCCTCGGGTCAGGACGGCCGCCGGAGGTGAGGCGACCTCCCGGAGCGGTCCGCTCGGCCGCTTCGGGGAGTAGCGTGAAGGCATCGGGAGCACTTCGCGCACCGGCCCCGTTGCCGGTGACGTTCCTGGTGAGCAACGACGCCGGACAACTGCCCACGCGCAGAGGTCCGGAGACGGGTTCGCGCGATGTCCGCGACCACCGACCATCTCCGGCTACGGGCTGTACCCCTCGGCGCCCCGACCGCGCGCCTCGCCCTCAAACCCGTGAACCCTTCTCCGGGCCGTGTCGAACCGGACGGCGCCTGGTGGCCCCGCTCACGTGACCTGACCCACGAACTCCCCGCGCTGGCCGCCGTACTGGACCCGCTGTGGGGACGGATCACCCGGATCGCCGTCAACCCCCGCTACTGGCCGGTCATCCCGCACAGGATCTACGTCAACGGCCATGTGGTGAAGGTCGGTTGGTTCACCACGGAGCTGGACCCGCACAAGCTGCTGCTGCTCTCCTACGGCACCGGACGCTCGGACCTGCTGGTCATCCCGCCGGGGACCGGGGCGGAGTCGGCGGCCCGGCTGATGGCTGCCGCGTCCGACCCCGACGGCCCGCCGCTGACCGCGAGCGCGCTCATCGCCGTGGACGAGGCCCGGCACGGCGTCTCCGTGAGCGAGGAGTCGCTGGACCCGGACGAGGCATGGGAGTACGAGGCCGGCGCCTCCGCGGTGTCCGCGGCCGTCCCGGAACAGCCCGGTCCGCCCAGTCGGCTCAGTCGGCTGACGGTCGGTAAGTGAGGCGGCCACCATGAACGCCTTCCTGACAGCCGCCGCCTTCATCGTCCTCATCGCCGCGGCGGCCTACGTGATCCACCGGCTCAACATCCAGCACGCCGACAGAATCGCCGCGCACCGGTACAGCGCCGCCCTGCCCGGCCGCCGCGGACGCGGCACGCCGCAGCCCCCGGTGGGACCGGACCGATCCGAGCCGCCGACCGCCGGCGAACGACGGGACCACCGCGACGGGGGCCGCGGCCGCTTCCCGCCGCGCCGCCGCAGCAGCCGTCCCACTCACCACAGGTGACCAGCGGGTTTCCATCACCGGGCCATCGACTGTTCGGGGAGCGGCCTGGGGCCCATGAACCGAGGCGTCATGACTCTTCCGCAGCTGAACATCTACCGGCACGACCGGGGCACGCGAGCACTGATCACCCTGGCCGGCGAGATCGACCCGGTCACCGCGCCCCAGGTGCGGACCGTCCTGGAGCGGTGCCTGGATGACGGCATCACCACCATCGACGTCGACCTGACCACCGTCGGCCGCTGCGACAGCAGCGGCCTGCGCGTCTTCCTCGACACGTCGAGGCACGCCGCCGAGGCCCGTGCGTCCCTGCGGCTGCACCACCCGTCCCCGCAGACCGCACGGCTCCTCGCGGACACCGGCTCCGATCGGGTGCTCCTCACTTGGCGGCGTTGAACGAGCTGTTCAACCGGCCCATCTGCGTGAGCGATGCGTGAGCGACGCATGAGCGGACGGTGCGGCACCGTCTGCGACGGAGCGGAGAACGCGACAGCGGCGCGCTCGGCGTCGATGTCCGAGTGGTGAGTTCGGACTGGTCGGTGGTCGCATCCACCGCCTGGCATGACGAGGCCCGGCCGCGTGTCGACGCAGCCGGGCCGGTGTGCGCGTCGTCAGGACGAGCAGAGGCTCGCCTTGAGCGCGGCGTTGATGGCCTGGGCCTCGGCGTCCGTGACCTCGTGGGCGCTGGTGGAGAAGCGGGCCTTGGCGCTCTCGTCGGCGTTGCCGCCGCCGTTGATGGTGGAGCACTGGTTGCGGGCGTTGTCGATGGCCTTGTCCCCGTCCTCGACGAGCGCGGGGTTGATGGCCTTGAGGACATCGAGCAGCACCGTGCGCGTTGCGGCGTCCGGCTCCGGCGGGATGCCGGCAGCTTGCTCGGCGGCGTCGGCATCCGCCGTGTTCGTGGCTGCCGGTGTGCTGCTCGTCGCGGCGTCGGTCTTGGCCTTGCCGTCGTCGCTGCTGCAGCCGACGAGAGTGACTGCGAGTGCTGCGACGACGGCGGCGATGGTGGTGCGGGTCCGCATGATCCCCCCAGGGGTGCTGTTGCTGAGTGATCATCATGCGGTGCGCGAAGGGGAAGCGTAGGCATGGTGATGGTCTCGTGACACGGCAGAGTGCCTGGCTGCTGGGTCCCGCATCAACGAGTGTTCCTCGCGGGGCGGTTGCGCCCGCCCTGAGCGTTGTCAGCCGGCGGGTGGCTCGGCTGCCTCGAACTGCTCCACCAGGCCGAGGTGTGGGGCGAGTGCCACCGCGTCGTACCGTCCAGCTACCTGCCGGTGAACTCCCCTGACGAAGGAAGAAAGCATGTGCCGCCTCCTCGGCGTCGTCACCCCCGCCCCCATACCCCTGGCCGCCGCCCTGGACGACCTGGCCGCCCCGTTCACCGATCTGAGCCGTGAGCACCGGGACGGCTGGGGCATCGCCGCCTGGCCCGGACAGGGTGCGGGCCCGCGGATCCTCAAGGACACCAACTCGGCCGCCGGCGACCGGAGATGGGACGAGGCCCTCACCGGCACCCGCACCGACGCCGCCCTGCTCCACCTGCGCCTGGCCAGCCCCGACCTGCCGGTCGTCCCCGGCAACACCCACCCCTTCACCGCCGGCACCCTCTCCTTCGCGCACAACGGCTACTTCTCGCCGTACGACGCACTCGACGGCCTCATCGACGCCGATCTGCTCGCCGGGGCGGCCGGGAGCACCGACTCCGAGCGCTTCTTCCTGCGCGTGCTGACGCTGCTGCGGGACGAGGACCCGGTCGACGCGCTCGCGCACGCGGCCGCCGACATCCGGGCCCGTGCCGCGTCCTTCGCCAGCCTCAACTGTCTGCTGCTGACCGAGCAGGCCCTGTACGCCTACTCCGATGAGGACCCGGACTCCGAAGTGAGCCGCCGCCGCGGGCCCGACTTCTTCCGGCTGCGCTACCGGGCGGACGGCGACCGGGTCGTCGTCGCCTCCAGCGGTGTGCCGCAGCCCGACGCGGACTGGAGCGTGCTGCCGTACCGCCAGGTTCTCGAGATCAGCCGCGCCGACCTGCGGGTCTCGGTCCACGCCGGCAGATCGCCGGTGTAGCGGGCTACACCGGAAAAAGGGGAGCAGGCTCCCCCCGCTCCGGGGCCGGGATCATCTAGCGTTGCCGCATGTGGAAAATGGTGCGGCGTGCCGCAATGGCCACGGTGCACCTGTTCGTGGCCGCGGCGATGTGCTTCGGCGTCTGGATATTCGTCACCGTGCTGCTGATCACCGCCATCGGCACACTCGCGGTGGTCGGCTGCTGGCTGCTGCCCGAGGCGGTGCTGCTGATCCGGCGTATCGCCGGGGCCAAGCGGAACCTCACGACCCTGTGGACGGGGAAGAAGATCCCCGAGGCGTACGCGCCCATGACCGGGACACTGCGCGAGCGGCTGCGGACGTCCGTGAAGGACCCCAGCACGCTGACCGACGTCCGCTGGATGGTCGCCTACTACTTCTACGGCGCTCTGCTCGCCCTCGCCCTGCCCCTGTGGCCCGTCGCCCTGGTGGTGGACGGCGTGTGGGCCGGGATCCTGCGCCGCACCCCGGTCGTGCTGCCGCTGATCGTGCGGCTCGCCGACACCGAGGCCCACTGGTCGACCGTCCTGCTCATGCCCTCCCCGCAGGCCCGGCTGGCCGCGCGGGTGCAGGAGCTGAAGGAGACCCGGGCCGACGCGATCGCCGCGCACGAGGCCGAGCTGCGCCGCATCGAGCGGGACCTGCACGACGGCGCACAGGCGAACCTGGTGGCGCTGTCGATGCGGATCGGACTTGCCAAGCGGGCCTACGACCGCGATCCCGACGCCGCCCGCAAACTGCTGGACGACGCCCAGACTCAGGCCGAGCAGGCACTGACGGATCTGCGGCACGTGGTCCGCGGCATCCACCCGCCGATCCTCACCGACCGGGGTCTCGTCGGCGCGGTCCGCGCGCTCGCCGCGAGCAGCGGCCTCGCGGTGACCGTGGAGGACGGCGGCGTGGAGGAGGGGACGCGGGCGCCCGCGGCGGTCGAGGCGGCCGCCTACTTCGTCGTCGCCGAGTCGCTCACCAATGTCGCCAAGTACAGCGGGGCGGACCGGGCCGAGGTCCAACTCACCCGTATCCGGCGGGGGTTGACCGTGCGGGTGCGCGACGAGGGCCGGGGCGGTGCCGACGAGTCGCAGGGCTCGGGGCTGCTCGGCATGCGGCGCCGGGTCGCCGCGCTCGACGGGACGCTCGACGTGACCAGCCCCGTCGGGGGGCCCACCGTGATCGAGGTCATGCTGCCCTGCGTATGGTGAAGACGAGCGAACTGGAGCTGCCGTGCGTGTGGTGATCGCCGAGGACAACGCCCTCCTGAGAGAAGGCATGGTCCTCCTTCTGACGTCCGCCGGGCACGAGGTCGTGGCCGTTGTCGGCACCGGCCCCGAGGTGGTGCCCGCCATCCTGGAGCACCGGCCGGACGTGGCCGTGCTGGATGTGCGGATGCCGCCCGGTTTCCGCGACGAGGGGCTGCGCGCCGCGCTCGTCGCCCGCGAGAAGATCCCCGGGCTGCCGGTGCTGGTGCTCTCGCAGTACGTCGAGGAGTCCTACGCCGCCGAGTTGCTGAGCGGCGGGACCAGCGGGGTCGGCTACCTGCTCAAGGACCGGGTGGGCCGGGTCGACGAGTTCCTCGACGCGCTGGAGCGGGTCGTCTCAGGCGGCACCGCCCTCGACCCCGAGGTCGTCACCGAGCTCCTCACCCGCCGCAAGAACTCGCCCATGGAGTCGCTGACCCCGCGCGAGCGCGAGGTGCTCAAGCTGATGGCGGAGGGTCACGACAACACGACCATCGCGTCGACCCTCGTTGTCACCGAGCGCGCGGTCAGCAAGCACATCGGCAACGTCTTCCTGAAGCTGGGCCTGCCGCCGAGCGACAGCGGACACCGGCGGGTGCTGGCCGTACTGGCGTATCTGGCCCACACCCCCCAGTGATGCCGCTTTCCTAGAGCGACGACCGCATCGCCCGCAGCACCGCGTCCGCCATCCCGCGTTCCCCGAGCTCGTTGGGGTGCATGGCGGCCGCGGGGCTCTTCGGCAGGAGCGGCTCGATCCAGCGGGCCCCCTCGGCCGAGCAGGCGTCGCGGCCCTCGGAGGGCTTGTACGTGTCGACGTACCCCACCCCCGCGGCCTTGGCGCGCTCCCGCAGCTCCGTGTTGAGCTGCTGCTCCTGCTCCCGCAGGAAGGTCACGTCACCGGGTGCGACAGTCATCTCGTCGCTGCACTCCGCGCCGTCCGCCGGCAGGATCGACGGGTAGCCGACGACGTAGACCCGCGCCTCGGGGGCGCGCCGCCGGATCTCGCCCAGCGCGCGGGAGAGCCGCTTGCCCGCGACCTCGGTCTTCTCCTGTACGTCGTCGCCGTACCGCCGGGCGCAGGGCGCGTCCTCGGGCGCGTGCCCGGCGGCGAGCTCGTACAGCGCGCCCATGGCCACGCACTGCTTGATCGTCGAGGCGAAGCCGATGTCGTTGCCGCCGATCCCCACCGTGACCAGCCGGGTCTCGTGCGACAGCGCGGTGAGCTGGGCCGGGTTGGTGCCGTCGTCGGTGGACTGCGCCGTGGTCAGGTCGGCGATGGTGGCGCCGTTGCAGCTGACGTCCTTGAAGTCGGCCCCGTTCAGCTGGAGCCGGGCGGCGACGAGGGAGGGATAGTTGCGGTCGGAGCGGTCACAGCCGGCGGGATCGCCGTCCTGGTCGGGGATCTTCGGTCCGGCGGTGTAGGAGTCGCCGAGGGCGACGTACGACCACTTCGACGAGGCGGGTGCGTCGTCCCCGTCGTAGCGCGTGACCCCGACCGCGGCGGCCAGCGTGCCGCACGCGACGAGGAGCCCGGCCAGCATGACCCGTGTGTGAGTCGTCATCAGGATGGTCCTGTTCTGTCTTGGGAGGCGGGACGAGCGGCAGGGCGGGGACGAAGAGGTGGCCGCCTCGGGGGGAGTGAGGCGGCCACCGGTTCAGGGGGGAGTGGCTCAGGGGGTCAGCGGCTGAGCGCGGGCTCTTCGACGGGCACTTCCGCCGCAGCGGTCGCGTGCCGGTGGCTGAGCTTCTCGCCCTCGACGTCGATGTTCGGCAGGAGCCGGTCGAGCCAGCGGGGCAGGTACCAGGCCTTGTGGCCGAAGAGGGCGAGGATGGCCGGCACGATCGCCATGCGGACGATGAAGGCGTCGAAGAAGACCGCGATGGCCAGCCCGAAGCCGATCATCTTGATCATCGACTCACCGGCGCCGATGAAGCCGGAGAACACCGCCATCATGATCAGCGCGGCGGCCACGACCACCCGGGCGCTGTGCCGGAACCCGGACACGATCGCCTGCTTGGGCGCGTCCCCGTGGACGTACGACTCCCGCATCCGCGAGACCAGGAACACCTCGTAGTCCATGGCCAGTCCGAAGACGATGCCCACCAGGAAGATCGGCATCATGCTCATGATCGGGCCGGTGGTCTCCACGCCCAGCAGCTCGGCGCCGTGGCCCAGCTGGAAGACCGCGACGACCGCGCCCAGCGCCGCGAGGACGGAGAGCAGGAAGCCGAAGGCCGCCTTCAGGGGCACCAGCAGCGAGCGGAAGACCAGCAGCAGGAGCACGATCGCGAGACCGACCACGACCGCGAGGTACGGGATCAGCGAGGCCTGCACCTTGTCGGCGACGTCGATGTCCAGCGCGGTCTTGCCGGTGACCTCGAAGGAGGCGCCGTCCGCCTTGGACTCGATGCCGGGCCGCTCGTCGCGGATGGTCTGGACGAGCTCCTTGGTCTTCTCGTCGGTGGGCGCGGTGGAGGGGGTGACGGAGAGGACCGCGGTGTCCCCGGCCTTGTTGAACTGGGCGGGCGAGACGGAGACGACCCCGTCGGTGGCGGCGATCTCCTTGGAGACGGTGGATACGGCGGCCTTCGGGTCGTCGGCCCCCTTCGCGTCCACCACGATCGTGAACGGGCCGTTGAAGCCGGGCCCGAATCCCTCGGCGAGGGCGTCGTAGGCACGCCGCTCGGTGGTGGACGTGGCCTTCGCCTCGTCGCCGGGCATGCCCAGCTGGAGGTCCATGACGGGAGTGGCCATGGCACCCAGGCCGACGACGCCGAGCAGGAGGACGGGCAGGGGGTGTCGTACGACGATCTTCGCCCAGCGGGAGCCGCCGTTCTCGGTCTTCAGCAGCTTCCTGCGGTGGCGCTTGGAGTTCTTGCGGGCCCCGCGGGAGAGGACGGCGTTGGGCCAGAAGCCGAGGAGGGCCGGGACCAGGGTGAGGCAGATGAGGACGGAGACGCCGACCGCGCCGGCGGCGGCCAGGCCCATCTTGGTGAGCATCGGGACGCCGACGACCCACAGTCCGGCGAGCGCGATGATCACGGTGAGCCCGGCGAAGACGACGGCGGACCCTGCGGTACCGGCGGCGAGCCCGGCGGCCTCCCTCGGATCGTGCCCCTTGGCGCGCTCCTCCCGGTACCGGGAGACGACGAACAGGGCGTAGTCGATTCCGCAGGCCAGGCCCAGCATGGTGGCCAGGGTGCCGGTGTTCTCGGACAGGCCGAAGGCCTCCGACAGGGCCAGGATGCCGGTCATGCTGATGCCGACGCCGATGATCGCGGTCAGCAGCGGCAGCCCGGCGGCGGCCATCGATCCGAAGGTGATGAGCAGGACGACGGCCGCGATCGCGATGCCGATCGCCTCGGCCGCGCCGCCCGCCGAGGGCTGGGTGGCGAGCGCGTCGCCGCCGACCTCGACGGTCAGACCGGCGTCCTGGGCCTGCTCGATGGCGGTCTCGAGGTGCTTCTTGCTGGCGTCGGTGAGGTCGGCGGCCGTCGCGCTGAAGGAGACGGTCGCGTACGCCGTGGAGGCGTCCTTGCTGACGGCCTTCGCGGCGAACGGGTCGACCGCGGAGGCGACCTGGGACCCGTCGGCGGCGGAGTCGACGAGCGCTTCGATGGCCTTCTTGTTCTCCGTGGCGGTGACCTTTTCACCACTCGGCGCGATGAACACGATCCGCGCGCTCGCCCCGTCGGACGCCGAGCCCGGGAAGCGCTGCTCCAGCAGGTCGAACGCCTTCTGGGACTCGACGCCGGGCATCGTGAAGCCCTCGTCGGCGGGGGTGGGCGCCTTGGTGGAGGCGAAGCCTACGGCTCCCAGCACCGCCACCCAGAGCAGGGCGACGAACCAACGCCACCGGAAGGACACGCGGCCCAGGTGATAAAGGACAGTAGCCATGGCGGGGGAGGCCTCCACATCGGCGGTTCGGAATCGACACCTTCACGATTCCGTCAGCCGTCTTCCGCCACGAGGGTGTGCCCTCCCGAACCAGGGGTGTAGCGGGCTACACCGTTACCCGGCGTTCAGCTCCGTCAGCTCGCCCAAGGGCAGCGTGTGCTGGGTCTGGAGGACCTTGGCACGCAGGTACCGGACGTTGTGGGCGGTGGTGAAGACGCCGGTGGGCACGCGGTCCCGCACATCGATACCGAGGTCGCGCAACTGGCCTGCCTTGTCAGGGTTGTTGGAGAGCAGATCCAGCTCTCCGATCCCCAGAGCGCGGAGCATCTGCGCGGCCGCCGTGTAGTCGCGGGCGTCCTCCGGGAGGCCCAGCGCGGTGTTGGCGGCGTAGGTGTCGAGACCCTGGTCCTGGAGGGCGTACGCGTCGAGCTTGTTGTAGAGGCCGATGCCGCGGCCCTCCTGGCGCAGGTAGAGCAGGACGCCGCCGCGCTCCGCGATGCGCTCGACCGCCTCGCGCAGCTGCGGGCCGCAGTCGCAGCGGGCCGAGCCGAAGACGTCGCCGGTCAGGCACTCGGAGTGCAGGCGCACCAGCGGGACGGGGCCCGGGTCGCCGAGCACGACGGCCACGTGCTCCTGGCCGTCGGCCAGTCCGTGGAAGGTGACCAGCTCGGCGTCGACGAGGTAGCCGTCTTGGAAGCGCAGCGGTACCTGGACGCGGGAGCGCGGGGTGGCGGCGGGGAAGTCGGGCATGCGGGTACTCCGGTCTGTCCTCGGGCATTTCTGCTTCAGTTTTGAAGCAGATCCACGGTTCGAGACCCTACCTCATGCTTTAAATTTGAAGCAACGGATATATGGCGCTTGTCACGTCATGGGGAGCAGGGTGAGGACGAGGGGGACCGGCGCCGCCACGGGAGGTCCTCGGGCGCACCGCGGTCTCCCTGGAGCCCATCGGCGATGCTCGCGCAGATCTCCTCCAGCTGCCCGACCTGCTCCGGGCTGAGCCGGTCGAAGATCGCGGCGCGGACGGTCTCGACATGACCCGGCGCCGAGCGCTCCAGCACGGCCAGGCCCTCATCGGTCAGGACGGCGATACTGCCCCGCTTGTCCCATCGACAGCTCTCCCGCCGGACCAGCCCGTCCTTCTCCAGTCGCGTCACGGCGTACGTCAGCCGGGGGCGCGTGATCTTCAGCCCCTCGGCGAGGTCGGTCATCCGCAGCCGCCGTTCCGGTTCGTCGGACAGCAGGGCCAGGATGGAGTAGTACACGTGGGGCATGCCGGCCTCCTGCTGGAGCTGCCGGTCGATCGCGTCCTCCAGGAGCAGGGAGGCCGCGAGGTAGGCGCGCCAGGCGCGCTGCTCCTCAGGGGTGAGCCAGCGGGTCGTCATGCCCCCAGTGTAGGTTTGCTTCAAACTTGAACCAAGACCCGCCGTCCATCTTCCGTCCTCCAGCCGGGGAGCGCACCGATGCCCCACCCGTACGTGTTGCTGTCCGCCGCCGTCTCCCTCGACGGCTACCTGGACGACACCGGCCCCGAACGCCTGCTCCTCTCCAGCCCCGCCGACTTCGACCGCGTCGACGAGGTACGGGCGTCGGTGGACGCGATCCTGATCGGCGCGGGCACGATCCGGGCGGACAACCCGCGACTGCTGGTGAACTCGGCCTCGCGCCGGGCGGCCCGAGTGGCTTCGGGTCGCTCGGAGTACCCACTGAAGGTCACGGTCAGCGGCTCCGGCGACCTCGACCCGACGGCGAACTTCTGGCACACGGGCGGCGAAAAGCTCGTGTATACGACGGACAAGGGCGCGGAGAGGGCGCGCGAGGTGGGCCTGGCGGCGGACGTGGTCGCGCTGGGCCCGGAGCTGGACTGGCGCGCCCT
The DNA here is from genome assembly GCF_000718165.1 of Streptomyces fulvoviolaceus. Taxonomy (GTDB): domain Bacteria; phylum Actinomycetota; class Actinomycetes; order Streptomycetales; family Streptomycetaceae; genus Streptomyces; species Streptomyces fulvoviolaceus. The sequence continues at coordinate 27,477 of NZ_JOEY01000050.1, read as the reverse complement.
CCTGGCGCACCTGCACGACGTGCGCGGCGTCCGGCGCCTGATGGTCGAGGGCGGCGGCCGGATCCACACCCAACTGCTGCAACAGGGGCTGGCGGACGAGCTGCAGCTGGTCCTGGCCCCCCTGTTCGTCGGCACCCCGGACGCACCCCGCCTCTTCGGCCCCGGGGGTTACCAGGCCGGACGCCTGCGCCTCGTGGAAACCCGGCAGATCGAGGACGTCGTCCTCATGCGCTACGAGCCGACGGCACCGGGCCGCGGCGGGTCACCGTCCGCCGCGGACCACCACTGGCTCGCGCTGGCCTGTGAACTCGCGGCCCAGTGCCCGCCCTCCCGCACGGCGTTCAGCGTGGGCGCGGTCGTGGTCGCCGCCGACGGCACGGAACTCGCCCGCGGCCACTCCCGGGAGGGCGACGACCCGGTCGTCCACGCGGAGGAGGCGGCGCTGGCGAAGCTGCTCCCGGGAGACCCCCGCCTGGCCGACGCGACGGTGTACAGCAGCCTGGAACCGTGCGCCCACCGGGCGTCCCGACCCGCGCCCTGCGCCCGACTGATCCTCGACGCGGGCGTACGTCGTGTGGTGACGGCATGGCGCGAGCCGGACACGTTCGTCGAGGCGGCCGACGGGAGCGGGCTGTTGGCGGGGGAGGGCGTGGACGTGGTGGTGCTGGAGGAGTACGCGGAGCGGGCGAAGGCACCGAACGGGCATCTGCTGGGGTGAACGGGCATCTCTTGGGCTGAGGTGGGTGGGGCGAGCCTTTTGCTGGGTTTGGGGGGTGAGCCTTCCGCTGAGCTGAGGGCGGGCGGGACGAGCCTCTTCTGCTGGGTCGAGTGGGTGGAGCGAGCCTTTTGCTGGGCTGAGGTGCGTGGGGCGAGCCTTTTGCTGGGTTGAGGTGGGTGGAGCGAGCCTTCTGCTGGGTTGGGGGGCGAGCCTTTTGCTGGGCTGAGGGTGGGCGGCGCGAGCTTTCTCAGCGCCGGTCACGGCATCTCCAGCCCGTCCGGCGTTTGAGGACGAGGCCCGTTCAGGGCCGAAGGGGGGTCTGGGGGCGCAGCCCCCAGGGGCGCCGGCAGCACCCCCTGCCAATCGGACCAACAGATTCTGCGGCCCGCCGCCCCCAACCGCACGCTGCGAATTGACCCCGGTCCGAAAGACTCCGCGGAGATCCCCATGAGGTCAGCCCGAAGACGTGCCGTCACCGCACTGCTCGCCGCCCCCCTCCTCACCGCCCTCGTCGCCTCCTGCGGCGCCACCGACTCCGGCACCCGGACCATGGCCAGGGCGCTGCCCCCGGACGCCGAGTTCACCCACCCCGGCGTCCTCGTCAGCAAGGCCCAGCTGGACGCCGTACGAAAGAACGTCACCGCGGGAAAGCAGCCGTGGCTGAAGGCGTACCTGGACATGCGGGACAGCAAGTACGGGTCGTACAAGTACCGGCCGGAGCCGTACGAGAACGTCGACTGCCCCTGGGGCGACAAGCCCAAGCACGGCTGCGTCGAGGAGCGCGAGGACGCCATCGCCGCCTACACCCAGGCCCTCCTCTTCAGCGTCACCGGCAAGCAGCAGCACGCCGTGAAGGCCAGGGAGATCATGGACGCCTGGTCGGCGAAGGTGAAGCGGCACACCGAGGAGGACTCGGGGCTGCAGACGGGCTGGGCGGGGTCCACCTGGGCGCGGGCCGGCGAGGTCATCCGGTACAGCGACAAGGGCGGCTGGCCCGCCGACCGGGTGCGGCGCTTCGAGAACATGCTGCGCACCGTCTACCTCCCCACCGTCACCCAGAAGGTCCCCGACTACAACGGCAACTGGGACCTCGTGATGACCGACGCCGCCATCGGCATCGCCGTCTTCCTGGACGACCACGAGGCCTTCGACCACGCCGTGCAACGCTTCCGCGAGCGTGTGCCCGCGTACTTCTACCTGGAGAAGGACGGCAAGGTCCCGCTCACCCCGCCGGGCTCCACCGTCAACACCCCGCAGAAACTCACGACGTACTGGTTCAAGCAGTCGACGTACAAGGACGGCCTCGCCCAGGAGACCTGCCGCAACTTCAAGCATGTCGGCTACTCGATCGCCGCCACCGCCCACGTCGCCGAGACCGCCTGGCACCAGGGCGTCGACCTGTACGGCGAGGTCAAGGACCGGCTCAAGGCCGCGCTCGCCTTCCACGCCCGCTACCAGGCCGGCCAGCCCGCGCCCGCGTGGCTGTGCGGCGGGAAGGTGGACCGGACGATGGGCCCGGACCTGGAGGTCGTCCTCAACCATCTGGAGGACCGGCTCGACGTCTCCGTCCCGGCCGCGCACAAGCTCGCCGAGGAGACCCGCCCGGCCGGCACCGACGGCCTGTTCGTCTCCTGGGAGACGCTCACCCACGCGGGCAACCCGTGAAAATCCCAGCTCAACGGCGGTGATCGGAAACTCTGGTACTTCCCACCCCACGGATGGCGTATGCAGCTCGCTGGGCTCATAACCCAGAGGTCGCAGGTTCAAATCCTGTCCCCGCTACTGAAGGCCGAGGGCCGGAATCCGAAAGGGTTCCGGCCCTCGGTGTTTCCCGTCTGCACACACGGTCATCCGGTCGGCCCACACCGCTCGCCCCCCACCCCCGCCGAGGCAACCCTGGACGGACGGGACCGTGACCGGAGCGGACGTACGCGGTGGGAGACGAGTGGTGCGGCCTGAGTTTCCTGAGCTCCCCGATGACCCACCGGCCCCCACGCCGACCCCCACGCCGGTCCTGCGCACCCTCCTCCAGATCCTCCCCGCCCTTCTGATCGTCGGCGGCGTCTTCTACGACCTCCTCACCCCCCGCGGCTTCACCGCGATCCCCTTCTTCACCGCCGCCCCGCTCGTCGCAGCCCCCCTCTATCCGCTGGGCGGCACCGCCGTCACCGGCGTCGTGGCCGTTCTCGCCACGTACGGGGTGCACGCCCGGTTCGGCTTCGCCGTGGACGCGGACACGATCACCGAGACGGTCACCGTGGCCACCGTCGCGGTCCTGGCCGCCGTCATCAACCGCGTCGTACGCCGGGGCGACCGGCGCCTCGCCTCCGCCCGCGAGATCGCCGAGGCCGCCCAGCGCGCGGTGCTGCCCGAACCCGCCGAGCGGATCGGTGGGTTCGACATCGCGGTCCGCTACGAGGCGGCCCAGGAGGGCGCCTTCATCGGCGGCGACCTGTATGCCGTACAGGACAGCGCGCACGGCGTGCGGCTGGTCGTCGGGGACGTGCGCGGGAAGGGCATGGGGGCGGTCGCGGCCGTCGCCGTCGTCATCGGGGCCTTCCGGGAGGCCGCCGAGCAGGAGGCGACGCTGGAGGCGGTCGCACAGCGCCTGGAGCGGGCGCTGGCGCGCGAGGGGACCCGGCGGGACGGCATCGACGCCGTCGAGGGGTTCACCACGGTCGTCCTCGCCGAACTCCCGCACGGCGACGGGGTCCTCCGGATCGTCAACCGCGGACACCCGCCGCCCCTGCTGCTGGACGCCGACGGTGCCGTACGCCCGCTGCCGGCCCGCGAGCCCGCGCTGCCGCTCGGCATGGGCGAACTCGGCACCTGGCCCGACCGCGCGGACGAGGCCGCCTTCCCGAACGGGGCCACGCTGCTCCTCCACACCGACGGCCTGACCGAGGCGCGGGACGCCCACGGCGAGTTCTACGATCCCGCGGCGCGGCTCGCGGGACGCAGTTTCCGCGACCCAGGGGCGCTCCTGCGCACCCTCGCGGAGGAGGTGCGCCGGCACTCCGGGGGCTTCCTGACGGACGACATGGCGCTGCTCGCCGTACGACGGCCGTAATACGTCGATGCGTCACGGCCGGTAGTCGGGCGACCGCCCTCCGCATAACAACTGACATACCGTCAATACCTGTGGGTAATCTGAGCCTTGGCCAACTCGCCCGTTTTTCGCCGGTCATGGCCTGTAAGTCCAGCGGGATTTCGTTAATGATCAAGCCGAACAGCTTGGAATGGACCCCCCGGGTCTATTAACGTTCGATAACGCAGCGCGGTCGTCCCAGCCGTCACAAGAGACGGCTCCGTGCTCACGCGCTTAATCCCGCAAGGGAGCCGGGGAACCACCACCCTGGGGTGAATCGCGCCGAAGCCGCCGTGGAAGCACGGCAGGTATACGCGCGTAGGAGACCTTCCTGCTCCGAACCCGTCAGCTAACCCGGTAGGCGAGAAGGAAGGAAAGGAGCACGCCCCACGTGGCGTCCAACCGGCCTGCCCCAGAAGCCCCGTTCGTGCCGAGCCAGCGTGACAGTGAGACCAGCGAGACCTTCGGCTACGGCGAGTACCGCACCGACGAGGGCCCCTGGGCGGAGTGGAACCCCACCGAGGAGTCCCTCCCTCCCGTACGCGGCCGGCACCGTGTCGCCAAGCAGCGCAGCGGCCTCGCACGCGGAGGATTCGCCCGCAGCTCCACCGTTCTGGGCGTCGGAGTCATAGCCGCCGTCAGCGCCGGCGGCATGGCCAGCGCCAACACCGGCAAGCCGCCGGTGTCCATCTCCATGCCCGACCTGCCCACCGTGGGCTTCCTCGGCTCGGACGACTCCGACGACGACGCCCAGGGCTCCACCACCACGCTCAGCAACATCGGCGTGAGCGACACGGACACCGCGCAGGGCGCCTCGGACGCCGGCGAGGCGCTGCGCTCGCGCATCCTGGCCCAGGCCGAGACGCAGCAGAACCAGGTCGACACCAAGGCCTCCCAGGCCGTCGCGGCCGCCGCCGAGAAGGAGGCCGACGCAGCGGCCGCCAAGGCGGAGAAGGAGGCCGAGGCGAAGGCCGCCGCCGCGAAGAAGGAGGCGGAGGAGGCGGCCGCGAAGAAGGCCGAGGCCGAGCGCCTCGCCGAGCTGGCCAAGCAGTTCACGCTGCCGACCTCGTCGTACACCATCACCGGCACCTTCGGTCAGGCCGGCTCCCTGTGGTCCTCCGGCTACCACACGGGCCTCGACTTCGCCGCGCCCACGGGCACGCCGATCAAGGCGATCCACAGCGGCACGATCACCGAGGCGGGCTGGTCCGGCTCCTACGGCTACCGCACGATCCTCACCCTCGACGACGGCACGGAGCTGTGGTTCTGCCACCAGTCCTCGATCGGCGTCAGTGTCGGCCAGAAGGTCAGCACCGGTGACGTCATCGGCCGCGTGGGCGCGACGGGCAACGTGACCGGGGCGCACCTGCACCTGGAGGTCCACCCGGACGGCGCCGCGACCGGCATCGACCCGATGGCGTGGCTGCAGAGCAAGGGGCTCAACCCCTGAGGTCCGTCCTCCCCTGATCACCGGCGGTCCTGACGCAAACCCCCCGACGTCAGGGCTGCCGGTTTACCGGAGCGCTCGCTTCCGATTGTTTACGGGAAGTTTGCGGCCGGTGCGGAAGATCGGCCTCCGGCGCGGGCGTTGACGTGAAACATGACTTCTCCCGCGCTTCGCAAGCTTGGCTCCTCCGACCTCGAGGTCTTCCCGCTCTCCCTCGGCGGCAACGTCTTCGGCTGGACCGCCGACGAGACCCAGTCCTTCGCGGTCCTCGACGCGTACGCCGCGGCCGGCGGCAACTTCATCGATACGGCGGACTCCTACTCGGCATGGGTCGACGGCAACGTCGGCGGTGAGTCCGAGACCATCATCGGCAAGTGGACCAAGTCCCGCGGCAACCGCGCGGACGTCGTGATCGCGACCAAGGTCAGCCAGCACCCCGAGTTCCAGGGCCTGTCCGCCGCGAACATCAAGGCCGCCGCGGACGCCTCCCTGCGCCGCCTGGACACCGACCACATCGACCTCTACTACACCCACTTCGACCAGCCGGACGTCCCGGTCGAGGAGATCATCGGGGCGCTCGACGAGCTGGTGAAGGCGGGCAAGGTCCGGCACATCGCCGCGTCCAACATCTCCGCCGAGCGGCTGGAGGCGTCTCTCGCCTTCTCCGACCGGGAGGGCCTCGCCCGCTACGTCGCCCTCCAGCCCCACTACAACCTGGTCTCCCGGGACACCTACGAGGGCGACCTCCAGGACCTCGCCGACCGCTCCGGCCTGGCCGCCGTCCCGTACTTCGCCCTCGCCTCCGGCTTCCTCACCGGCAAGTACCGCACCGGTACGACGGTCGACAGCCAGCGCGCGAAGGCCGGCGCCGGCAAGCACCTGGAGACCGAGCGTGGCCAGAAGGTCCTGACCGCCCTCGACGAGGTCGCCCAGACCCACGGCGTCCCGGTCGCCACGGTGGCTCTGGCGTGGCTGGCGGCCCGGCCGACGGTGGCGGCCCCGATCGCCTCCGCACGGACCGTGGAGCAGCTCCCGGCGCTGGTGGGGCTGGCGGACCTGACCCTGACGGAAGCCGAACTCGCCCGCCTGACGGACGCCTCGGCCTGACCTTCCCTCAAAGCCTGTGTCCCATCCCCGGCCGGGCGCCCGCCGCCTGGCGATCGCCACGCATCAGACCGGGGACGTGACGCAGGCTCTTACGTCCGGTACGGGTTGCGGGCTCTTACGTCCGGTACGGGTTGTACGCGGGATACGGCGCCGCCTGATACCCCGGGTAGGCCGGCGTCGCCGGATACCCGTACACCCCGTACACGGGCCAGGGCGGCGCCATCACCGGGACGGGCGGTGCCGTCATCCGTGCCGCGTGGTCCAGCGCGGGACGCGCCACGTCCCGGCGGCGCCACAGCTCGTGCAGCAACTCCCGCTCCCGTACGACGAAGTCGGCCCCCGCGCGCCCACGGCGCCCCCGATGCCGTAGGAAGGCCAGCGAGGTCGCGTACGCCTCGTACTCGGCCACCGCCCGCCCGGCCGGCTTCCCGCCGAGACGCTGCCGGGCGTACTCCCGGGCCAGCCGGCGTGCCCGCATCGACCCGAGGGCGTACGGCTCGGCCGGGGTCAGCCAGCCGGCGACGCCGTACGCGGGCAGCTCCTCGCGTACGGTCCTCAGCTCGCGCTGCCGCGTCCAGACGACCAGCCAGGTCAGCAGGGCGAACGCGGGCACCATGAACATCGCGTACACGGCGAAGAACCCGTACTCGCCGAACGTCGACGAGCCGTTCCACATCGCGTGCATGCCCATCGCGAGCAGCAGCCCGGACAGCGGGACGAGGACGCGCCGCACGCGGTGGCGCTGCGCCGAGAGCGCGGAGATGCCGAAGCCGATGCCGGTGAGGACCGTGAAGAGCGGGTGCGCGAACGGCGACATGATGACGCGCACGAAGAAGGTCGCTGCGGTGACGGAGGCGATGCCGCGGTCGCCGGTGAGCTGGTCGGTACCGAAGGCGGTGCCGAGGTAGAGGATGTTCTCGGTGAACGCGAAGCCGGTGGCGGTGACCCCGGCTATCACCACGCCGTCGACGATCCCGGTGAAGTCCCGTCTGCGGAAGAGGAACACGAGCAGGACGGCGGCGGCCTTGGCCGACTCCTCCACGATGGGCGCTATGACGGTCGCGCCGAGGGTGTCGGCATGGGACGGGTCGGCGGTCGCCGTGGCGATCCATCTCGTCGCGAAACTGTTGGCGACGATCGCTATCAGCGCGGCCGCGCAGGCGCCCCAGGCGAACGAGAACAGCAGGTTGTGCCAGGGCCCGGGCTCGACCCGGTCGAGCCAGCGGAACGCGGCTATGAGGAGCGGCACGGGCAGTACGGCGAGTCCGAGCCCGACCAGGAACCCCTCGGTGCCGGTCTGTTCGCGCACGAGGGCCAGGATGACGAGCCCGGAGAGTGTGAGGAGCGTGATCAGCGCGCCGTACCGCACCCATTTCTTCTGCCACCAGTGCGCGTGCCGCAGCGTGCCCACGTCACCGGCGGGGTGACTGGGGTGCGTCGGGTACGGGGGACAGGTGGCCACAGCATTGACCTTAACGAGACAGAGGCCCCGTCCGCAGGCGGGCGGGGTGCTCAGACGCCGGTGGGGGGTTGGTCCTGGTCTTGGTCGCCGTGCTGTACGCGGCGGAACAGCAGGTCGTTCACGACATGTCCCTTGTCCAGTCCCTGGCCCTCGAAACGGGTCAGCGGCCGGAAGTCGGGACGCGGCGCAAAACCGCCGTCGGCCTGTGTGTTCTCGAAGTCGGGGTGCGCGGTGAGCACTTCGAGCATCTGCTCGGCGTACGGCTCCCAGTCGGTCGCGCAGTGCACGATCGCCCCCGGCTTCAGCCGGGTCGCGGCGAGGTCGAGGAACTCGGCCTGGATCAGCCGCCGTTTGTGGTGCCGCTTCTTGGGCCAGGGGTCGGGGAAGTAGACGCGCAGGCCGCCGAGAGAGTCGGGGGCGAGCATCTCGCGCAGCAGGATGATGGCGTCGCCGTTCCCGACGCGAATGTTGGACAGCCCGCTCTGCTCGGCGAGATTGAGCAGGGTCCCCTGCCCCGGGGTGTGCACGTCGACGGCGAGAACATTGGTACGGCGGTCCGCGGCGGCCATCTGAGCGGTGGCTTCCCCCATCCCGAACCCGATCTCGAGCACGACGGGGTTCGTGTTCCCGAACATCTCCCCGAGATCGATGACCCGCTGCCCGTCGATGTCCAGCCCCCACTTGGGCCACAACCGCTGCAACGCATCCGCCTGCCCCGCCGTCACCCGACTCCGCCGCGGCTGAAAACTCCGGATCCGCCGCTCGAAGTGCGACCCGGCGGGATCGGGAGCCGGCCCGTCCGGGAACCGGGGCTCCCCCTTGGCCCGCGTATGCCGCACGGACACACCGGGAACATGCGAAGGAGACCCGCCGGGCGAGACGGGCCGGGAGACGTCGGAGGCGTTGAGGAAGTCAGACACAGTGGGACCGATTTTACGGCGACCAGCCGCATGCCGTCGGCCGAGCCGGGAGCTCCGCCCCCAGACCCTCGCCCTATGCCCACCCACCACCCGACTCGGTAGCCCGAGAGGTGGCAGGCTCGGTAGGCCGAGAGGTGGCCGGCTCGGTTGGTCGAGGGCTGGGTGACTCGGTGGGGCGGACTATCAGCGTCGGCCGGCATCTCTCAGCCCGTCCGGCGTTCGCTTACCGACGCGGTTCAGGGCACCTTCCAGCCTGTCCGGCGTTCGCTTCCCAGCGCCGTTCACGGCAACTTCCAGCCCGTCCGGCGTTTGAGGACGAGGCCGTCCAGGCCGAAGGGGGCTCTGGGGGCGTAGCCCCCAGCGGGGTCGAAGGGGCGGAGCCTCTGGTGATGGGACGGGTAGGGGCGGCGGGGGCGAAAACCGATGCGTCCACACCACCGCCACCTTCAGACAGAACCCAGCACACCCAACGCCCGCCGAGCCACCTCCCGCCCGATCGGCAACGAAGCCGTCGCCGCAGGCGAAGGCGCATTCAGCACATGCACAGCCCGCTCCCCCTCCCGAATCAGAAAGTCATCCACCAGCGTCCCGTCCCGCAGCACGGCCTGCGCCCGCACCCCCGCCACCGCAGGCACCAGATCCCCCTCCACCACCGCCGGCAACAACCTCCGCACCGCCCCCGCAAAGGCCCGCTTGGACACCGACCGCCGCAGCTCCCCCGCCCCGTACCGCCAGTGCTCCCGGGCCATCCGCCAGGCCCCCGGCCAGCTCACCGTCGCCCCCAGCTCCCGCACCCGCAACGTCCCCCACCCGTACCCCTCCCGGGCCAGCGCGGGCACCGCATTGGGCCCGACATGCACACCCCCGTCGATCCCACGCGTGAGATGCACCCCGAGGAACGGAAACGCCGGATCCGGCACCGGATACACCAGCCCCCGCACCAGCTCGGGCCGCGCGAGCTCGTAGTACTCCCCCCGGAAGGGCACGATCCGCATCCCCGGCTCGTCCCCCGTCATCCGGGCCACCTCGTCGCAGTACAGCCCGGCACAGTTCACCAGCACCCGCCCGCGCACGACGTCCCCGGCCCCGGTGAGCACGGCCACCCCGAGCCCGGCCCGCCGGTCGACCCGCACGACCTGGGCGCCGTACCGGATCTCCGCCCCCGATGCCTCGGCCAGTTGCCGCGCGACCCCGACGAAGTCACACACCCCGGTCGTCCCGACGTGTATCGCGGCGAGCCCCCGCACCTCCGGTTCGTACTCCGCGATCTGGGAGGCGCCCAGTTCCCGCACCGGAATGCCGTTCTCCCGCCCGCGCTGCACGAGCGCGTGCAGCCGGGGCAGCTCGTCCCGCTCGGTCGCGACGATCAGCTTGCCGGTGACGGCGTGCGGGATGTCGTACTCGGCACAGAACTTCACCATCTCCGCGGCACCCCGCACCGCGTACCGAGCCTTGAGGGACCCGGGCCGGTAGTAGACCCCGCTGTGGATCACCCCGCTGTTGCGCCCCGTCTGATGCCGGGCGGGCCCCGGCTCCTTCTCCAGCACCGTCACCCGTGTGCCCGGCACGGCCCGAGTGATCGCATACGCCGTGGACAGCCCGACGATCCCGCCACCGACGACGAGCACGTCACAGTCGTAAGCGACCCCAGCCCGCACCTGCACCACCTCCCGCATTCGATAGTGCACTGCGCCACTGACAATGCCTTCAAACCCGAGAGGCGGATGCTTCCGAACCCGCTCCTGACCCGCCCCTACGCCGGAGCGACAAGCAACGGCCGAGCCCGCTCCCGCAACTCCACCACGCGAGGTTCGTCGCCGTACGGCTCCAGCCGATGGAGCAGATCCTTCACGTACTCGGTGGTGCGCGCCGAGGAAATGCGCCCCGCGACCTCCACCGCCCGCACGCCCTGCTCGCATGCCGCATCGAGATTGCCGGACTCGAGCTCGGCGACCGCCGAGACCACCAGCCTGAGTCCGTGCGAGCGCACGAACTCCTCCGTCGGCTTCGACAGCGCCTGCTCGGTGAACCGGCGGACCTGACGCGGCGCCTTCAGATCGCGGTAGCACTCGGCCGCGTCCGCGGCGAAACGGTCGTAGGAGTAGAAGCCGAGCCAGGACGGATCGCTGTCGCCGTCGCGGGCCCGCTCCAGCCAGCCCTCGGCAGCCCGAAGCGCCGCGCCCGCCGCCTGCGCGTCACCCGCACGCGCGTGTGCGCGTGCCTCGACGAGGCGGAAGAAGCTCATGGTGCGGGCGGTGGCCAGCCCCCGGTTGCGCTCCAGCGCGGCCTGGGCGAGATCCACGCCCTCGTCGCCGAACCCCCGATAGGTCGCCTGCAGGGACATCGACGCCAACACATACCCCCCGAGGGGGACGTCGGCCGCCGCGCGCGCCAGCCGCAGCGCCTGGATGTAGTACCGCTGCGCGGCCTCCTGCTGCCCCGTGTCGAAGGCCATCCACCCGGCCAGGCGCGTGAGTTCGGCGCTCGCACCGAACAGCGCCCGCCCCACCTCGTCCGAGTAAGACCCGAGCAGCAGCGGAGCCGCCTCCACCCGCAGGCACTCCGGCACCATGGACGAACGCCAGTCGCCGCCTCCGTACTTGGAGTCCCAGCGCCTGGCGTCCTCGGCGGCCTCCCGCAGCTTCAGCACATCGCTGTGGCCGACTTTCTGCGGTGCGCCGGAGGCCTCGGAAGGGTTCACATCGCGCGCGACCGAGCTGTCGGCCGGGGTTATCAGCCACCGTGAGGCAGGCGTTGCGTATGCGCTCACTGCGAACGATCCGGCGAGCGACTGCCAGATGCCGCCGGTGCCGGCCCGGCGCCCGGCGAGGTCGAGACGGTAGAGCTCCGTCGCCGATCTGACCGCCTGTCCGACGTCCCTGGGGAAGGCGAGGCCCACCTCGGGTGCGGGATCCGCGTCCGCCAGGCCGATCTCGTGGAGCGGCACCGGGCGGCCGAGCTTCTGGCCGATGGCGGCGGCGATGAGGTGCGGCGCGGCTCCTTGAGGCACCATTCCCTTCGACACCCAGCGCGCCACCGACGTCTTGTCGTAGCGAAGAGTCAACCCGCGTTGAGCGCCAAGATCGTTGACGCGACGCGCGAGTCCTGCGTTGCTGATTCCCGCGAGGGCGAGAACGGCGCCGAGTTTTTCGTTCGGCCCGCGTTGCTCCCTGGACATGCGCCACCCCTCGACACAGACGGCTGCCGCGCTGGCATAACCACGCGGCATTCGTAAACCCAGCGTAGTTCGCCGCATCCCAAGCGTTAAGAGGCATTGTTCCGGATGGCGGGATTGTGGTCCGTACGGAAGTGCGGGTCCGATACGCGCAGTTGCGTCGTGCTCCCGTTGTGTGGCCGTGCGCCCGTGCGTGCGCTCTTCTCCGGCCATCGGGGGAGCGCTTCCATGGATACTGCGTGGGTCGGCCCGCTGTACTGGATCCAGTGGGCTGGGGGACACCGCCGCCTACATCCCCGCGGGCGGCGGACCGGCCCGGGGGGCGAAGTGGCGTCTCCCGGGCTGCGCGCCTGATCTGCGGCGCGTGGAGCGTGTACGGAGCGTGTGCTCAGGGCTGCGCCGACTGCGCCGATTTGGCCGAAAATCGACCCCTGCTTTCCCGGGCGATCAGCCCTCCCACCATGGGAGTTGAGGGCGCGTAGGGCGTTTTGGGGGAGCGTATCGGGGGCGCATTCGCGTCGCACCTTCCTTGCCCCGCCAGGGTGTTCGGTTCCGTGTGCGATGTCCACAGGGGGTCCGCGAGGGGGTCGCGGGGGGCCTGTGAGGAGCCCGCGAGGGCGCATTCCCCGGAGCGCAAGCGGGTCCACCGCCTCTCCGGTGCGCTTCCTTCATGGCAGCATGGGGACCGGTTCTTACGGTGCACTGGTTGTCCACAGCCTGTGGAGGCGTCCATGCGGTGGTTGGTGGGATGGAGCAGCACCGCCGCGGGTGCCCCCGAGATCGGTTCTGCGGGAGCCACCGGGAACGACGGCGAGACGGTGCACCCGGTGGGTTCCCAACTCCTTTGGGGAGACCCCGATCCGCTGTGGGCCGTCGGCGACTGGCGCCCGGACGAGGTGCGCGTGGTGAAGGCCGACGAACGCACCCGGATCGCCGTCCTCGGCACCTGTGGGGCGTCGGACGAACAACTGCGGGTCGGTCTCTTCGCCGCGCGCGGAGGGGCACTTCGGCATCTGACGGCCTGGTCCGGCAGCTACACCGCCGTCGTCCAGGTGGGGCGCCGGCTCATGGTGTGCGGTGATCTGGCGGGCGCGCGGCCCGTGTTCTACACCCCCTGGGCCGGCGGTACGGCGTACGCGACCGCCGCCCTCCCCCTCGCCGACCTCATCGAGGCCAACCTCGACTTCGGGCACCTCGCCGCGCTTCTAGCCGCCCCCGACGTACCGGCCGCGCTGCACGACTCCACCCCCTACGACGGCGTACGGCGCATTCCGCCGGGGCACGCGCTGATCCTGCGTGCCGGGGCGCGCGAGATCGCCGGGTACGAGGCGGTCGCCTCCCTCGCCGTCGCCGCGCCCTCCGCCGACCCGGACAGCGCGGTGGACGCGGTACGGGACGCGCTGGTGGACGCGGTACGCGCGCGTCTGTCGGCTCCCCGGCATGTTCCGGGCGCCGACATCGACCCCGGGCCGGTGCCCGGGATGGGGCCCGCCGAACGGCGTGCCGCGCGCGGGATGCCGGTGCCGGGGATCGGGGCGGACCTGTCGGGCGGGCCGGCCTCGGGAACGCTGGCCCTGCTGGCGGCCGGGCTGCCGGGGGCGCCGGGCACGGTGCTGGGGCACGGCACGGGGGCGGGCGAGCGCCTGCTGGCGGTCACCTTCAACGACCTGACGGTCGGCGGACGCGAGGCCGAACTGGAGCGGGCGGGATCGCTGGCTGCCAACCCCCGCCTGCACCACGTGGTCGTGGCCGGCGGCGAGGAGACCCTCCCGTACGCCGACCTGGACGGCCCGCTGACCGACGAGCCCAGCCAGTCCCTGGTGACGGCCGCCCGCCACCGCGCACGCCTCGCCGCCGGCAGCGCGGACCACTTCACGGGCTACGGTGCCCGCCAGGTCCTGGACGCCCACCCGGCCCGTCTGGCGGACCTGTTGATGGACCGCAAGCGCCGCCACCTCGTACGTCCCGTCGCCGCGCTGGCGAAGGCGGACGGTTCGGTACTGGTCCCCGCGCGCGTGTACGGCGCCGCCCGGCGCCTGGCCCGCACTCCCTACCGCACCGGCCTGGAAGACCTCGCCGACCGCCTCCTGAACCGCCGCTTCGACGAACCCGGAGGTGCCGTGGGGGCGTCTCTCGCAGCGCTCACCTGGGCCAGACCGGGCCCGGCGGCGCGGTGGCTGACGGGGGAGGCGCTGGCTGAAGTATCGGTTCGTCTGCAAGGGGCCACGCTCCGCTCGGGAGTGGGACCCGGCCAACGCCCGGGCGACTTCCGCGCGCGTGCGGCGCTGGCGCGGCACGCGGCGGATCTGCGGGTGCTGGAGCAGGCGGCCGAGGTCCGCTTCCAGCGACTGCACGCGCCGTTCCTCGACAACCAGGTCGTCCGCGCCTGCCGAGCCCTCCCAGAGGCACTCCGGGTCCAGCCGGGCGCCCGCGCGGAGATCCTCCGTACGGTGTTGCAGGGCGCCGGCATCACCGACCTCCCACCCGGCTGGGGCGCCCCGTCCCACGCATCCTCGGCCGCCGCCGCCCGCACCGGCCTACGGGTCGCCTCGGACTCCCTGATGGACCTCTTCGGCACGCCACTGCTCGCGCAGGCGGGGCTGGTGGAGGCCCGAGTGGTCCGCAAGGCCCTGCGCGCGGCCGCGGAAGGCGAATCGCTTCCTCTGGACGGCCTCGCGGACCTTGTCTCCCTCGAGCTCTGGCTCGGCCGCCTGCTCGCCCGCCGCGGAACATGCTGGACGGGAACCCCGGCACGCGCGCGTGCGGTGCCGGCGGGGATCAGGCCGATGCGGGGGGCGTTGGCGTCCGGGGGCGAGGCCGCGTACGGATAGGCCCAGGCCCACATTTCCAGCCCGTCCGGCGTTTGAGGACGAGGCCGTTCAGGCCGAAGGGGGCTGGGGGCGCAGCCCCCAGGGACGCCCGCACAGGCACCGGGCGCCGCAAGGAACCCCGGGCAACCTCACCCGCCCCGCCGCCGAAACCCCGTGCCCCGCACAGGGACCCCGGACACAATGACCCGGTGCGGTACAGAATCCTGGGCGTCACCCAGGCGGAGGACGACCAGGGGACCGTCGTAGCTCTTGGTGGCTCCCGTCTGCGTGCCCTGCTCACTGCCCTCGCCCTGCGGCCCGGCGCGGTGGCCACTCCGGAGAGCCTGATCGACGAGGTCTGGACACAGGACCCGCCCCAGGACGCCCCGGCCGCCCTCCAGGCGCTGGTGGGCCGCCTCCGCCGTACCGTCGGCAAGGACGCCGTCACCTCCGAGCCCGGCGGCTACCGGCTCGCGGCGACCCAGGACGACGTGGACCTCTTCGTCTTCGAACGGTTCGTACTACAGGGCACCGCCGCCCTGGCCCGCGGCGACGCACAGACGGCCGCCCGCACCCTCGACGCGGCCCTCGCACTGTGGCGCGGCCCCGCCCTCGCCGACCTCCCCGACCGCGCCGCCGCGACCCGCCCGGAGGCGCTGCACCTGGAGGCGACCCGGGCCCGGCTCGGCGCGGCCCTGCTGCTCGGCCACGCCTCCGACGTCGTACCGGAGTTGAAGGAGATGACGGCGGCGCACCCGTACGACGAACCGCTGCACGTCCTGCTCATCCGTGCCCTGCGCGACACCGGCCGGGGCGCCGATGCCCTCGCCGCGTACGAAGCCGCGCGCCGCGCCCTCGCCGACGACCTCGGCACCGACCCCGGGCCCGAACTCCGCGCCCTGCACACCGAGCTGCTGGCCCCGACGGAGCCGCACACGCCGCCCGCCCGCACCGCCGTAGGCCCCGGATCCGGCGGCAACATCCGCCCCCGGCTGACGACTTTCGTCGGGCGGGAACCTGAACTCGACGCCATCCGTTCCGAATTGCACAGGGCCCGTCTCGTCACCCTCACCGGACCGGGCGGCTCCGGAAAGACCCGTCTCGCCGAGGAGGCCGCCGCCGGGCTCCCGCAGGCGTGGCTGGTCGAGCTCGCCCCGCTCGACCAGCCGGAGGCGGTGCCGGGCGCGGTGGTCAGTGCGCTCGGTCTGCGCGAGACCGTGCTCAGGACCACCGAGCTGACGGGCTCGCAGGACGACCCGGTCGCCCTGCTCGTCGAGTACTGCGCCCCGCGCAGCCAACTCCTGCTCCTTGACAACTGCGAACATGTCATCGGCGCGGCGGCCGATCTCGCCGAGACGCTCCTCACCCGCTGCCCGGGGCTCACGATCCTCGCCACCAGCCGTGAACCCCTCGGAGTCCCCGGCGAGTTGGTGCGCCCGGTCGAGCCCCTGCTCCCCGCCCAGGCGCACCGCCTCTTCGCCGAGCGTGCCGCCGCCGTCCGCCCCGACACGGACACCGTGCTCGGCGACAAGGAGGCCGTCGCCGAGATCTGCCGGCGCCTCGACGGGCTGCCGCTCGCCATCGAGCTGGCGGCCGCCCGGCTGCGGCTGCTCACGCCCCGGCAGATCGCCGACCGTCTCGACGACCGCTTCCGCCTCCTCACCGCCGGGAGCCGCACGGTCCTGCCCCGCCAGCAGACCCTGCGGGCCGTCGTCGACTGGTCCTGGGACCTGCTCGACGAACGGGAGCGGACGCTGCTGCGCGAGGTGTCCGTCTTCGCGGGCGGCTGGGATCTGGAAGCGGCGGAAGCCGTGTGCGGCGAATCGGCCGCGGAGCTGATCGGGGCGCTCGTCGACAAGTCCCTGATCGTGGCCGGTCCTTGTGAAGCGGACAGGGTGAAGTCGGCTGCGGAACCCCGCCCCGCAAGGGCGCGGGGCGGTATCGACATGCGGCTCCGCCACGATGAGGGTCCCTCCCGCCCATGGGTGTCCCCCCGCTCGAGCGAAGTCGAGAGTGGGGGAGAAGCCGGGAGTGGCGGAGCGACCAGCCCCCACCGGCCCGCGGCAGACGAACCGCACAACCAGCGGAGCGCTGAGCGCCCCGGCAGCGACGGCATGCGCTACCGCATGCTGGAGACCATCCACGAGTACGCCGTCGAGCGCGCCGCCGAGCTCCCCGAACTGCGTGCCGCGGCCGAGCGCCGGCACCGCGCGTGGGTGCGCGCGCTCGTCGAGGAGGCCGAGCCCCTGCTGCGCTCCGCCGGCCAACTGCCGTGGATGTCCCGCCTGGAGACCGAGCTGGACAACATCCGGGCCGCCCTCCACCGTGCGATCACCGCCGCCGACGAGGCGGAGGCCGGCGCGCTCACCCTCGCGATGGGCTGGTTCTGGTGGCTGCGCAACTACCGCCGCGAGGGCGCGGAGTGGACCGACCGGGTGGTGCGCCTGGGCGCGGCCCTGGACACGCCCCCGGGCTCGGCCCCGGACCCTGTGGACGCCTTCCTCGCCTCCCCCGACCGGGAGACGCGCCATCCCCTGCACACCCTGCGGATGGACGTCCGGATGCTGCATCTCTTCCTCAGGGCCGAGGTCGATCCCTTGGACGGGCTGGACGACCGGATGCGCCAGTACGCCGAGCTGGTGCGGGCGCACTTCGAGCGGGGCGGCCCGGACGCGGCCCGGCTGCCGGGGCTCGTCTGGCCGATGATGACCTTCATCCTGAGGGGCCCGCAGGACGTCCGGGCCGTCATGGACATCGCCGTCGCCCACTGCCGTGCCCACGGCGACGACTGGGCCGTCGCCGTCGTCCTGATGTTCCGTACGCACATGGTCGTCGACTCTCCGGGCGGTATGGCGGGCGTGGACGACGACCTCGCGGAGCTGCGGGTGCTCACCAGCCGCTCCGGCGACCGCTGGCTGGCGGCCCAGGTCTGCAGCGCGGCCGGCGAGGCCGCCATGGCCCGCGGCCGGCCGGCCCAGGCCAAGGGGGAGTACGAGGAGGGGTTGCGGCTCGCCTACGAGGTGGGGGCGTACGCCGAGACGCCGTTCCTCATCGCCCGGCTCGCCGAGATCGCGTACCGCACGGGCGACCGCCAGGCCGCGCTGACCACGCTGGAGGAGGCGCGCGTCGCCGGCGAGCGCTACGGCGTTCCGGAGGCCCGGGCGTACGTCCGGCTGCTGCGGGCCCACATGGCGCTGGACGACAAGGACACCGCCCGCGCACGCGAGTTGGTGGACGCGGTCCGCGCGGAGATCGGGCAGACCTCGCCGCCACCCCAGTTCACGGTCATGCTGAACTCGGTCGAGGCGATGGTGACGGTCGCCGAGTCGGGCCCGGAGAACGGACTGCCGAAGCTGGCCGACACCATCCGCGAGGCGATCGAGAAGCGGTGCGCCGACGTGATCGTGGCGACGCTCGTGGACTGCGCGGCCGCCCTGCTCACCGATCTCGGGGACCACCCGCGCGCGGCCCGGCTGCTCGCCGCCGCGGAGCAGTGGCGCGAGGGCGAGCCGCGCCCCCACCCGGAGGACACGCAGGCAGAGAGCGCCGAGGCCGCCGCCCGCGCCGGACTGGGCCCCGTGCGGTACGCGACGGAGCACAGCCGGGGCGCGGCCCTCACCCCGGCCGACGCACTCGGCGAACTCGACGAGGTGCTGGGCGCCCACCGAGCCCTGTGAGCAGGTGCGCTACGAGCAGGTGAACTTCGACTCCGCCCAGTCCGCGAGCAGCAGGTCGTCGAAGTGGCTGTGCGGCTCGACCACCAGCCGTACGGTCTTGCGCCCGGCGAGGTTCACATGGACGGGCACCGCCGCGTCCCCGCCCTCGACCATCCCGGACTTCCACAGCCGGACCCCGTCGGCGTAGACGGAGAAGTACATCTTGCCGAGCCCCAGCGTCATGTCGTCGACGCCGACCAGCGCGTCGTAGGCGGTGCACTCGCGGTTGAGGTCGATCGTGACGGAGGACCGGCCGTGGACGGTGACTCCGTGCGCGTACTCCTTGTCGGCGATCGAGACGCCGTACCGCTGCCACACCCAACTGCTCTCGCCGATCCGCATCTCGGGCCCGGTGCCGTCGCCGGTGACGTCGTAGGACAGCTCGCTCCACTGGTAGACGGCCGGCGGGGGAGGGGGCGTCGGCGTGGGAGTGGGCGTCGGTGTCGGCTTCGGTTTCGGGGTGGGCGTGGGAGTCGGGGTCGGAGTGGGCTCCGGTTTCGGGGTGGGCGTGGGAGTCGGGGTCGGTGTCGGGGTGGGCGCGGCGACGATCATCGGCGGCTTCGGCTCGGGCTCCTTCTTCGGGGGCTTGGGCGTCTGCTCGGCGGGCTCGACCACCGGCGCGGACTCGGGCGGCTTGGCGTCCGGCTTCCTGGCCGGGCTGTCGTCGTTGATCAGCGCGAACACCACCGCCGCGGTCGCCACGGCGACCACACCGGCCGCGATACCGGCCTTCACCGGCGCACCCAGCCCCTCGGAGGCCGCCGCACCGCCCCCGGCGCCCGCTCCGCCCGACGAGCCGCTCGCCGCGGCGGCGGCGCCCGCGGCACCCGCCGCTCCCGCTCCGGCACCGCCGGCGATGAGCGCGGCCACCTTGGCGTAGCCGGCGGCGCCGAACCAGCCGATGACCGCGATCGGTACGACGGCGGGGATGCCGCCGGCGACTTCCTTGATCTGGCCCGCGGCCAGTCGGCACTTGGCGCACTCCTCCAGGTGCTTGCGCAGTCCCCGCTCGGCACGGGTACGCAGGCCGCCGCGGGCGTAGGCGCCGAGCCGGTCGGCGTAGCGGGCGCACTCCTCGTCGGTGGTGAGGGTGGTGCTGACATGGGCCTGGAGATAGGCCTGCTTGAGACCCTCGCGGGCGCGGCTGGCGAGCACGCGCGTGCCGTTGGCGTCGAGCCCGAAGAGCGTGGCCACCTCGCTCGGCGACTCGTCCTCGACCTCGGTGTGCCACAGCACGGCCTGCCAGCGCTCGGGCAGCGACCGGAAGGCCTGCATGGCCATGGACTGCTCGGCCTCGTGCATCGCGCGTACGTCTGCGCCGAGGTCCAGAGTGTCGTCGTCGGACACCTCGGACGAGCGCGCGGCCTGCGCGGCGAACACCGCGAAGTCGTCGACCAGTTGTTCCCGCTTCGCCGACTTCGTCCAGGAGGCGGCCACGCGCCGGACGGTCGTGAGCAGATACGCGCGTACGGCGTGCTCGGGGCCGGAGCCGCCGCGCACCGCCTGCAGCATGCGGGCGAAGACCTCGGCGGTGAGGTCGTCGGCGGTGTGGGCGTCACGGCAGCAGGTGCGGGCGTACCGGCGCACCGCCTCCGCGTGACGGCGGTAGAGCGCCTCGTAGGCCGTGTCGTCGCCCGCGCGCATCCGCTCGATCAGATCGGCGTCGGACGGCGGCACCTCCCGCGGTGGCGGCAGGACGCTGTTCTCGCGCCGGTCGCGCTGCGTCGGCACGCTGCCCTCGACGGGCTCGCCGCCCTGTGCCGGGATGCCGGCCTGTGGGATGCCGGCCCGGCTGCCCTGCCCCGGCACCTGTGGGGTGCCACCGGCCTGTCCGTCATCCTCACCGAGTGGCTCGTCGCGCCCGTCCACACTCATCGCGGAATGCCCCCGCCGCCAGCCCAACCAGTCCCGAACACCGGGTCAGAGTGCCATATTGGCTTTTGGTCAGTACCGCTCAGTGCGGTGCATCCACTCGTCCGTGGGGTTTTCCCGCGAGGCAGTACTAGCCGTCACTCTTTGGGGGAAGGCTCAACTGACGCTCTGTGGGCCGGAGTTGAAGTACATGCCCGACATGCCCGGCACCGTCCCGGGCAGAGATCGGGGCGTGAGCGCCGAAGCGCCCACGCCCCACAGTCACCTTTTCGAGTCACCCGCCACGGGAAGACGACGCCCCGCTCACACAGGCCGCGACCGCAACCCCTCCAGCAGGATGTCCAGCAGCCGCGCCGAGGCCGCCGCCTGCTGCGCCGCGTCCGGCAGCGAGGGCGCGGCCGTCGCGATCACCAGCAGTACGTCCGCCACCGACACGTCGGCCCGCAGCTCCCCGGCCGCGCGCGCCCGCTCCACGAGCCGGCCCACGACCTCGAGCAGCGCCGCCGCTCCGGTGTCGTCGTCCGCGGAGACCGCCGGGTCCTCCTCCGGTACCAGTCGCAGCTCACCGCTGCCCGGCTGGGTCCGCTGCTGCGGCACCCGCGCCCCGTCGAACCCGTCGCCGTCGCCATCCTCCGCGACGCCGACCCGCAGCACCTGCGGCGGCAGCAGCCGCCCGGCGCCGGACGCGACCGACGTCCGCAGGAAGCGCGACAGCGCCGACCACGGCTCGTCCTCCTGACCGAGCGCCGCCCGGGCCTGGTCGGTCAGCCGGGAGGTCTCCTCCTCGGCTATCCGCCGTACCAGGACGTCCTTGCTCGGGAAGCGCCGGTACACCGTGCCGACACCGACCCGCGCGCGCCGCGCCACGTCCTCCATCGGCGCGCCGTATCCCAGCTCGCCGAAGACCTCGCGCGCCGCACGCAGTACGTGCTCCAGATTGCGCTGTGCGTCCACGCGTAGCGGCGTCGTACGCGAGGCATCCCCGCGTCCGTTGCCCGCCGCCGCGCCCAATGCTCCGCCCATCGCACCGCCACCGGGTGCGATGGCCGACGCGGTAGACCAATGAGAGTCCTGAATGTGCATAAGTGATCCCCCGGTAATGACGTCTCCCCCCGGAGACTCTCCCCGCCATCGAAAGCCGGAGCGTGCGGAACGGGCCCGGATCCCGGATACCTGTCGCGGACCCGATGAGCGCATCCCCCTACACCCCGTCGACACACGAACATAGTTGAGTGGGGGTCAATTCAGAAGGGGCAGGTTCCGCACGGAGCGCCCCCCGATCGGAGTACGGGTCGTAAACGCCCCGATTGCACCCCCTCCAACCACCCGGCGCACACCTGTTGACCTGCGGTCCTTCCACGCGCTCCGGAGATTCGGCCAACCCGGCGCGCCGACGGCCCGCGGTCACACAAATTGCCGGGGCTGTGGACAAACGCAAGCGTCGGGTGCGTCATGGGATGGTGAAGGAACGTGCGCGCATTCTGGTTGTCGGCGGCGGCTACGTCGGGATGTACACGGCTCTGCGTCTCCAGCGGAAGCTGAAACGGGAACTCGGGCGGGGTGAAGTCGAGATCACCGTCGTCACACCCGACCCTTACATGACATATCAGCCGTTCCTCCCGGAGGCGGCCGCCGGTTCCATTTCGCCCCGCCATGTCGTCGTACCGCTGCGCCGCGTCCTGGACCGCTGCCGGATCGTCATCGGCGAGGTCACCGCGATCGACCACGCCAAACGCACCGCCGCCCTCATCACGCTGGCCACCGAGGAGGAGAAGACGGGCTCCGAGCAGCTGACGTACGACGAACTCGTCCTCGCCCCCGGCTCGATCTCGCGCACGCTCCCCATCCCCGGACTCGCCGACCACGCCATCGGTTTCAAGACCGTCGAAGAGGCCATCGGCCTGCGCAACCACGTCATCGAGCAGATGGACATCGCCTCCTCCACCCGCGACCCCGCGATCCGCGACGCGGCCCTCACCTTCGTCTTCGTCGGCGGCGGCTACGCCGGCGTCGAGGCGCTCGGCGAGCTGGAGGACATGGCCCGCTACACCGCGCGCTACTACCACAACGTCCGCCCCGAGGACATGAAGTGGATCCTCGTCGAGGCCTCGGACCGCATCCTCCCCGAGGTCGGCGAGGAGATGGGCCGCTACACGGTCACCGAACTGCGCCGCCGCAACATCGACGTACGCCTGAACACCCGCCTGGAATCCTGCGCGGACCGGGTAGCCGTCCTCAGCGACGGCGCCCGCTTCCCGACCCGGACGGTCGTCTGGACGGCCGGCGTGAAGCCCAGCCCGCTCCTCGCCGCGACCGACCTGCCACTCAATGAGCGCGGTCGGCTGAAGTGCACCCCCCAGCTCACCGTCGACGGCGTCACGCACGCGTGGGCGGCCGGAGACGCGTCGGCCGTCCCCGACGTCACCGTCGACGAGCCCGGCAGGGAGACGGCCCCCAACGCCCAGCACGCCGTCCGCCAGGCCAAGGCCCTCGGCGACAACATCGCGCACTCCCTGCGCGGCGAACCGCTGGAGACGTACTCCCACAAGTACGTCGGCTCGGTCGCCTCACTCGGCCTGCACAAAGGTGTCGCACACGTCTACGGACGCAAGCTGAAGGGCTACCCTGCCTGGTTCATGCACCGCGTCTACCACCTGAGCAGGGTGCCCACCTTCAACCGCAAGGCCCGTGTCCTGGCCGAATGGACACTGTCGGGGCTCTTCAAGAGGGAGATCGTCTCGCTCGGTTCGCTCGAACATCCCCGAGCGGAGTTCGAACTCGCGGCCGGTGGAAAGCCTCCTCACGAGCCGACGGGCGACCCGAAGGGGTCGTCCTGACCGGACCGAGGAACTCCACCGGCGGGGTAGGCGTCTGACGGATGTCGACCCGGTCGGTCACAGTGCCACACTGGTGCCCGACTTCGGACGGGCAGCCGCCCGCCCTTCGAACCCAAGAGGTTTTCCCACCGTGCTGCACCCCCGGGCTGCCGATCCCAGCCCCCCGGCCGGGCCCGGAGCCGGCCCGAAGACGCCGAAGACGACGACACGAGGCAAGGATTCGTGAACTTCACGCGCTGGAGCGCCCGGCTCCCCGGAACGCAGCGTCGCGCCGCAGCGCGGACCGATGACGTGGTCCCCACCCCCGACCGTCTGGGGGAAGGCTCCGTCCCCGCCGCCCGCGCCGAGCAGCTGACCGACGAGGCACTGCCGGTGCCCGCCGTCGACGAACTACCCGTCCGCGAGGTCCTCGACCGCGTCCCGGCCCTCGTCGCCCTCGTCCACGGCCCCGACCACCGCCTCGCCTACGTCAACGACGCCTACGTCGCCGCGTTCGGCCTGCGACCACCGGGCGAACCGGCGCGCGAAGCACTCCCAGAACTGGACGAGATCGGCCTGCTCCCGCTCCTCGACCAGGTCCTGCGCAGCGGCAAGCCCCGCACGGTCAAGTCCCGCAAGGCCCCCGGCGGCCGCTCGTACACCTTCACCTGCACCCCGGTGACGGAAGGCGACGGCGGTGGCGGTGGTGGTGTCCTCGTCTTCGCCACCGACGTCACCGACCACGCCGAGGCCGCCGAACGCCTCAGAGCCAGCGAACGCCGCCAACGCGAAACGGCGGTCACTCTCCAGCGCTCCCTGCTCCCGCAGGAACTGGAAGAACCCGACGACCTGCGCATCGCGGCGACCTACCAGCCGGGCGGCACGGAAGCCGCGGTCGGCGGCGACTGGTACGACGTGATCACCCTCGGCGGCGGCCGGACGGCCCTGGTCATCGGCGACGTCATGGGCCGAGGAGTGCGGGCGGCCGCGGTCATGGGTCAACTCCGCACGGCGGTCAGGGCGTACGCCCGCCTCGACCTCCCCCCGCACGAGATCCTCCAGCTCCTGGACGGCCTCGCCATGGAGATCGACGCCAACCAGATCGCCACCTGCGTCTACGCCATCCACGACCCGAACGAGGGCCGGCTGGTGTACGCCTCGGCGGGCCACCTGCCCATCCTGGTCCGCGACGAGAGCGGAGTCGTCCTGCGCGCCGACGAACCCACCGGCCCGCCCCTCGGCACGGGCGGCTGGATGCACACGTCGGGCTCGATCGCCCTGGGCCCCGGCTCCACGGCGGTCCTCTACACGGACGGCCTGGTGGAACGCCGTGACGAGGACCTGGACGAGGGCATCGCGGCGCTGGAGCGAGCGCTGTCGGGCGCGACGGGAACGCCCCAGGTGGTCTGCGACCGCCTGGTCCGCTCGGCGGGCGTCACCGCGGACCACGACGACGACGTGGCGGTCCTGGTCCTCCAGCACCCGGCCCACACGGGCCCGGACAGCGAGCTCTTCCGCAACGCCGCCCTGGAACTCCTGGGCGGCGTCGAAGCGGCCCCACGCGCGCGTGCCTTCGCCTCAGGCGTCCTGACGAGCTGGCGTTTCCCGGTCGATCTGCACGACCTGGGTGTCCTGGCGGTGAGCGAACTGGTGGCGAACTCCCTGCAGCACGGCACCCCACCGATGCGCCTGCGCCTGCGCCGCACCGACCGCCGCCTGATCGTGGAGGTCACGGACGGCGACGACCACCTGCCGAGGCGCCGCCGAGCAGAGCCGGGCGACGAGTCCGGCCGCGGCATCGCCATAGTGGCGACGATCGCCTCGAACTGGGGCTCGCGACGGACACCGGGCGGCGGCAAGGCGGTGTGGTGCGAGTTCGCCCTGTCGAAGTGACCGACGTCGGTTGAGGGGTGCAGGTCAGGCGTGCGCCCGTTCCTGGCCCGCCGGCTTCGTGCCGCCCTGCGCCACCACCCGGCTCTTCGCCAGCCACGGCTGATCCTGTACGGCCGTCAGCTGCCGCCCGAGCCGCACCGCGAGGAACGTGATCCCCAGCGAGAACAGCAGGAACATCACGATGTACGGCGCGTGCAGCGAGGCCCCCATGGGCCCGCCCACCGCCGGCCCGACGGCCAACGCCAGCTGCTTCACCAGGGCGAACGCGGAGTTGTACTGCCCCGCCATCCCCTCCGGCGCGAGATCGGCCACCAGCGGGGCAACGGTCGGCGACAACATCGCCTCACCCAGCCCGAACAGCGCGTACGTCGAGACGAACGCCGCCGTCGCCATCTCCTGGCTGCCGTGCCCGAGCCCGGCATACCCGGCCGTGACCCAGGCCACGGCCCAGATCAGCCCCACACCGGCGATGACCCGCGACCGCCGGCGCCGCTCCACGAACTTCAGCACGGCGAACTGCGCCACGACGATCATCGCGGTGTTGGCGGCCAGCGCCGTCCCCAGCGCGGAGGTCGAAATCCCGGCGGCCTCGACGCCATACGCGCTCAGCCCCGACTCGAACTGCCCGTAGCAGGCGAAGAACAGCACGAAACCCAGCACGCACAGCTGCACCATGGCCCGGTTCCCGAGCATCCGCTTCCAGCCGCCCTTCGCGGACTCCGCCGGCGCGTTCCCGATCTTCGGCGAGTGCGGCATCCGCACCGTCACCATGACCACGGCCAGCAGCAGGAACATCGCCGCCTCGATCGAGAACAGCAGCGTGAACGACCCGGCGCTGGACGCGTCGACGAGGTGCCCGCCGATGAGTCCGCCGACCCCGAGCCCCAGGTTCTGCAGGAAGAACTGCATCGCGAACGCCCGCGACCGCGTCTCCGCCGTGGAGCACTCCACGATCATCGTCGCGAGCGCCGGCTGCATCACGGCCTGCCCGGCCCCGAGAGCGGCCGCCGACAGCAGCACCGTGGTCTGGCTGCTCGCGAGCCCCAGGCTGAGCGCACCCAGCGCGGCGGTGACCAGGGCGGTGAGCAGCACCGGTAGCGGGCCCCGCCGGACGATGGCCCGCCCGGCGAAGGGCAGCACGACCAGTGCCGCCACGGCGAAGACGGCGAGGACGAGCCCCGCCGTCATGGCTCCCAGTCCCCGCACCTGCGCCACATAGACGTACAGGTACGGGACGGTGAAGCCGAGCCCGAACGCACTGAGTGCGTTGCCCACGTGAATCCGGCGCATCGCTGCGCCCATCGCCCTGGTCACGTTCACCTCTCTCAGGTAGTTGGAGTCCCTCAGTACTTAGAACCGAAGACTTCAAAGCTAAAGTTAGAACCTAAACAGTACATCTAGAAGAACTTCAACGCCAATCAGTCCCGTGCGATACTTGCGCCCATGGGCGACACCCCCGGCAACGTCGGCACCGGCATCGGCAGCGAGCCGACCCTCGACGAGCAGATCGCCGCCTACCAGCGCGAGTTCCGGGACCTCGACCCACAGGTCGAGCAGATCGTCTCCGCGCTCTCCCGCCTGAACCGCCGTATGAACGTCGCCTACGGCCGTCAGACCTCGGCCCTCGGTATGAGCAACGCCGAGTGGGAGGTCCTCAAGGCCCTCGTCCTCTCCGGTGCCCCCTACCAGATGGGCCCCGGTGACCTGGCGAAGCGCCTCGGCCTCACGCCGGCCGCGATGACCCACCGGATCGACCGCATGGTCACCGAGGGTCTGGTCACCAGGGAGCGCGACGAGTCCAACCGGGTCCGCGTGATCGTGGAGCTGACAGTCGAGGGCCGCGAGAAGTGGCTGGAGGCGATGCGCATGGCCACGGTCTTCGAGGAGGACCTGCTCCAGGACCTGTCCGCCGAGGAGCGCACCAGCCTCGGAAACGTCCTCACCCGCCTTCTGCGCAGGGTGGAACACGCCCAGCCGGACGCCGGCGGACGCCTCAGCGACCTCGATTAAAAGATCTTGACAAGGGATGCTTGACGGTCACCTCCCACGTCTGTAAAGTTCTTCGGGTTGCCACGGGGCCGGAACGGTTCTGCGAAAACACCTCCGCTGCACAAGCGGCAACCCAAACCATCAGCACGATCTCCCCTCGGGATTGAATTCGGCGTGCCCGAATTCAATTCGATTTGGGGACGGCGGCCCGATTAGGAACTGCCGGAAGGATCCGCTAAGGTTTGAGACGTCGGAACGGCCCAACGGCCGCGAGGACAAGCCCCGCTGACTGGGGGTCAGGCCCGAATGGATCTGATAGAGTCGGAACCGCCGGAAAGGGAAACGCGGAAGCGGAAACCTGGAAAGCACCGAGGAAATCGGAACCGGAAACGGTCTGATAGAGTCGGAAACGTAAGACCGAAGGGAAGCGCCCGGAGGAAAGCCCGCGAGGGTGAGTACAAAGG
>NZ_JOEY01000049.1 GCF_000718165.1 Streptomyces fulvoviolaceus | reverse complement strand
CCAGCCTCGGCCGGCAAAATCCAGCCCCTCCGGCGTTTGAGGAGCGGGGTCTGGGGCGGAGCCCCAGAAGGATGGGACGGGTAGGGGCGGCGGGGGCGAAAACCTGGGTCTCGGTCAGTTCGTCGACGGGTGCGGAGTCGACCCGTACGCCGTCAGGAAGCGGTCGCGGAACGAACTCATCTTCCACACCGGGGCGTTGTGGGCCGGCTTCAGACCCTCGGTCCAGTTCCAGGAGGAGATCTTGTCGAGGACCTTCGGGTCCTTGGCGACGATCGAGATCGGCACGTCACGGCTGGCATTGTTGCCGCTGACCCGGGCGATCGGCTGATGGTCGCCGAGGAAGACGAGCACGGTGTCGTCACTGCCGTAGCGCTCCAGCCACTGGGTGAGGGCGGTGACGGAGTACTGGACGGACTTGCCGTACTCCTCCTTGGAGCGGGTCGAGTCGGCGACGATGTCCGACGGCTTGTTGCCCGCCTTCTGGATCGCGTCGAAGACCGAACCGTCACCCAGCTCGTCCCAGCCGACCATCTTCGGAATGGGCGCCCAGGGCTGGTGACTCGAGGTCAGGATGATCTCCGACATCAGCGGCTTGTCGCGCTTCTTGCCGTGCACCTGCTGCTGGAAGGCCTCCAGCGCATACTGGTCCGGCATCGTCGACCAGCTGAACTTCGGTCCCTGATAGCCGAGTTGGAAGGCGTTGTAGACCTTGTCGAGGCCGTAGAACTTCTGCTCGGGCCAGGCCTTCTGCACACCCGGCATGACGCCGACCGTGTCCCAGTCGCCGGTCTTCTGGAAGGCCTTGGTGAGGCTGAGGTGGTCGCTGTTCATGACCGTCTGGTAGCGCTGCTGGTTGTCGACCCACAGACCGGACATGGTGGTCGAGTGGCCGAGCCAACTGCTGCCGCCGTACGTCGCCGACGTCAGCCAGCCGCTCTTCGCGTGGAAACCGGCCTCGGTGAGGGCCTTCGTGCTCACGTCGAGGGTCTTGTCGACCCCCGGTGCGATGTCCGGGTCCTCTAGCGCGCTGCGGCCGTAGCTCTCGATGAAGGTGAAGATCACGTCCTTGCCGCGCAGATCCGGCACCAGCTGATCGCCCGGTGTGTTGCCGAAGGTGTCGACCTTGGCCACCTTCGCGAACGCCGCCTCGTCCCGCAGCGTGTCCTTCACCCGCCGCGCCTGCATCGCCAGCGCCCCCGCCGCCCGGTCCGACGCGACCGGCATACCGGAGACCTGGAGACCGACCGCCGAGCAGGTGATCCAGACGGTCCCCGCGATCAGCGTGCCACGGCTGGCGGCGGACCGGTTGTCGGCGAGCAGATTGCTGAGCCGGACGGTCGCCAGAGCCATGAGGACCAGCAGTGCGAGGACGAGGACGACGGCCCCGACACTGGCCCCGAGCGCGACCGTACGGCCCATCGAGTCCTCGACATACGCCTGCGCGTCGTCCAACAGCCCCCAGTCGAGCACCATGTTGAAGCCCCGGCCGAGATACTCCCTGAAGCCCATGTCCAGCAGGTTCAGCATGGTCAGCACCCCGAGCCCCACCCCGGACACCACGGCCAGAACCACCCGCGGCCGCCGCGGCAGCCACAGCATCACGACCGCCCCGACGATCGCCTCCGCCGGAATCCGCGTGAACCGGTTCGGCTTCAGGGCCCCGACGGCGTTCGGCAGCAGCATCGCACCGAGGATGAGCACCGCGGCAAGGATGTTGATCGTCCAGCGGAGGACGCGGGCGGCGGTGGGGTGTCTGTCCCGCCAGGTGCGGAGATGAGCGAGGCGTTCCCGGAGCGTGGGGCGGGAGGGTGATGCCGAGGCTTCGGGGGCGTCCGCCGTGTCCGACTGCTGATGAGTGTGAGTGAAGACAGGCACCCGAAGGTCCTTCCGCGCGAGGCCCGGTGAGGCGGCGAACCCGATGACCGAACACCGGATCCGCCACATTCCCGTACGTCCCGCCGCACACCGTCGTTCACGAGGCGAGGCAAACACCGGGCAAACGCCTGGTCAACGCTAGCTGGAGCGCCCTTTAGGGGCGCGGGGAACTGCGCGACAAGCCACAACGAACCCGCAGCCGCCATACAACAGTCCCCGTCGAGCTCCTAGGCGCCCCCAACAGCCGTCAGCAAGGCAAGAGGCGCGGCCGCAGACCGAGATTCCCGCACACACGCATGCGGATACGGCACAGGCTCCCCATGCGTATCCCGCCCGTACCCCGCAAGAACCTCCGGCAGCCGATGCCCGGTGGCCGTCGCCGCATCCACCAACGCATGGGCGACCGAACGCGCCTCGTCATGCAGCCCGTACCGCGCCAGCCCCAACGTGATCAGCGCGTTGTCGTGCGGCCACACCGAACCCCGGTGGTACGACATCGGGTGATACGCCGCCTGTCCGGCCGCCAGCGTCCGCACACCCCACCCCGAGAAGAAGTCCGGCTCCAGCAACCGCCGCCCCACGACCTCCCCGTACTCCTTGTCGAGCAGCCCCGACCACAGCAGATGCCCCGCATCCGAGGCCAGCGCGTCCACCTGCCGGCCCTCCCCGTCCAGAGCGAGAGCGGGGAAGGACAGGTCCCGCATCCAGAAGTCCCGCTGGAAGCGGTCGCGCAGATCGGCGGCGGCCTGCTCGAGCAGCGCCGCGTACACCTCGTCGCCCCAGACGGTCCGGGCCAGCCCGGCGGTGCGCCGCAACGCGTCATACGCATACCCCTGGGCCCCCGCCGCCATCACCGGCCCGCTCGCGCGGCTGCCGTCGGCGGAGCAGATCGCGCCGGGGGAGTCCTTCCAGTTCTGGTTGGCGAGGCCGCCCTGGTCGGCGCGGTAGACGAGATAGCCGCGCGAGGTCAGCCCGCCGTGGTCCAGCATCCAGCCGACCGCCGCACGGGCGTTGGGCTCCAGACGGCGAGCCAGTTCGACATCCCCCGTGTGCTCGACATACGCCCCGAGCAGGACGAGGAACAGCGGGGTCGCGTCCACCGAGCCGTAGTAACGCCCGTACGGCACCTGCCCGAAGTGCGCCAGCTCGCCGTGCCGCACCTCGTGCACGATCTTGCCGGGCTGGGCGACCGACTCCGCCCCGACCTCCGTCGCCTGGGCCGCGGCGAGCGCGGGGAGGGTGGCGGCGGCCAGTTGGGGCCGGTAGGGGAGCGCGAAGAGCGAGGTGAGCAGGGCGTCGCGGCCCAGCAGGGTCAGGAACCAGGGGGCTCCGGCGGCCGGGACGCGCAGCTCCTCGCCGTCCGGTCCGGTCGCCGGGACCTGGAGGGAGGCGAGGTCCGCGAGTCCGCGCGCGCAGGCCGCGGCGAGCTCGGGCCAGCCGGTCGGGAAGGGCACGCCCTCCACGAACTCGCCCTCCATCGCGAGGAGTTGCTCGTTCAGAGCGGCCGGGGAACGCGGCACCCGCAGGGCCCGCTTGTCGCCGTGCGGCCGTGCCATGACTCGAAGGATCAACTCCGCCGTCCCGTGCGGTTCCAGATCCAGGGTCCATACGAGGCGACGGGCGCCGGTGCCGGTCTCCTCGACGCCGTCCGGAGCGGGCTCGGCCGTCACCGTCGTACAGGAACGCCATTCACCGCGCTGATAGGCGAACTCCACGCCGTTGTCGAGGACTTCGCGGGAGCGGGTGGCTCCTATCTTCGTGTACGTGCGGTAGTCGGAGCGCAGCTCGAACTGGTCCGTGAAGTCGGCGTCCGCGGTGACCGCGAGCCGGACCGTCGTCGGCACCGGACGGTTGCTGGTCACCCGGAGGGACTCGACGAACGAGCCGTCGCCGACGGCCTGTTCACGGAAAAGTGTGTAGGCGGGCGGCTCCTGGCGGCCGCCGCGCGGGACGAGGACGCAGCGCGCGGTGTCCCCGTCGGCGACCGGCGACAGGGCTTCCGGCACCGCGCCGTCCACCGTGAGCTGCCACCGGCTCAAGTGCCGGGCGTCACGTACGAATAACCCGTCCGGGGAGCTGCCGCCCCGTACGCCGCTGATGTCCCCGCCGTCGCCCACGGCGGCGAACGTCCCACCGTGCACGAGCAGATGATGCCGGTCCGTCATCCCCGGTCCCCTCCCTTGTGACTCATCGAGAACGTGCCGATGCCCGCGGGGGACACGTCGTGCCCGGGGCCTTGGTGCAGCAGGTCGAGCGAGAGCGCGGCGGTCCAGCTGAAGCCGGTCGCCCCGCAGGCCTCGCCGGAGTACGGGTCGACGTACTCCGCGAAGTCGGATGTGGCGGCGCTGTCCAGCACCGCCCGGCGCAGCGCCTCGGCGCGGTCCTCCTCGCCGTGCGTCCGCAGCGCGCGCTCCAGCAGCCAGCTCGTGTTGAACCAGGCCGGTCCGCGCCAGTAGCGGTGCGGGTCGAAGGCCTCGCCGAGAAGGTCGTAACTCGGCGTGAGGCGGGTCGAGTTGCCGAGCCCGAAGTGCGGGCCGCACATCGTCCCTACGACGGCGTCGGCGATGTCGCGCGGGAGCGTGGGCAGCAGCAGTGGGATCAGCCCCGAGACGCTGCGCTCGCGGATGAGTCCCCCGCCCCGCACGTCCCGGCAGAAGAACATGCCCTCCGCCGGGTCCCACAGCCGGTCGATCAGCGCCGCGGTCAGCCGCTCCGCGCGCGCGTGGCGGGCCGTGCCGGTCGCGCCCAGTTCCTGCGCGATGCGCGCGAGGGCGTGCTCGGAGGCGATGAGCAGGGCGTTGAAGGAGGGGTCCTCCACCGCGAACTCGCCCGCACCGACGCCACTTCCCCCGCCCAGCCCATCCCTGTATTCACGATCCCGGTAGTCCGTCGCCAGCCGCACGTACCGCCCGTAGTCCAGATCCGTCGGCCGGTCCTCGGCAGCCCCGTGGTCGAGGTCGGCGCGGCGGAAGGAGCGGGCCGGGGCGGGCGTGATCCGGCTCAACGGGGCGTCCCAGCAAGGGCTGTTGTCCATCCCCTGCTCCCAGGGGTGCACGACGGAGGCGAGGCCGCCCCCGCCCAGGTCGCGCCGGTGCAGCAGATACCGGTGCCAGGCCGCGAGCCGGGGATACACCCGGGTGAGGAAACCGCGCGCCCGCGACAGCCCCGGGTCCGCGCAGTGCACCAGCCACGCGGCCAGCGCGTGCACGGGTGGCTGCACGATGCCCGAGGTCTGTACGGTGCGCGGGGCGCCCGCAGCGCGCCCCGCGGTCGAGGAGCGCCAGAAGTCGGGGCTCGGGAAGTACGCGTCGAGCGGCACGGAGGGGTTGAAGACGATGTGCGGGATCCGCCCGTCGCCCCACTGGGCGTCGAAGAGCGTCTCCAGCTCCGTCTGTGCCCTCAGCGGCGACAGGTGGCGCAGGCCGATCGAGATGAACGCCGAGTCCCAGGACCACTGGTGCGGGTACAGGCTGTGCGAGGGCACCGTGGAGGTGCCGGTCCAGTTGCCCTCCAGCACACGTGTTGCCCTGACGTGCAGCGAATGTGTCGGGGGTGCCGGGTCGTATACAACGGCCTCGGGGCCCGTTACCTCACCATGGCCGGAAAAGGGTGGTGAGGAAATGGTGCTCACGGGATCCAAGTGACCCGCATTACGGGCCGTGAGCTGCGTTGTGCGATCCACTCTGGTCTCCCCGAAGACGTCCTGCCGACCGGTTCGGCTGTAGCTACCGTAGGGTTACGTCTATTTAACACGCAAAACTCAATATGTAATGCAAGCTTGAGAAACACAAGGGGGTGCGCATGACTGGACAGTCCGGTAGGACCGGGAGGGGTGCGAGTCAGGCGAGCGCCGGAGACCTGCTCGAACTGGTGCGAAACGGGCGAGCCGTTACGCGCGGAGCACTCCAGCAGGCCACGGGCCTCTCCCGCGCCACCGTCGGCCACCGCCTCGACCGTCTCTTCCGCGCGGGCTGGCTCCGCGAAGGCGCCGGCGGTCCTGTCGACTCCCCGCAGGGCGGTCGCCCCTCCATCACCCTCGAGTTCGACGACGCCCACGCGGTCGTCCTCGCCGCCGACCTGGAGACCCGGCATGCGCGCGCGGCCGTGCTGTCCCTGACCGGCGAGATCCTGGCCGAGCACAGCGGCACGCTGCCGATCGCGGACGGCCCGGACACCGTACTGGGCGAACTCGGCGGCTGGTTCGCCGAGTTGCTGGAGAAGGCGGGCCATCGCGCGGACGAGGTCTGCGGCATCGGCCTCGCGGTCCCGGGCCCGGTCGACAGCGAAAGTGGCCGAGTGGTCCAGCCACCGATCATGCCGGGCTGGGACGGCTACGACATAAGAGGCCGCCTGGCCAGAGCCTTCACCGAACGCACGGGTGCCCCGGCGGTCCCGGTCCTCGTCGACAACGACGCGAACCTCATGGCGTACGGCGAACAGCGCACGGCCCATGCCGACTGCTCGGCGTTCGTGCTGGTCAAGGTCTCGACGGGTATCGGCGCGGGGGTCGTGGTCGACGGCTCGATCTACCGCGGCATCGACGGCGGCGCGGGCGACATCGGCCACATCCGCGTCCCGGCGGGCGCGGAGGCGCTGTGCCGGTGCGGTTCCTACGGCTGTCTCGCCGCCGTCGCGAGCGGCGGTGCCGTGGCGCGGAAGCTCGCAGAAGCCGGGGTGCCGGCGGCCTCCGGCTCAGATGTGCGGGACCTGCTGGCGTCGGGGCACCCGGAGGCGGCGGCGTTCGCACGGGACGCGGGCCGACAGGTCGGGGACGTGTTGGCGACGGTCGTGACGCTGCTGAACCCCGGGGTTCTGATGATCGCGGGGGATCTGTCCGGAACCGCCTTCCTCACCGGCGTACGGGAGCTGCTGTACCAGCGGGCGCTGCCGCGCTCGACCGCTCATCTGGAGGTGGTCACCTCGCGGCTCGGTGAGCGGGCCGGGTTGGTGGGGGCCGGGGCATTGGTCGTCGAGTACCTGTATGCGCCGGAGCGGGTGGAGGAGCGGTTGCTGGCGCTGGGGGTGTGAGTGCGTCGCCGGTGTGAGCGCGTCGCCGGTGTGAGCCGCCGCCGTAGGCCCGACGGCTTCTGTGACAGGCAGGTTTCCTCTCCCGGAACGCGTCCGCATGGTGAAATCCGGGCGTCTGTGGCAGCGTGATTCTCGCCACGCTTGATAAGGGTTGCGCTCAGGTGAGCGGATCATGGGCGACTGCACTTCTCCAAGGGGTGGCACTCAGTGCCACCCCTTGATCGTTCATCGATCGAAATCAAGCGTGCCGATTGCCGCTCATGTGAGCGGAATCGGGGCTCTCTGAGCGCTCTTGCGTTCAAGAAGTGAAAACATCAGCCTGTTGCCGCTTGCCAAGCTTTGACTTTCGATCCGCTGGCGGACGAGTGGTTACAGGCACATGACGGTCAAGTGGACGTACCCAGGTGCCTTCGATCTGGGTATGTTCCTGCCCGTCAGGGCAGCCACCGCGTCCTCGAGGAGTCGAGACCCGTGTCGGAAAACAAAGATCCCAACGTAGCTGGGCAGGCCGCGAGCGTTGAGAGCGTGAAGTTCGTTTACGACTTCACCGAGGGCAACAAGGACCTCAAGGACCTCCTCGGTGGCAAGGGCGCGAACCTCGCCGAGATGACCAACCTCGGTCTCCCGGTCCCTCCCGGCTTCACGATCACCACCGAGGCCTGCAAGGTCTACCTCGACAGCGGCGAGGAGCCGGCGGCACTGCGTGACGAGGTGAGTGCGCACCTCGACGCGCTGGAACAGAGCATGGGCAAGAAGCTCGGCCAGGCCGACGACCCGCTCCTCGTCTCGGTCCGCTCCGGCGCGAAGTTCTCGATGCCGGGGATGATGGACACGGTCCTGAACATCGGCCTCTCGGACAAGTCGGTCCAGGGCCTGGCCAAGCAGGCCGGCGACGACCGCTTCGCGTGGGACTCCTACCGCCGCCTCATCCAGATGTTCGGCAAGACCGTCCTCGGCGTCGACGGCGAGCTCTTCGAGGACGCGCTGGAGGCGGCGAAGACGGCCAAGAAGGTCGTGGTCGACACCGAGCTGGAGGCCGCGGACCTCAAGAAGCTCGTCACCAAGTTCAAGAAGATCGTCAAGACCGAGGCCGGCCGCGACTTCCCGCAGGACCCGCGCGAGCAGATGGACCTCGCCATCCACGCGGTCTTCGACTCCTGGAACACCGACCGCGCGAAGCTGTACCGCCGTCAGGAGCGCATCCCGGGCGACCTGGGCACCGCGGTCAACGTCTGCTCGATGGTCTTCGGCAACCTGGGCCCGGACTCCGGCACGGGCGTCGCGTTCACCCGTGACCCCGCCTCCGGCCACCAGGGCGTGTACGGCGACTACCTGCAGAACGCCCAGGGCGAGGACGTGGTCGCGGGCATCCGCAACACCGTCCCCCTCGCGGAGCTGGAGACGATCGACAAGAAGTCGTACGACCAGCTCATGCAGATCATGAACACCCTGGAGAACCACTACAAGGATCTCTGCGACATCGAGTTCACCATCGAGCGCGGCCAGCTGTGGATGCTGCAGACGCGCGTCGGCAAGCGCACGGCGGGTGCGGCCTTCCGTATCGCGACGCAGCTGGTGGACCAGGGCCTGATCGACGAGGCGGAGGCGCTGCAGCGCGTCACGGGTGCGCAGCTGGCTCAGCTGATGTTCCCCCGCTTCGACGAGGAGGCCAAGATCGAGAAGATCGGCCGGGGCATCGCTGCCTCGCCGGGTGCGGCGGTCGGTCGCGCGGTCTTCGACTCGTACACGGCCGTGAAGTGGTCGCGTTCGGGCGAGAAGGTGATCCTGGTCCGCCGGGAGACGAACCCGGACGACCTCGACGGCATGATCGCGGCGGAGGGCATTCTGACGTCCCGCGGTGGCAAGACCTCGCACGCCGCCGTTGTGGCGCGCGGCATGGGCAAGACCTGCGTGTGCGGCGCGGAGGAGCTCGAGGTCGACACCAAGCGGCGTCGGATGACGGTGCCGGGCGGGCATGTGGTGGAGGAGGGGGACCTCATCTCCATCGATGGTTCGTCGGGCAAGGTCTACCTGGGCGAGGTCCCGGTCGTGCCCTCCCCGGTGGTGGAGTACTTCGAGGGCCGGATGCACGCCGGCGCGAACGACGCCGACGAACTGGTCGAGGCGGTCCACCGGATCATGGCTTTCGCGGACAGGAAGCGCCGTCTCCGTGTCCGGGCCAACGCGGACAACGCCGAGGACGCGCTGCGCGCCCGTCGCTTCGGCGCCCAGGGCATCGGTCTGTGCCGTACGGAGCACATGTTCCTCGGTGACCGCCGTGAGCTGGTGGAGCGCCTCATCCTGGCGGACACGGAGGCCGAGCGCGAGGAGTCGCTCAAGGAGCTGCTCCCGCTGCAGCGGAAGGACTTCGTGGAGCTGTTCTCGGCGATGGACGGGCTCCCGGTGACCGTCCGCCTGCTCGACCCGCCGCTGCACGAGTTCCTGCCGGACATCACGGAGTTGTCGGTCCGGGTGGCGCTGGCGGAGTCCCGCCAGGAGCCCCACGAGAACGATCTGCGCCTGCTCCAGGCGGTGCACCGTCTGCACGAGCAGAACCCGATGCTGGGTCTGCGAGGCGTACGCCTCGGCCTGGTCATCCCGGGTCTGTTCACGATGCAGGTACGGGCGATCGCGGAGGCCGTGGCCGAGCGCAAGGCGGCCAAGGGCGACCCGCGCGCGGAGATCATGATCCCGCTCGTCGGCACCGTCCAGGAGCTGGAGATCGTCCGCGAGGAGGCGGACCAGGTCATCGCCGAGGTCCAGGCGGCGACGGGTACCGAGCTGAAGCTGTCGATCGGCACGATGATCGAGCTGCCGCGCGCCGCGCTGACCGCCGGTCAGATCGCCGAGGCGGCGGAGTTCTTCTCCTTCGGCACGAACGACCTCACCCAGACGGTGTGGGGCTTCAGCCGGGACGACGTGGAGGCCTCGTTCTTCACGGCGTACCTGGAGAAGGGCATCTTCGGGGTGTCGCCCTTCGAGACCATCGACAGGGACGGCGTCGGCTCCCTGGTGAAGCTGGCCGTCGAGGCGGGCCGTAAGACCCGCCCCGACCTCAAGCTCGGCGTCTGCGGCGAGCACGGCGGTGACCCCGAGTCGGTCCACTTCTTCCACGAGGTCGGCCTGGACTACGTCTCCTGCTCGCCGTTCCGGATCCCGGTGGCGCGGCTGGAGGCGGGGCGCGCGGCTTCGGAGTCGGCGGGGAGCGATCACCGGTAGGCCGGTAGGCCGGTAGGCCGTACGGCCACTGAACGCCGGATCCGCCGCCCGTCCCCGACCCTCAACCGATGGGCGGCGGATCCGGATCACGAGAAGAGAGCGGCACCCTGTGCGGGGGTGCCGCTCTCTTACCTTGCGTGAGCCGTCGGTATCACCCTCACGCCCGCCTCGCTCAGGGCCGCGCAGGTCGCGTCGTTCTCCGGTGCGTCGGTGACGAGTGCGTGCAGGTCCTCGGGGCCGCAGATCTTCACCATGCCGGTTCCGGGGAACTTGCTCTTGTCGGCCAGGAGTACGACCTTGTCACTGGCGGAGATCATGGCGCGCCGGGCGGGCACCTCGGCGACGGTGGTGTCCATGACCTGGCCCCCGGGGCGGAGGCCGCAAGCGCCCATGAACAGCCAGTCGGCGTGCACCTGGCGGAGGTTGTCCTCGGCCATGAAGCCGTCCAGCATGCGTGACTCACGGATGACCATGCCCCCGAGCAGCATCAGGGCGATGTCGTCGTCACCGTTGAGTTCGTCATACACGGCGAGGTTGTTGGTGATGACGGTGAGGCGGCGGCCGTGCAGTCGAAGTGCCAGCCGGTGGACCGTCGTACCGCTGTCGAGAATGATCGACTGGCCGTCCTCGACCATGGCGGCCGCGTGGGCGGCGATGGCATCTTTCGCGGCGACCCGAACCCCGGCGGCCTCGTCGAAGGGCGGCTGCTCCTCGGACGGCTGCTCCTCCTCGACAACCGCTCCGCCATGGACCCTGGTGAGCAGTCCGTCCGCCTCCAGTTTGAGGAGGTCGCGGCGGACCGTCGCCGCACTGGCGTCGAGCTGCCCGGCGAGGTCGGCCACGGAGGCGGTGCCGCCGGAACGCAGGGCCTGCAGGATGAGTTGGTGTCGTCGTTCAGCCAGCACGCAACGGGACACTACACGCTGCCGACTAGCGCAACTCGCCGATTTTTAGCCGCAGTTGAAGGGTGATTGAGCGCGTCCGTGCGCATCCTTGCACAAAGTCGAGAACCTCAATTGCACCAACTGCTCAACCCCGTTACCGTCTGCGGGCATGAGACACACATGGGCAAGCAGGATCCGCAGAAGTCTGCTGGTGGCAGCCTTGTTACCCCTCTCGCTGCTGCTCACGGGCGCCCCGTCGGCCGCCGTGGCGCCGACCCCCTCGGTCACCGGCCCGGTGACGGGCGGAAACGGCGCCGTAGTCCTCCAGGGAACGGCGTTCGACCTGGCCTCCGTGGGATACACGCAGTCCGAGTTCTTCCTGTCCGGGAACGCCACTTCCTACGTCCCGACAGTGCCCCTCGACTCCGACGGGCGCTGGCAGGTGACGCTGGCGAGCACCGCGCCGTACACCACCCGGATCGTCGTGAACCGGCCGGCGGATCCGGCCCGTTTCAACGGGACCGTCGTCGTGGAGTGGCTGAACGTCACCGGCGGGCGGGACGTGGCCCCAGAGTGGATCTACAGCCACAACGAGCTGATCCGGGAGGGCTACGCCTGGGTCGGTGTCTCCGCCCAGGCCGTCGGGGCGAACGCCACCAAAGCCGCCGATCCGGTTCGCTACGCGGACCTCTCCCACCCTGGTGACAGCTACTCCTACGACATCTACTCCCAGGCGGGCCAGGCCGTACGGGACTCCGCCGCCACGGTCCTCGACGGGCTCAGCCCCCGCACCGTGCTGGCCGACGGCGAGTCGCAGTCCGCGTTCCGCCTCACCACCTACATCAACGCGATCCACCCCCTGGTGTCCGTGTACGACGGCTTCCTCGTCCACAGCCGGCGCGACACCGCCGCCCCGCTGTCGCAGGCACCCCAGGAGGACATCCCCACTCCCGCCGTCGTCCGCTTCCGCACCGACCTGGACGCACCGGTGCTCACCGTGCAGGCCGAGAACGACCTGCTGTCGCTCGGTTCCCTGGCCGCCCGGCAGGACGACACCCCCCGCCTCCGCCTCTGGGAGGTGGCCGGCACCTCGCACGGCGATGCCTACCTCCTCATCGGCCCGGGTGACGACGGCAGCGGCACCGCGGGCCTCCAGGGGCTGAACGCCCTGCTCGATCCCCCGACCCTGACCGGCTGCGATACCCCGATGAACGCCGGCCAGGCGCACTACGTCCTGGACACCGCCCAGTACGCGCTGAACCGCTGGGTGACGACCGGCATCCCCCCGGCCAGGGCGCCCCGCCTCCAGGTGGACAGCTCCGGTTCCGCACCCGCCTTCGTCCTCGACGCCCACGGCAACGTCCAGGGCGGCGTCCGCACACCGTCGGTCGACGTACCGGTCGCCACCCTGTCCGGCCTCGGCCAGTCAGGGGAGTCGTACTGCTTCCTGTTCGGCACGACGACCCCCTTTGCCGCGGAGAAGCTGACGGCCCTGTACCCGAGCCACGCCGCGTTCGTCGCCAAGTGGTCGGCCAGCACGGCAAAGGGCGCCGCCCAGGGGTTCATCCGCCCGGCCGACGCGGCCGAGTTGATGCAGGCAGCCGCCAACTCCGCTATCGGCGGCTGACCTTGGCTACGACCGGAACGGCCCCGTCACCTCGTACGTGATCCCACCCGACCAGCCGTCACGGTCACGGTGTGCGGAGTGCGTTCGGCGCGAGTGCCGAAGGGGATGACTGCCGTCGACGGGATCCGGCCGCGTGCCGAGCCCACCAGCACGCGGCCGGAGCACCGCACCGAGCGCCCCGGATCCCGAACCGCAGATCGAACCCTCCGCAGCACTGCCCCGGCGAGGGGCTGGGCCGCTCCCGGGGCGGACCGACCTGCAAGGCCCACCTCGCCGGGGCGGGCGGCCGCCGGCCCCGGAAAGGCGGTCGTCGTCCGCCTGGCTTGCCTGACATGATCCCGGGGTGGCCACGTTGTTCCTGATGGTCGGCCTGCCAGGGGCTGGAAAGACCACGAGGGCCCGGCAACTCGCCACGAAGCACGGTGCGCTTCGGCTGACGCCGGACGAGTGGATGATCCCGCTGTTCGGCGAGCCGGAGGCGGACGGGAAACGCGCTGTGCTGGAGGGACGGCTGCTCTGGGTCGTCCTGGAGGCGCTGAGCCTTGGTACCGGCGTGGTCCTGGACTTCGGATGCTGGTCGCGCGACGAAAGGTCCGCAATCCGCTGGCTGGCGGAGTCGGCGGGTGCGTCGTGCCACGTCGTGTACCTGCCGGTGGACCTGGGGACTCAACTGGCTCGGATCAGCCGCCGCGAGGCGACCACCCCGCAGCAGACCTTCCCGATGAACGAGGCCGACGTCTCGCGCTGGAGGACGCTGTTCGAGGAGCCCGACGCCGTGGAACTCGCCGGCGACCACGTCGGCGGTCCGCCTCCTGGGTGGTTGCGGTGGCGGCAGTGGGCCGCCGCTCGGTGGCCGTCGTTTGCCTGAAGGCCCACCAACCACTCGGCGGCCCGGCTCAGGAGGGGCCAGAACCTAGCCGTGCCGGTGGCACGCCGTACGCGGACGCCCTCGACCCCGTCGCCTCAACTGTCGCAGCCGACCCCGTCGTTGTCCCGGTCCAGGTGGGACGCGTACCCCGGCTCGCCCCGGTGGATGGGGGCCGCGCCGGCGGCTCGGGCCTCGCTGCAGTTGGCGTAATAGACGCTGCCGCTGTCGTCGTCGGAGCCGGAGTTGCTGTCCGCCTCGGCCTGTGCCGTCACCGTTCTGGTGACCTTGACCGTCTTCGTGGCGGTCACCGTGGTGGCCGGTTCGGGCTCGGCCGTCTCCGTCGCGGTGGACGTCGCCGTCACGGTCGTCGTCGGCTGCGGCTTGGCGGCGGTCGGCTTCGCGTCCGTCGTCGTGTTCTCGTCGCCGGCGCCTATGCCGACGCCGATGAAGAGGGCGAGCGCGAGGGCGGGCAGGACGTACCGCTTCCGGGCCCACCTGGGGGTGGGTCCGGAAGCGGGCTGCGGCGGCATGGGCGGAGTCGTGTACGGGCTGGTCATGTCGTCCCCCTGGAGTGTTACGTGAGGGGATGACCGTATTGCCGCTACCCGAGTTATGGAGGTGAAGTGTTCATTCCGTGACTATTTGTGCGGCGCTACGACCGGAACGGCCCCGTCACCTCGTACGTGATCCCACCCGACGAACTCCCGCTCGTCCCCCGCTGACTGGAGAAGTACAGCCGTGTGCCGTCCGGCGAGAAGGCCGGGCCCGTGATCTCCGACGACGACTGGCCGCTGATGCGCAGGAAGGGTGCGATCACGTCGTCCGGGGTGATCACGCAGATGTCCATGGTGCCGCCGTCCTCCGCGACGAACAGGTCGCCGGAGGACGAGCCGGTGATGTTGTCGACTCCGGTCAGCGGGGCGGTGCCACTCGTCACCAGCGAGTCGTCGTACGCCAACTCGTAGGTGCCGGCGGTCAGGTTGAGCTGCCAGACCCGGTTGTCGCCCTTCGTCGTGAACCAGACCGTGTCGTTCGCGTAGTGGCATCCCTCGCCGCCGTTGAAGGCCTTGGAGCCGGAGACCTGGGTGCGGGTGCTGGTCGGGGAGCCGTCCGGGTCGGGGACGGTGGTCCAGGAGAAGGAGCCCGACGTGGCGGTTCCCGCGACCATGACCTGGAGCGTGCCGGCGGACAGGTCGCCCCAAGTCGTCGGTACGAAGCGGTAGAAGCGGCCGTTCGTCTCGTCCTCCGTGAGGTAGACGACCTGGCGCACCGGGTCGGCCGCCGCCGCCTCGTGCTTGAAGCGGCCCATCGCCGCGCGACTGACGGCAGCCTGCGCGCCCCACGGATCCGTCTCGTAGACGTACCCGCGGTCGACCTCCTCGCAGGACAGCCAGGTGTTCCACGGAGTCCTGCCGCCCGCGCAGTTCTGCCGGGTGCCGGACAGGACGCGGTACGCCGACGTGATCGTCCCCGTCGAGGAGAATCTCACCGCGCTCGCGCCGCCCGAGGGGTTGATCTCCGAGTTGGAGACGTAGATCCAGCCCGTGCCGTCGGCGTAACAGGCGCCCCCGTCGGGCGCGTTGTGCCAGGTGTACGACGTTCCCGTGACCGTCTGCCCCGAGCGGGCGATCACCCGGCTGGTGAAGCCGGAGGGGAGACTGATGCCGTTGGCGTCCGCCGAGCCGAGGACCCCGTACGGGCCGGTGCCCGGCTGGGCGGGGGCGGCGTACGCGGCGCCGCGCCACAGGGTTCCGCCGAGGACTGCGGTGGTGCCGCCGATGGCGGTCGCACGAAGGAAGGTACGACGTTCCACTGTCGCTCCAAGGGGTGCGTGACCGTCCCGCCACCGGTCGGAGGCGGGGGCGTGCCGGTCGGACCCTAGGAGAACTTGGTGTACATGTCATGGCCGGGCTGTGAACGCGCAGGCGTACGCAGGCCCGCCCGCCTGCGGATTCCCCCTTGCTCCCGCTTTGACGGGCAATCAAATCCCAGGGAATTCCAAGGTTTCCACAGCATTTCACAGGGGATTTCATTCTGAATTTTCTCTTCACTCCGTTCCGGGGCGTGTTAAGTTCCTTCTCATCGGAAACCCGAAAGGAGATCGAAATGAGCTTCAGGGTGATTGCACCGCTTACCTCCCGGCGTAACGCGAACGTGGATCCGAACCCCAGCACCAATCCCAACCAGGTTCCCCCGCCCGCGCAGCAGGCGCGGCGCGGCCGTCGGCGCCCCGGCCAGGCCGTGCCTCAGCAGCCCGCCAACTAAGGGCTGATCGCCTGGTCGGAGGGGAGGGTCGTCGGTTTTCCGGCGGCCCTCCCCGGATGTCATGGGAGAAATGTGCGCGCATCCAAAGAATACTCAGGAGTCGAATTACCCCGGCAAGTTCCACCGGACCTGGAACTGTCCGAATACGGAATGCCTATTGTCCGTAAGCCCGGCAGAGGAATCACCCTCCCCACTCTCGCCGCCCGCACCGCCTTCCGCCGTTTCTGGCCCCTGACCAAGGGCCTGCGCCGCTGGCTCGTGGCCGTCTGGCTGTGCACCGTGCTGGGTGCGCTCGCCGAGACCTCCGCCATCCTGCTGTTCAGCGACCTCACCGACAACGCGCTGCAGAAGGGTTCCCTCGACGCCTTCTGGACCCCCGCCGTCCAGTGGCTCGGCATCGCCGTGATCGGCGCGGCGATCGGCTATGCCGGCGGCTCGCTGGCCGTCTGGGTGTCGGAGCGGTTCGTGATGCGGCTGCGCGAGCACGTCTTCGACCATGTGCAGAAACTGCCCCCGCACTTCTTCCAGCGGCACCGCCAGGGCGATCTGCTCTCGCGGCTGACCGGTGACGTCGAGGCCATCGAGCAGATGGCCGTCTCCGGCCTCATCGGCACCGCCTCCGCGCTGTTCAGCGCGGTCTTCTACGCGGCCGCCGCGTTCTGGCTGCGCTGGGACCTCGCGTCGGCGGCCTTCGTCCTCGCCCCGCTGTTCTGGCTGGCCGCCCGGAGATTCTCCGCCGGCGTGAAGTCGGTCGCGCGCGAGGGCCGGGTCGCCGACGGCGCGGTCACCTCCGTGGTGGAGGAGTCGCTCGGCAACCTCGTCCTCACGCAGGCGTACGGCCGCGAGGACGCCGAGCGCCGGCGGCTGCGGCAGGAGGCGTCGGCGTGGTTCCGGGCCGCCGTCCGCTCGGCCCGGCTCGACCAGGCGTACGGGCAGCTCGTCCAGGTCATCGAGACGGTCTGCGTGCTGGCCGTGATCGGCATCGGCGTCTGGGAGATCTCCGAGGGCCGGATGACGCTCGGCCAACTGCTCGCGTTCGCCGCCCTCTTGAGCTACCTCTACCCGCCCATCCGCAGCCTCGCCCAGCTCGGCCTCCTCGTCACCGCCGCCACCGCAGGCGCCGAACGGCTCGTCGAGGTGCTGGACACCCGGCCCGCCGTCACCGATTCCGCCCGAGGCGAGGCCGGCCGCCCCGACGGCACCGTCGAGATGCGGGACGTCTCCTTCCGCTACCCGGGGGCGGAGACCGCGGCCCTCGACGGCCTGTCCTTCA
Source organism: Streptomyces fulvoviolaceus (assembly GCF_000718165.1). Taxonomy (GTDB): domain Bacteria; phylum Actinomycetota; class Actinomycetes; order Streptomycetales; family Streptomycetaceae; genus Streptomyces; species Streptomyces fulvoviolaceus. The sequence goes on along the minus strand of NZ_JOEY01000049.1, from coordinate 58,161 downwards.
CCGCCCACCCCGGTGAGCTGGTGATCATCACCGGCCCGAGCGGCGCGGGAAAGTCCACCGTCTCCAAACTCCTGCTCCGCTTCTACGACCCGGACGCGGGCGGAGTCCTCCTGGACGGCGTCCCGCTGCGGGACTTCCCGCTGGCCCGCCTGCGCGAGTACGTCACCCTCCTCCCGCAGGAGACCCTGGTCCTGCACGACACGGTCCGCGCCAACATCGCCTGCGGCCGGTCCGGCGCCAGCGACCACGCCATCGAGGAGGCCGCCCGGGCCGCCGACGCGCACGACTTCATCATGAAACTCCCCGAGGCATACGACACCCGGATCGACCCCAACTCCGCACGGCTGTCAGGCGGCCAGCTGCAGCGCCTCGCCATCGCCCGGGCCGTACTGCGCGACGCGCCCGTCCTCCTCCTCGACGAGCCGACCACCGGCCTGGACGCGATCGCCGCCCGCCGCATCGTCGAACCGCTGCGCCAGCTGATGGCGGGCCGCACCACCATCATGATCACGCACGATCTCGACCTGGCCCCCGACGCCGACCGCATTCTCGTCGTCGAGGGCGGCCGTGTCGTCGAGACGGGCCGGCACGACGACCTGCTCGCCCGGGGCGGCACATACGCCCATCTGTACTCCTCCCAGAACTCCGACCCCGCCCGGCTCGGCCCGATGGCATGGAGCGAGAGCGCGGCCTGGTAAGTCCCGTCGACGGCGGAGCACATTGCGGGCAGGCTTGCGGGAAGCGCTGAAGAGGGTGGAAGGAGCCTGGCCATGTCCGGCTGGAACGAGAAGGCCATCCCCGACCAGAGCGGCCGTACCGCCGTCGTCACCGGGGCCAACAGCGGCATCGGATACGTCACCGCACGCGAGCTGGCCCGCAAGGGGGCCCGGGTGGTGCTCGCGTGCCGGAGCGAGGCGCGGGGCATGGAGGCCGGGGACCGGATGGCCGCCGAAGTCCCGGGCGCGGAGATCGAGTTCACGCATCTTGACCTGGCCGACCTCGCCTCCGTACGGCAGTTCGCGCACACCTTCCCGTACGACCGTCTCGACCTGCTCGTCAACAACGCGGGCGTGATGGCGCTGCCGTACGGGACGACCGCGGACGGGTTCGAGACCCAGTTCGGCGTCAACCACCTGGGGCACTTCGCGCTCACCGGGCTGCTGCTGCCCACGCTGCTCGCCACACCCGGCGCCCGTGTCGTGACCGTCTCCAGCATGGCGCACACGATGGCCAACATCGACATCGACGACCTCAACAGCGAGCGCCGGTACCGGCGTTGGGTGGCCTACGCCCGCTCGAAGACCGCCAACCTGCTCTTCGTCCACGAGCTGGCGCGCAGGCTGGCGGCACACGGGGCGGAGGTGGTCGCGGCCGCCGCGCATCCCGGGTACGCCTCCACGAACCTGCAGAAGGCAGGCCCCCGGATGTCCGGGCGCAAGGGCTCCGAGTGGCTGATGGAGATCGGCAACCGCTTCCTCGGCCAGCCGGCGGACACCGGCGCCCTGTCCGTCCTCCACGCCGCGACCGCGCCCGACGTGCACCCCGACTCCTTCACCGGCCCCTCCTTCGCGGGCTGGCGCGGGGCACCGGGACCGTCCCGTCGGGCCCCGTGGACCCTCAACGACAAGGCGGGGGAACGGCTTTGGGCTGCCTCCGAGCAGCTCACGGGAGTGACGTACGACGCCCTGAAGGTCTGACGCCTCAGTCCTTGCGGCCCGTCGCGGCCACCGTCACGCCGAGCCCGATCATCGTGAGACCGCCGACGCCGCCCACCAGGGACAGCCGCCGCGGCGAGCGCGCGAACCAGTGCCGCGCGCCGGACGCGACCAGTCCCCACGCGGCGTCGGACGCGACCGCGATGAGGTTGAAGACCAGGCCCAGCAGCAGCATCTGAGCCGCCACCTGACCCTGGGCGCGGTCGACGAACTGCGGCAGTACGGCGGCGAAGAACACGATGGTCTTCGGGTTGCTCACGCCGACGGCGAAGCCCTCCCAGAACGTACGCAGCCCCCCGTGCGCCGCTGCTGAGTCGTCGCCGCTGAACGCGGCGTGCAGCGACCCGCGCCCCCGCCACGCCTTCACGCCGAGGTACACGAGGTAGGCGGCACCGGCCAGCTTGAGCGCCGTGAAGACGAGCACCGAACGCTCGACGATCGACCCGACCCCGAAGGCCACGGCCACGATCAGCACGTAGGCGCCGACGGTGTTGCCCACCACCGTGGTCAGAGCGGCGCGACGGCCCTGGGCGAGCGCCCGGCCGATCACGAACAGCACACTGGGGCCGGGGACCACGATCAGCAGGAACGACATCGCGGCGAAGGCGAGCAGACGGTCGGTGGGCACCATGCCGCCCATGGAAGCACGGGGGAGTGGCGCCCCTCCAGCGGATTTTCAGGCCGTCGCCCCGCTGTCCACCACCAGGTCCGTGCCCACCACCGAGGACGCGTCGTCCGAGGCCAGGTAGAGGACGGCGGCGGCGATCTCGGCGGTGGTGGAGATACGGCCGAGAGGGAGGGTGGCCGCGGCGCGTTCGGCGCGGTCGGCATCGTCCTCGCCGGGGCGCAGGGACATCGGGGTCTCGACGGCTCCGGGGCTGACCGCGTTGATGCGGACACCCTCGCGGATGTGGTCGAGGGCGGCGCCCCTGGTGAGCACGGAGACGGCGGCCTTGGTGGCGGCGTAGGCGGCGGCTCCGGGGTTGCGGGTGTGGACGCCGAAGACGGAGGCGATGTTGACGATCGCGCCGCCGGACGGCTGGGTCCGCATCTGGCGGATCTCGGCCTGGAGGGCCAGGAACACTCCGGTGACGTTGATGCCGAGCTGGGTCTGCCAGTCCTCCTCGGAGAGGTCGGCCAGGGGGCCGCCGCCGCGGAAGACACCGGCGTTGTTGACCGCCACGTCGAGCGAGCCGAAGCGTTCGACGGCGGCGTCCACGACGGCCTGGATGTCGGCGGCGCGTGTGACGTCGGCGGTGACGGCCAGTGCCTTGCCGCCCGCCCGCTCGATCAGGGCCACCGTCTCGTCGAGCGGCTCCTGTCGCCGTCCGGCCACGACGACCTGGGCCCCCTCGGCGGCGAGCGCGAGGGCGACCGCCCGGCCTATGCCCGAGCCCGCGCCGGTGACGAGAGCGGTCCTGTCGGTGAAGCGAGTGCTGGTCATGATCTCCCCTGTAACTCTTGACCGATGCAGTTCTTGACCGATCGGTTCAGTATGGCGGCAAATAAAAAGAGCCGAGTGTCCTGCGCTCAGTCGAGCAACACCAGCGACTGTTCCGCCGCGTCCCGCACCCGCGCCGGGTCCGGCGATGCCTTGCCGACGACCCTGAGGCCCTGCAGCAGTACCAGCAGCATGCGGGCGAGGGTGAGCGGATCGCGGTCGGTGGACAGCTCGCCCTGGGCCTGTGCCCGCACCAGCGCCGAGTGCAGCACGGTCTCCAGGTGGTCCCAGTTCCGCTCGACCTGCCGCGCGGCGGCGGGGTCGTGCGGGGCGAGCTCGGTCGCCGTGTTGGTGATGAAACAGCCGTGCAGGCGCAGGGTTTCGGCGGTGGCCTCGTCCGCGTACCGGCGCACGAGTGCCCGTACGGCGGGCAGTACCGGTCCTGGCTGGGAGAGTTCCCCCAGAAGGTCCGGGAGTCGTTCCTGGTAGCGCTCCAGCGCCTTCAGGTAGAGCTCGTGCTTGTTGCCGAACGTCGCGTAGATGCTCGCGCGGCCGATGCCGAGGTGCTCGACGAGGTCGGACATCGACGTCGCCTCGTAGCCGCGCCGCCAGAACAGCTCCAGGGCTGCCTGCAGCGCGGCCTCCGGATCGAACTCCTTGCTCCTGGCCACGTACCGCAGCCTAGATTCAATGAGAACGATCAGTCAAGAAATCCGGACACAGGCCTACGAGGCCCGCACCTCGTACGTCGCGATGCTCACCGTCTCGTCGTCCAGGCACTGCCCGGACTCCAGGTCGAAGCGCTGCTTCAGCAGGGGCGAGGCGACGAACGGCCGGCCCTGCTGGGAGCCGATCAGGCCGCGGGAGAGGACCGCCGCACCGCCGAACGGGTCGCGGTTGTCGACGGCGTACAGCTTGCCGGCGCGGTCGCGGAACAGGGCGACCTGGCTTCCGTCGGGCAGCAGGGCCGCCACGCCCCGGCCGGGGAGCAGCCGGCTCAGGTCGCAGACCGTGAACCAGCCGTCGGCCAGCTGGAGTTGGACCTTCAGGTCGGTGGTCTCGGGTGCCAGGGTCATCGCTGGGCGCTTCCTTCCAGGACGTCTTCAGCGGGGCGCATGCCGATGGACAGCAGCGGCAGGTCGGGCTTGATCTGGTCGCGCTCGGGGACGAAGCCGACGACCGGGTCGGGGGTGTCCGGCGCGTTCACGAAGGACACGAACCGGGCGAGCTTCTCGGGGTCGTTGATGGTGGTCGCCCACTCGTCGGCGTAGTGCGCGACGTGGTCCGTCATCAGGGACTCCAGCTCCTCGCAGATGCCGAGGGAGTCCTCCACGACCACGTCACGGACGTGGTCCAGGCCGCCGGGGATCCGCTCCAGCCAGGTGGAGGTGCGCTCCAGGCGGTCGGCGGTGCGGATGTAGAACATCAGGAACCGGTCGATCAGCTTGATCAGTTCGGTGTCCGTGAGGTCCTGGGCCAGCAGGTCCGCGTGGCGCGGGGTGGCGCCGCCGTTGCCGCCGACGTAGAGGTTCCAGCCGGCCGCGGTGGCGATGATGCCGAAGTCCTTCGACTGGGCCTCCGCGCACTCGCGGGCGCAGCCCGACACCGCCGACTTGAGCTTGTGGGGCGACCGCAGGCCCCGGTAGCGCAGCTCCAGGTCGATCGCCATGCGGACCGAGTCCTGGACGCCGTAGCGGCACCAGGTCTGGCCGACGCAGGACTTCACCGTGCGCAGGGACTTGCCGTAGGCGTGGCCGGACTCGAAGCCCGCGTCCACCAACCGGGTCCAGATGAGGGGCAGTTGCTCGACGCGGGCGCCGAACATGTCGATCCGCTGGCCACCGGTGATCTTCGTGTAGAGGCCGAAGTCGCGGGCGATCTCGCCGATCACGATGAGGCCCTCGGGGGTGATCTCACCGCCGGGGATGCGCGGGACGACCGAGTACGAGCCGTTCTTCTGCAGGTTGGCCAGGAAGTGGTCGTTGGTGTCCTGCAGCGTGGCCTGCTCGCCGTCCAGGACGTAGCCGTCGGCGCCGATCGTCGGAGCGAGGGAGGCGATGATCGAGCCGACCGCCGGCTTGCAGATCTCGCAGCCGTCGCCGCCCCGGGCGCCGTCGCGGCCGTAGCGGTCCAGGAGGTCCTGGTAGGTGTTGATGCGCAGGGCGAGGACGATCTCGTAGAGCTCCTCGCGGGTCTGCGAGAAGCAGCCGCACAGGCCCTTGTCGACCTCGACGCCGGACGCCTCCAGTTCGGCGGTGACCAGCTGGCCGAGCACCTTGACGCAACTGCCGCACGTCGTACCGGCCTTGGTGCACTTCTTCACCTCGGGCACGGTGGTGCAGTTGTGCTCGGTGACCGCGCCGCGGATCGTGCCCTTGCGGACGTTGTTGCAGGAACAGATGATCGCGTCGTCCGGCAGCGCGGTCGGGCCGAGCTGGACGGACTCGCCGGCGCCGGCGGGCAGCACCAGCGACTCGGGCGAGACCGGCGGGACCGAACCGGTGAAGGCCTTCAGCGTGCCGTACGCCTCCGCGTCGCCGACCAGGATGCCGCCGAGCAGCGTGCCGTCGCGGCCGATGACCAGCTTCTTGTACAGGCCCGAGCGGGAGTCGGAGTAGACGACGTCGAGGCAGTCCTCGGCGGTGCCGTGCGCGTCGCCGAAGGACGCCACGTCCACGCCGAGGAGCTTGAGCTTGGTGGAGAGGTCGGCGCCGGTGAACGACAACTGCTCGGTCTCGTCGGCGGCGATCGTCGCGGCGGCCGTCTCGGCCTGCTCGTAACCGGGGGCCACCAGGCCGTACACCCGGCCGTCGGAGGCCAGCGCGCACTCGCCGATGGCGAAGACGTGCGGGTCGGCGACGGTACGGCACTGGTCGTCGACCGTGATGCCGCCGCGCTCGCCGACCGTCAGGCCGCAGTCGCGGGCCAGCTGGTCGCGGGGGCGGACACCGGCGCTGAACACCACCAGGTCGGTGGCGAGTTCGGAGCCGTCGGAGAGCTTCATGCCGGTTACGGCACCCTCGGAGTCGACCACGATCTCCTGCGTGCCCACACCGGTGTGCACGGACAGGCCCATCTCCTCGATGGTGCGCAGCAGCGCCGCGCCGCCGCCCTCGTCGACCTGCACCGGCATCAGGCGCGGCGCGAACTCGACGATGTGGCTGGTGAGTCCGAGGCCCTTCAGCGCGCCCGCGGCCTCGAGGCCCAGCAGACCGCCGCCGACCACTGCACCGGTCGTGCGGGTCTTCGCGTACTCCTCGATGGCGAGGAGGTCCTCGATCGTGCGGTAGACGAAGCAGCCCTCGGCGTCCTTGTTGGGGACCGGCGGGACGAAGGGGTACGAGCCGGTGGCGAGGACGAGAGTGTCGTACTCGAAGACCTGACCGGACCGGGCCGTGACCCTCTTCGCCTCGCGGTCGACCGTCTCGGCCGGGTCACCGACGTACAGCTCGATGCCGTGCTCCTCGATGAACGCCATGTCGGTCATCGAGAGGTCCTCGGGCGTCTTGCCCGAGAAGTACGAGGTGAGCGCTACCCGGTCGTACGCGGGACGCGGCTCCTCGCACAGCACCACCACACGGTGCGTGGCGGTCATGCCGCGCTCGGCGAGCGCTTCGAGGAAGCGCTGGCCGACCATGCCATGGCCGACGAGCACGATCGTGGGGGTGGCCCCCAGGGTGGCGGTCATGAGGAGCCTCCATCGTTGGTGAGCAGGTGGAGCAGGGGGCCGCCGTCAGTGGGGAGCGGCTCTGCTCCCTCCCAGGCGCGGGCGAGTGCGCCGACGGTGCCGAGTTCGCCGACGAGGACCCCGCCGACCAGGCGGTCGTCGCGGACGACGACCTTGCGGTAGGTGCCGCGGGTGGCGTCGGCGAGCTGCACGACGTCGTCCCCGGGGCGCGGCTCCGTCTCGCCGAAGGCGGCGAGGTCGAAGGCGCTCTGACCGGGCAGGGTGAGCCGGGTCAGTGAACGGGTGCCGGTGTAGCGGGCGTTCGCCCGACCGGCCAGCAACTCGGCGAGCACATCGGCCTGTTCGAGGGCCGGAGTGGCCAGCCCGTAGATGTTTCCGTCGTGCTGGGCGCAGTCGCCGATGGCGTGGATGTGCGGGTCGGACGTACGGAGTTCGTCGTCGACGATGATCCCCTTGCGTACGTCGAGGCCCGCGATCTGGGCGAGGCCCACACGCGGGTGGACCCCGCAGGCGAGGACCACGATGTCGGCGTCGAGGGCGTATCCGTCGGCCATCTCGACCGAGCGGACCTTGCCGTTGACGACGCGCACGTCACGGACGCGGCACTCGGTGTGGACCTCGACGCCGAGGTCCTTCAGGTGGCGCTTCACCAGCTTCGAGGCGCTCGGGTCGAGCTGGCGCTCCATGAGCCGCTCGGACTGCTGGGCGAGCACGACCTGGGCGCCGCGCTGGGCGAGCGCGCGGGCCGCGGAGACCCCGAGGAGCCCGCCGCCGATCACGACCGCCTTGGCCCCCGGCCGGACCGCCTCGGACAGGCCCAGGCAGTCGTCCATCGTGCGGAAGGCGTGGATGCCCTCGGGCAGCTCGTGGTCGGGGGTGAACAGGCCGCGCAGGGGCGGCAGCACCGGGTTGGAGCCGGTGGCCAGGACCAGCGTGTCGTATGCGATCTTCGAACCGTCCGCGCACTCGACGGTGCGTGCGCCGCGGTCGATGCCGGTGACCCGGGTGCGGGTCAGCTCGGCGGGCGTGGGCAGCGCGATCACGTCGGGCGTGTACCGTCCGGCCAGCACCTCGGCGAGCAGCACCCGGTTGTACGGGCGGTGCTCCTCCTCGCCGATCAGCGTCACGGACGTGCCGAGCTCGCCGAGTCGCCGGGCGAGACGGACGCCCGCGAGTCCGGCGCCGATCACCACCACACGCGTATTCGAGGTCATGTCTAGGAGCGTGCGGTGCCGGTGTTACCCGGCCGCATCACGTCTGTTTCTCGCGAGGAACGCTGCCCTCAGCGGCGGCCGGACATGGGTGTGAGGGTTCGGGGTGTGCGCAGGGGACGGACTGTGAGGTGATGCGGGTCGTGAAGCGGGGAAGGGGCCCCGGCCTCCCGTTTCGGCGCTGACGAAGGCCGACAGGTGCAGACTGCATCGTCTACGAGCGACGCACGTCACACCCCGCCCGCACGATCGATGGCTGGGGCAGGTATCCCGTCCCTTAGGGTCGCGATCATGCCCGACATATCGCTGACCATGATCGTCGTCCTGTGCCTCGCGGCCCTCGCGGCCGGCTGGATCGACGCCGTGGTCGGCGGCGGGGGTCTGCTCCTGCTCCCGGTGCTGCTGCTCGGCCTGCCCTCCAGTACCCCGGCCGCGTACGCGCTGGGCACCAACAAGGCGGTCGCCATCGTCGGCACCTCGGGCGCCGCGGTGACTTACGCCCGCAAGGCGACCGTCGACGTGCGGATGGCCGTACGCATCGGTCTCGCGGCCCTCGCGGGCTCCTCCGCCGGGGCCTTCTTCGCGGCCGGTATGAGTACGGACGTGCTGAAGCCCGTGATCATGGTGGTGCTCCTGGCCGTGGCCGCCTTCGTGATCCTGCGCCCCGCCTTCGGCACCGCCCCCGCGACCGGCCCGGTCACCCGCCGCCAGATCCTCGCCGCGATCGGCCTCGCGGGCCTCGGCATCGGCTTCTACGACGGTTTGATCGGCCCCGGCACCGGCACGTTCCTCGTCCTCGCCCTCACCGCCGTCCTCCACCTCGACCTGGTGACCGCCTCCGCCACCGCCAAGATCGTCAACTGCTGCACCAACGCGGGCGCGCTCGCCACCTTCGCCTGGCAGGGCACGGTGCTGTGGCAGCTGGCGGGGCTGATGGCGGTGTTCAACCTGGCGGGCGGCACGCTGGGCGCGCACACGGCACTGAAGAAGGGCAGCGAGTTCGTCCGGGTCGTGCTGCTGACGGTGGTGTTCGCGCTGGTGGCGAACCTGGCGTACGAGCAGTGGCTCGCGTGAAAACGAGTGGAGGGCCGCCAGGCGGCCTCTTAGTGTGACCCGCGTGACGACTCAGGTGATCGTGCTCAACGGCGGCTCCAGCTCCGGCAAGTCCGGGATCGTGCGGTGTCTGCAGGCGGTGTTGCCGGATCCGTGGCTGGCCTTCGGGGTCGATTCGCTGATCGAGGCGATGCCGGGGTCGGGCACGGGCATCGAGTTCGCCCCGGACGGCGGGGTGAACGTCGGCCCGGAGTTCATGGCCCTGGAGGCGGCGTGGGCGGCGGGGATCGCCGCGATGGTGCACGCCGGTGCCCGGGTGATCATCGACGACGTCTTCCTCGGCGGAGCGGCGACCCAGGAGCGCTGGCGCAAGGTCCTCGACGGACTGGACGTGCTCTGGGTCGGCGTCCGCTGCGAGGCCGCGGTGGCCGCCGGCCGCGAGATCGCCCGCGGCGACCGGGTGCGGGGGATGGCGGAGCAGCAGGCGGAGCCGGTCCACCAGGGTGTGGTCTACGACGTGGAGGTCGACACAGCGCGGGCGGAGTCGCTGGGGTGCGCGCGAACGATCGCCCAGAGGGTTGTCAGCGGCTCCCCGTGAGGTGCGCGAACACGACCACGTTCCCCTTGTAACCGGTCGACCGTGAGTAGCCCCCACCACACGTGATCACCCGCAGCTCGGGCCTTTTCGCGGCTCCGTACACCTTCTCGTCGGGGAAGCCCTTCGCGTCGTACACCTCGATCGCGTCGACGGTGAACACCGCGACGCTTCCGTCGCGCCGGTCCACCTCGATGGCCGCGCCCTTCTTCAGGGCGCCGAGGCCGTAGAAGACGGCGGGTCCGTCGGCGTTGTCGACATGGCCGGCGACGATCGCGGTGCCCGTCTCGCCGGGGGTGGTGCCGGCCTCGTACCAGCCGGCGAGGTTCGTCCGCTCGGCGGGCGGGACGTCGAGGCTGCCGGTGGGGGTGAGGCCGAGGCCCATCAGGGGGGCGTTCACGCGGATCGCCGGGATGCGGATGCGGTCGGGCGGGGAGGGCGGCAGCGCGGGCGCGGACCGCGGGTCGGTGTGGCCGTCGCCGTGGCCCGAGCGGGCCTGGGCCGCGGACGGCTGCGGCGGCGCGTGCGTCGCGGCGCCACTGCGCAGCAGCCAGGCGCCGCAGCACAGGGCGACCACGGTGACGGCCGCTATCGCGACGTTGCTGAACCTGCGCACTCGAGCCTCCTCGTCAACAGCCCTGGTCCCCCTCCGGGCCGCGAGGGGCGTCGGACCCGGAGGGGGAGGGGACATGCGGTACCGGCGGACGGACAGCGGAGGGTGTCCGTCAGATCCCGTCGCCTCTCGCCCGGCGATGCAGGAGCCAGGTACCGCCCGCGGCGGCGACGGCGAGAGCCGCCACGCCGGCCGCGGTCTGTACGGGGTCGGGGCCCAGTGCGCCGCCGACCCCCGTCTTCACACTTCCTCGGGGATACACCTGCTCACGGGCGGAGGCCAGCGTGACCACCAGGTCGCCCGTCACCCGCCGCCCGCCCTCCGTGCACGCCGCGGCGATCTCGTACGTCCCCTGCTGCGCGCTCGGCGGCACCCGGAACTGCCCGATCGCGTCGCCCTCGTGCGTGCTGGGCGCCAGCGTGAAGGCTCCGGCGCCGACCGCGCTGGCGTCGCCCGCCGCCGTACCGTCATCCCCGCACGCCGCCGTGTTCACGGTGACCTGCCCTCCCGGCACCACGGAGGACGGGTAGACCTCCAGGCCGCCCGCGGTCTCGACACCGGCTGTAGCGCCCCGGAGGTGATCCGCCAAATAAGAGGCGCCGCCGCCGTACGCCGGTGCCGTGGCGAGGCCCGCGGCGGCGACGGCGAGCGCGGTACCGGTCAGCAGACGGGCGGTACGTCGCATCGGTGCTCCTTCGAGCTTCGGTGGGGCTGCCCTTCCGAGGTAAGTGGCAGTGGCGCGAGAGCGCTTCCTGAGGGTGTGTCAGAAATGGGGTGAATGGGTGTCAGGTCGGCCCGCGAAGGGCCTGCCCGCCCGGCGTTTCAGCAGGTCATGGCCGTACGGCGGGCAGGTCGCGGAAGAGAACCCGAAGGGCGCAGGGTGCGCGTGTGAACGGGTGACCCGATGGCCGCGGTCGAGGCTTGACCTCAAGGAAGCTTGAGGTACGAGGCTGTGCCGCATGCAGATCTCAGTTGCCCCTCTTTCGGTTGCCCCTCTCCAGGTGACCCTCGTCGTCGGCAGCAACCGGCACGGCCGCTTCGGCCCCGTCGTCGCCGACTGGCTCCTCGACCGCCTGCGCGACCGCGACGACGTCGTCCCCGAGGTGGTGGACGTGGCCGACGCGGACCTGCCTACGACCTTCGCGCCGACCCCCGAGGCGACCGCCGCCCTCGCCTCGGTCACCCCGAAGCTCGCCACGGCCGACGCCTTCGTCGTCCTCACCCCCGAGTACAACCACTCCTTCCCGGCCGGCCTCAAGAACCTCATCGACTGGCACTTCACCGAATGGCAGGCCAAGCCGGTCGCCCTCGTCTCCTACGGCGGCCTCGCGGGCGGTCTGCGTGCCGCGGAGCACCTCCGGCAGGTCTTTGCCGAACTCCACGCGGTCACGGTCCGGGACACCGTCTCCTTCCACAACGCGGGCGGCTCCTTCGACGACGAGGGCCGCCTGAAGGACTCCGCCGGCCCGGACGCGGCGGCGAAGACGATGCTGGACCAGTTGGTGTGGTGGGGGAGGGCGCTGCGGGAGGCGAAGGAGCGGCGGCCGTACGGCGGTTGAGATCCTGTGGGTGTGTTCGGCGTGTTCGGCGTACCCTCCGTGGCCCTTCGTTGAGCCCGGAACGTGTCCGGACCGGATCGAGGTGTTCGACCTCAAGGGCGAGTCCACGCGGGCCCGCACGCCCGGCGCCCTCGAGTCACCTCCCGCGCCGTACGTGGAGACCTGTCTCCGGCGCGCCGGACTGGACGCAGCGTGTGCGGGAGGGCCGCGCCTTCCTGGTGAGCCGGGGCTGAACCGACGGCGTGTGACCGGCCCGAGTGCCGCCCCGCTCGGCGGTGCCGACAATTCGGCCAAGTCGGATCGCCGTGAGCCCGTTGTCCAAAAGTGCTGTCGAAATCGTTGACGATATTTTCAACTTCAGCCACGCTACCGGCACACTGAAAGGGGTGCCCCATGCGTTGGTCTCTTGTGGTGGTGGCGGTGATCGCGGCGGTCCTGGCGCCGACACCGGCACCGGCCGCCGGTGCGGGTTCGGCGTCGGCGCGTCCGGCGGTCACGGCGGAGGGGCTGGCGGACCTGCCCGCCGTGCGGCCCGTGATGGACTGCGCGGACGTGACGGGCCTCGACCTCGAGGGCGTGACCGACGCGCCGGTCACGATCAGTTCCGCGACGGTCGTGACGACGGGGGTCGCTCCGTACTGCGAGGTGCGCGGGACCATCGCCCCGGCCGACACCATCGTCATGCGCCTGCCGGTCGACGGCTGGACCCAGCGCTACGTCCAGACCGGCTGCGGCGGCCTGTGCGGCAGCGCCAACATCAACTACGGCCAGGCGTCGACCTGTCCGGTGGTCCAGGACGGCACGGTCGCGAGTGCCACGACGGACATGGGGCACCAGGGGCTCAACGACGGCTCGTGGGCGCTGAACAACCCGCAGGCGCAGATCGACTTCGCGTATCGGGGCGTGCACGTCACGTCCCAGGTCGCGAAGGCGGTCATCGGCAGGTTCTACGGCAAGAGCCCCGCCTACTCCTACTTCACCGGCTGCTCGGACGGCGGCCGTGAGGCGTTGATGGAGGCGCAGCGCTATCCGAACGACTTCGACGGCATCGCCGCCGGCGCGCCCGCCAACAACATGGTCGTCCAGAACACCTTCCACCACGCGTGGAACGTACTGACGAACAAGGACGCGGACGGCAACTACGTCCTCCTCGCGGACAAGTTGCCGCTCATCCATCAGGCCGTGCTGGACGCGTGTGACGCGTTGGACGGCCTGGAGGACGGTCTGCTCGACGATCCCCGCCAGTGCGACTTCGACCCGAAGACGCTGGTGTGCAAGCCGGATCAGTCCGGGCAGGACGCGTCGGCGTGTCTGACGGAGGCTCAGGCGGGTGTGGTCCAGCGGCTGCACGACGGTGCGACGGACGCGAAGGGCCGCAAGCTGGAGCTCGCGATCTCCCACGAGTGGGGCTCGGAGCTGGAGTGGACGCTCTTCGTCCCGAAGACACAGGGCCAGACGGTGTCCAGCGAGAACTTCGTGACGTCCTTCGCGCGCTATCTCGCCTACACGAACGCGCCGAACCCGGACTTCCAGCTCTCCGACCTGAAGTTCACGCTGGAGTCCTTCTGGAAGACGGTCCAGTCCTCCGGTTACCTCGCGGCGCTGGACCCCGACCTCAGTGCCTTCTCCGCGAGTGGCGGCAAGCTCCTGCTGTGGCACGGCTGGAACGACCAACACATCTCGCCGCAGGGGACGTTGGCGTACTACGACGCGCTGCGGAAGACGGTGGGCGCGAAGAAGGCCGACAGCTTCGCCAAGCTGTACCTCTTCCCGGGGGTGGCGCACTGCGGTGGCGGCGACGGCCCGAACACCTTCGACGTCCTGACGCCGGTGATGGCGTGGGCGGAGAGCGCGAGGAAGCCGGCCGAGATCGTCGCGGCCAATGCCGCCGCCGACGGCACGGTGACGCGTACGCGGCCGGTGTACCCGTACCCTCAGGTCGCCCGCTACGACGGCACGGGCAGCGTCGACGACGCGTCGAACTTCGTGGCGGTCACGCCGACGACCCGTCCGGACGCGGACGCCTACGACTGGGTCGGCAAGCGGCTGTTCTCCTCCGACTACCAGACCTGGTGCCGGGCCGTGGACGGCGAGCTGGTGTGCCGCCCGACGCGGACATGGCTGACCGCGCGGCGGAGCGCGGCGTAGACGCCCTGGTCAGGAGGGCGAGGAAGGCCGGCGTCGCACAGGAGCGCGCCGGCCTTCCGCAGTACGGAGCTGTCCGTGGGACGGTGTTTCCATGGCACGGTGTTTCCCATGGGCATGGAACAGCGCGTCACTCTGATCACGCTGGGCGTCTCCGATCCCGCGCGCGCCAAGGCCTTCTACGAGGCGTTGGGCTGGCGCGGACAGGAAGTCGCGGTGACGGTCTTCTTCCAGGCAGGCGGCCTGGGACTGGTCCTGTGGAGCCGGGACGAACTCGCGGCGGACTGCGGCCTGGAGCCGCCGGGCCCACCCGCACCAGGCGGCTTCGGCGGGATCGCCCTGGCACACAACGTCCGCTCCGAGGCGGAGGCCGACGCCCTCCTCGCCACGGTGGAGCGAGCCGGCGGCACGATCACCAAACCCGCCGCCGTCAATGCCGTCGGCTTCTACCAGGTTCATCGGCAGTGCTCCGCCGTTCACGGCGGAGGTGAAGCCGATCCGGTCGTAGTGGCGCGGAGCGCCGCAGTGTCTGGTCGTGGCAGCAGTCGGCACGGAGTACCGGGGCGACTTCCCAGCGGAGCCCGGGAACGCTTACGCGCCCGGGGGTGACAGACAACGCGCGCTCTCTGATCGAAGTCGAGCGGTACGTGGGCGTGAAGTGGTTGCTTATCGTGCCGGAATGACCTGTTTTCCGTAGTCGGATCATCGTATGCTACGGTCCCCGGCCATGGAGCAGCAGGGGCCCGAAGAAGGCCTGGTCAAGCGGCAGTTCGGGCATCGCGCCCGGCTGGCACTCGACCCTGCCCAGGCGGCCGTCCTGGACGCCCAGGCGCATGCGGCCCGTACCACCTGGAACCTGCTCCACGACTGGTGGCTGATGCTGCCGAAGGTGAAGCGGACCCTGGCGGCGGCCGATGCGGTGATCCGGCAGGGGCGGGCCGAGCTTGACTGGCTCGGGGTGCTGCCCGCGCAGGCCGCGCAGGCGGTCCTGAAGACCTATTTCCAGGCCTGGCGGAACTGCTGGGAAGGACGGGCGGGGCGCCGGAGTTCAAGGCCCGTTTCCGCACCCGGATGAGCATCGACATCCCCCAGGGCCGGGACCTGCACGTGGTGCGGGTCCACCGACGGTGGGGCATGGTCAACATCCCCAAACTCGGGAAGGTCCGGTTCCGCTGGACCCGGGCCCTCCCCGTCGGCAAGCACGCGGACAAGCACCACAGGATCACCGGGGCCAGGCTGGTCAAAGACGCCCTGGGCTGGCACATCGCCTTCCGTGTCACCACCGTGGCCCCGGCTCCTGCCGCGCATCCCGGCCTGGAGGTCGGCATCGACGCCGGGATCACAGTCCCGCTGGCCCTGTCCGACGGCGAGAGCGCCGACCACGGGCCCTGGCTCAGCAAGAGGGAAGAGGCCCGTCTGCTCCACTTCGAGCAGTGTGCCGCCCGCCGCAAGAGCCACCGGAAGAAGGGTGAGCGCACCAGCCGCCGCCTGCACAGGACGTACGACCAGATCGCTCGTATCCGCGCGACAGCCAAGCGCCGACGCGACGACTGGCAGCACAAAACCACCACCGCCCTCGCCGACACGTACGGCACGGTGGTGGTCGAAGCGCTGCAGATCACGAACATGGCCAAATCCGCGAAGGGCACCGTCGAGCAGCCGGGCAGGCAGGTCGCGCAGAAGGCCGGCCTGAACCGCTCCATCCTGGGCGAAGCCTGGGGACGCACCGTGGAGCTCCTGAGCTACAAACTCGCCCAGCGGGGCGGCGCCCTGGCCGAGGTGCCCGCCCCGGGCACGTCCCAGGAGTGCTCACGGTGTCACACGGTGACGCCGGGCAGCCGGAGGAACCAGGCCGAGTTCGTGTGCAACAACCCCGCGTGCGGCTGGGAAGGCAACGCCGATCTCAACGCCGCCCGCACCGTGCTTCACCGATACCGGACGGGCCATGCGCTCGTCCCGGCTGCCGGGAGGGCAGTCGTCAGGCGCGCTGGTCACGGTGTCAAACCCGCCACCGCAAGGTAGGCAGGAATCTCCCCCGTTCACGAGGGAGAGAGCTTCAATCCAGCGCGTTCACGGATCCGGACGGGCATGCGTGGGAGGTCGCGTACAGCCCCGGTTTCCCGCTGGCGGAGGACAGGACGGTCACGCTGCCCGATTTCGGCGTCTAGTACTCCGCTACTCCGTGAGCACTGTGGAAACCGCCCGTCGCCCCACCGCGTCGAGCACCGGATTCTTCCCGCCCCGGTAGTAGTGCACCGCGCTCACCCCGAAGCGCAGGGCCCATGCGCGCCCCCTGGCCCACGTGGCGACGTCGACCTCGGCGGCCTCGCGGAACAGCTCGCGGGTCCCGGCGCCGAACAAGCGTCCACGCGGGCAGCATGTCCGCCGCCGGATCCCCGACGCCGAGCCCGCCGAAGTCGATGACGGCGGTGAGACGGCCGTCCTCGGTCAGCAGGTTGCCGGGGAGGAGATCGGCGTGCAGCCAGACGGGTTCGCGGTCCCACTGGGGGAGTTGGAGGGCGTCCTGCCAGGCGGCTGTCGCCCGGTCCGCGTCCAGCGTGCCGTCGGCGCCCAGATCGAGGATCGCGGCGCGGATGTACGCGTCGTCACTGCCGACGTGCCCACCACGGAAGGAGGCGGGCCCGCCGGTGGCGTCGACGCGCCGCAGTGCGGCGACGAAGCGCCCCAACTCGACTGCGGCAGCCGCGAGTTCGGAGATCGGAGCGTCATAGGCGTTGTCACCGTCCAGCCACCGGTACACGCCCCACGGCAGGGCGTACCCCCGCCCGGGCTCCCCCTTGGCGACCGGTTCCGGTACGGCCAGTGGAAGATGCGGTGCCAGTCGAGGCAACCACCGCTGTTCGAAGCCCACTTGATGCGCACCACCGGGCAACCGAGGCAGCCGTACGACCATGTCCTCGCCCAGCCGGTACATCGCGTTGTCGGTCCCGGCGGAGTCGACCTTGCGGATCGGGAGGCCGGTCCACCGGGGGAACTGGTCCGAGATCAGCCCGCGGACGAGCGTCGCGTCGATGTCGAGCTCGTCGGCGTGCATCTTCGCGGTGGATGACATGGGGCTCCGTGAGTGAGGTGTGTCGGGAGGGGTGGTGGAGCGTATCGGGGCCCGCGTTGATGCTGCCACCGCTTTTCTGAGAAGGGTGGTCCGCAAGAATGCGTTTTCGTTCGACATGTCGAAGCGATCACGCTCATCCGTGTGCCATTATCAACCTCCGCTGATTGGCGGGGAGGTGGGTTATGGCGGGCTGGACCCAAGATCACAAGATCGCGATCTCGGTCGCGTTGATTGGTGCTGTTGCTGTGATTATTGGGGCGATCATCGCGGGGTTAATGCAGTTGGACAGCGGGCCCAAAGTCGAGCAGGAGATCGACGGGGGGAACGGCACTGTCTGCATCAACTCCAAGTGCTGAGCGACTGGGGCAAGGCCAATGCGTGCGTGGAAAAGAACGATGTGCGGTACCGCTCTCGCGTTTCTACCGGTACTGGTGACTTCTGGCTGCGGTGACACCAACATCAACCAGCACTCCAAGGGCCCAGCCAACGTGTGCATCGAAGCCGATTGTTCCGGCCCCGATGACGAAGGGGGCGAGGCGACCGAGCCTCCTCCGAGCCAGCCGGAGCCGAGTCCCCCTGTTTCGAGTGATGGTGGGGCGGATGGAGGGACGAGCGGGGACTCGAGCGGTGGTTCGGGCAGCGGGGGCAGAGACGGTTCCGTGGGAGGTGAAGCCGTCCCGACCAAGGTGACGCTTTCCGGTGGCAGCCTCCCGTACGGCATGAAGACTCGTGCTGACGGTTGTTGGGCTGAAAACTGCGCGTACTGGAGTAAAGACGACGTAATTGTTGGCGGCGAGACATTCAGTACAGGGTTCCTGGCCAAATGTGCAATAGATTGCGGGAATGATGAATCCGCTTACTTCGAGGTGAAGCTGGCTGGCAAGTATTCCCGTCTGGATGCGACCTTCGGGATCTCTGGTGAATCGACCAGTGATGACAAGACCGAGGCCCTGACGGTCCGGATCGTCAATCAGAGCGCGGGGAAGCAGTTGTACTCGCAAGTCCTTGAATACGGCAGGAGGTATCCCAAGAACCTCGACGTATCGGGGGTCGGGCTGCTGCACATCATATTCGAGGGCCCACTCCTCGGCACTCACGGAGCAGTCGGTACCCCTGTCGTCTACAAGTAGAGGACTACGGAAGGCCATGTCGGTGGTCGCTGACAGGATGCCCCGCATGACCTCACCCACCGCGGCCGACTACGGCTGGATACGTTCCCCGTCCTCGCTGTTCGCCTACGCCCTGGAGGTCGGCTACACCCTGACCCTGGTCCGGGGTGTCTCCCCGGCGCAACTGCTCAGGCTGGTGGCGGCCGAGCCGATGGGCGAGTGCCAGGGGCTGGGCGAACTCATCGGGGAACACGGGGAGTTCGCGGAAGCGTACGACGACTCCTTTCTCGCCGGAGCCTGCACCGTCCCGGGCGAAGGAGGCGACTGGACCCTCGCCCTGGACTTCGGAGGCGACCTGGGGATCCGGCCGCGCCTCATGGAGGCCCTCTCCGCCGGCACCCGTGCGGTCTCGCATTCGAGCAACGCCGGCAGGCCGATGCACTTCTTCCACCGGTACGAGAACGGGGAGTTGAGGACCACTTTCGAGTGGCCCGCATCCAGGACCGGCAGCACGCCGGACGAGCTGGACGCCGTGATGAGTGAGCTCGGCCTCGATGGAATGGCGGGGCATCACCATCGACCTCAGGGACGCGCACGGTGAGGGGATGTACGTCCAGGTCGGCAGGGATCAGTTCTGAGGCGGGACAGCAGAACGCGGACGGCCGCCCCGGCCCGAAAGCCGAGGCGGCCGTATCGAGCAGACCCGAAGGTCAGTTCACGTTGACCGCACTCCAGGCGGCCCCCACCGCGTTGTACTCCGTGCTCCCCGCGCCGTACAGATCCTTCGCCGCGTTCAGTGTCGCCGTCCGGGCCCCCGCGTAGTTCGTCGACGAGGTCATGTAGACCGTCAGCGCGCGGTACCAGATCGCGCCCAGCTTGTCCCGCCCGATCCCCGTCACCGTGGAGCCGTTGTACGTGGGCGAGTCGTAGCTGACGCCGTTGATGGTCTTCGCGCCGCTGCCCTCCGCCAGGAGATACGCGAAGTGGTTCGCGACGCCCGACGAGTAGTGGACGTCGAGGTCGCCGAGTGAACTGCTCCAGTAGTCCGCCGAGTTGCCGTCCTTCGACGGCTGGTCCATGTACCGCAGCGCGTCCCGCCCGAAGCCCGACCGCACGATCTTCTCGCCGATCAGGTAGTCACCCGCATCCGACGAGTTGCCCGCGTAGAACTCCACCAGCGTGCCGAAGATGTCCGACGTCGCCTCGTTCAGGCCACCCGACTCGCCCGAGTACGTCAGTGCCGCCGTCTTCGAGGTCACGCCGTGGGACATCTCGTGGCCGGCCACGTCCAGCGAGACCAACGGGCCGAGCTGCGTCCCGTCGCCGTCGCCGTACGTCATACAGAAGCAACTGTCGTCCCAGAAGGCGTTGTTGTAGCTGCTGCCGTAGTGGACGCGGTTGAAGGAGCCCTTGCCGTCGCCGGCGATGCCGCTGCGGCCGTGGACGTTCTTGTAGTAGTCCCAGGTGACGTCGGTGCCGTACTGGGCGTCGACCGCGGCGGTGGAGCGGTCCGAAGCGGCCCCCGTTCCCCAGTGGTTGTCGGCGTCCGTGAAGACGGTCGAGGGGGCGCGGCTGAGGCAGATGCCCAGGATGCACAGGTCGGTCTTGTTCGCCGCGTCGCCCGTGTACGTGCCGCCGCGCGTCGCGTCCGTCAGGTTGTACGTCGACCCCGACGGCGTCGTCTCCAGCGGGACCGTACCGCTGTACAGCGACTTGCCGTCGCCCGTCGCCGTCTCGATGCTGTCCCACGCGTCGATCTGCGTACCCGTGCCCGCATCGGTCAGCACCGTCCGCGCGACCGGGTTGCCGAGCGAGTCCTGCGCCACGGCGTTCGTCTGCCAGGCCAGCTTCGGCGCCCCGTGCAGGGCGTCAACGACCAGCTGTGGCTTGGCGGTTATCTTCTTCAGCGTCTCGCCGAGGTTGGCGGCGCGCAGCGCGTTCACCGCGAGGTCGGCGGCCTTCGGGGCGGACAGGGCCGGGGTGATGCTCGACAGGGATATCGCGCCCTTCGTCGCGCGGTCGGCGCTCTTGTACGTGCCGTCGGAGGCCAGGTGGACCACGAAGTCGCCGCCCAGCACGGGCAGTTGCTGGTACGTACGGTCGTAACGCACGTGCTGCGTGCCGTTCGCGTCCACCACGACGTCACGGACCTTCGTCCCCTCCGCGGAGGTGAGCCCGAGGGCTGCGGCCTGGTCGACGAGGACCGACGCCGCGTTCTCGAGCGCGGTGGCCCGGGTCGGCCGGTCGGCCGCGTCGGCGGCGGGGGAGAGCGCGGCGGCCAGCAGGGCGGCGGTGGTGGCGGCCACTCCGGCGGTGGCGAGGTGACGGGAGCGGGCTCCTCGGACGTACGGCCGTATCCGACTCATCGGTCTCCTCGAGAAGGCGCCAATGGGCGCGTGGGGGTGGCGCAGATGTTGACGAAGATTTAAGGGGCCATGACATGTCGTGTCCAGGGCGCCTCACGTGCAGGTGTGTGAGGGGAGAGAATCGTTTCTGTGACGCTGCCCTTCTTCGTCTACGGCACCCTTCGCCCCGGCGAGGTCAACCACGACCTGTTCCTCTCCGGCCGCACGAGCTCCGAGGAGCCCGCGCGGCTGCCGGGCGCGGTGCTGTACGACGGCCCCGGTTATCCGTATCTCGTCGAGGAGCCGGGTGGCGGCCCGGTGTTCGGGGAGCTCGTCACCGCTCGCCCCGAGACGTACGAGGACCTACTCGCCGCCCTCGATCACTTGGAGGAGTACGTCCCGGGCGACCCGCGCAACCTCTACGAGCGCGTCGCCCGCGAGGTCGTACGAGACGCCGACGGCAGGGCCGTGCAGGCCTGGGTGTACGTCGCAGCCCCAGCCGTAGCGGCAAGACTGCGCGCTCGCGGGAAGCGCATCGGAAGTGGCGACTGGCTGGTCCGCGGCTAGGATTTGCCCGACGGATCAGCCGGAGAGACGGTTCGGCAGCGCCCCGTTAAGGGGCGCGGGGAACTGCGCGACCAGCCACGACGGCGCCGCAGTCGGCCAACCACCTGTCGCGGCCCCGCGGCGGAGCCGCATATCGCCGCA
This sequence comes from Streptomyces fulvoviolaceus, assembly GCF_000718165.1. Classification (GTDB taxonomy): domain Bacteria; phylum Actinomycetota; class Actinomycetes; order Streptomycetales; family Streptomycetaceae; genus Streptomyces; species Streptomyces fulvoviolaceus. The sequence goes on along the minus strand of NZ_JOEY01000049.1, from coordinate 36,906 downwards.
CCCAGCGGAGCGCGTCGCGTCCGTGTGGGCGACCACCCCGTGCGGCACCCCCATCCGGCGCATCGGGCCTGCCTACCCTCCCGCCATGAACGCCATGAACGACAGCGACATCACCAGAAGACGCGCGCTCGCGCTCAGCGGGGTGGCGGCCGGGGCGGCCGTGGGGCTGGGCGTCACCTCGTGCTCCTCCGACGACGACTCCGACATCCAGGCAGCGGCCTCCGGTTCGGCCTCCGCCTCCGGCACGGCCTCCGACATCTGCGTCCTCAACGGCAGCGTCACCGAAGGGCCGTACTACCTCGACGGCGCCCTGTTCCGGAAGAACATCACCGAGGGCAAGGAGGGCGTCCCCCTCATGGTGAAGCTGACCGTGCTGGACCAGACGGACGACTGCGAACCGGTCAAGGACGCCGCCGTCGAGATCTGGCACTGCGACGCCTGGGGCTACTACTCCGGCTACACCACCACCGGCCCCGGCGGTACCTCGGTCCCCGAGGAGAGCGAGGACACCAGCGGGGCGAACGACAAGACGTACCTGCGCGGCTACCAGACCACCAACGGCAACGGCGTCGTGGAGATCACGACGATCTACCCCGGCTGGTACACCCCGCGCACCACGCACATCCACGTCAAGGTGCACACCGGCGGCAAGAAGGCCGACGACACCTACGAGGGCGGCAAGGTCAACTGGACCGGCCAGCTCTTCTTCGACGACAAGTACGGCGACGAGGTCTACAAGACCGAGCCGTACAGCCAACACGTCGGCACCTGGACCAAGTTGGACGACGACATGGTCTACGCCGGCGGCGGCGCCAAGGACGGGCTCATGACCATCACCGGGTCCGTGGACAAGGGGTTCACGGGCACGCTGACGGTCGGCATCGACCCGGACAAGGAGAACACGGGCGCGGGGAGCGGAGACGGCGGAAGCCCGCCTCCCGGCGGCGGAAGCCAGCCACCCGAGCCGCCCACCGGACAGCCGAGCGGCTCACCGCCCGCGATGCCGTCGGGCGCTTCGCCTACGTAAGCCGCACCAGCACGACCGACGGCGCCGACGGCAGCGTCACCCGCAGTCCCGTCGGCCCGTCCCACTCCGCCGCCGCACCTGCGGTGGCGTGCAGGACCTCCACCCGTACGCTCTCGGTCCGCGCCAAGTGGCGTACGGGCAAGGTCAGTTCCGTCTCGCCGCCCCGCCGCCACACCGACAGATACGTCGCCCCCTCGACCGGAACCGGCCCCCGCAGCCCCAGCGCCAGCCACTCGTCCGTCCACCCCGGCAGCCCCAGCGGCCAGAAGGGCAGCGCGGTGCGCAGATCCTCGCGGATCACCTTGTACGTCGCCAACGCGTTCCGTACCAGGTCCAGTTGACGAGTCGTCATACGGTCCAGGTGCCCGGAGAGATGAATGCGGCCCAGCATCGCCGTACCGAGGGTGAAGGCGATCTCCGCGTCCGTGTACGACGGTTGCGGGTACGCCCACACCGCTCCCTGCTCCGGCGGGACCACCGTCGGAGCCGCCGCCGCGATCGGCGGGTAGCGGACGGGATCCTGCTGGTCGGAGGTCGACTGGAGCTGGGCGACCGACAGGGACGCGCCGTCCATGCGCATGCCGCCCGAGGCGCAGTTCTCGATCACCAGGTCCGGATGCCGGTCCAGGACGGACGACAGCCAGGACCGCCACGCCCGCGTGTGCTCCAGCAGCCCCGGCGCCGAGGTCGTGATGTTGTAGTCCAGCTTCAGATAGCCCACGCCCCAGTCGCCGACGATCCGGTCGACCGTCGCGTCCAGGTGCGCCCGGGCCGCCGGATGCGTCAAGTCCAGCTGGTGGCGGCCCTGTTCGGTGACCCGGCTGCCGTCGTCGTGGCGCAGGAAGGCAGCGGCCGGCAACACTGAGGCCATCTCACTGCGCACACCCACCACCTCCGGCTCCAGCCACAGCCCCGGCACCATCCCGCGCTCGCGGATCCGCCCCAGCACCTCTCCGAGGCCGAGCCCGCCCGGGAAGCGGCGCGTGGACGCCTCCCACGCACCCACGCTGTCCCACCAGCCGCCGTCCACCGTGTCGTCGTACCAGCCGGCGTCGACGCAGAAGTACTCCGCGCCCGCGTCCGCCGCCGCGTCGACGAGCGGCAGCAGCTTCTCGGTCGTGGGGTCGCCCATCAGGGTGTTCATGTAGTCGTTGAAGACGACCGGGAGGCGGTCGTGGTCCGGGTGCGGGTGGCGGACGCGCCGGCGGTACGACGTCAGCGCGGCCAGCGCTCCGTCGAAGCCGTCGCCGAGCGCGAGCGCCGCGTACTCGGAGGCGAACTCCTCGCCTGGTTCGAGCACTTGGAGCCAGCCGTGGTCGTCGTAGGTCGGACCACCGAGCCCGACGTACGTCCGCGAGGCCGGCGCCTCGCCCGCGTCCCACACCCAGCCCGCCGCCGACTCCACCTGCCACAGCCGGCAGCGCCCGTCCGTACGGTCGGTGAGCGCGCCCATCGCCAGGTGCCCGTCGGTCGGCCAGCTGCCCCGCCCGGTCAGCCGTAGCGCCGCACGCGCGTCGTGCTCGTGGACGTCCCGGCCGATGTCCGGGACGGAGTCCCGCAGCGGCTCGGTGTACCAACGGCACTCGGCGAGCCAGTCGTTGCGGGCCCGGTGCGCGTCGAGCACGTCGGGGGAGGGCAGGCCGCCGAGGAGGAGGCTGCCGACGGAGCGGACGGTCAGCGGTTCGGTGCCGTCGTTGCGCAGCCGGACACGGGAGCGCAGTACCGGGACCGCGTCGGGGGAGGAGTACTCGGCGAAGGCGGTCAACCCGCTGTCCGCGTCGTGCAGTTCGACCGCCAGGTGGTGCCACCCGTCGCCGTACGCCGCATGGTGTGCCCGGTACCGCAGGCGCGCCCCGAGCGCCGTACCCCGGAAGCGCGGACCGGACCAGCCGGTGCCCGCGCCCAGCAGGGTCACGTCGACCATCGGCAGCGCGACCGGCGGCGACTCCGGGTCATCGGGCCGGGCCACCCGCAGCAGTCGGGGCGCCTCACCGTCGAGGCCCAGGTCGAGGTCGAGAGTGAGGGCGGAGTGGCCCCAGCGGTAGCCGAACGTGTCGTCTGTCATCGCAGGCCAGCGTAGGCGAACCAGCCTGAGAGGCCTATGACTTCACCGCCTCCAACCGCACCGCGCACGCCTTGAACTCCGGCATCCGGGAGGTCGGGTCGAGGGCCGGGTTGGTCAGGGTGTTGGCGCGGCCCTCGCCGTGCCAGTGGAAGGGCATGAAGACGGTGTCGGGGCGGATCCCCAGCGTGATCCGGGCCGGTGCCACGGCCCGGCCCCGTCGGGAGACCACGGCCACCGGGTCGCCCTCGGCCGCGCCCAGCCGTTCCGCGAGGCGCGGGTGCAGCTCGACGAACGGTCCGGGTGCGGCGGCGTTCAGCTCGTCGACGCGCCGGGTCTGGGCGCCGGACTGGTACTGCGCCACCACCCGCCCGGTGGTGAGCAGGACGGGGTAGTCGTCGTCCGGCTCCTCGGCGATCGGCCGGTGCGAGACGGGTACGAAGCGGGCGCGGCCGTCCGCGGTGGCGAAACGGTCGAGGAAGAGGCGGGGGGTGCCGGGGTGGACCGCTCCCGCGTCCGAGTCGGCGGAGGGGCACGGCCAGAACACCCCGTTCTCCTCCGCCAGCCGCCGGTACGTGATCCCGGAGTAGTCCGCGGGCCCGCCCGCGCTCGCGCGCCGCAGCTCCTCGAAGACCTCCTCGGGATCGGTCGGGAAGCCCTTCTCCACACCCAGCCGGTCGGCCAGCTCGTGCATGACCTCCAGGTCGCTGCGGATGCCGTCCGGAGGCGTGATCGCCTGCTTCCGCAGCAGCACGCGCCCCTCCAGGTTGGTCGTCGTCCCCGTCTCCTCGGCCCACTGCGTCACCGGCAGTACGACATCCGCGAGCGCGGCAGTCTCCGACAGGACGACGTCACAAACGGCAAGGAAATCAAGGGACTTGATGCGCTCCTCGATGTGTGCGGCGTGCGGCGCCGACACCACCGGGTTCGAGCCCATCAGCAGCAGCGACTTGATGTCCGTGCCCAGCGCGTCGAGCAGCTCGTAGGCACTGCGCCCGGGACCGGGCAGCGAGTCGGGGTCCACGCCCCACACATCGGCCACATGGCGCCGCGCCGCCGGGTCGTCCAGCTTGCGGTAGCCGGGCAACTGGTCGGCCTTCTGGCCGTGTTCGCGTCCGCCCTGTCCGTTGCCCTGCCCGGTCAGACAGCCGTACCCGGAGAAGGGGCGTCCCGCCCGTCCCGTGGCCAGGCACAGGTTGATCCACGCGCCCACGGTGTCCGTGCCCTTGGACTGCTGCTCGGGCCCGCGTGCGGTGAGCACCATCGCGGCCTCGGGCTCGCAGAACATCCGTACGGCCTCGCGGAGTTCGGGCACGGACACGCCCGTGATCCGTTCCACGTATTCCGGCCAGTGGGCCATCGCCGCGGCCCGCGCGTCCTCCCAGCCGGCCGTGCGCTCACTGACGTACGCCTCGTCTGTGAGACCTTCCGCCACCACCAGGTGCAGCATTCCGAGCGCCAGCGCGAGGTCGGTGCCCGGGCGGGGTGCGAGGTGCAGGTCGGCGTGCTCGGCGGTCTTGGTGCGGCGCGGGTCGATGACGATCAGCGTGCCGCCGTTCTCCTTCAGCTCGTTGAAGAAACGCAGCGAGGGCGGCATCGTCTCCGCGAGGTTCGACCCGACGAGGATCACGCAGCCCGTCTTCGGGATGTCCTCCAGCGGGAACGGCAGACCCCGGTCCAGGCCGAACGCCTTCATGCCGCCGGCCGCCGCGGACGACATGCAGAAGCGGCCGTTGTAGTCGATCTGCGAGGTGCCGAGCACCACGCGCGCGAACTTGCCGAGGGTGTACGCCTTCTCGTTCGTCAGGCCGCCCCCGCCGAAGACCCCGCACGCGTCCGGACCATGCTCCGTGCGCGTGCGGGACAGCCCCTCGGCGATCCGGTCCAGTGCCTCGTCCCAGGATGCGGGCACGAGCGTGCCCTCGGAGCGCACCAACGGGGAGGTCAGCCGCACCCGGGACGAGAGCACCGCCGGCGCGGTACGGCCCTTGCCGCACAGCGCGCCCCGGTTCACCGGGAAATCCGCGCGCTCGGTCACCTCGACGGTCCCGTCCGGTGCGGGAGTCAGGTTCATCCCGCACTGCAGGGCGCAGTACGGGCAGTGCGTGGGCGTCACGGAGTTCGGCATGCTCCTCAGCGTGCTTCGGCCGTGTTACACGGAGGGCGGCTCTGTGTTACGCGCCCGGGGCGGGAGCCTCCCCGCTGCCGGGCGGACGCCGTGAGGCGCATACGACCCCGCTGGTCGAGGCGCACACCTGGCCACCTCAGAGTTGCCGCCGGCCGGTACGGAAGTTGCCCGTGTGGTGAAAGACGCCACATGTGGCTCATTCCGTTTCGTGGTTGGCCGATCACGCCTTGTTGAGAGTTGAAAAACCGGAACTACAGTCGAGCGCGGATCGATCCAGCTTGGCGCCAGGCAAACCGTCACTCGAAAAGCCAGCCAGGAGGTCCCCCCAGCATGCCTCTGCGCCACTTAGCCCCCCGCGATCAGCACCTCTTCCGGCAGTACGGCCACGGCCCCACCGTCCCCGTCCCGGACCCGCTCGTCCACCGCGCCGTCGAACGGCACGCAGCCGCCGCCCCCCACTCCGTCGCCGCCGAACACCAGGGCGGGACGATCACCTACGGCGAGCTGGACCGGTACGCGACCGCGCTCGCCGCCCGCCTGGTGAGAGAGGGCGTACGGCCCGGCGACCATGTCGGACTCTTCGTACGCCGTTCGATCCCGATGCTCGTGGGCCTGCTCGGCATCCTGAAGGCGGGCGCCGCCTATGTCCCCCAGGACATCGGCCTCGCGCCCCCGGCCCAGCTCGCCCACGTCGTCCGCACCGCCCGCACGCGCGTCGTCCTCACCGTCGCCGAACACGCCCACCGGGTGCCGCTGCCGCCCGGCCACCGGCTGATCACCCTCGACGAGCCCCAGCCGTACGAACCGGCGACCCCGCCCGTCCGGCGGATCAGCCCCGACGACGGCTGCTACGTCCTCTTCACCTCCGGCACCACCGGCCGGCCCAACGGTGTGAAGGTCACCCACCGCAACGTCGCGGGCATCCTCCTCACCGAACCCGGCGGCCTCGGCATCCGTCCCGGCGACCGCGTGGCCCAGCTCCTCAGCATCGCCTTCGACATGGCCGCCTGGGAGATCCTCGGCTGCCTCACCCACGGCGCCACCCTGGTCATCCGCGGCAAGGACATCGCGGCCGCGGCCCGTACGGCCGACGTGCTGATCGCCACGCCGACCGTCCTGTCCGGCATCGACCCCGCCGCCTGCCCGCACGTGCGCACGGTCGCCGTGGCCGGGGAGCCCTGCCCGCGCCCGCTCGCCGACCGCTGGGCCCGGCAGGCGGCCTTCTTCAACTGCTGCGGCCCGACGGAGACGACCATCGTGAACACGATGCGCCGCCACACCCCGGCCGCCGAGCTGCTGACCATCGGCCGCCCGACCCCCAACAACACGGTCTACGTCCTGGACGCCGACCGCCGTCCCCTCCCCATCGGCGAGGTGGGCGAGATGTGGGCGGGCGGCGACTGCGTCTCGGCGGGCTACCTGGGCAATGACCGGCTGAACGCCGAGCGCTACGCCCCCGACCCCTTCCTCGGCGGCGGCCGCCGTATGTTCCGCACCCGCGACCTCGGCCGCTGGACCCCCGACGGCGAACTGGAACACCTCGGCCGCACCGACGACCAGGTCAAGGTCCGCGGCTTCCGCGTCGAACTCGACTCGGTCTCGGCGGTCCTGGAATCGGTCGAGGGCTGCTCGCGCGCGGTGACGCTGAAGCGGGACGCGCGGACCCTGGTGTCGTTCGTCTGCCCGGCGGACGTCGACCCCGGCACAGCCCGGCGCGCGGTGGCGGACGCGCTGCCGTACTACTGCGTGCCCGAGAGTGTCATGCCCCTGCCATTCCTGCCCGAGACCGACCGCGGCAAGATCGACAAACAGGCGCTGCTGCGGATGGCCGAGGAGCGGACGGAGAGGACGGAGCGGACGGAGCGGACGGAGCGGACGGCTCTTCAGGCGGTGGCCGCCCGATGACCACGTCACTGGACCGGGAGGCCGTAGAACTCCCCCCGCTCACCTCGGCGGGCCGTCGCCTGATCAAGCACCCCCGCCTGATGCACTACAACCGCCTGGCGGCCCTGGTGTTCACGGCCAACCTGCTCTTTCTGTACGGCAGTTGGACCCCGTCGGTGCGCACGCTGGGCCACGCGGCCCTCGCCAACCTCGCCCTCGCCGTCGTCGTACGCCAGCAGTACGTGGTCAACCTCTTCTTCCGGCTGGCCACTTGGGCGCCGACGAACTGGCCGCTGAAGGTGCGCTGGACGCTGGGGAAGGTGTACCACTTCGGCGGACTGCACGTGGGCGGGGCGCTGGCGGGTTCACTCTGGTTCCTCGCGCTGGCGGTCGTGGTGACGGTCGACGGATCCAACCTGCCCTTGATCGCGGTCGGTTGGATCCTGATCGCCCTCCTCGTCGTCATCATCGCCACCGCCCTGCCCCCCTTCCGCTCCCGCCACCACGACCACTTCGAGAAGATCCACCGCTTCGGCGGCTGGACGGCGCTCGTCCTGTTCTGGACGCACACGCTGCTGTCGGCCCCGGGTCCGGCGGAAGTGACCGTCCTCGCGGGCGTCACCTTCAGCGTCGCCCTGCCCTGGCTGCGGCTGCGCAAGGTCGACGTACGCCTCGAACGCCCCTCCCCGCACGTCGTGCTGGCCCGCTTCGACCACGGCGAGACCCCCTTCGCGGGCTCCTCCACCGCGATCAGCCGCAGCCCGCTGAAGGAATGGCACTCCTTCGCCAACGTCCCCGCCCCCGGCGAGCCCGGCTTCCGCCTCACCATCTCCCGCGCCGGCGACTGGACCGGCTCCTTCATCGACGATCTGCCGTCCCGGGTGTGGGTGAAGGGCATCACCACGGCCGGGGTCGCCAACATCGAGACCCTGTTCAAGAAGGTGGTCTACGTCGCGACCGGCAGCGGCATCGGCCCCTGCCTGCCCCACCTGCTCGCCGCCGAGGTCCCCTCCCGCCTGGTCTGGGCGACCCGCGCCCCCCGCACCACCTACGGCGACGACCTCGTCGACGAGATCCTCGCCGTCCAGCCCCACGCCCTCGTCTGGGACACCTCCCAGCACGGCAAGCCCGACATGGTCCGCCTCGCCTACGAAGCCTACCGGGACTTCGGCGCCGAGGCGGTCATCTGCATCTCCAACAAGAAGCTGACCTGGCAGGTCGTGCACGGCCTGGAGCGACGGGGGATTCCGGCGTACGGGGCGATCTGGGACTCGTAACTCTCCGGCCTGGAAGGGAAGTCGATGAACACCATCAAGATCGAGCGCTACGGCCGTGTCGCGACCGTACGCCTGCACCGCCCGCACGTGCTCAACGCACTGAACGGCGAACTGCTCGCCGAACTCCTCGAATCCCTCCGCCCGTTGGACACGGACCCCGACGTCGGCTGCTTCGTGGTGACCGGTTCGGAGAAGGTCTTCGCGGCCGGCGCCGACATCAAGGAGATGTCCGCCAGGTCGGCCGTCGACATGGCCGCGGAGGACTACTTCGCGGCCTGGGAGGAGTTCGCGGACCTTCGCACCCCGAAGATCGCCGCCGTCAACGGGCATGCCCTGGGCGGCGGTTGCGAACTCGCGATGATGTGCGACCTCGTGATCGCGGGGGAGTCGGCGGTCTTCGGCCAGCCGGAGATCAAGCTGGGCGTGATCCCGGGCATCGGTGGCACCCAGCGGCTGACCCGCCTGGTGGGCCGGGCCAAGGCGATGGACCTGGTCCTCACCGGCCGCACGATGGACGCGAGGGAGGCGGAGGCCGCCGGTCTCGTCTCCCGGGTGGTGCCCGACGACCGGGTCCTCCCCGAGGCGTCGGAGGCGGCGGAGACGATCGCCTCGTACGGCCGCACGGCTGTCAGGGCGGCCCGCGAGTGCGTGAACCAGTCCCTCGAAACGGGCCTGCGCGACGGCATCCGCTTCGAACGACGCGTCTTCCACGCCCTGTTCGCCACCCACGACCAGAAGGAGGGCATGACCGCGTTCCTGGAGAAACGCGCGCCGCGCTTCACCGGGCGCTAGCGAGCGCGTTCGTCACCCCCGGTTCCCTCGGCCCGAGGAACCGGGGGTCGGGCTCGAACACCGCGTCCAGGGCGGCCTTGCCCGCCGCGAAGAGCTCGCGGGTGCCGCCGTAGTACCAGGTGACGTCGTGCTTGGCTTCGACTCCGATGCCGTACGACGTGACGCCCGCGGCCTGGCACAACGCGACCGCACGCCGGATGTGGAACCCCTGGCTGATCAGGACGGCCTGGTCGACGCCGAAGATCTTCTTCGCCCGGACGCAGGAGTCCCAGGTGTCGAAGCCGGCGTAGTCGCTGACGATCCGCCCGTCCGGGACTCCGTGCTTCGTCAGGTAGGTGCGCATCGCGTCCGGCTCGTCGTAGTCCTCGCGGCTGTTGTCGCCGGTGACGAGGAGGACCTCGACCCGGTTCTCGCGGTAGAGCTTCGCCGCCGCGTCCAGGCGGTGGGCGAGATACGGCGACGGCTCGCCGTCCCACAGGCCGGCCCCGAAGACGACCGCGACCTCGGTGCGCGGCACGTCCGCGGTCGTACGCAGCCGGTCGCCCGTCACGACGTACATCCAGGTCGCCGGAAGCAGGGCCAGCACACACCCCGCCATCACGGCCTGGACCAGCCTCCGCTGCCCGGTGCGGGTGCGCGGAATACGCAGTCTTCGCAGCCTTCGCAGTCTCACGGAGGGTCCTTCCTGGTCGGCCTTCGACAGTCAGGGACGTGATGTAAGCCCTTCCGGTTCACCGCCGACGCTGTGACCAGCTTCACTTCGGTGGTCGAAACCGCAGGTCACAGCACCTCACACACCCCATGCACCCCACCGTGAACCCTCGGAAAAGACCCGTCATTCCTGTGCAATGGGGTGGCAACCTCCCGCCGCCACCATCGGTCCATGACGGCGACGAGTAAGTCGGAAGCTCCTCGCGACGAGTCCAAGACGGTCCCCCTCGACAGTACGGCGCACCTCATGAACCGGATCAGCAGCCAGCTCGCCAGCCAGCTCAGCCTCGTGTCGCTCGACGGCCGACGGCGCGCGGCCCCGCCGGCGCTCGTCGTCGTGGCGCACGGCAGCCGCGACCCGCGCGCCCTGAGCACCGTACGCACGCTCCTGGACAAGGTTCGCGACCTGCGTCCGGGCCTGCCCGTGCACCTCGGCCACATCGAGCTGAACGAGCCCCTGCTGACCGACACGCTCGCCTCCCTCGGAGACAGCGAGGCGATCCTCGTCCCGCTGCTCCTGAGCCGCGGCTACCACGTCAAGCGCGACATTCCCGAGATGGCCGCCGCGACCCGGGTACGCGCACGCGTGGCCGCCCCGCTGGGCCCGCACCCCCTCCTGGTGGAGACCCTGTACTCCCGCCTGGTCGAGGCCGGCTGGCGCACCCGCATGGACGAGGCGACGCGCAGGCAGAGCGCGGTGGTCCTGGCGGCGGCGGGTTCCCGCGACCCGGCATCGAAGGTCGACACCGGCCGCACGGCCCACCTCCTCTCGGAACGCCTCGGCGTCCCGGTGGTCCCCGCCTACGCGACAACGGCAGCCCCGACGGTCCCGGACGCCATCCGCGCCCTGGCGGCGAGCGGCCGCACGAGGGTGGCCGTCGCCTCCTACTTCACCGCCCCCGGCCGCTTCGCCACGGAGTCCGCGGAGGCGGCCCCGTGGATCGCGTCGGCCCCCTTGGGCACGCACCCGGCGATGGCAAGCCTGATCCTGCACCGCTACGACCAGGCATTGGCGACACCGGCATCGGCAGAACCGGCACTGGCCTCGGCATAAGAGCCAGGGGTGACTGCAACTCCCTAGGGGCGCGGGGCTGTATCAATTTGCGGCTCCGCCGCGTGGGCGCGACCAGCCACATACGGCCCGCACCCGCCAAACCACAGAACCCGGCAGACACTCAGGCGCACCACAATTGTCAGCACCTGCCCGTACTGTCGAGACATGTCGTACGACCTGCCGTCAACCGAACGCTGGGCTCTCGAGCCAGACAAGCGCCCCGGCCGAACCGCCTTCCAACGCGACCGCGCCCGCATCCTCCACTCCTCCGCGCTCAGAAGGCTCGCCGGCAAAACCCAGGTCGTCACCCCAGGAACCCGCAGCCAGGCCTGGGACGCAAGCCCCCGCACCCGCCTCACCCACTCCCTGGAGTGCGCCCAGGTAGGCCGAGAACTCGGAGCCGCCCTGGGTTGCGACCCCGACCTGGTCGAAGCCGCCTGTCTCTCCCACGACCTCGGCCACCCCCCCTTCGGCCACAACGGCGAACAGGCCCTCAACGAATTCGCGGAGGACTGCGGCGGCTTCGAGGGCAACGCCCAGTCCCTGAGACTCCTCACCCGCATCGAACCCAAGCGGTTCACCCCTGAGGGCTCGGTAGGACTCAACCTCACCCGAGCCACCCTCGACGCCGCCACCAAGTACCCCTGGCCCCGCGGAGCGCACCCCACCGACCCCAAGTCCCAGAAATTCGGCGTCTACGAAGACGACCGCCCCGTCTTCGACTGGGTCCGCAAGGACGCCCCCGGCACCCGCACCACCTTCGAGGCCCAGGTCATGGACTGGTCCGACGACGTGGCGTACTCCGTGCACGACGTCGAGGACGGCCTGCACGCCGGTCACATCGACCCCAACTACCTGCACGCGGAACCGGAACGCCAGGCGGTGTTCGCGGTCGCCATCGGCCGGTACGTCCCCGCGGACACCGACCCCGCCGAACTCGCCGCCGCCCTCGACCGCCTCCAGGACCAGGAATGGTGGCCGCACGGCTATGACGGTTCGGCCGTCGCCCAGGCCCGCCTCAAGGACGCCACCAGCCAGCTCATCGGCCGCTTCTGCCTCTCCGCCGAGGGCGCCACGCGCGAGGCGTACGGCCGAGGGCGGCTGACGAGATACGCCGCCGAACTCGTCGTACCCCATGAGACGCGGCTGGAGTGCGCGGTCCTGAAGGCCGTCGCCGACCGGTACGTCATGCAGCGCGCCGAGCAGGAGCGGCTCCGGGCCGACCAGCGGATCGTGGTCGCGGAGCTGGCTGAGGTGCTCACCGTCCGCGCCCCGGACGGTCTCGAACCCCAGTTCCGCACGGAGTTCGACCAGGCTCCCGACGACCGCGCCCGCAAGCGGGTGATCGTCGACCAGATCGCCTCGCTCACCGACGCGTCAGCGCGTTCGCTGCACGCTCACCTGACGGGGAACCAGTGATCCCGACGAGACGCGAGTGACCTGAAACGAGCCCGAATGTGACCCTCCGTGGCCTGATCGGGCCACTCCCTCTTCCCCCATCACGCTCCGTGCGGGACGCTCCAATGAGGCGGCACCGTTACGAGGAGGCATCAAGTGGTCGACGCGGATCAGACTTTCGTCATCGTCGGAGGAGGTCTCGCCGGCGCGAAAGCGGCCGAGACCCTCCGCACGGAGGGCTTCACCGGCCGCGTGATACTGATCTGCGACGAACGCGACCACCCGTACGAGCGCCCGCCGCTCTCCAAGGGCTATCTGCTCGGCAAGGAGGAGCGCGACAGCGTCTTCGTGCACGAACCCGCCTGGTACGCGCGCAACGACATCGAGCTGCACCTCGGCGCGACCGTCGACGCCGTCGACCGCGAGGCCAAGACGGTCCGCTACGGCGAGGACGGCACCGTCGTGCGCTACGACAAGCTGCTCCTCGCGACCGGCGCCGAGCCCCGCCGTCTGGACATCCCGGGCACGGACCTCGCGGGCGTCCACCACCTGCGCCGCCTGGCCCACGCGGAGCGCCTCAAGGGCGTCCTGGCCGCCCTCGGCCGGGACAACGGCCACATCGTGATCGCCGGTGCCGGCTGGATCGGCCTGGAGGTCGCGGCGGCGGCCCGTGAGTACGGCGCCGAGGTCACCGTCGTCGAGCCCGAGCCGACCCCGCTGCACGGCGTCCTCGGCCCCGAGCTCGGCAACCTCTTCGCCGAGCTGCATCGCGAGCACGGCGTCCGCTTCCACTTCGGCGCGCGGCTGACCGAGATCGTCGGCCAGGACGGTGTGGTCCTGGCCGCCCGCACCGACGACGGCGAGGAGCACCCCGCGCACGACGTCCTCGCGGCGGTCGGCGCGGCCCCGCGCACCGCCCTCGCCGAGGCCGTGGGGCTGGAGCTGGCCGACCGTGCCCACGGCGGCGGTGTCGCGGTCGACGACCGGCTGCGCACCTCCGACCCCGACATCTACGCGGCCGGCGACGTCGCTTCCTTCCACCACGCCCTCTACGACACCCGGCTGCGCGTCGAGCACTGGGCCAACGCCCTCAACGGCGGTCCCGCGGCGGCCCGCGCGATGCTCGGCCGCGACCTCACCTACGACCGTGTGCCCTACTTCTTCTCCGACCAGTACGACATGGGGATGGAGTACAGCGGCTGGGCGCCCCCGGGGTCGTACGACGAAGTGGTGATCCGGGGGGACGCCGGAAAGCGTGAGTTCATCGCGTTCTGGGTGAAGCAGGGACGAGTGCTTGCCGGGATGAACGTGAACGTGTGGGACGTCACAGAGCCGATCCAGCAGTTGATTCGTACCAAGGCTCAGGTGGACACGGAGGCGCTTGCGGACCCGCACGTTCCGCTGGACAGTCTGGTCTCGTGACCCGACGAGGGCGATCGACTGTCACACCGCACCCGTAGAATTCACGCGTGGCAGGACGGATCAACGACGAGGACGTGAAGGCGGTACGGGACGCGGTCCCGATCGACGCCGTGGTGTCCGAGTACCTCCAGCTGCGCAACGCGGGCGGCGGGAACCTCAAAGGCCTGTGCCCGTTCCACGACGAGAAGTCGCCGTCCTTCCAGGTCAGCCCGAGCAAGGGACTCTTCCACTGCTTCGGCTGCCAGGAGGGCGGCGACACCATCACGTTCGTGATGAAGGTCGACCACCTCTCCTTCTCGGAGGTCGTCGAGCGCCTGGCCGCGCAGGCCGGCATCACGCTGCGGTACGAAGAGGGCGGGTACAACCCCTCCCACCAGCGCGGCGAGCGTATCCGCCTGGTCGAGGCACACAAGATCGCCGCCGACTGGTACGTCGAGCAGCTCGCCACCAGCCCCGAGGCCGACACCGGCCGTAAGTTCCTCGCCGAGCGCGGCTTCGACCAGTCCGCCGCCGAGCACTTCTCCGTCGGCTACAGCCCCCAGGGCTGGGACCACCTCACCCGCTTCCTCCGCGGCAAGGGCTTCACCGACAAGGAGCTCCTCCTCTCCGGCCTCTCCCAGGAGGGCCGCCGCGGCCCCATCGACCGCTTCCGCGGCCGCCTGATGTGGCCCATCCGCGACATCGGCGGCGAGGTCGTCGGCTTCGGCGCGCGCAAGCTCTACGAGGCGGACAACGGCCCGAAGTACCTCAACACGCCCGACACCGCGATCTACAAGAAGTCCCAGGTCCTCTACGGCATCGACCTCGCGAAGAAGGACATCGCCAAGGCCAGCCGCGCGGTGGTGGTGGAGGGCTACACCGACGTCATGGCCTGCCACCTGGCAGGAGTGACGACAGCGATCGCGACCTGCGGCACGGCCTTCGGCGGCGACCACATCAAGATCCTCCGCCGGCTGCTGATGGACAACGGCAGCGCACGCGTGATCTTCACCTTCGACGGCGACGCGGCCGGCCAGAAGGCGGCCCTGCGCGCCTTCGAGGACGACCAGAAGTTCGCCGCCGAGACGTACATCGCGATCGCCCCGGACAACATGGACCCGTGCGAGCTGCGCCTCGCCAAGGGCGACGAGGCGGTCGCCGACCTGGTCGAACCCCGCACTCCGCTCTTCGAGTTCGCGCTCCGCCAGATCGTCGTCCGCTACGACCTGGACACCCCCGCGGGCCGAGCTTCCGCTCTGGACGAAGCGGCCCCGATCGTCGCCCGCATCAAGAACAGCGGCGCCCAGCACGAGGTCGCCGTCCAGCTCGCCGGCATGCTCGGCATCCTCGACACGCAGTTCGTGGTCAAGCGGGTGGCCCAGCTGGCCCGTTGGGCGCGCGACCGGGGCGGCAAGGGACCGGCGCCGGCGCGGGGCCCGCAGCAGTACGACTCCGCTCCCCGCCCCGCGGTCTCCGGCCCGGCGCTCAACCTCCGCAACCCGGTGTACGCCACCGAACGCGAACTCCTCAAACTCGCCCTCCAGCGCCCCGAGTTGGTCTCCCCGGCCTTCGACGCGTACGGCATGGACGAGTTCACCGCCCCGCCGTACGCCGCCGTACGCCAGGCGATCATGGACGCGGGCGGCACGGAGTACGGCGTCCAGGACTCCCAGGACTACCTGGTCCGCGTCCGCGAGGCGGCCCCGGACGACACGGTCCGCGCGATGGTCACGGAACTGGCGGTCGAGGCGATCATGCGCCGCACGGTCGACGAGAACTACTCGGGCGAGCAGCTGGTCTGGGTCCGCCGCCGCGCCGTGGACCGCCGCATCCAGGAGATCCAGGGCACCCTGATGCGACTCGGCAGCCACGACGACCCGGCCCAGCTGGCCGCCGTACAGAACGAACTGTGGGTGCTGCAGCAGTACGGCCAGGCGCTGAGGGAGCAAGGCGCGGCGGCTCTCTGAGGGGATGGGGCCGGCGCAGCCGCCCCCAGGGGCGCGGGGCTGTATCGATATGCGGCTCCGCCGCGTGGGCGCGACCAGCCCCCACCGGCCCGCGGATTGGTCATCCCACTTCCAGCGGCGCAACTGGTTTCAAGCCCCGCAGGGCCGCGCACTCGTAAGGCAAAGTAACCACGCGGTCACGGACCGGACTCAAAAAGTCACCGCACGCCCCTCGTGGCGGCGATGTGTCGTACTCCACACTGGGTTCCGGTGCCTGAGTCCTCGGAGCGCGGCCGATCCGTCCCCAGCGGGTCCCAGTACCCCGCGGTTCCGCTCATCGCGTACGGGACGGACAGCGGCGAGGCCGTCGACTCCGCCCCCGAAGTACCGCTGCCGTCCACCTTGGCAGCGATCATCCTGGAGGTCGCCCCCGTGCAGACCCAGACCCTCTCAACCGACACCAGTACGGACGACACGGAGCCGGACGCCGAGACCGACGTCCTGGTCGCGGTGCCCCCGCAGAGCCGTGTCGTGCACCACCCCGAGGCCGAGCCGGAAGCCCCGGCCGAGCCCGTGGAACCGCCCGCCGAGGCGCTGGAGACCGCCGAGGCTCCCGAACGGGTGGAGCCACGGCGCGCTGCCCGCGCCGCCGACACCGGCGGTCCCTCCTCCGACCTGTTCCGCCAGTACCTGCGGGAGATCGGCCGGATCCCGCTGCTCACCGCGGCCGAGGAGGTCGAACTCGCCCGCCGGGTCGAGGCCGGCCTGTTCGCCGAGGAGAAGCTGAGCAACACCCCCGACGTGGAAAGCCAGTTGGCGCTCGACCTGGACAAGCTCGTGGTCATGGGGCGGATGGCCAAGCGCCGCCTCATCGAGGCGAACCTGCGGCTCGTCGTCTCCGTGGCCAAGCGGTACGTCGGCCGCGGCCTGACCATGCTCGACCTGGTCCAGGAAGGAAACCTGGGCCTCATCCGGGCCGTCGAGAAGTTCGACTACGCCCGCGGCTACAAGTTCTCCACGTACGCCACCTGGTGGATCCGCCAGGCCATGTCCCGGGCCCTCGCCGACCAGGCCCGGACTATCCGAGTCCCGGTCCACGTGGTCGAGTTGATCAACCGGGTCGTCCGCGTCCAGCGCCGCATGCTGCAGGAACGCGGCTACGAACCGACCCCCGAAGAGGTCGCCGCCCACCTCGACCTGGCGCCTGAGCGCGTCAGCGAGGTGCTGCGGCTGGCCCAGGAACCGGTGTCGTTGCACGCGCCGGTCGGCGAGGAGGACGACGTCGCTCTCGGCGACCTCATCGAGGACGGCGACGCGACATCGCCCGTCGAGTCGGCGGCTTTCCTGCTGCTCAGGGAGCATCTGGAGGCGGTGCTCTCCACTCTCGGCGAGCGCGAACGGAAGGTCGTCCAACTCCGCTACGGCCTGGCCGACGGCCGCCCCCGCACGCTGGAGGAGATCGGCCGCATCTTCGGCGTGACGCGGGAACGGATCCGCCAGATCGAGTCGAAGACCCTCAACAAGCTCCGCGATCACGCCTTCGCGGACCAGTTGAGGGGTTACTTGGACTGAGGCAGGAGGCTTCGCCGCTCGTCCTCAAACGCCGGACGGGCTGAAATCAGCCCCTTCGGCGTTTGAGGAGCGGGGGTTTGGGGGCGGAGCCCCCAAGGTCGGGACGGGAAGGGGCGGCGGGGGCGAAAACCGCTAATCCACCTCCGCCACCGCCTGCGCGAACTGTGCCTTGTACAGCCGCGCATACGCCCCGTTGGCCGCCAACAGGTCCGCGTGCGCGCCCTGTTCCACGATCGAGCCGTTCTCCATGACCAGGATCGTGTCCGCGTCCCGGATGGTCGACAGCCGGTGCGCGATCACGAACGACGTCCGCCCGTGGGCGAGCTTCGCCATCGCCTTCTGGATCAGCACCTCCGTCCGGGTGTCGACCGAAGACGTCGCCTCGTCGAGCACCAGGATCACCGGGTCGGACAGGAACGCCCGCGCGATGGTGATGAGCTGCTTCTCACCGGCGCTGACCCCGCTGCCCTCGTCGTCGATCACGGTGTCGTAGCCGTCGGGGAGCGTGCGGATGAAGCGGTCGGCGTGGGCCGCCCGCGCCGCCTCCTCGATCTCGCCCCCGGTGACCTCGCGCGACGCCCCGTACGCGATGTTCTCCGCGATCGTGCCCCCGAACAGCCAGGTGTCCTGGAGCACCATGCCGATGCCGGCCCGGAGTTCGTCCCGGGACATCCCCGCGATGTCGACGCCGTCGAGGGTGATACGCCCGCCGGAGACGTCGTAGAACCGCATGAGGAGGTTGACCAGCGTGGTCTTGCCGGCTCCCGTCGGGCCGACGATCGCGACTGTGTGGCCCGGTTCCACCTTCAGCGAGAGGTCCTCGATGAGCGGCTTCTCGGGGTCGTAGCGGAAGGACACGCCCTCCAGCGCGACCCGCCCGCGCAGTTCCTCGGGCCGCAGCGCCGGCACCGGATCCGCCTCCTGCTCCTCCGCGTCCAGGAGTTCGAAGATCCGCTCGGCCGAGGCGACGCCCGACTGCACGAGGTTCGCCATGGACGCGACCTGCGTCAACGGCATCGAGAACTGGCGGGAGTACTGGATGAAGGCCTGCACATCACCGATGGACAGGGAACCCGACGCGACGCGCAGGCCGCCGACCACCGCCACCAGCACGTAGTTGATGTTCGAGACGAACATCATCAGCGGCTGCATGACCCCGCTGTTGAACTGCGCCTTGAACCCGGCCTCGTACAGCGCGTCGTTCTGCTCGGCGAACTGCGCGGCAGACTCGTCCTGGCGGCCGAACACCTTCACCAGGTTGTGCCCGGTGTACATCTCCTCGATGTGGCCGTTCAGCTTGCCGGTGGAGCGCCACTGCTGCACGAAGTGCGGCTGCGACCGCTTGCCGATCCGGCGCGCCACATAGAACGACAGCGGCACGGTCACCAGCGCGACCAGCGCCAGCTGCCACGACACCCAGAACATCATCGCGAGCACACCGACGATGGTGAGCAGCGAGTTGATGAGCTGGCCCAGCGACTGCTGGAGGGTCTGCCCGATGTTGTCGATGTCGTTCGTCGCGCGGGACAGCACCTCGCCGCGCTGGCGCTTGTCGAAGTACGACAGCGGCAGCCGCGACAGCTTCGTCTGCACGTCCTCGCGCATCCGGAACATCGTGCGGTTGACGGCCCGGTTGACCAGGCGCGTCGCCACCGCCATCAGTAGACCGGCGACGAGGAACACCCCGAGCGCGAACAGCAGGACGTGTCCGACGGCGGTGAAGTCGATGCCCTCGCCGGGGGTGAAGTCGGTGCTCCGGAGCATGTCGGCGACCTGGGAGTCGCCCCCGGCGCGCATCGCCTCGAGGGCCTGTTCCTTGCTGGTCCCGGCCTCCATCTGCCGTCCGATGATGCCCGCGAAGACCAGGTCAGTGGCCTCGCCGAGGATCTTCGGTCCGACCACGTTGAGGCCGACGCTCAGGACCACGCAGAGCAGCATCGCGTAGAGGGTGAGCCGCTCCGGCTTGAACTGGGCGAGCAGCCGCCTGCCGGACACCTTGAAGTCCAGCGAGCGGTTCTCGGGACCGGTGCCGGCCATCATGCGCCCCATGGGCCCGGCCATCAGGCAGCCTCCGCTTCCGTCAGCTGGGAGAGCACGATCTCCCGATAGGTCTCGTTGTCGGCCATCAGCTCGCGGTGCGTGCCCGTGCCGACGACCCGGCCCTCGTCGAGGACGATGATCCGGTCGGCGTCGCGGATGGTGGCCACCCGCTGGGCGACGATCACGACGGTCGCCTCGGCGGTCTCCCGTCCGAGCGCCGCCCGCAGGGCCGCGTCGGTGGCGTAGTCGAGGGCGGAGAAGGAGTCGTCGAAGAGGTAGATCTCCGGCCGCTGCACGAGCGTACGGGCGATCGCGAGCCGCTGCCGCTGACCACCGGAGACGTTGGTGCCGCCCTGCGCGATGGGGGAGTCCAGGCCGTTCTCCAGCCCGCTCACGAAGCCCTTGGCCTGCGCCACCTCCAGCGCGTGCCACAGCTCCTCGTCGGTGGCGTCCGGATTGCCGTAGCGCAGGTTGGTCGCGACCGTGCCCGCGAAGAGGTACGGCTTCTGCGGCACGAGCCCGACGGTCTTGGCGAGGAGCACCGGATCGACGCTCGACACCTCCACCCCGTCGACGAGGACCTCGCCGTCGGTCGCGTCGAACAGCCGCGGCACCAGCCCCAGCAGCGTGGACTTGCCGCTGCCGGTCGAGCCGATCACGGCGGTCACCTCACCCGGCCGCGCGACCAGGTCGATCGCCTTGAGGACGGGCTCCTCGGCGCCCGGATAGCGGAACCCGGCCCCGCGGATCTCCAGATGCCCGTGCCGCCGCAGCTCCGTCACCGGACTGCTCGGCGGCACGACGCTCGACGACGTGTCGAGCACCTCCTGGATGCGCTCGGCGCAGATCTCAGCGCGCGGCACCATCATGAACATGAAGGTGGCCATCATCACGGACATGACGATCTGCATGAGGTAGGCGAGGAAGGCGGTCAGATCGCCGATCTGCATCCCGCCGCTGTCGATCCGATGGGCGCCGAACCACACCACCGCGATCGACGACAGGTTCACCACCGTCATGACGATGGGGAACATCAGCGCGAGCAGGTTGCCGGTCTTCAGCGCGATGTCGGTGAGGTCGGTGTTGGCCTTCCTGAAGCGCTGCATCTCGTACTCGTCCCGCACGAAGGCGCGGATGACCCGGTTGCCGGTGATCTGCTCGCGCAGCACCCGGTTCACGGTGTCCAGCTTCACCTGCATCGACCGGAACAGCGGCCGCAGCCGCCGCACGATCAGCGTCACGCAGATGCCCAGGGTCGGCACCACGGCGACCAGCACCCCGGACAGCGGCACGTCCAGGCCGAGCGCCAGCACGATGCCGCCCACGCACATGATCGGCGCCGACACCAGCAGCGTGAACGTCATCAGGGCCAGCATCTGGACCTGCTGCACGTCATTGGTCGTACGGGTGATCAGCGTGGGCGCCCCGAAGTGGCCCACCTCGCGCGCCGAGAAGGACTGCACCCGGTCGAAGACGGCCGCCCGGAGGTCCCGGCCGACCGCCGACGCGGTCTTGGCGCCGTAGTACACGGCACCGATGTTGCACACGACCTGGACCAGCGAGATGCCGATCATCAGGGCGCCGAAGGAGAGGATGTAACCGGTGTCACCCTTCACGACGCCGTTGTCGATGATGTGCGCGTTCAGTGTGGGCAGGTAGAGCGTGGCGCAGGTCTGCAGAAACTGCAGCAGCACCAGCAGACAGATGGGTTTCCGGTAGGGCCTGAGGTAGGTCCGCAGAAGTCGTATGAGCACGCTACGTCTCTCGGAGTCGGCGGTCGGGCGGGCTTGATGCCCGAGGCTCCTATCGTCGGACACTCCACCCGTGTTACCTCAACCGATTAAGCCGAGAGCAGTGTTCTTTGCCGCCTTATGGGCGGAACGCTCCAGGGTGTGTCTGCTCCCGCACCGAAACGAACTGCTGCCGCACCGCCTGCCCCACCGCCAGCTCCTCGCCCGGCTCGAGCACCTGAGCGGCCGCGCCCTGCCAGACCGGAGCGATGCGCGGGTCGAGTGTGCCCTGCGACACACCGAGCGCCCAGGCCGCCTGCCGGGCGGCCCCCAGCGCCGCGTAGTCCGCCGGCTGCGGTACGACGACCTGCGCCCCGAAGAGCGAGGGCGCCGAGGCCTGGACGGCGGACAACTCGGCGGCCGCGCCCAGCAGGAAGACCCGCCGCACCTCGACACCCCGGCCGCGCAGCACGTCGAGCGCGTCCGCGAGGCCGCACAGCATGCCCTCGAACGCGGCCCGCGCCAGATGCTCCGGCCGCATCGACTCCCGCCGCAGCCCCGCCAGCGTCCCGGCGGTGTGCGGAAGGCTCGGCGTCCGCTCACCCTCCAGATACGGCAGCAGTACGAGCCCGTGCGCCCCCGGCGTCGACTTCATCGCCAGCTCGGACAGACTCTCCAGATCGGCCAGCCCGAGCATCTCGGCGGCCCCGCGCAGGGTCCGTACGGCGTTCAGCGTGGTGACGACCGGCAGGTGCATGCCGGTCGCGTCGGCCAGCGAGGTGATCATCCCGGAGCTGTCGACGAGCGCCTCGGGATGGACGGCCATCACGGACCCGGAGGCGCCGAGCGACACGACGGCGTCGCCCAGCCCGATCCCGAGCCCGAAGGCGGCGGCCATCGTCTCCCCGGTCCCGGCGGAGATCAGCAGCCCCTCCGGCGTCGTACCGGCCGCGTCGGAGGGCCCGATCACCTCGGGCAGCATGACCTGGTGACCGAGCGCCAGCTCGACGAGATCGGTCCGGTAACCACCGCTGGCGGCGGACCAGTACCCGGTCCCGGAGGCCCCGCCCCGGTCGGTGGTACGGCGGACCGGGCGCCCCAGGAGCTGCCACACCAGCCAGTCGTGCGCCTGCAGGAGAACGGCCGTGCGCAGCGCGTTGTCCGGCTCGGTCTTGTTCAGCCAGCGCAGCTTGGTGATCGGCTGCGCGGCCTGCGGTACGCACCCCACCGCCTGCGCCCACGCCTCGCGCCCGCCGAGCGCGTCCACGAGATCGGCCGCGGCGACCTGCGCGCGCTTGTCACCGCCGACCATCGCGGGCCGCACGGTGTTGCCCTGCGAGTCCAGCGCCACGACCGCGTTCTGCTGGGCGGACACGCCGATGGCCTGCACACCTTCGAGCAGCCCGCCGCCGGCGGCCTCCCCGAGGGAGAGCAGCCAGGCCTGTGGATCGACGTCGGAGGGCCTTGAGCCGCCTTCGGCACCTTCGACCGGATGCGGCGCATAGCCCTGCTTGAGCACGGCGCCTGTGTCCGCGTCGCAGACGACGATGCGAGTGAAATCGGGCGAACTGTCCAGCCCGGCGACTATCCCCATGGCGAAAATTCTATGGGTCACGCGCCATGGGGGTGCGTGTGGACTATGTGTTGCTCGTGCCCCAGTCGTCCTCGGCCGTGCCGTTGGTGTTCCGGTCGCGCAGGGACCGGACCCGCTGGGCCACCGAGTCGGGGACCCGGTCACCCACCTTTTCACTCACCGTGTGGTACGCCTTGCCGGCGAACTGGCGGCCCTGCTGGGCGGCCGACTCCGCGGTGTTGCGGACGGCCGGGTTCTGGGCGACCTGGCGTGCGGACTTCTTCAGCTGCTCGTAGCGCTCGCGCCCGGCACGCGTGCCCAGCACGTAACCCAGAGCCAGTCCGGCGACGAACGTGAGCTTGTAGCGCATGGCGGCCACCCTCTCCTTGCGTAGGTCCCTGGTGCGGCGTCGGTGCCGGGGGGAACCGATTGGCGGAGCACCCCCCTGCTTGCGCTAATGTATGTGTCGCAGCGAACGCCCGCCCCCTGGCGAATACCCAAGGAGCTACGTTCGATGCAACGAGGCATTCCCCTGTAGCTCAATTGGCAGAGCAGCCGGCTGTTAACCGGCAGGTTACTGGTTCGAGTCCAGTCGGGGGAGCTTCGATCTTCCGTAGCTCAATTGGCAGAGCAGCCGGCTGTTAACCGGCAGGTTACTGGTTCGAGTCCAGTCGGGAGAGCCTGCTGAACGAGGACCCCGATGGGGTCCTTTTTCATGTGCGGAGGAACCGTGCAGGTCACGGCGTAGTCCTCAAGGGCATGCGAAGTCGACCATACGAGGCAGGAGATCGTATGAGCGGCTATGCTGCGGCAGACGGCGCGCATACCTGTACGCGACACGCCGCTATGGGGCGGTAGCTCAGCCGGTTAGAGCAGCGGACTCATAATCCGTCGGCCGTGGGTTCGAGTCCCACCCGCCCCACCAGTTATGCCCTCTGACCTGCGGAAACGTCACTTCAGTGGCCCTGATTGACGCCTCGGGTCCAACGGGGAAGAATCCGCTGCTCACAAGTACTGTTCGAGGTGCTCCGGCGGGCGCGCGGCTTCCCCTGGCAAGGAGCTGACCTGCGGCGATGCAAATCAGGCTCGGCCGCTGGAGGTTACGCAGCGGAGCCGAGACGCAAGATCCAGTGGACGCTCAGTGGACGCGACGAAATGAAGACGGGGCGTAGGGAGCGGAGCGGCTAGGTCGACGTGCCTCTTCAACCCTGCCTGCCGGGCCCGTCTCTGGCTGTTGCTCGGCTCGCCCGCCGTGGGTGTTGGAGCCTCCTGCCCCGCCAGCCGATGGGTTCATCCAAGGCGGCGCCTCGGTCGCAGAACGTTGTCGGCTACTGCTTGGTCTCGGCAGTCCGCCGCAGCAGGTGTGGCAGTTCGCCCCCTCGGCGAAGTGCACTGTGCAGCCGCTCTGTTCGTGGATGTCGGCGCCATGGTGTGCGTTGTATGTGCGGCGGAGGGCGCGAACGCGGAGGTCGGCCGGGGCGCAGGGGGGCGATCTCGTCTACGACGGCCCCGCATTCCCCGCTGTGGGAAGCCAGTTCCGCGCGTGCGGGCCAGGTTGAGCTGCCCTGAGTTCCCGCGGGAGGCCCTACCGTCTGAGGTCGATCGTGCGGACCGGCTGTCCTGTCGTCCGGGCGATGGTGTCGAAGTCGTGGTCGTAGTGGAGCAGGGTGAGGCCCGCCTCTTCGGCGGTGGCCGCCACGAGGAGGTCGACGGGGCCTGCGCTGCGGTGTTCGCCCTTGGCGGTGAGCTGTTCCTGGATCACTCGGGAGCGACGGTAGATGCCGTCGGGCATGGGACACCACACGTAGTGGGCGTCGAGTGCCGCCTTCAGCCGTGTGCGGTCCTCGGCCGAGCGGGCGGAGTAGAGGACTTCGAGTTCCGTGAGGTCGCAGATCGCGACGAGGCCGGCGCCGATTCTGTCGTCCCACTCGGTCGTGTTCTGGCCGAGCAGGACGCGGGCGAGGGCGGAGGTGTCGATGAGGTAGTCGGCGACGGTCACGGCCGGTACTGCGCCTTGTCCAGGAGGATGTCGATGTCCAGGGCGCCGTCGGCCACCAGTTGCCGGGCGTCTTCGAGTGCGCGCAGGCGCCGGTAGCGAGCGGTGACCTCGCGCAGGGCGGTGTTGATCGTGTCGCGCTTGGTGGTGGTGCCGAGTTCCTTGGCGGCTGCTTCCAGTGCCTCGTCGTCGAGGTCGATGACGGTGCGGCTCACGATGACCTCCTCATGCACACAGCGGCGTATATCAATATACATGATCGATTGTATATCGTTGGCCCGCACATCCTGGGCGGTCTGTCCTTGGGTGCTGGGCGAGGCTGACGGGCTCCAGCCTGGTACTGATCAACGGGCTCTATGCCCGGAACACGAGTTTAGATCCGTGCGTTCCGTGAACAGGTCAAAACTGCTGGACAAGAAGCCACTCCTATCCCGAGGAGACATCATGTCCAGCGCAACAGTCCTGACCCTCCCGGCCCCCGAGCGCAACTGCCCCGCATGGTGCGCGCAAGACCCGCACGCCGAGGCGACCGGCAGCCACGTCAGCGCCCCCATCCGGCTCGCGGCCCCGGAAGGAGCGAGCCCCGGTATCGAAGTACCGCTGTTGTCCGTGCAGATCGGGCTCGGCCACGACGAGGAGGCGCGTGGTGAACCGTCCCGGCTGTGGTTCTCGGCCGTCGACGGCACCGCCGAACTCGACAGCACCGCCCTGGGCTCGCTCATCGACGGCCTGGAGCACTTCGCGCTGAGCCTGCGCGGTCTGCGGCACCGCTACGACACCGTCATCCGGGGCGGTGTCACCGAGGCCATCGATCATTACCCGTCGGCCACCCATCCGCTTGAACTCGTCGCCCCCTGCCCGCCCTGGTGCCAGTACCGGGACGAACGGGAACACACCCCGAGCGGGCTCCTGGTAGACCACTTCCACGCCGCCCACACGCATGAGATGGAGCTGACGCTCCAGCCCGTGACGCGGGCCAAGGACGGCCCGGAGCCCGAAATCCTCGAACTCGGCCTGGCGCACATGGGGCACGCTCGGCAGCCTCAGATCGACCTCACCGTCGGCGGCGCCGAACGCTGGAAGTACGTCGCCCTCACCTTCGAGGAGGCGGACGAACTGCGGGCCAGGCTGAACGAGTTCATCGCGGACGGGCGTGAGTACGTACAGCCGGAGGCGGTTGCCTCGTCGCAGGAGCTGATCGACTACTGCGGTGTGCGGGTGGTCGAGTGCGAGTCGGCCCCGAAGGGGTTCTACGGGCACGCCGTCGGTGACACCCGCCAGGGCGGCCCGGTGTGGGTGACCGTTCCCAGGGACACCACCGGACCGCGCCTGGAGGAACACGTGACCTCTTTGCTCGCGGAACTCCACGAGAGGGAGCCGAAGCTGATCGCTCACGACGGAACCGAGGTCCGCCAGGCCGGACGGGCACCCGGTGTGCCGGTATGGCCGGAGGACCGGGCCGTGGCGTAGGACCGTCGGAGGGGCGGCAGGGGGCGGTCCGTACGCTCATCGAAGTGCCCGCACCCCTGTTGCTCCTCGCCGGTAGGAACTCCGCTCCGCGAGAGTTCCACTCTGCGATTCCTCTTGGATTGACCTGCTGTGACTCGTGAGGACTCGGCCGCTGTTGCGCCAGGGAAGCCTCGCGGGAGAGGGACCGCTTTTGGGCAACAGCTCACATAGGGCGATCCGGAGGCGCACCTGGATCAAGTCCGGGACTTGATCGTGCCCGCCTTTTCCCGCTTCTTGCTGCTGATTGCGTTCAGGTCACCTGAGGTCTTGGTGGAGGTCATCCCTAGTTGCGTCTGGTTGGCCGGAGCCCTCTGGAGGACCCGGCCAAGGAGGGCATCCCCAGTCGGGCGGCGTGTCGTTGGGCTCTGGGAGCGAGGAACATCGATGACATCCGGGCGCGCCGTCGGCGGGGCCGACGGGTGCGTCTGGCCGCTGAGCACCACGAAAGGAAGCTACGTGCTCACCCTGTTCACCAACCGGTTCCAGGCGTTCCAGCCTTCACAGGGGGTGCCAGTGCGCATCACCCTGGACGGTGTCCGCTTCAAGCTGCCCTACTCTCTCATCCACTCGGTGCGGGAGCTTGCGCCGCGTCGGGACGAGGAAGGCGGTCTGATGGCGGCCGATGCCGCAGGGGACATGCCGTTTGACGAGGTCCAGCGCCGGGCCGTTGAGGAGATCGTGGAGGCAGTCCGCAGCAGGAAGCACCGGCGGGCCGATGTCCTGCTGGAACAGTTCGTGGTGAGTGCCAATCTCACCGCGCTCGGCGCGTTGCGGACAGCGTTGCGGGAACTCGACCCGAACCGGGAGCCGTGAGGGATGTGAACAGACTGCTGCCCGGATCATCGGGGGCGGCCACGAGGTGCGAGGACGGCGCGGGCCCCCATATCGCCGCTTCACACTCACCGTCCTCACCACCCGCTCCGGGTGTGTCCGTCGCCGACCGTAGTCGGCAGAGGGGCGAGGACCCTGCCCGCAGCATGGACCGGGCCCGGACAGGACCGACACCATGCGATTCGGACGACCGCGGGCGGTGAGCCCGTGGGCAGCTCCAGAAGGGTCTTGAAGAGGCGGTCGCCGGCACGGTGCTGGGGTGAACGGCTCGTCGCATGTGGGTAGTTCGCATGCCGGCTCTTCATTGTTCGGTGCCCGCTCAGGGGCGGCATGTTCGGCCTGTGCTCTGATGTGGGCGGTGCGTTGGAGGATCGGTCGCGGGTGGTCAGACGATCAGGCCGTTGAGGGGTTCGGTGCCGTCGGTGAAGGTGCGGGCGAGGTCGGACAGGCGGCGGTTGTGGGCGCGGGCGTAGGCGCGCAGTGCGGAGAAGGCCTGTTCCATGTCGATGTCGAGGCGTTCGGCGAGTTTGCCCTTGGCTTGTTCGATCAGTACGCGGCTGATCAGTGCGGTCTGTAGCTGTTCGTTGAGGATCGTGCTGTGGTGGGTGGCGCGTTGTTGCACGAGGCTGATGGTGGCGACGTCGGCCAGGGCCTGGGCGACGAGTGTGCCTGCCGGGTCGAAGGGGCCGGCGTCGGAGCGGAAGAGGTTCAGGGCGCCGACGACTTCGTCCCGCAGGCGCATCGGCACGGCCTGGACTGCCGCGAACCCACCGTGGTGGGCTTGCGCGGCGAAGCGCGGCCAGCGGTGGATCTCTGTGGTCACGTCGGGGACGGAGATCAGCGCGCCGGTGCGGAAGCACTCCAGGCAGGGCCCTTCGTCGTTCTGGAGCTCGAAGAGCTCCAGCAGGCGCACCTGTTCGCCAGAGGCGGCCATTACCCGGAGTTCGCCGTTGCGGTCGGCGAGCAGTACCCCGACCGCACTCACCCCGAGCATGCCGACACAACGGTCGGTCAGCAGGCACAGGAAGTCCACCAGGTCGAAGTCGGCGACCAGGTTGTCGGCCAGTTCGACGAATGTCTTGGAAAGGAGCTGCTGGTCCATCGTGCGCACCTTCGCGTGGGGACTGGTTTGCGCCGGGGAAGGCGGGATGTGCCATCAGGTGTCATCGTTGCTCTGACCCTGGTTGCTGTGATCTTGGTTCGTGTCCGCAGGCCGGGCGTCAGGCTCTGGATCCCGGCCGACCAGCCTCCAGCCCGCCACAGGGCACCCCTGCCGCCTGCCGCTCATCCACTGGTCCTCACGTGCGTGCCTCATCCTGGTCCTGCGGCGGTCACTGAATCCGTGCATGGTGCGCGACGTCGCCCGGCTCCGCCGCCGTCCGCTCTCCGAGGGGAAGGACCAGGGCCCGCAGCACCGTAGGGCCCGGTGACCTGTAGACCACGCCGATGTCGCGCCATCCCCGTGACCGGAACCCGGCACAGGCCGCACGATGGGTCCGGTCCACCAAGGTCGCGCCGAGCAGAGCCCGGTGGTCGCCCAGCAACTGCTGCTGCAGAGTGTCGGCCAGGCCGTGGTGCCGCTCGGAGGGGCGGACCACGATCTCGCTGATGGCGAAGACCTGTCCGGACGTGGTGAGCTGCTCGACGTCTTGCGGGAGTGGTCCGCGCAGTCCGTTCCACCAGGAGCCGTCACGCGGCACGGGGAATCCGAACGCGCACCCCACCAAGTCCGGTGCCTGCGCGGTCAGCATGGCGAACCCCGGTCGCCAGGTGTCACGTGTGAGACGGCGCAGGAAGTCCTTCCGGCCGCGGTGTTCCCCACCGGGCGCTGTGGCGCAGGACTCTGCGTACAGGTCCGCCAGGTCCTCCCGCAGGCTCTCGGCCTGCCAGCGGTTGAGCCGGCGCAGGCTCAGAGGCGTCCTGCGGGTGGCGGGCCGCCGGTGGTCTGCGCGTTTCCGCGGTCGGCTCGGCCCGGGTGGGGCCGTCACAGCACACCGCCCGGGAGAGCAGTCATGGCCGGAGGGAGCCGGTGCGCGGCCTGGTGCATGGGAGAGGGCCACGGGGGCGGCCGGCTCCCGGCGAAGGCGTCCGGGAGGGCGAGGAAGAGGGATCCGGAGCCGGTGAGGGTGACGAGCCGTTCCAACGCCGGGCTGGGGTGGTGCAGTTGCAGGGATTTTCCGGCCGCGGTTGTGTGCAACAAGGCGTAGAGGAAGGCGTTGAGGCCGCTGCAGTCGCAGAAGGTCACGGCGGTGACATCGACGTCTATGGCGTGGATGCCGTCGCGCAGACACCGCTCCAGGGACGCGTGCACCAGGGGCGCCGAATCCAGGTCGATCTCACCGGCCAGGGTGACCAGCGCCCGGTTGCCGGTGTCGTGCCGGTAGACGCTCAGGGTGGGTGGGCTGCTCATGGGCGGGGTGCCTCGGTTCACGAGACCGTGCCGGGCTCCCGGTACGGTCGTACTGTCGTGCGGGCAGGTGAAGGGCCGAGCCGGCAGCCGGTGTTCCGGGGCATCGGACCCAGCCGGTTCCCTCGGGGATGCGCGGGGCGAGGGGACGAGTGATCCGCTCTCCACAGGCATGTGCGCCAAGTAGTGGTGGCCCGCCGGGGTCTGGGACGTCCGTACCCAGCGTAGTCGTGAGGACGGCCCCGCGGTCGGCCTGGGAGACGGGTACCACGATGTTTACACGGTGGTGATCGGGCGGCTCCGATGCCGTCCCGCCCTGCCCACTCGACATCTGCCGGCCAAGCGGTACGACCGCCTGGTCACGCCCTCTCCGCCCGGAGGCCACTGTCCGCGCAGTCGAGGGCGCCGCTAGGCTGCCCGGTGAGGCCCGAGCCCCCGGCAGCAGCTCAGTTGCTCTGCTCCAGGGAGGCGCGTGGTGCACGCAGGGCTCGACAGCAGCGATGTGCCACGCCCCGGTTCGGCGGCAGAGCATCGAGTGCACCGTGACGTGATTCTTCCGTCGGCCGGTGGCCGACCGTGGTGAGTGCCACCCCGAGATTGCCGACGGCATCCCTGGCCCGCCTTGCGGACCGGCTCCCCCTGGAGGCCCCGTGCGCGACCTGCGTACCCGCGAACTTCACGCCCAGCCACGCAAGGAGTCCCCTGTGACCGTTACCGCTCTCGCGCCCCCCGAGGCCACCCTCGGCGAGGAGTTCGGCAAGGAACTCGACCGGATCCGTTCCGACATCATCGCCGCGCGCGGTGCCGACGACGCGCGCTACATCCATGCCGTGATCGCCGCCCAGCGCGGTCTGGAGGCGGGCGGGCGGCTCGCGCTTGCCGTCTCGCTGTTCCCGCCCGCCTGGGCGGCGGGCACCGCCCTGCTCTCCCTTGCCAAGATCCTGGAGAACATGGAGCTGGGCCACAACATCCTGCACGGCCAGTGGGACTGGATGGGCGACCCGGCGATCCACTCCACGACCTGGGAGTGGGACTTCCTCACGCCCGCCGAGGCCTGGAAGCACACCCACAACCATCTGCACCACACCTGGACCAACGTCGTGGACCTCGACCGCGACCTGGGGTACGTCGTCTTCCGGATGAGCGCCGACCAGGCCTGGCGTCCGCGCCATCTCGCCCAGCCGTTCTACAACTTCGTGCTCGCGCCGCTCTTCGAGTGGGGTATCGCGCTGTACGACCTGGAACCCGATGCCGTCGCCGCCGGCCGCAAGCCGTGGCGTTCCTTCCTGGACGACGTGAGCGGGTTCCTCGCCAAGGCCACCCGCCAGCTCGCCAAGGATTATGTGGTCTTCCCGTTGCTCGCGGGCCCGTCCGCGCTGCCCTGTCTGCTCGGGAACCTCACCGCCAACACGGTGCGCAACCTGTGGACCCACACCATCATCTTCTGCGGCCATTTCCCCGGCGACGTCCAGACCTTCACCGAGGAGCACATCGAGGGCGAGACCCGCGGCGAGTGGTACCTGCGCCAGGTCCAGGGCTCCGCCAACATCGAGGGCGGCCCGCTCTTCCACGTCCTCAGCGGCAACCTCGGCCACCAGATCGAGCACCATGCCTTTCCGGACCTGCCCAGCAACCGCTACGCCGAGATCGCCCCGCAGGTACGCGAACTCTGCGAGCAGTACGACATCCCGTACGTCACCGGCCCGTTGTGGCGGCAGTACGGCTCCACCTGGGGACGCATCCTGCGCTTCGCCTTACCGACCGGCTGAGAGTCTGTGAACTGGCGCGGCATGCTCTGTCCGGCCGGGGACGGTTCCGCAGCCGTCGAGTAGCTTGCCAGGGCATGGCTGAGGAGAATTCCCGTACGCCGCGCGAGGAGACGACGTTGGAGCGGGCCGACCGCAACTACGGCGAGCTGCTCCAGGAGTTGAGGATCATCCAGACCGGGGTCCAGATCCTGTTCGCGTTTCTGCTGACGCTGGCCTTCACCGCCCGCTTCCCCATACTCGATACGGCACAGCGCACCATGTACATCACCACGCTGCTGCTCGCGGTGCTCGCGGCGGCCCTGTTCACGGCGCCGGCCGCCTTGCACCGCACGCTGTTTCAGAGTGGGGCCAAGCCCGAGATCGTCATGATCTCCTCGCTGCTGGCGGGGGCGGGTATGGGCGTCCTGATGCTGGCCCTCACCGGGTGCGTGCTGCTCGTCGTCGACGTGGTGCTCGGCCGGGTCGAGGGGGTGATCGCGGGGAGTACGACGCTGCTGGTGTGCGGCGGCCTGTGGGGGGTGCTGCCGCAGTTCGTCAGGCGGCACGCCGCACGGTCCGAGGCCCGGGCTGTCTCGGAGCCGCCGGCCGGATCGGGCTGAGTGCTTCAGCAGCACACAGCCGCCGGGGTTGACCGGTGTGGTGAACCACACCGGTCAACCCCGGCGGCTGTGCTTCCTGCGGGGAGGACGGTGTTTACCGGCCGGCGGACGCCGACATGTGCAGCAGCCGTTCGGTGATCTCCCGGTACTGCCGCAGCGCGACCCGTAGTTCCTCGGTCTGTGCCTCGGCATCCTGGCCCTGCCAGCCCGATCGCAGGACGCGCCGCTGCTCCGTGAGGGTGTTCGTGAAGTGGGTGGCGACTTCGTCGAAGACACTGTCGGCTTCCTCCACGGCCTGGCGCGGGCTGTCGACGAAGGTGTTCAGGGCCTGTTGGAGGCGCAGTGTGAGCTTGTCGTGTTCGCCCTGCGGGAGCAGTTCCGCGACCGGCTTGCGATCGAGGCTGGGGCGGTCGGGGGTGGTGGCGGGTTCACGCGGTGTGTGAGCGGGTTGGGCGGGAGGTGTCTGAGGGGCCCGCTGGGTCTGCGGTGCCTGCGGGGTGCGCTGCGGAGCGGGATCCGTGCCTCCGGGCTGGGGTTGCCGTGCGGGTTCGGCGTTGTGCGACATCAGGTGCTGCTTCCCTTCGCGGGGCGTCGGTTCAGCGCCCACGGCCAGTGGCCGTTGCCGTCGGGGGACGGCGGGCGGTGCCGGTCGAAGTCGCCGGCCTGTTCGGTGACCAGCGTCTCGAAGAGGCTCCGGGCCCCGATCATGGCCTCCCGCATTTCCTCGGTGTCGCCCTGGCCGTGCGCTGCCGTGTGCACGCTGCGGTAGCCGTGGACATGGGCGGCGTGGTGGACGGAAAGGGCGGCGAGTTGCTCCTCGAACTGCTCGCCGTCGGGGAAGCCGCGGTCCCTCGCCAGGCTGGCAAGGAGTGCGTCGGCCGCGGCGACGGCCTTCTGCGGTGATTCGACGAACTGTTCCTGGACGTCGGCCCACTGAGCCCTGTACTGCGCCCGGTCCTCGGGCGACAACGGCTGCTCCTGGAGGGCGCCGTGCTGCTTGACGCGCTCGCCGAGCTCCCGCTCGGCCGCCTTGGTGTCGCCGTCGTGGTCGGTGACGGCACGGTCGTACTCGGGTCCGAATCGGTGCTTCAGCCCGCGCCCGCCGCCATCCCGGATGCGTCCACGTCCGATGACGAGGACGGTGACCGCCGCGATGACGATCACGGCGATGATCACGATGGTGAGCATGGCGGCCTTCTCTGGCTCTCGGCTCCTAGGTTGTTCGGCTTCATTGCCGTTCCCGTCACTTCCTGTGGGCTGATTCCGCGTCGGCCTGCCAGGTGGTGTCCACGCGACGTGGGCACCACCCGGGGCGTTTGTGGTCAGGGCCTGAAGGCGTCCTTGGCCTTGTCGCCGGACTGCTTCAGGTTTCCGGAGACCCGGTCGGTCCTGCCCTCACGCTGCAGTCGCCTGTTGCGGGTGCTCCGGCCGATGCGTTCGGTGACCCGGCCCTTGAACGCCTGGGTCTTGTGCTTGATCGTCTGTCCGACGCTCATGGCCGGCCTCCTGTTTGTCTGCTGAAGTGGGGACTACCTGCGGCTGAACCGGCGCCCTCCACCGCCGCGCCCGCGCATCGCGAAGCCGGCTATCCAGACGACCAGCAGTACAGCGGCGACCCACCAGAGCATCTGCATGGTGAAGCCGAACCCGAACACCACCAGGATCAGCAGAAGGAGAAGAATCCACATCATTGCCGGGCCTCCAGATCGCGGAAAGTTTCTGAGTTCCGCGGGGTCCGGGCGAAGCGGGGGAGGTGGAATGCTGCCGCCGAACAATCCGGAGTGGCATAGCCCTACGCCGTGCTGTCAGTCAACGCCCGACGACTTCCCCTGTCAACGCGGTGTCTACACGGGGGAGTTCTGCGAGCTGGGCCGGGGTCGTTGGGGTGAACGGAGCCTCGGCGGGAGCTTCGACCGGCTCGGCCGGCGGCCCGGGCAGGACGTGGTCCTCCCACCAGGACAGGCCCATCACGGTGGCGAGCAGGACGAAGGGGGTCGAAGCCGTAAGGATCAGGGCGTACATGTGTACCGCCTGCAGTGGTATGCGTGCGACGCGGCGGGCGGCGGATCGTTGCCCGTCTGGGGCGCATCAAGGTCGCGCAGGGACAGCGTGGCGACGGCGGGTGCGGCCCGTTGGGGGCGGGTGCGGTTCCGGCACTGATGCGCGAGGTGCACCCTCGAAGGAGCGCGAGAAGTGATCGACGCTGCCGGGGGCTCGGGCCGTACCGTGCACGCTAGCCCTCACCGCACTCCCTGGGCAGACGGCAAGCGGCCATGTGTTCCGGTTGGCTGACCGTTACATGGGGCGCTATCCGCAACCTCTGGGCAGAGCTACGCTGTTCGAACTGGCCCCGGCCCCCGGCAGTGATGTCTTGTTTCCGCTCCGGGGAGGCCCGCTGTGTTCGTTCTGCTTCTCATCGTCGCCCTGATCTTGTTCGGCTTCGGGTTCCTCAACCCCCTCTGGTGGCTGGCCGCGGCGGTGTTGGTCTTCGGTTCCACTCGCTACGGCTCGCGATCGCGGTGGAGGTCGGGGCCGCGGCGGCGGTTCCGGTTTCGGGGAGTACCGGGACTACGTGAACTGCCGGGAGCGTCAGGACCGCTGGGACCGTCGCTACAGCCGTCAGCACTGGGCGCGCTGGAGGCGCGAGGACCGTCGGGACCATGAACGTCGCGGGTGGCCGATGAAGTTGCCCGGTATCCAGAGTTCCGGTGTGGCTTCAGCCGCTCCGGGCGCGCGGACATCGTGGAGAGGTTGATGCCATGCACCGCACAGTCATGGTTCCGAGGAGTTGGTGGGATCTGAGGGCCGAGGCCTCGGTGGAGGACCCGGCGGGTCAGGATGTCGTGGCGCTGCGCGCCGAGATCGATCAGCTGCGGCGGGCGCTGACCGGCCGTCCGATCATCGATCAGGCCTGCGGCATGGTGATGGTCCTGGCCCCCTGCCGCCGTGAGCCGGCCAGGAACCTGCTGGTGGACATGGCACGGCAGTGCAACGCCAAACTTCCGGAGGTGGCCGCGGCCGTGGTCGCCGCCTGGGAGGGTGAGCCGCTCCCGCGGCTGATGCAGCGGGCGCTGCGGCACGCACTGCGGCGGCTTTACGCGGAAGACCGGGGGTGCAACTCACCACTGACAGAGGAGCCTTCCGGAAGGGGAATGCCATGATTCACACAGCCGATGTCCGCGAATGGCGTGGCCGTGACGTCGTCGACAGCGCAGGTCACAAGATCGGTGTGCTGGAGGCGGTCTATGTGGACACCACCACCGACGAGCCGGCCATGGCCACGGTACGGACCGGGCTGCCCACCCGGCACCGTCTGCTCTTCGTCCCCATCGAGGACGCCATCGTCGGCCCGGGCTGTCTCAAGATCGACTATGTCAGGGCGCTGGTGAAACAGGCTCCGTCGATCGGTACCGACGACGTGCTGCCCGCCGACCAGGAGGAAGCGATCTCAAGCACTACGGACTGGCCTACAAGCCCGGTGCGGCCGGCGAGAGGCAACTGGCGCGCCGCTGACCGCTCATGAACACGATGACTCCGTTGTGAGGGCTGTGTTGTGAGGTACGTACCATGCACCAGCTGACCACGCCCCGTGAAAACAGCGTCTGTTGACGGCTGTGCCCTCGGCAGACGATGCGGCTCTGCTGGCCGAGGTCGTCGAACTACGCGCCAAGAACGAGCAGTTGGAGCAGGCGCTGGCCAGCCGTGCGGTGATCGACCAGGCGCGTGGCATGGTGATGGTCCTGGCGCCGTGTTCCCGCGAGCAGTCCTGGGGCCTGCTGGTGGACGTGTCGCAGCACTGCAACGTCAAACTCCGCGACGTGGCTGCGGCCCTGGTCGCCACCACCAAGGGCCAGGAGCTCCCCGAGGGGATACGGCGCGAGTGGCGTCGCGCGTTGCGGCGCCTTCACGCGCTGGAGCGGCGGTGACGCTCTCACGTTCACGGCTGTCAAAGTCTTCAGGGGCTGCGGACAGCTCATCTCTGCCGGCACGGCTGTGTCGTGTGTTCCGCGGTTCGCCGGCCGGGCGGGGATGGCGGCTGAGCCGAGAGATCGAACTGGGGCCGAGGTCGCTGGGCTTCGCGGCGCTCGGATTTCTCACGCTGGTCCCCCTGTTGATCGTCGTCTCCGCGACCGATCCGGAGCACGGGCAGGGGTTCGCGCAGTGGCTGGGGGACGGGCTTGGTGTGTCGAGGGCGGCCAGGGACGAGATCGGGCAGCTGTTCGCCCGGCCGGGCCAGGTACTGGAGACCACGACCGCTTTCGGTCTTGCCGCGCTCGCCGTCTTCGGGCTGACCTTCGGGGCGGCGGTACAGCTGGGCTACGAGAAGGTCTGGGAGCTGCCCCCGGCGCGCTGGTATGCCAGATGGCGGCAGGTGCTGTGGCTCGCCGTGCTCCTCGGATCCCTGTACCTGACCGCCACCACCACGCTGTGGCGCCATTCGCCGGCCGGCACGCTGGCCGCGACACTGAGCGCCGTCCTGTTCTTCTGGTGGTCGCAGCGGATGCTGCTCGGCGGGCGGATCGCCTGGAGCGCCCTGCTGCCAGGCGCCATGGCAACGGCGCTCGGGCTGCTCGGTCTTCGGGTCTTCTCCCGTCTCGTCTTCTCCCCGCTGATCGCCTCCAGTGCCGTCACCTACGGCCCCTTCGGAACCGTCCTGGTCGTCCAGTCCTGGCTGGTCGGTGTGGGCGTCGTCGTCTACGGCGGTGCACTGGTGGGCCGCCTGCTGCACGAGGAACTCCCCCGCGTGGCACAGGCCCTGAAACAGCGGGCCCGGCGACACCGGTCCTGAGGTCCGGACAACCGCGCGGAGTAGCCCAGGCGCCGACAGCGGGCCCGGGCCGGGAGTGGCCAGTGCTGTGCCGGTGACGACCCTGACGTTGGCCGACAGCTCAGCCGGTTCCGCTCCGGCCGTCGCTCGTCGACCGCTCGCATCAAGTGCCCGGCCCCGGGCACTCAGGAACGGTGGACGCGTACCGCGCGCCCACACCACGAGGAGGACATCGTGACGTCGTCCAGCACACAAGGGCGCGGCCAGGCCGTGAAGTCCGCGGCCCGTTCCACCCAGAACGAGACGCTGTCTGCCGCGGGGCGGGCGGGCTTTGTCGCACGGGGTGTGGTGTACGTCCTCATCGGCGCCCTTGCCCTGCAGATCGCCCTCAGCAGCGGCGGCGAATCGGCCGACCGGCAGGGCGCGCTGGCC
>NZ_JOEY01000048.1 GCF_000718165.1 Streptomyces fulvoviolaceus | reverse complement strand
CTACGACGTCAAGGGCCACGCCCACGGCCGCAAGACGTTCCACCACCCCGAGGTCGGCGACCTCACCCTCGGCTACCAGTCCATGGAACTGGAGGGCACCCCCGGACACCGCCTGGTGACGTACTACGCCGAGCCGGGCACCGCCGATCACGACGCGATGGTCCTGCTCGACCTGCTCGGGCAGGAGCAGCCCGCGAAGAGGACCCCGGCGCACGACGACCGGTCGGCGGCTGTGGAGGACGATCCCGCCTCTCCCCTGTCCTGACCTGCCCTCGGCCTTTCGGCCGATCGATCGCGGTCCTGTTGCCGCCCGGTCCCCCTGCGGACAACCTGAAGGCCGGCCCTCACGGCAAAGAGGCCTCCGACGCCGACGCGGGTTCCACGACCACGCCGCTCGACCCACGCTCCGAGGGACACGTAGTTGGAAAGCGAGCAGTACGGACCGCCGCAGGGTGGCCCGCCGGCCGGCGCACGCAAGGCGCCGGCGAGCAGCCGGGTGACCACCTTCGAGCTGTTCTTCGACCTGGTGTACGTCTTCACGCTCACCCAGATCACCCAGTACATGGCCCACCACCACACCGGCACGGGAGTGCTGCACGGCGTGCTGCTGCTGGCGCTGGTCTGGTTCTCCTGGTCCGCGTACGCCTGGCTGGGCAACCAGGCCCGGGCCGACCGCGGCGTCGTACGCGCGGGCATGGCACTCGCGATGGCCGGGGTGTTCGTGGTCGCGCTCACCGTCCCCGAAGCGTGGGACGACCTGCCCGGCGGTCTGAACGGTCCGCTGGTCCTGGCCTGCGCCTACCTGTTCGTACGTGTCGTGCACCTGGTCCTCTACAGCGTACTGGCGCGTGGCGACCGCGGGCTGCTGCGGCAGATCGCCGTCTCCTGGCCGCCGGTCCTGGCGGGCTGCGGGCTCCTGATCGTCGGCGCGGCGGTCGGCGGCCGGTGGCAGACGGCGCTGTTCGCGGCGGCGATCGCGGTGGACTGGGGCGGTGTGTACGCCACCTCCCGCCGGGGCAGCTGGCGCATCCACAGCGCCCGCTACTTCGCCGAGCGGCACGAGCTGTTCATCATCATCGCGATCGGCGAATCCCTGCTGGCCATGGGCGCCGGGGCCACGGACCACCCGGTCGGCGCAGGGCTGCTCGCCGCGGCCGTACTGGGCGTGGCCGCCGCGACGGGCCTGTGGTGGCTGTACTTCGACCTGGCGACCCTGATCGGCGAACGCCAGCTGGACAAGGCGCAGGGCCAGGCCCGCCTCAGCCTGGCGGTCAACGCCTACGGCTATGCCCACTTCCCCGTCATGGCCGGTGTCGTCCTGACCGCCCTCGGCGTCGAGGGCGTCGTCGCCCACGCCGACGACGGCAAGGCGCTGGGCGGCTTCTACGCCTGGGCCCTGTGCGGCAGAGCGGCCCTTTACCTGGCCGGCCTGCTGCTGTTCGGCCGGATCATGCTGAACGTATGGGGCGGCTTCCGCCTGACGGGCCTGTGCCTGCTGCTCGTGGGCACCCCCGCGGCGGCCGCACTCCCGCCGGTCGCCGCCCTGGCGGGCGTCGTCGTCATTCTCACTGCGGTGGCCGCGGCGGAGGCCCGCTGGTACGCGGAACTCCGACGCCACGTGGGCCGATGAGCTTCTTGATGCGATCCGATGGCTGGGCCTGCTGGGTGCCCTGACCGGCCCTGCGGCATCGGTGGCCCGGGCCGACCGGGGGCCCGTCGCCGTGCCGCCGGTGCCACCGGCCTCGTCAGGTCTTCCCCGCAGGAAAGTTGGCCCTGATCTCCCAGCCCTCGCCGGCACGGGGGCCCGCGTGCAACTCGCCGCCCAGTGCGGTCACTCGCTCCTTGAGACCGACGAGGCCGAAGCCGCCACCGCGCGCGGCATCCGGCAGTTGAGTGCCACCGCGGGGCGAGGCTGTGTGCCGCTGGCGCGCCGGCAGCCGTGCATAGCCCGGGGGCCCGGGTGCCAGTCGGTGAGGAGGCCGTCCGCCCGGGTCCGGACTGCGGGCCCGGACCCGGGCGGATTCAGGGCCTCGGCTGTCGGCTCGTTACGGCGTCGTCAGCTCACCGGCGCGCAGCGCCGCGGTCACGCCGCCGTCCATCAGGAGGTCGGCTCCGGTGATGAAGCCGGCCTCGCGGCCGAGCAGGAAGGCGGCGGCCGCGGCGACCTCCTCGGAGGTGCCGAACCGCTTGGCCGCCGAGGTCTCGCGCACCTTGTCGAACCACTCGCGGCGCGGGCCGGAGAGCTCGTCGAGGGCCAGCGGGGTGATGATCACGCCGGGGCTGACGGCGTTCACGCGGGCTCCGCGCTTGCCCCACGCGGCGGCGGCCGTCTGCACACGCAGCGAGTTGGCCCGCTTGGACATGGCGTAGGCGTGGACCGAGGAGCCGAGCCGGTCCGGCTGGAGGAAGGGCAGCGCGAGCAGTTTCGAGGTCTCGGTGGTCGCGAGCGCGTGCTCGATCTCGGGCGTGTAGGGGCTCTCCCGGTGCCCGGCCATGCTGGCGACCACGATGCCTGCCCCGCCCGGCGCGATCACCCGGGCGAAGGCGTCCAGGACATACGACGTGCCCAGCAGATCGACGTGCAGCAGCCGCTCGATGGTCGCCTGGGTGGGTGATACACCGGCGGCCTGGATCACCTGGGTGACCGCACCCATCTCGGCGGCCGCGGCGGCCAGCGCCTCGACCTGGGGCAGATCGGAGATGTCGGTGGCCTGCACCGCCACCTCGTAGCCCTCGCCGCGCAGCTGCTCGGCGGCGGCCTGCGAGGCCTTCTCGTCATGGGCGGCCAGCAGCAGGGTGCGGCCGGTGCCGACCCGGCGGGCGATGGCCAGGCCGATGCTGCCGGGGCCGATGACGACGACGATTTCCTTGGCGGGGCTGGGTTCCTTGCTCATGTTTCGCGCTCCTTCGCTCCACGTTCTCGATGTGGCCGACCGGGCCCTGGTCACAAGCTCGCGTCGGCCCGTAGTGCTCTTCACACGCCGTCCGCGCGGGCATGACCGAAGGCCGGATACAACTGGCAAGGGGCATGCGTGCCGCGGATGGTGGCGTCCGTGACGGTGCGGCGGCCGAGGAGATGGGCTGCGGCGCCTTCCACCTCGGCGTAGGGCCTCTGCTCGTCGACGCCGTGGTGGTCGAACCGTCCGGCGCACATCTGCGCGGGAGCCGGCTAAGCCGCCATGAGGTGGTGCTCCTCTCATCGGCACGGGAAAAGGCACTTCACCCAGCCTGGTGCCTCCGCCCGCCGCGAGGCAGACCGTGATGATCAGGGGAACGACAGGTCCCCCCACTTGGCCGCCTCCAACGACGACAAGGGGACAGGAGATCGCGCGCCGACGCGTACGACGTGAGTCGTCTACACCGGGCGCCGGATTCGGCCGCCGGCCTACTCAGCGCCGTGGAGGAGTACGGCGCCGCTGCCGGTAGAGACCTGCCGGCGCCGCGGGCCCAACCCGTTCATGCGCGGGACATGGCCGACGGACCGGTCAGCTGCTCGAAGCGTCCCTCGACATCGGCGGGCGCGGGGCAACGCCTGCGCGTCGCCCCCACCCGTCCTGCTGCTCGTCGCTCGCGCGCCGCTCGGCGGCCAGCTGCGGCACCAGCCCACCGGGCCCCTTCCCGTCGTCCACGGGATGGTCGAACGCCACGATGTTGATACCCAGTCGTATGTCAGCCCTTCGCCGCAGCCCCAGCTCCGCGCTTCCTGGTTCAGTCCCGGCTGAGGGTCGCGCGGGCGTCGCCCGCGGAGCGCCGGACGGCGGAGTCGGTCAGCTCCCGCACCTTGTCGGCGGGCACGGGGACGCCCGGGACCTCGAAGAACCAGCGCCCCATCTCCTCCTGCGTCAGCCCGTCGGGCTGCGCCGGCAGGTACGGCTGGACATAGACGGGGGTGCCCGGCTCACTGCGCCAGCTGTCGGCCAGCGTGCCGATGTCCACCGCGTCGTAGCCCAGCGCGTCCAGCAGCTCGGCCACCTGCGCCTTGGCGGCCGTATCGTCACCGGCGACGGGCAGGGCGCTGCGGTCGGCCGCACCGGCGGGCCGGGCGGCAGTGAACAGGCGCACGAAATCGATGCTGTTGAACCCCTTGACCACCCGGGAGTCGGCCAAGTGCCGCTGCACCAGGGCGCTGGAGGTCTGCTCGCCCGCGTCCAGTTCGGCGATCCGGTCGTCGCGCTCGGGGTAGTAATTCATGGTGTCGATGACGGTCTTGCCCGCCAGGGCGACAGCGGGGAGCTGCGTGTAGGTGTTCAGCGGGACGGTCGCCACCACCAGGTCACCGGCCTGCGCGGCCTCAGCGGGTGTGGCCGCGCGGGCCCGCGGGCCGAGTTCGGCGACGAGGTCGGCGAGGGTTTCCGGGCCGCGGGAGTTGCTGAGTACGACGTCCAGTCCGGCGGCGACGGCGAGGCGGGCCAGCGCGCTGCCGATGTTGCCGGCGCCGATGAGTCCGAGGGTCTTGGTCATGACGTCATGTCCATTCCAGTAGGTGAATCAGCGGGAAACGGGATGTGGGGTCTCAGCCGCGCAGGCTCATGCCCCCGTCGATCGACCAGGCCTGGCCGCTGATCCAGGCCGCGTCGTCGGAGAAGAGGAAGGCGACGGCGCCGGCCAGGTCGGCGGGTTCGCCCAGGCGCGGGCTGCGGGCGAACTGCAACGCCATGGCCTGCAACTGCTGGTCGTCCGGCTGCTGCTGGGTCTCGCCCATGACCGGGCCGGGGGCGACCACGTTGCAGCGGATGCCATCCTTGCCCAGCGGGAGGCGATGTGGCGGGTCAGCGCGCTGCCCCCGGCCTTGGAGGCGGCGTACGCGGGGCGGGTGGGTTCGCCGGGATCATGCGGACGCCCGCGCTGGGCACCCGCACACTGGAGAAGCCGAACGGCTGGCGCCCCGCCATCGCCCAGGCCCTCGCCGAGCGCGCCGATCCCCCGTGGCCAACTCTCCTGGTTCCGGCGGTACGCGCCGCCGCCGCGATGGACTGCCTGAATGTCGCCGTCGACCACTGGACCGCCTCCGACGGCCACCTCCGCCTCGACGTCGTGCTCGACGAGGCTTTCGCCGCTCTCGCGCCGCGGTAGGCACGTCCGCCACCTGCTCTGCGGAGACGGCCCGCGCCCGGGCGGTCCTCCGGCACAGGCGGCCACCACTCGGTCAGCACCGATCCCGTCCGCCCTTGATCGGCTGGGCGGGCATCGACAGGTGGCACGCGAGGAGATCTCCGGCCTGCTGGAGCGGCTCGCCGCGTCCCGGATGCGCGTGAACCGCGCGGGGTGCACCGCCATCTGACGGTCGTGCCGGCGCTCATCGCGTGCGCGGTGTCGGCCGGAGCGCCGACGGACATGGTGTTCATCGAGCCGGGCCGGGCCCTTGCTTCACACGTGCCGCCACCCGCTCGCCGTACGTTCGTATGGCACCGGCTCGGGCCACCGGGCTGTCGATGCTTCCGCCGCCGACGAGGTAGGGCGTGCGACGAGGCGGTCACCGGCCGGCGGTGAGTACCGCAGTGCGCCGGGACCAAGCGCCTCCGACTGCGGCGTCCAGCAGGAAGGCGGCGACGTCGGCCCGGGAGACCCTGGGCAGGCCGGGCAGGCGGTCCAGCTCGGTCAGGTCGACGGCATG
The DNA here is from genome assembly GCF_000718165.1 of Streptomyces fulvoviolaceus. Taxonomy (GTDB): domain Bacteria; phylum Actinomycetota; class Actinomycetes; order Streptomycetales; family Streptomycetaceae; genus Streptomyces; species Streptomyces fulvoviolaceus. The sequence goes on along the minus strand of NZ_JOEY01000048.1, from coordinate 137,389 downwards.
GACGTTGCCCGTGGCGGGCTTGTTGGTCAGCAACACCGGGTAGGCCAGCGTCCAGTCCAGGACGGAGGCGGTGAGGATCCGCTCTCCCTCGGCCTTGTCGGCGAAGGCCGCCTTGCCGCCCGAGTTGTAGAGGAACCGGGCGAACGCGGAGGCCTTGGCCAGGGAGTCGCCGACCCCGAACGCCGACATGATCAGCACGCGCTTGGTGCCGCTGTCCTCGGCCGCCCGGACCAGCGCGCGGGTGCTGTCGGCGATCAGGCTGCCGGGATCCTTGACCTTGCCGAGACCCAGCGTGCTGACCACAGCGTCGGTGCCGCGCATCGCCTCGGCGAGCGCACGGGCATCGCGAACGTCCCCCTCGACCACGGTCAGCCGGTCGGCCGGGGTGAGCTTGGAGGCGTCGCGGACGAAGGCCACCACCTCATGTCCGGCCGCGGTGGCCCGCTCCACGAACAGGGCGCCGGTGGCACCTGTGCCGCCAAGGAGGAGGATTTTCATCGGACAACGTCTCCCGTCAGGAGCCCCAGCGGCTCACACTTACGAAAGTACAGTACTTACTCAAAATAAGCACGCGGCCCGTTTAACATGGGCGTATGAGTCGAGGGACCGAGCGCGTGGCCGGGATGAGCGTGTTCGATCCGCAGTGCACGTCGCGGGAGGTACTGGAGCACGCGACGGGCCGGTGGGGTGGCCTGACCCTCGCCGCCCTGACAGAAGGCCCTCTGCGGTTCGCCGAGGTGCGTCGCAGCGTGTCCGGGGTCTCCGACCGGATGCTGTGGCAGACCCTCCAGCGTCTGGAGGACGACGGCCTCGTCGCGCGGACACCACACCCGACGGTCGCCAGGCGGGTCGACTACGAACTCACCGCTCTCGGCCGCCCGATCGCCGAGCGCGTCTGCGATCTGATCGACGCGATCTACGAGCAACTGCCCGGCATCGTCACCCACCAGCGCACGAACGGCACGGGCTCGGCGTCACCCTCGGAGGACATGTCCGACTGAGGGGCCCTCCCCGCGCCTCGACGCGAACTCGGCGCTCACGTCCACAGGCGCCACGCGCCGGAGCGATGGCGGAACAGGATGGCAATGCGGGCACAGGGTTTCGACTGTCTCGTTCCCGAGTACGCAAAGCCCCTGAGGGGGTGTGCGGAGACAGGGAGTGATACACCCTCCCAGTCACGCAGTCACCCGTCCAGAATGACTTCTGAAATTCGATTCCACGTTCACAGGCGAAGCTGTTGCGACCGCCATCAAGCCGTCCGACCCATGCTGCGTGAAGCTGAAGTTGAACGTGCCCATGAGAAAGAAGCGTTCATGTCACTGCAAGATCTAGAGGCCAAGTCCGAGCTGAAGCAGTTGGTGGACACGTTCTCCAACTTGGGCGACGAGAAGCGGATCAAGGACCAGATGTCCCTGTTCACACCCGACACCAAGGTTCAGGTGTACATGGGTGATGACTTGGTCTTCGACATCTCCGGTGTAGAGCAGCTGGAAGAGACGTTCAGCGGTTTCATCGCAAACGTGACGCGCCTGTTCCATATGAACGGTCAGCAGGTCGTCGACATCGACGGCGATTCCGCAACGGGAATCTCCTACTGTCAGGTGAAGCTCGTCACCGAGGAAGACGGCAAAGAGTTCATCACCGACAGCAGCATTCGGTACAACGACGAATACGTCCAGCGTGACGGCCGATGGCTGATCAAGACTCGAATCTCGCATTTCCTGATCAACGACAAGCGGCCGTTGGGAAGCTGACCGTGCTGTGCCGCCACGTGCGTCGGCACTGATTGTGTCCACCCGCCAAGGGGATCCAGGAATTCCTGGATCCCCGGCCCACGAGTCGGCCCGACTTCCAGCTGCAGAACATCGTCAGCGGCCTGGCGGCTTTCACGGCACGGTCTCCCTCACCGCCGCACTCGGTGTGCGGCAGACCCTGGGCTCCGGCGAGCCGTTCTCCGAGTACGGCGCATATCCGTCCCAGACAGCAGCCTCACGACGGCGAGAGCACCCAGGCTCAGGGGGCGCGCAGGAAGGTCCCAGCTCGCTTCTGGCTGCCCGCGCCCTGCACCCGGACGACTGGGAGAACCAGATCCGCGGCTGCGTCGCCCGGCTGCGCGCACTCGCCGGCACCGCCCCCGACACCCCGGGACTCGGCCGGCTCATCGCCGAACTACGGGACAAGAGCCCGGACTTCGCCGAAAGCCCTCGTCGTCCTGACCCCGGAACCCGCCTCGTCCTCCGCGGAAGCCCTGGACATCCTCGCCAGCTGGACCAGCACCTCCGCCGGCGGGCCGCGAATCCCCGAAGAGACGCATGGCCCGGCCGGCTGACAAGACGCCACCACCGGCGCAAGCCGGATGACCTCGGCCTCGGCAACGATCTCGTGCCCTGTGCAGAAGTCGAGCATCTCCCCGATCCCTCGGACCTGACCCGGCTCGCCGGTGAACTGCTGCCGAGGAGTCCGGAGTTCGGACGCTGATCCGACACCACCGGCACCGGCACCAGCTTGCTGATGCGCCGGCCGGCGCCGCTGGTTCGACCACGCCGGCCCGACGCAGCGTCACCTCGTCCGAGACACCGAATCAGCCACTCGTCGCAATTCATCGAAGCCGCAGCGACACGAGTCGTAGGCGAAGAACAGAAAGCACGGCTGCGCGTTCCACTCGGGCCACTCGGGTCGAACACCGAGGCGAATCCAGATCAACCCTCTGAACAGGCCTTTTACATCGACCCTTCCGTGAGACGGAAGCAGTATTGCGCCTGCGTGACGCCCTTCCGGACGATGTCGCCATCACAGAGAGACGGGAGCCGCAACGATGCCGCACACCACCGCCTTCGCCAGGAACCAGTGGTACGTCGCCGCCTACAGCCACGAGGTCGGGCGTGAGCTGCTCGGCCGGACGATCCTCGGCGAGCCGCTCGTCTTCTACCGGACACAGGACGAGGGGACGCCCGTCGCGCTGCACGACCGCTGTGTGCACCGCCGCTTCCCGCTCTCCGAGAGCGGGCTCGACGGGGACCGGATCGTGTGCGGCTACCACGGCTTCACGTACGACACGACGGGCGCGTGCGTGTACGTGCCCGGGCAGAAGCGCATCCCGCGCACCGCCCGCGTCGCCTCCTACCCGGTGGTCGAGCAGGACTCCCTGATCTGGGTGTGGATAGGCGACGCCGCACTCGCCGACCACGACACCATTCCGCGGGCCAAGCACCTCGACTCCCCCGGCTGGACCACCGTGCGCGGCATGGAGCCCATCGACGCCGACTACGGGCTCCTCGTCGACAACCTCCTCGACCTCTCCCACGAGACGTATCTGCACGGCGGCTACATCGGCACCCCCGAGGTCGCCGAGACGCCGATCACCACGGAGGTCGACGAGGGCGCGGGCATCGTGCGGGTGAGCCGGCACATGGACGACGCCGAGTGCCCGCCGTTCTACGCCAAGTCGACCGGCATCAAGGGCCGGATCACGCGGTGGCAGGACATCGAGTACCACGCGCCCTGCCTGTATCTGCTGCACAGCCGGATCGCGCCGGTGGGCGTCCTGCCCGAGGCCGACGGCAGCGACCCGAACGGCTTCCACACCGAGATCACGTACGCCATCACGCCCTCGACCGACGGCAAGGTGTACGACTTCTGGATGGTCTCGCGCGACTGGGCGACGGACGACGCCGAGGTCACCGAGTTCCTGCGGGGCAACAACCACACCGTCGTCATGCAGGACGTCGACGCGCTCAACCTGCTGCAGAAGACGCTCGGTTCGGAGCGGTCCGGCTACCAGGAGCTGAGCATCAACATCGACACCGGCGGTCTCGCCGCGCGCCGTATCCTCGCCCGGCTGGTCGAGGAGGGCGACAAGCCCGTGGAGAAGGTCCTGTGAGCAGCCCCACCGGGGAGGTCTACCGCATCGACTGGCTGCCGGGCACGGACGTGCTGCACGGCACCTGTCACTGCGGCCGCGAGCACACCTCGCAGGACCCCATCGAGATGTGGGAGTGGATGCTCGCGCACCCGAACGGACACTCCCAGCAAGGATCCGAGCCGCAAGGAAACACCTCATGAGTGACGTGTACGAAGCCGAACTCGTCGTCGACCGCAAGGAGTCCGCGGCCGACGGCGTGCTCGCCCTCACCCTGCGCCACCCGCTGGGCGAGCAGCTCCCGGCCTGGGAGCCGGGCGCCCACATCGACGTCGTGCTCGGTCCTGAACTGGAGCGCCAGTACTCCCTGTGCGGCGACCCCGCCGATCGCACCGCCTGGCGGATCGCCGTGCTGCGCGAGCCGGACGGGCGCGGTGGATCCTCCCATGTGCACGAGCAGTTGGGGCAGGGCGACAAGGTCCGGGTGCGCGGTCCGCGCAACCACTTCACCCTGCACCCCGCGCCCCGCTACCGCTTCGTCGCCGGCGGCATCGGCATCACCCCGATCCTGCCGATGCTGGCGGCGGCCGAGGCCGCGGGCGCGGAGTGGACGCTGCTGTACGGCGGGCGGACCCGCAACTCCATTGCCTTCACCGAGGAGTTGAGCCGCTACGGCGATCGCGTCACCGTCGCTCCCCAGGACGAGAGCGGGCTGCTGGACCTGGCGTCCGTGCTCGACGACGTCCCCGAGGGCACGCTCGTCTACTGCTGCGGGCCCGGACCGCTGCTGGACGCGGTCGAGGAGCGGTGCCCGGCCGGTGTGCTGCATGTGGAGCGGTTCGCGCCGAAGGAGCAGGAGACCGGCGAGAACACCGAGTTCGAGGTCGAGCTGGCGCAGAGCGGCAGGACGGTGACCGTCCCGACGGACGTCTCCGTGCTCGACGCCGTGCGCGCCTCCGGCGTGGAGGTGCTGTTCTCCTGCACCGAGGGCACCTGCGGGACCTGCGAGACCGACGTCCTCGAAGGCACGCCGGACCACCGGGACTCCGTCCTCACGGACGAGGAGCGGGAGGCCGGGGAGACGATGATGATCTGCGTGTCCCGGTGCCGGGGGAAGCGGCTCGTCCTCGACCTGTAGACAGACCGGAAGACAGACCGGTGGACATCCCGAGGTCGGCCTCGATCCCGGCGACCGTCTCCAGCAGGGGCGGCAGCAGGTCCCGCCGGATCGAGGCGAGGGAGGTGCGGCCCGCCTGCACCGGGATGTTGACCGCCGCCACCACCTCGCCGTCCCGGTCACGCACCGGGGCGGCGACCGAGCGCAGCCCCTCCTCCAACTCCTGGTCCACAACGGCGTATCCCTGCCGTCGTACCCGCTCCAGTTCCGCCCGCAGCGGCTCGACGGAGACGAGCGTGCGGGCGGTGAGCGGACGCAACTCGGCACGGGCGAGGCGCAGTTCGATCTCCTCGTCCGACAGATGGGCGAGGATCACCCGGCCCACCGAGGTGACGTAGGCGGGGAAGCGGGTGCCGACGGTGATCGCCGCGGTCATGATGCGTCGGGCCGGCACCCGGGCCACGTAGACGATGTCGTCGCCGTCGAGCACGCACAGGGACGACGACTCCCTTGTACGGTCGACGAGTTGCTCCAGATGCGGTTCGGCGATCTGGGCCAGCGAGAAACTCGACAGGTAGGAGTAGCCGAGCTCCAGCACGCGCGGGGTCAGCCGGAAGGTGCGGCCGCCCGCGCGGACGTAGCCGAGGTCGGCCAGCGTCAGCAGGAAGCGGCGGGTCGCCGCGCGGGGCAGACCGCAGGCGCGCGCGACCTCACTGAGCGTCAGTTCCGGGTGGTCGGCGTCGAAGGCGCGGATGACGGCGAGGCCGCGTTCCAGCGATCGGACGAAGTGGGGCGCGCGGTCTGCTGCAGGCATCGTCGCCTCCGAAAGGAACGCACACGGTGCGCCGGCCCCGTAGGCTAGACGCACATTTCGATAACTGTCAACAATATTGTTGGCCATAGGCATTGACCCCGCCTCGCCGGACCTCTACCTTTCGCGCTGAGCACCACTGTGCGGTATGCGCACAGCCTGTCGGAACACCGAAGTCTGCACAGGAGGAGCCATGCGTCGTCTGCTCACCGCACTCGCGGCAGGAGCATTGCTGGTCACCGCGTCGGCCTGTGGCTCGTCCGGCGACTCGGGGGCCGCGGACGACAAGGAGTCGTCCGGCGGAATCACCACCGTCAAACTGGGTCTCATCCCCATCGTCGACGTCGCACCCATCTATCTGGGCCAGAAAAAGGGCTTCTACAGCAAACACGGACTCAAACTGGAGATGTCCACCGCGACGGGCGGTGCGGCGATCGTGCCCGGAGTGGCCAGCGGACAGTTCCAGTTCGGGTTCTCCAACGTGACCTCGCTCCTGGTCGCCCAGTCAACCGGCGTTCCCATCAAGGCGGTTGCCAACGGCATCGCGTCGACCGGCGTGGAGGGCAAGGACTTCAGCGCGCTCATGGTGAAGAAGGGCAGCCCGATCAAGTCGCCGAAGGAGCTCGAGGGCAAGAAGGTCGCCATCAACTCCCTGAAGAACATCAACGAGACCGCGGTGCGCGAGTCGGTGCGCAAGGACGGCGGCGACCCCGACAAGGTGAACTTCGTCGAGCTCGCCTTCGACGCGATGCCCGCGGCCCTCGACAGCGGCCAGATCGACGCCGCGAGTGTGGTCGAGCCCGCGCAGGCCACGGTCAAGAGCCAGGGCGGCGTCGTGATCGCCACGCCCATCGTCGACGTCGCCAAGGACTGCACGGTCGCCATGTACTTCACCTCGACGCAGTACATGCAGCAACACCCGGACGAGGTCAAGAAGTTCCAGGACGCCACCGCCGAGTCCCTCGCCTACGCCGACTCGCACCCGGACGAGGTCCGCCAGATCGTCACCACGTACACGAAGATCCCGGCGTCGGTGCTGGCCCAGGTGACCCTCCCGAAGTGGCCGGCCGAGCCGAACAAGGCCTCCATCGAGGCGCTGGCGAAGCTGGGCGAGGAGGACGGGCTCTTCAAGAAGACCCCCGACGTGGACGCGCTGCTCTCGTGAGGGGTACGAACGCGGCGCTGGGCGCCGCCGGACTCACGGCCTTCCTCGCCCTGGGCGAGGCGGTGCCGCGGCTCGGCATCGTCAGGGAGGCGTACTTCCCGCCGACCAGCCGGATCGCGAGCGCCTTCGCGGACGAGCTCTCCGACGACGCCTTCTGGACGGCGCTCGGCGACACGCTCACCGGTTGGGCGCTCGGTCTGACGATCGCCGCCTCGGCGGGGATCGTGGCCGGGGTGCTCCTGTCCGTCGTCCCGTATCTGCGCCAGGCGACGGCCTCCACGATCGAGTTCCTGCGCCCGATCCCCTCGGTCGCACTGATCCCCCTCGCAGTGCTGTTGTACGGCACCGAACTGCGCTCGGTGCTGTTGCTCGTCGTCTACGCCTCCTTCTGGCAGGTCCTCATCCAGACCCTGTACGGCGTCCAGGACGTCGACCCGGTCGCCGAGGAGACGGCACGGTCGTACGGCCTCGGGACGTGGGCGCGGATCCGGCACGTGCTGTGGCCGACCGCGCTGCCGTACGTGATGACGGGGATCCGGCTGGCCGCGGCCGTCGCGCTGATCCTCGCCATCACCGCCGAACTCGTCATCGGCGCACCGGGGTTGGGCGCGCGCATCGCGGTCGCCCAGAACTCGCAGGCGGTGCCCGAGATGTACGCGCTGATCGTGGTGACCGGCATCTTGGGGCTGCTCATCAACGTGGGCGCGCGTACCGTGGAGCGACGGGCGCTGGCCTGGCACCAGTCGGTGCGCGGGGAGGTGGCGGTGTGAGGCGCGTACTGCTGCAGCTGTTCTTCGTGCTCGCCCTGCCCGTGCTGCTGGTCGCGGTCTGGTGGCTCGCGTCCGACGACAGTACGAACGTGTTCTGGCCGCCCCTGCGGACGATCCTGCAGACCTTCCCGGACGTGTGGACGGCCGACCGGCTGCGCGACGACGTGCTCCCGAGCATGTGGCGCCTGACCGCCGGTTTCACGCTGGCGGCCGTGGTGGGCGTGGCGGTCGGCACGGTCATCGGCTCCTACCGGCGGGTCCGGGCGGTGTGCGAACCGGTGCTGGAGTTCCTGCGGGCGGTGCCGCCGCCCGTGCTGGTGCCGGTCATCATGCTGTTCGCGGGCATCGGCGACACGATGAAGGTCGCCGTGATCGCGAGCGGCTGCGTCTGGCCGATCCTGCTCAACACGGTCGAGGGCGTGCGGGCCGTGGACTCCGTGATGGCGGAGACCGCACGCTCCTACGGCATCACGGGCGCGGCACGCCTGAAGAACGTGGTGCTGCGCTCGGCGAGCCCGCAGATCTTCGCGGGGCTGCGCCAGGCCCTGTCCATCGGCATCATCCTGATGGTCATCAGCGAGATGTTCGCGGCCAGCAACGGCATCGGCTTCACCGTCGTCCAGTTCCAGCGCAGTTTCGCGGTCCCCGACATGTGGACCGGGATCCTCGTCCTCGGCCTGCTCGGCTTCCTGCTCTCCGTCGTCTTCCAGCTGGTCGAGCGGCGGGTCCTCGCCTGGTACCACGGCCTGCGCGCCTCGACCCGGCGGTCCCCGTGAGTCTCGTGAAAGGGCGGTCCATGCTCGACGTACGCGGCCTGAACAAGGTCTACGAGGGATCCGGCCGCCGGGTGGAGGCGGTGCGGGACCTCACCTTCACCGTCGACGCGGGCGAACTCGTCTGTCTCGTCGGCCCGTCGGGCTGTGGCAAGACGACGCTGCTGAAGTGCATGGGCGGACTGCTCACCCCGACGGGCGGTGAAGTCCTCCTGGAGGGGCGGAAGGTGAGCGGTCCGCCGCCCGGGATGGCGTTCGTCTTCCAGGAGTACGGGCGCAGCCTGTTCCCCTGGATGCGGGTCGCCCAGAACGTCGAACTCCCCTTGAAGCAGAAGGATGTGAGCAGGTCTCGGCGCCCAGAGCTGGTCGCGGACGCGCTCCAGTCGGTCGGGCTCGCGGACGCCGCCGACGCCTACCCCTGGCAGCTGTCCGGCGGTATGCAGCAGCGGGTCGCCATCGCCCGCGCGCTGGCGTACGAACCCCAAGTTCTGCTGATGGACGAGCCGTTCGCGGCGGTCGACGCGCAGACCCGCGCCGATCTGGAAGATCTCGTACGGGGCCTGTGGCGGGAGCGCGGGATCACGATCCTGTTCGTCACCCACGACATCGACGAGGCCGTGTACCTCGGCGAGCGGGTGATCGTGCTCTCCGCCTCCCCCACGGTCGTGCAGGAGCAGCTGAAGGTCGATCTGCCCGACGAGCGGGACCAGTTGCACACGCGCGTGGCCCCGCGCTTCGCCGAACTGCGGACCCATGTGTACGAGCAGATCCAGGCGGCGAAACGCGGGACACCTCAGGACGCGGTGAAGGCGGATACGCCTCCGCCGCACTGAGCCGGGCCACGGGCCGGCCGGGGTGTGGCTACTTGGCGGCCCAGAGGCCGCGGACGTGTGCGATGTGGCGGGTCATGACCTCGTGGACCGCCTTCTCGTCGCGGGCGATCAGTGCGTCGAGGAGTTCGAGGTGCTCCTCGGCCGAGGCCAGCAGACGGCCCGCCTCCAGCAGGGCGGTGAGCCCGTAGAGGCGCGAGCGCTTGCGCAGGTCGCCGACGACGTCGACGAGGTGGGCGTTGCCGGCGAGGGCGAGCAGGCCGAGGTGGAAGCGGGTGTCGGCCTCGACGTACGCCACGAGGTCGCCGGACGCCGCGGCCTGGACGATCTCCCGGGCTGCCGGGCGCAGTGCCTCCAGGGAGACGGGGTCGGCGGTCCTGGTCAGCTCCACCACGGTCGGGATCTCGACGAGCGCACGGATGTGGGTGTACTCGTCGAGTTGCTTCTCGGAGACGGCGGTGACCCGGAAGCCCTTGTTGGGGACCGTGTCGACCAGGCCCTCCTTGGCCAGGTCCAGCATCGCCTCGCGCACCGGGGTCGCCGAGACGCCGAAGCGGGCGGCGAGCGTCGGCGCCGAGTACACCTCGCCGGGGAGCAGCTCACCGGCGATCAAGGCGGCCCGCAGGGCGTCCGCGACCCGTTCCCGGTAGCTGCTCTTCTTGCCGCCCAGGATGGGCAGGGCCGGGGCGGCGGCAGGCGAGCTGTGCTGGGTGGCGGGCATGGGCTGTCTCCTCGTACGGGCACGTGCGGTGTGCGGCTGCGTGCGGTGCGCTGGGCACCGTATGCAATGTCACGCACCACCAGTATCTATGCGGCGGAGAGCATCGTGACAGTCCGGCTGCGGGTGCAGCAGTCCAGGGCCAGGCCGCTCAGGTCTAGAGGATGAATCCGGCCGGGAACGGGTCGGTCGGATCGAGCAGGTACTGGGCGGTGCCGGTGATCCAGGCGCGGCCGGTGAAGCTGGGCAGGACGGCGGGGATGCCGGCGACCTCGGTGGTGTCGAGGAGCCGGCCGGTGAACCGGGTCCCGATGAAGGACTCGTTCACGAACTCGGTGTTCAGGGGGAGTTCGCCGCGTGCGTGCAGTTGCGCCATGCGCGCGCTGGTGCCGGTGCCGCAGGGTGAACGGTCGAACCAGCCGGGGTGGATCGCCATGGCGTGCCGTGAGTGGCGGGCGGTGGCGCCGGGGGCGATCAGGTGGACGTGGTGGCAGCCGCGGATGGCGGGGTCCTCGGGGTGGACGGGCTCGTCCTCGGCGTTGATCGCCTCCATGAGGGACAGGCCGGCCTTGAGGATGTCGTCCTTGCAGGAGCGGTCGAAGGGCAGGTCGAACTCGTCCAGCGGCAGGATGGCGTAGTAGTTGCCGCCGTATGCGAGGTCATATGTCACCGTCCGCCCGTCGGCGAGTGTGATTTTGCGGTCGAGTCCGGCGGAGAACGACGGCACGTTCCTGAGGGTGACGTTCTTCGCGGCGCCGTCCTCCACCTGGACCTCGGCGACGACGAGACCCGCCGGGGTGTCGAGCCGGATCGTGGTGACCGGCTCGACGACCTCGACCATGCCGGTCTCCACGAGCACGGTGGCCACACCGATGGTGCCGTGGCCGCACATCGGCAGATAGCCGGAGACCTCGATGTAGACGACCCCCCAGTCGCAGTCCGGGCGGGTGGGCGGCTGCAGGATGGCGCCGCTCATCGCGGAGTGGCCGCGCGGTTCGTTCATCAGGAGCTGCTTGATGTGGTCGCGGTGCTCACGGAAGTACAGGCGCCGCTCCATCATGGTCGCGCCGGGGATCGTGCCGATGCCGCCGGTGATCACGCGGGTCGGCATGCCCTCGGTGTGCGAGTCGACGGCGTGCAGGACGAGTTTGCTGCGCATGACGCTCCTGATGAACGTGGGAGACCGGGTGGGGTTGCTCAGGCGAGTCCGGCCGCGACCGCCTTCTCGGTGGCGGCACGGACCGCGGCCTCCTGCTCGGGCAGCAGCGGGACGCGCGGCGGGCGGACGGGACCGCCGTGGCGGCCGACGATGTCCATGGACAGCTTGATGGCCTGCACGAACTCGACCTTGGAGTCCCAGCGCAGCAGCGGGTGCAGCTGCTCGTACAGCTTCTTGGCGGTGTCGAGGTCGCCGCTCACGGCCGCCTGGTACAGGTCGACGCTCGCCCGGGGCAACGCGTTCGGGTAGCCGGCCACCCAGCCCTTGGCGCCCGCGATCGCCAGCTCCAGCAGGACGTCGTCGGCGCCGATCAACAGGTCCAGTTCCGGGGCGAGTTCGGCGAGCTGGTAGGCCCGGCGCACGTCGCCGGAGAACTCCTTGACGGCGTGGATGTACCCCGCGGCGTGCAGCTTGGCGAGCAGCTCCGGGACGAGGTCGACCTTGGTGTCGATGGGGTTGTTGTACGCGACGACCGGGAGCCCCGCCTGGGCGACCTCGGCGTAGTGGGCCAGCACCGAGCGCTCGTCGGCGCGGTAGGCGTTCGGCGGCAGCAGCATCACGGAGGCGCAGCCGGCGTCGCGTGCCTGCTCCGCCCAGCGGCGGGCCTCGGCGGAGCCGTAGGCGGCGACGCCGGGCATCACGCGCTCGCCGCCGATGGCGGCCACGGCGGTCTCGACGACCTTGGCGCGCTCCTCGGGGGTGAGCACCTGGTACTCACCGAGGGAGCCGTTCGGTACGACGCCGTCGCAGCCGTTCTCGACCAGCCAGGTGCAGTGGTCGGCGAACTTCTCGTAGTTGACGGAGAGGTCGTCGTTCAGCGGGAGGGCGGTGGCGACGAGGACGCCGCGCCAGGGACGGTTCTCGGTGGTGGTCATGTGCTGGGTCCCATCTCATCAATAGGGTGTGACATTTTACTGGTTGGCAGGGGTGAACGGACAGCCCCGCACGACGGTCCGTCGACTTCGGCCGGGTGATCAGTCGTCTTCGGGTTCTCCGGCGGCAGCCAGCACACCGAGGGGCACGGGCCGGGCGAAGGGCCGCCGGGACGGCGTGAGCTCGCACCCGGCGAGCCCCGCGACCGCCGGCCCGCACACCCGCCCCTGGCACCAGCCCATCCCGGCCCGCGTCAGCAGCTTCACGGTCCGCGCGTCGCCGGCGCCGAGCTCCCCGACGGCCTCGCGGATCGCGCCGCCGGTGACCTCCTCGCAGCGGCAGACGACGGTGTCGTCGGTGATCTGCTCGGTCCAGTGAGCTGGCGGTGCGTACACGCTGTCGATCGCGGCGAAGAACGCGCGCAGTCGGCTACGGCTCTTCGCGGCCGCCGCCCACTCGCCCGGGTCGGGTTCGGTGCCGTGCAGGCGCGCGGCGGCGGACCGGCCCGCGATGTGCCCCTCGGCGAGGGAGAGGGCCGAGCCGCCGATGCCGGTGGTCTCGCCCGCGGCCCAGACGCCGGGGACGTCGGTGCGCTGCTCGTCGTCGACGTGGACGTCGAGCCCGTCGAGGCGGCAGCCCAGGGTCTCGGCGAGGTCGGTGTGCGGGAGCATGCCGTGCCCGACGGCGAGCGTGTCGCACGGGATACGGCGCTCGGTGCCGGGCCTGACCCGCCCGTCGGCGTCGAGGGCGGCCACGGTGACCGCCTCCAGCCGCTCGGCGCCGTGCGCCTCGACCACGGTGTGGTGGACGAGGGTGCGCACCCGGTGCCGGAGCAGCTGCGCGGCGTACTGGGCGCCCTCGGCGACCTTGCCGGGCTGGGCCGCCAGCGCGCGGGTCCGCCGTACGAAATCCTTGGGGTCCGCGGACTCGACGAGTGCGGCCACCTCGACGCCGGCCGCGGCGAGTCCGGTCGCCACGGGCAGCAGCAGCGGGCCGGTCCCGGCGACGACGGCCGTGCGTCCGGACACCGCGAGGGTGCCCTTGAGCATGGCCTGGGCGCCGCCCGCGGTGACGACTCCGGGGAGGGTCCAGCCGGGGAAGGGCAGTACCTTCTCGTAGCCGCCGGTGGCGAGGAGTACGGCGTCGGCGCGCACCTCGACCGGCTCCTCCTGCTCGGGGCCGAACAGGGCGTGCACGGTGAAGCGCGTGTCACGGCGGTCGACGTACCAGACGTGATGGTCCGTGAAGTGCCGTACGGCGCCTGCCTGGACGTGGGTCCGCAGTCCGTCCCGGAGTCGCTCCCAGGTCCGCCACTCGTGGTGCAGGGCCTGCGGGCGGCGGGCGCGCAGTTCGGCGGCGGGCTGGCGGTAGAACTGTCCGCCGGCTTCCGGGGCCGAGTCGATCAGGGTGACGCGTACGCCGTGGGAGGCGGCGGCGACGGTCGCGGCGAGGCCTGCCGGGCCCGCGCCGATCACAGCGAGATGCGGCTGCTCAGTCATCGTGGCCCGTCCCCTCCTGCGTACGGATCGTGTCGCCCGGGTGCAATGGCACCAGGCAAGCACGTTGGTTGGGGCGGTCGTTGACGGTCACCAGGCAGTCGAAGCAGACGCCGATGCCGCAGAAGATGCCGCGCGGGCGGCCCTCACCCCGGGTGGTGCGCCAGGAGGTGACACCGGCCGTCCAGAGCGCGGCGGCGACGGTCTGCCCGGGCAGGGCCTCGATCTCCCGGCCGTCGAGGGTGACCGTGAAGGCCGGGCCCGGCCGGGCGTCAGCCAGTTCCAGTGGGGATCTCACGCGGACTCCTCGGCGACGGGGAAGCGGTCGGGGCGGAACGGTGACAGATCCAGGTCGGGGGCCTTCGCGGTCAGCGCCTGCGCGATCAGGTGGCCGGTGCCGGTGGCGAGACCGATGCCCGCGCCCTCGTGACCGCAGGCGTGGTGGAGCCCGGGGACCCGGGGATCGGGGCCGATGGCGGGCAGGTGGTCCGGCATGTACGGGCGGAAGCCCAGGTAGGCGCGCATGGCCCGGACGTCGGACAGGAAGGGGAACAGCCGGGTCGCGCCGGCCGCCAGTGACCGGACGACCGGCAGCGAGAAGGAGCGGTCGAACCCGACCCGCTCACGGCTCGCGCCGATCAGCACCGGCCCCGCGGCCGTCCCCTCGACGACCGGCGAGGTCTGCAGTGCCGCCGAGTCGCTGGCCACGTCGGCCACGTAATCGGCGGCGTACACCTTGTGCCGCACCATGCGCGGGAGCGGTTCGGTGACCAGGACGAAGCCGCGCCGCGGGAGCACGGGGAGGCGGGTTCCCGCGAGCGCGGCCAGTTCCGAGCCCCAGGTGCCGGCCGCGTTGACGACCACCGGGGTGTGGATGTCGCCCTGGTCGGTGCGGACGCCGCGCACGGCGCCGTCCGGCGTGAGCAGTACGTCCGTCACGGTCCGGCCGGTGAGCAGGCGGGCGCCCGAGGCGCGGACGAGGTGGGCGGCGGCCAGGGCCGGCATCACCTGGCAGTCCTGGGGGTAGTGGACGGCGCCCGGCAGGCCGGGGGCCAGGTGGGGTTCGAGGTCGTACAGCTCGTCGCCTACGACGGTTCGGGCGACGACCCCGGCTGTGCGCTGCTCCTCGGCGAACCGCTCCAGGGCCGCGAGCCCGCCCGGGGACGAGGCGACGACCACGCCGCCCTTGGCCTCGTACTCGACGGCCTCGCCGAGCTCCCCGGCGAGGTCCGCCCAGAGGCGGCCCGACAGGAGGGCGAGGTCCAGCTCCGGGCCGGGCTCCTTGTCGGAGACCAGGAGGTTGCCCTCGCCGGCGCCGGTCGTGCCGCCGGCCACCGGGCCACGGTCGACGAGGATCACGTCGAGGCCCGCCCGGGCCGCGTACAGGGCGCAGGCCGCGCCCACCATTCCGGCTCCGACGACCACGACATCGCAGGTCAGTCGCTTGCTCACGACAGTACTATGTCACATGCTTCTCTAGCTGGGAATGTCCCCACACCCGGAAGAACGGAAGAGGTGCCTGACGTGGCCAAGGGCCGAAAGAACGGTCTCTACCGAGGAATCTCGGCCGAGCTGTCCGCTCTGATGCGGACGGGCTGGGCCGACACCGAGCGCACGGATCTGCAGCCGACCGAGCAGGCGCCCTACGCGGCCCGCCGCCGTGCCGCGCTCTCCGCCCTCTTCCCGGGCGAGCGGCTGGTCGTGCCGTCCGGGGGTCTCAAGGTCCGCTCGAACGACACCCCCCACCCGTTCCGCCCGTACTCGGGCTATGTCCACCTGCCGGGCGACCAGGCCCGCGACGGCGCCCTGGTCCTTGAGCCCCGCCCCGACGGCGGCCATGACGCGCACTGCTACCAGATGCCCCGCGACAGCCGGGACAGCGACGAGTTCTGGACGGGATACACCGCCGAACTCTGGATGGGCCGCCGTCGCACGCTCGCCGAGTCGGAGCTGGTGCTCGGCCTGCCGTGCCGCGACATAGGGACCATCGCCGAGGACCTGGCGAAGTCCTCACCCGCTCCCACACGGATCGTCCGGGGCGTCGACCCGGAGCTGGAGGCCTCGCTCGGCACCGACGAGGAGCGGGACGCCGCTCTCGAGGAGGCCGTGTCCGGTCTCCGCCTCATCAAGGACGAGTGGGAGATCGGTGAGATGCGCCGCGCGGTGGACTCCACGGTGCGTGGATTCACCGACGTCGTACGGGAGTTGTCACAGGCGGTCGCCACCTCGGAGCGGTGGATCGAGGGCACCTTCTTCCGCCGGGCCCGCGTCGAGGGCAACCACGTCGGCTACGGCACCATCGCCGCGGCCGGCGAACACGCGACGATCATGCACTGGACCGACAACGACGGCCCGGTCCGCCCCGGCGAACTCCTCCTGCTGGACGCGGGAGTTGAGACCCGCACCCTCTACACGGCCGACGTCACCCGCACGCTCCCGATCAACGGCACCTTCTCCCCCGTCCAGCGCGAGGTCTACGACGCCGTGTACGCGGCCCAGGAGGCCGGCATGGCGGCGGTCAAGCCCGGCGCCCACTACCGCGACTTCCACGAGGCGGCCCAGCGGTCGATGGCCGAGCGGCTCGTGGAGTGGGGCTTCATCGAGGGCCCGGCCGACCGGGCGTACGAGCTGGGGCTGCAGCGTCGGTTCACGATGGCCGGCACCGGGCACATGCTCGGCCTCGACGTCCACGACTGCGCCGAGGCCCGCAACGAGGAGTACGTCGACGGCGTCCTGGAGCCCGGTATGTGTCTCACCGTCGAGCCGGGCCTGTACTTCCAGCCCGACGACCTGACGGTGCCCGAGGAGTGGCGGGGCATCGGCGTCCGGATCGAGGACGACCTGCTGGTGACGGCGGACGGGCACGAGAACCTGTCGGCGGCGCTTCCGCGCTCCGCCGACGAAGTCGAGGCGTGGATGCGGGAGTTCACGGGCTGAACCCCACGGCCTGGGGTCACCCCGAGCCTTGGGTGACCCCTCGTCAGACCCGGCTCCCCGTCGCCGTGTCGGCCGACAGCCGCTGGGCGACGTAGATCGGAATCACGGAGAGCAGGACGAGGACAGCCGCCACCACGTTCACCACCGGCGCCTGCTGAGGCCGTGTCATGTTGTTGAAGATCCAGATGGGCAGGGTCTCGACACCGGGCCCGGCGGTGAACGTGGTCACCACGATCTCGTCGAAGGAGAGCGCGAAGGCGAGCAGTCCGCCCGCCAGCAGGGCCGAGCGCACCAGCGGGAAGGTGACGTCCACGAAGGCGCGGAAGGTGTGCGCACCGAGGTCCATCGCCGCTTCCTCGTAGGAGCCGGACGTGCGCCGCAGCCGGGCGACGACGTTGTTGAACACGACGACGATGCAGAAGGTGGCGTGGCCGACGACCACCGTGAACAGGCCGAGGCCGACGCCCAGGGGCTCAAGTACCGTACTGAACGCCGAGTTGAGCGCGATGCCCGTGACGATGCCGGGCAGCGCGATCGGCAGGACGACCACGAACGAGATGGCGTCGCGGCCGAAGAAGCGGTGCCGGGCGACGGCGAAGGCGATCAGCGTGCCGAGGACCAGGGCGATGGCGGTGGCGCCGAGGCCCGCCTTCACCGAGACCCAAAGTGCCTCGCGGGCACCGGAGTTGTCCCAGGCGACCGACCACCAGTGCAGGGTGAACCCCGGCGGCGGCCAGCTCGCACTCCGGTCGGGGCTGAACGAGTTCACGAGGACGAGCACGAGCGGGACGTAGATCACCGCGAAGCCGAACCCGGCGGCGACGCGCAGTGCGATACGCGCGGAACGGGAGAGTTGCACGGCTGACTCCTAGAGGCTGCTCAGCGCACCGGTACGGCGCATCGCCAGCAGATACAGCACGATCACCACCACGGGCACGGTGCCCAGCGCGGCGGCCATCGGCAGGTTGAGTTCGATGTTGGAGTACACGAGGTTGCCGATCAGCTGGGTCTTGCCGCCGACGATCTGCACCGTGATGTAGTCGCCGAGGCTCAGCGAAAACGTGAAGATCGACCCGGCGGCGACGGACGGCAGCACCATCGGCAGCACGACCGACCGGAAGGTCCGCCAGGCCCGCGCGCCCAAGTCCGCGGACGCGTCGAGCAAGTTGGCGGGCAGCTGCTCCAGAGCCGTGTGGATCGGCAGGACCATGTACGGCAGCCAGAGGTACGTCAGCGTCAGCACCGCCGCCGGGAGTCCGAAGCCCGGCCCGCTCAGCCCGAACGGCTTCAGCATCCAGTCGGCGAGCCCGCCCTCGGAGAGGATCAGCCGCCACGCGTACACCTTGACCAGGTAACTCGCCCACAACGGGGTGAGGATGGCGACCACCAGCAGCGGCCGCCACTTCGGCTTCGCGACCCGGGCCGTGTAGAAGGCGAGCGGGAACGCGATCACGGCGCACAGGGCGGTGACCGCCAGGGCCACGCCCACACTGCGCAATATCACCTGCCGGAACACGGGCGTGGTGAACAGCTCACGGAAGTTGTCGGTCGACCAGACCTTCACCACCTCGGAGGTGAAGGAGTTCGTCGTCCAGAACGCGGAGACGAACAGCACGGCGAGCGAGCCGAGGTAGAGCACGGCCAGCCACAGCAGCGGGGCGGTCAGCAGCAGGGACAGCCGCAGCCGGGGGTGGCGGTGCAGTGCCCCGGCGAGCCGCCGGACGGTCCCCCGCCCGACGGCCTCGGAAGCCACGGCCATGACCTCAGCCCTTGATCTCGGTCCAGGCCTGGACCCACTTGGCGTACGGCACGCACTTGACGTCGGTGCGGCCGTCCAGGCACTGCTCGATGGGCGTGTTCCAGAAGGCGATGTTCTTCCAGTAGCTCTCGTCGCTCGCGTGGTAGGTCGTGCAGAAGTCCTTGTCACTGGTCAGCTCGCACGCCTTGGTGTTGGCAGGAGCCTCGCCGAAGTACTCGGCGACCTGGGCGTTGACCTTCGGCGAGACGATCCAGTCGAGCCACTTGTAGGCGCAGTTGGGGTGCTTGGCCTTGGCCGAGACCATCCAGGTGTCGGACCAGCCGGTCGAACCCTCCTTGGGCACGAAGGCCTTGACCTTGGCACCCTCGTCGGCGGTGAGGTTCGCGATGACCTGCCAGGTGGTGCCGACCACGGAGTCACCGCTCTTGAAGGCGGAGATCTCCTTGAGGTAGTCGCTCCAGTACTCGCCGACGTTCGCGTTCTGCTGCTTCAGCAGGTCCACGGCCGCGTCGAACTGCTTCTGGTCGAGGGCGTAGGGGTCCTTGATGCCGAGGTCGGGCTTGGTCGCTTTCAGGTACAGCGCCGCGTCGGCGATGTAGATCGGTGAGTCGTACGCGGTGACGTGGCCCTTGTACCGGGACGCGTCGTCGAAGACCGCGGCCCAGGAGGTCGGCGCCGGGGTGACCTTCTCGGTGTTGTACATCAGCAGGTTGGCGCCCCTGCCGTGCGGGACGCCGTACATCTGGCCGTCGACAGAGTTCCAGTTGCCGTCCTTCAGGCCGCTGAAGATGTCCTTGTAGTTCGGCACAAGGTCGGTGTTGACGGGGGCGGCGTCGCCGGAGGCTATGAGGCGCAGGGAGGCGTCGCCGGAGGCGGAGACCGCGTCGTACTGGCCGGTCTTCATCAGCTTGACCATCTCGTCGGAGCTGGCGGCGGTCTTGGAGTTGACCTGACAGCCGGTCTGCTTCTCGAAGTCGCTGACCCAGTCGACCTCGGGGTCGTTGGAGCCGTCCTCGACATAGCCGGCCCAGGCGATCAGGTTGACCTGGCCCTCGGTCGCGCCGAGCTTCGTCGGTGCCTTGAGATCGGGCGGGTTGAGGCCGGTGGCCGAGGATTCACTGCCACCGTCGGAGGATCCGCAGGCGGTGGCGACGAGGAGCAGTGCGGCGGCTGCAGCCGCTTTGAGGGTGAGGCGCACGACGTTCTCCATACGTGAGCGGACGAGCGGGGCGGGACGGGTGGGAACAAGCACGGTCAGTCGGGAACGGGCACGGCGACGGCGTGCCGTCGGTGCCATTGCAATCGCACTCGGGTGCCGCGGTAGGCGGCCACGTCCTCGGAGGAGGTCTCCAGGTTCTGCTGGAGGGCGGTGAGGCGGCCGCCGGCGTCCAGGTCGACCAGGAAACGGGTCACGTCTCCCAGATAGACGACCTCGGCGACGGTGCCGGTGGCGGTGGAGTGCTCCGGCTCGTCGGCCTCGGCGGACTCCTTCAGGACGCGGATCTTCTCGGGGCGGATGCTGTAGGTGCCGGGGGTGCCGACGATCCGGTGGGCGGACTCCCCTTCGAGAAGGTTGGAGGTGCCGACGAAGGACGCCACGAACGGGGTCGCGGGGCGTTCGTAGATCTCGGCGGGGGTGCCGACCTGTTCGATGCGGCCCCGGTGGAAGACGGCGACGCGGTCGCTCATCGTCAGGGCCTCCTCCTGGTCGTGGGTGACCAGCACGAAGGTGATGCCGACCTCGCGCTGGATGGCCTTGAGTTCGACCTGCATCTCCTCGCGCAGCTTGAGATCGAGGGCGCCGAGCGGTTCGTCGAGCAGGAGCACGCCGGGGCGGCCGACCAACGCCCGGGCGAGGGCGACGCGTTGGCGCTGCCCACCGGAGAGCTGAGCGGGCCGCCGCTTACCGAAGCCCTCCAGCCGCACCTCGGCGAGGGCCTTGCGGGCCCGCACCAGCCGCTCCGCCTTCGGCACCTTGCGGACCTTGAGGGCGTAGGCGACGTTCTGCTCCACGGTCATGTGCGGGAACAGGGCGTAGTCCTGGAAGACGGTGTGGACGTCCCGTTCGAAGGGGGCGAGGCCGGTGACGTCCTGCCCGGCGAGTTCGATCCGGCCTCCGGTGGGGGCCTCGAAGCCGGCGATCAGGCGGAGCACGGTCGTCTTGCCCGATCCGGACGGGCCGAGCATCGAGAAGAACTCCCCGTCCCGGATCTCCAGGTCGACGCCGGCCACGGCGGTCGTCTCCCCGAACGACTTCCGCAGTTCGCGCAGCCGGATCGCGCTTCCCTCCATGGGCGGGAACCTTTCTGGCGTTCTCGTACGTTGCACGAAAACATATGAAGTCATAGTTCAAATCTCAAGGCCCCCTTAGGGTAAAGCTTGAGTCAACGTGCAAGGTGGTGGCCGTGAAGCAGCAGCACATCAACGGCGGCGCCCGCAGGGCCGTCTTCGCCCCGGTCGACAGCCGGGCGCGCGTCGACACGGTCGTGCGCAGGATCGGCGACGCCATCGAGCTCGGGCTGCTCGCCGACGGGGAGCAGCTGCCCGGCGAGAGCGAACTGGCGGGCCAGCTCGGCGTGTCCACGGTGACCCTGCGGGAGGCACTGATGGCCCTGCGCCAGCAGGGGCTGGTCACCACCCGACGGGGCCGCGGCGGCGGCTCCTTCGTCTCCCTGCCCGAGGTCCCCGGCGAAGAGCGCCTCAAGGTCCGCCTACGCGGCTGGAGCACCGAGGAACTGCGCGACCTCGGCGACCACTGGGCCGCCCTGTCCGGTACGGCGGCCCGGCTCGCCGCCGAGCGCACGGAGCCCGAGGACCTCGTACAACTGCGGCGTACGGCCGATGAGTTGGGGCGGGCGACGGGCGCGGCGGCGCGCAGTCGCGTGTATGGCCGTTTCCACGTGGAGCTCGCTGCCGCCGCGCAGTCGGCCCGGCTCACCCGGGAGCAGGTCGCGCTACAGACGGAGGTCGGGGCAATGCTGTGCCTTGTGCTCGGCGACGACGAATATCGTGAAGAGGTGGCGGACCGTCACCACTCCGTAATCTCGGCCGTGCAGGATGGGGCCCACGAATCGGCCAGGGAGCTGGCCGAGCGGTGCGTGCAGGAGTCGACGGCGCGGCTCATCGCGTTGCGACTGACGCTGTAGCCGTACCGCTTGTACGGTCCCCGTCCGCTGGAGGGCAGTGATGAGCCTCGCGACGGCAACACTCGACAAGGCACCGGAGGAGTCGGTCGCGGCGCGCGTGCGCTCGGCCCTGGAGACCGTGTTCGACGCCGTGGCCGCGACCCGCGCCGACACGACGGCCCTGCTGGAACGGGTGGCCGCCGAGGGCCGCCGCCCGGCCACCGTGGACCTCGCCGCCCTCCGCCCGGGCCTCCATCTGCGGCTCGCCCGGCACGAGTTGATGTCCGGAGTCGGCTTCGTCGCCGCGCCGGGCCTGCTGAGCGATGTACCGGCGTGGCTGGAGTGGTGGCAGTCCGGCCCGGAGGGGGACGTACGGCCGCTGCTGCTCGACCTCGATCCCGAGCACTCGGCGTACGCCGACTACACGCACTGGGACTGGTTCGCGCTCCCCCGCGACTCCGGGGAACGCG
The DNA here is from genome assembly GCF_000718165.1 of Streptomyces fulvoviolaceus. GTDB lineage: Bacteria > Actinomycetota > Actinomycetes > Streptomycetales > Streptomycetaceae > Streptomyces > Streptomyces fulvoviolaceus. Next base: position 115,467 of record NZ_JOEY01000048.1, on the reverse strand, counting down.
CGGTCGCCGGGCCGTACGTCGACTACCTCTGTTCCGACGAGTACAGCCTCACGCTGTCCGCGCCGGTCCATGTGGAGGGCCGGTTCGCCGGGGTGGCGGCAGCGGACGTGTATCTACGGCACTTCGAGGCGGCCGTGATGCCGATGCTCCGCCGGCTGCCCGGCCCGGCGCGGCTGGTGAACGCGCGCGGCAGGGTCGCCGCGTCCACCGATCCGCGGCACCTGGTCGGCTCGCTCAGCAAGGGACCCGAGTTCGCCCGCGCCCTCGCGTCGGGGCGGCCGGGGCACACGGAGGGCGTACGGCTGGTGCCGTGCGACGGGGTGCCGCTGGTGCTGGTGACCGCAGCCGTCACCACCGGGACAGCGCGGAAGTACTGACGAGGCGCCGTCGGCGACCTGAACGCCGACGGTGCCCGTCAGGATTCGGGGGTGGGCACCACGCTGAGGTGGCTCGCCGCGCGGCGGGCGCGCGCGGGGCGGCGTCTGGCGGGCGCCGGGCGGAGCACCAGTGTCAGACGCGTGTAACCCAGGTCCCGGAGGGTCCTCGGGGTCTCGTCGACGACCCGGCAGTCCGTGGCGCCCCAACGCGGGTCGGGGTGCAGCAGGGGGCGGACCGAGCCGTCGTGCTCGACGGCCTGTTCGCCGACGGTGCGGATCCAGTGCGGCAGGCCGTGCCGGTAGGCGGCTTCCATGATGGGGTCCTGGGCGATGTCCCGGCGGATCGACTGCAGGCCGTGGTCGTGGCCGTGCCGCTCCACCGCGGCCGCGAAGTGCGCCAGCATCGGCAGACACCAGCGGGACTCGTGCTCACCGAGGACGGTGCTCGCGTCGGGGTGGAAGAGGACGAACCTGAGGAAGTTGTCGCCGGGCATGGCGGTCGGATGGGGGCCCACACCACGGAAGAGTGACGCAAAAGCGGCGTTGGCCAGCACGACGTCCCAGCAACGGTCGAGGACGACCGAGGGAAAGGGGACGGCCTCCACGAGGGTGGTGTAGTCCTGCAGATAGGCCTGGGCCTCGACACCCTCGGGGACGGGCCGCGGAACGGACCGCTGCCCACCTGCCTGATACGCCATCGGGAGGTCACCCCTCTTGCCTATGCGGCCTTCACACGGCGCCTTGATCCTGCTGCCCCGACGCGAGCCGTGTCAACTATCGTGGCATTTCGTGCCTGTTGACGGCTGAAATTGGCCACAGTTGTGGCGAGACCTGGATGTGAGTTCGAACAACCCGCTACTCTCCGGGAAGTTCACGGCAACCGCTTGTGAGAAGCCTGGGTGAAGAGACGTAGGAGATCTGTCGGTGTCGGATGGCTTCGAGGGTCCGGACGGCGCGGCAACGGCTGTACTGACGGCCGTCGTCGTCCGCGTCACCGCACTCGCCGACCGGCTCGGTGTGCCGCACCCCGAGGTCTTCGACACCCGTCGTCTGTCCGTCGCTTCCGGTGTCCCCGAGCCGGTGGTCAAGGCGCTGCTGAGCGGGCGGCCCGCGGGTGAGCCGGACGTACAGGCCCGGTTCCTGCAGCGGCTGGACCTGCTGCGCCGCACCCGGCTCAAGCCGAACGGGCGCAAGTACACCCAGCAGGAGATCGCGGATGGCGCCTTCATGTCGCGGCAGCAGGCCGGCGCGCTCATCAACGGCGACCGGCGCCCCACGATGGAGCACTGCGACGCCATACAGCGGTTCTTCCGGGTGCATGCCGGATTCCTGACGGCCGAGGACCCCGAGGCGCTCGCGGGCGCACTGCAGCGCAGCGAACAGGAGCTCCTGCACAAGCTCGCCGACCGGGAGCGGGAGGCGGCCGCGGCCGTCCAGGACCCGCTGGAGCGGCTGTTGCAGGACCACGGCGTCCGCGGGATCGCCTGGCGGGCCGCGCAGCTGCCCACCGACCAGCACCGTGACAAGGTCGCGGAGTGGCTGGACATGCTCCTGGAGAGCGTCAAGCGGCCCGAGTCCTGATCCGGGGGAGAACTGTGGGCATCGGTAAGGAAATGCGCCGCCTGTGCGGCGAGTTGGTGGCGGAGCTGGAGCTCCCCGCACCGGCACGGCCCGAGGACCTGTACGGCGCCCTGTGCGGCGCGATGAGCAGACGCCGCGGCCGTCCCGTCCACTTCCGTACGGCCGCCTTCCCGCCCGGTACCGCCAGCGGCCTGTGGCTCGACATGGCCGACCGGGATCTCGTCGTGGTCGAGGAACGCACCGCCCCCGACCACCAGTTGGTGATCCTCGGCCACGAGCTGTGGCACATGAAGGCCGGCCACTGCAGCCACCACGTGGAGGGTGCCGCCGTCGCGGCCCGCCTCCTCAGCGACGACGCGGACCTGACGGCCACCGTCCTGAAGGTGGCCGCCCGCAGCCGCTTCGAGCAGGACGACGAGAAGGAGGCCGAGAACTTCGGCCTGCTCCTCGCCAGCAAGTGCCGCACATGGCTGGAGGGTTCCGCCCTCCGGGGCCCGGTCCAGCGCGACCACCTGGCGGGCCGCATCGAGGCCTCCCTCGGCTACCGGGGCCCGCAGGGTTAGAGCCTGTGTCACGTCCCCTGTCGGATCAGGTGGCGCTGCGCTCGCTGGCCTCCCGCAGGTCCTGTGCCACGGCCCGGTTGCGAACCGTGTCGGGCCGCCCGGCGGACGTCCCCGGCCGTCCCTCCCGCAGCAGCTCCCGCCAGTGCTCCCGACTCCAGTCGGCCGGAGCGGTGGTCGCCGTGAACTCCTCCACCAGCGACACGAACCGAGCCGGGTCACTGTGGAACGGGAAGTGCCCCGCCTGCTCGAAGATCTCCAGCCGGCTCCCCGGCATGGCCTCGTGCGCCCCGTACGCATGCCGCACGGGCACCACGCTGTCCCGGTCCCCCCACAGCAGCATGGTCGGCATGCCCTCGGTGAGATAGCACCGGTCCAGCATGGTCACGACCTGCCCGCGCCAGTCGACGACCGCCCGCAGGGTGCGGATGAAGGCGTTGCGCGAGGTCTCGTCGGGCAGCGCGTCGACGAGGTTGAGCAGGTCGGGGGCGTCCTGGCCGAGGTCGGTGTCCATCAGCTTCATCAGCCGTACGGCGAGGCCCACTTGGAGCCGCATGCCGGGCAGCCGGAGCGAGGACAGCATCAGGTGGGCGCCGGGCAGCGACACCAGCCGCAGCACCGGGTTGACCTCGCGCCCCACTCCCCCCGCGCTGACCAGGATGAGCCGCTCGGTGCGCTCGGGGAACTGGTAGGCGAACTGCATCGCCACGCCCCCGCCCAGCGAGTGCCCGACCAGGGTCGCCGACTCGATGCCGAGCGTGGTGAGCAGATCCCGCACCCCGTTGGCGTACGCGGCGACCGAGTAGTCGGCGCGCGGCTTGTCGGAGTCGCCGTGGCCGAGCAGGTCGGGGGCGATCACGGTGTGGGTGCGGGCGAGGTCGGGGATCAGTTCGGCCCAGGTCGCCGAGGAGTCCCCGATGCCGTGGATGAGCACCAGCGCCGGGCCCTCGCCCGCCATGCGGAAGGCGCGGCGGTAACCGTGCACGACGCGGTATTGCAACTCGAGTTCTCCATCGCCCACCGGGCGCAGCCGCACGGCGCGCACCGGGCGCCGGCGCGGGTCGTCGACCACGTACTCGCCTCCCGTTCACTGGCCGCCAGGCAGCGGCCGAAAGCCCTTAACTCCAGCGTAGGACTCCTTTCCCACAAGGGATTTCGGTGAGGTTTCGCCTCCGCTAAGCGGGCGAACCGATACGTACCGCGGCCGGATTGTCAGTGGTGGGCGGCAAGCTGGAGATGCGCCCCCGTATGAGGGCGTGACCGACCGAGCCGACCTGGGAGAGCCGCCCGATGCCCACCGCCGTACTGACCGACCGCGAGCGCACCGCCGTCCAGGCCTATCTGCGGCTGCTGCACACGGTCCGAGCCGTCTTCGACACCGCGGCCGGTCCGCCGGATTCCGGCCGGCCACCGCTCGTCCCGCCCGCCGTGCTCGCCGAGGCGGAACAGGCCCTCGCGGACGCGGGACTGGCGGGCAACGAGGAGGCGTTCTTCCGACTGCTGCAGAGCTGGTGCCCGCCGGAGCCGTAGAGCCATAGGCCCGGAAGCCGTGCCGCGACGTGCCGTGCCGTGCCGTGCCGTGCGCTCAGGCGTACGGCACGACGACGGACGTCGCGACCAGCCCGTCCCGGATCGTCCAGCGGCCCTCGAAGTACCCGCGCCGCTCCCCGCCCACCAGCGGTCCGGGTACGAGGAGATCGGCACGGATGCCGCCGCCGAGCGGCTCCCCGGGATCCACGCGGATCTCGATGTCGGCCTCGGTGAACTCCAGCCACTTGCCGGTGAGGGGGAACCACGCCTTGTAGACGGACTCCTTGGCACTGAAAAGCAGCCGGTCCCAGTGGATCCCCGGGTGTGCGGCGGCGAGCCGCTGCAGCCGGGCCCGTTCCGCGGGCAGTGCCACGCTCGCCAGGACGCCCTCCGGGAGCGGTCCGTGCGGTTCGGCGTCGATGCCGAGGGAGGCGAGGTCGGTGGCGCGGACGAGGGCCGCGGCGCAGTAGCCGTCGCAGTGGGTCATGCTGCCGGTCAGTCCGGGCGGCCACTGCGGGGCGCCGCGTTCGCCGGGCAGGACGGAGCGCGGCGGCACGCCGAGTTTCTCCATGGCCCGGCGGGCGCAGGCGCGCACGACGGCGAACTCTCGGCGCCGCTTGGCGACGGCCCGCGCGACGAGCACCTCCTCCTCCGGGTAGAGCACCGTGTTCTCCGGCTCGTCGGTGCCGTGCACCTCGACGGCCACCACCGAGTCCGGCAGCAGTTCCTCGATCACCGGGCCCCGACCTCTCTCGGCACGATGCGCCGCAGTTGTCCCGGCGGCTCCGGTCGCTTGCGCCACTCGCGGGGGTAGCCGACCGACACCTCCTCGAAGCGGACGCCCTCGTGCCAGGTGGTCCGCGGGATGTGGAGATGGCCGTAGACCATGGTCTCGACACGGAACCTGCGGTGCCAGTCGGCGGTCAGCGTGGTGCCGCACCACATGGCGAACTCGGGGTACCACAGGACGTCCGTGGGATGGCGGTCGAGCGGGTAGTGGTTGACGAGGACCGTGGGCAGGTCGTCGGGCAGTGCGGCGAGCCTGCGCTCGGTCTCGGCGACCCGGGCCCGGCACCAGGCCTCGCGGGAGGGGTAGGGGTCGGGGTGCAGCAGGTACTCGTCGTTGCAGACGATGCCGGTGCCGTGCGCGTACTCCAGTCCCTGTTCCTTGGTGGTGCAGCCGGCCGGCAGGAAGGAGTAGTCGTACAGCAGGAACAGCGGGGCGACGGCGACCGGGCCGCCGGGGCCGTCCCAGACGGGGTAGGGGTCCTCGGGGGTCGTGACGCCGAGTTCCCGGCAGACGTCGACGAGGTGGTCGTAGCGGGCGACGCCGCGCAGGGTGACGGTGTCCCGGGGGTGGGTCCACAGTTCGTGGTTGCCGGGAGCCCAGACGACTTTCCGGAAGCGGCCCGCGAGGGTCTCCAGGGCCCAGCGGACGTCGGCGACGGTCTCGGCGACGTCGCCCGCCACGAGGAGCCAGTCGTCGTCCGTCCCGGGGCGCATCTCCTCGACCAGGGCGCGGTTCTCGGCGTAGCCGATGTGCAGGTCGCTGATGGCCAGCAGTTGTCCGGCGCCGCCGGCCGTCGACGTCACTTCCCGCCCCTTCCGAGCACTCGATGGGGACCACGAGAACACATTTGCCGCCCTGCTACAAGGTCGGATCGAGGCACCTGATCTTGCCGTACCGCATGATCGGGAAATCCGTAACACGCACGTTGCACGCGGCACCTCTCGAAAGCCGTATGATCGCCCCAACACCACCGCCATGAACTTCCCTTCGCGCAGGGCGGTTTGGTGTCCCTCCGATCAACCTCGCCGGGCACGGCCTGCTTCGTTGTGCCCGAAATGCCCGAAAGGCGGCCTGCATGCTCTCTCGCGTACGCGTCTGGCTCAATCGCACGTACGCGGAGAACGTGTTCTTCATGGATCAGCTGCGACGAAATCCCAGCGATCGCGCCGTCGAGATCCATGCCACGCACGGCGACGCGGACTCCCCCGTGCTGGCCGCCGCCGACACCGCCGATCTGGAGCCGGAGGGTCTGTCCCCGGCCGCGTACGTGGAGTTCGCGCTGGACCAGTGCGCGCGCCGCGGCATCGACGTGTTCGTGCCCCGGCTGCACCAGTCGGCGATCGTGGCGCACCGCGCCGAGTTCGAGGCGGTCGGTACGGCGCTGCTGGCGCCGCCGCCCGAGGCCGTGGCCGTCTTCCACGACAAGGTGATCGCCTACGAGGCGGTCCAGGCCATCGGTGCGCCGGTGCCGCCGTGGTGGCGGGTGCGGACCGCTGACGAGCTGGTCGCGGCCGTGGAGGAGCTGGAGGCGGGCGGCTACAAGGCGTGCTTCAAGCCGGCGTCCGGAGCGGGCGGGGTGGGCTTCCGCGTCATCACGCGCACCCCCTTCTCGCTCATGCACCTCAACGGCTTCCCGGGCCCGTACGTGCCGCTGGACCTGGTCGTGGAGGCGCTGAAGGAGGCCGACGAGTCCGTGGACTGGCTGGTCATGCCGCGCCTGGAGCAGCCGGAGGTGTCGGTGGACTGCCTCACCGGTCCGGACAACCGGGTCCGCCTGGCGGTGGGCCGCACGAAGAACGGCCGCCGCCGCGGCTTCACCCTGCACGAGCAGTGGCTGGAGCCGGCCCGCCGGATCGCCGAGGGCTTCGGGCTGCACTACCTGTCCAACATCCAGTTCCGTATGTTCGGCGACACCCCCGTTCTCATGGATGTCAACACGCGTCCAGCTGGGGGTCTGCACCAGCTGTCGCTCTGCGGCGTCAACGCCCCTTGGGCCGCAGTGCAGTTGGCGCTCGGCGAGGACCCGGGCGAGATGGAGCCGCCGTTCCTCGGCCAGGACTACACGGTGGTGTCGGGACCGCGCCCGCTGCGTGCGGTGTCCATCCCGCACCAGCGCGCGGAGGAGACCGGGCCGCTGCTGCCGGCGGTGCCCGCACCGACGGCGGAACCGGTCGAGCAGGTCACCACGGAGGCCGGCACGCCTGCCACCGCCCGGGCCTGATCAGCACCTTCACCCGCGGTGTGGGCCGAACATGACCTAGCGCATCGGTCATGATCGGCCCACACCGGCTTGGTCGTGCAACTCCGCACTCCCGAACGCCGTTCCCGGGATCACGGCCGGCTTCACCGGCCGAGTGTCAGTCGCGTGAGGGTGCCTAGACGGGGTACCCCCACGCCTTCGCCAACTCCGCGAGGCGCGGCGACAGTTCGGCGGCGGGGTCGGCGGTGCGGGCGGGCTGGATGCGGCCCGACTTGATGGTGCTGCTCCAGTCGCCGAGCTGGGGGCGGAAGGTGCCGTGGTCCTTGGTGCCGTAGTCGAGCATGGCGCTCTCCCAGGGGAGGCCGAGGTAGTCGCACAGGTCGCGGGTCGTCTTCTCCGGCTCCGCGGTGAGTTCCTCGTACGTGATCACGTGCGCGTCCAGACTCTGGCGCGCCTCCTCCAGCTTCTCGGCGTACTGGAGGACTTCGGCGCGGATCGCCTCGTGGTCGGGGTCCGTGCGCCGGCTGGTCAGGGAGGCGATGACCGCGCCCGGGTGGCGCAGCAGGACGATGTACTTCGCGTGCGGCCAACATCGGTGCAGCCGGGGCCAGATGAGGGTGTTCGCCGGTGTCTTGTCGACGATGACGTCCTTGTCGCTGCGGGCGAGTTCGAGGTGCAGGACCCGGTCCCACAGCATGTGTTCCAGCTCGCGCCGGTCCAGTTCGAGGGCCTTCATGGCCTCCGCGGTGAAACTGCGGCTCAACTCGACGTTCAGGGTGCGCAGATGCATCTCGTGCGGGGCGCGGATCCGGCTGTGGCTGTTCAGCAGCACTCGCAGCAGGGTCGAGCCCGAGCGCACGGAGGACAGCACGAACACCGGGGACTCCACCAGGCGCGGGGCGCAGGGGGCGGTGTACGACGCCTTGGCGGCGGGCCGGGGCCTGGGGGTGGGCACGGCGTCCAGGGTCCGGCGCGGCGGGCTCACCGCCTCCTTCATCAGCCTCCCCCGGCGCCTCAGCCCCTTGCCGATCGCAGACATACGCGGGTCTCGCACCGTGACACCTTTCTCTTGCACCTTGCCTCCGCATCTCAGGGGCACAAGGCGAACTCCAGGTGTCGGAACGGGAAACCACCGAGGTCACGGAACCCTGAATCGGGCCCGTGACCTGGTGATTTACCGATTTCTTAATTGTTTCTGGGAAATGCTGGGGAACTGCTGTGCGGCGGGCCCTCGGAACCGGTCCTCAGAACCGCCCCGACCCGCGGTACAGCTCCATCTCCCCGTCCAGTTCGACCGCGAGAATCGTGGCGTGCGGGTCGAGGTCGGCCTCGGCCGGCGGGTCGATCCACAGCACGCCGACCGCGTCGTGCAGCCCGCCGACGACCCGATGGCCGAGTTCGGTACCGGTGCCGAGCACGGTGACCTTGCGGACCGGAGTGACCAGTCCGCGGACGCCGATCTCGGCACGCGGGATGTCGAACAGGGTGAGGTAGAGGGTGCGGCGGTCGGCGGAGAGGGTGCTGGGCCCGTAGTGGTGCCCGGCCGGGAGTCCGCGGACCGTGCCGTACACCGCCTCGGAGTGCTTGCGGATCCACTCCCCCAGTCCTTCGAGCCGCTCCACCTGCGGCTGCGGGATGGTGCCGTCCTCCATCGGGCCGACGTCGAGCAGCAGGTTGCCGCCCCCGCCGATGGTCTCGGTGAAATAGCGGACCAGGTGGGTGAGCGACTTGTGGTTGTGGTCCTGGTGCTGATAGCCCCACGAGTCGTTGATCGTGAGGCACAACTCCCAGGGCCCGTCGGGCGGTTCGATGGGAGCGCCCTGCTCGGGGGTGGCGTAGTCGCCCCCGCTGAGCATGCGGGCGTTGAAGACGACGTCGGGGCTGTACGAGCGGATGAGCGCGGCGAGTTCGGGGATGCGCCACTGCTCCTCGCTGCGGTCCCACTCGCCGTCGAACCACATCAGGTCGGGCCGGTAGCGGGAGGACAGCTCCCGGATCTGGCCGTCGCGGTAGGCGATGAACCGCTCCCAGGCGTCCAGGTCCTCGTCCTCGGCCGAGCACTCGGAGTAGCGGTTGTCCTCCATCTCCGGCGGACGGCCCGGCTTGCGCGTGGAGGCGTAGTCGGGGTGGTTCCAGTCGGAGTGCGAGTAGTAGAAGCCGACCTTGAGGTCCTTCTCGCGCAGGGCTTCCACGTAGCCGGTCAGGTAGTCGCGGCCGAGGTTGAGGTCGCCGTACTCCGTGTCCCACAGGGCCACGCCGTCGTGGTGACGGGTCGTCAGTACGGCGTACTTCGCGCCCGCACGGGCGAACAGGTCGGCCCACGCCTTCGGGTCGTACTTGGCGCCCGTGAAGCGGTCCAGCTGGGACATGTACTGGTCGTGCGGGACGATGTCGTCGTAGAACGACCAGGACTCCTGGACGCCGTCGACGGCGTAGATGCCCCAGTGGACGAAGATCCCCAACTTGGCGTCGGTGAACCAGGGTTGCATGGGCATGGGTCAGCCCCTCCCCAGACGGAGCGTCAGGATCTGGAAGGGCCGCAGCTGGACGCGGACACCACCGTCGACGACCTCGGCGTCCTCCAGCGGACGCTCCAGCAGGTCGGTCACCTGGCCGCCCGCCAGCGGGAAGCCCGTGCGCAGCACGCCCTGCGCACGGCCGCCACGCGACTCGTACAGCCGCACCACCACGTCGCCCGACTCGTCGTCGGCGAGCTTGACCGCCTCGACGGTGATGCCCTCGCCGTCGACGGAGACGACCGGTTCGGGTACGCCCGCCGAATCGGCGACCCGCAGCGGCAGGTTGAGGGCGTAGCCCTCCGCGACGGCGTCCTCGATGCTCGCGCCGGGCAGCAGCGAGTACGTGAAGCGGTGCTTGCCCTGGTCGGCCTCGGGGTCCGGGATGCGCGGGGCGCGGACCAGGCTCAGGGCGACGGTGGTCGTCGTACCGCCGTCCTCGCGGACCGTGCGGGTGACGTCGTGCCCGTACGTCGAGTCGTTGATGACCGCGACGCCGTAGCCGGGTTCGGCGACGTGCACCCAGCGGTGGCCGGAGACCTCGAAGCGGGCCGCCTCCCAGCTGGTGTTGGTGTGGGTGGGGCGCTGGACGTGGCCGAACTGGATCTCCGCGGAGGAGTGCGGGGCCCGGACGTCCACCGGGAAGCCGGCCTTGAGGATCTTCTCGGCCTCGTGCCAGTCGATCTCGGTCTCGAAGTCGATGCGCGGGCTGTCGGCGCGGACGGTGATCGTCTGGGTGATCTTCGAGCCCTTGCCGAAGGAGCGGGTGACTCGGATGGCGCCGACGAGCGGCTCCGCCTCGACGACGGCCACCGACTCCGGCTCCAGCAGGTCCGTGAAGCGGTTCCGGTAGTGCTTGTCGATGTCCCAGGCGTCCCAGTAGTTCGGGAGGTCGGTGTGCAGGCGGAGCAGGTTGCCCGCGCCGGCGAGGACCTCCCGGCCGGCCCGCAGGTCCCGTACGGACGACAGCGTGCCGTCCTCCGCGACCTCCACCCGGACCAGGCCGTTGTCGAGGACCCGTCCCTCGGCCGTCACCGGCTGCGCGGGCCCGGCGTCGGTCAGGGGCGCGCTGCCGCTCGCGGGCACCTCCACGTACGCCGGTGCGCCGTCGGCCGTACGGACCACTTCGGCGCGGTCGTACGGGCTCGTGTTGAACACACGGGTACCACCGCCGCCCAGCGCGGCCACCGCCTCCGCCGTCAGCACCTCCAACTCCTCGGCCACCCGCGCGTATTCGGCCTCCGCCTCGCGGTGCACCCAGGCGATCGAGGACCCCGGCAGGATGTCGTGGAACTGGTGCAGCAGCACCGTCTTCCAGAGGCGGTCCAGCTTCTCGTACGGGTACGCGTAGCCCGGCGCGTGCAGCGCGGCCGTCGTGGCCCACAACTCGGCCTCGCGGAGCTTGTGTTCGCTGCGGCGGTTGCCCTGCTTGGTGCGGGCCTGCGAGGTGTAGGTGGCGCGGTGCAGCTCCAGGTAGAGCTCGCCCTCCCAGACGGGGGCGTCCTCGTACTCTGCGCGGGCCTTGGCGAAGAACTCGTCCGGGTGCTCGACGACGACCTTGGGCGAGCCCTCCAGGTCGGCCAGTCGACGCGCGCGTTCCATGATCTCGCGGGTGGGGCCGCCACCGCCGTCGCCCCAGCCGAAGGGGGCGAGGGAGCGCGTACCGGCGCCCTTCTCCTGGTAGTTGCGGACCGCGCGGTCCATCTCCTCGCCGCTGAAGCGGGCGTTGTAGGTGTCGACCGGCGGGAAGTGGGTGAAGATGCGGGTGCCGTCGATGCCCTCCCACCAGAAGGTGTGGTGGGGGAACTTGTTGGTCTGGTTCCAGGAGATCTTCTGGGTGAGGAACCACTCGTTGCCGGCGAGCTTGGCGAGCTGCGGGTAGGCGGCGTTGTAGCCGAAGGAGTCGGGCAGCCAGACGCCCTTGGTCTCGATGCCGAAGTGCTCGATGAAGAACCGCTTGCCGTGGACGAGCTGGCGGGCGATCGCCTCGCCGCCGGGCAGGTTGCCGTCGGACTCGACCCACATGCCGCCGACCGGCGCCCACTGGCCCTTCTTCACCGACTCCTGGATGCGCGCCCACACGTGCGGGTAGTTGTCGCGCACCCACTCGTACTGCTGGGCCTGCGAGCAGGCGAAGATGAAGTCGTCGTACTCGTCGGCGAGCGAGGTGACGTTGGAGAAGGTGCGGGACGTCTTGCGCTTGGTCTCGCGGATCGGCCACAGCCAGGCGGAGTCGATGTGGGCGTGGCCGACGCCGGAGATCACATGCGCGCTCGCGTTGGCGGGCTTGGCCAGGACCGGGGCGAGCACCTCGCGGACCGCCGCCGCGCTGCCGGAGATGTCGTCCAGGTCGACGGCGTCCATGGCACGGTCCAGGGCGTGCAGGATCTCGTGCCGGCGCGGCTCGTGCTCGGCGAGGTGGACCATGAGCTCGCTCAACACCTGGATGTCGAGGTCGAGGTGCCAGACGTTCTCGTCCAGGACCGCGATGTCGGCGCGCTGGAAGGTGTAGAGCGGCTTGTCGCCGGCCGTGAGCACGTCACCCATGGGCGTGATCTTGGAGAAGTTGTCGGCGAGGATGTCGGGGTTCGAGGCCGCTTCGACCAGGTAGTCGATCTGCTCGCCGCCCGTCGCCGGGTTGGCGATCGGCACGTACTGGTTGAGCGGGTTGACGGCCTTCAAGGGGCGGCCGTCGGACAGGTGGACCAGCGCCTCGGCCTGGTTGCCCGGCCAGTCGCCCACGAAGCCGAGGTCGATGACCGCCTCGACGCGCCGGCCCGCCCATTCGGCGGGCACCTGGCCGCGCATGCGGAACCAGGTGGTGCCCCACGGCGGACCCCACGGGGTGTCCATGGCGAAGGGCGCGTACCGCGCGGCCGCCGCCTCCTCGAAGGACACCGGCTCGCCCGGCGCCTGCCAGGCCTCTACCTCGAAGGGGACGGTGGCCGCGTAGATCGCGGGCTTGATGCGCTGGTTGTGGACGCGCTCGACGCGCTCCTCGATCCGGCGGCGTTCGTCGTGCATGAGAAGTCTCCAGGAAACCGGGAAGCCAAGAAGGTGGGGAAAGCGCTTACCGAGCGCGCTTACTTAAGGTACGCCAGGCCGGGATGGACCTCGCTGTAGCCCTCGACCAGCCTGCGGGCCACGTTGACGGAGTCGACGAGCGGGTGCAGCGCGAACGCCTTCACCGCCGTCGTACGGGATCCGGACTCGGCGGCGGCCAGCACCTCCCGCTCGACCGCCTTCACCGAGCAGACCAGACCGGTGGCGTGGTCGGGCAACGGGGACACGGACACGGGGTGCGCGCCGTTGGCGTCGACCAGGCAGGGGACCTCGATGACGGCCTCGGAGTCGAGGACCGCGAGCGCACCCTTGTTGCGGACGTTGAGGATCAGGGTGGTGCGCTCGTCGCGGGCGATGGCCCGCATCAGCGCGAGGGCCACCTTCTCGTAGCCGCCGGAGAGGTCGTCGGCGTCGCGCTCGCCGGCGCCCGCCGTCTCCCGGTTCTCCGACATGTAGGTCGCCTCGCGCTCGGCGCGGGTGCGGTCCCAGGCGGTGAGGGCGGCAGCGTCGGGGCGCTGCATCTCCTCGTAGAAGCGGGCCTGCTGGTCGTGCAGGAAGGCGCCGCGGGTCTTCTCGGCCGCCTGGTAGGACCGCACGGCTTCCCGGTTGAAGTAGTAGTAGTGCAGATACTCGTTCGGGATCGCGCCCAGGGACTGCAGCCAGTCGACGCCGAAGAGCTTGCCCTCCTCGAAGGAGCCGAGCAGGTCGGGGTCGGCGAACAGCCGCGGGAGCTCGTCCCGGCCCGCGACGCGCAGGCCGCGGACCCAGCCGAGGTGGTTGAGGCCGACGTAGTCGATGAACGCCTCGCGCGGGTTGGCGACCCCGAGCACCCGGGCGATACGGCGGCCGAGGCCGACCGGCGAGTCGCAGATGCCGATGACGCGGTCGCCGAGGTGGCGGGACATGGCCTCGGTGACGAGGCCGGCGGGGTTGGTGAAGTTGATGACCCAGGCGTCGGGTGCGAGGCGGGCCACGCGCTGCGCGATGTCGACGGCGACGGGAACGGTACGGAGGCCGTAGGCGATGCCGCCCGCGCCGACCGTCTCCTGACCGAGGACGCCTTCCGCGAGTGCGACCCGCTCGTCGTTGGCCCGGCCCTCCAGTCCGCCGACGCGGATCGCCGAGAAGATGAAGTCGGCGCCGCGCAGGGCCTCGTCGAGGTCGGTGGTGGCGGTCACCTTGGGCGCGTCGGGCACGTCGGCGGCCTGCTCGTCCAGGACCCGGGCGACCGCGTGCAGTCTGCTGTCGTCCAGATCGTGCAGGACGACCTCCGTGACCCGGCCCTCGGCGTGGTCCGTCAGGAGCGCCCCGTACACGAGCGGCACACGGAATCCGCCGCCGCCCAGAATCGTCAGCTTCACGCTGGTCCAGCCTTTCCTGCCAGGATCACGTCGACACCGGCCTCCTGAAGGGAGGCCCGCGTCTCGGTGTTCACCGGCCCGTTCGTCACCACCACGTCCAGGTCCTCGGGACCGCAGACCTTCGCCATGCCCGTACCCGGGAACTTCGCCGAGTCGGCCAGCAGGACGACCTTGTCACCGGCCTTGATCATGGCCCGCTTCACCGGGACCTCGACGACCGTCGTGTCCATCACCTGCCCGCCCGGGCGCACTCCACTGGTGCCGAGGAAGAGCCAGTCGGCGTGCAGCTGGCGCAGGTTGTCCTCGGTGAGGAAGCCGACCAGGGAGCGGTACTCGCGGCGGACCATGCCGCCGAGCAGCACCAGCTCGATGCCCTCGTCGTCGGCGAGCTCCTCGTAGACCACCAGGTTGCTGGTGATCACAGTGAGGCGCCGGCCGTGCAGCTGGCGGGCCAGCCGGTAGGCGGTGGTGCCGATGTCGAGCAGCACGGACTGACCGTCCTGGACCAGGGCGGCGGCCCGGGCCGCTATCGCGTCCTTCTCGGCCACCCGGACCTCGGCGACCTCGGCGAAGGGCTGGTCGCCCTCCTCCGCCCGCGCACCGCCGTGCACACGGGTGAGCAGCCCGTCCTCCTCCAGTTTGACCAGGTCACGCCGGATGGTGGCGGGGCTCACATTGAGCTGCTCGGAGAGGTCGGTCACAGCCGCGGGGCCGCCCGAGCGCAGGGCCCGCAGGATCAGTTGGTGTCGTCGTTCTGCCAGCACGACGTGAACAGTACTCGTCATTGCCAATCATTTCCATGCTCAGTTCTGCTCAGGTATTGACCAATGTCGCTGAGCGGCGCACGATTCCGGTCATCGAAATTGAAGACTTTTGACGAGAGGATGTGCGCGTGGACGACGATCGGCCTGATGTGCTGCTGACCGGGCTGCTCTTCTACGACCTCGTCCTCACGGGTCTGGGCAGGCCGCCGACGCCGGGCGAGGAGATCTGGACGGCCGGCATGGGCTGCGGCCCCGGCGGCATCGCCAACCTCGCGGTGGCCGCTTCCCGCTTCGGCCTCAGGACCTCCCTGGCCACGGTCTTCGGCGACGACTTCTACGGCGAGTACTGCCGTGACGTCCTGGACGACCAGGAAGGCGTCGACCTCTCGCTCTCCCGCACCGCGGACGGCTGGCCCACCCCCGTCACCGTCTCGATCGCCCACGGTTCCGACCGGGCCCTGGTCACCCACGGCCAGGAGCCGCCGTACTCGCAGGACGCGCTGATGGGCGACCCGCCCGAGGCGCGCACGGCCCTCGTGCACATCGAGGCCGAACCGCGTGCCTGGCTCGCCAAGGCCGCCGCGAACGGCACCCAGATCTACGCCGACGTCGGCTGGGACCCCACCCAGGAGTGGTCGACCGACCTCCTGGACCAGCTCTCCCTGTGCCACGCCTTCCTCCCCAACGAGACCGAGGCGATGGCCTACACCCGCACCGACAGCGCGGTGGCGGCGCTCGGCACGCTCTCCGAGCTGGTGCCCGTCGCCGTGGTCACGCGGGGCGGGGACGGCGCGCTCGCCGTCGACCAGACGACCGGCGAGTACGCGGACGTCCCGGCCCTGGCCGTCGACGTCCTGGACGCGACGGGCGCCGGTGACGTCTTCGGCGCGAGCTTCGTCGCGGCCTCCCTCGGCGGCTGGCCGCTGGCGGAACGCCTGCGGTTCGCGGTCCTGTCCGCCGGACTGTCCGTCCGGCATCCCGGCGGGGCCCTGGCGGCCCCCGGCTGGTACGGCGTCGACCGCTGGTGGCGCGCGCTGACCGACCCCGAGCTCAAGAAGGCGTACGGCTTCCTGGCGGACCGGATCCCCGCGGATCCCGGGCCTCCCGTGCAGTACGCACCCGTGACACCCCCCGCACGGCAGCACTGATCCCCCCAAAGAAACAGCATGCCCCCTCGTTCGCGAAGACCCGAAAAGATCCGAAAGGCGGTGGGAGCTGTGCGGCTCTCACGAAGAGGCCTGCTGCGCGCGGGCCTGGCCGGTACGGCCGCCACGACGCTGGGCGGCCTGGCATCCGGCTGTGCCGTTCCGACCGGCTCGACCGGCCGGAACATGGTCCTGTGGTACTGGAGCGGCGGCCTGAGCGACACCGTCGTGAAGAACGCCAAGGCCCGCTACGACAGTTCCGTGGACCTGGAGGCCATCCAGATCGGCGGCCAGTACCGCTCCAAGCTCATCACCACCATCACCGGCCGGGCCCACATCCCCGACATCGCGGGGCTCAAGGGCGAGGACATGGCCGCCTACCTGCCGAACGCGGACCAGTTCATCGACCTGCGGACGCTGGGCGCGGAGAAGTACAAGAGCCAGTACCTGTCCTGGAAGTGGGACCAGGGCATCGCCGACGACGGCACGATGGTCGGCTTCCCGATCGACTGCGGCCCGGTCGCGCACTACTACCAGTACGAGGTCTTCCGCAAGGCCGGGCTGCCGTACGAGCCCGACGACGTGACCAACGAACTCAACACCTGGGAGAAGTTCTTCGACGCGGGTGTGCAGTTGGGCAAGCGTGTCCCGGAGGCCAAGCTGCTCACCGACATCACCTCCGTCTTCGGGAACGTCGTCGAGCAGGGCGCGAAGCGGTACGTCGACAAGGACCGCCACTTCATCGGCGACCAGGAACACGTGCGCCGGGCCTGGGCGCTGGCCGTGGAGGCCAAGCAGCGGAAGATCGTCTCCGACCTGGTCAGCGGCACCCCGGACCAGCTGTCGGCCATCCAGGACGGCAAGCTGCCGAGCCAGCTCAACGCCTCCTGGGCCAGCTTCGACATCAAGAACGGCGTGCCGAAGACCAAGGGCAAGTGGCGGGTGGCGCAGATGCCCGTGCGGCCCTCCAACAGCGGCGGCTCGTTCCTGTCGATCACCAAGGCGTGCCGGGAGCCCGAGCAGGCCTTCGAGATCATCGCCTGGATGCTCAACGCGACCAACCAGGCGCAGGGTTATATCGACGCGGGCCTCTTCCCCTCCACGCCCGCCTCCTACGGCCTGAAGCAGATGCAGGAGCCCGACCCCTTCTTCGGCGGCCAGGTCACGACCGACATCTTCGGGCCCGCCGCGCAGAAGATCGTGGTCGCCTACAACAGCCCGTACGACATCGCGCTCTCGCAGCCCATCAAGGACGAGATCAAGAACGTCGGCGTCCTCGGCAAGGACCCGAAGAAGGCCTGGAGTGACGCCATGAGCAAGTGCCGTCGCATCGCGAAGCACCTGGGGGTGAGCTACTGATGGCCGTCATCGAGCAGACCCCGCCCGCTGTGGCGCAGCCCTCCCCGGTCCGGCCGAAGAAGGGCCTGCGCAAGTACTGGCACCTCTACGCCGCCATCTCCCCCTTCTACCTGATCTTCCTCGGCTTCGGCCTGTTCCCGGTCGGCTTCTCGCTCTACCTGTCCTTCCACCGCTGGGACGGACTCGGCTCGATGGAGTGGGCCGGGCTCTCGCAGTACCAGTACCTGCTGAGCGACAGCGACTTCTGGAACTCGATCGGCAACACGATCATCATCTGGGCGCTGGCCACCTTCCCCATGATCTTCCTGGCGATGGTCACGGCCGTGATGCTCAACTCCGCGGTCCGGTTCAAGGGCCTGTACCGCGTCGCGTACTTCCTGCCGAACGTCACCTCGGTCGTCGCGATCGCGATCGTCTTCGGCTCGATCTTCTCCACCAACGCGGGCATGGTGAACGCCGTCCTCAACGCGGTGGGGATCGACCAGGTGGCCTGGCTGAACACGCCGTGGGGCATCAAGGTCACCATCGCGGCGCTGATGACCTGGCAGTGGACCGGCTACAACGCCATCATCTTCCTCGCCGGGCTCCAGACCATCCCGAGCGACCTGTACGAGGCGGCGCGCATGGACGGCGCCGGCCCCATTCAGACCTTCTTCCGGATCACGCTGCCGCTGCTGCGGCCCACGCTGCTGTTCGTGCTCGTCGTCTCGACGGTCACGGGCCTGCAGAGCTTCTCCGAACCACAGGTCCTGCTCCAGACCTCGTCCAACGACTCGACGTTCGCGGGCGGTCCGGGCCACTCGGGCCAGACGATGGTCCTCTACTTCTTCCAGCAGACCTTCGACAACAACGACTTCGGGTACGGAGCCGCGGTGGCGTGGGGCATCTTCCTCGTCGTCGTCCTCTTCTCGATCATCAACTGGCGCCTCGTGCAGCGCCGGGGCGACTAGGAAGGGCGCACCATGGCATCCATCAAGGGGTCCCGCCGCAGAGGGATCGCGCTGCACCTCCCGCTGATCATCGGCACACTGATCTCGGCCTTCCCGTTCTACTGGGCCGTGGTCATGTCGACGCACAGCTCGACGGAGATCTTCTCCTACCCGCCGAAGCTGCTGCCGGGCACACACTTCCTGGAGAACGTCCGCAATCTCTTCGACGCCATCGACTTCTTCGGGTCGATGTGGAACTCGCTGCTGGTCGCGACGTCGGTGACCTTCCTGGTCCTGCTCTTCGACTCGCTCGCGGCCTTCGTCTTCGCCAAGTTCGAGTTCCCCGGCAAGGGCCTGCTGTTCGGGCTGCTCATGGTCATCTTCATGGTCCCGGCGCAGCTGTCGGTCATCCCGCAGTTCGTCCTCATGGCGAAGATCGGCTGGATCGGCTCGATGACCGCGCTGATCGTGCCGGCCGCGGCCAACGCCTTCGGCATCTTCTGGATGCGCCAGTACATGAAGACCGCCATCCACGACGAGCTGCTCGACGCCTCCAAGCTCGACGGGGCGAACTTCCTGCGCCAGTACTGGCACGTGGCGCTGCCGGTGGTCCGCCCCGGCCTCGCCTTCCTCGGCATCTTCACCTTCATGGGCCAGTGGAACGACTTCGCCTGGCCCCTCATCTCCCTCACCAACCCGAACAACGTGACGCTCCAGGTCGCGCTGTCCCAGCTCAACGGCACCCATGGCACCACCGACTACGGCATCGTGATGACCGGCGCCCTGCTCGCCCTCATCCCGCTGCTGATCGTGTTCGCGGTCGGCGCCAAGCAGATCATCGGCGACCTCGCGAAGGGAGCCGTCCGCGGATGACGAGCGATCCACTGCTCGCCCTGCGCCCCTGGGAGTCACCCGAGGTGACCTCCTGGGGGCGGCTGCCCATGAACGCCGTCGACCGGCGCTCCGGAGCCGATTCCCTGGACGGCGACTGGCGTTTCCAGTTGCTGCCCGGCCCGGACGCGCCGGTCGGCGGTGTGTGGTCGGCGGCGTACGTGCCGGGTGTCTGGACCATGCAGGGCACGGACGACCTCCCGCAGTACACCAACGTCCGCATGCCCTTCCCGGACTTCCCGCCCGCCTCGCCCGCCGCCAACCCGACGGGCGTGTACGAGCGTGACGTGGACGTGCCCGGGGACTGGGCCGGACGCCGGATCGTGCTCCAGATCGGGGCCGCCGAGAGCGTGCTGCTGGTGCACGTGGACGGGCGGCCCGTCGGCATCTCCAAGGACTCGCACCTGGCCGCCGAGTTCGATCTCACGGATGTGGTGCGTCCCGGCGAGCGGGCCACCGTACGACTGACCGTGGTGAAGTGGTCGGACGCCTCGCACATCGAGGACCAGGACCAGTGGTGGCACGGGGGCGTGACGCGCTCGGTGCTGCTGTACGCCACGGATCCCCTCCATCTCGCGGACGTGACCGTGCGGGCGGCCTTCAGCGGGGAGCTGCGGGTCGACTGCCGGGTGCGGAACGCTGGCGGTGCGCTGCCCGAAGGGTGGTATGTCAGCGGCGAACTGGAGGGTCAACTCCTCAGCCAGGACAGGGAGTTCGACCGGGCCAACGCCGAGGACGACCGCGTCTCCGACTTCCTCGGCGAGGCCCGCATCCTCGCCACCGTCCCCGACGTCCGCACCTGGAACGCCGAGACGCCCGAGCTGTACGGCCTGACCGTACGGCTGCACCGCGCCGACGGCACCGTCGCCGACACCTCGCACCACCGCGTCGGCTTCCGGGACGTCGAGATCATCGGCCGGGGCCTGCTGGTCAACGGCGAGCGCGTGTTCATCCGGGGCGTGAACCGGCACGACTTCCATCCGCTGACGGGGCGGACGGTGTCGTACGAGGACATGCGCGCGGATCTCGTCCTGCTGAAGCGCTTCGGCTTCAACGCGATCCGCACCTCCCACTACCCGAACGACCCGGCCCTCTACGACCTCGCCGACGAGCTCGGCTTCTACGTCGTCGACGAGGCGGACATCGAGTCCCACGACCACGCCCACGAGATCGCCGACGACCCGCGCTATCTGAACGCCTTCGTGGACCGGGTCTCGCGGATGGTGCTGCGGGACAAGAACCACCCCTCGATCATCGTCTGGTCGCTGGGCAACGAGTCCGACTACGGCGCCAACCACGACGCCGCCGCGGGCTGGGTGCGCCGGCACGACCCGACCCGGCCGATCCAGTACGAGGGCGCGGCCAAGCTCGACTGGGCGGACCCGGAGCTCGCCTCCGACATCGCCTGCCCCATGTACGCACCGCTGGAGGACTGCGTCGCGCACGCCCTGTCCGGGAGGCAGACCAAGCCGCTCATCCAGTGCGAGTACTCCCACGCCATGGGCAACAGCAACGGCACGCTCGCGGACCATTGGGCCGCCATCGAGTCAACGCCAGGTCTTCAGGGCGGGTTCATCTGGGAGTTCTGGGACCACGGCATTCTCCAGCGTGTGAACGACGGCAGACCGGTCGGGCGTGGGGGCGCCGGGCTCTACGACAACGGTGTCGCCGCGCCCGGCCACCGCTGGGCGTACGGCGGCGACTTCGGCGAGACCATCCACGACGGCGCGTTCATCGCCGACGGGGTGGTCTTTCCTGACCGCACCCCGAAACCCGCGATGTTCGAGCACCGGGAGATCGCGGCGCCGCTGCGGATCGAGTGCTTCAAGCACGAGGGCGTCGTCCTCGGCAACCACCAGCACTTCCGCGGCCTGGACTGGCTGACCGGCGTATGGGAGCTGTCCCTGGCCGACGGCCGTACGCTGACCGCGCCCGCCGAACTGCCCGACCTGCGGCCCGGCGAGACGGCGGCCGTGCCGCTGCCCTTCGAGGTGCCACGGGACGGCGGCGAGGCCTGGCTGACCCTGCGGGTGACGACGGCCGAGGACCTGCCGTGGGCGCCGCGCGGCACCGAGGTGTGTGTGCCGCAGGTCCGGCTGCGGGAGCCCGCCGCCCTTCAGGCCGCTCCCGTGGACCGGCCCGTCGAGGTCGACGGCGAGGGCCTGCTCGTCCATCCGCTGCTCACCGCCGCCCCGACGCTGTCCCTGTGGCGGGCGCCCACCGACAACGACGAGCTGGGCGGCATGGCGCTGCGCTGGCGGGCCTGGGGGCTCGACGAGCTCGTCCGCAAGGTGGTGTCGGTACGGCAGGACGGCGCCGGCGTGAGCGTGGTCGCCGAGTACGCCGGCACGGCCGGGGTCGTGCGGCACCGGCAGGTGCTCACCGCGGTCGAGGGCGGCGTCCGGATCGACGAGGAGGCCGAGCTGCCGGAGGCGTTCGACGACGTGGCCCGGGTCGGGTCCGTATTCGAGACGGTGCCGGGCCTGGACCTGCTGGAGTGGTTCGGGCAGGGGCCCTGGGAGTCGTATCCCGACCGCGGCGCGGGCGCGCCCGTCGGCCACCACTCCCTGCCGGTCGACGCGTTGTTCACCCCTTATCTTCGTCCGCAGGAGAGCGGCGGCCGGCACGGCGTACGGCGGTTCACGCTGTCGGCGCCGGACGCCACGGGCCTCGCGGTCGCGGTGGACGAGCCGCGCCAGGTCTCGGTCACCCGGCATCGCGCCGAGGACCTGACGGCCGCCTCCCACCACGACGAACTGGTGCCGCGCGCCGGGTGCGTGGTGCACATCGACGCGGCACACCGGGGGCTGGGCACGGCGTCGTGCGGCCCCGACACCTTCCCCGAGTACCGCATCCCCCCGGGTGTCCACCGCTGGAGCTGGACCCTGCGCGTTCTCTGAGTTTCTCCCGGCTTCACCACCTCTCACGGAGCACACGTGTGTACTTCGCATGACCACCATCAGGGCGAGGCCGCGCAGGCCGGTGCCGGACGACGCAGTTTCCTCAGGGCCACCGCGCTCCTCGGCGCCGCCGCCACCGCCGGGGTCGCATTGCCGGCCGTCGCCGAGGCGGCCCCCGCGAGCACGAGCGGATGGCGGCCCGACGCCTACAGCCGCCGCTTCACGCTCGCGGTGATGCCCGACACGCAGTACCTCTTCGACGGGCCGAGCATCGACAAGGCACCGGTCGAGGCGTCCCTGCGCTATCTGCTGGAAGGGGGCGACGACACCGCAGAGAACATCGTCTTCCTGTCGCACCTCGGCGACCTCACCCAGAACGGCGCGGCGGCCGAATTCGCCGCGATCGGCGAGGCGTTCAAGCTGCTGGACCGGCGGGGCGTCGGCTACAGCGTCCTGGCCGGCAACCACGACGTGAAGTCGTCGACGGACGACCAGCGCGGTGCGACGACGTACCTGGACGCCTTCGGACCGGACCGGTTCAAGGGCAAGTCGTCCTTCGGCGGGGCCTCCCCGGACGGCTACAACACCTTCCACCTCTTCAAGGCCGCCGGCCGGGAGTGGATGGTGCTCGCGCTGGACTGGCGGCTGTCCGCGAAGGGGTACGCCTGGGCGAAGGAGGTCCTGGCCGCGCATCCGACCACGCCCGTCGTCCTCACCACCCACGAGCTGGTCGTCGAGGACGACACCCTGTCGACGTACGGGCAGCAGCTGTGGGACCAGTTGATCGAGGACCACGACCAGATCTTCCTCACGCTCAACGGGCACTACTGGCCCGCGGGTCGGGCAACGCGCAAGAACGCGGCGGGCAACGACGTACACCTGCACCTGACGAACTATCAGAACCGGTACTTCGGCGGCGCCGCCATGATCCGCCTGTACCGCTTCGACCTCGACCGCGGCGTGATCGACGTGGAAACGGTCTCCCCCTGGATCCTGGGCCGGGCCGCGAAGGGGCTCAACGAGCTGGAGCGGCAGGAGATCGAACTCAGCGGCGACGCCGACCGGTTCTCGGTGCCGATCGATTTCGAGGAGCGTTTCGCCGGCTTCGATCCGGTGCCCGCCCGCGCCGCGCGGCCCGCTTCGAAGGTCGTGATCCCGGGCACGGCGGCGTACTGGCGCTTCGACTCGGCCGTGTCCGGCACCATCCGTGACCTCTCCGGACGGGGCAACGACCTCACCGTCGTCACGGTCGGCGACGGCAAGCTGACCTGGTCGTCCGACCACCACCCCGACCAACCCGGCCACGGCAGCCTGGAGTTCCAGGGCTACAAGTCCCCGCTGAAGGGCGCGTACCTGCGCACGATCGACGGTGCGCCTCTCAACTCGGCGAAGTTCAAGGCCGGTTACACCATCGAGGCCTTCTACCGTCTCCCCGCCGACTGGGACCCCGACCACAACGCCTGGTCCGGCATCGTCAGCCGTACCGGCACGGGTGGGGCCGCCGGCAAGACCGGCGACGACCCCGACGAGCCGCTCGCCACCCTCTCCCTGTCGAACGACCGCGAACCGCAGTGGGCCATGCGCCCGCTCAACCAGGAGGGCATCGCCACCAACTGGGGCCAGGAGACCCCGCTGGAGACCTGGTGGCACCTCGCGATCGTCAACGACGGCAAGCACACGACGCTGTATGTCCAGGGCTGCCCGGTCGTCCGCAACCCGACGGCCGCCGCCATCGGGATCACCTCCGTCGGGCTGCCGTGGCTGCTGGGCGGCTACGAGTACGGCGGGAAGATCGACCAGATCCTCTACGGCCGTCTCGGCGACGTCCGCATTGTCGGACGGGCGCTGCCTGTCACGTCGTTCATGACCCACTGACGCCCTCCAAGAGGACTTGAAAAGATCATGACCGAGCAGCAGCTGCCCGTCTGGGCCGACCCGTCCGTCTCCCCCGCCGAGCTCGACGCCCAGGGCGTCTCTCGTCGCCAACTCATGCGCCGCGCAGGGCTGTTCGGCGCCGCGTTCGCCCTCGGGTCGGCCGCGGCGCCCGCGTTCGCCGCCACCGAGAACACCGGCTTCGGCGGCGACGACCCGCGCCTCGCCTACCTCGTCGGCGACCACCACGTGCACTCCGTCTACAGCCACGACGCGAAGTACACGTTCTCCCAGCAGGCCCAGGCGGCCGCCAAGTACGGCCTGGACTGGATGGTGTTCAACGAGCACTCCAACTTCGGGCACGCCTACTACGGCGCCGCGATGGAGCACAAGGAGATCCTCAAGGCGCGCGCCGAGAACCCGCGTCAGCTGATCTTCCAGGGCCTGGAGTGGTACATCCCGGCCGCCGAGCACTGCACGGTGTTCGCCGCCCCCGGCCCCCACGAGGTCGACCTGCTCACGCAGTTCGAGCTCGCCTACGACGGCAAGCTCCTGGGCTACACCGAGGGCTCCGCGGGCGCGACCGACACCGCCCGCAACGAGGCGCACGCCGTCAAGGCCATCCAGTGGCTCGCCGAGCAGCGCCGCACCGGCTACGTCGACGACGTCCTCGTCCTCGCCAACCACCCGCTGCGCCTCGGCATCGACTCCCCGCACGAGATGCGGGGCTGGCGGGACGCGGCCCCCGAGATCATGATCGGCATGGAGGGCGCGCCCGGCGCCCAGGGCGCGGCAATCCCCGGCTGGCGCGGCACGACCTCGATCCGCGGCGAGTACGAGAACAAGCCGTCGGCGCAGTCCTGGTCGGGCTATCCGGCGGACGCGTATCTGACGTACGGCGGCTTCGACTGGGCGACCGCGACCGTCGGCGGCCTGTGGGACTCGATGCTGGCCGAGGGCCGGCTGTTCTCGATCACCACCAACTCCGACAACCACCGGACCGTCTTCGACACCTGGAAGAACGGCGACTGGGCCGCCGGGCAGAACTTCGACAACACCGGCCGGCTGCCCGACCCGGTGAACACCGACACCCCGCAGGCGGGCAGCGACTTCTGGCCCGGCGAGTTCAGCCGCACCCACGTCGGCGTCACCCGCTACGGCTACCGCGCGGTGATGGCGGGCCTGCGCGCGGGCCGTGTCTGGCTGGACCACGGGCACCTGCTCGACGGGCTGGACGTGCGGCTGAAGCGCGAGCGCGACTACAGCCGCGGTGTCACCCTGGGCGGCCGGCTGCGGGTCCGCAAGGGCGACAAGCTCACCCTGGAGGTCACCGTGACGACGGCATCCCGGCCCAACGCCCAGGGAATCCTCCCGGAGTTGGCGCACGTCGACGTGATCCGGGGCGCGGTGCGCGGTCCGGTGACCGACCGGGACACCTGGAAGGCGCCCGACACCAAGGTCGTACAGACGAAGGACGTGTCCGGCCGGAAGGGGACGTACACCCTGCGCATCCCGCTGACCGCCGGGGACGAGTCCTTCTACGTCCGGCTGCGCGGCAGCGACGGCAACCGTCATGGTGCGGGCTACCTCGGCGCCTCGGTCGACCCGAACGGGCCGATCGCGCACGAGCCCGGAAACGGTGACCCGTGGGCGGATACGTGGTTCTATTCGAACCCCGTGTTCGTCGACGTGGCAGGTGCCTGATGAAGCGTCAGCTTGTTGCTCTCGCGTCCTTATCGGCGGCCCTGACGCTGAGCGCTCCGAGCGCCTTCGCGTCCGGCGAACCGCACTGGGTGGAGACCGATACGGCGTACACCGACACGCTCGGCGGCGGGCAGGGGCTCGCCAGCCGGGCTAACGGTTCGCTGCTGTACCGAGGTCTCACCGACATCCCGCTGGATCTCAGGCTCAAGGGCTGGAACCACGTCGGTGACCCGGACATCGCGCGCGGGTACGTGTTCGACGCCTACCAGGGCGCCGACACGGGCACGTCGAAGATGTTCGCGGTCACCACGCCGGCCGGGAAGCGGTACGAGTACGTCCATCAGCTCAACCCGGGCGAGAAGGTGAACAACTCCTTCGCCGCCGTCTCGCCCGACGGGCAGTGGCTGGTGTCGGGCGAGTGGGGCGACCAGACCAGGCTCCAGGTCTTTCCCGCGCCGTTGTTGAACCCGTCCACGCCCCCGGCCGGCGGGGCCCTGAAGGAGGCCTGGCAGATCACCCTGGACAAGCCGGTGCGCGACATCCAGGGCTGCGACTTCGTCACCGACACCCGGCTGGTGTGCGCCTCGAACGACGCGACCGGCACGCTGTTCCCGGAGATCCGGCCGCTCCTCCAGGTCGACCTGCCCCACAAGTTGGACGGTCAGCCGATCACCGGGGCGGTGAAGAGCCTGTTCGCGCTGCCGCAGCGCAGCATCTGCACGGACGGCACCTTCGAGTCGGAGGGTGTCGACTACGACGTCAACAGTGGAACGCTCCGGGCGGAGATGATCCCGCCCGGAGCGTGCGCGCTGTCGACGGCGGTGTACTCGTACCGGCAGGGCTAGGCAGCGCCCCAAAGGGGCGCGGGGCTGCATCGATATGCGGCTCCGCCGCGGGGTGCGACCAGCCACGATGCAGCCGCAGACGAACGACGGCACATCGCGGCACCTCCAGCGGAGCGCTTACGCGTAGAACCGCGACAGACTCTGCAGCACCGCCGCCGGCTTCGGGGCGCCCTCGATCTCGATCGTGCCGTCGACGGTGATCTGCACGCCGCCCGGCACCTCCTCGACATCGGCGAGCTTCCCGACCAGTCGGATGCGCGAGCCGACCTTCACCGGGGAGGGGAAACGCACCTTGTTCAGGCCGTAGTTGACCTTCGTCGTGACGCCCTGGACGTCCAGCAGCTCGGTGAACAGCGGGATGAAGAGGGAGAGCGTCAGGTAACCGTGGGCTATCGGGGCGCCGAAGGGGCCTTCCGCGGCCTTCTCGGGGTCCACGTGGATCCACTGGTGGTCGCCGGTCGCGTCGGCGAAGGTGTTGATGCGCTCCTGCGTGATCTCGATCCACTCACTGGTGCCGAGGTCGCTGCCCGCGAGCTTCTTCAGTTCGTCGAGGCCGTTGACGGTGATGCTCATGAGTAACCTTTTCCTTAAGGGAGTCAAAGGACGTCAGTGGCTTCCGAAGCGCTTGCGCACCCGGGCCTTGAGGAGCTTTCCGGAGGCGGTGCGCGGGAGTTCGTCCGCGACCACCACCGACTTGGGGATCTTGTACTTGGCGAGCTGTCCGGACAGGGAGGCCAGCACCTCGTCGGGGTCCAGCGAGGCCCCCTCGCGGGGCACGACGACCGCGCGCGGCACCTCGCCCCACTTGTCGTCGGGCACGCCGATGACCGCGCACTCGACGATGTCCGGGTGGCCGAGGAGCAGGTCCTCGATCTCGGCGGGGTAGATGTTCTCGCCCCCGGAGATGATCATGTCCTTGATGCGGTCGACGATGTGGACGTACCCGTCCTCGTCGACGCGGGCCGCGTCCCCGCTGCGGAACCAGCCGTCGGCGAAGGAGGCGGCCGTCTCCTCGGGCAGTCCCCAGTAGCCGGGCATGACGTGCGGCCCACGGACCACGACCTCGCCGGTCTCGCCGATGTCGACCGGCGCGAAGTCCGGCCGTACGACACGTACGTCGCTGAAGAAGTGCGGCACGCCCGCCGAGCCCGCCTTGCTGACCGCGTGTTCCGCGTCCAGGAACAGCGTGCCGGGGGACGCCTCCGTCATGCCGTAGCCCTGGAGGAAGGTGAGGCCCCGCTCCTGGTAGGCGGCGATCAGCGGTGTCGACACCGGGGAGCCGCCGCAGGTGAGGATGCGCAGCGAGGACAGGTCCGCGTCGGCCCAGCGCGGATGCCGGGCCACCTGCTCGAACATCGTCGGCACCCCGAACATGAAGGTGATCCGGTGCCGTTCGATCAGGTCGAAGGTCGCGCTCGGGTCGAAGGCCTCGACCAGGACGCAGGTGCCGCCCTTGAGCAGGACCGGCAGGGTGAGCATGTTCAGCCCTGCCGTGTGGAACAACGGGGCGGATACCAGGGCGCGTTCGTCGGCGATCAGGTCGGTGTCGACGAGGACGTTGATCGCGTTCCAGGTCAGGTTGCCGTGGGTGAGCATCGCGCCCTTGGGGCGGCCCGTCGTGCCCGAGGTGTACATGATGATGCAGGTGTCGTCGGGAGCGACCGGCTCGTCGATGGGGTCGGTCCCGGCCTGCGCCAGCGCCTCCTCGTACTCGGCGCCGACCTCGACGTACGTACGGACGTCGGTGCTGCCCGGCAGCCCCGCGACCAGCCCCTGGAACGACGGGCCGTAGACGAGCGCCTTGGCGCCGGAGTCGGCCAGCTGGTACGCGACCTCGGGCCCGGCGAGCCGGGTGTTGAGCGGGACGAAGACCGCGCCGAGGACGCCCGCCGCGAACAGTGTCTCCAGGTAGGAGGGGTGGTTCGGGCCGAGGTAGGCGATGCGGTCGCCGCGCCGGATGCCCCGGGCGCGCAGGGCGTGGGCGAGGCGGGTGGTGCGGGTGTGCAGGGTGCCGTAGTCGGTCGACTGCTCGCCGTGGACCAGGGCGGTGCGGTGCGGGGTCTTGCGGGCCCGGCGTGCGGGCCACGACCCCAGTCCCTCGTTGCGCATCTTCTACGCCCCTTACGACTTCGTCAGCCCGAGCAGGCGGGCGGCGTTCTCCTTGAGGATCTTCGGCCGGACCTCGTCCTTGATCGGCAGCTTCGCGAAGTCGGCGAGCCAGCGGTCGGGGGTGAGGACGGGGAAGTCCGAGCCGAAGAGCACCTTGTCCTTGAGCAGCGTGTTCGCGTACTGCACGAGCTGCGGCGGGAAGTACTTCGGAGACCAGCCGGAGAGGTCGATGTGCACGCCCGGCTTGTGCGTGGCGACGGCGAGGGCCTCGTCCTGCCAGGGGAAGGACGGGTGCGCCAGGATGATCTTCAGGTGCGGGAAGTCGGCCGCCACGTCGTCCACGTGCAGCGGGTTCGAGTACTTCAGCCTGATGCCGCCCCCGCCGGGGACTCCGGCGCCGATGCCCGTCTGACCCGTGTGGAACAGAGCGATGGTGCCGGTCTCCTCGATGACCTCGTAGAGGTCGTACGCCACCGAGCGGTCGTTGGGGAAGAAGCCCTGGATGCTGGGGTGGAACTTGAAGCCCTTCACCCCGTACTCCTCGACCAGGCGGCGGGCCTGCTTGACGCCCGCCTTGCCGCGGAAGGGGTCGATGGAGGCGAAGGGGATGAGGACGTCCGAGTTGGCGGCGGCGGCCTCCGCGACCTCCTCGTTGGGGACGGGCGCGGTGCCGGTCGCGGACTCGGCGTCCACCGTGAAGATCACGGCGGCCATCTTCCGCTCGCGGTAGTAGGCGGCCGTCTCCTGAAGGGTCGGCTTCCGCTTGCCCTCCACCTTGAAGTAGGCGGAGGAGGCGTCGTGCAGGTCCTCGTCCAGGGAGGAGTGGCCCTTGGAGGACACCTCCGCGTGGGTGTGGACGTCGATCGCGACGAGATCCTCGACGTTGAGGGTCGTCATGGTCAGGCCTCCGGGAACTTGGGGGCCGGGATACCGACCGACTGGAGCTCGGCACCGACCGACGTGGGGAAGGCGTCGGCCAGGGTCTCGGGGGTCCAGCCGCCGTCGGCGTAGGCCGTCTTGATCTCCTGCGGATGCGACCAGAGTGCCACCTTGTCGCCGCCGATGCCGATGGCCTGGCCGGTGATGCCGCGGGCGGCCTCGGAGGCGAGGAACGGGACGAGGGCGGCGCAGTCCTCGGGGGTGCCGAAGCCCTCGCCCTTGCGGAGGAAGTCGGGGAACGCCTGGCCATTGCGAAGGGCCTCGATGTACGGGGCGAAGGCCGGGATCGTCTCGGTCATCGCGGTCGCGGCGACCGGCACGATCGCGTTGACGGTGATGTTCGCGCGGCCCAGCTCCATCGACCAGGTGCGGGCGAACGCGGCGATGCCGGCCTTGGCGGCGGCGTAGTTCGTCTGCCCGAAGTTGCCGCGCTGTCCGGCCGGGGAGCCGACCAGGATCAGGGTGCCGCCCTCGCCCTGCTCGCGCATCCGGACGGCGGCGGCGCGGGCGCAGGTGAAGGTGCCCTTGAGGTGAGTGGTGATCACCGCGTCGAAGTCCTCGTCGGACATCTTCCACAGCACCTTGTCGCGCAGGATGCCCGCGTTGGTGACCAGGATGTCCAGGCGTCCGAACTCCTCGACCGCGCGGTTGACCAGCGCTTCCGCGGCCTCGGTGGTGCCGACCGGGACGACCTCGGCGACGGCCGTGCCGCCCGCCTCGGTGATGGACTTCACGGCCGCCTCGGCCACGGCCTCGTCGACGTCGTTGACGACCACGGAGGCGCCGTGGGCGGCCAGGGCGTGCGCGTAGGCGAGGCCGAGGCCCCGGCCACTGCCGGTGACGACGGCGACCTTGCCGGTGAGATCGATGCTGGGCACGGATGAGTCCCTTCACGAGCTGATGCGGGTGGTGCGGCTACGAGACGCGTGCTGCGGCTACGAGATCGAAGCTAAGAGCAATCATTGTCGACGTCAATAGTTGTTGTTGACCTATGAGTGCGTCATGCTGGAATCTGCATGTCGTACCGACCCGAGGGACCGAGACCGGGACCGAGACCAGGGAGCCCGCCATCACACGCCAGCACGTCACGAACCCGGACACGATCGACGCGGACGAACCGTGGATGCGCGGGCTGCACGCGGACACCGGCTATCTGCTGTACCGCCTGGGACTGCGCTCGGGGCAGCTGTTCAACACGTTCCTGCAGGAGTCGGGCCTGCGCCTGCGCCACTACGCGGTGCTGCGCTTCCTCGCCACCTCCGACGGTGTGCTCCAGCGCGAGCTGAGCGCGCAGCTCGGCTACGACCCGAGCGCGATCGTCGGCCTGGTCGACGACCTGGAGAAGCTGGGCTTCGCCGAGCGCCGCCCCTCCCCCGACGACCGCCGCAGCCGGATCGTCGTGCTCAGCGAGGACGGCCGCACCTTCCTGCGGGACACGGACGAGGCGGGCCTGCGCGTGACCAACGATCTTCTGGGCCCCCTCGACGCGACCGAACGCGACACCCTGCACACGCTGCTGCGGCGGATCGCGGAAGACGGCCTCAACCAGCCATGACCGACGTCCGCTCCGCGCCCGACCGGCTGCTGTCCGTGCTCGCCGCGTTCGACCACGAGCACCCGGCGCTGTCCCTGTCGGACATCAGCCGGCGGGCCGGCCTGACGCTGACCACCACGCACCGGCTGACCGGGGCCCTCACCGCGTGGGGCGCCCTGGAGCGGGACGCCTCCGGCGTCTACCACGTGGGGCTAAGGCTGTGGGAGGTCGCCGCGCTGGCACCGCGCGGGGTCGGGCTGCGACAGCTCGCGCTGCCGTACCTGGAGGACCTGTACGAAGCCACGCACGAGAACGTGCAGCTGGCGGTGCGGGACGGGTCGGACGTCGTGTACATCGAGTGGATCGCGGGGCGTTCCTCGGTCGGTGTGCACATCCGCGTCGGGGCGCGCTGGCCGCTGCACGCCACCGGGGTCGGACTCGTGCTGCTGGCGCACGGCGATCCGCAGGCCCAGGAGGAGTACTGCGCGGAGCCGCTGGCCATCTTCACGCCGTACACGATCACCGATCCGGGGAAGCTGCGCCGGGTGCTGGCCGAAGTGCGGCGCACGGGCGTGGCGGTGAGCAGCCGTCAGGTCACGGACGACGCCCTGTCGGTGGCCGCCCCCGTGCGCGGGCCGGACGGGACGGTGGTCGCCGCCGTGTCGGTCGTGGTGCCCCAATCCGACGCCCAGGTACCGGTGTTGATCCCGGCGGTGCGGCTCGCGGCGCTCGGGATCTCTCGGGCGCTCGGGTGGCGGCCGCAGCCGCACTGAGGCCGGCTCACGTACGCGACCCGGTGGCCGTCACCGTGGCCGTGTACGCCACCTCGTCCTCCCCGTGATGTGCCGTGCCCCGGCAGACGAGCGTCGTGCCCGTCGAGACCTGGGCGCGGGTGACTTGCCAGCGGGTCGTGAGGTGTTCGCCCGCGTTCAGGTGGGCCGCGGTGACCGGGGCCAGGGCGCGCAGTTTCCAGCCGCTCGGTGCGTCGAGGGTGAGCCGGGGCGCGTTCCAGGGGCGCGCGGAGCCGTTGGCGAGGGTGGCGGTGACCGTGAACTCCGGGCCCTGACCGGTGACTTCAAGGGTGATGCCGAAGGGCGTGCGCCGATACGTCGGTACCCATGACTCGCGCATCAGCTTCATCAGCGCATCGGCCTGGGCGGGCCGCGCCGCCGCGAGGTCGCGTTGCTCGCCGGGGTCCCGGGCGAGGTCGTACAGCTCGACCTCCCACTGGCCGTCGGGGACGCGGCGGTTCTGTCCCGGTGCGAACCGGACCGCCTTCAGGTCGCCGCGCCGCAGCGCCTCCGCGAGACGGCGGCCCCGGCCCTGGTCGGCGGCGTCGGAACGCGGGGTGACACCGGCGTGGTTGCGGTAGAAGTACAGGCTGTCGTGGCGGGCGGCGTTCGCGCGGCCGCGCAGCAGCGGGGCGAGCGAGAGTCCGTCGACGTCCGTCGGGGCGGGCGCGCCCGCGAGGTCGGCGAGGGTGGGCAGCAGGTCGGTGAGCGGGGTGGGACGGTCCGTGGTGCCGGACGGGATGTGCCGCGGGGACCAGGCGATGAACGGGACGCGGATGCCGCCCTCGTAGAGGTTCCGCTTGATGCCGCGCAACGGGCCGTTGCCGTCGAAGAGTTCGGGATCGGTGCCGCCCTCCTCATGGGGTCCGTTGTCGCTGGTGACGAGGACGACGGTGCGCCCGGCGATGCCGCGTTCGGTGAGCCGGTCGGTGACACGGCCGACGAGGGTGTCGAAGGAGGTGACCTGGGCGGCGTGCCGCTTGTTCGGGCCGGTCCAGGGCCGGTCGGCGTACTCGCCGGCGTCCGGGTCCTGGCTGGGGGCGTGCGGCACGGTCGGGGCGAGGTAGAGCAGGAACGGCTCGTCCCGGTGGGCGTCGATGAAGCTCAGCGCGCGTTCCTCGATGAGGTCGGGTGCGTAGACCTCGCGGGCGCCGCCCTTGTTGTCGGGAATCTCCTCGCGGGTGCCGTTGTGCCACAGGTACTCGGGGAAGTAGTCGTGGGCGTGGTGGTGGGTGAGGTAGCCGTAGAACTCCTCGAAACCACGGGAGTTGGGGTGGCTCGGCTGGTCCGGCGCCTCCGGCCCGAAGCCCCACTTGCCGATGGCGCCGGTGCGGTAGCCGAGCGTCCGCAGCGCCTCGGCGAAGGTGAAGTCCCGGTCGGTCAGGGCGCCTTGGCCGCCCGGGCCCCACGGGTTCTCCCGCACGGTCGCGTGCCCGCTGTGCAGCCCGGTCAGCAGCGAGCAGCGCGAGGGCGCGCACACCGGGGCGGCCGCGTAGGCGTCGGTGAAGCGCAGGCCGTCGGCGGCGAGGGCGTCCAGGCGGGGTGTCTGGATCAGTTTCTGGCCGTAGGAGCCGAGTTCGCCGTAGCCGAGGTCGTCGGCGAGGATCACGACGAAGTTGAGCCTGCCCGACGGGGACTGCACTGCCGGTACGGCCGAGGCCTGCTTGTTGTCGAGCGCGCGCTGCGTCTCGTCGCCGGCCTCGCACGCCGAGGTGGCCGCGAGCGCGACGGGCGCGGCGGCGGCCCCGGTGAGGAAGCGGCGGCGGCTGGGCATACGTATCCCCCGGTGGACGGCGATGCGGGCTGCTGAACCGATGGTGATCGCAACCATCCGTCCAAGACCATGCACACGCGGTGAACGCTCTGTTTCAACTCCTGAGAGGGAATGCCCCGGGTGGAGGTTCCCGCTCCGCGGCATCGGAGTGATCACAAATGGAGGCGGCGATATCCCTCTCACCGGTGAGGTCCCGGCCGTTGGGCTGTCGTGATACTGGAACGGCCCCGCCCCGAGGAGCCGCCCATGTCCGCACGGTCCTGGTTCTCCCCCGCGTTCTCCAGCGTCGTGGCTCGCCTGAGGACGACGAATCCGTACGTCGTCGACTCGGCGCTCGCCGCCCTGGTGCTGTTCGCCGCCTCCCTGCAGTGGATGTTCCCCGACGAGGGCGACGACCCGCTCTCCTTGCAGGGCTGGCTGCTCGGCGCCGCCACGGCGCTTCCCCTGGTGTGGCGGCGGCGCTTCCCCTACACGTCCGCCTGGGCGGTGTCGCTGGCCACCACGGCGATGGCGTACTACCACGCCCCGCCGCCGGACGTGCTGTACGGCGGGCTGGTCGTCCTCTACGCGATGGCCGCCCGGGGTCTGCCCTGGCAGCGGCGCACGATGCTCGCGGGCTGGCTGCTCGGAGCCGTCCTGACCATGCAGCACAAGGAACACTCCGAGCCCTTCGAGTACGCCTTCCATGTGACCGGCATGATCTGCGCCTACGGCCTCGGCGTGCTGGCCCGGGTCCAACGGGCCTACACCGCAGCGGTCGAGGACCGGGCCCGCCGCCTCGAGCGGGAGCGGGCGGCCGACACGGCGCGCGCGATCGCGCAGGAACGCGCCCGGATCGCCCGGGACATGCACGACATCCTGGCCCACGCGGTGAGCCTGATGGTCGTCCAGGCGGAGGCCGGACCGGTCGTGGTGCGCAGTGATCCGGCGCGTGCCGAGGCGGCGTTCGACGCGATCGCGGCGGCCGGGCGGGACGCGATGACCCAACTGCGCCGCATTCTGGGTGTGTTGAAGGACGAGGAGCGCCGGGCGGGCGGCCCGGCCCGCCTGCCGCAGCCCGACCTCGCCGCGCTCCCCGCACTGATCCGGCAGGTCGCCGATTCCACCGGCCTGGAGGTCGGCCTCCACTCCACCGGCCGCCCGCGCCCGCTCCCCCCGGACACCGAGGTCGCCGCCTACCGCACGGTCCAGGAAGCCCTCACCAACACCGTGAAGCACGCGTACGCTTCCTCCGCAGAGGTGGAACTCGACTGGGGGGAGGGAGAGTTGACGCTCACGGTGACCGACGACGGCAGGGGCCCCGCGCACGCGCAGGGCGGGCACGGGCTGATCGGCCTGCGGGAGCGGGCCACCGCCTGCGGGGGCAGCGCCGAGACCGGCCCGGGTCCGGACGGCGGCTTCCGGGTCGTCGTACGACTGCCCGCCACCGCCGACCGGGAGGCGGCCCTCGGGTGAGCATCCGCGTGGTCGTCGCCGACGACCAGGAACTGGTCCGCAGCGGCTTCACCATGATCCTCGAGGCGCAGCCGGACATCGAGGTGGTCGCCGAGGCGGGCGACGGCGCCGAGGCGGTCGCCGCGGTGCAGCGGCACACGCCCGACGTGCTGCTCCTCGACATCCGCATGCCCGTCATGGACGGCCTGGACGCGGCGCGGCGGGTGTGCGCGCAGTCCAGTTGCAAGGTGGTCATGCTGACCACGTTCGACCTCGACGAGTACGTGTACGAGGCGCTGTACGCGGGCGCCAGTGGCTTCCTGCTGAAGGACGTGCGCCGGGACGACCTCGTGCACGCGGTGCGCGTGGTCGCGGCCGGCGACTCGCTGCTCGCACCGGCCGTGACCCGCCGCCTCGTCGCGGACATCGTGCGCCGCCGCCGCGAGGAGGCCGCCGACGACGTCACACCCGACCGCCTCGACGTCCTGACCGCCCGCGAGGTGGAGACCCTGCGGATGCTGGCCCGCGGACTGTCCAACGCGGAGATCGCCACGGCTCTCTTCGTGAGCGAACACACCGTGAAGACCCATGTCAGCAACGTGCTCAGCAAGTTGGGCCTCAGGGACCGCGTGCAGGCGGTGATCTGCGCGTACGAGACGGGGCTGGTCACACGAGGGGCACCATGAGCGCCCCGACGGGGGCGGGGGCTGTATCGACATGCGGCTCCGCCGCGTGGGCGCGACCAGCCCCCACGGACCCGCAGTCTCCGGCGCCCCTAATCGTCCAGCTCGGTGAAGAGCGTCAGCTGCAGCGCCCCCGGAGCCTCAAGCCTGGCGTTCAGGGAGTTCCAGGGCGTACGCGTCGGCTCGGCCACCACCTCGGCCCCGGCGTCGGCCAGCGCCCGCGTCACCGCGCTGGAGTCGGCCACCTCGAAGGCCACCCGAATGTGCCCGGCCACCCGCCGCCCGACCTCGACGTCGTCGATGAACGCGGCGTGGTTCGGGTCGGTCAGCTCCAGGGTCGCGCGGCCCGCCTCCAGGATGGTGACCCGCCCTCCGGGAGAGGAGAACGCGGCGCGTTCGGGCAGGCCGAGGACATCGCGGTAGAAGCGCAGCGCCTCGTCGTAGTCGTCCGCCGTGACGACGAGACGGAGTTCACGGACGGCGGGTGCGTCGGGCATACGGGCTCCTCGGGGATCGCGGGTGTCGAGTGGATCAACTCCCCGACCGGTACCGGTAATTCCTCCCTCCGAGGAGTGAGGGGACGCCCGGTCTCCCCCGTACGACGGAGGCGCCGAAACCGCTCCCCCCGGCGATCCGGTGAGCACGCCCGCGGCAGGAGCCTGAGGACGGTAGAACTCCTCAACTCGCCGGGAGGCGACCGTGCTCTCCTCACTCGCCCGGGCAGCGACCCGCCGCCCGCTGACCGTCATCTGCCTCTGGGTGGTCTTCCTGCTGCTCGGCTTCGGGCTCGGGACGGGCGTCTTCGGCAAGCTCTCCGACGACGTGCCCGACGTGCCCGGCACCGAGTCGGACATGGCCGACGACTACATCAGCGGCATCTCCCCGACCGGCGAGGAGATCACCGCCGTCGTCGAGGGCGAGGCGGTATCCGACGCGGCGCTGCGTGCCCAGGTCGACCGGGCCGTCGCCGAGGTCCGTGAGATCGCCGGCGTGGCCGCCGTACCGGATCCGTACACCACGCCCGGGCTCACCGCCCGGGACGGACAGGCCCTGATCATTCCGGTCACCTTCGAGGGCGGGCTGTCCGACGACGCCGAGGAGGACGCGACAGACGCGGCCGTGGCACGCATCAAGCAGATCGAAGCACCCGAGGTCCACGTCAGCGGCGGCGAGCTGCTCGGCAGGCAGCTCGGTGAACGCGCCCAGGAGGACGTGAAGAACGCCGAGTTGATCTCCCTGCCGATCGTCCTCGCCCTGCTGCTCGTCGTGTTCGGCGGGTTGCGCGCGGCCGCGGTGCCGCTGGTGATCGCGGTGAGCGGGATCGCTGGCGCGTTCCTGGCCCTGTTCGCCTTCAGCCAGGTCACCGACATCTCCGTGTACGCGATCCAGGTCACCACCATGCTGGGCCTCGGACTCGCCGTGGACTACGCCCTGTTGATGCTGGTCCGCTTCCGTGAGGAGCGACGGCACACCGAGGATGTCGTCGAGGCCGTGCACCGCACGGTGGCGGCGGCCGGGCGGACCGTGATGTTCTCGGGGCTCACCGTGGCGGTCAGCCTGACCGGGCTGCTGGTCTTCCCGAGCGTC
Organism: Streptomyces fulvoviolaceus; assembly: GCF_000718165.1. Lineage (GTDB taxonomy): Bacteria > Actinomycetota > Actinomycetes > Streptomycetales > Streptomycetaceae > Streptomyces > Streptomyces fulvoviolaceus. The sequence continues at coordinate 78,229 of NZ_JOEY01000048.1, read as the reverse complement.
TTCCTGCGCAGCATGGGCCTGGCCGTGGCCGCCGTCGTGGTCATCGACATGCTGGCCGCGGTGGCTCTCCTGCCCGCGCTGCTCACGAAGTTCGGCGGGAAGATCAAGCCGTCGCGTGTGAAGTCCGGGGACGAGGAGGGCCGTCTCTTCGCCCGCATCGCCCGCTTCTCCGCGCGCCGCCGCATCGCCGTCCTGGTCACCGTCGTCCCGGCCCTGCTGGTACTGGCCCTGCCCGTCACCGGCATGCGGATCGCCATCGGCGACGCCCAGCAACTCCCTTCCAGCACCGAGGCACGACAGTTGTACGACACCGTCGACGCCCACTTCCCGGCGGGCACCGGGGTGTCCCCGGTGACCGTCGTCCTCAAGCCCGGCACCGACGAAGCTACCGCCGACCGGATCCGTGGCCTGTCCCCGAACACCGAGTCCCGTGACCTGGCGGGTGGCAACACGGTCCTCGAACTGCAGCCGCCCGGCAGCGTGGACGGCGAGGCGGCCACCGACCTGGTCGAGCGGATCCGGGACGTCCGCGGCGACGAACCCGTCGAGGTGACCGGTGTCGCGGCCCGGCTGGTCGACTTCCGCGCGATGCTCGGCGAGCGGGCACCCTGGGCGGCCCTGACCGTGCTGGCCGGCATCTTCGTCCTGCTGTTCGCCTTCACCGGCTCGGTACTGATCCCGCTGCGCACGATCGCGACGACTCTCCTCAGCCTGGGTGCCGCACTCGGTGTGGTGGTCTGGGTCTTCCAGGACGGGCATCTGGCCGGGCTGTTGGGCGCCGAGGGTCTGGGTGCGCTCAGCCTCACCGCACCTCCGCTGATCATCGCGATCGCCTTCGGACTCGCCATGGACTACGAGCTGTTCATCCTGGCCCGGATGCGTGAGGCCCGGCAGCTGACGGGGGACGACCAGGAGGCCGTGGTGACCGGTCTGCGCCGCTCCGGCCGGGTCGTCACCTGCGCCGCCCTGCTCCTCGCGGTCGTCTTCGGCGCCTTCATGACGGGCGGCTTCTCCCCGATCCTGCAGATCGGTCTCGGCCTGACCCTGGCCGTGCTGATCGACGCGACGGTCGTACGGATGCTGCTCGTCCCCGCGACGATGGCGCTGCTCGGCCGGCGAGCCTGGTGGGCGCCGAAGCTGCTCAGCCGGCTGCACGAGCGGTTCGGGCTGCGCGAGGCGGCGGCGCCCGAGCAGTCCGTGACGACGAACGTCTGACGTCCCCCGGAGGCCACAGGCGGTATCTCCCGTGGCTTTCCGCGTGTCTGCCGCGGTCAGGCCTTCTCTCAGTGTCTCCTCACCGGAATCTCAGACAGTGATCCACCGTTTCAAAGGTTCACCCCAGGTACGAGGCGCACGATGCACCCGCAAAGGTGGATATCTCAGGAAGGCGTGCCGTGGGCGTCCCGCACATATCGAACCGGTCCGAGCAGCAGTCGGAGAGGTGGTCCCGGCGCGGGATACTCGTCGCCCTCGGCGCCGTGCCGGCCGCTGCCGCACTGACAGGGTGCAGCGGGTCGGCAGACGCTTCGGAGGCCACGAAAGCAACCGCGTCGGTGAAGGCCGCGACCAAGAAGCCCACTCTCTCGGTCACCCCCGCGGACGGCACTAAGAAGGCTGGCTTCACCAGCCCCGTCGAGGTCACGGTGACCGACGGCACGCTCTCGTCCGTGCAGGTCACCGGCAATGACGGGTCCACCCTGGCCGGGTCCTTCAACGACTCCAAGACGAAATGGACGTCGACAAGGAACCCGTACTCGGGCGCGAAGTACACGGTCGCGGCCAAGACGACGGGCGGCACCGAGAAGACCGTGACCTTCACCACGAAGTCCCCCGGGGAGACCTTCGTGGGCTACTTCACGCCGGAGGCGAACTCGACCTCCGGCGTCGGCATGCCGGTGTCGGTCAACTTCACGCACGCCGTGTCCGACAAGGCCGCTGTCGAGAAGGCGATCACGGTCAGCGCCGAGCCCGCGGTCGAGGTGGTGGGCCACTGGTTCAGCGACACCCGTCTCGACTTCCGGCCGGAGACCTACTGGGCGGCCGGTACGACGATCACGCTCGGTCTGCGGCTCAAGGACATCGAGGGCACGGACGGCGTCTACGGCGTCCAGTCGAAGGACGTCACCTTCCACATCGGCCGCGAGCAGATCAGCACCGTCGACCTGTCCACCAAGCAGATGGTGGTCGAGCGGGACGGGGCGCCGCTGGCCACCTACCCCGTCTCCGGCGGCGACTCCGACCACACCACCTGGTCCGGGATCATGGTGATCAGTGAGCGGTTCAAGCAGACCCGCATGGAGTCCTCCACCGTCGGCCTCGGCGACGAGTACGACATCAAGGACGTCCCGCACGCCCAGCGCCTGACCACGTCCGGCACCTTCGTCCACGGCAACTACTGGGCGTCCACCTCGATCTTCGGCAGCGAGAACACCAGCCACGGCTGCGTCGGCCTGCACGACGCGAAGGGCGCCAGCGACAGCTCCGTGGCCGGTTACAAGTTCTACGACAGCTCCATGCTCGGCGACGTGGTGATCGTGAAGAACTCGGGCGAGGAGACCGTCGACCCGTCCAACGGCCTCAACGGCTGGAACATGAGCTGGGCGGACTGGAAGGCGGGGAGCGCGCTCTGACAGGTCCCCCCCTTCATCGGGTTGGATGCAGCTCCCGGATGTGTAGGCCGGCGTCGGCCATTTCGGACAGGTCAGGGTGCTGTGGTCGGTGGCGAATGATCTAGCCGACGATCACTTTCTGGCCTTCCCGCACGGATCGGATCAGTTGTTCGTCATTCGCGGTCATGTGCTTCCCGGGGTGTGGGGGCGGGGGTTAGCTTCGGCCCATCGGGATCATCAGCAGGTGGGCGGGGGTGCACGGCGATGGGCAAGCGGGGGCGGGGTGCCAAGAAGCGGGAGCCGCGTCCCCGCCGTGCGCTGTCCGCCCCGTTCGTCGTCGCCCCGCCCTCAGGATGCCGCATCCGCACCCGCCTGCACCTCTCGCCCGCCGACGTAGTCGTCCTGCGGGCGGTCGGGGCGCACTTGGGCGCGCTGGCGGGGGTGGATCTGGCGGCGCGGGTGCGGATCGGGAACGTACCCGCCGCGCGCAATCGGCGGGCCGAGCGGAAGAAGGCGCTGACCGGCCGTTCCTCGTCCCGCTGGGCGGGGTCGATCACCCGCACCAGCGAGGACCAGTACCAGCTGGCCCGGCGGGCGTTGAACGCCCGTATCGGCTCGCTGCGCCAGGCCATCGCCACGATCACCGCCCGCCTCGCCATCGCACCCGGCAGCCGGGAGCGGCGAGGGCGCAGGTGGGTACGCGGGTACGCCGACAACGCCGAGCGGCGGGCCAAGCAGCAACGGCTGCAGATCCTTGAGGGCGAGCTGCGCCGGGCCGTGCGGGAACGCGAGAGCGGCCGGGTGCGCATCACCCGGGGCGGACGCCGCCTGCTCCATTCCCGCCACCATCTCTACGACAGCGCCACCTCCCCCAAGCCGCTGAGCGAGGCTGACTGGCGGGCGCAGGTGGAGGGCTGGGGTGAGGTCTGGTCGGCGCGTCGGATGTTTCTCACCGCCGACGGCGAGGCCGGGGCGCCATTTGGGAACTACACCCTGAGCATCAACCCGGCCGACGGCCAGGTCGCGATGGTGCTGCCCGACCCGCTGCGCCCGGCTTACGCCAACGCCCCGCGCGGCCGGTACGTGCTGGACGCGGCGGCGACCTTCAGCCACCGGGGCGAGGCATGGGCGGACCGGATCGCCTCGGGCGCCTCGGTCCGCTACGACATCACCTACGACCCGACGCGCGGACGCTGGTACCTGGATGCCTCCTGGTCTGCCACGGCCAAGGGGCAGAAGGTCACGGTCCCGGCCCTTGAGACGCTGCGGCGGCATCGGGTGCTCGCGGTGGACGTGAACGCCGACCACCTCGCCGCCTGGATCATCGACCCCCACGGCAACCCCGTCGCCACCCCCCACACCATCCCCCTTCAGCTGTCCGGGCTGCCCGCCACCACCCGGGACGCGAGGCTGCGCGAAGCCATCTCGCAGCTTCTGCACCTCGCGCAGCACCATGAATGCGCGGCACTCGTGATCGAGAACCTTGACTTCGCCGACGCCCGCGCCACCGGCCGGGAGAAGCTGGGCCGGGGCAGGCGCGGCAAAGCCTTCCGGCGCACGGTGGCGGGCATCCCGACCGGGAAATTCCGTGACCGGTTGGCCGGGATGGCCCACCATGCCGGGCTCTCCGTGATCGCGGTCGACCCTGCGTATTCGAGCAGGTGGGGTGCCCAGCACTGGCTCAACCCCCTCAAAGAACAGCAGACTTCTTCCGGTTCGACCACCGTCACAGGGCATCATGCCGCCGCGGTGGTCGTCGGCAGACGCGGTCTGGGCTGTACGGCCCGGCGCAGGAATGACGGACCCCGCCAAACCCCTGCCACCACCGCCTCACGGCGTGCTGAGGCAGGGGCCGTGCGACCAGAGGATCGCACCGGGACCACCGCCCCCGTAGCGTCGAGTCACCACAGCACAGGCCGTACGGAGCGGACAGCTCCGGCACGGACCTCGCGCAGCACCCTAGTGGTGCGTCAGACACGAGCGCGCCCACCCGGAAAGCACCCGCCCCACGGCCCCACCACCGTTCGGGGGCCCAGCATCCACGACCAGCTCACGCTGTTCGGAATGCCCGATACGGCCAACATTGGCCAATCAACTTAGGAACGGTTAACTCACCTGGGGCAAAAGGACTTTCACTGTTACACCTCTTGACGGCCGGAGTGGCTGAGAGCACATTGGGCCCACTTTGAGAGCGCTCTCACCGGGACCCGCACACCCCACTCCGTACCCGAGAGGCACGCCCCATGAGTGAAACCTCCGGCATACCCAGACGGCGACGCATGCTCGTGGCCGTACTCAGCACACTCGGTCTGGCGGCCGCCATCGCGACGGCCGCCACCCTCCCCGCCGACGCCTCCGCGCCCACGCCCCCGGCGGGCTGGACCCAGGTCTTCCTCGACGACTTCAACGGCGCCGCGGGCACCGGCGTCAACACCTCCAACTGGCAGTACGCGACCGGCACCGGCTATCCGGGCGGCCCCGCGAACTGGGGCACCGGGGAGGTCGAGACGATGACGAACAGCACGAACAACGTCTCCCTCGACGGCAGCGGCAACCTGCGCATCACCCCGATCCGCGACTCGGCGGGCAACTGGACCTCGGGCCGCATCGAGACCAACAGCACCGCTTTCCAGCCCCCGTCGGGCGGCAAGCTGCGCGTCGAGGCGCGCATCCAGATGCCCAACGTCACCGGCACCGCGGCCGAGGGCTACTGGCCGGCGTTCTGGATGCTGGGCGCGCCCTACCGGGGCAACTACCAGAACTGGCCGAGCGTCGGCGAGCTGGACATCATGGAGAACGTCCAGGGCCGCAACACCGTGTGGGCCACGATGCACTGCGGCACCAACCCGGGCGGCCCGTGCAACGAGACGACCGGCCTCGGCAACTCCGTCGCATGCCCGAACACGACCTGCCAGTCGGGATTCCACACCTACACCATGGAGTGGGACCGTTCGGTGAGCCCGGAGGCGATCCGCTTCTACGTCGACGGCGTCAACTTCCACACGGTCACGGCCAGTCAGGTCGACGCGACGACCTGGACCAACGCCACCAACCACGGCTTCTTCATCATCCTGAACGTGGCGATGGGCGGCGCGTTCCCCGACGCGTTCGGCGGCGGCCTGGACGGCGACACCCGGTCCGGCGTCCCGATGACCGTCGACTACGTCCAGGTGCTGTCGGCCGGTGGGAGCGGTACCACGCCTCCGCCGACCGACACCCGCGACGCCTACGCGACCATCCAGGCCGAGTCCTACAACAGCCAGTCCGGTACGGCCACGGAGACGACGACCGACACCGGCGCCGGCCAGAACATCGGCTCCCTCGCCAACGGCGACTGGGCGCTCTACCAGAACGTCAACTTCGGCTCCACGGCGGCCACTCAGTTCGTCGCCCGGGTGGCGAGCGGTGCGGCGACCGGCGTCAGCGGTCTGGTCGAGGTGCGCCTGGACAGCCGTACCAGCACACCGATCGGCAGCTTCTCGATCGCCAACACGGGCGGCTGGCAGTCCTGGAGAACGGTCCCGGCGAACATCAGCTCCGTCACCGGCACCCATGACGTCTATCTCAGCTTCACCAGCGGCCAGTCGGCCGACTTCGTGAACGTGAACTGGTTCAACTTCGGTCACTGACACGGCTGTCGGCTCAGCGCCCCGCGAGGAAGGCCTCGCGGGGCGTCGCCGTCACTTCCGTCGGCGCAGCGCCTCGACGACCTTGGGGAGCACGGTTCCCACGACGAGGGCCGCGAGGGGGACCACGACGTCCACCCAGGGGTCCCGGATCGGCCGGTACACGGTGGTGCCGTCCCGCATCTCGATGTAGCCGACGGGCCTGGCCTCGACTCCCCCACCGCCTCCGCCGCCGTCGCCGGTCCCCTTCCCGCCGCCCACGCGTACGACTCCCCCGCCGAACCCGAAGCCGACCCTGGCGACCGGGATGACGGTGACGTCGTGGGCGGTCACGGGTTCGCCGTAGACGACGGTCACCGAGGCGCGGCCACCGAGCCTTTCGGCGAGGCGGTCCAGCAGGGTGCCGGAGGGGTGGGCCACCGTCGGGTCCGGGCCGACCACGGGTGCGGGCGGGGGCGGGGCGTCGTGCTCGGATTCACTCATGGCGGGCCACCGTCCTCCTCGGGAGCGGCGCCGACCGGGCTACGCCGCGATATGGACGTACGCCGAACGCAAGCCGCTTCACCATAGGCCGGAGGCCCCCCTTCCGTCAGCGCCCCGACGGACCGACAACAACTCAACGCCCAAAGGGGCGCGGGGACTTGCGCGACCAGCCACAACGGATCCGCAGCCGAAAGACGACCCATCGCCGTGCCCCCAGCGGAGCGTCACCGCAGCTCCGCCCGGAACCCCGCCGGCGTCAGGTCCGTGTGCTGGTGGAAGAACTTCGAGAAGTTGGCTGCGTCGGGGAAACCCACCGCCGCGCCGACGCGGCCGATCGGCATGTCGGTGTGGGCCAGCAGCCGCTTCGCCTCCAGGATCACGCGCTTGTCGATGAAGCCCTTCGGGGTCTCGCCGGTCGCGGCGCGGACCGCGCGGACGAGGGTACGGCGGGAGTAGCCGAGGGCGTCGGCGTAGGCGCTGACGCTGTGGTTGGTGGCGAAGCCCTTCTCCACGGCGTCCCGGAAGAGCGTGAAGGTGGTGTCGGACTGCCGTCTGGCCGCCTCCGCGGAGCTCGCCGCGAGGTGGGCGAGGCGCAGCAGGAACGCCGTGAGCGAGTGGCGCAGCACCGAGGTGTGCAGGCTGAGCGGGAGCGTCGAGGAGTCCTCGTACTCGCGCTGGAGCTGGGCGAGCGCGGACCTGAGCCCCGCGAGCTGCGGCTCGTCGGGGTGGAGCAGGGGCGGCAGGTCGTAGCGGTAGAGGCCGGTGGCCTCCACCGTGGCGCGGGGCAGGAAGCCGGGCTGCATGGTGAGGACGGTTCCGCGGTACCCGCTCGTGCGCGAGAAACGGTGGACCTGCCCCGGGCGGATCCACAGCAGGTCGCCGGCCGTCGCCTCGTACTCGGCGAAGTCGATCATGTGGTGCACGGGGCCCTCGTCGAAGAGCATCACGACGTGGAAGTCGATGCGGTGCACGCGCTCCAGCGGTGCGTCGGCGTGCCAGGTGCGGTCGGTGCCCATGGGGCCGACCTGCATGCCGACTCCACACACGCTCAGCTCTACGGGGAAGGGGAACGTTCGGATCCCGTCCACTTCCCCGTCACCGTCTCCGCCTTGGATGGTTCTGTCCGCCATGTCCTTCTCGTGCCGCTCAGCTGGTGCTGTCCGTGTCCCACTTTCACCACAGGCTGACACACGGTGACCTTCTCCTGTAAAAGTCAGACTTTTAAGGTTGAACGCAACAGACCGGTCACTCCGCTCCGATCGAGGACTTCTTGAAGATGAGCACGCAGACACCGGACAGCTTCGAATGGACCGAACTCGACCGGCGTGCCGTCGACACCGCCCGCCTGCTGGCGGCCGATGCCGTGCAGCAGGTCGGCAACGGCCACCCGGGCACCGCGATGAGCCTGGCCCCGGCGGCGTACACGATCTTTCAGAAGGTGATGCGTCACGATCCGGCTGATCCCGAGTGGACCGGTCGTGACCGCTTCGTCCTCTCCCCCGGCCACACCTCGCTGACGCTCTACACCCAGCTCTTCCTCTCCGGGTACGAGCTGGAGCTCGACGACCTCAAGGCCTTCCGCACCCACGGTTCGAAGACGCCCGGTCACCCCGAGTACGGGCACACGGCCGGCGTCGAGACCACCACCGGCCCTCTCGGCCAGGGCGTCGCCAACGCGGTGGGCATGGCGATGGCCGCCCGCTACGAGCGCGGCCTGTTCGACCCCGAGGCCCCCGAGGGCGCCTCCCCCTTCGACCACACCATCTGGGGGATCGTCTCCGACGGCGACCTGGAGGAGGGCATCTCCGCCGAGGCCTCCTCCCTCGCCGGCCACCAGAAGCTCGGCAACCTCGTCTTCCTCTACGACGACAACCACATCTCCATCGAGGGCGACACCGCGACCGCCTTCTCCGAGGACGTTCTGAAGCGGTACGAGGCCTACGGCTGGCACGTGCAGCGGATCGAGCCCGCGCTGGGCGGCGACATCGACGTCCACGCCCTCTACGCGGCCCTCAAGTCCGCCCAGGCCGAGACCGAGCGGCCGTCCATCATCGCGATGCGCACGATCATCGCCTGGCCCGCCCCGAACGCCCAGAACACGGAGGCCTCGCACGGTTCCGCGCTCGGCGCCGACGAGATCGCCGCCACCAAGCGCCTCCTGGGCTTCGACCCGTCGCGGTCCTTCGAGGTGGCGGACGAGGTCCTCGCCCATGCCCGCCGGGCCCTGGACCGGGGCGCCGAGGCGCACGCCGCCTGGGACAAGCAGATCGACAAGTGGCGCGGCGCCCAGCCGGAGCGGGCGAAGCTGTTCGACCGGATCGTCGCCGGCCAGCTCCCCGAGGGCTGGGAGTCATCGATCCCGGTCTTCGAGGAGGGCAAGGCGGTCGCCACCCGCGCCGCCTCCGGCAAGGTGCTCCAGTCGCTCGGCGCGGTCATCCCCGAGCTGTGGGGCGGCTCCGCCGACCTCGCCGGCTCGAACAACACCACCATCGACAAGACGAGCTCCTTCCTTCCGAAGGGCAACCCGCTCCCGGAGGCCGACCCCTACGGCCGCACGATCCACTTCGGCATCCGCGAGCACTCGATGGCCGCGGAGATGAACGGCATCGCGCTGCACGGCAACACCCGTATCTACGGCGGCACCTTCCTGGTGTTCTCCGACTACATGCGCAACGCCGTCCGCCTCTCCGCGCTGATGCAGCTGCCCGTGACGTACGTCTGGACGCACGACTCCATCGGCCTCGGCGAGGACGGCCCCACCCACCAGCCGGTCGAGCACATCGCCGCGCTGCGCGCCATCCCGGGCCTGAACATCGTCCGCCCGGCCGACGCCAACGAGACGGCCATCGCCTGGGCCGAGATCCTCAAGCGGCACGCCACGAACCCGGCCCCGCACGGCCTCGCGCTGACCCGCCAGGGCGTGCCGACGTACGCGCCGAACCCGGACGCGGCCAAGGGCGGTTACGTCCTTCGCGAGTCGTCCAAGGCGACCCCCGACGTCGTCCTCATCGCCACCGGCTCCGAGGTCCAGCTCGCCGTCGCCGCGCGCGAGGCGCTGGAGGCCGAGGGGGTCGGCACCCGGGTGGTGTCGATGCCGTCCGTGGAGTGGTTCGAGGAGCAGCCGCGCGAGTACCGCGACAGCGTCCTTCCGCCGTCCGTGCGAGCGCGCGTCGCAATCGAGGCCGGGATCGGTCTGACGTGGTACCGGTTCGTAGGTGACGCAGGACGCATCGTCTCCCTCGAACACTTCGGCGCCTCCGCCGACGCGAAGACCCTGTTCGCCGAGTACGGCTTCACCGCCGAGAACGTCGCCGCCGCAGCCAAGGCCTCCCTCGCTGCCGCGCGCGGTTGATCCGATCGCCAGAAAGAAGATGATCAAAGTGACCGAAGCAACCGCGACCGCGGGAGCACTCAAGCGCCTGTCCGACGAGGGCGTCTCCATCTGGCTGGACGACCTGTCGCGCAAGCGGATCGAGTCCGGGAACCTCGCCGAACTCGTCGAGACGAAGCACGTGGTGGGTGTCACCACCAACCCGTCCATCTTCCAGGCCGCCATCGGCTCCGGCGAGGGCTACGAGGAGCAGCTCGCCGACCTGGCCGTGCGCGGCGTGACGGTCGACGAGGCCGTCCGGATGATGACGACCGCCGACGTGCGCGCCGCCGCCGACGTCCTGCGTCCGGTGTACGACGCCACGGGCGGCCGCGACGGCCGGGTCTCCATCGAGGTCGACCCGCGCCTCGCCCAGAACACGCGGGCGACGATCGCCGAGGCCAAGCAGCTCGCCTGGCTGGTGAACCGACCCAACGTGATGATCAAGATCCCGGCGACGAAGGCCGGTCTCCCGGCGATCACCGAGGTCATCGGCCTCGGCATCAGCGTCAACGTCACGCTGATCTTCTCGCTGGAGCGCTACCGCGAGGTCATGGACGCCTACCTGGCGGGCCTCGAGAGGGCCGCCGAGAAGGGCCTCGACCTCTCCACCATCCACTCCGTGGCCTCCTTCTTCGTCTCCCGCGTCGACTCCGAGATCGACAAGCGGCTGACGGTCATCGGAACCGACCAGGCGCTGTCGCTCAAGGGCAAGGCCGCGCTGGCGAACGCGCGGCTCGCCTACGAGGCCTACGAGGATGTCTTCGGCGGGCTCCGCTGGACCGCCCTCGCCGGCGCCAAGGCCAACAAGCAGCGTCCGCTGTGGGCCTCGACCGGCGTGAAGGACCCGGCGTACAAGGACACGCTGTACGTCGACGACCTGGTCGCGCCGGGCACGGTCAACACCATGCCGGAAGCCACGCTGAACGCCACCGCCGACCACGGCGACATCATCGGCGACACCGTCACCGGCGGCTACGCGCAGGCCCGCGCCGACCTGGCCGCCGTGGAGCAGCTCGGGATCTCGTACGACCAGGTCGTGCAGCAGCTGGAGGACGAGGGCGTCGCCAAGTTCGAGGTGGCCTGGAACGACCTGCTGGACGCCGTGACGAAGTCCCTGAACAGCAAGGGGGTCGACGGCGAATGAGCGAGGAGCTTCCCGACACGACGGAAACCGAGACGGCGGCGGAGGTGACCACCCCGGCCACCCCGGCCACCCCGGTCCTCCCGGCCGCCGACTGGTCCGACGAGTGGTCCAATCCCCTGCGCCACCCTCAGGACCGCCGCCTCCCCCGGATCGCGGGCCCGTCCGGGCTCGTCATCTTCGGTGTCACCGGCGACCTGTCCCGCAAGAAGCTGATGCCGGCCGTGTACGACCTGGCCAACCGCGGGATGCTCCCGCCGGGCTTCTCGCTGGTCGGCTTCGCCCGGCGCGACTGGGAGGACCAGGACTTCGCGCAGGTGGTGCACGACTCGGTGCGCGAGCACTCCCGGACCCCGTTCCGCGAGGAGGTCTGGCAGCAGCTCGCCGAGGGCATGCGGTTCATCCCGGGTGACTTCGACGACGACCAGGCGTTCAAGCAACTGCGCTCCGCGGTCGACGAGTTGGACGCCTCCCGGGGCACCAACGGCAACTACGCCTTCTACCTCTCCGTACCGCCGAAGTTCTTCCCGAAGGTCGTCCGGCAGCTCAAGAAGCACGGGCTGGCCGACGCCCCGGAGGGCTCCTGGCGACGAGCGATCATCGAGAAGCCGTTCGGCCACGACCTGTCGAGCGCACGTGAGCTGAACGCCCTCGTGCACGACGTGTTCGAGCCGGACCAGGTGTTCCGCATCGACCACTACCTCGGCAAGGAGACCGTCCAGAACATCCTGGCGCTCCGCGATCACGATGGCCGAGGACATCGGCATCGGCGGCCGCGCCGGCTACTACGACGGCATCGGCGCCGCCCGTGACGTCATCCAGAACCACCTCCTCCAGCTGATGGCGCTGACCGCCATGGAGGAGCCCATCGCCTTCGACGCCGAGTCGCTGCTCACCGAGAAGCTCAAGGTGCTGAAGTCGGTGCAGCTGCCGGAGAACCTGGGCGAGCACACGGTGCGCGGGCAGTACGCGGCGGCCTGGCAGGGCGGCGAGCAGGTGCTCGGCTACCTGGAGGAGGACGGCATCGACCCGGCCTCCACGACGGACACGTATGCCGCCATCAAGGTGAACGTCGACAACCGGCGCTGGGCGGGCGTGCCCTTCTATCTGCGCACCGGCAAGCGCCTGGGCCGCCGGGTCACCGAGATCGCGGTGGTCTTCCAGACGGCCCCGCACTCCCCCTTCGACTCCACGGCCACCGAGGAGCTGGGCAAGAACGCGATCGTCATCCGCGTCCAGCCCGACGAGGGCATGACGGTCCGGTTCGGTTCGAAGGTTCCCGGCACCTCGATGGAGATCCGGGACGTGACGATGGACTTCGCCTACGGCGAGTCGTTCACGGAGTCCAGCCCGGAGGCGTACGAGCGGCTCATCCTGGATGTCCTCCTCGGGGACGCCAACCTGTTCCCCCGCCACCAGGAAGTGGAAGAGTCCTGGAAGATCCTCGACCCGATCGAGGAGCACTGGGCGACGCACGGCCGGCCGGCGCAGTACGCGTCGGGCAGCTGGGGACCCGAGGAAGCCGACGAGATGCTCGCACGAGACGGACGGAGCTGGCGCAGGCCATGAAGATCGACCTGACCGACACCACGGCAAGCAAGATCAACAAGGCACTGGTGCAGGGCCGCCGCGCCATCGGCACCCCTGCCGTGGGCATGGTCCTGACGATGGTCATCGTCACGGACGAGGAGAACGCCTACGACGCGATCAAGGCGGCCGAGGAGGCCTCGCACGAGCACCCCTCGCGCACCCTGGTCGTCATCAAGCGGCACGCCCGCACCCCGCGCGACCGCACCAACTCGCACCTCGACGCCGAGGTCCGGGTGGGCGCCGACGCCGGCACCGGCGAGACCGTGATCCTGCGGACGTACGGCGAGGTGTCCGACCACGCCGACTCCGTCGTCCTGCCCCTCCTGCTGCCGGACGCCCCGGTCGTCGTGTGGTGGCCGGTGGACGCGCCCGAGAACCCCGCGAAGGACCCGCTGGGGGCACTGGCCCAGCGCCGGATCACCGACCTGTACGCGGTGGAGAACCCGCTTCAGGTGCTCGAGACCCGGGTCCGCTCCTACGCGCCCGGCGACACCGACCTCGCCTGGACCCGGCTCACCCCGTGGCGCTCGATGCTGGCGGCGGCGCTGGACCAGGCCCGGGAGCGGATCATCTCGGGGGCCGTGGAGGCCGAGGAGGACAACCCGGCCGCCGAACTGCTCGCGCGCTGGCTGGAGGCGCGGCTGAAGGTGAAGATCGACCGGGTCGTCACCGCCGGTCCGGTCGTCACGGCCGTGCGCCTGGGCACCGCGAACGGCGAGGTCGTCATCGACCGCCCCGAGGGCCCGCTGGCCACGCTGTCCCTGCCGGGCCAGCCCTCCCGCACCCTCGCGCTGAAGGTCCGCACCACCTCCGAACTCATCGCCGAGGAGCTCAGGCGCCTCGACGCGGACGAGATGTACGCCGTCGCCCTGCGGGGCGAGGGCACCAAGGAGACCCCTTCCCATGTCTGACTCTCCCCGGCTCACCCGCCGCCCCGAGTGGACCGCCCTGGAGGACCACCGTGCCGAGTGGCACGGCCATCTGCGGGAGCTGTTCGCCTCGGACCCCGCACGGGCCGAGCGGTACGTCGTGCACGTCGGTGATCTGCGCATCGACTACTCCAAGCACCTGATCACCGACGAGACGCTGGCCCTGCTGCAGGAACTGGCCACGGCCACCGGCGTGTCCGGGCTGCGCGACGCCATGTTCCGGGGCGAGAAGATCAACGTCACCGAGGACCGGGCCGTCCTGCACACCGCGCTGCGGGCCCCCGCGGGCGCGGTGATCGAGGTCGACGGCGAGAACGTAGTGCCGGGGATCCACGCGGTCATCGACAAGATGAGCGCCTTCGCGAACCGGGTCCGCTCCGGCGAGTGGACCGGGTACACCGGCAAGCGCATCAAGAACGTCGTCAACATCGGCATCGGCGGCTCGGACCTGGGTCCGGCGATGGCGTACGAGGCGCTGCGGGCCTTCACGGCACGGGAGTTGACGTTCCGCTTCGTGTCCAACGTGGACGGCGCCGACCTGCACGAGGCGGTGCGCGACCTGGATCCGGCGGAGACGCTGTTCATCGTCGCGTCCAAGACGTTCACCACGATCGAGACGATCACCAACGCGACCTCGGCCCGCTCGTGGCTTCTGGAGGGCCCCGGCGGCCTCGGCGAGGACAAGGCCGTGGCGAAGCACTTCGTCGCCCTGTCGACGAACGCCGGCAAGGTCACCGAGTTCGGCATCGACCCGGACAACATGTTCGAGTTCTGGGACTGGGTCGGAGGCCGCTACTCCTACGACTCCGCGATCGGCCTGTCCCTGATGATCGCCATCGGCCCGGACCGCTTCCTGGAGATGCTCGACGGGTTCAGGATCGTCGACGAGCACTTCCAGAACGCTCCCGCCGAGGACAACGCCCCGCTCCTCCTCGGCCTGTTGGGCATCTGGTACGGCAACTTCTTCGGCGCCCAGTCACACGCCGTACTGCCCTACAGCCACTATCTGTCCAAGTTCACGGCCTACTTGCAGCAGCTGGACATGGAGTCCAACGGCAAGTCGGTGGACCGTGACGGCAACCCGGTGGAGTGGCAGACCGGACCGGTGGTGTGGGGCACGCCCGGCACCAACGGGCAGCACGCCTACTACCAGTTGATCCACCAGGGTACGAAGCTCATCCCGGCGGACTTCATCGGCTTCGCCCGTCCCGTCGACGAACTGAGCGACGAACTCAAGGCGCAGCACGACCTGTTGATGGCCAACCTGTTCGCGCAGGGGCAGGCGCTCGCCTTCGGCAAGACCGCGGAGGAGGTGCGCGCGGAGGGTGCGTCCGAGGAGCAGGTGGCGCACCGCACCTTCAAGGGCAACCACCCCACGACCACGATCCTGGCGAAGGAACTCACTCCCTCCGTCCTCGGCCAGCTGATCGCCCTCTACGAGCACAAGGTGTTCGTCCAGGGCGCCGTCTGGAACATCGACTCCTTCGACCAGTGGGGCGTCGAACTCGGCAAGGTCCTCGCCAAGCGCGTCGAACCCGCCCTCACCGAAGGCGCCGACGTGCCCGGTCTCGACGCCTCCACCACCGCCCTCGTGGCCGCCTACCGTGAACTGAAGGAAGTGCACTGACATGCAGTTGGGACTCATCGGCCTCGGCAAGATGGGCGGCAACATGCGCGAGCGGATCCGCCGCGCCGGCCACACCGTCATCGGCTACGACCGCAACCCCGAAGTCTCCGACGTGGCGAGCCTGTCCGAACTGGTCGACAAGCTCGAAGCCCCGCGCACCGTCTGGGTGATGGTCCCGGCCGGCGCCGCGACGCAGACCGTCGTCGACGAGCTCGGCGACCTCCTGTCCGCCGGCGACACCGTGGTCGACGGCGGCAACTCCCGCTGGACCGACGACGAGAAGCACGCCGAGGAGCTGGGTGCCAAGGGCATCGGCTTCGTCGACGCGGGCGTCTCGGGCGGTGTGTGGGGTCTGCAGAACGGCTACGCCCTGATGGTCGGCGGCGACAAGGAGCACGTGGACCGGCTCCAGCCGATCTTCGAGGCGCTCAAGCCGGAAGGGCCGTACGGCTATGTCCACGCGGGCAAGGTCGGTGCCGGGCACTTCTCCAAGATGGTCCACAACGGCATCGAGTACGCCATGATGCAGGCCTACGCCGAGGGCTGGGAGCTGCTGGAAGCGGTGGACTCGGTCACCGACGTGCGCGAGGTGTTCCGGTCCTGGCAGGAGGGGACGGTCATCCGTTCCTGGCTGCTTGACCTCGCGGTGAACGCCCTCGGCGAGGACGAGCACCTGAACAAGCTGCGCGGCTTCGCGGAGGACTCCGGCGAGGGCCGGTGGACCGTCGAGGCGGCCATCGACAACGCCGTACCGCTGCCGGCGATCACCGCCTCGCTCTTCGCCCGGTTCGCGTCCCGCCAGGACGACTCGCCGCAGATGAAGATGATCGCGGCGCTGCGCAACCAGTTCGGCGGGCACGCCGTCGAGTCGAAGGAGTAGCGCGCCGTGGGGGACCTCCTGCTGGTCCGCCACGGCGAGACGGAGTGGAGCGTGTCGGGACAGCACACCAGCTGGACCGACCTGCCCCTCACCCAGCACGGCGAGGAACAGGCCAAGTTCCTCGCTCCACTCCTCTCGTCGCGGACCTACGCCCTCGCGCTGACCAGCCCGCTGGCCCGCGCGATACGCACCGCCGAACTGGCGGGCATCACCGGGGCCGTACCCGACCCCGACCTGCACGAGTGGGACTACGGCGCCTACGAGGGCGTCACCACCGTCGACATCCACCGCACCCGCCCCGACTGGTACCTGTGGACCGACGGCGTACCACCGGGCCCGGACGGCCACCCCGGCGAGTCACCCGCGGAAGTGGGGCAGCGCGCCGACCGTGTGCTGGCCCGGGTGGACGCCGCCCTCCCCGGCGGCGATGTGGTCCTCGTGGCCCACGCCCACTTCCTACGGGTACTCACGGCCCGGCGGCTGGGGCTCGCCCCGGCGGACGGGCGACTCTTCCAGCTGGCGACCGGCACGGTCAGCCGACTGTCCACGGAACACGGCCGGCCCGTGATCGCGGAGTGGAACACCCGGCTGTAGGACACCGGACGGCGCCCGGGCTGCAGAACGTCTCCGAACTCGCTCAACACCCCTGGTGGGGCGAGGGAGTTGACGTAGCGGCCTGGGCCGCCACCGTCCAAGGAGTACGTGAACGGGATCGTGCGGCAGTGCCCCTCCGGCAGACGGCCCCGGCTGCCGCGTCGGGGTGAGTTGACACCGGGAGCGGGGCGGGCGAGAGTCGCCGCTGATGGAGATCGACAACCTGACCCCGGCCGAACTGCGGGTGTGGCGTGCCTTTCCCCGGGGCGAGTCCGTGGACTTCCGCACCGGGGAGGACGAGGACACGGCACACGGCGCCGACTGGGAGTCCGAACGGACCGTGCGGGCAACGGTGTTGCGCGCCCTGCTGCTCAACGGCCCGCAGGAGGACGGTGAGATACCCGCGCTCAAGCTGTCGGGCGCCCGGATCACCGGCCTGCTGAACCTGCAGTACGGCACGGTCGTCCACGCCGTGCGGCTGAGCCACTGCTTCTTCGAGGACGCTCCGCTGCTGTACGGCTCCCGGCTGCGTCAGCTGAACCTGAGCAATTCCGTGCTGCCGGGGCTGGTCGCCGCCACGATGCGGATGGAGGGCGTCCTGCGGCTGACGGACTGCCAGGTGCGCGGGCCGGTGCGACTCGGCGGCGCGCAGATCGCCGGGGCGCTGTTCATGGACCGGGCGGAGATCACCCCGCCGGACACCACGGAGCCCGCGCTCCAGCTCAACCACGTGTCCATCGGCGACGACCTGTGGGCGCCCGGGCTGCGCACGCACGGGGAGGTACGTCTCAACGGCGCCTCGGTCGCCGGGTCGGTCAACCTCAACGACGCCCGCCTCAGCAACCCCGGCGACATCGTGCTCGACGCGCAGACGCTGGTCGTGGAGAGCGACTTCCACATGCGGCGCCTGGTCACGTTCGGCTGGATCGGGCTGCGGGGCGCCCGGATCGCGGGCCGCCTCGACCTGTCGTACGCACGCCTGTCGAATCCCGGCGACGCGGCGCTC
Source organism: Streptomyces fulvoviolaceus (assembly GCF_000718165.1). Lineage (GTDB taxonomy): Bacteria > Actinomycetota > Actinomycetes > Streptomycetales > Streptomycetaceae > Streptomyces > Streptomyces fulvoviolaceus. Next base: position 60,371 of record NZ_JOEY01000048.1, on the reverse strand, counting down.
AGGGCGAGCAGTTGCACCATCGGGGAGCTGTGGCTGCGCAAGGGCCCGCCCATGGAGGGCACCCTCACGCTGCGCCGCGCACAGATCGACGAGCTGTTCCTGGAACCTGAAGTGGTGCCCGACGAGGTCCAGTTCAACGGGCTCGTCTACACCTCGCTCACCCCGCAGGAGCCCACCGAGCGCCGGCTGCCGATGCTGGAGCGGGACCGCGAGGGCTATGTCCCGCACGCCTACGAGCAGTTGACCGCCGCCTACCGCCGGATCGGCGACGACCACGCGGCCCGCCTTGTCCAGCTCGCCAAGCAGCGCCGCCACCGCATGACGCTCCCCTGGTACGGGCGGCTGTGGGGCCGGGTGCAGGACGCCACCGTCGGCTACGGCTTCCACCCGCTGCGCGCCTGCGGCTGGCTGCTGTCACTGCTCGCCGTCGGCTCTGTCGCCTTCGCGCTGCACCATCCGCCGCCGCTGAAGGCGGACGAGGCCCCGGAGTTCAACCCGGTGTTCTACACGCTCGACCTGCTGCTGCCGGTGATCTCCTTCGGCCAGGAGAGTGCCTTCGCCCCGAAGGACGGCTACCAGGCGCTCTCCTATGCCCTCGTCATCGCCGGCTGGATCCTGGCCACGACGGTCTTCGCCGGCGTGACCCGGACCGTCAGCCGCCAGTGAGTCCCTTCACGATGTGCTGGGCGGCCAGGCGCACCGGCGCGTTCTGGGCGCCGTAGCCCCGGTAGCCGTCGCGCTGGACGAGCTCGAAGAAGACCCGGCCGACGGTGCGGGTGTAGCAGTGGCGGAACTCGCCGTGCGCGTCACGGTCGTAGAGGATGCCGAGTTCGCGGTACGTCTCCAGCTCGCCGTCGGCGAACTCGAACCGGGCGGCGAGATCGTCGTAGTAGTTGGCGGGGATCGGCAGCAGACGGCCGCCGGCCTCGACGAAGCGGCGGGCCGCGGCGACCACGTCGTCGGTGGCCAGCGCGATGTGCTGGGCGTGCACGGTGTCGTCGGTGGGGGCCGCTCCGACGCTGAGCGCGATGCGGATGCCTGCGTCGTCGTTGGTGACGGCGCGACTGCGCATCAGGCCGTAGGGGTCGGCGACGTCGACGCTCTCCTGGGCGCGCAGACCGAGCACGCTGCTGTGGAAGAGGGTCGCCTCGTCGAAGTGGTGCCAGGGCTGGACGAGTGCGAGGTGGTCGATGCGGGTCACTCCCGCGATCTGCTCGGCGTCCCCGGTCTCCTCGAAGTCGGCCCGCCAGTTGGGGAGTTCGGGCCGGTCCGTGGCGCAGAAGAAGAGTTCCGTGCCGTCGGGGGCCGCCACCGCGTCCAGCGGGGCGTCCTCCAGGGCGCGGCGGCGCGGCAGCACGGGGGCGAGCAGGGCCTCGGCGCGGCGGGCGGCGGCCGGCGGGTCCGGGAACTCCAGGCCGATCGCGGCGAGCTGGGTGCCGTCGCGGCGCACGGCCGGTCCGGTGTTGACCAGCAGCCGGGCCTCGCCCTGCTGCCACAGGTGGACGGGTTTGCTGCGGTGCCTGGCGGTGCGGGCGAAGCCCAGCGCGCGCAGGAGCGCCTGGACGGGCTCGGCGTCCGGAGTGACCAGTTCGGCGAAGGCGACACCCGTGGGGACGACGGGTGCGGGCGGTGCGGCCACGCCCACCTCCTCCTGGAGGACCAGGAGGGAGCGCCGGGCGTCGACGGCCGTCGGGCCGGCCTCGGCCTGGCGGAAGACGTCGTTGAAGACCTCGAGGGAGAGCGGGCCGTCGTATCCGGTGCTCAGTACGTGCTGGACGAGCCCGGCGACGTCGAAGCCGCCCTGACCGGGGAAACAGCGGTAGTGGCGGCTCCACTGCAGGACGTCCATCGCGAGCAGCGGGGCGTCGGCCAGCTGGAGGAAGAAGATCTTCTCGCCGGGGATGTCCGCGATGCCCTTGGGATCGGAGCCCCGGGACAGGATGTGGAAGCTGTCGAGGCAGGTGCCGAGCGCGGAGTGGCCGGCCGTCTCGACGATCCGCCAGGCGTGGTCGTACGTGCTGACGTGCCGTCCCCAGGCGAGCGCCTCGTAGGCGACCCGCACGCCGGAGTCCCGGGCGAGGTCGGCCAGCCGGCTCAGCTGCTCGGCGGCGAGCGCGTCGTCGTCGATACCGAGCGGGGAGACGCTGGAGCAGACGAGGACGGTGTCGGCACCGAGCCTGCGCATCAACTCGAACTTGTGCCGGGCGCGGCGAAGGTTGCGCGCGAACTCCTCCTCCGGCACGGCCTCGATGTCCCGCATCGGCTGGTAGAGGTCGATGGTGAGGCCGAGGTCCTCGCAGCGGGCGCGGATCTCCTCGGGCGTGAGGGGGCTCGCGAGCAGGTCGTTCTCGAAGATCTCGACACCGTCGAACCCGGCCCGCGAGGCGGCCGTCAGCTTCTCGGTGAGGGACCCGCTCAGAGAGACAGTGGCAATGGATGTACGCATGAGCCGAGCTCCTTCAAGATGCCGAACTGCAGCGCCCCGACAGGGGCGCGGGGCTGTATCGATATGCGGCTCCGCCGCGTGGGCGCGACCAGCGGCGACCGGTCCGCACCCGTCACACGACCTAACCCGCCGAGCTCTCGACAACCCCGGCCATCTCCGCGATGTCCGCAAGCATCCGGACACTGTCGGGCTCACGCCCGGTGAAGAGACGGAACGCATCCACGGCCTGGAACACAGCCATCCCACCCCCGTCCAAAGTGGCGCAGCCAATCGCCCGCGCCGTGCGCAGCAGCTCCGTCTCCAGCGGCCGGTAGACCACCTCGGCGACCCACAGCCCGGGGTGGAGCGAGTCCGCGGAGAACGGCAGCCCGGGATGCGCGGCCATGCCCGTGGGGGTGGCATGGACGACACCATCGGCCTTGGCAAGCAGGTCCGACAGCAGGTCGGGGGTTGCGGCGGCCGCCCTCCCCTCACCGAAGTGACCGTTCAGGGAAGCGGCCAGATCCGCGGCCCGGTCGGCCAACGCGTCCACGACGGTGACCCGCTCGGCGCCGAGGGTGAGCGTGGCATGCGCCACGGCCGCCCCCGCCCCGCCCGCGCCCAGCTGCACGACCCGCTCCAGCGGAGCATCCGGCAGCCCGCGCGCGAAGGACGCGGCGAAGCCGGTCACGTCGGTGTTGTGGCCGACGGTCCGGCCGTCCTCGAAGACGACGGTGTTGACCGCGCCCAGCGCCTCGGCCTGCGGGGAGAGCGCGTCCAGGTGCTCGATGACGAGCTGCTTGCACGGGTGCGTGATGTTGAGCCCGTCGAAGCCGAGGTCACGGGCGGCCCGCACCAGATCGCCGACCGCCTCCGGTGGCACACCGAGCGTGTCGATGTCGATCAGCCGGTACAGATAGCGCAGCCCCTGCCGGTCGGCCTCCCGCTCGTGCAGCGCCGGGCTGAGGGAGGGGCCGATACCGGAACCGATCAGACCGACGAGATACGAGTCCTTGGCCACGGCGGACCTCCTGAGCGCTGGCTAATGTACGAACTAGTACGTTAGCTATATCAGCATCGGACGCCCCCGGGAAGCCCCCGGCCGGGAACCCGGGAGCTCCGGCGGCGGCAGGCTTCTAGAATCTGCGGCACTGACCCATGGCCCGAAGGAACCCGATGACCAGCGTCGAAGAACCGGCACGACCCAACGGGCGCATCCGTGACGCCGCGCGCACCCAGGCCGAGATCCTCGACGTCGCCACACAGGAGTTCGCCCGAGCCGGCTTCGCCGGTGCCCGGGTCGACGAGATCGCCGCCCGCACCCGGACCACCAAGCGGATGATCTATTACTACTTCGGCGGCAAGGAGCAGCTCTTCACCGCCGTCCTGGAGCGGGCGTACGGCGTGATCCGCGAGGCCGAGCAGCAGCTCGACGTCGAGCACCTGGACCCGGTCGCGGCCATCCGGCGCCTCGCGGAGGTCACCTTCGACCACCATGAGCAGCATCCGGACTTCATCCGCCTGGTGAGCATCGAGAACATCCACGGGGCGGAGCACATCGCCTCCTCCGAGAAGCTCGGGAAGATCGGTTCACCCGCCCTCGACGTGATCCGGCAGATCCTGGCACAGGGGCAGAAGTCGGGCCTGTTCACGGCCGACGTCGACGCCGTCGACCTGCACGCGATGATCAGTTCCTTCTGCTTCTTCCGGGTCGCCAACCGGCATACGTTCGGCGCCCTGTTCGGCCGCGACCTCATCGACCCGGCGCAGCGCGAGCACTACCGGACCATGCTCGGCGACATGGTGATCGCGTACCTGACCGCGGACCGCGCCACGGACTGACCTCCGGCCGGCCTACGCGGACCTGCGGGAAGATCCTTTTCCCCGGACCTCTTGACACGAGGGAAACGCCAGCGCAACATCCGTAGGCAACCGCTACTAACTACCCAGTGGGTTAATTAGCCGGGAGCCGAGGACGCGCAGAGCCGTTCCGGGCTGCGTCCCGGCAGAGCCGCCGACCCGTCACCCCAGGGATCCGGCACTACCTCCCCTCCGCTCACTCCGCTTACGTTGGAGTTCCCTCGAAGGAGCAACGCCGTGTCCGTCCCCGCCGAAGCCGTCGGGCAGCCGAAAAAGGCAGCCACTGCCGCCTGGATCGGCAGCGCCCTGGAGTACTACGACTTCTTCATCTACGGCAGCGCGGCCGCGCTGATCTTCCCGAAGGTGTTCTTCGACGAGTCCGACCCCGCCACCGCGACCCTGCTGTCGCTGGCCACGTTCGGCGTCGCCTACGCGGCCCGCCCGATCGGCGCACTCTTCCTCGGCCACTTCGGTGACAAGCTCGGCCGCAAGAAGATCATGGTCTTCACGCTGATCCTGATGGGCGTGTCGACGTTCCTCATCGGCTGTCTGCCGACCCGCGACCAGGTCGGCACCCTCGCGCCGGTCCTGCTGGTGCTGTGCCGTGTCCTGCAGGGCATCTCGGCGGCCGGTGAGCAGGCCAGCGCCAACTCGATGACCCTGGAACACGCCCCGGCGCACAAACGCGGCTTCTTCACCAGCTTCACCCTCAGCGGCACCCAGGGCGGCCAGCTCATCGCCACCCTGGTCTTCATCCCGGTCGCGGCCCTCCCCGAGGACCAGCTGCTGTCCTGGGGCTGGCGCGTCCCGTTCTGGGCGAGTGTCGCGGTCGCCGTGGTCGGCTTCGTCATCCGCCGCAAGCTCGAGGAGACGCCGGCCTTCACGAAGCAGACGGCGACCGAGGGTGTCGTGAAGCTGCCGCTGGTCGTGCTGCTGCGCGAACACTGGGCGGACGTGCTGCGGGTGATCGGGGGCGCGCTCGTCGCCTCGGTCTCGACGATCTTCACGGTCTGGGCCCTCGCCTACGCGACCAGCGACTCGGTCGGCATGTCCCGCTCCTCCATGCTGTGGGTGGGCGCGCTCGCCAACCTCGTCGCGCTCGCCGCGATCCCGCTGTGGGCCACGCTGTCGGACCGCATCGGCCGGCGCCCGGTGTTCCTGATCGGCGCCGCGGGCAGCGCGGTGATGATGTTCCTCTACCTGTGGTCGATCTCCACGGGCTCCTACCCGCTGACCCTGCTGCTCGGCATCATCACCTTCGGTGTGGTCTACAGCGCCGCGAACGGTGTGTGGCCCTCCTTCTACGGCGAGATGTTCTCCACCCGGGTCCGGCTGTCCGGCATGGCGATCGGCACGCAGATCGGCTTCGCCGTGGCCGGCTTCGCGGTCACCTTCGCCGCGCAGATCGCGGGCCCCGACGGCGACGACTGGTTCTCGGTGGCTCTGTTCACCGCGGCCCTGTGCGTCCCGCCGGTGATCGCCGCCATCTCGGCCCGCGAGACCCACAAGGTCCCGACGGAGGACCTCGGCACGCGTACGCCCCAGCAGGCGTCCCAGCCCGAGACGGTCTCCGCCTGACGACACCGCCCCGCACACCCCCGAGTCCCCGGACGCCGCGAAGGCTCCGGGGACTCGGGCGTTTCGCCGTCCTTACGGCCTCGGGTGCCGAGGCTCGTACAGGGCGACCTCGCCGCCGCCCGGGAGCCGGAACCCCGTCACCCGGCCCCAGCCGGCGTCCTGCGTCGGGCGTGTGAACTCCACCCCCTTCACGGCGAGTTCGGCGGTTGTCGCATCGAGGTCGTCGCACATCAGCATCAGTTCGTGCGACGGCTCGCCATCGGTCGGATGGCAGGCCACCTCGGCGGGCGGTGCCTTGAAGATCAGCCAGCCGTGTCCGGCGTCGACATGCCCCCAGCCGAGGACATCACTGAAGAAGGCGCGGTCCGCCTCCACGTCGCGGGTGTAGATCACCACATGCGCCCCATTGATCACGCGCGGAGGCTAGTCCGGCGCGGGGCGAGCGGCAAGCACCGACGCCCGCGCGCCAGGAAGCTCCGCCCCGTTGACAGATGACGTTTTACGCAAGAACATCGGCCGAAACGAGCAGAAAAGAACAGCACTGCGGCACGGCAACCCCATGACCCGCCCGGGCTCTCCCGCCTTACGCAGAAGGACATGAGTGGTGCGCATCCTTTTCCGCAAGTACGGCTGTCTGCCGGCCGCCGCTCTGACGGTGGCCCTGCTTCCCCCGGCCACCGCCCACGCGGCGGGCCCGCACGTCTCGGAAGCCGGGGACGCGGTCACCCTCTCCGTGCCGCCCTCCCGTGGCTCCCCCGGGTACTCCGTCTCCGTGCCGACCGACTCCCAACTCGCCCTGACCACAAGAAGATCGGGCCGCACGGTCCTCACCACCGGCGCCGACGCCCTCCGCTTCGACGCGGCAGGCGCCTCGCAGCACGCCACGACGCTCACCGGCTGGTCCTGGCACGACGGCGTGCTGACCCTGACGGCGGACACGACCCTCACGGGCGCCCGGGTCGAGGCCCGGCTGACCCCCACATCGGACCGCTACCAACTGACCTGGGACGTCAAGGGTGTTCAGTCCACCGCACTCGGCCTCACCTACGACCTCGCCTCCGCCGGGCACTGGTACGGCCACGGCGAGACCAGCACGCCCTCGGGCGGCCCGTACACCGACCAGCCCTGGCCGCTGGACGCCGGGGAGGTCGAGCAGGAGGACTTCAGCGCGGCCTCGTACCAGATGGTGGATCCCTTCTGGTACACGGCGAGTTCGGCCGGGCTGTACGTCGACACCGGCGACACGATGGACGTGTCCGTCAATGGCGGAGGGGACGGTCTCGGGCGCTTCACCGTCGAGTCCGGCGACACGTACAAGGCCACGGTGTTCGTCGAGTCGACCCCGCGTGACGTCTACCGCGACTACATCGGCATCGTGGGCAGGCCGAGGCAGAGCGACGCGACCTACGAGCAGTACGCCGAGCCGCTGTGGAACTCGTGGGCGCAGTTCTACACGAAGGTCAATCAGGAGAAGCTGCTCGACTACGCAACCGACCTGCACGACAACGGACTTGACGGCCACACCGTGCAGCTCGACGACAAGTGGGAGTCGAACTACGGGAACATGACCTTCGACCCGGAGGCCTATCCCGACCCGAGGGCGATGTCGGACCGAATCCACGACCTGGGCCACGACTTCGGTCTCTGGGTCACCCTCTGGATCAACCTCGACTCGACGAACTACCAGTACGCGGCCGACCACGACTATCTGCTGCACGATGCCGACGACCCCACCAAACCCTGCACCGTCACCTGGTGGAACGGCACCGCCGGCATCGTCGACCTCGCCAACCCCGAGGCGAAGGCCTGGTACCAGGACAACCTCCGGAAGCTGATGGACACTTACCGCGTCGACGGCCTGAAATTCGACACCCGCTTCTTCGACGACCACTGCGCCGGACGCGACGGCAACACCCGCACCGACTACCAGCGCCTCGGTTCCGAACTCGCCGACTCCTACGACCTCCAGGGCGCCGGAATCCGCGTCCACTGGGGCACCGCCGCGCACGAGGCCGGCTTCGTCGTCCGGCAGATCGACAAGGGCACGAGCTGGAACTCCCTGAAGGCGTCCGTCGCCCAGAATCTCGCCCTGTCCACGATCGGCTACCCCTTCGTCGAGACCGACATGATCGGCGGCTCCGGCGGGCAGCCCGCACCGACGAAGGAGGTCCTGGTCCGCTGGGCCCAGTCGGCGTCGTACATGCCCCTGATGTACGCCTCCACCTCCCCCGTGGACACCACAGACGTGACGACGGGTCAGAAGGTCGACTACGACCAGCAGACCGTCGACCTGTACCGCGAGGCGATCGCCCGCCACGAGCGGCTCGCGCCCTACATCTGGGACCAGGTGCAGCAGACGCTCAGGACGGGCGATCCGATCGTCCGGCCGCTGTTCTTCGACTTCCCGCAGGACAAGGCGAGTTACACGGTCGCCGACGAGTGGATGCTCGGCCCGGCGGTGCTCGCCGCGCCCAACCTGACCTCCGCCCCGACCCGGGACATCCATCTGCCGCCCGGCACGTGGTACGACGTCACCCGCGGTACGGAGATCAGGGGCCCGGCGATGCTGAAGTCGTACGCGACACCGCTCACCGTCACACCCGCCTTCGTGAACCTCCGCGCCGAAGGCGCAGCCAAGGCCCTGCGCGCACTGCGCTGACCTGGGGGCCTCGGGGAGGCAGACCACCGCGCACTCCGGCCGATTTCAGGGGCGGCCGGGGTGCGCGGACCGCACGTCGACATCGGCGGGCCCCCAGCTTCCCGGTCGCCGAGACCGCCTCGCGAGATGCCGTCAGCCTCCTCGGCAACACCCGTCCCATCAGCAGGAACGGCCGCTGCCCCGGCGTATACGCTCGCTCTCGGCGGCCGTACGAAACGCACAGGCGAACAGGGGGAGTTCGGGGTGCAGGCGCTGCGCGAGACGGATCCTCGGCGGATCGGCCCGTACGAGGTCCTGGGCAGACTCGGTGCGGGCGGCATGGGTGAGGTGTATCTCGCCGAGTCGCCCACCGGTCTGCGGCTCGCGGTGAAGGTGGTGCGCGCCGAGCACGCGGAGGACCGGACCTTCCGGGCCCGGTTCCGCCAGGAGGTGCGGGCCGCGCAGACCGTCGGCGGGGCCGGGACGTACGTCGCGCGGGTCGTGGACGCGGACACCGAGGGTGAACAGCCGTGGATGGCAACGGAGTTCGTCGACGGGCCGAACCTGCGCGACGCCGTCCTCGACCACGGTCCGCTGCCCGGGGACGCGGTGCGGGTGCTGGCCGCCGCCCTGGCCGAGGCGCTCGTCGCGATCCACTCCCGGGGCATGGTGCACCGGGACCTCAAACCGTCCAACATCCTGCTGGCGGCGGACGGTCCGCGCGTCATCGACTTCGGGATCGTACGGGCCCTGGAGGCGACCGCCCTGACCCGTACCGGGGCGGTGGTCGGCTCGGTCGGCTATGTCTCGCCCGAGCAGATCCGCAACAACGGGCAGGTCGGGCCGCCGAGCGACGTGTTCGCGCTGGGCGCGGTCCTCGCGTACGCGGCCGCCGGGCGCGAGCCGTTCGGCGAGGGCAAGGACGCGGTGATCCTGATGCGCGTCCTCACCCGGGACTTCGACCTGTCCGGGGTGCCGGAGGACATACGGGGGTCGGTCGAGCCCTGCCTTCGGGAGGAGCCGGAGCAGCGGCCCACTCCCGGGGAGGTGATGTCGGCGGTGGGACACACGGCACGGTCGCTCCGCGAGAGCGTACGGCCCGGGTGGTACACGGCCGCCGGGGCCGGGCCCTCCGAGGACGCCGAGCGGTGGCTTCCGGACCGCGACTCGGGCGAGCGGGAGAGCCGGGTGGAGTACCTGGCGCCCTTGACGGTCACCGACGTCCCCGCCGCCGTGCCCACTGCACCGTCACGGCGCCGGCTGCTGCGAGGACTCGGGGCCGGGGCGCTCCTCGCGGCCGGGGCCGGTACCGGCGGATGGCTGTGGCTGCGCGACGGGGACGGGGACGGCGGCAGGAACCCCAGGTCGGTGGAGGCCCCGGTCGTGGCCTGGACACAGGCCACCAGCGAGCTGACCACCGGGGGTGGGGACGGTCCCTGTGTCGCGCTGTCGCCCGAGGGCGACACGGTGTACGCCGGGGGCAACGACGGCAAGCTGTACGCCCTCACCCGGGCCGGCGGGGCGCTCTGGACCGCAGATCTGGGAGCTCCGGTCACATCGCCCGTGGCCACGGCCGACGTCGTCTGCTGTCTGGTGGCCTCGTCCTCCGGCACGGGCACGGAGGCGTGCGCGCTCGATCCGAAGGGGCGGGTGCTCTGGAGGCATGCCATCGAAGAGAGCGAGGACATGCTTCCCGTGGCGGCGGGCAGCCTGGTGCTCGTGACGACCGGCCACGAGGGGACCGCGGGAAGGGTCCGCGCATACCGGCCGGACGGCGGCGTGGCCTGGGAGACACGGAATCTGGAGGTCAGCCGCGAACCCCTCGTGGCGAACGGTGTGGCCTACCTCGCCACCCGGGACGACGAGGTGGTCGCCTTGAACGCCACGGACGGGACACAGCTGTGGAACGTCCCGGCCGGCACCTCCCCCGGGCGCCCCGCGCTCGTCGGCGACACCCTCGTCGTCGGCTCCGACAGCGACGAGAACGTGCACGGCATCAGCCTGACGGGCCAGGCGCGGTGGCACGTCGCGAACACCGACGTGGCCCCCCGGGAGTACGGGTACGCCACGTACACGGACTTCACGGCCTTCGGAGACGTGGCCCTCACCAGACATGCGGGTCCGCTCGTGGCCGTCGACCCGGCCGACGGGTCGACGGCATGGACGTTCGAGGGCACGGACGAGGTGGAAACCGACCCGACCGTTTTCGGAGAGACGGCCTACGTGGTTCTCGACCGGATGCTGTACGGGGTGGACCGGAACGGCATACGGCAGCGGACGGTGCGCCTGACCAAGCTGATACTCGACACGTCCCACCGGCCCGTCGTGTCGGGCAAGGGCGACCGCGTGTACCTGGGCGGCGAAGGCGGCATCATCGCCCTCGACCTGCCGGACTAGCCCGAAGCCGGCGGCGCTTCAGCCCCGGTTCGCCCCCGCCGGAATCCCGTAGGCCCGCTCCACCCTCAGCCGCAGCACCAGCCTGCGATCGCGCACCATCGCGGCCCGGTAGTCGTCCCAGTCCGGGTGCTCGCCCTGCACGTCACGGTAGAGCCGGATCAGCTCCTCGACCGTCTCGTCGTACGGGTCCTTCGCCACGGGCGAGAGATCGGCCGCCCCCTCGGCGACCGTGTACGCCCGACGGTCGGCGCCGGTCACGTGGTACGACGTCCGCGGATCCCGGCGCAGATTGCGGGTCTTGGCGCGGTCGTCGGTGATCGAGACCCGGATGAGCCGCTCGTCCGGGTAATAGGCGTGGGTGACGTTCGACAGCTGGGGGCGGCCGTCGCGCTTGAGGGTGACCAGCACCCCACCGTGTCCCTGGGAGAGCAGTTCGAGCAGTGCGTCCTGCGTCGCGTCCTGAGTCATGTCTGGATCAACCGGCTCGGGAGGCTTCCACATTCCCCGCGTAGACACTGTCTACGCATCTGCGGTAGACAGTGTCCATGCACGCATCGGAGACCGGACTGCGGGCCCGCCTCGTCGACGTGGGCGTCGATCTGGTCGCCCGCGAGGGCGCCCAGGCACTCACCCTCCGGGAGATCGCGCGCCGGGCGGGCGTCTCGCACGGGGCGCCGCGCCGCTACTTCCCCACCCACCTGGAGCTGCTGTCGGCCATCGCGCGCCGCGGCTTCGCCGAGCTGGCGGTGCGGGCCGCGGCCGCGGTCGGCGACGGAACGGCGGACCCTCGCGCCCAGCTCACAGCCCTGGCGCACTGCTACCTGCGGTTCGCGCTCGACAACCGCGGGATGTACGAGCTGATGTTCCGTCACGATCTGCTGGAGAGCGGCCATTTGGGTCTCAGGGACACCAGCCTCCCGCTGTTCGGACGCCTGGTGGAGCTGGTCGGCCGGGCCCGCCCCGACGCGGACGCCCGGCTCGTCGCGGGCGCGCTGTGGGCGAACCTGCACGGCATCGCCCAGCTGTGGGGCTGGGGCAGCCTCCAACTCTCCACGGGTGCCGACGACTTCGTACCCCTGCTGCGGTCGGCCCTGGACGCGCACCTGGGCCGGGAGGACGCGTGAACCGGCAGCGCGCCGTGGCCTTCGCGAGCAGCGTGGCCGGGGCGGTGATCGTCGCGTTCGACGGCACCGTCCTCACGGTCGCGCAGCCCACCCTGCGCCACGATCTGGGTGCCTCCGTCGCGCGGGTCCAGTGAACCAGTACCGGATATCTCGTCGCGGTGGCCGGGCTGTTGGTGTTCGCGGGGCGGCTCGGCGACCGGTACGGCCACCGGCGGCTCTTCGCCGTCGGCATGCTCGGCTTCGGGGCGGCGTCGGCGGGCATCGGGCTGGCCCCAGGCATCGGCTGGGTGATCGGACTGCGCGTCGTGCAGGGGGTGTTCGGTGCGCTGCTGCAGCCGGCCACGCTGGGGATGCTGCGGGCCGCGTTCCCGCCCGACCGGCTGCGGCTGCCGATCGCCGTGCGGACCGCCGCGATCGGGGTGGCGGCCGCCGCCGGGCCGGTACTGGGCGGGGCGCTGGTGGCCGGGCCGGGCTGGCGGGCGGTGTTCTTCCTCAACATCGTGCCCGCCCTGGTGTTCGGGGTGCTCGCCCTGGCCGTGGGCGGGCCGGAGCAGGTCCGGCCCGTCCGACTGGACCTGCCCGGCGCGCTGTTGCTCGCGGTGACCCTGGCCGGTCTGGTGCACGGGCTGGTCGCGCTGCCGGAGGCCGGGGGGAGGACGGCGGGCGAGCTCGCCCTGGTGGCGGCGACGGGGGCGGTCTTCGTACGGCACGAGCGCCGTACCGCGAGCCCGCTGCTCCCGCCGGACCTCGTGGGCTCCCCGACCGTCGGCTCGGCGCTCGGCACCCTGGTGGCCGCGTCGGCGGCCCTGTCCGGCACGCTGTTCGTCGCGACGTACGTCCTCCAGGACACCCTCGGCCTCGACCCGCTCCAAAGCGCCCTGCGCAGCCTGCCGTTGGCGGTGTTGATGGTGGTCGCCGCGGCCGGGTGCGCCGTACCGCTGCGCCGCGCCGGCGCCCGCCGTACGGCCGTGGCGGCGATGGCCGTCCTCGCTCTCGGGATCCTGGTCCTGTCCCGGGCCTCGGGGACGTTCGGGCTGTGTGCCGGATTCGCGCTGCTGGGCGCCGGGTTCGGCACGGTGATGGTGGCGGCCACCGAGGTCGTCGTACGGCAGGCCGCCGTCGAGTCGGCCGGGGTGGCGGGCGGGCTGCAGCAGACCGCGATGAACGTCGGGCCGACGCTGGGCGTGGCGACGGCGGCCGCCCTGATGGGGCTCGGCGGTGGCCCGGAGCCGGCGTTCGCCGTCCTGGCGCTGGTGGCCGTGGCCGGTGCGGTGGCGGGCGGTGTCCTGCCGGGACGTGGCACAACCGCGATCGTCGATCACGGCCAACCCCGGTACCGGCGCGGTGTTCCTGCGCGACGATGATGTCTGAGGTCGTTCCGGCGGGGTAAATGCCGGAACGCACCTGGACGAGTGCGACGGAGGAGAGCGATGGCACAGCTGCGGCAAGAGGTCGACCCGGGCGAGGTGGGGCTGGACGTGAAGGCCCTGGACCGCCTCGACCAGCACTTCGCTCACTACGTCGACGAGGGACGTCTGCCCGGCTACCTCGTGTCCGTCTCCCGGGGCGGACGCGTCGCCCACCTCACGACGCACGGTCATCGCGACCTCGCCGCCGGACTCCCCGTCGAGGCGGACACCCTGTACCGGATCTACTCGATGACCAAACCGGTCACCGCGGTCGCCGCGCTGCTGCTGGTGGAGGAGGGCCGGCTGTCGCTGGACGATCCGGTCGGCCGGCACATCCCGGCCTTCGCCGACCCGCAGGTGTACGTGAGCGGTTCGGGTGCCGACACCAGGACCCGCCCGGCCGCCGGACCACTGCTGATCCGGCACCTGATGACCCACACCGCGGGTCTGACCTTCGCCTTCTACCACTCCCACCCCGTCGACGCCCTGTACCGCGAGGCCGATCTGGAGTCCTCGGTGGTGCCGGGCTCGAACCTGGCCCACACGGTCGACGTGTACGCGAGCCTGCCGCTGCAGTTCGAGCCGGGCACGCAGTGGAACTACTCGGTCGCCTCCAATGTCCTGGGCCGGGTCATCGAGGTGGTGTCCGGGCAGCCCCTCGACACGTTCTTCGCCGAGCGGATCTTCGGCCCGCTCGGGATGCCCGACGCGGGCTTCCGCGTCGCGGACGAGCACGCGGGCAGACTCTCCGAGTTGTACGGCGAGAAGGACGACGGCGGCATCGAGCCGATCCCCGGACTGCCGCTGCGCGGCGGCCGGCCCCGTTTCCTGTCCGGCAGCGGCGGCATGGCGGCCTCCGCGTACGACATCCACCGCTTCTCGGAGTTCCTGCGGCGCCGGGGCGAACTCGACGGCGTCCGCCTCCTCGCCCCCGGGACGGTGGACCTGATGACCTCCAACCACCTCCCCGGCGGCGCCGACCTGCGCGCCTTCGGCAGCCGCCCGGCCCACGACGAGCCCGGCAACGACGGCGTCGGCTTCGGCCTCGGGGTCTCCGTGGTGATCGACCCCGAGCGCACGCAGGCGCCCACCGGGCTGGGCACGTACGGCTGGAGCGGGGTGGCGAGCACGACGTTCTGGGTCGACCCGAGCCGTGATGTGTCCGTGCAGTTCATGACGCAGGTGCGCCCGAAGACGCTGAGGCTCTTCCCGGACCTCAGACGGCTGGTCCACGAGGCGATCACCGACTGAGGCGGCGCCCGGTCGTCCACCGAGGCGCCGCCGGGTCGTCTACTGGTCGACGCGCAAGGTGAAGTCGACGCCTTCCCGGGCGAGTTCACCCAGCCACTCCTGGGACCGGGCCGCCGTCTCGGCGGCACGGTTCAGCCCCGGCGGCAGCGAGCCGTCCAGGACGTGCCGCACACCCAGGGCCAGGGTCCGGGAGACGCAGCGGGCCATCGCGCTGTCCTCCTCGTCTCCCACCAGGTCGAGGAGGTAACTGCCCGACCACGTCCGCCCCGTCTCCCCGCGCACCTCCAGGGACACGGCGAGGACGACACGGTCGCGGTCGGCCTCCGTGGTCGGGTACCTGGCCGCCAACTCCTGTGCCAGGGCTGCGATCCGGGCGTCGTCGCCGGCCTTCAGCTCCTCGAACACGGCGTCCCAGGCGCGGAGCCAGCCCTCCAGACGCAGGGTGCCGCGCACGAAGGTCAGCGGCTTCCACCCGTTCGGCAGTCCGTACTGCTCGACGAAGGGCAGGCTGTCGCGGTTGGGGTAGACCTCGAAGGCCTCCCCGTCGACGACGTGCGGCCGGGTCGCCTCCCAGGGGCGGTCCGCGGTGGTCCCGGCACCGTCCTCGATGTAACGGGCGGGCGAGCGCAGGGCGTTGAGGACTCCGGCGGGGGCCCAGCTGAAGCGGTACCTGAAGTCGTTCGGGACCGCGGGGACACCGCCGCAGTACGAGGTGAGGCGGTACGACGCCGCCGTCGCGTCGCCGATCGCCTCCCGGGCCCGGGCGACGAGGCCGTGTGCGAAGAGGTGGTCGATGCCCGGGTCGAGGCCGGCCTCGGTGAGGACGACGACCCCGGCCTTCTCGGCCTCGGGCACCTGCTCCAGAACAGCGTCGGACACATAGCTGGAGCAGGCGAAGTGGGCCTTCTCCCGGACGCAGGCGGCCAGGATCCCCGCGTGCTCGGGCGCGGGCAGCATCGACACCACGACGTCCCCGGGCGCGAGTTCGGCCGTGAGCGCGGACAGCGTGTAGGCGCGGGGCTCGGCCCGGCCGGCGAGCCCCAGCCCGTCGAGGGCCTGCGCCGCGCGTTCCTCGGTGCGGTGCCACAGCCGTACGCGCTCGGCCGTGTCGCACAGCCGGGCCAGCCCGCTGCCCGTGGACAGTCCCGCGCCGATCCAGTGGACGGTGCCGCTCGCCGGAACCAGGTCAGACATTGCGGAACTCCCCTTCTTCGATGCCGAGTTCACGGCAGGCCTGGTGGAACCGGTCCAGACAGCGCCCCCAGGGCCCGCCGGCCTCGAAGTCGAGGAGCTGGGGCAGCAGGGACGCGGAGAAGTCGGTGCTGGACTCCCTCGGCAGCAGGGACGGCAGGTTGTCGATGGCGATCAGGTCGAGGGGCGGTTCCTTGCGCAGCCCGCGGACCGGGTCCGTCCAGTCGGTGGTGCGGTCGTAGACCGGCAGGACGTTCAGGGGCGAGCCGACGTCGCAGGTGACGTCACAGACGGTGCGCAGCCGGCGGTCCGGGTCGTCGAGGTCCTGCTCGCGGAGGAAGGGCGGAATGGGCGTGGTGGCGAGCACCGCGTTCACCAGCACGTCGTGCCGGAGCAGGGCGGGGCGGTCCAGATCCCTGGTCTCCTCCAGGTCCCAGCAGGTGGGTTCGACGCCGGCCACGGACAATGCGACGCGGGCACCCCGGCCGCTGCGGCCCAGGGCCCCGATCACCAGCGCGGTGAACTCCCCCTCCCCGGCGGCGGGTCGGAGGAGCTCGTCCAGCTCCTCCTTCGACGTGGGCGTGAGCGGTGCGACCAGCCTGCCCCGCTGCTGGAGCACGGCCAGGGCGGCGCCCAGGTAGCCGGCCCAGAACCCGAAGGCGGCGAGCCGGCGGCCGTTGTCGTCCACCAGGTACTCGAGGTCGAGGAGCGCCCCGCCCCCGGCGGCGAACCGCCGCAGCAGGTCGGCCGCCCCTGGCTGCTGCTTGTAGGCGTGCCCGAAGAAGATGTGCCGGTGCGTCAACTCGGCGGGCCCGTCGGGGAGTTCCTTCAGCCCTACGACGACGGCGTCCGCGGGCGCCGACACCCACGAGCCCGCGGGCACGACCCCGCAGCCGACCGCCTCGTACTCCTCGATCGGGAAGATCCGCTGCGGGGACTCCTCAACGGTCAGCGTCACCCCGCTCTCGACGAGCCGTCGGGCATCGGACGGCACGATCGGCGTGCGCCGCTCGGTGGAACGGACCTCGTGGCGGAGCCACAGGTGGAGCTCGGTCATACGCGGTGGGCCTCCGGGCGCGGGGCGCCGGCCGCGAACCGGCCGGCGCTCAACGGGCTGACGTCCACGAAGGGTACGACGACACCGGTCATCCGCATGATCACCGCTGCTCCCCCTTGGCCGCCTCGACGACGGCCCACGCCGCGGCCGCGTCCTGTATGCCGAGGCCGACGCTGTTGTAGTAGACGATGTCGGCGGGTCCGGCGCGTGCCACGAGCCGGCCGGTCAGCACGCCTCCCAGGGCCACGAGGTCATCGGCGGTCAGCAGCCCCGTGGCCAGCGCGTCCACGACCGGTCCGGCGTGCCCCGCCGCGGTCGCCGGGTCGTCGACGACGACGGCCGCCGACCGCCGTAGCACCGCGGTGTCCACCTCGCGGCGCGTGGGCTCGAAGGACCCCACGCTGACGACCGTACAGCCGGGCGCCAGCCACTCCCCGCGCACCACGGGCGTGGTGCTGAGCGTGCAGGCCGCCACCACGGACGCCCCGGTCACGGCCTGCTCGGCGGAGTCGGCCGCCTCGACGGCGAGGCCGAGTTCGGCCGCGAGCGTCTCGGCGGCGCGGGCGCGGTTCTCCGGGGTCGGACTCCACAGCCGAACGGACTTCAGGTCCCGCACCCGGGCGATCGCCCGGACATGGGCGAGGGCCTGGGTCCCCGAGCCGAGGACGGCCAGGTCCGCGCTGTCGGGCGTGGCCAGCACGTCGACGGCGACGGCGCTCGCGGCCGCGGTGCGCAGCGTGGTCACGGCGGTGCCGTCCATGACGGCGGCGAGACGGCCGGTCACCGGGTCGAGCACCGTCACGACGGCATGGATGGTCGGCAGCCCGGCCACCGCGTTGCCCGGGTTGACGCTGCCGATCTTCGCGACGGCCCCGGTGTCGGCGGACAGCCGGGAGAGGTACGCGAAGACCACGCTGTCGTCGAAGCGGCTCTGATGCATGATCTTCGCCGGCAGGTCGGCTTCCCCGGCGCCGAGCGCGGCGAAGGCCGCGCGCTGCGACGCGATGGCCGCGTCGGTGTCGAGGAGGCGCGCCACCTGCTGCCCGGAGAGGAAGAGGACGTCGTCGGTCATTCCCTCTTCCTGTCCGGACTCGGCGTCCCGCAATCAGGACAGGTGGGCCACCGCGTCCAGGTGGGGCAGGTGGTGGTCCAGCCGCTCCCGCTTCGTGCGCAGATAGGTGATGTTGTTCTCGCACGGCGGTATCAGCAGCGGCACCGACTCGGTGACCTTGATGCCGTGCTGGAGCAGCGCCTCCCGCTTGCGCGGGTTGTTGGACATCAGGCGTACGGAGTTCACGCCCAGGTCATGGAGCATCTCGGCGGCGACGCCGTAGTCGCGGGCGTCCACCGGCAGGCCGAGCGCGAGGTTCGCCTCGACGGTGTCCAGGCCCTCCGCCTGCAGGGCCATCGCACGGAGCTTGGCGAGCAGGCCGATGCCGCGCCCCTCGTGTCCCCTCAAGTAGACGACCACGCCGCTGCCTTCGGCGACGACGGCCCGCAGCGCGGCGTCGAGCTGGTCGCCGCACTCGCAGTGCTGGGAGCCGAAGGCGTCGCCGGTCAGGCACTCGGAATGCAGCCGGACGAGAACGTCGTCCGCGGCGATGTCACCGTGGACCAGGGCCACTTGTTCGTCACCGCGGTCATGATCGAGGTAGCCGACGGCCTGGAATTTCCCGTACACCGTGGGCAGCGGGGCATTCACCACGCGTTCCACACCGGTGCGCTGTGGTGCCTTCTTGCCGAGTACGCCAATTTTATCTGTCATGATCTGGTTCCTAAGCAGAGACGAAAGGCCGTGAAAAGATGAGCGGTTCGGGAATACGGTCGGCGGCGTACGGTCTGTTGCCGGCGGACACTACGGAAGACGTACGGACGCGAGCGTCGGGCGTCTCAACACAGGTCGCCGTGCTTCCGGTCGGGAGCTTCGAACAGCACGGTCCGTACCTGCCGCTGGCGACCGACACGCTCGTCGCCTGTGCCGTCGCCCGGGAGATCGCCGCCGCGTACCCGGTGCACCTCCTCCCGCCGGTGTCGATCGCCTGCTCGCACGAGCACGCGGCCTGGCCGGGGACCGTCAGCATCTCCTCCGTCACCCTTCACTCGGTGATACGGGACATAGCGGCTTCGCTCCGCCGCTCGGGCGTCGAGGCGCTGGTGGTGGTCAACGGCCACGGCGGAAACTACGTACTGGGCAACGTCGTTCAGGAATCCTCCGCCCGCGGCGAGCGGATGGCGCTCTTCCCGGCCGCGGAGGACTGGGAGGCGGCGCGTCAGGAAGCGGGCGTGGTGACCTCGCTGCTCACCGACATGCACGCGGGAGAAATAGAGACCTCCATTCTTCTGCACGCTCATCCCGAATGTGTCCGACCCGGATACGAAAGCTCCGATTTCGTCGCGGACGACCGTCGCCATCTCCTCACCGTCGGTATGTCCGGCTATACCGACTCGGGTGTCATCGGCCGCCCTTCGCTGGGGTCCGCTGAAAAAGGGAAAGCGTTGCTGGCGAGCCTCGCGGCTTCCTTCGGTACGTATTTCTCGCTGCTCACGGGGAACGACGACGCATAGGCGGGCCGAGGTTCCGGGTTCGCCGTGGCGGGCCCGGAGCGCAGGCCCTCGCACCAGCGGACGACCAGGACGACGGCGCCCGGCAGACTCGCCACGAAGCTGAGCACGCCGTAGACGACCGCGGTGGCGAGACCGCTGCTCGCGCCCAGACCCGCGGCCGCGAACGCCCAGGCGGTGATGCCCTCCCGGGGCCCGAAACCGCCGATGTTGAGCGGCAGTCCCATGGCGAGCAGGGCCAGCACGGCCAGCGGCAGCAGTGCGGCCACGGAGGCGGCGGAGCCCGCGATGTGGGCGGCGAGCACGAACATCCCGAGGTGGCCCGTGAGGACCACGGCGGACGAGAGCGCGACCCCCGGCCCGTTGCGGCGGGACAGCAGCCCCTCGCGTGCCTCGGCGAGGGTCGCGCGCAGGGCCCGGCCCCGGCGCGAGGGCGCCCGGTTCATCCGGAGGGCCACCACGACCGCGAGGGCGCCCAGCGCGGCGAGCGCGACGGGCGGGGCGAGGTGGCGGGCCTCGGCCAGCACCGGGGAGGGCATCGTCAGGAGCACCGCACCGCCGACGAGCGCCAACGCCACCTGTCCCGCGACCCGTTCGAGGACGACCGCCCGGACGCCGCGGCCCAGGTCGCCGGTGCTCTGCCCGTGGCGGACCGCCCGGTGCACGTCGCCGAGGACGCCGCCGGGCAGGGCCGCGTTCAGGAACAGCGCGCGGTAGTAGTCGGCGACGGCCGGCCCGAGCGGCAGCCGGATGCGCAGGCCCCGGGCCACCAGCTGCCAGCGCCAGGCACTGAACACGGTGGTGACCAGCCCGATCCCGAGCGCCGCCAGCAGCGTCGGCCCGTCGATCCGGCGCAGGCCGTCCAGGAAGACGCCGGTGCCCAGGCGCCACAGCAGGACGGCGAGGATGACGGCGCCCGCGACCGTGCCGAGGTGGGTACGGACGGCGCGGGGGATGCGGGGGGTGGTGGCCCGCGTCCCCGTGGTCATCTCCGGTGTCACTCCCGCTGTCGCCAGGATCGGTGCCTCCACCGTAGGGGCGCTCATGACTCCCCGCCCGTCGGCCGGGACAGCGCCAGCAGGTCACTGTGGTGGACGACGACCTGCAACTCTCCCGCCCGGCAGGCGGCCAGGCGGTCCTGCAGATAACGGTCGGCGCGCTCCCGCAGGTCCGGGCGCTGTTCCACGGCCGCGCCGACCCAGCCGCGCAGCCATTGGGCCGTCAGCGCGGCGTCGGCGGGGCCGAGGCGCCAGGCGCTCGGGTGCAGCCGTACCGTCGCGCCCCGGTCGGAGAAGGCCTCGCACGCGACGGTGATCGCGTCCGGGCCGAGCATGCCCGAGCGCCGCTGGTGGGCGTTGAACGCCTCGGCGATCTCGGTGTCCAGCGGGTCCGAAGGAGTGAGTTCGACCCGGCCGGCCACGGACAGCGTCAGCAGGGCCGGGCAGCCGGCTCCGGTGCAGGCGGCGGCGAGGGTCTCGATCTCCTCGCGGCTGAGGACGTCGAGCAGCGCGGAGGCCGTCACCAGCGAGGCGCCGGCGAGGGCGTCCGGGGTGAGCAGTCCGACGTCGCCGCGGCGCGTCTCGACCGTGACCCGGCTGCCGTCGGCCGCGGAGCGCGGGGAGGCGACGGCGGCGAAATGGAGCAGGTAGGGGTCACGGTCGTGCAGGATCCAGTGCTGGGGTCCGTCCAGCCGGGGTGCGAGCCAGCGGCCCATCGAGCCCGTGCCGCAGCCCAGGTCGTGCACGACGATCCCGGCCTTCCCCGGCATGTTGGCCAGCCGGATCCGCAGCGGATCGAGCAACTCGCCCGACCGCGCGGCCGCGTCGGGCCCCTCCCGCAGCTCCAGCCACTCGGGTGCGTACCGGGGCTGATCGTCGGGTCCCGCGTCCCGCAGCCGTACGGTGGGACGCTCGCCGGGGCGGATCGCGGGGCCGGCCCCGGGGATGACCGATTCTGCGGACGCGGGGGCCGCGTCCGACGGCAGGTCCCTCGGCCCGGACTGTGTCGGAATCATTCCGCCCCGCTTCGTCGCCGTCTTCCTCATGCCGCCCTCCTGGGTTCGCTCGGCAGTCGGCCCAGTACTCCGGCCAGGCTGCGGGCCGTGGTCGCCCAACCGTCCAGGGCGGCCCGCCGGCCCCGGGCAGCGGCCTTGAGCCGGCGTCGTACGTCCGCCTCACCGAACCAGCCGCGCAGTTCGGCGGCAAGGGCGGCGGGGTCCTCCGGCGGGACGAGAATGCCGGGCACGCCGCCGTCGGGGGCGCGGCCGACCGCCTCGGGGAGGCCGCCGACGTCCGTCGCCAGCACCGGGATGCCCCGCGCGAGGGCCTCGGTCACCGCCATGCCGTACGTCTCGGCGTAGGAGGTGAGGACCATGAGGTCGGCGGCGTTGTAACTGGCGTCGAGTTCGGCGCCGGCCTGCGGGCCCACGAGGTGCAGGCGGTCCTGGAGGCCGTACTTCCGGATCAGGATCCGCAGCCCGGCGACGTACTCCGCATCCTGCGCGAGTCCGCCGACGCACACACAGCTCCACGGCAGCTCGGTCACCCCCGCGAGCGCCTCGATCAGCCGGTGCTGTCCCTTGCGGGGCGTCACCGCGGCGACGCACAGCAGTCGGGAGACACCGTCGGTGCCGGAGGCGAGGGGGGCGATGTCGGCACCCGGGGTGGCGACATGGACCCGGTCGGGGGCGAGACCGTGGTGGGAGACGAGACGGCGGACGGCCCAGTCGCTGGTGGCGATGACCGCGGGGACCGCCCGCAGTACGGCGCGCTCCCTGGCGTCCAGCTCCACGGCCAGGCCGGGTTCGAGTCCCCTCTCGTCGCCGAGCGGGAGGTGGACGAGGACGGCGAGACTCAGCCGTTCCGCCTCGGGAACGATGATCTCGGGGACGCCGCAGGCGACCAGCCCGTCGATGAGGACGACGGTGCCGTCGGGAAAGTCCCGCAGGGTGCGCGCCAGTTCGGTGCGGGCCGCCGCACCCGGGCGGGGCCAGCTGCCCGCCACCGCGTGCTTGTGGACCTCCCAGCCGAAGCCGGGCAGGTCCAGACTCACCCGCCGGTCGTACGCGTTGCCGCCGCTCGGCGCGGTCGGGTCGTCGACGCCACCCGGCATGACGAAGTGCACGGAGCGCAGGGACATGGGGATGATCTCGGCGTTCTTGAGGGCGGAGTGCTGCACGGGCACGTAGCCCAGCGTCGTCTGCCCCGGCTTCTCGAGGGTCACGTCGGTCACAGGGCACGCTCGTAACTCGCCCAGGCGACGTGCGACTCGTGCAGGGTGACGGTGAGGCCCGCGAGGCCCTTGGCGCCCTCGCCGAGCGCGCCCTTCTCGATGCGCTGGGCGAGCCGGTCGGCGATGACCTTGGCCAGGAACTCCGTGGAGGTGTTGATTCCGGCGAAGTCGGGTTCGTTGTCGAGGTTTCTGTAGTTCAACTCGGCGACTACGGCACCGAGTTCCTGGGTGGCCAGTCCGATGTCGACGACGATGTTGTCGTCGTCCAGCTGTTCGCGCCGGAACGTGGCGTCCACCAGGAACGTCGCTCCGTGCAGGCGCTGCGCGGGTCCGAAGACCTCGCCGCGGAAGCTGTGGGCGATCATGATGTGATCGCGGACGGTGATGCTGAACAACGGACGACCCTCCAGGTGCGGCGCGTCTGGTCCCCCGCTGGTACCTCCCGGGGGATGCCGTGTAGTACGGCTCTTCGCTTCCCCTTGTTCAGCCTCCTCTCACTCTTTTCTCAGGTCAGGCGCTCTTGTCGTACCTCACCCGGTGACACAGGGCGGGAATCTCCCCACTGGCCAACTTCGGCATCACGTCCGGCAGCTCTTCGAACGCGCTTTCCCCGGTGATGAGCGCGTCCAGGGCCGGATCGGCGAGGAGATCGAGGGCCAGGGCCAGCCGGTCGGCGTAGCTGCGGCCCGCCCGGGCCGGGGACACCGTGCCGACCTGGCTGCTGCGGATGACGAGCCGCCGGGAGTGGAAGGCCTCGCCGAGCGGAAGGCTCACCTTCCGGTCGCCGTACCAGCTCAGTTCGAGGACGGTGCCCTCGGCGGTGAGGAGTTCGAGGGAGCGGGTGAGGCCCTGCTCGGTGGCGCTGGCGTGGACGACGAGGTCGCAGTCGCCGAGGGCGTCCTCGGGGGCCGCGAAGTCGACGCCGAGTGCCTCGGCGGTCTTGGCGCGGGTGGGATCGGCGTCCACCAACTGGACGCGGGTACCCGGGAATCGGGCCAGCAGGGCGGCGACCGAGCTGCCGACCATGCCGCCGCCGACGACCGCGATCCGGTCGCCGACCAGGGGCGCGGCGTCCCACAGGGCGTTCACGGCGGTCTCGACGGTGCCGGCGAGGACGGCCCGTGCGGCGGGAATGGTGTCGGGTACGACCGTCACCGCGCTCACCGGGACGACGTACCGCGTCTGATGCGGATACAGGCAGAAGACCGTACGCCCGACGAGGGCCTCCGGACCCTCCTCCACCACTCCGACACTCAGATAGCCGTACTTCACCGGTCCGGGGAAATCTCCCTCCTGGAAGGGCGCCCGCATGGCCGCGTGCTGGCTCTCGGGCACCCCGCCGCGGAAGACGAGAGTCTCCGTGCCCCGGCTGACGCCTGAGTAGAGCGCGCGGACGACGACCTCGCCCTCGGCCGGTTCCGGCAGGGCGACATCTCGCAACTCGCCTTGACCCGGACGGCTGAGCCAGAACGCTCGTGCGATGCGGTTCATCTGGCGTCCTCCTGAACGATCGGGAAGCTGTTCACGTACCGAGGTGTGCACAGGTCGCGCACAGTACGCGGCCTTGATCGACTCTGTCACCTGGCCGGAGGAATGTGCGGTGGCCCTGAACAACACTTACGACGCAAGGCTGGTCCAGCAGGAGACCGCGGTGGGAGCGGGTCTGCAGATCCTGTTGCTGGCCCTGCTCGGTACGGCGCTGGGTATGGGGCCGGCGGGCTGGCTGACCGGCCTCGCCTTCGCCGTCGCCACGTGGGCGGTGCTCTCCCGGGCACTGCACCGCACCCGGCCACGCTCCTTCGGCCCGGCGAACCGGGTGACCCTCGGCCGGGCGACCCTGGTCGGCGGCGTGACGGCCCTGGTCGCGGACTCCTTCGAAAGCTCGCCGCCGGTGACGCTGTTCGTGGGCCTGACGGCGGTGGCCCTGATCCTCGACGGCGTCGACGGCAAGGTCGCCCGCGCCACCGGCACGTCGACCCCGCTGGGCGCCCGCTTCGACATGGAGGTCGACGCGTTCCTGATCCTGGTGCTCAGCGTGTACGTCGGGATGTCGCTGGGCCCGTGGACGCTGCTGATCGGCGGCATGCGCTACGGCTTCGTCGCCGCGGCCCGCGTCTGGTCGTGGCTCAACGCCCCGCTGCCGCCGAGCATGGCCCGCAAGACGGTGGCCGCGCTCCAGGGCATCCTGCTCCTCGTGGCCGCGTCCGGGTACCTGCCGTACGCGGCGACCTTCGGGGTGACGGCGCTGGCGCTCGGCCTGCTGGTCTGGTCGTTCGGCCGGGACATCCTGTGGCTGTGGCGCACCCACCGGGCGGAGCAGGCCGTGGTGGGCGAGTTGGAGCTGGAGTTCGTCGCGGAGCGGGAGCCGGAGACCGTGGCTTCCTGACGGGGTCAGCCCTTGAGCGGCACCCGGTACACCGTCGACTCCCGCTGGTGGAACCCCTGCCGCTCGTACAGCCGATTGGCCGCCGCCCGGTCCGGGCGCGAGGTGAGGTCGACGGTACGGGCGCCCGCCTCCCGGGCGATCCGGATGGCCTCCCGGATCAGCAGCCCGGCGATGCCCTGACCGCGAGCCGCGTGGTCGACGATCACGTCCTCGATACGGGCCCGCAGTCCCGCGGGCGCGGGGAACATGACCAGCGTCAGGGTGCCGACGATCGCCTCGGCCGAACGGGCGACCAGCATGGTGTCGGCGTCACAGGCCAGGATGCGGCCGAGCGCCGCGAGGTCGAGGGGCTCGGCGGTCGAGGACAGCTGCGGCAGCATGCGCGCGAAGGCGTCGACGAGTTCCTGGTCCGCCTCCCGGGCGATCTCCACCCGGATGTCCTGGGTCTCCATGCCGCCGATCCTAGGGCCTGTTCTGAGTTCCCCCGTCGTCCGCGCGGAGCACGGGCGCAGCGGCGTTCGGTGCGTGCCCTCGGTGTGCGGCGCGGCGTCGGGGCGCAGGCGGGGGAACTCAGAACAGGCCCTAACGCCGCGGCAACAGCCCGATCGCCGCGACCGGTACGACGGCCAGCACCAGCCACGGCACCGCGACCGGAAGCCCCGCGTCCAGCAACATGCCGCCGGCGGAGCTGCCGACCAGCACGATCACCCCCGAGACCGAGGACAACGCCCCTGTGTACAGCCCCAGTCGTCCCTCCTCGGCAAGATCGGGGACCCAGGCCCGGGCCACGGGGGCGACGAGCATCTGACCGAAGGTGAGCAGCACGACGAAGCCGGCCGCGGGCAGCAGTCCCGCCGTACCGGTCCAGTCGCCGGGCCGCGCCACGGCGACGACCGCGAAGCCGGCACCGATGAGCAACAGCCCGGTCACCATGGACCGACGCAACGACAGCCTGGAGCCGGCCCAGCGGGTGACGGGGAGTTGGGCGGTCACCACCAGCAGCGAGGACAGGGCGAACAGCCAGGCCAGCGGCGCCTGCGAGCCCGCCGCACGCTCCACCTCGGCGGGGAGGGCGAGGTAGAGCTGGTTGTAGGCGAGGAGATAGGCGCCGTACGCGCAGCACAGGGCGAGGAAGCGCCGGTTGCGCAGCAACGCCGGGACGCCGCCCCGGACTTGGACACGCTCCCGTCCCGGGATGTGCTGCGGCAGCAGCCAGGCGTGCCCGGCGAGGACGAGCACGAAGATCCCGGCTCCGGCCAGACACACCGTGCGGAAGTCCACCGCCAGCAACAGCGCGCCCAGCAGCGGCCCGACGAACGCCCCCGCCTGTCCGGCCACGGTGAACAGCGCGAGCACGCGGGTGCGGTCGCCGCCCGAGGTCTCCTCATGGACGACGGTCTGCCGGGCGACCTCGGACTCGACGGCGGGCGAGAACAGCGCTGCGGCGAACCCGATCAGCAGGACGGCGCCGATGACCGCCCACGTCTGCTCGGCGTATCCGAGCCAGGCGAACCCCGCGATCCGCACCACGCATCCGGCGAGGACGACCGGCCGGATGCCGTACCGGTCGGCCAGCGCCCCGCCCACCACGAACAGGCCCTGCTGGCTGAAGGTCCGCAGCCCGAGCACCAGCCCGACCAGCCAGCCCGCCATGCCCATGGCCTGTCCCAGGTGTTCGGACAGGAAGGGCAGCACGGCGTAGAAGCCGATGTTGAAGGCGAGTTGGGTGAGGATCAGCAGATGCAGCAGGGGCGAGAGCCGGGTGCCGCCGGGCGTCTTCCGCAGGCCGACAGACAGGGAGGTCATCCGGTCTCCACCAACTCACGGGTGAGCGACGGCCGTTCGGCCAGGGTCGCCGATGTACGAGGACGAGCTCGCCGTATCCCGCCCGCCGCGCTCACCGCCAGCGCGCCGAGGAGGGCGAGTACGGCGGCGGGGGCGAGGACCGCCCAGGGCGCGCGCTCGGCGTAGGGCTGGTTCTCGGCGAGGAGCAGGCCCCACTCGGGCGAGGGCGGCTGGGCGCCGAGGCCGAGGAAGGCGAGTGAGGCCAGGGCGAGGGCTATGCCGGGCAGCCGCAGCAGGGCGTGCCGGGTGACGGGTGGGAGAACGGCGGGCAGCAGTTCGCGGCGCAGGAGGTACCAACGGCCCGCGCCCAGACCACGGGTGGCGGTCACGTGCAGGGCGGCGCGTTCCTGGCGCAGGAGAGCTGAGGTGTGCGCGGCAAGGGGCGCCCAGGCGACGACGCCCACGGCGAGCGCGGGCGTCGCGGCCCCGCTGCCCGCGACCGAGGTGACGAGAAGCGCGGCGAGGACGGGCGGTACGGCGTTGACGGTGTCGACGAGCGGCCCGGAGACCCGCGCCACCAGCCCGAGGAGCGCACCGGCGACCAGGGCGACGATGCCGATCGCGAGCGCGAGCAGCAGGGTGTCGAGCGCGCCGTGGGCGACCCGGGCGAGCATGTCCCGGCCGAGCGCGTCGGTGCCGAACGGCTGGGTCCAGGAGGGTGGTTGGAGTCGCCGGGTGGTGTCGAGGGCGAGCGGGTCGCGGGGCAGGCCGAGCGCGATGACGAGGATCAGCAGTCCACCGTGGACGAAGGTCGGGATTCCGCGGGTCGGCGGCTGCGGCCGGTGCAGGGAGGACAGGGCGCCGTCGCGCAGGGCCGGGCCGGCGAGTCGGCGGGTGGCGAGGGCGGCGAGTCCCGCGGCCGCGGCCGCGAGGAGGATCAGGAGCAGGGTGCCGGCCTGGAGGACGGGGAGGTCCTGGGCGAGGGCGGCCTGGAGGGTGGTGCGGCCGAGGCCGGGGATGTCGAAGATCTGCTCGACGGCGACGGATCCGCCGGTCAGGCCGACCACGAACAGCCCGAGGTTGGGCAGCAGTCCGGGCAGACAACGGCGTACGGCCTGGCGGGCGATGCTGCGGCCGGGCAGTCCGCGCGCGGCGGCGGCCAGGGCCCAGGGCTCGGCGAAGGCGCCGGGCAGCAGGTCGTCGAGGAGCCGCCCGATGACGGCCCCCGCGGGCAGGCCGAGGGCGAGTGCGGGCAGCACCGTCCACTGGGGCCCGTACCAGCCGAGGGCCGGCAGCCAGCCCAGCTGGACGCCGACGACGGTGGCCAGCACGGACGCGGTGAGGAACTCGGGCAGTGCGGCGAGCACGGCGGAGCCGCTGCCGGCCGTGCGCCGCCCGTCGAGCCGCCGGTGCGCGCCGAGCCGGAGCGTGCGGGCGCAGACCAGGCCGGCGGTGACCACCGCGACCACGAGCGCCACCGCCATCAGCAGCAGGGAGGCGCCCAGGGCCTGGAGCACGGCGGGCGTGACCTCGTCGCCGGAGATCCAGGACCGTCCGGCGTCCCCGCGCCACAGCCCGCCGAGCCACTGACCGAGGAGCCGCAACGGCCCATCGCCCAGCCCTAGTTGGGCCCGGATGTCGGCCAGCACCTCGGGGGTGGGATCCCGGTCCGCCGACCGCGCCTTGAGCACGGTCAGCGCCGGATCGGTCCGCGTCAGCCAGGGCAGCAGACCGATGCCGCAGACGAGGGCGGCCGCGAGCGCGGCACGCCACACGAACGTGGCCGCTTGCCGTCGCACACTCAGCGCCGGGTGCCGGTGCCGACGAGGGTGCGCTCGTACGGGTCGAGGAGCAGGCCGCTGACCGAGGTGCCGACGCCGGTGATGATGCGCTGGTGGACCAGCGGGACGACGGCGTCGGTACCGAGGATCTGCGCCTCGGCCGCCATGGCCGCGTCCTGCCGCTTGTCCGTGTCGGCGACGCCCTCCGCCTTCGCCACGGCCCGGTCGACGTCCTTGTCGCAGAGCAGCGCCAGGTTGTAGCTGCCCTCACAGCTGTAGTCGCCGGCGAGGACCGAGACGGGGTCGCCGGTGTCGAGGAGGCTGTTGCGGGCGCCGACGAAGGCGTCGAACCTGCCGGCCAGCGCGTCGCTCTCCAGTCGCGAGTACTCGCGCACCTCCAGCTCGACCTTGAACCCGGCCTTCTCCAGCTGCTGCTTCAACACCTGGGCCACTTCGGGGAGTTCGGGCCGGTTGTCGTACGTGGCGAGGGTGATCGTGGTCCCGTCGGGATCGGCGGCCTTCGCACGCCCGGTCGGCTCGGTCCGCTTGCCCTCGGCCCAGGTCACGGCGGGTCCGTAGATGCCGGCGCCCGGGTCGGCATACCCCTCGTAGACGCCCTTCGAGAGCGCGGAGGCGTCGACGGCCTGCCGGGCGGCTGCCCTGAGTCCCGCGTCCTTGAACGCTCCGGACTCGGTGTTGAGCTGCAGGCTCGTGGTGCGGGTGGTGGCCGTCGCCTTGCGGGTGTCCTCGTCGAGGGTCGCGGCCTGGGCGACGGGGATCGCCTCGGCGATGTCGACCTGGCCGGTGCGCAGGGCGTTCGCGCGGGCGGTGCCGTCGGCGACGAACTTCACGTCGACGCCGGACGCCTGGGCGCGGCCGCCCCAGTAGTCGTCGTAGCGGTCGAGGGTGGCGGCGGTGGAGCCGGTGACCTCGGTGATCTCGAAGGGGCCGGTGGCGTGGCCGACCGGGTCGACGCGGTCGCCGTAGGCCTTGGAGGACAGGACGGCGAGACTCGGGCTGGACAGGCGCAGGGGCAGTGCGGGATCGGGGTCGGCGGTGGTGATCCGTACGGTCGTGCTGCCCTCGGCCTTCGCGGTGAGCGTCACGCCGGACAGCGCGGCGGGCGCCGGTTCGGCCTCTGTGGCGTGGGTGAGGGCGGCGGCGACCGCGGACGGCGTGACGTCGGAGCCGTCCTGGAAGGTGGCCTCACGCAGGCCGAACAGCCAGGTGCGGTCGTTCTCGCGGCGCCAGGACGCGGCGAGCGCGGGGGCGGCGGCGCCGTTGGCGTCGAGGGAGGTCAGCCCCTCGGTGACGCCGAGGCGGCTGAGGAGGGTGGCGTCGGCACCGTACGGCGAGAGGTTCTCGGCGGGCGGGAAGGCGAGGGCGACGCGGAGCCGGGAACCGTCGTTCGCGTCGTCGGACGAGTCGCCGCTGCCGCCGGATGCGAAGCAGCCGGTGAGGACCGGGGCGAGCAGGACGGCGAGGAGCAGTCGGAGATTGCGCACGTTCTCTATCGCCCCATCGGTATCTCGAAGTGCACGATCTCCTGGCCACCGCCGGGTTCCTCGCGCTCGTCGTGCACGACCTTGCCGAGCGAGCGCCAGAAGTCCTCGGCGCCCGGCACCGCCGGATCGGTGTGCAGATATACGGCGCGGTAGTCGCCGTCCGCGGCCGCGAAGGCCAGCAGCTCGTGGACGAGCCGGCGGGCGAGGCCGCGGCGGCGGTGCTCGGGTCGGACGTACACGCGACGCAGTTGTGCGGTCTCGCCGGAGGGGTAGCGCTCGGCGAGTGCGCGCGGGTTCGGCGGGTGGGCCGGGCCGCGGGAGTCGAGGGCGGCCGTGGCCACGACCTCTCCGTCGCGCGGGTCGAGCGCGACCAGAAGGGTGTGGCGGGCCGGGGCGAGGTAGGCGGCGGCCGGGTCGATGATGTCGCCGTGCCAGCGCGGCACGTACCCGGTGCCGAAGTCACGGTAGACGGTGTCGAGCATCACGGCTCGCGCACCTTCGAGGTCGTCGGGGCTCGCCGCCCTGATGCTGTAGTGACGCACTTGCACATCATATGCATTAAGGAGGGCGGCTTGATCGCCAGTCGATTTGACAGTGATCGGAGACACGCCTTAAACCTACCGACATGACATCCATTTTCAAAAAGATGGAGCGGTAGTGCGCATCGCGTTCGTCGGCAAGGGCGGCAGCGGCAAGACCACCCTGTCGGCGCTGTTCACCCGCCACCTGGCCGGCTCCGGGGCGCCGGTGCTGGCCATCGACGGCGACATCAATCAGCACCTGGCCGAGGCGCTGGGCCACGACGGCGACGACCTGGGCGCCCCGCCCCTGGGCGCGCACCTCAACGACATCAAGGACCAGCTGCGCGGCACCAACCCGCGCATCGCCTCCCGCGAGGCGATGATCAAGACCACGCCGCCCGGCCGCGGCTCGCGCCTCCTGCGCCTGCTCGGCGACGACGAACTGCACACGCGGCACGTCCGGCACGTGGACGGCGTCCCGCTGATGGTCACGGGCGAGTTCGAGGAGAGCGACCTGGGGGTGGCCTGCTACCACTCCAAGCTCGGCGGGGTCGAGCTCTACCTCAACCATCTGGTCGACGGCCCCGGCGAGTACGTGGTGGTCGACATGACGGCCGGCGCGGACGCCTTCGCGTCGGGCCTGTTCACGCGGTTCGACATCACGTTCCTGGTGGCGGAACCCACCCGCAAGGGTGTCTCGGTGTACCGCCAGTACCGCGACCACGCCCGCGAGTTCGGGATCCGGATCGCCGTGATCGGCAACAAGGTGACGGGCGAGGACGACCTGCTGTTCCTGAAGGAGCAGGTGGGCGACGACCTCCTGACGCACCTGGTCCACTCCCCGTGGGTACGGGCGGCCGAACAGGGCCGTACGGAAGGCGAGTTGGAGCCCCACAACCGGCACGCCCTGAACATCCTGCGCGAGGCCGTGGACGCCCGCCCCCGCGACTGGACGACGCTGCACCGCCACGCCGTCGAGTTCCACCTGCGCAACGCCCAGGCGTGGGCGGGCGAGGAGCTGGCATCCCAGGTCGACCCGGACTTCGTACCGGGCCCGGCATCCCTCACCTGATCAACCCCCTTCCCCCCAACACACAGACAGGAAAACCACCTTCATGTCTCTCGACGTCTCCCCCACCCTCCTCGCCGAAGCCGAGCGCGGTGACATCCGCGAGGCGGACTTCGTGGACACCGTCCGCACGTCCCTCCCCTACGCCTACGACCTGATCGCCTCCCTCGCCGGCGAACTCCACGACGGCAAGGCCGAGTTCACCGACAACCAGACCCCTCCCCCGTCCGAGCAGGAGCGCGGCCAGCTCCTGCGCGCCCTGGCCAGCGACGCGATCCGCGGCAGCCTGGAACGCCACTTCGGCGTGGCCCTCGCCTTCCAGAACTGCCACCGGGTGGCGGCGTTCCGCCCGTCCTCGCTGGACGGTGAGACGTACGCACGCTTCACCTCGGTGCGGTCGCAGGTGCTGAACCAGTCGCCGGAGTTCAGGGACTGCTGAGCACTCCCTCGGTGTAGGCAGCCAGGCGCTCGGCCGCCCCGGGGTCGAGCGTCTTGAGGGACTTCTCCACCGGCCGCCCGCGATCGATCGCGGTCAGCGGGTCGGTCGGTGGGGTGTCGATCCAGTCGATGATCGGCCGTACGGCGTCCTCGACCGGGCGGGCGAAGAGCCGGGCCAGGAGCTTGATCGCCGCTCGGGTCACCGGGCTCGGGTGGCCGTCGGCTCCGCTGCGGGTGAAGCCCGGGTGGTAGAGGACGTAACGCGCTTTGCCCGCGGGCTGGTTGGCGAAGGAGACACCGAGGAGGTCGTTGGCGCGGCCGGCTTGGAGCTGGGCACGGATGGCGCCGTAGCGGTGGGTCAGCTGGGGGTCGTCCCAGGCGATCGAGCCCGCGGCGTTGCCGACGCCCGCGATATTGACGATCAACGGGGCCGGTGCCGCGTCGAGTTGGGGGCGCAGGAGGTGGCCGAGGAGGTAGCGGCTCAGGTAGTAGAGGGCGAAGGTGTACTCCAGCCCGTCGACGGTCTCCCGGCGCTTCGGGCTGACCCGGTTGGCGAACAGCGCCAACGCGTCGACCGTGTCGTGCCGTTCCTGGACGCGGGCGACGACGCGTTCGACGTCGGCGATCGAGGACAGGTCCGCCTGGAGGAAGCGCAGACGGGGGTTGCCCGCCTCGGCCAGCAGCCGCTCTCCCTTCGTACGGCTGCTGCCGACGACCGTGACGTGATCGCCCCTGCTCAGCCGGGCCAGCGCGGTAGCGCGGCCCATTCCGTCGGTTCCGCCGCTGATGATCACGGTCTTGGGTGAGGGGGCCGGCACGGAGATCCTCCTTGAGGTCGGATGGCGGTGGTCCCATCCTGGGTCTGTCCCGTCGGCGGCCGAAAGAAGGCAGTTTCATGTCCGGTACGCACACCGATGTGCCCTCCGTGCTCGCGCACGAGTTGCCCCGCCCGGTGCCCCTGGACGAGCTGGGGCTGTGCCCGGTCTCGGATGTGTTCCGGCGTCTGGGCGACAAGTGGAGCCTGCTGCTCCTGGTCCTGCTGGGCGGCCGCCCGCACCGCTACAACGAGTTGCACCGCTCCATCGAGGGCATCAGCCAGCGCATGCTGACCCGCACTCTGCGCAGCCTGGAGACCGACGGCCTGGTGTGGCGCCGGGTCCACCCGACTGTTCCGCCGAGCGTCGAGTACGGCCTCACCCCGCTCGGACGGACCCTGCTCGAACCGCTGTCGGCACTGGCCGACTGGGCGGTGCTGCACGCCACGGACATGGACGCGGCCCGGGCGCGGTACGCGGGCCCCGGGCAGACGCCGTAGACCTCAGGACGGATCGCCGGACCCCAGGAACGACTCCACGGCCGCCACGAACCGCTCCGCGTCGTCCAGCCACGGGAAGTGCGCGGCGCCGGGCTGGACGACCAGCTCGGCGTGCGGGAACAGCCCCGTGTACTCGACCATCGCGGGATGCGGGCCCGCCACGTCCACTTCCCCCGCCAGCACGAGCACCGGCCCGGGGAAGTCGGCCAGGGACGCCCGCGTGACCTCCGGGGCAAACGCACCCTCCGAGGCGTAGACCGCCGCCGCCTCGTCATTGCGCTGCTTGTCCTCCGCCGCCCGGACCGCCTGGGCCTCCTCGTCCCAGCGAGCGAACCAGAACGGGGCGATGGCCTGCCAGGAATCGGCCGTGCCCCTCCCCTCGGTGACCGCCTCCAGGGCCGCGTACACCGGGGTGAACCACTCCTCGTCCCGGCGCAGACGTGCGGTGCGCAGACGGTCGGCGGCGGTGATCTCGATGCCGACCGCGTAGACGCTCGGGGTGATCAGGGCCAGACGCGCGACGCGGTCCGGGTGGCGGGCCGTGCAGAGAGCCGCGAGGTTCGCGCCCCCGCTGTGGGCCAGGAGGTCGACGCGGTCCAGGGCCAGTTCCTGCCGCAACGCCTCGACGTCGTCGACCAGACGGTCGCAGCGGTACGACGCCGGGTCCGCCGGAGTCGCCGACTCGCCCGTGCCCCTGAGGTCCAGCCGGATCAGGGTGCGGTGCGCGGTCAGGCCGCCGAGGTCGCCGAGGTAGACGGAGTCCTGCACCGGGCCGCCGGGCAGGCAGATCAGGGGCGGGCCGTCTCCGGTCGCGTGGTAGGCGAGGGTCGTGCCGTCGGGGGCGGAGAAGGTAGGCATCGGCGCGAGCCTGACAGCGGGCCCCACGTGCGGCAACCGGAATAAGCAGTGCAGGGACAAACAGCGCCGGAACAAGAGGGGTCGGAACAAGAAGGGCCGGAACAAGAAGGGCCGGGCGATCAGCCCGGCCCTCGCCTTCGCGGCGATCGCGGCGGTGAAGCCGGTGACGGCGCCGGCCTCCATCTCGGTCTGCTTCAGGGCCTTCGCGTACTCGGGCGTGCCCTCGGTGAGGCCCTTGAGGTGCACCCCAGGTCCCGTGGTCCATGGACCTTCGGCCTGCGGCGGTCCCACCTGCATACGGGTGGGACCGCCGTTACATACGGGTGGGACCGCCGTCCGGCTACCGTGTCGGCAGCGCGGCCGGCGCCGGTGCATAGCCGGTGGGCCGTGCCGTGAAGGTGCCGCGGCCCTGGGTGCGGCTGCGCAACCGGGTTGCGTAGCCGAACAGTTCGGCCAGCGGCACGGTCGCGGTGATGAGCGCCGCGCCCGTGCGCGTGGTCGATCCCGTGACCCGGCCGCGGCGTGCGGCCAGGTCGCCGAGCACCCCTCCGACGGCGTCCTCGGGCACCGTGACAGTGACCTCGACGACCGGCTCCAGCAGGACCATCGCGCAGGCGCGCAGGGCCTCCCGGAGCGCGAACCGGCCGGCCGTACGGAACGCCGTCTCCGAGGAGTCCTTCACATGGGTCGCCCCGTCGGTGAGGGTGACGCGCAGTCCGGTCACCGGGTTGCCGCCCAACGGCCCCTCGGCCAGGGCGTCCCGGCAGCCGGCCTCGACCGCGCGGACATACTCCTGCGGCACGCGACCGCCGACGACCGTCGAACGGAACTCGAATCCCTCGGCCCACGGTTCGACGTCGAGGACGACATGGGCGAACTGCCCTGCCCCGCCGTCCTGTTTGACGTGCCGGAAGACCAGTCCGGACACGCCACGGGCGACCGTCTCGCGGTAAGCCACCCTGGGGCGGCCGACGTTGACGCCCAGCCCGTGCTCGCGCCGGACCTTCTCCACCGCGACCTCCAGATGCAGTTCACCCATGCCCGACAGCACCGTCTGACCGGTCTCGGGGTCGGACCGGACGACCAGCGACGGGTCCTCCTCGGCCAGCCGGGCGAGCGCCGAGGCCAGTCGGCCGGTCTCGGTGGACGTCAGGGCCTCCACCGCCACGGACACGACCGGGTCGGCGACGCTCGGCGGTTCGAGCACGAGCGGAGCGTCCGGTGCGCACAGCGTCGAGCCGGCGCGGGCGGACTTGAGCCCGACCACGGCGACGATGTCCCCGGCGACCGCCCGGTCCAACTGGGCGTGCCGGTCGGCCTGCACGCGCAGGATCCGCCCGATCCGCTCGGTGCGCCGCGCGCCGGCGTCCATCACCACGTCCCCCTTTCCGATCGTTCCCGAGTACACCCGCAGGTAGGTCAGCCGTCCCGTCGCGGTGGCATTCACCTTGAACGCCAGTGCCGCGAAGGGCGCCGACGGGTCGGCGACCCGTTCCTGGTCCTTCTCGTCATGCGTCCCGCGCACGGCGGGCACGTCGAGCGGTGACGGCAGGTACGCCACCACGGCGTCCAGCAACGGCTCGATACCGCGGTCGCGGTAGGCCGAGCCGCACAGCACGACCACGCCGTCGCCGCTGTGCGTGAGGTCACGCAGAGCGGCGGCGAGCGTCTCTGCGGAGAGCGTCTCCCGGTCGCAGAACTCCTCCAGCGCGGCCGGGTGGCGTTCGGCCACCGTCTCTTCCAGCAATCGCCGTCGCCGCAGCGCCTCCTCGCGCAGGGCCTCCGGCACGGGGCCCTCCTCGACCGGCTCGCCGCCGTCGGCCCAGGTCAGCGCCCGCAGGCGCAGCAGATCGACGACACCGGTGAACCCGTCCTCGCTGCCGATGGGCAACTGCACGACCAGCGGCGCCGGATGCAGCCGCTCCCGGATCGACGCGACGGCCACGTCGAGGTCGGCGCCCGCACGGTCCAGCTTGTTGACGAACGCGATCCTCGGCACACCGTGCCGGTCGGCCTGCCGCCACACCGACTCGCTCTGCGGTTCTACGCCCGCCACGGCGTCGAAGACCGCGACCGCGCCGTCGAGCACCCGCAGCGACCGCTCCACCTCGTCGGCGAAGTCGACATGCCCCGGGGTGTCGATCAGGTTGATCCGGTGGCCGTCCCACGCGCAGCTGACCGCCGCCGCGAAGATGGTGATCCCGCGGTCGCGCTCCTGCGGATCGAAGTCGGTGACGGTCGTGCCGTCATGCACCTCGCCGCGCTTGTGCGTGGTCCCGGTGGCGAACAGGATCCGCTCGGTGACGGTGGTCTTGCCCGCGTCGACGTGGGCGAGGATGCCCAGATTGCGGACGGCGGTGAGGGGGTTGAGGTCGGTGCGCACGGCCCGTGGCCTTTCGGATGATCCGGAACAGGGCAGCGCGATTGCCGGACGAGGACGCCAGTGGACGCGAACACCATGATCTGTCGGCCCGTCAGCAGACAGGCCAAGTACGGAAGTTGGCGTACTCAGATACTCGTCGCGGGCATCCGGTGCCGGCCGCGCAGCGGGCACCGGACGGACGAGGACACGAGGATCACGTCGTACGACGAGCGGTCGTACGACGAGCGGGAAGCGACAACAGCGGTGCGAGCGCGCACGGCCGGGCTCCCCTCACTCGTCGTTCCTCGTCCTGTGTGTGGTGAGTGTAGGGAGACGGGAAGGGGCGGGGCACGTGATTATTTTCCGCGGTCAGGCGCGCAGCCCCTGGAGCCCGTCGTAGGCGGACATCACGAGGTCCAGCCCCCGGGTGTCCTCGGCGGGTTCGCGCATCTGGTTCGTCACGTACGCCACGACCATGCGGGAGGTGGGCTCGATCATGACCAGGGAGCCGCCCCAGCCTCCCCAGCCGTAGGTGGTGCCGAAGATTCCGTAGCCCAGGCCCCAGCTCACCGGCATGCCCAGGACGCGGTCCTCGCCGCGGAACTGCTCCTCCCAGGCGCGCGCGACGCCCGCGCCCGACAGCAGCCGCACCCCGCGCACCGCTCCCCCGCACGCCATCACCGACTGCGCCAGGGCGACCGAGCGGGCGTTGCCGAAGCCGCTCGCCGCGGGGATCTGCGCGCGGCGCCAGGACAGGCTGTTGCCGTCCCGGACACGCATCGCGGTACCGGCGGCGGGGGCCTCGGTGCCGCCGGGCGCGCTCGCGGCGTAGTCCTCGTCCCGGCCCGGCGGCGGGACGCTCCGCGCGACCCGGTCGTCGTGCTCGGCGGACAGCCCCATGTGGAAGTCGGCGCCCAGCGGGCCGGCCACCTCGCCCGCGAAGAACTCGCCCGGAGTGCGGCCGGTGATCCGCCGTACGACCTCGCCGACGAGGAATCCCTGGGTGAGCGAGTGGTATCCGGCGGCGGTGCCCGGCTCCCAGAGCGGGGCCTGTGCGGCGAGCCGTGCCGTGGCGGCGGGCCAGTCGTAGAGCTCCTCGACCGGGCCCTCCCAGTCGGGCAGGCCCGCGGTGTGCGCGAGCAGGTGCCGTACCAGCACCTTCTCCTTGCCGGCCGCGGCGAACTCCGGCCAGTACCGGGCGACCGGCGCGTCCAGGTCGAGCTCGCCGCGGTCGGCCAGGATCAGCGCGCACAGCGCCGTCATCGTCTTGGTGACGGACCAGACGTTCGTGATCGTGTCCTGCCGCCACGGGATCGTCCGGTCGGCGTCGGCGAAGCCGCCCCAGACGTCCACCACCGGCTCGCCGTCCACGAACACGGCCACCGAGCCGCCCGTGTCCCCGGCGTCCAGCAACGCGGCGAGCGCACCCGGCACCGCACTGAACAGATCGTCGTACGTGCCCTGTATGTCGGCCATGCCGGGTATTCAGCCCGCACCGCCCCGCCTCGGTCAAGCGAATTAGTGACGCGGGCGCCTAGGACGGGCCGAGGTCCCGGCGGATCGCGTCGGCGACGATCTCGCCGATGAGGACGGCGGTCGCCGCTGGCCCCCGGTGCGGTGTGTCCGGCAGGATCGAGGTGTCGGCGACGCGCAGCCCCCGTACACCGTGCACGCGCCCGAACTGGTCCACAGCCGCGCGCCGGAGATCGTCGGCGGGTCCCATCGGCACGGTGCCGCAGGTGTGCTGACTGGTACTCAGGTGCTCGCGGATCCACCGGTCCAGGGTCCGGTCGTCGCCGAGGACATCGGGGCCGGGGTCCGTCAGCCCCTTCGACATCGCGGCCAAGGGAGGGCTGTCGAGCAGGGCCGCGGTCACCCGGACGGCCTCGCGCAATCGCCGGAAGTCCTCCCCGGTGCTCAGGAAGCCGTAGTCGATGCGCGGCAGGGCGTCGGGGTCGGCGGAAGCGAGGCGCAGGCGGCCACCGGGCTCGGAAGGTTGCACCGAGACCAGGAACGACAGCGGGGCATCCGGTACCCGTACGACTCCCCCGACCAGTCCGGCCATCGGCACCAGGGACTGGAGGATCTCGATGTCATCCGGACCCTCTCCCCCTGAAGCCAGGTGCAGGCATCCGCCCAGCCAGCTCTCGGCCGGTTCACCCAGGTCGCCGCGCGTCGCCCAGTCCAGGACCAGCTGCGGGTGGTCGCCGAGCCGGGCGCCGACCGCGGGGAGGTCCCGGAGGACCGGGATGCCGTAGCGCATGAGGTCGGCTGCGGGGCCGAGGCCGGAGAGCAGCAGCAGGTGCGGGGTGGCGAACGCTCCGGCGCTCAGTACGACCGTCCCCGCGTCGAGCATGGAGCGGGCGCCGTCGCGTGCGACCACGACGCCCGTGGCGCGGCCGTGTTCGATGACGACGCGCAGGGCCCGACAGCCGCCGAGGGCACGGAGGTTGGGGCGGTCGAGCACCTCGGGCGGCAGATAGCTGAGGCCGACGTTGCGGCGTACGCCGTCGACGGAGTTGGAGGGTACGGGGCCGAACCCGGGCGAGGCCTGGTCGTTCTTGTCGGGCTCGGCCGGGAAGCCGAGGTGGCGGGCCGCGTCACGGAAGGCCTCCGCCGCCGGGTGGGTCGGGCGGCTGCGGCGTATGCGGATCGGGCCGGAGGAGCCGTGCAGATCGCTCTCTCCGAAGTCGAGGTCGGTCTCCGAGTCCCGCAGAAACCCAAGGACTTGACCGTACGCCCAGGCCGGATTCCCCGCGGCCGCCCAGCGGTCGAAGTCCGCGCGCCGGGCCCTGACGAAGGCGCCGCCGTTGACAGTGGTCGAGCCACCCAGAACGCGGCCGCGCGGGACCTGCCACAGCCGCTCCGGCGTGAGGTGGACGGGGTAGGAGGTCATGGCGGGATGGTCCGGGCGGGCGCCGGGGACCAGGCGCGCATCCAGCAGCTCGGGGCCGAATCCGGCCTCCCCGCGCGGTATCGGACCCGCGTCGAGCAGCAGCACCTCACGGTCGGGGTCCTCGCTCAGCCGCGCGGCGAGCACCGCGCCGGCGGCTCCGGCGCCGACCACCACGACGTCCGGCCGGCGCTGGGCCGACGGCACTCGGACACCGTTCGATATCTGCTCCATGAACCATGGATAGCACCGACGTCTTCCTTTTGGCACCCCATGCCAATAACCTCGTCGTGTCCGCATCGCGCTGTCGGCGACACAGGCGAACCGCCGTCCGCCTGCCCCTCTTTCACGAGGAGATCCGCATGAACGAGACCGCTCCCACACACGAAGAACCGGACCACACCGACGCGTCCGACGAGCTCATCGCGGCCGACGACCTCATCGAGGAGATCTCGATCGACGGCATGTGCGGCGTCTACTAGCAGGCGCCCCCATGACCGCATTGGACCTGGACCGCGCCTGGGACCTGCACCCGCAGGTCTCCGTGCGGCCGGAACCCTTCGGGGCGCTCCTGTACCACTTCGGCACCCGCAAACTCAGCTTCCTCAAGGACCGCGGCCTGCTCACGGTCGTCCAGTCCCTCGCGACGGCCCCGTCCGCCCGGGCAGCCTGCCGGGCGGCAGGCGCGGACGAACGGCAAGTCGCCCGCTACCAAAGGGCGTTGGCCGTACTCGCCGAGTCGTCGATGCTCGTCGAAAGGACCAGGACGCCATGCAACTGACCCAGCGAGCACCGGCATCCGAACGCCTCGTGGACCTCTTCGAGCGCGGTCTCGCCGCCCCGATCTGTCTGACCTGGGAACTCACCTACGCCTGCAACCTGTCCTGCACCCACTGTCTCTCCAGCTCCGGCCGCCGCGACCCACGCGAGCTGACGACCGATCAGGCCAAGGCCGTCATCGACGAGTTGGAGGCCATGCAGGTCTTCTACGTCAACATCGGCGGCGGCGAACCCACGGTCCGCCCCGACTTCTGGGAGCTCCTCGACTACGCCACCGCCCACCACGTCGGCGTCAAGTTCTCCACGAACGGCGTGCGCCTCACCCCCGAGGCTGCCCGCCGACTGGCCCGCAACGACTACGTGGACGTACAGATCTCGCTGGACGGCGCGACCGCCGAGGTCAACGACGCGGTGCGCGGGGCCGGTTCCTACGACACGGCGCTGCGCGCGATGAGCAACCTCGCCGACGCCGGGATGAAGAACTTCAAGCTGTCCGTCGTCTGCACCCGCCACAACATCCCGCAGCTGGACGAGTTCAAGGCCCTAGCCGACCGCTACGGCGCCCAGCTACGGCTCACCCGGCTGCGCCCCTCCGGACGCGGCGCGGACGTGTGGGACGAGCTGCACCCGCTGCCGGAACAGCAACGGCAGCTGTACGACTGGCTGGTGGCCCACGGCGAGCAGGTGCTCACCGGAGACTCCTTCTTCCACCTGTCCGCGTACGGGAAGTCCCTGCCCGGCCTGAACCTGTGCGGGGCCGGGCGGGTGGTGTGCCTGATCGACCCGGTCGGTGACGTGTACGCGTGTCCCTTCGCGATCCACGACGACTTCCTGGCCGGGAACGTCCGCGAGCCGGGCGGATTCGCTCAAGTGTGGCGTCACTCGCCCCTGTTCGAGAAGCTCCGCGAGCCGCAGACCGGCGGCGCCTGCGCGTCCTGCTCGTTCTACGACACCTGCAAGGGCGGCTGCATGGCGGCGAAGTTCTTCACCGGACTGCCGCTCGACGGCCCGGATCCCGAGTGCGTCCAGGGGTACGGCGAGCAGCTGCTGGCCGACCGCGGCGCCGTGCCGAAGCCGTCCGGCGACCACTCCCACCGTCGCCGTCCGCGCCCGGTGGACGTGACCCTGACCCGACACCGGCCCGCCCCCGACCGGCCGCCCGTGACCGCCTGCGCCGAGGACCCGCTGGCCGGGACGGACTTCCGGGCCTGATCGGCCTACGGCCTGATTGACCCACGGCCTGATTGATCTACAAGAAAGGGCAGCTCCATGGGCCTGCGTCGCAACCCCTGGTTCGAGA
The DNA here is from genome assembly GCF_000718165.1 of Streptomyces fulvoviolaceus. Taxonomy (GTDB): domain Bacteria; phylum Actinomycetota; class Actinomycetes; order Streptomycetales; family Streptomycetaceae; genus Streptomyces; species Streptomyces fulvoviolaceus. Next base: position 18,655 of record NZ_JOEY01000048.1, on the reverse strand, counting down.
CCGTCGCGGAGGCGCAGCGCCGCGCCAAGAGATACCTGCCGAGCAGCGTCTACGGCGCCCTCGTCGCCGGCTCCGAACGGGGCCGCACGATCGACGACAACACCGGCGCCTTCGCCGAACTGGGCTTCGCTCCACGCGTGGTGGGCCACCACGCGAAACGGGACCTGTCCACGACCGTGCTCGGCGTCCCGTCCGCATTCCCGGTGGTGATCTCGCCGACCGGCGTGCAGGCCGTGCGTCCCGAGGGCGAGGTCGCCGTGGCCCGGGCGGCGGCGAGCCGTGGCGTGATCATGGGCCTGAGTTCCTTCGCGAGCAAGCCGGTGGAGGAGGTCGTCGCGGCCAACCCGAACACCTTCTACCAGATGTACTGGACCGGCACCCGGGAGGCGATGCAACAGCGCATGGAGCGGGCGCGGGCCGCGGGCGCCAAGGGCCTCATCGCCACGCTGGACTGGTCCTTCTCGCACGGCCGGGACTGGGGAAGCCCGGCGATCCCCGAGCGGATCGACCTCAGGACGGCGGCCGGGCTCGCCCCCACCGTCCTGCCGCACCCGCGCTGGCTGTGGAGCTTCGTCAGGTCCGGCCGGATACCGGACCTGACCGTCCCCAACCTGCGTCCGCCGGGCGGCGAGGCCCCCACCTTCTTCGGCGCCTACGGCGAGTGGATGCAGACGACGCCGCCCACCTGGGAGGACGTCGCATGGCTGCGGGCGCAGTGGGACGGGCCGTTCCTGCTCAAGGGGGTGTGCCGGGTCGACGACGCCAAGCGGGCCGTGGACGCGGGGGTGTCCGCGATCTCCGTGTCCAACCACGGCGGCAACAACCTCGACACCACCCCGGCCGCGATCCGCCTGCTGCCCTCCGTCGCCGAGGCGGTCGGCGACGAGATCGAGGTCCTGCTCGACGGCGGCGTCCGGCGCGGCGGCGACGTCGCCAAGGCCCTCGCGCTCGGCGCGCGTGCGGTCCTGATCGGCCGCGCCTACCTGTGGGGCCTGGCCGCGAACGGGCAGGCCGGCGTGGAGAACGTCCTCGACATCCTGCGCGGCGGCCTCGACTCCGCGGTGCTGGGCCTCGGACACGCCTCGGTGCACGAGCTGTCACAGGACGACCTGGCCGTCCCGGACAGCTTCACGCGCACCCTCGGCGCCGTCTCCCCCGGCGCGTGAGATGACACTCCCGTACGGCTTCGTGGTCACCCTCGACCGGCACACCCGGGTCCTCGACGGCGGCCGGGCCCTGCTCGGGGGCAGCCCGACCCGGCTGCTGCGGCTCGGTGCGCGCGCGAGGCCGCTGCTGACCGGCCGTACGGTGCGGGTCCGGGACGCGGCGAGCGCGGTCCTGGCCGACCGGTTGCTGGAGACGGGCCTGGCCCATCCCGCCGTAGCAGCCCTGGAGCCTCGCGAGGCGGCCGGTTCGGAGTGCACGTACGTGATCCCGGTGCGCGACCGTCCGCGCGCGCTGGGCCGCCTGCTGGCCGGCCTCCCCGCGGACAGTTCCGTGATCGTCGTGGACGACGCCTCGCACCGGCCCGGCCCCGTCGCGGCCGTCGCGGCGCGGCACGGCGCCCGTCTGGTGGCGCTGGCCGTCAACGTCGGTGCGGCCGGCGCGCGCAACGCGGGCCTGCGCCTCGTCACCACGCCCTACGTGGCCTTCGTCGACTCCGATATCGTCCTGGCGCCCGACACCGTGCCCACCCTGCTGCGGCACTTCGCCGATCCGCGGGTCGCGTTGGCCGTGCCCCGGATCACCGCACTGGCCACCGGCGCCTCCGGCGGTTGGCTCGGCCGGTACGAGAGCACCCGGTCCTCCCTCGACCTGGGCGCACACCCGGCCGCCGTCCGCCCCGGCACGCCCGTCTCCTGGGCCCCCAGCGCCTGCATGGTCGCCCGCACCGACGTCCTGGCCGACGGGGGCGGCTTCGACGAGCGGCTGCGCGTGGGTGAGGACGTCGACCTGTGCTGGCGCCTGGAGGCGCGGAGTTGGCGCATCCGCTACGAACCGTCCGTCGCCGCCGCCCACGAACACCGCACCGGCCTCGCGGACTGGTTCGGACGCAAGGCCGTCTACGGCACCGGGGCCCAGCCCCTCGCCGCACGCCACCCCGGGAACATCGCCCCCGCCGTGCTCGCCCCGTGGAGCGCCGCACTGCTGCTCGCCCTGTGCGCGCAGCGCCGCTGGTCACTGCCGCTCACCGTCTCCCTGTGGGGGGTCACCACCGCCCGGATCGCGGGCCGGCTGGCGGACACCGGGGAGCCGGTGCGCCACGCGGCGCGGCTCAGCACGGCCGGCACCGTCTCCGCGGTGTCCCAGGGCGCGGCCCTGCTGACCCGGCACTGGTGGCCGCTCACCGCCGCGGGGTGCCTGGTGTCACGGCGGGTGCGTCGCGCCGCGGCGGTGGCGGCCGTCCTCGACATCGCCCTCGAACGCCGGCACGGCACCCACCGCCTCGACGTCATCAGGTACGGCGCGGCCCGCCGGCTCGACGACCTGGCCTACGGCGCGGGCGTGTGGGCCTCGGCGCTCAGGGGCCGTTCCGCCAAGGCCCTTCTCCCCCGCGTCGTACGGCGTCAGGGCAGCGACTGACCGAGTCCGTCGCGGATCCGTCCGATGGCCTGGTCGAGCAGGTCGCTCAACTCGGCCTCCTCGTCCGCCAACCAGTGTTCGTACGCCGAGATCGCCGCCGCGAGCAGCGCGTGCCCGACGAGCCGGGGCACCAGGTCGGCCTCCGGCACCCCCATCCGTTTCGCCGCGAACTCGGTGATGATCGCGCGCCATGCGGCGTACCGCAGCGTGGCGTCGGCCTGGATGGTGGGGACGGTGAGAATGAGCCGCATGCGCTGGCGGTGCCAGGGGACGTCGGCGACGTCGAACCGGTTGAACTCCACGACGGCGTGCCGCAGGGCCTCCATGACGGGAGTACCGGGGGGTACCGCGTCCAGGAGCTCCCGCAGCCCGGCCAGTTGCTGCTCGAAGTCGCCCCACACCAGGTCGTTCTTGGAGGCGAAGTAGCGGAAGAAGGTACGCCGACCGATTCCGGCGGCCGCAGCGATGTCACCGACCGTGGTGGCGTCGAACCCCTGGCGGGCGAACAGCTCGAAGCCCAGCCGCTCCAGATCGGCCCGCGACGTGACACGCGGGCGACCGCTCCTGACCAGCGGCTCCACAGGGACACCTCCGCACCCCGGAATGCAGAAGACCCCTGATGAACAGGGGTCTCAATTGTGTCCGAGGGGGGACTTGAACCCCCACGCCCGATAAAGGGCACTAGCACCTCAAGCTAGCGCGTCTGCCATTCCGCCACCCGGACCAGGTGTCTGCCGCTTGGGCGGGGGTGTTCCCCGCGGCGACATGGACAACAATACCAAGCTTTCGGAGTGCCTTTCACCTGCGTTTCCGTCGTCCGGGCGGCGGCATCGAGGGCAACCTCGGAGGCAGTATCCGTATTCTGTATACGATTAATCTGTATACTGTTGCCATCAACGGCCCCGGCTCGGAGGCGACATGGAAGACCTGGATCCCGAGGTGGTCCTGGGAATGGCTGCCCAGGCACCCGACGGCATAGTGATCATCGACGGCGAGGGACTGATCCGTTATTGGAACCAGGGTGCGGAGCGCATCTTCGGGTTCCCGGCGGCCGACGTGGACGGTCGCAGTCTGGACGTCATCATCCCCGAGAAGCACCGGAAGCGTCACTGGGACGGCTTCCAGGAAGCCATGGACCGAGGGACCACCAAGTACGGGGCGGCGGACCTGCTGGCCGTTCCCGCGCTGGCGGCGGACGGCCGCAAGTTGTCCATCGAGTTCAGCGTGGTGCTGCTGCCGGGCCCCGACGGCAGCACGTACGTCGGGGCGGTCATCCGGGACGTCACCGCGCGACGCGAGCGGGAGCGGGAGCTGATGCGGCGGCGGGCCGAAGCGACGGTCTGAGCCTCACCGGACCCTACGGAAGCGGCCGTGGCCTTCGGGCCACGGCCGCTTCCGAGTCGGACGGCTCAGCTCAGACGATGACCCCGCTCTCCTTCAGCCGGCCGATGGTCTCCTCGTCGTAGCCCAGCTCGACCAGGACCTCGGAGCTGTGCTCGCCCAGCAGCGGGGCACCGGCGATGTCCGGCTGGAAGGAGGAGAACTTCACCGGGCTGCCGACGGTCAGGTACGTGCCGCGGCCCTTCTGCTCGACCTCGACGACCGTGCCGCTGCGGCGCAGGTCCTCGTCGTAGGCGATCTCCTTCATGCTCATCACCGGGGCGCAGGGCACCTCCCACTCACGCAGGATGTTCACCGCCTCGTACTTGGTCTTGTCCGCGAGCCACTTCTCGATCTCGCCGAAGATCTCGAAGATGTGCGACTGCCGGGCGCGCGCGGTCGAGTACTCCGGGTCCTCGGCCCACTCCGGGTGGCCGATCACCTCGGCGGTGCGCTTCCAGTTCTGTTCCTGGACGGTGAAGTAGATGTACGCGTTCGGGTCGTTCTCCCAGCCCTTGCACTTGAGCACCCAGCCGGGCTGGCCGCCGCCGCCCGCGTTGCCGCCGCGCGGCACCACGTCGGTGAACTCGCCGTTCGGGTACTGCGGGTACTCCTCCAGGTGGCCGACCCGCTCCAGGCGCTGCTGGTCGCGCAGTTTGACGCGGCAGAGGTTGAGCACGGCGTCCTGCATGGAGACGGAGACCTTCTGTCCCCTGCCGGTCCTGTTGCGGTCGATGATCGCGGTGAGGATGCCGATCGCCAGGTGCATCCCGGTGTTGGTGTCACCGAGGGCGGCACCGGAGATGGTCGGCGGGCCGTCCCAGAAGCCGGTGGTGGAGGCGGCGCCGCCGGCACACTGGGCGACGTTCTCGTAGACCTTGAGGTCGTTCCAGGACGACTGGTCGTTGAAGCCCTTGACCGAGCCGAAGATCAGGCGCGGGTTGAGCTCCTGGATGCGCTCCCAGGTGAAGCCCATGCGGTCCAGGGCGCCCGGTGCGAAGTTCTCCACCAGGACGTCGGCGCCCTCGATGAGCTTCTCCAGGACCTCCTTGCCCTCGGCGGTCTTGGTGTTGATGGCAAGGGAGCGCTTGTTGCTGTTGAGCATCGTGAAGTACAGCGCGTCGAGGTCCTCGATGTCCCGCAGCTGCTTGCGGGTCACGTCGCCGCCGTTGGGGCGCTCCACCTTCAGGACGTCGGCGCCGAACCAGGCGAGCATCTGTGTGCAGGCGGGACCGGCCTGGACCCCGGTGAAGTCGATCACCTTGATTCCGGCGAGCGGCTTTTCACTCATGTCTGCTTCCTTTTCGTGAACGTACGCGTACGGAGCGGGAGTTCGAGGGGTTCGCGGTGCGGGCGGTCACTTCTTCGCCGGCGTGATGTTGCCGACGGTGATGCCCTTCGGGTTGAGGTGCGAGATGTGACCGCTCTCGGTGCCGGCCGAGGGGTCGATGACGCAGTCGATGAGCGCCGGGCCGCCGGAGGCGAGTGCCTCGGTGAGAGCGGCGGTGACCTCGGCGGGCGTGGTGGCGCGGTAGCCCTTGCCGCCGAACGCCTCGATCAGCAGGTCGTGGCGGGCCGCCGACATGAGGGTCGTCGGCGAGGGGGCGTCGTCGTACGGATTGACGTCGTCGCCGCGGTACACACCGCCGTTGTTCATGATCACGGTGACGACGGGCAGGTTGTAGCGGCAGATCGTCTCGATCTCGATACCGCTGAACCCGAAGGCGCTGTCGCCCTCGATCGCCACGACCGGCGCCCCGCTCTCGACGGCGGCGGCGATCGCGTAGCCCATGCCGATGCCCATGACGCCCCAGGTGCCGCTGTCGAGGCGGTGTCGCGGGACGTGCATGTCGATCACGTTGCGCGCGATGTCCAGGGCGTTGGCGCCCTCGTTGACGATGTACGTCTCCGGGTGCGCGTGCACGACATCACGTACGGCCTTCAGGGCGCCCATGAACTGCATGGGATGCGGGTCGGCCTCCAGGCGCTTCGCCATCTTGGCGACGTTCTGCGCGGAACGGGCTCCCAGTTCGTCCCGCCAGGCCGAAGGGGCCGTGATCTGGCCGGGCTTGGTCCGCTCGGCGAGTGCGTCGAGCACCGACTCGATGTCGCCGACGAGCGGGGCGGCGATGGGCTGGTTGCTGTCCATCTCCTTGGGGTCGATGTCGATCTGGACGAACTTGGCGTCGGGGTTCCACCCCGTCTGACCGTGGCCCAGCAGCCAGTTGAGGCGGGCGCCGACGAGCATCACGACGTCGGCCTTCTTCAGCGCCAGGGAACGCGCGGTGGCCGCCGACTGCGGATGGTCGTCGGGCAGCAGGCCCTTCGCCATCGACATCGGTACGTACGGGATGCCGGTCGACTCGATGAACTCCCGGATCTTCGCGTCCGCTTGGGCGTACGCGGCCCCCTTCCCGAGCACCACCAACGGGCGCTCGGCGGAGGCCAGGAGCTCGATGGCCCGGTCCACGGCCTCCGGCGCGGGCAGCTGGCGCGGCGCGGGGTCGACGAGACGGCTCAGCGTCCTGGCGCCGTCCGCGGCGGGGATGATGGAGCCGAGCACCGCGGCGGGGATGTCGAGGTAGACCCCGCCGGGGCGCCCGGAGACCGCGGTGCGCAGCGCGCGGGCGATGCCCCGGCCGATGTCCTCCACCCGGCTCACCCGGTACGCGGCCTTCACGAACGGCTGCGCGGCGGCTAGCTGGTCCATCTCCTCGTAGTCGCCCTGCTTGAGGTCGACGAGGTGGCGCTCGCTGGAGCCGGAGATCTGGACCATGGGGAAGCAGTTGGTGGTCGCGTTCGCCAGCGCGACAAGGCCGTTGAGGAAGCCCGGTGCCGACACCGTCAGCGCCACGCCCGGCTTCTTGGTGAGGTAGCCGGCGATGGCCGCCGCGTGTCCGGCGTTGCTCTCGTGGCGGAAGCCTATGTAGCGGATGCCCTGCGCCTGGGCGAGACGGGCCAGGTCGGTGATCGGGATGCCGACCACCCCGTAGATGGTGTCGACGTCGTTCATCCTGAGCGCGTCGACGACCAGGTGGTACCCGTCGGTGAGCTCGGTCGGAACGTCGGCTGCTGCCGCGGTCTCCAGTGTCGAGGGGGCGGTCATGGTCCGAGGTCCTCCTTGGGCAGGTCCTGCCGGAGCGGCTACTGCTCTCACCATCCGCAGCGCGCCCGCCCGCGTCCAAGACCCATCGGCGACCAGCCGATAAACAACATCTATCGACCGCTGGTGGAGGCCCCGCCAACTCCCTTGATAGACGGCTGCTATCGGCCGTTCGCCAGTGCGTATTGGACGCGCACCGGGTGCCACCGCAGGCTCGCAGAGGACTGCTTCTTCGAGCAGGGCACTGCTTCATCGGACTTGGCACGAGGGGGTGGGGTCATGGCAGTTCCGGCCGCGGCACGCATGTCGTCCCAGAACATGCGCGACGCGAACCGGTACCGGCCCCCGGTGGTCACGGGCCTCGTCGATCTCCTCGACCGGCAGGTGCGAGAACGCCCGTACGCCCGGGCCCTGGTCGTCACCGGGGAGCGGGTCCACCTGTCCTACCGGGGTCTCGCCGCCCTCGCGGACGACGTGGCGGCCCGTCTGGGCGGCACGGGTCTGCGCCCGGGTGATGCGGTCGGTCTGCTCTGCGCCAACACGGCGGAGTTCGTGGTCGCGCTGCTCGGTGCGGCTCGGGCCGGTCTGGTGGTGGCTCCGCTGGATCCGGCTCTGCCCACTGCTCAACTCTCCGTGCGCATCGAGGCGTTGGGTGCGCGAGCGGTGCTCCTGGGTCCGATCGCGGACGGCGCCTCACTGCCCGTCCCGGCGTGGCCCCTGCGCGTGGACGTCTCCCGTGCGGGGACGGCGGCGGTCGTACTCGAACCCGGTGCGCGGGCCGTGCCCCAAGTGCTGGGTGCCGCAGGTGAGTTGTCGAGGCTCGACGCCCTCGTCCTGTTCACCGCCGGTACCACCGACCGGGCGAAGATGGTCCCGCTGACCCATGCCAACGTGGCGGCGTCCGTCCAGAACATCTGTGCCACCTACGAGTTGGGTCCCGGCGACGCGACGGTCGCGGTGATGCCGTTCTTCCACGGTCACGGGCTATTCGCGGCGCTGCTGGCCTCCCTGGCCAGTGGAGGGTGCGTGCTGCTGCCCGAGCGGGGGCGGTTCTCGGCGGGTACGTTCTGGGACGACATGCGGGCCGCGGGCGCCACCTGGTTCACCGCGGTCCCGACCATCCACGAGATCCTTCTGGACCGGTCGGGGCGGGAGTATCCGGGCCCGCAGGTGCCGCCCCTGAAGTTCGTACGCAGTTGCAGTGCGCCCCTCAACACGGCCACGCAGCGGGCGCTGGAGCGCACGTTCGGCGCGCCGCTGCTGTCCGCGTACGGAATGACCGAGACCACGCACCAGGCGACCAGCGAACCGCTGTCGCAGCGGGGGCCGCTGAAGCACGGGTCGGTCGGCCGGCCGACCGGGGTCGAGGTCCGGGTCGTCGACCGCAGTGGGCGTACGTGTCCGGTGGGCGTCGAGGGTGAGGTGTGGGTGCACGGTCCCACCGTCGCCCGCGGCTATCTCGCCGACTGGGACGGGACGGCGTACACCTTCGTCGACGGGTGGCTGCGCACCGGTGATCTGGGAACGCTGGACGAGGACGGGTACCTGTCCCTGACCGGGCGGATCAAGAACCTCATCAACCGCGGCGGCGAGAAGATCTCGCCCGAGCATGTCGAGGACATCCTGGCCGGCTGCCCGGGAGTCGCCGAGGCGGCCGTGTTCGCCGTCCCCGACGCGACGTACGGGCAACGGGTCGGCGCGGCCGTGGTGGTGCGGGAGGGCGAGAGCACCGGGCCCGAGGAGATCCTGCAGTACTGCCGTGACCGGCTGGCCGCGTTCGAGGTGCCCGACCGGCTGGAACTGGCGGCGGCTCTGCCGCACACCGCGAAGGGGGGCCTGGACCGAAAGGCCGTGCAGGCCCGGTACGCGCCGTGAGGATGCCTGTCGAAGGGCTGGGTTTGACAGCGCCCCGAAGGGGCGCGGGGAACTGCGCGACCAGCCCCCACCGGCCCGCGGCCAAACGCACCGCAAACCAGCGGAGCGCTAGCGCCCAGCCGGCAACGGCCCGCCGAAGAAGTCGTCCAACGACAGCCCCGTCGCCGCGTTGACGAACGCGCGCGCAGCGACCGAGCCGGGCGTCGCCGCGTGGATCGCCACCGAGACCTGCGCCCCGGCCTCCGGATCGACCAGCGGCAGCGCTCGCGTCCGGCCGATCACCGGCATCGCGCGCAGCCAGGTGTTCGGCACGATGCTGGCCCACTGGCCGCCGCCCACGTGGGCGTAGAGGGAGGCGATCGAGTCCGTCTCGACCTGTGGGGTCACCACGAACCCCTTGTCCGCGAACACGGAGTCGATGATCTGGCGGATCCGCATGTCGGGGGTCAGCAGCGCGAGCGGCAGCTGGGCCGCGTCCGCCCATGTCACGGTGGCGGACTGGGCCACCAGCTGGTCGTCCGACACCAGCAGCATGTACCTCTCCTGGTACAGCGGAACGACCTGCAGGCCTTCCTGGTCGCCCGGGTCGAAGTGGGCGATCGCCACGTCCAGCTCGAAGTCCCGCAGCTGGCGGTGGAGTTCCTTCGTAGACAGGCGGGAACGGACCTGCACCTTGGCCAGCGGGTGGGCCGCGCAGAAGGCGGCCACGGGAAGCGCGAGGGTCGTCGACGCCGTGGGGTCCGTGCCGAGCCGCAGCGTGCCCGTGATGCCCGACTGCACGGCGGCCACCTCGGCCTTGAACGCGTCCTGCTCGGCGAGGATCCGCTTGGCCCACACGACGAGCCGTTCGCCCTCCGGGGTCAGGCCCTGGTAGTTGTGCCCGCGGTTGATGAGCGTGACGTTCAACTCCCGCTCCAGCTTGGCTATCGCCGCCGACAGCGCGGGCTGGGACACGTAGCAGGATTCCGCCGCCCGGGCGAAGTGCCGTTCCCTCGCGACCGCAACGAAGTATTCGAGCTGCCGGAACAGCATGAACGACTCCCTCCCACTCAGGGCCCCGGGCCGATCAAGCCTACCGAGCGAGGCGGCGACCGCCGTGTGGCGCGGCGGTCGCAGCAGCGGTGGCTCAGCGCAGCAGCTTCACGGCGGCCACCACCAGGGGGTCCAGCCCGTCCGCTCCGGCGTCGACGAACTCGTAGAGCCTGGTCCGCATGCGCGGGTCCCAGAACCTGCCGATGTGACCCGCGATCTCCTCGGCGGCCCGCTCTCCCGGCAGGTGGCCGAGATTCGCGGCGATGTCGTTCGCCATCCTGCGCTCCGACGGCACGGTCGCTGTCATCTCAGTCCACCACCGTGACGAGTTCGTTGTCGGTGACTTCCGTGTCGCTGTGCCGGTCCGGGCGCGCGAGCGCCACCTGTACGGCGGTCACCTTGTACTCGGGGCAGTTGGTCGCCCAGTCGGAGTTCTCGGTGGTCACGACGTTGGCGCCGGTGACGGGGTGGTGGAACGTGGTGTACACGACCCCGGTCGGCATCCGGTCGGAGATTTCCGCGCGCAGGGTCGTCCGACCGACGCGGCTGGCCAGGGTGACCATGTCGCCGTCGTTGATGCCGCGGTCCTCGGCGTCGTGGGGATGCAGTTCCAGCACGTCCTCGGGGTGCCAGGCGACGTTGCCGGTACGGCGGGTCTGCGCGCCGACGTTGTACTGGCTGAGGATCCGGCCGGTGGTGAGGACCAGCGGGAAGCGCCGGGTGCTGCGCTCGTTGGTCGGGACGTAGGAGGTGACCACGAACTTGCCCTTGCCGCGCACGAATTCGTCCACGTGCATGATGGGCGTCCCCTCGGGAGCCGCCTCGTTGCACGGCCACTGGACGCTGCCGAGCTTGTCCAGCACCTCGAAGGACACCCCGGTGAACGTCGGTGTGACCGAGGCGATCTCGTCCATGATCTGGCTCGGATGGTCGTAGGACATCGGGTAGCCCATGGCGGTGGCGATCTCGCTGACGATCTGCCACTCGTGCTTGCCCGTCTTGGGCTTCATCACCGCGCGCACCCGGTTGATGCGGCGTTCGGCGTTGGTGAAGGTGCCGTCCTTCTCCAGGAAGGACGCGCCGGGCAGGAAGACGTGGGCGAACTTGGCGGTCTCGTTGAGGAACAGGTCCTGTACGACGACGAGTTCCATGGCCTCGAGCGCGGCGGTGACGTGCTGGAGGTTCGGGTCGGACTGGGCGATGTCCTCGCCGTGGACGAAGAGTCCGCGGAAGGTGCCGTCGATCGCCGCGTCGAACATGTTCGGGATGCGAAGTCCCGGCTCCGCGAGGAGAGTTCCGCCCCAGAGGTTCTCGAAGACGGTGCGTACGGCGTCGTCGGAGACGTGCCGGTAGCCGGGCAGCTCGTGCGGGAACGAGCCCATGTCGCAAGAGCCTTGGACGTTGTTCTGGCCGCGCAGAGGGTTCACTCCGACGCCGTCGCGGCCGATGTTGCCGCATGCCATCGCGAGGTTGGCCATCCCCATGACCATGGTCGAGCCCTGGCTGTGCTCGGTGACGCCGAGGCCGTAGTAGATGGCCCCGTTGGGGGCCTCGGCGTACAGCCTCGCGGCGGCGCGGAGTTCCTCGGCCGGCACGCCGGTGATCTCCTCGACCGCCTCCGGGCTGTTCTCCGGGCGCGCGATGAACTCGGCCCAGTCGTCGAAGCCTTCGCACCGCTGGTCCACGAAGGACCGGTCGACCAGACCCTCGGTGACGACCACGTGCGCCATGGCGTTGACCACGGCCACGTTGGTGCTCGGCCTGAGCTGGAGGTGGTGCTGGGCCTCGATGTGCGGCGAGCGCACCAGGTCGATGCGGCGGGGGTCCACGACGATCAGCTTGGCGCCCTCGCGCAGCCGACGCTTCATCCGGGAGGCGAACACCGGGTGCCCGTCGGTGGGGTTGGCACCGATGACCATGATGACGTCGGCCTCCGCGACCGAGCGGAAGTCCTGGGTGCCGGCCGACTCGCCGAAGGTCTGCTTGAGGCCGTATCCCGTCGGGGAGTGGCAGACCCGGGCGCAGGTGTCGAGGTTGTTGTTGCCGAAGGCCGCGCGGACCATCTTCTGTACGACGTAGACCTCTTCGTTGGTGCAGCGCGAGGAGGTGATGGCGCCGACCGCGCTCGATCCGTACCGGTCCTGGATCTCGCGCATGCGGCGGGCGACCGTGCCGATCGCCTCGTCCCACTCGACCTCGCGCCAGGGGTCGGTGATCCGGTCGCGCACCATGGGCTTGAGGACGCGGTCGGGGTGGGTGGCGTAGCCGAAGGCGAAGCGGCCCTTCACGCAGGAGTGGCCCTCGTTCGCGCCGCCGTCCTTGTAGGGGACCATGCGCACGAGTTCGTCGCCGCGCAGCTCGGCCTTGAAGGAGCAACCGACGCCGCAGTACGCGCACGTGGTCACAACCGACCTTGTGGGCATGCCGAGTTCGACGACCGAGCGCTCCTGGAGTGTGGACGTGGGACAGGCCTGGACACAGGCCCCGCAGGAGACGCACTCGGAGTCCATGAAGGTCTCGCCGGCGCCCGGCGAGACCTTGGAGTCGAAGCCGCGCCCCTCGATGGTCAGCGCGAAGGTGCCCTGCACCTCGCCGCAGGCCCGGACGCAGCGGGAGCAGGCGATGCACTTGGACGGGTCGAAGTCGAAGTAGGGGTTCGAGGTGTCCTTCTCGGCGTCGAGGTGGTTCTCACCCTCGTAGCCGTAGCGGACCTGCCTCAGTCCCACCACGCCTGCCATGTCCTGGAGTTCGCAGTCGCCGTTGGCCGGGCAGGTGAGGCAGTCGAGGGGGTGGTCGGAGATGTAGAGCTCCATGACGCCCTGCCGGAGCTTCTCCACCTTCGGCGTCTGGGTGCTCACCTTCATGCCGTCGGCGCAGGGGGTGGTGCAGGACGCCGGGGTGCCGCGCCGGCCGTCGATCTCCACCACGCACAGGCGGCAGGAGCCGAAGGCCTCCAGGCTGTCGGTGGCACACAGTTTGGGTATGTCGACGCCGGCCTGTGCGGCGGCGCGCATCACGGAGGTGCCCTCCGGGACGGCGACCGGCATGCCGTCGATCTCCACCGACACCCTTGCCGGGCCGGGCCGTTCCGGGGTTCCGAAGTCGGGTTCCTTGAGCAGGCTCATGCCGTGCCCTCCGTCGCTTGTACGGGTTGGATCTCCAGGAGTCGACGGCCGCCGAGGAAGTCGTCGGGGAAGTGGGCGAGGGCGCTGCGTACGGGCATCGGTGTCAGCCCGCCCATCGCGCACAGCGATCCTTCGGTCATCAGGTCGCACAGGTCTTCGAGGAGGGCCAGGTTCTCGTCCCGGTGCGTGCCAGCCACGATCTTGTCGATGACCTCGACGCCACGTACGGAACCGACCCTGCACGGTGTGCACTTGCCGCAGGACTCCTCGGCGCAGAACTCCATCGCGAAGCGGGCCTGGGCGGCCATGTCCACGGTGTCGTCGAAGACGACGATGCCGCCGTGGCCGACCATCGCGCCGGCCGCCGCGAACGCCTCGTAGTCCATGGGCAGGTCGAACATCGGCTCCGGCAGGTACGCCCCCAGTGGCCCGCCGACCTGCACGGTGCGCACGGGGCGTCCGGAGTGGGTCCCGCCGCCGTACTCCTCTATGAGTTCGCGCAGAGTGATACCGAAGGCGGTCTCCACGATGCCGCCGTGGGCGATGTTGCCGCCGAGCTGGAACACCTGGGTGCCGCGGGAGCGTTCGACGCCGAGGTCCTGGTACGCCTTCGCGCCCTCGGCGAGGACGACGGGCACGGTGGCCAGGGTGAGGACGTTGTTCACCACGGTCGGTTTGCCGAACAGCCCCTCGATCGCGGGGATCGGCGGCTTCGAACGGACCATGCCCCGCTTGCCCTCCAGGCTCTCCAGCATGGAGGTCTCCTCGCCGCAGATGTACGCGCCGGCGCCGACGCGGACATGCAGGTCGAAGTCGAGGGCGGAGCCGAGGATGTTCCTGCCGAGCCAGCCGTGTTCGCGGGCGATCTCGATCGCCGCGCGCATCGTGGCGATCGCGTCCGGATATTCGGAGCGGATGTAGAGGTAGCCCTCGCTCGCCCCGACCGCGTGCGCGGCGATCGTCATGCCCTCGATGAGCATGAACGGGTCGCCCTCCATGACCATGCGGTCGGCGAAGGTCCCGCTGTCGCCCTCGTCGGCGTTGCAGCAGACGAACTTCAGCTCGTCGGCACAGTCGAGCACGGTCTTCCACTTGATGCCAGCCGGGAATCCGGCGCCGCCTCGGCCGCGCAGTCCGGAGCCGGTGACCTCCGCGACCACGTCGGCGGGGGCCAGCTCCAGGGCGGCGCGCAGTCCCGCGAGTCCGCCGTGTGCCTCGTAGTCCTCGGTCGACAGCGGGTCGGTCACTCCGACTCTCGCGAAGGTGACGCGGTTCTGGCGGGCCAGCCAGGGCAGTTCGTCGACGATGCCGAGCCGCAGGGGATGGTCGGCTCCGTCGAGCAGACCCGCGGCCAGGAGTCCGTCCACGTCCTCGGGGGCCACCGGGCCGTAGCCCACGCGGCCCTGCGGGGTCACGACCTCGACCATCGGCTCCAGCCACAGCATGCCGCGTGATCCGTTGCGTACGACGTCGATGGCGAAGTCCCCGCGGGCGGCAGCGTTTTGGAGCGCCTGGGCGACCTCGTCCGCCCCGACGGACCTGGCGGCCGAGTCGCGGGGTACGTAGACCGTCGTCGTGGAGTGCGCTGTCGTCGTGGAGTGCGCTGTCGTCGTGGAGTGCGCGGAGTGGTTCATGATGAGACCGTTCCGTTGAGGATCGAGCCCAGTTGGGTGGGGCCCACTCGTCCGTACAGCCGGCCGTTGGCCTCCACCGACGGCCCGAGTGCGCAGTTGCCGAGGCAGAAGACCTGCTCGACGGTGACCGAACCGTCCGCCGTCGTCTCCCCCAGGGTCAGTCCGGCCTCGCGGGCGTAGCCCACCAGGCGGTCGGCGCCCAGGGCCTGGCAGGCCTCGGCGCGGCAGATGCGCACGGTGGTGCGTCCCGCGGGCTCGCGGCGGAAGTCGTGGTAGAAGGTCACCACTCCGTGGACGTCCGCCCGGGAGAGGTTGAGCTCGTCGGCGAGCACCGGAACCGCCTCCTGCGGCACATGGCCCAACTCGGCCTGAACGGCGTGCAGTACGGGCAGCAGCGCACCGCGCTGACCCCGGTGCCGGGCCACCACCCTCCGGACCACGCTCTCGACCGTCACGTCACTCCCGCTGGTCGTCATGATCGCTTCGCCTTCCGTCACACGGGTCCCCGGCGAGGGTTGCAGGAGACTGAGACAATACCCCATACAGGCTTCTGTATACAGAACTCAATCAAGAAAAGGCCCTCGGGAGGCCGACAACAGGAGCCGTCAACCCAGGTCGCACCGCCGACAGCGCACACCATCTTGCATACCAAAACCTGTATGCTGACGCTGCTGTCGGCAACCCTCTCGGCGGCCACCACTTGGCAAAGCCGCCGCCCCGCAAGCACGGCGGCGGAACGGGAACACCATGCGCGAGGCACTCACGGCCGCAGCGTCCCGGCGCGTCACCCGCCCGGCACCCCTGCGTCAGGCCGTGTACGACGCCCTGACCGAGCTGATCATCAACGGCTCGCTCAAGCCCGGCCAGCACCTGGTCGAGGCCGAACTCGCCGAGCACCTGGGCGTCAGCCGCCAACCGGTCCGTGAGGCCCTGCAACGGCTGCAGACCGCCGGCTGGGTCGACCTGCGCCCCGCCCAGGGAGCCTTCGTCCACTCCCCCACCGAGGAAGAGGCCGCCCAACTCCTCGGCGTCCGCGCCGTATTGGAAACCTACTCGGCGCAGCTCGCCGCCCAGAACGCGAAGCCCGAGGACATCACACGTCTTGACGAACTCCAGCTGGAAGGTGTCGCCGCTCTCGCCGAGGGCGATGTCGAACGCCTGGTCGCGGCCAACACCGCCCTGCACGACTTCATCACCTCCGTGGCCGACAACGCCGTACTGGCCGAACTGATCGCCCAGGTCGGTCAGAAGGTGCGCTGGTACTACACCCCCATCGCCAAACCCCGCGGCAAGGAGGCCTGGAACGAGCACACCCAGCTCATCAAGGCCATCGCCAAGGGCGACGCCGACCGCGCGGGCGAGATCATGCGCAAGCACACCGAGCGCACGACCGACTTCTACCGGAAGCAGATCGCCGCCAAGGCGAGCCGGGACTGACTGCACGGGCCGCCCTCCGGGCACGGTTCAGGACGGCGCGAGGGAGTCGGCGGGGCGGCGAGCGCCCCCGATGGAGACGGCCGAGGCGCGGAGAGTCTCGGCACCAACGGCGGCCCGCAGTTCCCGCAGCCACGGCAGGACCGTGCGCAGCACGATGTCGAGCCCGCCGCCGTCCCTGCCGAGCATCGCGTCGGCCGGAACCAGCACCGGGTCGGCGAACACGGTGGATGTCGCGCTGCCGTGCGGCCCCGTGCCGCTGGGCCGGGCCGGGACGAACAGGTCCGGGGCGTGCGCCGGAACCACCCAGAGACTCAGGCCGTCGGGCGCGACGAGCGGCCGGGAGGACCAGACATAGCTGTCGGCCTCTCCCGCCGCGACAACCTGGTGCTTACGGCCCCGCAGTGCGACCACGCCACTGGAGCGGGCGGCGATGGCGCGTGGCATGAGGAGTTGAGCTCGCGCCCCCTCTACGTCCTTTACGTCGGCACCGTCCTCCGCCTCCGCGAGCGCGAGGCTGCCGAGGTGGCGTCCGGCCGCGATCTCGCCGCATACCCAGGGGCTGCCGTACGAGTCGATGACGGCGACCGCCGTGTAGTGGGACTGGAGCACGGCCGCCGTCGCCGGGCAGACACGCGCGGTCCGGGCCACCACCTCGGCGGCTTCCGGCAACCCCCGTCCGCCGCCGCCGAATTCGGTGGAGACAGTGAGTCCCAGCAGCCCGGCGCGGCCGAGGGCCGTCACTGCTTCGCGGGGGAACCTCCCCTCGATGCCGGCCGCTCGGGCGGAGGGTTCGACGACACTGGTCAGGACTTCTGAGAGAGCGGTGCGGTACGACACGGGGTGACCCCCTCGGGAGCGGCTTCTGGTCCACCGTCGGGCGATGATTGCATACAGTATTTCGCATTCACTGTCGGGCGCCAGGGGTGAGCCCGGACAAATTCCGCAGCTTCCCAACAGGGGGTCACGTCAGAGTGGCTATTGCATACTAAACTCAGTATCCCGTAGCCGGATGGAGAGAGGGCCCATGCCCGACGCACCCACCGCGGCAGCCCGCGGACCGATCAGTCGACCGACCCCGCTGCGCCAGGCCGTCTACGACGCTCTCACCAAGCTGATCGTCAACGGCTCGCTCAAGCCCGGCCAGCACCTCGTCGAGGCCGAGCTCGCCGAGAACCTCGGCGTCAGCCGCCAGCCGATACGCGAGGCGCTGCAACGGCTCCACACCGCCGGCTGGGTCGACCTGCGGCCCTCCCAGGGCGCCTTCGTCCACTCCCCCACCACGGAGGAGTGCGCCCAGCTCCTCAGCGTCCGGGCCCTCCTGGAGACCCACTCCGCGCGCGGAGCCGCCCAGCACGCCACTCCCCGCGACGTCGCGCGGCTGTGGGAACTGCAGCAGACCGGCCTCACCGCCCTCGCGGCCGGCGACGCCCGGGCCATCGTGGAGGCGAACGCCGCCCTCCACACCCACATCACCCTCCTCTCCCGCAACGCGGTCCTCGCCGAGCTCATCCCCCAGGTCGACCGACGCGTGCGCTGGTACTACATGCCCATCGCCAAGCCCCGCGGCAAGGACGCCTGGAACGAACACGCCCGGATCATCGAGGCGATCGCCGAGGGCTCCCCGCACCGCGCCGAGGAGCTCATGCGCCGGCACACCCGGAGCACCACCGACTTCTACTGCAAGCAGATCGCCGCGGTGGCCGGCCAGAGCGTCTGAACGACGGGGACGGACGGGAAACGACGAGGACGGACGGGAACGGCAGGGGGCTCAGGACCGCGGGTCGATCTCCCGCAGCAGCCCGGTGGTCACGTCGAAGACGAAGCCCCGGACATCGTCGGTGTGCGGCAGGAACGGCGAGGTGCGCACCCGCTGCATCGACTGCCGTACGTCCTGGTCGACGTCCCGGAACGACTCCACCGCCCAGGCCGGCCGCTGCCCGACCTCCAGCTCCAGTTCGTGCCGGAAGTCCTCGGTCAGGGTCTGCAGACCACAGCCGGTGTGGTGGATGAGTATGACGCTGCGGGTGCCGAGTGCGCGCTGGCTGATCGTCAGGGAGCGGATCGTGTCGTCGGTGACGACTCCGCCGGCATTGCGGACGGTGTGGCAGTCGCCCAGCTCCAGGCCGAGCGCGGCGTGCAAGTCGATGCGGGCGTCCATACAGGCCACGACGGCCACGCGCAGGACCGGGCGGGCGCCCATGCCCGGGTCCACGAATCCGGCGGCGTAGGCGCGGTTGGCTTCCAGGAGCCGGTCGGTGACCGTCCCGGAGTCCGGTGCGGTGCGGGTGGGCTGGATGAAACGGGGTGCCGGTGTCGACATGTCAGATCACTCCCTGAGCCTTGAGCAGCGGCAACTCGTCGGGAGAGATACCGAGTTCACCGTGAAGGATCTCGTTGTTGTGTTGGCCGAGGAGGGGTGAGGTGGTGATGTGGTTGGGGGAGTCGGAGAGTTTGAGGGGGTTGCCGACGGTCCGGTATGGGCCGCG
>NZ_JOEY01000047.1 GCF_000718165.1 Streptomyces fulvoviolaceus | reverse complement strand
GAGCACTTCGGTGCTTCCGCCGACGGCAAGGTCCTTTTCCAGGAGTTCGGCTTCACTGCGGAGAACGTGGCCGCCAAGGCCCGGGAATCCCTCGCCGCCGCCCAGCGCTGACGCTGACATACGACACGTAGGAGATGTAATTCCATGACAGACGCACTCAAGCGCCTCTCCGAGGAAGGCGTGGCGATCTGGCTGGACGACCTGTCGCGCAAGCGGATCACGTCCGGCAACCTCGCCGAGCTGATCGACCAGCAGCACGTCGTGGGCGTCACCACCAACCCGTCGATCTTCCAGAAGGCGATCAGCAGCGGCGACGGTTACGAGCAGCAGCTCGCCGACCTCGCCGCCCGCAAGGTCACCGTCGAAGAAGCCCTCCGCATGATCACCACGGCGGACGTCCGCGACGCCGCCGACATCCTGCGCCCGGTCTTCGACGCCACCGGCGGCCAGGACGGCCGCGTGTCGATCGAGGTCGACCCGCGCCTGGCCCACAACACCAAGGCGACCGTCGCCGAGGCCAAGCAGCTGGCCTGGCTGGTCGACCGCCCCAACACCCTCATCATCGGCAACGGCATCAGCGTCAACGTCACGCTGATCTTCTCGCTCGAGCGCTACCGCGAGGTCATGGACGCGTACCTCGCGGGCCTGGAGAAGGCCAAGGCCAAGGGCCTGGACCTGTCGCTGATCCACTCCGTGGCGTCCTTCTTCGTGTCCCGCGTGGACACCGAGATCGACAAGCGGATCGACGCGCTCGGCACCCCCGAGGCCAAGGCCGCCCGCGGCAAGGCCGGCGTCGCCAACGCGCGTCTCGCCTACGAGGCGTACGAGGAGGTCTTCTCCTCGGCCCGCTGGCAGGAGCTGGACAAGGCGCAGGCCAACAAGCAGCGCCCGCTCTGGGCCTCGACCGGCGTGAAGGACCCCGCCTACAAGCCGACCCTCTACGTCGACGAGCTGGTGGCGCCGAACACGGTGAACACCATGCCGGAGGCCACTCTCCAGGCCACCGAGGAGAGCGGCGAGATCAGGGGCAACGCCGTCGCCGGTACGTACGAGCAGTCCCGCGCCGAGATCGACGCCGTCGAGAAGCTCGGGATCTCGTACGACGACGTGGTCCAGCTCCTGGAGGACGAGGGCGTCGAGAAGTTCGAGGCCTCCTGGAACGACCTGCTCAAGTCGACCGAGGCGGAGCTGACCCGCCTCGCCCCTTCGGAGGGCTGAGAACTTGTCGAGCAGCAATCCGCTGCGTGACCCCGCCGACCGACGGCTCCCGCGTATCGCGGGGCCGTCGGGCCTGGTCATCTTCGGCGTCACGGGCGATTTGTCACGAAAGAAGCTCATGCCCGCCGTGTACGACCTTGCGAACCGGGGTCTGCTGCCGCCGGGCTTCTCGCTGGTCGGCTTCGCCCGGCGCGAATGGCAGAACGAGGACTTCGCGCAGGAGGTCCACGACGCCGTCAAGGAACACGCCCGTACGCCGTTCCGCGAGGAGGTCTGGCAGCAGCTCATCCAGGGGATGCGCTTCGTCCAGGGCACCTTCGACGACGACGACGCGTTCGAGCGGCTGCGCGGCACGATCGAGGAGCTCGACAAGGCACAGGGCACCGGCGGCAACTTCGCCTTCTACCTCTCCGTGCCGCCGGGCGCCTTCCCGGTGGTCATCCAGCAGCTGAAGAAGCACGGCCTGGCGGACCAGTCGAGCGGATCCTGGCGGCGCGCGGTCATCGAGAAGCCGTTCGGGCACGACCTGAAGTCGGCCGAGGAGCTCAACGCCCTCGTCCACGAGGTCTTCGCCCCGGACCAGGTCTTCCGCATCGACCACTACCTCGGCAAGGAGACCGTCCAGAACATGATCACGATGGCCGAGGACATCGGCATCGGCGGCCGCGCCGGCTACTACGACGGCATCGGCGCCGCCCGTGACGTCATCCAGAACCACCTCCTCCAGCTCATGGCCCTCACCGCCATGGAGGAGCCCGCCTCCTTCGACGCGGACGCGCTGGCCGCGGAGAAGACCAAGGTGCTCGGCGCGGTGAAGCTGCCGAAGGACCTGGGCCGGGACACCGTGCGCGGGCAGTACGCGGCCGGCTGGCAGGGCGGCGAGAAAGCCGTCGGCTACCTCCAGGAAGACGGCATCAACGCCAAGTCGAAGACCGACACCTACGCCGCGATCAAGCTGGAGGTCGACAACCGCCGCTGGGCGGGCGTGCCCTTCTATCTGCGCACCGGCAAGCGGCTCGGCCGCCGCGTCACCGAGATCGCGGTCGTCTTCCAGCGGGCGCCCCACTCCCCCTTCGACACGACGGCCACGGAGGAGCTGGGCTCCAACGCGATCGTCATCCGCGTCCAGCCCGACGAGGGCGTCACGGTCCGCTTCGGCTCCAAGGTGCCGGGCACGTCGATGGAGATCCGGGACGTCTCGATGGACTTCGCCTACGGCGAATCGTTCACCGAGTCCTCGCCCGAGGCGTACGAGCGCCTGATCCTCGACGTCCTGCTCGGCGACTCGAACCTCTTCCCGCGCACCGAGGAGGTCGAGCTGTCCTGGAAGATCCTCGACCCGATCGAGCAGCACTGGGACAAGCACGGCAAGCCGGCCCAGTACCAGGCCGGCACCTGGGGTCCGGTCGAGGCGGACGAAATGCTCGCACGAGAGGGACGGAGCTGGCGCCGGCCATGAAGATAGACCTCACGGACACCACAGCCAGCAAGATCAACAAGGCGATGGTGAAGGGCCGCCGGGCCATCGGCACGCCGGCCGTCGGCATGGTCCTCACCCTGGTCATCGTGACGGACGAGGAGAACGCGTACGACGCCCTCAAGGCGGCGAACGACGCGTCGCGCGAGCACCCCTCGCGCACCCTCGTGGTCATCCGGCGCGTCTCGCGCTCGCCCCGCGACCGTACGAAGTCCCGCCTCGACGCCGAGGTGCGGGTGGGCGCGGACGCGGGCACCGGCGAGACGGTGGTGCTGCGGCTGTACGGCGAGGTGGTGGGCCACGCCCAGTCGGTGGTCCTGCCGCTGCTGCTGCCGGACGCGCCGGTGGTGGTCTGGTGGCCGGTCAACGCGCCGCTCGACCCGGCTCAGGACCCGCTGGGCGCGCTGGCCCAGCGCCGGGTCACCGACACCTACGCCTCCGAGCAGCCGGTGCGGGAGCTGTCCGCCCGCGCGGACGCCTACACACCCGGCGACACCGACCTCTCCTGGACCCGCATCACGCCCTGGCGTTCGATGCTGGCCGCGGCCCTCGACCAGGTCACGGTCGAGGTCAAGGCCGTCGAGGTGGAGGGCGAGGAGTTCAACCCGAGCTGCGAGCTTCTCGCCATGTGGCTCGCGGACCGGCTGGACGTG
This sequence comes from Streptomyces fulvoviolaceus, assembly GCF_000718165.1. Taxonomy (GTDB): domain Bacteria; phylum Actinomycetota; class Actinomycetes; order Streptomycetales; family Streptomycetaceae; genus Streptomyces; species Streptomyces fulvoviolaceus. The sequence continues at coordinate 87,225 of NZ_JOEY01000047.1, read as the reverse complement.
CCGGTGAAGCGCTCACTGTCCTCCGGCCCCGGTCTGACCGCGGTCCGGATGGACACCAACAGCGGCCCGATCACCCTGGACCGGGCGGACGGCTCGCTGGCGACCCTGTCCATCGAGGGGCAGCCCGACCGTGCGGTGGCGCTCAAGCGCCGTGAGACGGCCGAGCTGATCGCGGAGGAGCTGCGGCGCCTGGACCCGGACGACACGTACGCGTCCGCGCTGCGGTTCGGGGTGGACCGGCTGAACGCTCCGGACGGCAAGAGCGGGGCGAAGGGCACGGCGCCCGGCGAGGCTCCGGCTGCCAAAGGAGAATCGGTCGCGGCTCCCGCTCCCGTCGAGGCGGCTGCGAAAGCTCCCGCGAAGGAATCGGCGGCGCAGGCCCCGGTGAAGAAGGCGACGGCGAAGTGAGCACTCCGCAGCTGGTCGTGCACCGCGACAAGGAGCTGATGGCCCAGGCCGCCGCGGCCCGCCTGATCACGAAGATCGTGGACGCGCAGGCCTCCCGGGGCTACGCGTCCGTGGTCCTCACGGGCGGCCGCAACGGCAACGGCCTGCTGGCCGCCCTGGCCGCGGCACCCGCCCGGGACGCCGTCGACTGGGGCCGCCTGGACCTGTGGTGGGGCGACGAGCGCTTCCTGCCCGAGGGCGACCCGGAGCGCAACGTCACGCAGGCCCGCGAGGCCCTGCTGGACGCGGTGCCCCTGGACCCGAAGCGCGTCCACGCCATGCCCGCGTCGGACGGCCTGTACGGCGCCGACGTGGACGCGGCCGCGGCGGGTTACGCGGAGGAACTGGCCCTAGCGGCCGGTCCCGAGAACCATGGCGCGGTACCGACGTTCGACGTCCTGATGCTGGGTGTCGGCCCGGACACGCACGTGGCGTCCCTGTTCCCCGAACTGCCCGCGGTCCGGGAGACCGAGCGCACGGTCGTCGGCGTCCACGGCGCCCCGAAGCCCCCGCCGACCCGGGTGACCCTGACCCTGCCCGCCATCCGCGCGGCCCGTGAGGTCTGGCTCCTCGCGGCGGGCGAGGACAAGGCGCAGGCCGCGGCGATCGCCCTGTCCGGCGCGGGCGAGATCCAGGCCCCGGCAGCCGGCGCCCGGGGCCGCGCCCGCACCCTGTGGCTGCTGGACTCGGCTGCGGCTTCCCAACTGCCGAGGTCGCTGTACCCGCCGGCGTCGTCCTGACGAACCCGGTTCGACACGGAGCCCGTACGGTCAAGTGCCGTACGGGCTCCGGCCGTTACTGCCGTCCGCGCAGCTCCCGATACGTGTTGACCAGAGCCTTCGTGGACGCGTCCAGACCCGGAACCTCTGCGCCCTCCGTGAGCGCCGGCTCGACGCGCTTGGCCAGGACCTTGCCGAGCTCGACGCCCCACTGGTCGAAGGAGTCGATGTTCCAGACCGCACCCTGGACGAACACCTTGTGTTCGTAGAGGGCGATCAGCTGGCCGAGGACCGACGGGGTCAGCTCGCGCGCGAGGATCGTGGTCGTCGGGTGGTTGCCCTTGAACGTCTTGTGCGGCACCAGCTCCTCGGGCACTCCCTCGGCCCGCACCTCGTCCGGCGTCTTGCCGAAGGCCAGCGCCTGCGTCTGGGCGAAGAAGTTCGCCATCAGCAGGTCGTGCTGGGCGACCAGCCCGGGCTGCAGATCGGCGACCGGCTCGGCGAAGCCGATGAAGTCCGCCGGGATGAGCTTGGTGCCCTGGTGGATCAACTGGTAGTAGGCGTGCTGCCCGTTGGTGCCGGGCGTGCCCCAGACGACCGGCCCGGTCTGCCAGTCGACCTCCCGGCCGTCCCTGTCGACGTACTTGCCGTTGGACTCCATGTCCAGCTGCTGCAAGTAGGCCGTGAACTTGGACAGATAGTGACTGTAGGGCAGCACGGCATGCGACTGGGCATCGTGGAAGTTGCCGTACCAGATGCCCAACAGGCCAAGGAGCAACGGCACGTTGGACTCGGCCGGCGCGGTGCGGAAGTGCTCGTCGACGGTCCTGAACCCGTCGAGCATCTCCCGGAAGCGGTCCGGGCCGATCGCGATCATCAGGGACAGGCCGATCGCGGAGTCGTAGGAGTAGCGGCCTCCGACCCAGTCCCAGAACTCGAACATGTTGGCCGTGTCGATGCCGAAGTCCGACACCTTCCCGGCGTTCGTCGAGAGGGCCACGAAGTGCTTGGCGACGGCTTCCTGACCGGCCTTCAGCTCGGTGAGGAGCCAACTGCGCGCCGAGGTCGCGTTGGTGATCGTCTCGATCGTGGTGAAGGTCTTGGACGCGATGACGAACAGCGTCTCGGCCGCGTCCAGGTCACGCACCGCCTCGTGCAGGTCGGCCCCGTCGACGTTCGACACGAAGCGGACCGTGAGGTCGCGGTCGGTGTAACCGCGCAGCGCCTCGTAGGCCATCGCCGGGCCCAGGTCGGAGCCGCCGATGCCGATGTTGACGACGTTGCGGATACGACGGCCCGTGTGCCCGGTCCAGGCGCCGGAGCGGACGCGCTCGGAGAAGTCGGCCATCTTGTCGAGGACGGCGTGCACTCCCGGCACGACGTTCTCCCCGCCGACCTCGACCACCGCGTCGCGCGGGGCCCGCAGCGCGGTGTGCAGCACGGCCCGGTCCTCGGTGACGTTGATCTTCTCGCCCCCGAACATGGCGTCCCTGAGCCCGAACACGTCGGTCGCGGCGGCCAGTTCGCGCAGCAGCCGCAGGGTCTCGTCGGTGACCAGGTGCTTGGAGTAGTCGATGTGCAGGTCACCGACCCGCAGCGTGTAACCGGCCCCGCGCCCAGGGTCGGCGGCGAACAGCTCCCGCAGCCCCACCTCGCCGAGTTCCTCACGGTGCTTGGCCAGAGCGGTCCACTCGGGCGTCTGGTTGAGCCTGGTACGGCTGTCTGCGTTCATGTCCGTCTTCAGCCTTCTTTCGTGCCTGTCCCAGCTGTTCCAACCTAATTGATCAGCGCGGGGCGTGAGCCGTCGTGGCGTCGTCGTCCGGCGCAACAACAGGTACGTCCGGCTTGAGCGCAGGTATCAGCGAAGCAACGGACAGAACGAAGAAGGTGGCCGCGAGCAGAGCCGGGGTGTTGAGCCCCCAGGCGGTGGCCACGGCGCCGCCCGCCAGGGCGCCCAGAGGGGCTCCGGCGACCGACAGGGTCCGGAAGGCCGCGCTGACGCGGCCCAGCATCTCGGACGGGCTGCGCTCCTGCATCAGCGTCCTTGTGTTGACGTTCCACACCATGCCCATGAACCCGAAGGCAGCCATGGCCGCCGCCAGAGCAACCAGGCTGCGCACCGACCCCATGACGACCAGAGCGCCGATCTGCACCGTCCCCGCGAGCAGCACCGCACGCACCCGCCCGACACGGGCCACGAGCCGACCGCTCGCCACTCCCGCGGTCAGGCCGCCGATCGTGTACGCGGTCATGGCTGCCGCGTATCCCGCCGTACCGGCGTGCAGCCAGCCGGTCACCAGGAGCACCATGCCGGCGATGAGGGCGCCCACGCCGACGTTGCACAGGGCCGTGGCGGCGCACAACCCGCGCAGGGCCCTGTCCCGCACCAAGGTGCGCATCCCCTCGGCGATCTCCCGGCGCAAGGTGCTGCCCGCCGGTCGCGCCTTCCGCTCGGGCCCGGTGGTCCGCAGCGTGGAGACCAGGGCGGCGGCCGCCAGGAAAGTCACCGCGTCCGCCGCGAAGGGCAGGGCGGCGCCGGCCACCAGCAGCAGCGGCACGACAGGTGCGCCCAGCAGGCCGCCCGCGATGCGCTGGCCAGTCATCAGGCGGGCGTTGGCGCTGCCCAGCGCCTCCCGGTCCACCAGGACAGGCAGCAGGGCCGTCGACGCGTTGTCGAAGAGGGTCTGGAGGGTGGTCAGGACGAAAGCGAGGGCGATCAGCAGGCCGATCGAGGCGTGCCCGAGAGCGACGGCCACCGCGAAGCAGGCGACCAGCAGCCCTCGTACCGCATCCACCGCCCACATGGCGCGCCGCTGGTCCACGCGGTCGGCGACGGCGCCGCCGAGCAGACCGAACACGATCCAAGGCAGATAGCCGCAGGCGGTGACCGCCGCGATGAGCAGCGGTCGGTCCGTCAGCGTCGCGGCGAGGAGGGGCAGCGCGGACCCGCGCAGCGCGTCACCGAAGCTGGAGAGCACCGCCGCGGTCCACAACCTCCCGAACCCCCCACGCCACGCGGGCGCAAGCCCGCCCGTCGCATCCACCGTCGCCACAGGCCCCCCTCACGATTCGCCGATTCACAAACCGTAAAGGGCACCACTGACAATCGGCCTCGGAGCGACAAGCGACGCCCGGGTCACCGAACAACTCCGGCCGGGCACCTCTTGGTGCCCGGCCGGCTCTCAATTCCTAGATTTCGCCCCGCAGTTTGGCGAGCGCTTCGGCGAGGATCGCCTCACCGTCCGCATCGCTGCGCCGCTCCCGCACGTACGCGAGGTGCGTCTTGTAGGGTTCGGTGCGCGGCGGGTCCGGCGGGTTGTCCCGGTCCTGACCGGCCGGGAAGCCACAGCGCGGGCAGTCCCAGGTTTCGGGAACCTGCGCGTCGCTGGCGAAGCTGGGCTGCGTCTCGTGCCCGTTGGAGCACCAGAAGGAGATGCGCAGACGCGGCGCGGACTCGCCGCGCTCGGCCTCGCCCATCGGCCCCGCCCCGACCCGGCTTCCTCGGATCGCGTTGCCACTTGCCACGGTCGTAACTCCCTGCGTGATGGTGCCGCGAAGCGAGTCGGCGTGTCGCTTCGTTGCGAGCGCCTCAGTCTACGTAAGGCCCAACGCGCGTCCAGTGATTGGAGTTACACCCCCCACACCTAGACGCAAGCCCCATGATAGGCCGCGCTCAGGTGCGCGTACCGAACATGGGGCCTTACGTGCGGAATGTACGTGCTGTGTATGCGTCCTCGCTCAGCTGTTCGTCTTCATGAGGAGGCCGAGTACGACAATGCACGCGAACCAGAGCAGACCGATCACCAGCGTGATCCGGTCGAGGTTGCGCTCGGCGACCGAGGAGCCACCGACGGACGACTGCATGCCGCCTCCGAACATGTCGGAGAGGCCGCCGCCCTTCCCCTTGTGCATCAGCACCAGCAGCATCAGCAGCCCGCTGAAGACGATCAGGGCGATCGAGAACCCCATAACCACGGCTGGACCAACTTCCTCGGATCTGGATGGACGACAGGGGCACAGCCTCAGGGCTGCGCCCCCGCAAGGGTACGACGGATCCCGCTTAGCGCGTACTCACTGGTCGCGGAAGCGCACGATCTTGACGAACTCGTCGGCATCGAGCGACGCACCGCCCACGAGCGCACCGTCGATGTCGGCCTGCGCCATGATCTCGGCGACGTTGCCGGACTTCACGGAGCCGCCGTACTGGATGCGGACCTGGTCGGCCAGCTCCTGGGTGTAGAGCTCGGCGATCTTGCCGCGGATGGCCGCGCAGACCTCCTGGGCGTCCTCGGCGCCGCAGACCTTGCCGGTGCCGATGGCCCACACGGGCTCGTAGGCGATCACGACGGACTCGGCCTGCTCGGCCGGGAGGTCCTTGAGGCCGCCCTCGACCTGGGCGAGGGTGTGGGAGACGTGGTTGCCCGCCTCACGGACCTCCAGCTCCTCGCCGACGCACAGGATCGGGGTCAGGCCGTGCTTGTAGGCGGCCTTGACCTTGGCGTTGACGATCTCGTCGGTCTCGGCGTGGTACTGGCGGCGCTCGGAGTGGCCGATGGCCACGTACGTGCACTTCAGCTTGGCCAGCATCGAGCCCGAGATCTCGCCGGTGTAGGCACCGGAGTCGTGCGCCGAGAGGTCCTGGGCGCCGTACTTGATCTTGAGCTTGTCGCCGTCGACCAGGGTCTGCACGGAGCGCAGATCGGTGAAGGGCGGCAGGACGGCGACCTCGACGGCCTCGTAGTCCTTGTCGGCCAGGGCGAAGGCGAGCTTCTGGACGTGCGCGATGGCCTCGAGGTGGTTGAGGTTCATCTTCCAGTTGCCCGCCATGATCGGCGTGCGAGTGGTCATGCGGGGTCAGTCCTCCAGTGCGGCGAGGCCGGGGAGCGTCTTGCCCTCGAGGTATTCGAGGGAGGCGCCGCCGCCGGTCGAGATGTGGCCGAATGCGTTCTCGTCGAAGCCCAGGATGCGGACGGCCGCGGCGGAGTCGCCACCGCCGACGACCGTGAAGGCCTGGGAGTCGAGGAGGGCCTGGGCGACCGCCTTGGTGCCCTCGGCGAATTCGGGGTGCTCGAAGACGCCCATCGGGCCGTTCCAGAAGACGGTGGCGGCGTCGGTGATCTTCGAGGCGTACAGCTTGTTGGACTCCGGACCGATGTCCAGGCCCATCCGGTCGGCCGGGATCGCGTCCGCGGCGACGGTGGTGGCCCCCGCCGGGGCCTTGGTCTTCAGGTCCGGGAACGCGGGAGCGACCACGGCGTCGACGGGCAGCACCAGCTCGACACCGGTCTTCTCCGCACGCTCGATGTACTCGAGGACGGCCGGGATCTGGTCCTCCTGGAGGAGCGACGCGCCGACCTCGTGGCCCTTGGCCTTGAGGAAGGTGTACGCCATGCCGCCGCCGATGAGGATGCGGTCGGCCTTGCCGAGCAGCTGGTCGATGACGGCGAGCTTGTCGGAGACCTTGGCACCGCCGAGGGCGACGACATACGGCCGCTGGACCTCGTCCGTCAGCTTCTTCAGGACACCGACCTCGGTGGCGATGAGGTAGCCGGCGTAGTGCGGCAGACGGGCCGGAAGGTCGAAGACCGAGGCGTGCTTGCGGTGCACGGCACCGAAGCCGTCGCCGACATAGACGTCCGCGAGGCCGGCGAGCTGGTCGGCGAAGGTGCCGCGCTCGGCGTCGTCCTTGGAGGTCTCGCCGGCGTTGAAGCGCAGGTTCTCGATGACGGCGACCGAGCCGTCGGCGAGGCCGGTGACGGTGGACGTGGCGGACTCGCCGACCGTGTCGGTCGCGAACGCGACGTCGGCGCCGAGGAGTTCACCGAGGCGCGCGGCGGCCGGGCCGAGGGAGAAGGCCGGGTCCGGGGCACCCTTGGGGCGGCCCAGGTGGGAGGCGACGACCACGCGGGCGCCCGCCTCGGCGAGGGCCTTGACGGTGGGCAGCACGGCGCGGATGCGGCCGTCGTCGGTGATGGTGGTGCCGTCCAGCGGCACGTTGAGGTCGGCGCGGACGAAGACCCGCTTGCCTGCGACGCCTTCGGCGAGGAGTTCGTCGATCGTCTTCATTGAGAGGGCTCCCGAGAGGACTTGTGGTGCTCGTGATCCTAAGAGGGCTGGTCTGTACGTGAGTCAGGGCCCGGACGGCGCGTCCCTGCGCCGCCCGAGCCCTGCTCTCACATCAAGGTGCCTGCTCTGTTGATCAGAGCTGGTTGCCGACGAAGACCGTCAGGTCGACGAGGCGGTTGGAGTAGCCCCACTCGTTGTCGTACCAGCCGAGGATCTTCACCGACTTACCCTCCTGGACCATGGTCAGGGAGGAGTCGAAGGTGCAGGAGGCCGGGTCGCCGACGATGTCGGAGGAGACGATCGGGTCCTCCGTGTAGGACAGGTAGCCCTGCAGCTCGCCCTCGGAGGCCTTCTTGAACGCGGCGTTGACCTCGTCCTTGGTGACCTCGCGCTCCAGCTCGATGACCAGGTCGGTGGCGGAACCGGTGGGGACCGGGACGCGCATCGCGATGCCGTCGAGCTTGCCCTTGAGCTGCGGGAGGACCAGGGCGGTGGCCTTGGCGGCACCCGTCGTGGTCGGGATGATGTTCTCCGCGGCGGCGCGGGCGCGGCGCAGGTCGGAGTGCGGGAAGTCCAGGATCCGCTGGTCGTTCGTGTAGGCGTGGACCGTGGTCATCAGGCCCTTGACGATGCCGAAGTTCTCGTCGAGAACCTTCGCCATCGGCGCCACACAGTTGGTGGTGCAGGAGGCGTTCGAGATGACGTTGTGGTTCGCCGGGTCGTACTTGTTCTCGTTGACGCCCATCACGATGGTGATGTCCTCGTCCTTGGCCGGAGCCGAGATGAGGACCTTCTTGGCGCCGCCGGCGATGTGCTTCTCGGCGTCGGCCTTCTTCGTGAAGATGCCGGTCGACTCGATGACGATGTCGACGCCCAGCTCACCCCACGGGATGTCGGCGGGGTTGCGCTCGGAAAGCACCTTGATCGTCTTGCCGTCGACGGTGATCGTGTCGGCGGTGTGCGACACCTCGGCCTTGAGGCGGCCCAGGATGGTGTCGTACTTGAGCAGGTGAGCGGTGGTCGCGGTGTCACCCAGGTCGTTGACAGCCACGATCTCGATGTCAGCACCCTGCTCCAGCAGCGCGCGGAAGTAGTTACGACCGATGCGGCCAAAGCCGTTGATGCCTACGCGGATCGTCACGAACCGATCTCCTCGTTGGTACGCCGGTTTCGAGACCGGCGAGCTGTATGGGATGTCCCCGACCACCCACGACCCTACCTCCCTGAGGCTCCCGGGGTGACATCGAGATGTCCCATACACGGCACGGCGGTCCGTACCCGCCAGTAGGGGTACGGACCGCCCGGGCCTGAAGGGCCGATCACTCGTTCTGGCTACGGTGAGTCAGTCACCGTTGACCGGCGCGTTCACCCTCCCAGTGCCGCGAGTGCCTTGCCGAGAAGGACGGTGCGGTCGGCCGCCGCGGTGACGTGCTCCAGGCCGAAGCCCAGCAGCACGGTGTCGTCCGTGGTGACCGCTCCGTACGTCTTGAACAGCTCTCCCGCGAGCCCCCAGTCCTTGACGACCGCGGGGCTGCCCGCGGGCGGTCCGGGGACGCTCCAGGCGCCCAGCGACGTCTCGAAGCCCTCGGTCTCGACGGCCTCGCCGCCGATGACGACGGACGCGTTGTCGGCGAGGACGCCACGGCCACCGCTACCGGGGTCGGTGATGTAGCCGAGGGAGACCTCGACCGTCTTGCCGGCATACGCGGAGAGGTCGAAGGAGACCTCCTGCCAGCCGGCCGACGCTCCGGTGAAGCTGTTCCAGGAGCCGCTGGTACCGGTGGCGGTGCAGCCGCCGTCGCCGAGCGTCAGGTACCGCTTCAGGGCGGGGTGCGCCGCGATGAAGTACCCGGCCTCGCACTCGGTGGGCACGGCGGTGCTGGTGGCGGCGCCCGCCTCCGGGAGCGTCGTCCAGTCGTCGGCCCCGGCCGTGTGCGCCTCGAGGACGGCGTGGTCGTAGCCCTCCTCGGTGTCCCACAGCAGACGGGTGCGCAGGGTGGGCGCGTCCGCGGCGCTCACCGAGGTGAGGTCGATGGTGCGGGTGAGGCGGTTCCAGGCGTAGTCGCTGTGCGTGACGGCCGCCATGGAGGAGCCCTCGTAGGGGCCGTACGGGTTGACCGTGCCGGGGTAGGAGCCCGCGCCCGCGCTGGCGAACTGCGGGAAGGTCTCGACCGGCAGGCTCTCCGAGGTGACGCTGTAGGAACCGGCCGTGTCCAGCGGGTTGCCGGTCGCGGCGCCCAGGGCCGCGTCCGCTCCGGCGAGCTTGCCGGAGCCCTCGAAGGCCGTGGCGTCCGGTAGCGACGTACGGGTGTAGGCGCCGAGGTAGTACTGACTGAAGTCGTTCGACGGGGTGCCGCCGCCCAGGTCGACGCTGCCGCCGGCGCGCTCGCCCGCCTCGATCAGCTTGCCGCCCTCGTTGAGGAAGGCACGGAGCTGGAGCTGGGTGGCGTTGCCGGGGACGCTGGCGCCCGTGTAGTGGACGACCGTGCCGAAGTGGTCCAGCACCCCGAGCGCGTCGGGCGCGCCCTGCGCGGCGACGTCCCAGACGATCGCCTTGCGGCCGTTGGCCTTCAGCGCGTCGACGTACGTCTGCGCCTGCGTGGCGGCCGCGCCCTCCTCGGCGACCACGAGCGTGTCCGCGCGCGGCCGCTGCGCGACCGTGTACGTGAAGTGCTCGCTGGAGGTGGGCTTGCCGCTCCTGGTCTCGCCGGTGAACCACACCTCGACCTTGTCGCCCGGATCGCCGTCGGCGACCTTGGCCCGGTACTCGTCGAAGTAGAGGTTGTCCTCACCGCCGTACGTCTCGCCGCCCTTCCAGGCCTTGAGCGCCATGTCCTCGACGCGGCCGCCGTTGACGCGGTACCTGAGCTCCTTGTCGCGCACGGACCTGCGTGCGACGACGGAGACCTCCTGGTCCGCGCCGCGCGAGTACGACGTGGTGAACGTCGCCGGGGTGAAGTCCGCGGCCTTCAGGCCGACCGAGGAGGACGGCTGGTCGGGGTGGGCGGCGGTCTCGGCGACGGAGAGCGCGAACGGGATGTTCTTCTCGAACTCCTGCTGGATCAGCTTCTCGTCGTCGGGGAAGTTGAAGACCGACTGGCAGTCGGCCGCGTTCCACTGGTCGTTCGGGTCCAGGTCGGACACGGTCTGGCAGGTCGACATCTCGGGCGTGAACATCGCCGTGCCGTTGACGTTCGACGCGTGGCCGTCGGCCTCGCCGTTGGTGGTGTACAGCTCCGAGGAGACCTGCGGGTGGTAGCCGGGGATTGCGGAGTTGTCCGGCGTGCCGGCCAGGGACTCGTACAGGACGTCGTCGGGGGTCGGGGTGGCCACCTGCCAGCCGACGCCGTAGAGGAGGAGTTCGGCGGCGGAGTGGTAGTTGATGCCGTACTCGAATCCGATACGGCGTTCGAAGGCGTCCAGCGCCTGGGTCTCGGGCTCGGAGCTCGGGGCCGCGCCGCGGTAGGTCTGGCTGGTGGGGTTGGGGGACGAACCCTCGTCGTCGTAGCCCCACTTGTAGGCGAAGTTGCGGTTGAGGTCGACGCCGTCGCCGGTGGAGATGACGCCGTCGGCGTTGACGTCCCGCAGGTTCTTGCGCCACAGGCGGGCGTCGGAGTCCTGGAAGGTGTAGTCGTAGCCGTCGGGGTTGGCCGAGAGGACGAACCACAGCTCGGTCGAGTCGACGATCTTCTTGACCCGCTGGTCCGTCTTGTAGCTGTCCACGTAGTGGTGGAGCAGCCGGCGGGTCATCTCCGGGGTGATCCACTCGCGCGCGTGCTGGTTGGACAGGTACAGGACGGAGGGCTTGGCGCCGTCCTTCGTCTTCTTCGCGTTCTTGGTCAGTTTGAGCGCGAGGATGTCCTGGCCGTTGATGGTCTTGCCGATGGAGACGACCTTGGTGAGGCCGGGGTTGGCCTGCGCGGTGGCGAGGATCTCCTCCTGGAGCCCGCCGCTTCCGCTGTAGGGCCGGTACACGCCCTCGGCGGCGTCCTCGACGCGGGCCTCGGCCTTGGCGGAGAGTGTGTGCTCGGCGAGGTCGACGCCCTGCTTCTCGAGCTTGTCGGCCTGCTTGTCGGTGAGGTAGACCTCGACGGTGGCCGTGCCCTTCTCGGGCACCTGCTCGCCGAGTTCGTGGCCGTCCTGCCCGGCCGCCAGCAGCAGGGGTACCTGCTTGCCCGTCACCTCGGCGCGATAGACCTTCACTTCGTTCGGGTCGGGAGAGGCAGCGCTCTCGGCAGCCTGTGCGATGGGTGCGATGCCCGCACCGCCGAGCAGGAGTGCGCCAACGGCGAGGATCGGTCTCGTTCTTCGTCTCATGAGCCCCCCTTGCAGTAGTCCGCCACAGCAGCGAACTCATGCCAGGCTCATGACAGTTCATGATCGAGTCAAGGGCGCCTCAAGGACAGACAAACGCCGGTGCCGACGGCCCAAGTGGGCGTCGGCACCGGCGAATTGATCTACAGTCAGCCGACCAGGTTGTCGGCCATCTCCTCGGTGATGCTGGACTCCGTGCCCGGGATGCCGAGGTCGGAGGCGCGCTTGTCGGCCATCGCCAGCAGACGGCGGATACGGCCGGCCACGGCGTCCTTGGTCAGCGGCGGGTCGGCGAGCGCACCCAGTTCCTCCAGGGAGGCCTGCTTGTGGTCCATGCGCAGCCGGCCCGCGGCGGCGAGGTGCTCGGGCACGTCGTCGGCGAGGATCTCCAGGGCGCGCTGGACGCGGGCGCCGGCGGCGACGGCCGCGCGGGCCGAGCGGCGCAGGTTGGCGTCGTCGAAGTTGGCCAGACGGTTCGCCGTGGCCCGCACCTCACGGCGCATCCTGCGCTCCTCCCAGGCGAGCACGGACTCGTGCGCGCCGAGGCGGGTGAGCAGGGCGCCGATCGCGTCGCCGTCGCGGACGACCACGCGGTCCACGCCGCGCACCTCGCGGGCCTTGGCGGCGATCGACAGTCGTCGGGCGGCGCCGACCAGGGCGAGCGCGGCCTCCGGACCCGGGCAGGTCACCTCGAGGGACGACGAGCGCCCCGGCTCGGTGAGCGAGCCGTGCGCCAGGAAGGCCCCGCGCCAGGCGGCCTCGGCGTCACAGGTGGCGCCGGAGACGACCTGCGGGGGCAGCCCGCGGATCGGGCGGCCCCGGCCGTCGACCAGGCCGGTCTGCCGGGCCAGCTGGTCGCCGCCCGCGACGACCCGGACGACGTAGCGCGAACCGCGGCGCAGTCCGCCGGGCGCCATCACGATCAGTTCGGAACTGTGGCCGAAGATCTCCAGGATGTCCCGTTTGAGCCGGCGGGCCGCCATCGCGGTGTCCAGCTCCGCCTCGATCACGATGCGCCCGCTCACCAGGTGGAGGCCGCCGGCGAACCGCAGCATGGCGGATACCTCCGCCTTCCTGCAGCAGGTCCGGGTGACGGGGAGCCGGGAGACCTCGTCCTTCACCGCTGCCGTCATCGCCATGGGCCGATCCTTCCATGCATCCGAAAAATACGGTCGTACGCGGCGGCAAGGAGCTCCGGGTCATGCCTGGGGCTCCCATCTGTCCTGGCGACCGGGGCCAGCTCGACCGCGGCACCGAGCCGCTTGGCGGCCTCGGTGAGCACATCGCGGTCGGGCACGGCGGCCTCGTCGGCCAGCACCACGTCCAGGGCGAGTTTAGGGGCGTGTCGTCCCAAAACCTCCAAATGACGCTGCGGTGAGAAGCCTTCGGTTTCTCCCGGCTGCGGAGCGAGGTTCAGGGAGAGTACCCGGCGCGCCTTCGTCTGGGTCAGCGCGTCCAGGAGTTCGGGCACGAGCAGGTGCGGGATGACCGAGGAGAACCAGGACCCGGGGCCGAGGACCACCCAGTCGGCGTCGAGGACGGCGGCCACGGCCTCGGGGACGGCGGGCGGGTCGTGCGGCATGAGGTGCACGGACTGCACCTCGCCGGGCGTGAGGGCGACGTTCGCCTGTCCCCGCACGGTGTCGACGTCCTCGGGGTGATCCGGGTCGTGCCCCTTGACCAGGGCCTGGAGCTCCAGCGGTACGGCCGACATGGGCAGCACGCGCCCGTGCGCGCCCAGGAGCCTGCCGACCAGGTCGAGGGCCTGGACATGGTCGCCGAGCTGCTCCCACAGGGCGACGATCAGCAGATTGCCGACCGCGTGTTCGTGCAGGTCACCCTTGGACTGGAAGCGGTGCTGGATGACGCGGGCCCAGGTCTGGCCCCAGTCGTCGTCCCCGCACAGCGCGGCCAGCGCCTTGCGCAGGTCGCCGGGCGGCAGCACGCCCAGTTCGTCGCGCAGGCGGCCGCTGGAGCCGCCGTCGTCGGCCACGGTGACGACGGCGGTGAGGTCACCGGTGATCCGGCGCAGGGCGGCGAGCGAGGCGGACAGGCCCATGCCGCCGCCGAGCGCGACCACCTTCGGCTGGGCGCCACGACGGCGCGGTCTGGCACCGCGGGCCTCGACGGGCCGGCTCACGCGCCCCTCGGGCACCGTCCGGCGCAGCCTGCCCAGCCGCGGAGTACGTCCCGTCATTCCCGTCCCATGTCCCGGTGCACGACCACCGTCTCCACGCCCTCGGCCACGAGGCGCGCGGCGAGCTTCTCCGAGGTGGCGACCGAGCGGTGCTTGCCACCGGTGCAGCCGATCGCGATCGTCACGTACCGCTTGCCCTCGCGGCGGTAGCCCGCCGCCACGAGCCTGAGCAGCTCGGCGTACCGGTCGAGGAACTCCTTGGCACCGGGCTGGTTGAAGATGTACGCCGACACCTCCTCGTTGAGGCCGGTGAAGGGGCGCAGCTCCGGGACCCAGTGCGGGTTGGGCAGGAAGCGCATGTCCGCGACCAGGTCGGCGTCGACCGGGAGGCCGTACTTGAAGCCGAAGGACATGACGGTCGCCCGCAGCTCGGGCTCCTCGTCGCCGGCGAACTGGGCGTCCATCTTGGCGCGCAGCTCGTGCACGTTGAGGCTGGAGGTGTCGATCACCAGGTCGGCGTCGCCGCGCAGCTCGCGCAGCAGCTCACGCTCGGCGTCGATGCCGTCGACGATGCGGCCGTCGCCCTGGAGGGGGTGCGGGCGGCGCACGGACTCGAAGCGGCGCACCAGGGCCTCGTCGGAGGACTCCAGGAACACGATCCGCCGGGTGACGTGCTTCGACTCCAGGTCGGCGAGGGACTCGCGGAGGTTGTCGAAGAAGCGGCGGCCGCGGACGTCGACGACCACCGCGATCCGGGCGACATTGCCCTGGGAGCGGGCGCCGAGCTCCACCATGGTGGGGATCAGCGCGGGCGGGAGGTTGTCGACGACGAACCAGCCGAGGTCCTCCAGACACTTGGCGGCGGTCGACCGGCCGGCCCCGGACATGCCGGAGATGATCACCAGCTCGGGGATGGCCGCCTCGGGGACCCCGGCTGTTTCGATGCCCGTACTCACCTGTGCTCCGTCTTCCTGGGGTGCGTCCTGCTGTGCGGGATCCTCGCCTGTTTCCTTGTGCGACTGATCTCGCTCGGCTGTGGGCTGCTTGTCCTGCTCGGTCATCTCTCCTGCCCCCGTCGTTCGTCCGGGGCGCCCGCGGTCACGGGCTCCCCCGGGGCACCCGCCGTCTCGGGCGCCCCGTCTTCCTCGTCTTCTATGATCTCTCCAGTCGCCGTGTTGACGGCGGGTGCGGCCGGAGCCGCCTGGGCGAGGGCCACGGCGATGGTCTCGGCCGTTTTCCGGCCTATGCCGGGTACCTCGCAGATCTGGTCGATTGTCGCGGATCGCAGCTTCTTCACCGAACCGAAGTGCTTGATCAGCGCCTGTTTGCGTGTCTCGCCGAGGCCCGGTACGTCGTCCAGAGGACCGGACCGGAAGCGCTTGGCGCGCTTGGTGCGCTGGTAGGTGATCGCGAAGCGGTGGGCCTCGTCGCGGACCCGCTGCAGAAGGTACAGGCCCTCGCTGGTGCGTGGCAGGACCACGGGGTCGTCCTCGTCGGGCAGCCAGACCTCTTCGAGACGCTTGGCGAGGCCGCACACGGCGATGTCGTCGATGCCGAGCTCGTCGAGGGCCTTCTTGGCGGCGGCGACCTGGGGCTGTCCGCCGTCGACGACGACGAGCTGGGGCGGGTAGGCGAAGCGCTTGGGGCGGCCGTCGTCGTCCTTGAGGCCGTTGTCGAGGATGTCCTCGCCGTCGGTCCACTCGCCGGTCTTCTCCTTCTCGGCGAGATAGCGCCGGAAGCGGCGGGTGATCACCTCGTGCATCGAGCGGACGTCGTCCTGCCCCTCGAAGCTCTTGATCTGGAAGCGGCGGTACTCGCTCTTGCGCTGCAGGCCGTCCTCGAAGACGACCATGGAGGCGACGACGTCATCGCCCTGGAGGTGCGAGATGTCGTAGCACTCGATCCTGAGCGGGGCGCTGTCGAGGTCGAGGGCCTCGGCGATCTCCTCCAGGGCACGCGAGCGCGTGGTGAGGTCGGAGGCGCGCTTGGTCTTGTGGAGCGCGAGCGCCTGCAGGGCGTTGCGCTGCACGGTCTCCATGAGGGCCTTCTTGTCGCCGCGCTGGGGGATGCGCAGCGAGACGTTCGACCCGCGGCGCTCGGTGAGCCACTCCTGGACGGGCTCCACGGGGTCGGGCAGGGCCGGGACCAGGACCTCCTTGGGTACGGAGTCGCCGCGCTCCTCGCCGTAGAGCTGCTGAAGGGCGTGCTCGACGAGGGCGGCGGTGGTGATCTCCTCGACCTTGTCGGTGACCCAGCCGCGCTGACCGCGCACGCGTCCGCCGCGCACGTGGAAGATCTGGACGGCCGCCTCCAGCTCGTCCTCGGCGACCGCGATGAGGTCGGCGTCGGTCGCGTCGGCGAGCACGACCGCGTTCTTCTCCATGGCCTTCTTCAGGGCCCCGATGTCGTCGCGCAGGCGGGCGGCCCGCTCGTACTCCATCTCCTCGGCGGCCTCCGTCATCTGCTTCTCGAGGCGGCGGAGGTAGGTCCCGGTCCGGCCGGCCATGAAGTCGCAGAACTCCTCGGCGAGTTCGCGGTGCTCCTCGGCGGAGACACGGTCGACGCAGGGCGCGGAGCACTTGCCGATGTAGCCGAGGAGACAGGGGCGGCCGGTGCGGGCGGCGTTCTTGAAGACGCCGGCGGAGCAGGTGCGGACGGGGAACACGCGCAGCAGCAGGTCGACGGTGTCCCGGATGGCCCAGGCGTGTCCGTACGGCCCGAAGTAGCGGACGCCCTTCTTCTTGTGGCCGCGCATCACCTGTACGCGCGGGTACTCCTCGTTCATCGTCACCGCGAGGTACGGATAGCTCTTGTCGTCGCGGTACTTGACGTTGAACCGGGGGTCGTACTCCTTGATCCAGGAGTACTCCAGCTGCAGGGCCTCGACCTCCGTGGACACCACGGTCCACTCCACGGACGCGGCGGTGGTGACCATCGTCCGCGTGCGCGGGTGCAGGTTCGCCAGGTCCTGGAAGTAGTTCGCCAGGCGCTGACGCAGGCTCTTCGCCTTTCCGACGTAGATCACCCGGCGGTGCTCGTCGCGGAACCGGTACACCCCGGGAGAGTCCGGGATCTGTCCCGGCTTGGGGCGGTAGCTGGAGGGATCGGCCATGTCTCACACCCTACTGGCGGGCAGTGACAGTGCGGCGGGCCTGTGGACAGCCGCCCTACGGGATCAGCGGGACTCCAGGAACGTGATGACCGCCAGTACCCGGCGGTGGTCGTCCGTGTCCTCCGCGAGGCTGAGTTTGCCGAGGATGCTGCGGACGTGTTTCTCGACGGTGCCCTCGGTGACCCAGAGGCGGCGGCCGATGCCGGCGTTGGAGCGGCCCTCGGCCATGAGGGCGAGGACCTCGCGTTCGCGGGCGCTGAGGTGGGCCAGGGGGTCGTCACGGCGCTGCGCGGAGAAGAGCTCCTGGACGAGGGACGGGTCGACGACCGAGCCGCCCCTGCCGATCCGGTCGAGGGCCTCGATGAACTCGTCGACGACCGTGACCCGGCTCTTGAGGAGGTAGCCGATCTTGCGGCCGCTCGCCAGCAGCTCCAGGGCGTCCTCGACCTCGACGAACGCGGACAGGACGAGGATGCCGGTGTCGGGGTGCCGCTCGCGGATCGTCCGGGCCGCCTTGAGGCCCTCGGTGGAGTGGTCCGGCGGCATTCTTATGTCGACGATCGCGAGGTCGGGGCGCTCCTCGTCGACCAGCTCCAGCAGCCGTACCGCGTCACCCGCCTGCCCCACCACCTCGTAGCCGAGGCGCTCGCACAGACTGGCCAGACCCTCCCTGAGCAGAATGTCGTCGTCGGCGAGGACGACCCGTCCCCGTGCGGGCTGCGGCTGCTGCAATGCGTCCATGGACCCGGCTCCCCTTGCCCGACCTGCGGTGCGCCCCAACAGCCTGCCCCACCCTTGGGGTTACGGCTAGCCGGAAACGGAATTGGGGGCTTGCCGTGACGACATGGGGACGTATCCGAGCGATTCTCGTATCAGTGCAGATGCAGTTGGACCGGCTGTCTCGGACCAGAGGTGGTGGGTCACCCGGTCGAAGGGGTGCGGGAGATGCGGCAGACGCGGATCGAGAAGCGACGGCGGCCGGTCCGCGTGCGCCGGTACACGGACGACACGTACGAGACGCCGTACGGACTGCGTGACGTCCTGGACCCCAGGGACCCCGACATCGTGCGCGCCAAGCGCCTGCAGACGGCACGACAGGGCGAGAACCACCGCCCCTAGAGACCGGACGGTATGCCTCTCCGTCCGAAACGACCGCCCGGTGCGTACGCGACGTCACCGAGTCCAGGACTCCCCCACCTGGGCGAACTCCCCTGCGTACGCCTCGGGCGGTCACACGTCCGTCCAGGGCCTGTCCGGCGGATCAGGCCGGCGGCAAACGACGGTGCCTGGCAGCCGAGCCGAGCGGGGTCCGGTGCGTGCGGCTGCAAGGCGGAGGAGACGTTGGCTTCAGCCGCCGCCGCGGCGGGCGACGCGATGGGGGGCTCCCGCGCGAGGTCGTTCGAGCGTGGGAGAGTGCGCGCCGGGGCCCACGACGCCGCATGATCCGCCGGACAGGACCTAAGGCCCGATCAAGGGCAGCCGCACGTCCATGGTCGTGCCCTCGCCGGGCGGACTGCTGACGTCCAGCTTGCCGCCGATCGCCTCCACCCGGTCGATGAGGCCGATCAGACCGGACCCTCGGCCCGGCTCGGCGCCCCCGACGCCGTCGTCGCGGATGGTCAGCTCCAGCCAGTCGTCCCGCACCTCCGCCTCCACGCCCACCACGCGCGCGTGCGCGTGCTTCACGGCGTTGGTGAGGCACTCGGAGGTCACGTAGTACGCCGCCACCTCCAGCTGCTCCGGCAGCCGGGTCGCGGGCAGCCGCAGGTCGAGTTCCACGGGAACGGCGGAGCGGCGGGCCAGCGAGCGCAGGGCGGGGCCCAGGCCGCCCTTGGAGAGGATGGCCGGGTGGATGCCACGGGCCACCTGGAGCAGGTCCTGGAAGGAGTCGTCGAGGCCCTTGGCCACGTGGGCCAGCTGCTGGGCGAGCTCGGACGTGGGGTCCGTCACCAGTGACTCGGCCAGCCGCAGGTCCAGCTGGAGGGCGACGAGCCGCTGCTGGACGCCGTCGTGCAGATCGCGCTCGATACGGCGGCGGGAGGCGTCCGCGGCGGCCACCACGCGCGCGCGTGACGCGTTCAGCTGGTCGCGGCTGTCGGCGTTGGCGATGGCGGTGGCGACGAGTTCGGTGAAGTCGGCCAGCCGCGACTCGGTTCCGACGGGCAGGGGCCCCAGCAGGGAGGCCGCGACGATGACACCCCACAGGCGGTCGTCGACGACGATGGGCGCGGCCACGGCGTGCCCGACGTGGGCCGCCCGCCGGGTCCGGGTCACCTCGTGGATCGCCCTGCTTGCCGCTTCACGACGCTTCTCGCGCGTGGCCCGCTCGACGTCCGCCGGGATCCCGAGCGCGGTCCCGAGGACCGTATGGCTGCCGTCGGACTCGTGCCTCAGCACGGCCGCGGTCGTCTCCAGCAGGTGCCCCACCTCCTGCGCCACCTTCGTGAACACCTCGGACGGCGGGGCCCCGTGGGCCACCAGGGTGGCGACCCGGCGCAGCGCGGCCTGCTCCAGGGTGTGGCGCCGGCTCTCGGTGACGTCACGGGCGGCGCCGTAGATGAGGCCCTGTTCGGGCACCGGCCGTGCGCTCCACTGCAGCCAGCGCTCGGTGCCGTCCGCCCGCAGGTACCGGTTCTCGAACTCGGCCACCTCGACACCACGCGCCAGCGTCGCCAGGGCCTCGCCGGTGCTCTCCCGGTCCTCCTCGTGCACGAACTCGATGTACGGCTTGGACAGAAGCTCGTCGCTCGAGTAGCCCAAGGTGCGTTCGAAGGCCGGGTTGACCCGCTTGAAGTAGCCGTCGACCCCGCTGATGGACAGCAGGTCGAGGGAGAGGTCGAAGATGCTCTGCAGCTCCTTCTCGGCCTTCTTGCGCCGCCCGTGCGCCGCCGCGAAGGACGCCATGGTGCCGTTCATCCCGCCCAGCAGCTGGGCCCAGGTGCCCTCGAACGAGGCGACGTCGGCCCGGTGTTCGAGATGGTTGTCGTCGATCGCTGTGTTCATGGAACGGATCTCGGCGGCCAGCCGTTCAGTGGTCACCCGCAGTTCGCGGAACGTGTCGGCGACGCCTCCGAGTTCGTCACGGCCCGCGTACCGGATGTCGTAGGAGAGATCGCCGTACGACAGCGCCCGGGCGCCCTCGGAGACCTCGCTGAGGGGCCGGGTGATCGACCGCCGCAGCGTGAGGGCGAGGACGGTGACGAGGCCCAGGACCACCAGGGAGATGGCGAGGTCGCGCTCCGCGCGTGTCTCGGCGGTCCGGCGGTCGTGGGCGGCCGTGACGGCGAGTTCACGTGCGGCCCGGCCCTGGACGCCGCGCAGGGAGTCGATCCGGGCCTCCGAGTCGGCCAGCCAGCGGGCGTAGGAGGGCCAGCGGGCGGAGGCGGCGTCGGAGGTGGCGAGCATGTCGCGGACCCGGCGGACGGCCCGGCCGGGGTCCTGGAACTGTATGACGTACAGCTCGGCCCGCAGTTCGGGGGAGGTGAACTCCCGGAACGCGTCCAGCTGGGCCGTTTCGAGCGCGGGCCACTGGCCGACGGCGGTGGGGCGCTCGGCGGCGGGCTCCTCGAGCAGGACGGCCAGCTCCGCGCGTTCCCGCTCGGCGGCCTCGATGGCCCGCAGAAGCGCGATGTGCGCGTCGGCCGCGCGGCCCGACGCCCTGTTGGGACGCCCGGATTCGAGGGCGGCGACGTTGTCGAGCAGGATGTCCTCGACGTCCCCGTACTGCTGGGCCACCTGGGGAGCGGTGAGCGATCCGGTGCTTGTCTGCACCCGCAGCGCGTGCAGTTGACGGCTCACGGCGTCGAGGGCGCCGGCCACGTCGGATCCGGCGGTCCAGGTGGCGGCACGGCTGGTGGCCCGCTCCAGTGCGCGGTCGGTGGCCCGCTCGGCGGCAGATCGCTCCGCCAGGGCTGCCGGTCCGGGGCGCAGCCGGGCCTTCACGGCGGCGATTCGTTCCTGCGCGACGGCGTCGGAGACGTCGGTCGTCGCGAACGACAACCGGGTGGCGGTGTGGAAGTCGCGCAGCGTCTGCGCCTCCTGCCACTGGGCCACGCCGCTGAAGGCGGTGAAGGCCAGCAGCCCGGTCACCGGCAGCAGCACGAGGAGCATCAGCTTCCGGCCGACGCGCAGGCGGGCGAGGAGCGGGATACGGCCGGGTCCTGTCGGGGCCGAGGGCTGTCGTCGCAGTGGTGAGCGGCGCATGGCCGGTCCTCACGGTCCGGTGGGCGGGTAGTACTGGTGGTCCGCCAGATCCTTGTCGATGGCCCGCACCGCCTCGTCCAGGGCGGGTCTCACAGCCGCACCCTTCATGATTTTCCCGCAGGCGGCGGAGAAGGCCCTGGTGATCGCCGGGTAGGCGGGGGTCTGCGGTCTCGGCCGGGCGACACCGCCCTCCAACTGCTCGATGTAGAGCCGCTCGGGACCTCCCTCGCCGAACAGTTCGGTGCGCGCGATCGCCGTTCTGGTGGCGGGTATCGCGCCGTTGAGTTCCGTCATCCGCGACACCTCGCCGGGGCTCAGCAGGAAGGCCAGGAAGCGCCATACGGCGTCTCCGTCGGCGGAGCCCGCGGGCACGCCCCACTGCCAGGAGCCCATGCCGGTCACGGTGCCCTCGCCGAAGTCGGGGAGCGCCACGATCGCCACGTCACCGGGGAAGGCCTCGGTGTAGCGGCGGTACCACCAGTGGCCGGTCCAGGACACGGGGCTCCTGCCTTCCTGGAAGGCTCCGGAGTCCTTGTTCGCGTCCACGTATCCCGCCTTCACCCAGCTCTGCAGTGTGGTCAGCGCCTTGACCGCTTCCGGCCCGTTGAGCGCTCCGTCCGCCGTGCGGTAGGTGGACCGGTCGATCAGGTCGCCGCCCGCCGACCACACGGCCGGCGCGAACCCGTACGTCCCCCATTCCGTGTCGGCGTACTGCATGTTGAGGTCGAGCGGCGTGTCGTAGCCCAGCTTCCGCAGTTTCTTCAGGATGCCCGTGAACTCCGTGGCCGTCCACGCGTCCCGAGGGCCACGGGGAATGCGGACGCCGGCTTTCTCGAACACGGACGGCCGTATGTAAAGCCCCAGGCCGGAGTCGAAGGTGCCCAGGCCCCACAACTCGCCCCGGTAGGTGCCCTGTTCGAGGACGGAGGGGAGCAGGTCCGCGCGCACGCGGTCGGGGAGGCAGGAGCCGATCGGTCTGATGTCGCCCGCCCAGGCGTAGCTGAAGAGGTTCGGGGCGTCGAAGTCGAGCAGGTCGGGGAGTTCGCCGTCGGCCGCCGCGGCATGGACCTGGGCGTTGTAGTCGCCCTTCGGGAGGTCTAGCAGGGTGACCTTGACGTCCTTCTGGGAGGTGTTGAAGGCGTGTACCTGTGCGCGCACGGCGTCCCGTTCACCGAGCGCCGAGGGCGCGTGGTACCACATCGTCAAGTGCGCGGTGCCGTCGATCCTGCCGTCGCAGGTCGTGTCGGTACGCGGCGTCGGGGGCCCGCTGTGGTCCGCGCCGTCGTCGCATCCCGTGCATCCCGCGAGGAGCAGGACGACGGTCAGGGCGCCCGTCAGCAAGGTGCGGTGGAGCACCCGGGTGCGGGCCGGCACCCCGGTGCCGCTGGTCATGGCCCGCTCTGCGGGTATCCGTCGTGAGCGGCCAGGTCCTTGTCGATGGCCTTGACCGCCGCGTCGAGCGTGGCCTTCACCGGAGCCTGGTCACGCATGATCTTCGAGAAGGCCTCGGAGAAGGCGTCGGTGATCGCAGGGTAGGCGGGCGTCTGCGGCCGGGGCCGGGCGACGCCGTCCCGCAACTGCTCGATGAAGAGGCGCTCGGCGCCGTCTGCGCCGTACACCGGCGAGAGCTTCACCGCGCTGTCCGTGGCCGGGATCGCGCCGTTGGCCTCGGTCATCCGGTTGATCTGTTCCGGCTTCAGCAGATAGGCGAGGAAGCGCCATACGGCGTCCCCGTCGGCCGCGCCCGAAGTGACGCCCCACTGCCAGGAGCCCATCCCGGTCACGGTGCCCCTGCCGAAGTCGGGCAGCGGCACGATCGCCACGTCACCGGGGTGCGCCTGGCTGTAGTCCGGGTACCACCAGTGCCCGGCCCAGGCGATGACGCTGCGGCCCTCGACGAACACCTTTTCGTCCTTCCCGGTGTAGATGAGCCCCTCCTTGGCCCAGGCCTGCATGGTGGTGAGCGCCTTGACCGACTCGGGGCCGTTGAGGAATCCGTCGGCCGTGCGGAATGTCCTGGGCTCGATGAGATCTCCGCCCGCCGACCACACCGCGGGCGCGAAGCCGTAGGTACCCCACTCCGCGCCGGGCACGGCATATTGGATCTCCATGTCGAGCGGCGTCTTGTAGCCGGCCTCGCGGAGCTTGCGCAGGATGCCCGTCAGTTCGTCGGCGGTCCAGGCGTCGGCGACGCCCTTGGGGATGCGGATGCCGGCCTTCTTCAGGACGGACGGCCGTACGTAGAGGCCCAATCCCGAGTCGAAGGTGCCGACGCCGTACAACCGGCCCGCGTAGGTGCCCTGTTGGCGGATCGAGGGCAGCAGATCGTCCCGCAGGTTCTGGGGCACGCAGGAGTCGATCGGTTTGATCTTGCCGGACCAGGCGTGGCTGTACAGGCGCGGCCCGTCGAAGTCGAGCAGGTCCGGGAGGTCACCGCTGGCCGCGGCGGAGAGCACCAGGTCGTTGTACGGCTTCTGCTCGGGCAGGGTGACGAGCTCGACCCGCACCTGCCTCTGGGCCTTGTTGAAGTCCTTCACCTGGCGCTGCAGCGTGGTGAGTTCACTGCTCCGCCCCGCGTGGAACCACACCGTGACGTGCGCGGTGCCCTCGATCCGGCCGTCGCAGGTCGTGTCGCTGCGCGCCTGCTTGCTCTTGCCGTCACCGCCGTCGTCCGCACCGCCGCCGCATGCCGCCAGCAGCAGAGCGGCTCCCAACAACCCTGTGATCAGGACGCGATGGTTCCGACTCGTTCCCGTGTTCCCGAGCGACGCCTTCATCGCGCACCCCCACTGACCGGACAGCACGGCCTCCCCAGGGCAGCCCATATGCTACCCCCCGTGACGTGTCGCTGCGCTGGGTAAGCGTGAACCGGTGGATCCGGCAAAAGCCTTCAGCACATTCCTGCTGCCGGGAAGCAACCCGCGCCGACTCTTTCCTGGTAGCTGGAAAGCGCAATCAACTGCCCATTGGGACCCTGTCAACCATGTCCATGCGCTGTCTTCTCGTCGATGACAGCATCCGGTTCCTGGAGGCCGCGCGCACTCTGCTCGAGCGCGACGGGATACCCGTCGTCGGCGTCGCCATGTCAGGCACGGAGGCTATTGCGCGGGCCACGGAGCTCGTCCCGGACATCGTCCTGGTGGATCTCGAACTGGGCGGCGAGAGCGGCTTCGACCTCGCTGTGCAACTTGCCGGGAGTGTCTCCTCCGTCATCATCCTGATCTCCACACACGCCTTGGAGGACTTCGAGGAACTCATCGCCGCCAGCCCCGCCCGCGGGTTCCTGCACAAGTCCTCACTGTCCGCGCGGGCGATCAGGAACGTGCTGGGCAACGACGGGGGAACCGCGTCGGCTTGAGCACACCGTCCCCGGCCCCTGCCGGAGCGCCCCGCTGTTCGGCATCAGGTGTTGTCGGGACTTGGTCAACACGCTTCAATGCGGGGGAACTCGGGGCCGGGAACGGCGGCGTACGGATGTGAAGACTCCCCCGGCGCCTCCGCGGCGGCCCCGACTCACCCTCGCAAAACGGCCTGACCAGCCGTTGTGGACATTCACAGAAAGGCCCCTGCATGCCGCACGCCACACAGCACGCGGACGTCGCGACCGTCGCCACCGCGGAACTGGACACGGCCCTGCGTGGCGGCCCCTTCCACGTCGCACTGCGCGCGGCGATCGCCGCCCGTGGACTGCCACTGCAACGTGTCCAGCACCATCTGTCGCGCTACGGGGTCAAGGTCGGCGTCACCAGCCTGAGTTACTGGCAGCAGGGCGCCCGGCGCCCGCAGCGCCCCGAGTCGCTGCGGGCCGTGCGGGCGTTGGAGGAGATCCTGCAGCTGCCCGAGGAATCGCTGATCCGGCTGCTCGCCGAGAGCGACGACCAGTCGGCCGCACAGCGCCCCGCGGCCCGCACCTACCGCTCCCTCGTGGCGGCCACGGACATCCTCGAACAGCTGCTGGCCGAGCTGGACTCGCCGGCCGACGGCGGGCTGCACACCCTCGGCCACCACGAGCGGGTACGGATCGGGGCGCGCCGCGAGCTCCAGGGGCGCGAGTCTCACCACATCGTGCGTGCCCACCGCGAGGGCGTCGACCGCTTCCTGGCCGTCCACCACGGCGACCCGGGGTGCACACCGGAGCGCATGACCGTGCACGCCCTGGAGAACTGCCGCACGGGACGCGTGCGTTCGCACCACGACACCGGCATGCTCGTGGCCGAGTTGCTCTTCGACACCCGGCTGCGGGCCGGCGACACGTTCCTCTTCCGCTACGGCGTCGAGGACGGCACCGCCGACG
Source organism: Streptomyces fulvoviolaceus (assembly GCF_000718165.1). Classification (GTDB taxonomy): domain Bacteria; phylum Actinomycetota; class Actinomycetes; order Streptomycetales; family Streptomycetaceae; genus Streptomyces; species Streptomyces fulvoviolaceus. Next base: position 61,933 of record NZ_JOEY01000047.1, on the reverse strand, counting down.
CCTCACGCGAGTACGTCCGCGGCTTCGGCTCGCCGGGCGGTCAGTACGCCCTGCAGGTCCAGTTCGACGAGAACGCACTGCCGGTCCGCTGCCACCGCTTCACTCAGCACTCCGCCGCCGCGCCACGCAGCGGCCGCCAGGAGCTGGCCCTCACCGGCCGGCATCACTCGGTCCACGTCGTCGAGCCGCGAGTGCGGTCGGGGGTCGTGGGGATCGGGTGGGACTGGGAGTGAGCGCTGTGCCGGGGCCTCGGCTCGGCGACTGGGAGTGAGCGCCGTACAGAGGCCTCGGCTCGGCGACTGCGCGTAAACGCTTGCGTAAGCGTTTACGTCGGCCGTCGGATGGGATACCTTCCGGCCGTGGAGCCACCGTTCCGGAAGGGGGACTCAATGGCCACCATGGCCGACGTCGCCCGGAGTGCCGGTGTGTCCGTGGCGACCGTCTCGCACGTGCTCAACGACACCCGGCCGGTCCTGCCGCACACCCGCCAGGCCGTGCTGGACGCCATCGACGAGCTCGGTTACACGCCCAACACCCTCGCCCGCTCCCTGGTCACCTCCCGCACCCGGTCCATCGGGCTCGCGGTGTCGGCGATCAGCAACCCCTACTTCACGGAGATCCTCCAGGGGGTCGAGGCCGGCGCTCTGGAGCACGGTTACAGCCTGCTGATCGCCGATCCGCACGACGATCCCGGGCACGAGCGCAAAGTCGTCCAGCTGCTGCACGAGCGGCGGGTGGACGGCATGATCGTCGCGCCCTCGGCGGACCCCCGTGAGCTCGTCGCCTACCTCGGGCGCCACCACGTACCGACCGTGTTCCTCGACCGGGTGGTCGACGCTTCGGGGGACGGCGCGTCGGCGGGCAAGGCGTCGACGGAGGGCGGGCCGGCGGACAGCGGGCCGCACTTCGATCAGGTCTGTGCCGAGAGCACCGAGCCGACGGCCCGGTTGGTCACCCATCTCGCCGGGCTCGGCCATCGGCGCATCGCCCTGGTCGCGGGCCTGCCCGGACTCAGCACCACCCGCGAGCGGACCGCCGGTTACCGACAGGGCCTGGCAGCATCCGGGCTCGCCCATGACGAACGCCTCGTCGTGCACGGCGACTCCGAGTCGGCCGGTGCCGAACGGGCCACCGCGGCCCTGCTCTCCCTCGCCGCGCCGCCCACCGCCCTCGTCACCGCCAACAACGCGATGACCATCGGGGCACTGCGCACCCTGCGCGACCACGGTCTGTCGGTGCCCGAGGACATGGCGCTGTGCTGCTTCGACGACTTCGCCTGGGCGGACCTGTTCTCTCCCCGGCTCACCGCGATCGCCCAGCCCAGCAGGGGCATCGGGGCCCGGGCGGTCCGGATGCTCCTGGAACGCCTCGCCGCTCCGGACCTGCCCGCCCGGACCGTGCGGCTCCCCTGCACCTTCGTCCACCGCACGTCGTGCGGTTGCCCCGATCCGCCGCCGGCTCGGCTCGCGAAGCCCGCACAGTCCGTGCAGCGCGTGGGGCGCGCGCAGTCCTCGCAGTCCTCGCAGTCTTCGCAGTCCGAGAAAGGAACCGTCTTGTGATCGTCGTCGCCGGTGAGGCCCTGATCGACCTGGTACCGCAGGGCACGGGTGCCCTCGCGGGCCTGAAGCCGGCGCTCGGCGGCGGCCCGTACAACACGGCCGTGGCCCTCGGCCGCCTCGGCTCCCCCACGGCCTTCTCTTCCCGCACCTCGTACGACGCCTTCGGGGAGGCCCTGCTCGACGGGCTGCGGCAGGCAGGGGTGGACGTGTCGGGCGTGCAGCGCGGCACGGAACCGACCACCCTCGCGGTCGCCACCATCGACGCGAACGGCTCGGCCGCCTACTCCTTCTACGTCGACGGCACGGCCGACCGGCTGTTCGCGGCGCCCGCCGAGCTCCCCGCGGACGTGCGGGCGGTGTCCTTCGGTACCTGCTCGCTCGTCCTGGAGCCGGGAGCGAGTGCCTACGAGGAGCTGATGCGGACCGCTGCCGCGCGAGGGGTGTTCACCGCGCTCGACCCGAACATCCGGGCGGGGTTGATTCCCGACGCGGACGCCTATCGGGCCCGGTTCAAGAGCTGGCTGCCGTCGGTGTCACTGCTCAAGCTCTCCGAGGAGGACGCGCTGTGGCTGGGCGGCACCCCGCGCGAGTGGCTTGCCGCGGGACCCGCGGCCGTCGTGATCACCCAGGGCGGTGACGGGCTGACCGTCTTCACCCGGGACGGCGTGGTGCACTCGGTGCCGGGCGAGAAGGTCGACGTCGTGGACACCATCGGCGCCGGCGACACCGTGAACGCGGCCCTGCTGCACGGCCTGTCCGCCCTGGACGCCCTGTCCTCGCCGGCGCTCGAACTGCTGGGCACCGAGGGCTGGAACCGGCTGCTGCGGTTCGCGGCGCGTGCGGCAGCGATCACGTGCTCGCGGGCGGGTGCGGAGCCGCCGTACGCCTCTGAACTGGGGGACTTCTAGGGGATGTTCGTCGAGCCGTGGGGCTTGGGGCGAGGGTGGCTGATGGTGGAACGAGCGGCGCCCCGCGGGGAGTTCCCGCGGGGCGCCGCTCGTTTCCGGATGTGTCCGGACCAGTTGTCCGTACGCCTCAGGCCTTGCGAGCCCGGGTCGTCTTCTTCGCGGGTGCGGCCTTCTTGGTGGCTCCGGTCGCCTTCTTCGCCGCCGTGTTGTTGGCGGCCGTGGCTGTCCTGGCCACCGCCGTCTTGGCCGTGGCCGTCTTCTTCGCCGTCGACTTGGCCGCGACCGTCTTCTTGGCCGCTGCCTTGCGCGGGGCCTTCACCGAGGTGCCGTCGCTGATCCGGTCGGCGCCGAGGATCTCCCGCAAGAACTTGCCGGTGTGGCTGGCCGGGACGCCGGCGACGTCCTCGGGCGTGCCCTCGGCGACGACGAGACCGCCGCCGGCGCCGCCCTCGGGGCCCATGTCGACGACCCAGTCGGCCGTCTTGACCACGTCGAGGTTGTGCTCGATGACGATGACCGTGTTGCCCTTGTCGACCAGGCCGGACAGCACCGTCAGCAGCTTGCTGATGTCCTCGAAGTGCAGACCGGTGGTCGGCTCGTCCAGGACGTAGACCGTGCGGCCGGTGGAGCGCTTCTGGAGCTCGCTGGCGAGCTTCACCCGCTGGGCCTCGCCACCGGACAGGGTGGTCGCGGCCTGGCCGAGCCGGACGTAGCCGAGGCCGACGTCCTTCAGCGTGTTGAGGTGGCGGGCGATCGCGGGCACGGCCTCGAAGAACGCCGTCGCCTCCTCGATCGGCATGTTCAGGACGTCGGCGATGGACTTGCCCTTGTAGTGGACCTCCAGGGTCTCCCGGTTGTAACGGGCGCCATGGCAGACCTCGCACGGGACGTAGACGTCCGGGAGGAAGTTCATCTCGATCTTGATCGTGCCGTCGCCGGCGCAGTTCTCGCAGCGGCCGCCCTTGACGTTGAAGGAGAAGCGGCCGGGCATGTAGCCGCGGACCTTCGCCTCGGTGGTCTCGGCGAACAGCTTGCGGACGTGGTCGAAGACGCCGGTGTACGTCGCCGGGTTCGACCGCGGGGTACGGCCGATGGGCGACTGGTCGACGTGCACGACCTTGTCGACGAGGTCGTCGCCGTCCACACGCGTGTGCCGCCCCGGAACGCTCCGGGCGCCGTTGAGCTCGCGGGCCAGGTGCGTGTACAGGATGTCGTTGACCAGTGTCGACTTGCCGGAGCCGGACACACCCGTGACCGCGGTGAACACGCCCAGCGGGAACGACACGTCAATGTCCTGCAGGTTGTTCTCACGGGCGCCGTGCACCGTGAGCCGACGGGACGGGTCCTGCGGGCGTCGGACGTCGGGCAGCGGGATGGCCTTCTTGCCCGACAGGTACTGCCCGGTCTGCGACTCGTCGTTGGCGAGCAGCTCCTTCAGGGAGCCGCTGTGCACGACCTTGCCGCCGTGCTCGCCCGCGCCGGGTCCGATGTCGACGATCCAGTCGGCGACCTTGATGGTGTCCTCGTCGTGCTCGACGACGATGAGCGTGTTGCCCATGTCACGCAGCCGGACCAGGGTCTCGATCAGCCGGTGGTTGTCACGCTGGTGCAGACCGATGGACGGCTCGTCGAGCACGTAGAGGACGCCGACGAGTCCCGAGCCGATCTGGGTGGCCAGACGGATGCGCTGGGCCTCGCCGCCGGAGAGCGTGCCGGCCGCGCGGTTCAGCGAGAGGTAGTCCAGGCCGACGTCGACCAGGAACCGCAGCCGTTCGTTGACCTCCTTCAGCACGCGCTCGGCGATCTTCTTGTCGCGGGCGCTGAGCTTCAGCTCGCCCAGGAATTCCGCGCAGTCGCTGATGGACATCCCGGAGACTTCGGCGATCGACTTCCCCATGACGGTGACCGCGAGGACGAGCGGCTTCAGGCGCGTGCCCTGACAGGTGGGGCAGGGCACCTCGCGCATGTAGCCCTCGAAGCGCTCACGGCTGGCGTCGCTCTCGGACTCGCTGTGCCGGCGCTTGACGAAGGGGACGGCGCCTTCGAACGGGGTCGTGTACACGCGCTCGCGTCCGTACCGGTTGCGGTAGCGGACCTCGATCTGCGTCTTGTGGCCCTGGAGGAGGGCCTTCCTGGCGCGCTGTGGGAGGCCCGCGAAGGGGATGTCCGTCCGGAATCCCAACGCGTCCGCGAGAGCGCCGACCAGACGGCCGAAGTAGTCCTTGGTGTGGCCGTGCGACCAGGGGTGGATGGCGCCCTCGTCGAGGGACTTGTCCTCGTCCGGGACGATCAGCTCGGGGTCGACCTCCATGCGCGTGCCGATGCCGGTGCACTCGGGGCAGGCGCCGAAGGGCGAGTTGAAGGAGAAGGAGCGGGGCTCCAGCTCCTCGAAGGACAGGTCGTCGTACGGGCAGTACAGGTGCTCGGAGTACATGCGCTCACGCTCGGGGTCGTCCGAGGGGAGGTCGACGAAGTCGAGCACGACCATGCCGCCGGACAGACCGAGGGCCGTCTCCACGGAGTCGGTGAGCCGGCGCTTGGCGGAGTCCTTCACCGTGAGGCGGTCGACGACCACTTCGATGGTGTGCTTCTCCTGCTTCTTCAGCGTGGGCGGCTCGGAGAGCTGGATGGTCTCGCCGTCCACGCGCGCACGGCTGTAACCCTTGGTCTGGAGATCCGCGAACAGGTCGACGAACTCGCCCTTGCGCTCGCGCACCAGCGGCGACAGCACCTGGAAGCGGCTCCCCTCCGGCAGCTCCAGGACCCTGTCGACGATGGCCTGCGGCGACTGGCGCGAGATCGGGCGGCTGCACTCGGGGCAGTGCGGCTTGCCGATGCGCGCGAAGAGCAGACGCAGATAGTCGTAGACCTCGGTGATGGTGCCGACCGTCGAGCGCGGGTTGCGCGAGGTCGACTTCTGGTCGATGGAGACCGCGGGCGAGAGGCCCTCGATGAAGTCGACGTCCGGCTTGTCCATCTGGCCGAGGAACTGGCGGGCGTACGAGGAGAGCGATTCCACGTAGCGCCGCTGGCCCTCGGCGAAGATGGTGTCGAAGGCCAGGGAAGACTTGCCCGACCCGGACAGGCCCGTGAAGACGATGAGCGAGTCGCGAGGCAGGTCGAGCGAGACGTTCTTCAGGTTGTGCTCGCGCGCGCCACGGACGATGAGACGGTCGGCCACGCCGGTCCGCACCTTTCTTGAGAGAAGTGACAGGGGCGAGGCCCCCGTGCTTTCTCAGACTAGGGGGAGCCACTGACAACGCCGGTCGGATTCCCGGATGCATAACAATCCCCGGCCCATCCAGCATGCCCGACGCCGCACCCGACCATATAGCACGCGCATTCGATTTACGGCACAGCTTCACCACCTTCACCCAAAGGTGTGGCGGGGCTAGTGTCAGCACCATGATTGATCACGCACATGACCTGGTGTCTGTACGCGATGCGACCGAACGGCTGCTCATCGCAGCCGCCAAACTGGACAACGCTTCCGTGACCCAGTCGTCACGGCTGCCCGGCTGGACCCGCGGCCATGTCCTCGCCCACCTCTCCCGGAACGCCGAAGCGCTCGTGAACGTTCTGGAGGGCCGCCCCATGTACGCCTCCGCACACGCGCGTGACGCCGACATCGAGCGGGACGCCCCGCGCCCTCTCGCCGCGCACCTAGCCGACCTGCGCGACAGCGCGGCCCGTTTCCAGGCCGCGGGGGCCGAGCCTGCGGACTGGTCCCGCACGGTCGAGCTGCGCAACGGGGTCACCGACTCGGCGTCCCGGGTGCCGTTCCGGCGCTGGGTCGAGGTGGAGCTGCACCACGTGGACCTCGGCATCGGGTACGAGCTGGAGGACCTCCCGGCGGAGTTCACCCGGCGCGAGATCGACTTCCTCACCGCGCGGTTCCGGGGCCATCCCGATGTGCCCGCCCTGCTGATCGAGGAGGACGACGGCCGCCGGAGCGCGACCGGCCGTTCGGAAGGAGCCGCGATCACCGTCACCGGCCGTCAGGCAGACCTGCTCGGCTGGCTCGCCGGGCGCCGAGACGGCTCCCGCCTGTCGGTGAACGACGGTGCGCTGCCGGCGCTTCCTCCGCTGTAGCACGTGGACAGTTCCCGGTGCGCTCCCCCGCTATAGGCTGACAGCCATGACGTACAGCGGACAGGTGACGGTCGGCGGCCCTGCCGACGTGCACGAACTCAAAGACCTCATGATCACGAAGATCGCGGTCGGCCCGATGGAGAACAACGCCTATCTGCTGCGCTGCCGGGCCACGGACGAGCAACTGCTGATCGACGCGGCCAACGAGGCGGAGACCCTGCTCGGCATGATCGGTGACGACGGCATCGCGTCCGTCGTCACCACACACCAGCACGGCGACCACTGGCAGGCGCTCGCCGAGGTCGTCGCGGGCACGCGCGCGCGTACGTACGCAGGCCGGCACGACGCCGACGGCATCCCCGTGCCCACCGACGTCCTGGTCGACGACGGCGACGTCGTCAAGGTGGGGCGCGTGGAACTCACCGCGCGCCACCTGGTCGGGCACACACCGGGGTCGATCGCCCTCGTCTACGACGACCCGCACGGGCATCCCCATGTGTTCACCGGGGACTGCCTCTTCCCGGGAGGCGTGGGCAACACCCGCAAGGACCCGAAGGCCTTCGCCAGCCTGATCCACGACGTCGAGACGAAGATCTTTGACGCGCTCCCGGACGAGACCTGGGTCTACCCGGGCCACGGCAACGACACGACGCTGGGCACGGAACGGCCGCATCTGCCGGAGTGGCGCGCGCGGGGGTGGTGAGCACGGGGGTGGTGAGCGCGGGCGCTGGGCGTTGAGCTCAAGGGCGCCTGGTCGCTCAGGGGGCGCGCGGCCCGCCGCTGGTGCGGGCGTGGTGAACTTACGCCCCGCGCATGCACCGTTGCGCACACCCCGCGCGCACCTCCCTGTGCACGCTCGGCATGAACACCCTGACGCACGCCCCGCGCGAACCCCCCAACGCGCGCCCTGCGCAAGCTCCACGCACGCGCCCCGTGTGAACCCTTCGCACACGCCGGTGTCACGCGCGCGCTCCCGGCGCACGTGGTTGCGCAGTCAACTGGAGGCAGCCCCGCACAGGATGACGGCTCCTGCGCGGTACGGGCCGCCGGTCTTTCGATCCCCGCCCTCGACCGGCGGCCCCGGCGACTCGTGAGGGCAGATTCCCGCGGCCACAGGAAGTGTTCACAAGAACGCAACACCCGTTCCCACTATGCGGACAAGTCCCGCTGTGACCTGGACAAACGGGATGGTGGACTGTCACTCTCCCGCCATGCACCTTGCCCCGCACGCGCTGCGCCGCGCTGTTGCCGCCGCCACCATAGCCCTGCTCGCCACCGCCGTAGGCTGTGCTCCCCAGCCGGAGGAGAAGGCGTCCGACGAGGCTTCCGGGTCGACCGGGACCACGTGCGCCAAGGGCAAGTTGGCCACCGAGACCTCCGGCAAGCTGACCATCGCCACCGACGAGCCCGCGTACGAGCCGTGGTTCAAGGACGACAAGCCGGCCAACGGCAAGGGCTTCGAGTCGGCGGTCGCGTACGCCGTGGCGAAGCAGCTCGGCTACGACAAGAGTGCCGTCGTCTGGCAGAGCGTCCCCTTCAACAAGGCCTTCGCGCCCGGTGAGAAGACGTTCGACTTCGACATCAACCAGGTGTCGATCAGCGCCGAGCGCAAGAAGGCCGTCGACTTCTCGTCCGGCTACTACGACGTGCGCCAGGCCGTCATCGCGCTCAAGGGCAGCAAGGCCGCGAAGGCGACGAGCATCGCGGACCTGAAGGGCCTCAAGCTCGGCGCCCAGGTCGGCACGACCAGCCTCAACTACATCGAGGACGTGGTGAAGCCGACGCAGGAGGCCGCCGCGTACGCCAAGAACGACCAGGCCAAGTCCGCGCTGAAGAACGGCCAGGTCGACGCCATCGTCGTCGACCTGCCGACCGCCTTCTACATCACCGCGGCCGAGGTGACGGACGGGACGATCGCCGGGCAGTTCGAGAACCAGGGCGGTACGCCGGAGCAGTTCGGACTCGTGCTCGACAAGGGCAGCGCGCTCACCTCGTGCGTGACGGCCGCCGTGGACGCGCTGCGCAAGGACGGAACGCTCGCCAAGCTCGAGCAGGAGTGGCTGTCGGACGCCGTCGACGCCCCGGTGCTCAAGTGACCGTGACGAAGGACCAGTCCGGCCAGGAGGACGCGTACACGCCCTCGCAACGGCGGATCGAGCGGGAGCGTCGCAAGCGTTCCCGCGCCCGCCGTGCCACCGCGATCGCGGCGCTCTCGACCCTGGTCACCGGCGTCGTCCTCTACCTGGTCGTCGTCAACGCGCCCGGCTGGCCGCGCACCAAGGAGACGTTCTTCAACGGGCAGTACGCGCGCGAGGCGTTCCCCAAGGTCCTCGAAGGACTGTGGCTCAACGTCCGGCTGCTGCTGATCTGCGGTGTCGCCGTACTGGTCCTCGGGATGCTCATCGCCATCGCGCGCACGCTGCGCGGTCCTGTGTTCTTCCCGCTCCGCTTCCTGGCCGCCGCCTACACGGACTTCTTCCGCGGGCTTCCGCTCATCATTAACCTCATGATCGTCGTCCTGGGCGTTCCGGCGCTGCGGTTGCAGGGCGTGACGGTCGACCCGGTGCTGCTGGGCGGCACGGCACTGACGCTGACGTACTCGGCGTACGTCGCCGAGGTGTTCCGCGCCGGCATCGAGTCGATCCACCCCTCCCAGCGCGCCGCGGCCCGCTCGCTCGGTCTGTCCAACCGGCAGGCGCTGCGCCACGTGGTGCTGCCGCAGGCGGTGCGCCGCCAGGTGCCGCCCCTGCTGAACGATCTGGTGTCGCTGCAGAAGGACACCGGGCTCGTGTCGATCGGCGGCGCCATCGACGCCGTACGGGCGGCCGACATCATCGTGGGCCGCAGCCTCAACTACACGCCTTACATCGTCGCGGGCCTGGTTTTCGTGGCGCTGACCATCCCGATGACCCGCTTCACGGACTGGGTGACGGCACGGATGGACCGTCAGCGGGCCCAGGGAGGGACCACATGAGCGACGCACCGGTGCTGCGGATGGAATCGGTCCGCAAGACCTTCGGCGACTCGGTCGTGTTGCGGGACGTCGACCTGGAGGTCGCCCCGCACACGGTGACCGCCCTGATCGGCGCCTCCGGCTCCGGCAAGTCCACGCTGCTGCGGTGCGCGAACCTCCTGGAGGAGATCGACGACGGGGCGATCTGGCTGGACGACGAGGAGATCACCGATCCGCGCGTCGACCAGGACGCGGTACGCCGCCGAATCGGCGTGGTGTTCCAGGCGTACAACCTCTTTCCGCACATGACCGTCCTGGAGAACATCACGCTCGCTCCTCGCCGTGTGCACGGCGTGGCCCGCGCGGAGGCCGAGGAGCACGCCCGGGAGCTGCTGGAGCGGCTCGGGCTCGGCGGGAAGGCCGGCGAGTACCCGGACCGGCTGAGCGGCGGACAGCAGCAGCGGGTCGCGATCGTCCGCGCGCTGGCCGTACGCCCCCGGCTGCTGCTGCTCGACGAGATCACCGCCGCCCTCGACCCGGAGCTCGTCGGCGAAGTGCTCGCCGTCGTCCGCGGCCTCAAGGACGAGGGCATGACCATGGTGCTGGCCACGCACGAGATGGGGTTCGCCCGCGACGTCGCCGACCAGGTTTGTTTTCTGGACGGAGGTGTGGTCCTGGAGCGCGGGACGGCCGAGCAGGTCTTCGGCGATCCGCAGCAGGAGCGCACGCAGCGCTTCCTGCGGCGGATCGTGGAGGCGGGGCGCTTGTAAGGTGCGCCCGCCAGGTGGGCGGTACTTACGCCTCGGCCTGCGCCGCCCCCGCGAGCGCCGCGACCCGCTCGACGCCGAACACGTATCCCTGCACGCCGCAGCCCGCGATGACGCCGTCGGCGCGCAGCGAGACGTACGAGTGGTGCCGGAAGGTCTCGCGCTTGTGGATGTTGGAGATGTGGACCTCCAGCACCGGCAGTCCGTCGCAGGTGTTGAGTGCGTCCAGAATCGCGACTGACGTGTGCGAGTAGGCGCCCGGGTTGATCACGATCCCGCTGTGGTTCAGCCGCGCCTCGTGGATCCAGTCGACCAGCTCACCCTCGTGGTTGGACTGACGGAAGTCCACCGTGCCGCCGTGCGCAGCCGCCGCCTTGGCGCACAGGGCCTCGACATCCGCCAGGGTGTCCTTGCCGTAGATCTCCGGCTGGCGCTGGCCGAGCAGGTTCAGGTTGGGTCCATTGAGGATCATGATCGGGGCGTTGGCCAGGGTGCGGGGCACGGTTCCTCCGGTCCGGGTAAGGGGGCGATCCGTTGAAGACCGCTGCTCAGACCCGGTTTATCACGGTGCACCGACGCGGTGGCGAGCCCTACCCTCCTCGGATGACGACGATCTCGTACCCTCCGAAACCCTCTCCCGGTGACCGTATAGCGGTCATCTCGCCCGGCGTCGGCCTGCCCGAGCTGTTCCCACGGCCCTTCGAACTGGGCCTGGAGCGGCTGCGCGAGGACTACGGCCTCGTCCCGGTCGAGTACCCGACGACCCGCAAGATGGGCGCGACCCCGCAGGAGCGCGCCGACGACATCCACGCCGCCTTCGCCGACCCGGGCATCAAGGCGGTCATCGCGTCGATCGGCGGCGACGACCAGATCACCGTGCTGCCGCTGCTGGACCGGGAGTTGATCCGCGCGAACCCGAAGCCGTTCTTCGGGATGAGCGACAACACGAACCTGCTCATGTATCTGCGCAACACGGGGATCGTGGGCTACCACGGCGCGACGGTGATGACCGCGCTGGGCCGGCCGGTCGCCATGGACCAGCTGACCGCCGAGTCGCTGCGGGCAGCGCTGTTCACCTCGGGCGAGTACGAGCTGGGGCCCGCCGACCGCTGGAACGACGTCAACCGCGACTGGGCGGACCCGGCGACCTTCGAGGCGAAGCCGGAGACCAAGCCGGGCACCGGCTGGACCTGGGTGAACGCCGACCGCGTGGTCGAAGGCAGGAGTTGGGGCGGCTGTCTGGAGATCGTGGCATGGCTGCTGATGGCCGACCGTGAGATCTCGCACGACCTGAGCGAGTACGACGGCGGCGTGCTGCTCCTGGAGACCTCCGAGGAGATGCCGAGCGGCGAGGAGGTCTTCCGCATCCTGCGCAACATGGGCGAGCGCGGCCTGCTCCAGCGCTTCTCCGCGCTCCTGATGGCCCGCGCCAAGACCTGGTCCTTCGAGCAGCCCAACAGCCCCGAGGAAGGCGCCCGTTACGCGGCCGAGCAGCGCGAGGCGGTGCTGCGCGCCATGCGGACGTACGCCCCCGACACCACGATCGTCTTCGACGTGGACTACGGGCACACCGACCCTCAACTGGTCATCCCCTACGGCGGTCTCGTCCGCGTCGACGGTCCGGCCCGGCGCATCACGGTCACCTACTGACGCACCCACGCGCCCCCGTAACCCGTGGTCACCGTGGGTAGTTGACGCGGCATGCAAGACGTACGCACCGTAAGGGCACCCTCCATGCTGCGGCTCGCGGCCGCCTCGCTCGCCGGAACGGCCATCGAGTTCTACGACTTCTTCGTCTACGGGACGGCGGCGGCGCTGATCCTGGGGCCCCTGTTCTTCCCGACGTTCTCGCCGGTGGCGGGGACACTGGCCGCCTTCGGGACCTTCGGTGTGGGCTTCGTCGCGCGGCCGCTGGGGTCGGTGCTGTTCGGGCATATCGGGGACCGGCACGGTCGACGGCCGGTTCTCGTCGGCTCGTTGCTGCTGACCGGCGGCGCCACGGTCGCGGTCGGATGTGTGCCGACGTACGACACGATCGGGGTGGCCGCGCCCGTACTGCTTCTCGTGCTGCGGTTTCTGCAGGGACTGGGGCTCGGTGGGGAGTGGGGCGGGGCCGTCCTGCTGACCGCGGAGCACGCGCCGGCCGAACGGCGCGGGCTGTGGTCGAGCTTCCCCCAAGTGGGGCCCGCGGTGGGCTTCCTGCTCGCCAACGGCGTGGTGCTGGCGCTGTCGGCCACGCTGTCCGAGGCGCAGTTCGCGCAGTGGGGATGGCGGGTGCCGTTCTGGGCGGCGGGGGTGCTGGCCGTGGTGGGGCTGTGGCTGCGCTCGTCGCTCGCGGAGAGCCCCAGCTTCCTCGGCATCGACGACCACGCGCGCGTGCCGCTCGTCGAGGTCGCGCGCGACCACTGGCGGCTCGTCCTGCTGACGGCCGGGGCGCTCGCGGTCGGATACGCGATCTTCTACGCCGTGACGACCTGGTCCCTGGCGTACGGGACGGAGCGGCTCGGGGTGAGCCGTACGGTCATGCTGACCTGCATCATGGCCGCGGTGGTGGTGAAGGGCTCGCTCACCCCGGTGGCGGCCCTGCTGGGCGACCGGTACGGGCGGCGTCCGCTGTGTCTGGCCGGGTGCGCGGCTGCCGCCCTGTGGATGTTCCCGATGGTCGCACTGCTCGCGACCGGGGCGCCGCTGTTGATGTTCCTCGGGTTCCTGGGGGCGATGCTCGCGTTCATCACGATGTTCGCGGTGATCGCCGCGTATCTGCCGGAGTTGTACGAGCCGCGGGTGCGCTGCACGGGCGCCGCGGTCGGCTACAACCTCGGCGGGGTCGTCGGGGGCGCACTCACTCCGATCATCGCGACGGCGCTCGTCGAACAGAGCGATGGGCGCGTGCCGTGGGGCGTGGGCGCGTATCTGACGGGGATCGCGCTGCTCAGTCTGGGGTGTTTCGCGCTGCTGCCCGAGACGCGGCCCGTGCCCGTGGTGCGGGCGGAGCCGGCTATGGATTGATCGCGAGTTCCAGGTAGGCCGCGAACAGCACCAGGTGGACCCCACCCTGGAGCGGCGTGGCCCGCCCGGGCACCACCGTCAGCGAGCTCACCACCACGGTCAGGGCCAGCAGCACCATGTGGGTGGAGCCGAGGCCGAGCACGAGCGGGCCGGAGAGCCAGACGGTCGCCAGGGCCACGGCGGGGATGGTGAGGCCGATGCTGGCCATCGCCGAGCCGAGCGCGAGGTTCAGGCTGGTCTGCACCCGGTCGCGGCGTGCGGAGCGCAGGGCGGCGATGGTCTCGGGGAGCAGCACCAACAGGGCGATGATCACGCCGACGACGGCATGCGGGAGACCGGCCGCCTCGACCCCGGACTCGATGGTCGGTGACACACCCTTGGCCAGGCCGACCACGCCGATCAGGGCCAGGCCGAGCATGCCGACGCTGATCCAGGCGGTGCGGTCGGACGGAGCGTCGGCGTGGTCGTCCGAGGTGATCACCTCGCCCTGCCGGGTGATCGGGAGGAAGTAGTCGCGGTGCCGTACGGTCTGGGTCGCCACGAAGAGGCCGTACAGGATCAGCGAGGAGAGCGCAGCGAAGGTGAGCTGCGTGGTGGAGAACTCCGGGCCCGGCTTGCTCGTGGTGAACGTCGGCAGCACCAGGCTCAGCGTGGCCAGGGTGGCGACCGTGGCGAGGGCGGCGCCGGTGCCCTCGGGGTTGAAGACCGCCGTGCCATGGCGTAGCGAGGCGACCAGGAGGCAGATGCCGACGATGCCGTTGCAGGTGATCATCACGGCCGCGAAGACCGTGTCCCTGGCCAGGGTCGAGCCCTTCTCGCCGCCGTCCGCCATCAGGGTGACGATCAGGGCGACCTCGATGATCGTGACGGCGACGGCGAGGACGAGCGAGCCGAAGGGTTCACCGACCCGGTGGGCCACCACTTCGGCGTGGTGCACGGCGGCGAGGACGGCCCCCGCGAGGACCAGCGTCACGACCCCGACGATGGCGCCGGGCAGGTCGCGCCCCCAGGTGAACACCAGCAGGACGACCGCGAGCACCGGCACGACGGACGTCCACCGCGTCGTGAGCGACCTGAGCCGAGCGATCATGCAGCGATCGTCGCAGAGGCGAACGGGCTCCGCACTCCGCCGGGGTTACTTGAGCTCGCCCGACTCCAGGACGTCGAGGTTGGTGTAGACACGCTCGCCGATGGACAGCGCACCCAGTTGCTCCGCCAGCTTGCTCGTCTCGGGGTCGTCGCTGTTACGCATGGCCTCGTCGTACGACTCGAATTCGAGCAACGCCACATAGCGGTTGGGCTTGTCGCGGTCCTTCAGGAGCATCCGGTATGTCGGGCCGCCCGCCTTGCCCGCGTTGCGCTGCCCCGCCTCCTGCAGCACCTTCTGCATGTCTTCCAGGCGCTCGGTCTCAAAGTCGATGATCTGTACGAACTTCATGGGTGTCTCCAGCCGGCCGTGGCGCCCCGAGGCGGGGAACGCGCTCTGAAGACAACCAAGCACCGGGAGCGGTGGTCGGCAATTCGCCGCGCACCGCTCCCGATGGTGGTTCTTCCTACGTCCGACGGGGTCAGGCCTCGATGCTGTCCTTCGGAGCGCCTTCGCTCTGCGCCTGCGCCGCCTCGGCCGCCGCCTGCTTCTTGGAGGCCATGAGGCTGGTGATCGTGGTGACGATCAGAACCGCGCAGATCACGCCGAGCGAGACCGGGATGCTGATCTCGGGGACATGGACCCCGGACTCGTGCAGGGCGTGCAGCACCAGCTTGACGCCGATGAAGCCGAGGATCACCGACAGGCCGTAGCTGAGGTGGACCAGCTTCCTGAGCAGGCCGCCGATGAGGAAGTACAGCTGCCTCAGACCCATCAGGGCGAACGCGTTGGCCGTGAAGACGATGTACGGGTCCTGCGTCAGGCCGAAGATCGCGGGGATCGAGTCGAGCGCGAAGAGCACGTCGGTGGTGCCGATCGCGAGCATCACGACGAGCATCGGGGTCATGACCCGCTTGCCGTTCTGCTCGATCCACAGCTTGGTGCCGTGGTAGCGGTCGGCCACACCGAACCTGCGCTCGGCGGCCTTGAGCAGCTTGTTCTCCTCGAACTCCTCGTCCTCCTCGTCGGCCCGGGCCTCCTGGATGAGCTTCCAGGCGGTGTAGATGAGGAACGCGCCGAAGATGTAGAAGACCCACGCGAAGCTCGCGAGGATCGCGGCACCCGCGGCGATGAATATCGCGCGCAGCACGAGGGCGATGAGCACACCGACCAGGAGCACCCGCTGCTGGTACTGCGAGGGCACGGCGAACTTCGCCATGATCAGGACGAAGACGAAGAGGTTGTCGACACTCAGCGACTTCTCGGTGATGAAGCCGGCGAAGAACTCACCGGCGGGCTGGCCACCGCTGAAGATCAGCAGGCCGAGCCCGAAGAGGCCGGCCAGGGCGATCCAGACGACCGTCCAGATCCCGGCTTCCTTGATGGATACGTCGTGCGGCTTGCGGCCGATGAAGAAGTCGACCGCGATGAGGGCGGCGAGGCCCACGATCGTCAGGACCCACAGGGTCACGGAAACATCCACTGTTCCTCCGGCAATACGTAACGGCAAGTAACCAGCGTCGTCGCGCTGCCGGAGGTCTCTTCCACCCACGGTGGGCCGGCGCCCCGGGATCAGGCCTGATCCGTATTGACGGGTACGCCGCAGTCGACAGGGAGTACTCCCCTCCGTAAGGAAGACGGTACCCCAATCACCAAGGAAAGGTAAAGCGATTGGCAAAATAAAGGTCAAATAAGCTGGTCAGGCGACTTTACGTGTACTTGGTACGAGCGGCTGCGACCTGGGTGAGCACCTGCTGGAGCACCTGGCTGCCGGGCGGCACGAGCGCGGGCTCGTACGTCCAGGCGTGCCCGACCCACGGGTCGGCGAGGTGGTCGTCGGGCACCGGGGTGAGCCGCAGAAGCGCACGCCACAGCGGGTCGAGCAAGGGGCCGTAACCGGCGGCCTCCTCACGGTCCGCGACCATCATCAGGTGGACGCCGACGGCCGGGCCCTCGTCCGCGAGATAGCGCAGCTGGGTCACGGCACGGTCGTCGAAGCCGTGCGGGAAGTCGTTGACGATGAGCAGCTGCTCGGCGGTGTCGAGGCCGGGCGGGAGGGCATCGGCCGCGCCGGCGCGCACCGCCATCTGCACCAGGTCGACGCGCTCGGTCAGCCGCGCCAGAACGTCCGCCACACCCGCGGCGCCGGCGGCGGGCGGGCTCGCGAGCACACCGGTTCGCACCAGCGGAGCGAGCGCCTGCGCACCCGAACCGGCCGGGTCGATGACGTGCACCGTGAACTCACCGGCGGGATGGACGGCGAGGAGCCGGGCCGCGTGGGCCACCGCCGTGTCCATGGCGAGGCGCTTCAGCTCGTGGGAGTCGAAGAACGAGCCGTCGAGCGATCCGGCGGCTCCGCTGTCGATCCACAGACCGCGCTCCAACGGCAACCGCACCAGCATCGGGATGCGCAGCTCGGCGCACTCGGGCAGATGCAGGTCGCCCACACGCAGGGCCATGGGGATCTCCATCGGGACCCGATAGCCGTGCCAGACGGGGTTGTCCCAGCGGGCGAACGCCAGGGGCAGTGCGGGCTCGACGACCTCGACCTCGGCGGTGAGCTGGGTGAGGTCCCGGTCGAAGGCCGCCCGGGCCTGATCGACCAGCTGGGCGTGTTTGGCTTGGGCCGCCTCGCGCGCGGCGTCGCCCTGTCCGCCGATCCGGCTGCGCGGGTCGGACAGGGCCTGGTCGATCTCCTTCTCCATGCGCGAGTCGGCGAAGTCGACGGCGCTGCGGTAGGCGGCCGTGCTGCGGGCCAGGTCCTCGAACATCCCCCACACCTGGTTGTAGAGCCGCTCGTCCATGGACCAGCCGGTCGCGTCGCCGGCGACGGGCCGCGCGGGCTGTCCGGGCTGGGCCGGTGGCGCGCTCGGCGGGGGCGGCGGCGGGGCCGCGTTCTGCCGGCGTGGGTGGCTGTAGTCGATCGGGCCGCCGGTGGTGGGTGACGGCTGAGTGGCCGCGGAGGGCTCTGGTGCGGGCGTGGGCTCTTGGGTGTATCCGGGCTGCGCCGAGCCGGCTGCCGGGGTGCCTTGCCCGCCGTAGGGCGTGGTGGGCTGCGGCGATCCGCCGGGGGCGGGGCCGCCGTCCGGGGACGTCGGCTGCGGCGGTACGCCCGGTGCCTGGGTGCCGTACGGAGACATCGGGTGCGGCGGTACGGGGCCGGTGACGCCCTGGGCCGCGGGGCCGCCCTGGTCCGGGCTCTGTGCCGCGGCCGCCTGCCGGGAGCGGTCGCCGTCCGCCGGTCGCGGGGGCGCCTGCACCGAGCGGGCCAGGCCCTGGGTCACCGCGTCGTTGATGCCGCTCGCGAGCTGGTGCGCCTGGGGCACGCCCTGGTCGGTGAGGAGCTCGGCGAGGCCGCCCGTGTAGCCCTGGCCCACGGCACGCACCTTCCAGGCGTCCTGGCGGCGGTAGAGCTCCAGGGCCACGACGGCCGACTCGGCTTCCAGACCGGTGATGGTGTAACTGGCGACCTCGTCGCCGTCGAGACCCGCCACCGCGACGAACGGGGCGGCGACCGTGCCGAAGCGCACCGGCCCCGCCCCGGTGGGCAGGGCGAGCAGCACGCTGACCCGGTGGACGGACTCGGGTACGGCGCCGAGGTCGACCGCGAGGCGATGGTCGGCGGCCGCCTGTCGGGAGACCTCGAGACCCGGCAGTGTGGGCGCGCCCGGGTGTGCCACCCACTCGACGCCGTGCACCTTGCCGTGCTCGTCGCCGATCGAGGCCGCGGCCACGATCGGTGTGCCGGCCGAGACCCGGATCTCGAGACGGGCCTGGGAGAGCGGGTGGTTCTGCCCCCGCACCAGCTCGGCCGTCATCGCCTTCTCCCCCTGTGTCGTTGTGTGATGTCGTGTGCCGCGCGGTGGTCGGCTACAGGTGCGGCAGGATCGCCGGCATCAGGTCCTGGAAGGTACGGCCGTTGGCCGGGGTGCCGAGGGCGGTCATCGTCCAGCCCGGGCCCGTGCGGTGCACCTTCGCCATGATCTGGGCCGTGTACTGGCCGCCGCCCGCGAGCGTGTAGCGGGCAAGCTCCTGGCCGTTGGTCTCGTCGACCAGGCGGCAGAACGCGTTCTGCACTTCTTGGAAGGTCTGGCCCGTGAAGGAGTTCACGGTGAAGACGATCTGGTCGATGTGGACCGGGATACGCGCCAGGTCGACGAGGATCGCCTCGTCGTCCCCGCCCTGGCCGACGCCGCCGACGAGGTTGTCACCGGTGTGGCGCACCGAGCCGTCGTCACTCACCAGGTGGCGGAAGAAGACGACGTCGACCGGCTGCTTGTCCGCGAACAGGACGGCGGAGGCGTCGAGATCGACCTCCCGGGTGCGCGAGCCGAACAGGCCGCGCCGGGGAGCCGCCTGCCAGCCGAGACCCATACGCACCGCGGTCAGGCTGCCTCCGTCGCTCTTCTGCAGACTGATGGCCTGACCCTTGGTCATGTTGACGGTCACGCGCTGATCCCCTCTCGAACGTCCCCTGTTGCCGCGGCATCCGCGGTTGACCAGAACCCTACGCAGGGCCACTGACAGTGACGCACGTCGGTCCGCACTTTGTGTCGGTCTTGCAACACAGCGCGTGCGGAGCGGCCCGGACCGTCGGCCGGGCCGCTCGACGCGGGTCAGGCGAGGCCCGCCTCCTTCATCTGGCGGAGCTCCTTCTTCATCTCGGAGACCTCGTCGCGCAGCCGGGCCGCGATCTCGAACTGGAGGTCGGCGGCGGCGGCGCGCATGCGCTCCGTCATCTCCTCGATCTGCTCGGTGAGCTGGGCCGCGGGGCGGTCGGTCGGGACCGTCTCCTTGGCCTTGCCCTTGGCGGCCTTGCCGCCCCCTGCCGCCTTGTTGCCGAGGGAGGGCACAGGGGCCTTGGCGCCCTTGCCGTCCTTCCCCTTGCGGTAGCCGGAGCCGAGAAGCTGCTCGGTGTCGACGTCCTCGCGGGCGATCTGGGCGACGATGTCGTTGATCTTCTTGCGGAGCGGCTGGGGGTCGATGCCCCGCTCCGTGTTGTACGCGACCTGCTTCTCCCTGCGCCGGTTGGTCTCCTCGATGGCCTTCTCCATCGCCGCGGTGATCTTGTCGGCGTACATGTGGACCTGGCCGGAGACATTGCGCGCCGCGCGGCCGATGGTCTGGATCAGGGAGGTGCCGGAGCGCAGGAAGCCCTCCTTGTCGGCGTCGAGGATGGCCACCAGGGACACCTCGGGCAGGTCGAGGCCCTCGCGGAGGAGGTTGATGCCGACCAGGACGTCGAACTCGCCGGCGCGCAGTTCACGCAGCAGCTCCACGCGCCGCAGCGTGTCGACGTCGCTGTGCAGATAGCGCACCTGGATGCCGAGCTCCAGGAAGTAGTCGGTGAGGTCCTCGGCCATCTTCTTGGTGAGCGTGGTGACCAGGACGCGCTCGTCCTTCTCGGTGCGCTTACGGATCTCGTGCACCAGGTCGTCGATCTGGCCCTCGGTGGGCTTGACGACGACCTCGGGGTCGATGAGGCCGGTGGGCCGGATGATCTGCTCGACGAAGCCGTCCGAGCGCGAGAGCTCGTACTTGCCCGGTGTCGCCGACAGGTAGACGGTCTGGCCGATGCGCCCTTGGAACTCCTCCCACTTCAGGGGGCGGTTGTCCAGGGCGGAGGGCAGCCGGAAGCCGTGGTCGACGAGGGTGCGCTTGCGGGAGGCGTCGCCCTCGTACATGGCGCCGATCTGCGGGACCGTGACGTGCGACTCGTCGATGACGAGCAGGAAGTCGTCCGGAAAGTAGTCGATCAGGGTGTTCGGCGCGGAGCCGGGCGAGCGGCCGTCGAAGTGCATCGAGTAGTTCTCGACGCCGGAGCAGGAGCCGATCTGGCGGAGCATCTCGAGGTCGTACGTCGTGCGCATGCGCAGCCGCTGGGCCTCCAGGAGCTTGCTCTGCTTCTCCAGCTCGGCCAGGCGCTCCCCCAGCTCCTTCTCGATGGCGTTGACGGCCCGCTCCATGCGCTCGGGGCCGGCGATGTAGTGGGAGGCCGGGAAGACGTACACCTGCTGGTCGTCGCTGATGATCTCGCCGGTGAGCGGGTGCAGCGTGGAGAGGGCTTCGATCTCGTCGCCGAACATCTCGATCCGGACGGCGAGCTCCTCGTAGACCGGGAAGATCTCAATGGTGTCGCCGCGGACGCGGAAGGTGCCGCGGGTGAAGGCGAGGTCGTTGCGCGTGTACTGGATGTCCACGAAGCGACGCAGCAGCTGGTCCCGGTCGATCTCGTCGCCGACCTTGAGGGGGACCATCCGGTCCACGTACTCCTGCGGGGTACCGAGGCCGTAGATGCAAGAGACCGAGGCGACCACGATGACGTCGCGGCGGGTGAGCAGCGAGTTGGTCGCGGAGTGCCGCAGGCGTTCGACCTCCTCGTTGATCGAGGAGTCCTTCTCGATGTAGGTGTCCGACTGGGGGACGTACGCCTCGGGCTGGTAGTAGTCGTAGTACGAGACGAAGTACTCGACGGCGTTGTTCGGCAGCAGCTCGCGGAACTCGTTCGCCAGCTGGGCGGCCAGCGTCTTGTTCGGGGCCATCACGAGCGTGGGGCGCTGGAGCTTCTCGATCATCCACGCGGTGGTGGCGGACTTGCCGGTGCCGGTCGCGCCGAGCAGGACGACGTCCTTCTCACCGGCCTCGATGCGCTTGGCCAGCTCGGCGATGGCCGCCGGCTGGTCGCCGCTGGGCTGGTAGGGGCTGACGACCTCGAAGGGCGCCACCGTGCGTTCGATGTGGGAAACGGGCCGCATGGAGTCCACCGTACGACCCGCCACTGACAACGTGGCCGGATCAGCGGTTCTGCGGGGTGCGGGAGCTCCGGTGCCCCGACTGCCGACGGGGACGCAGCGCGGTCCGACGGGTGGGGTGGGGGACGAGCTCGCGAGCCGGTATTCCCGGCTTGTTCTCGGTGGGGGTCCAGTCGGGCTTGCCCATGACCATCAGCGGATCGAACATCACGACAACGCCGGCGAGCAGCAGGAAGGCGAGCGGACCGATCATCATGGGCGCGAGCAGCGAGGCGGGCGAGTCGCCCCCGGTGGGAGAGGTCGCGCCGTGGAGGTGGACGCTGAGGGCGGCCATGCCGGTGTAGTGCATGCCGGTGACGGCGAGCCCCATGACGAGGCTCGCACCCACGCTCCACAGGAAGCCTCTGACCTGTCCGGCGGCCCACAGGGCGGCGGTGGCCGCGACGACGGCTATGACGACGGAGGCGGAGACGGTCAGCGTGTTGTACTCCAGCTTTCCGTTGAAGCGCATGCCGGCCATGCCCAGGTAGTGCATCGAGGCGACGCCCAGACCGGTGATGGCACCCCCGGTCATCAGGGCCGTTCCGGTCGCGCCCTTGTAGCCGACGATGAAGATCCCGATGCCGACCATGACGATGGCGACACCCAGGCTCGCGAACGTGATCGGCTTGTCGTAGTGGATCGGAGCCTGCTGGACCTTGAATCCCATCATCGCGATGAAGTGCATGGTCCAGATGCCGGAGCCGATCGCGGCCGATCCGAGGGCGAGCCAGCCGGGGCGCCAGGACTGTCTGACGAGCATCGCCCTGGTGGTGCAGCGCAGGCCGAGAGCACCGCCCAGGCACGCCATGAGGTAGGCCACCAGCGGTGTGACGAGTCCGTAGCTGAATCCGTCGACCGTGCCTTGCATGCGCGGCAACCCTTCCGCCCTCTTACGTCCCGGAATTCCCTGAAATGCGCCCCTCCCCAGGACCGCCCGAGCGGTCAGGGCTGAGGCAGAGAGTATGACTCCCACCAGAATGGTCGAACGATTTTCCGGCAAAGAAACACGGCCTTGCCCCAGTTGTGCGGCACCGGTGTGCGGACTTGGGGCAACCCCATTCAGGTTGTGGCCATTCTGCACCCCTCCGCCATTGACCCTCTGCTGTCACAGTTGAGCTGTCTGTGATCGCTCGACGCGAGGAGTACGCATGCACGCGCGCGCTGCTGTCGCCACGACCACCGCACTCCTGGGGACCGCCGCTCTCCTGATTCCCACCTCCGACGTCCGGGCCCAGGACAGTGCACGCCCCACGGTCATCGCTCACCGTGGGGCGTCCGCCTACGCGCCCGAGAACACCCTGGCCGCCGTCGACAAGGCGGACGAGCTGGGCATCGGCTGGGTCGAGAACGACGTCCAGCGCACCAGGGACGGCGAGCTCGTCGTCGTCCACGACGACAGCCTGCAGCGCACCACCGACGTCGAGGAGGTCTTCCCCGGCCGTGCGCCCTGGAAGGTGAAGGACTTCACCGCCGCCGAGATCGCGCGCCTGGACGCGGGGAGCTGGTTCGGCCCCGCGTACGCGAACGCGCGCGTGCCGACGCTCGAGCGGTACGTGGCCCGTGTCGACCGCCACCACCAGAAGCTGCTCCTGGAAATCAAGAACCCGGAGCTGTACCCGGGCATCGAGGGCCAGACCCTCAAGGTCCTCGGCAACGAGGGCTGGCTGGACCGGCTGCACGCGAAGCGGCTGATCGTGCAGAGCTTCAGTGCTGCCAGCCTACGGACCGTGCACCAGCTGAAGCCCGCCGTCAAGACGGGCTTCCTCGGCACGCCGGCCGTGGCGGACCTGCCCGTGTACGCGACCTTCGCCGACCAGATCAATCCCTCCCACAGTTCGATCTCCGCGGGGTACGTCTCCGCCGTCCACGCCTTCACGGGGCCGCACGGCAGGCCGCTGGAGGTCTTCACCTGGACCGTCAACAGCACGGCCACCGCCCGGCGGGTCGCGGGGCACGGCGTCGACGGCATCATCACCAACAAGCCCGACGTGGTGCTCAAGGCGCTGCGCACGGCCTGAGCACCGCCCGGCCCGGGGAGCCCGCCGCCCGCTCCCCGGGCGTTGTCAGTGGCGGGTCGTACGGTGGATCGCATGAACAGCCATGGGCAGGACGAGCAGCAGATCGTGTGGGCCGTCGTCAACACCGACATCGGCCCGCTTCTGCTGGCCGCCACCGGTGAGGGGCTGGTCAACGTCGTTTTCCACGCCGACGAGGCGGTACGCGACAAGACGCTGGACCGGCTCGCGTCCCGGCTGGGCACCGAGCCCGTGGAGGCACCCGAATCCCCACTGCTGGCCGAGGCGATACGCCAGGTCGACGCGTACTTCGCGGGTGAGCGGCACGACTTCGAGCTGCCGCTGGACTGGTCGCTGATCTCGGGCTTCAACCGGCAGGTGCTGCGCGAGCTGGCCTCCGGCGTGCCGTACGGCTCGGTCGTCGGCTACGGCGACCTGGCCGGGCGGGTCGGTCAGCCGGGCGCCGCCCAGGCGGTGGGGGCGGCGATGGGCTCCAACCCGCTGCCGGTCGTCGTGCCCTGCCACCGGGTCGTCGAGAGCGACGGCGGCATCGGTGGGTTCGGCGGCGGCCTGGAGACCAAGCGCAAGCTGCTCGCCCTGGAGGGCGTGCTGCCCGAGCCGCTGTTCTGACTCGTGTCCCTCGTCCTCGTGTCCCTCGTCCTCGTATCCCTTCATCGTTCTGACCCGCATCCCTTCGCGAAGGTCCGCGCGCGACGGCTGGTCGGAATGCCGACGCGGTAGCAGACTCCGCCATGCGCACAGCCACTGGCATCCATGGGCTCGGAGCCGATCGGAGCCGAAGGGACGGCGATCAGACATGAGCGCAAACAGGGCAGTCGCGTATCTCAAGCCGGGCGCGGTGGAAGTCAGGACCATCGACCGCCCGACGCTTGAACTCCAGGACGGGCCGGGGGTCGCACCCGACAACGTCGGCCGCAAGTGCCGGCACGGTGTGATCCTCAAGGTGCTCGCCAGCAACATCTGCGGCAGTGACCAGCACATGGTGCGCGGGCGGACGACCGCGCCCGAGGGGCTGGTCCTCGGACACGAGATCACCGGCGAGGTCGTCGAACGGGGTCCGGACGTCGAGTTCATCGACGTCGGCGACATCGTCTCCGTACCGTTCAACATCGCCTGCGGGCGGTGTCGCAACTGCAAGGAGCGCAAGACCGGCATCTGCCTGAACGTCAACCCGGCCCGTCCGGGCGCGGCCTACGGCTATGTCGACATGGGCGGCTGGGTCGGCGGCCAGGCCGAGTTCGCCATGGTCCCGTACGCGGACTTCAACCTGCTGAAGTTCCCGGACCGGGACGAGGCCCGCGCGAAGCTGCTCGACCTGACCATGCTGTCGGACATCTTCCCGACCGGCTTCCACGGCGTGGTCAGCTCGGGTGCCGGTGTCGGGTCGACGGTGTACGTCGCCGGGGCGGGCCCGGTGGGTCTGGCGGCGGCCGCTTCGGCGCAGCTGCTGGGCGCCGCCGTGGTCATCGTCGGCGACCTCAATGCCGAACGTCTCGCGCAGGCAAGGAGTTTCGGCTGCGAGACCGTCGACGTGTCGCAGGGCAGCGTGGAGGACCAGATCGCGCAGATCCTCGGGGAGCCCGAGGTGGACGCCGCGGTCGACGCGGTCGGCTTCGAGGCACGGGCGCACGGGAAGGAGGCCCCCGAGGCGCCTGCGACCGTCCTCAACTCGCTGATGGGCATCACGCGCGCGGGCGGTGCGCTGGGCATCCCCGGTCTGTATGTCACGGCCGACCCCGGCGGGGTCGACGAGGACGCGAGGAGCGGCACGCTGAAGGTGCGGCTCGGGCTCGGCTGGGCCAAGAGCCACCGCTTCACGACCGGACAGTGCCCGGTGATGACGTACAACCGGAGCTTGATGATGGCGATCCTGCACGGCCGTGTGCACATCGCCAAGGCCGTCAACGCGACGGTGATCGGACTGGAGGACGCACCGCGCGGCTACGCCGAGTTCGACCAGGGCGCCAGCCGCAAGTACGTGCTCGATCCGCACGGGGCGCTGAAGGGCGTACAGCCGGTCTGAGGTACTGAAAAAGCCGGCGGGACAGGGGTGCTCACGCAGGTGGGCGCCCCTGTCCATGGCTGCCGCAAGTGGCCTCCCCCACAGGCCGCCTGTGTTTGACCAGGTGTGCCGCCTGCCAGAGATGAGGGAAGACCGAACGACAGGAGGCAGGCACGTGGTGCTGGTGATGTCCGAAGAAGTGCGCGACGCGATCGACGCGCGTCGACCCGTGGTGGCCCTGGAGTCCACGATCATCGCGCACGGGCTGCCGCGCCCGCGCAATCTGCAGGTGGCCCTGGAGCTGGAGGACGTCGTACGGCAGGAGGGGGCCGTACCCGCGACGATCGCCGTGCTGGACGGGCGGCCCCATGTCGGCCTGGACAAGGAGCAGTTGGAGCGGGTCGCGAACGAGGACGGGATCCGCAAGCTGGGTCACCGTGACCTGCCGCTCGCGGTGGCCTCGGGAGCGAGCGGGGCGACCACGGTGTCGGCGACCGCGCTGCTGGCGGCCCTGGCGGGCGTACGGGTGTTCGCGACGGGCGGGCTCGGCGGGGTGCACCGGGAGTGGACGGTCACCCAGGACGAGTCGGCCGACCTCGGGCTGCTGGCGCGCACGCGGATCACCGTGGTGTGCGCGGGGGTGAAGTCGATCCTGGACGTGCCCGCGACCCTGCAGCGGCTCGAGACCCTGGGCGTCGCGGTGGCCGGGTACGGCACGGACCGGTTCCCCGGCTTCTACTTGTCCGACTCGGGGCACCCCGTGGAGTGGCGGCTGGACAGCCCGCAGCAGGTGGCGGACGTCATGCGGGCGCAGGACACGCTCGACGGCCCCGAGTCGTCGCTGATCGTCGCCAACCCCGTGCCCGAGCGGGAGCAGCTGGATCCCGAGCTGCACGCGCGTGTGCTCGCCGCCGCGCTGCAGGCGTGCGAGGAGGAGGGTGTCACCGGTCAGGGCGTCACGCCGTTCCTGCTCGACTACCTGGTCCGGCACACCGACGGCGCCTCGCTGGACGCCAATCTGGCGGCGGTGCGCGGCAACGTACGGCTGGCGGGACGGATCGCGGCGGCCTGGGCCGGGGCGTGACAGCGGGGCTGCCCCGGCCGGGTGCGGCTGTCGACCGGCCCGGCCCGGTGCGTCCCGACGGCGCGCTGCTGGTCGTCGGGGACGTCATCACGGACGTGGTGGCCCGGCATCGGGGACCGCTCGCCGGCGGCACGGACACGGCCGCCACGATCCGCACGGTGCCGGGCGGCGCGGGCGCCAATGTGGCCTGCTGGGCCGCGCGCGAGGGCCACGCCGAGGTGCGGCTGCTCGGGCGGGTGGGCGCGGAGGCGGCCGCCTGGCACGAGCGGGAGCTGATCGCGTGCGGAGTACGACCCCATCTGGTCGTCGACCCCGAGGCGCCGACCGGGACGGTGATCTGCCTCGTCGACTCGGGGGCCGCCGCCGAGCGGACGTTCCTCACGGACAGCGGCGCGTCGTCGCGGCTGGAGCCGGACGACTGGTCGGACGCGCTGCTCGACGGCGTCGCGCGGCTGCACCTGTCGGGCTACCTCCTGTTCTCGGAGCCGAACCGGGCGCTGGTGGAGGTGGCCCTGAAGGCGGCACGCGCGCGTGGCGTGCCGGTGAGCCTGGACCCGGCGTCGGCAGGCTTCCTCGTGGGGCTGGGCGTCGACCGATTCCTGGCGCTCGTCGAAGGGGTGGACGTCCTGCTGCCCAGCCGTGACGAGGCGTGTCTGCTCACCGGGTTGCCCGATGCGGCGGACGCGGCGGCCAAGCTGAGCCGCCACGTCCCGCTGGTGGTCGCCAAGCAGGGGGCGGACGGTGCGCTGGTCGCGCGGTCCGGCGCCGTGTGCGCCCGCGTGCCCGCCGTACCGGCGAAGCCGCGTGACACCACCGGGGCCGGCGACGCGTTCACGGGGGCGTTCCTCGCCTCCCTGCTCGCGGGCGCCGAGCCCGAGGACGCGGCGGCCGAGGGGTGTCGGGCGGGTGCCCTCGCGGTGGAAGGGGTGGGCGGCAGGCCGCCTGCCCCGGAGTGACGGCGGCTGATGCCCGGACGGTGACGGAGTGACCCGCTGGCACCCGGACAGTGCCGGAGCAACACCCGCTGACACCCGGACGGTGCCGGAGTAACGCCACCGCGCCCGCGCCGAGCGCCCTGAACAACACCCGCCGACGTCCCACCGATCCGGAAGGGCACCCGGCCAAGGCCAACCCCCGCTTCCCTCCTACGCCTTGCGCCCCCACGCCGAGATCATCGGAGCCGTGGCCAGATCCATCGCACCGGTGGCGACGTTCGCGAGGTGGCGGTCGATGTCCTGGTCCGTGGCAAGGCCCGCGGTGACCAGCTGGGCGCGGATCTGGCGGATCGTGGCGGCCTCCAGGGCCGCGCAGGCGGGCGAGGTGACGGGGAAGTACGCGTCGGCCTCCACCCCGCGCAGGCCGGCCTCGCGGAGCAGGCCCGGGAGCCTGCGGCCGTAGGCGAGGTCGGCGCCGCGGTCGGCGAGCAGCTGACGGAAGCCCTGCCTCAGCCGGTTGGCCAGCTGCTGCTCGGGGCCGTGCTCGTCGGGGCAGAGCAGGGGCTGCAGGGCGGGGTCGGCGTCCTCGATCAGGAGCCGTCCGCCGGGGCGCAGGGCCTTGATCATCGAGTGCAACGCCCGTTCCCGGTCCGGCACATGAACGAGGACGAGGCGGGCGTGCACCAGGTCGAACCCCTCGCCCGGCGGCTCCTCGGCGCCCACGTCGTGGACGCGTACCTCGATGGGCGGGCGGGCGGCCGCGGTGACCTGTGAGGTGTCGATGTCGGTCGCGACGACCTTGCCGGTCGGGCCGACCTTCTTGGCCAGCCAGGACACCACGGAGGTGCCGCCGGCGCCGACCTCCCAGCAGCGCCAGCCGGATCCGATGCCGAATCCTTCGAGGTGCCGGAAGGTCGTGGGGTCGAAGAGGGTGGCGAAGGCGTCGAAACGCTCGCCCGCCTCGGTCTGCCGGTTGGCGAGGAGATACCCGTCGGTTCGCGTCATGCCTCGATCATCCCAGTTGCCCGGCTTGTCGGGAGGGGGCGACGCGACGACTGCGCCGAGACGACCGACGCCGTACCGTGCGGACCCGTTGTCCACAGCCGGGAACCAAACGGAATGATCCCTACCCACAGGCTCACCCGCCTCTTGCCCGGACCTGGCAAACTGGCCCGCCAGGGCGCAGAAACGCGTCGCACGGAGATCCATGCAGGGAGATCCAGATGTCCATGGCAGGGAATCTGCGGAAGGTCACGGGCCTCGGCAGGGTCGGCGGCCTCCGCAAGGTGGCACGGCTGGCCCGGCGGCGCCCGCGCGTCGACCTGAGCCACCACGCTCGCTCCCCGCTGGGCAGTTCCGTGGTCAACTGCGTGACCTACCGGGAGGGCGTGCGGGGCCCCACCGGCAACGACCTGGTCGACGCCGTGGAGCAAGTACGCAAGAGCCGTGACGGTTTCGTCTGGCTCGGTCTCCATGAGCCGACGGACCAGGAGTTCGCGGGCATCGCGGAGCTCTTCGACCTGCATCCGCTCGCGGTCGAGGACGCGATCGAGGCCCACCAGCGTCCGAAGCTGGAGCGCTACGGCGAGACGCTGTTCGCGGTGTTCAAGACGGTCTGCTATGTCGAGCACGAGGAACTCACGGCCACGAGCGAGGTGGTCAACACCGGCGAGATCATGGTGTTCGTCGGCCGCGACTTCGTCATCACCGTGCGGCACGGACGGCATGGATCACTGGGCCCGTTGCGCGAGGAGCTGGAGTCCGACCCCCAGCAGCTCTCCAAGGGTCCGGCCGCGGTGCTGCACGCGATCGCGGACCATGTGGTCGACGACTATCTGAACGTCACCGACGCTGTTCAGGCCGACATCGACCAGGTCGAGATGGACGTGTTCGCGGAGAACGGCGCGCGGGCCGACCCGGGGCGCATCTACCAGCTCAAGCGCGAGCTCCTCGAGCTGAAGCGGGCCGTGGTCCCGCTCGCCCGCCCGATCGAGGAGCTCTCGACCCGGCCGATCCGCGTGGTCGATCCGGAGATACAGGCCTACTTCCGCGACGTCTCCGACCATCTGCTGCGCGCCAAGGAGCAGATCGCCGCCTTCGACGAACTGCTCAACTCGATCCTGCAGGCGCACCTCGCACAGGTGACGGTCGCGCAGAACGAGGACATGCGGAAGATCACGGCGTGGGCCGCGGTGATCGCCGTGCCGACGATGGTCTGCGGTGTGTACGGCATGAACTTCGACCACATGCCGGAGCTGCACTGGCGATACGGCTACGGCCTGATCATCGGCGTGATATCCGTCGCGTGTCTGGTGCTGTACCGCGGTTTCCGGCGCAACGGCTGGCTCTGATCACTGTCCGGAACACGAGTCAGAGGCGGCCCGAGGTCCTCGCGTAGACGCTCTCGGCCCAGCCGGCGATCTGGTCCTCCGTCAGGTGCTGGGCCAGGTCGGCCTCGCTGATCATGCCCACCAGGCGCTTGTTCTCGATGACGGGAAGCCGGCGGATCTGGTGCTCCTGCATCTCGTACAGCACCTCGCCCACGTCGGCGCCCGCGTCGATCCAGCGTGGTGTGCCCTGGGCCATCTCGCCCGCGGTCACCTTGGCCGGGTCGTGGCCCATGGCCACACAGCCGATGACGATGTCGCGGTCGGTGAGAATCCCGCAGAGCCGTTCGTTCTCGTCGCTGATGGGCAGGGCCCCGACGCCCAGCTCACGCATCAGCTGGGCGGCGCGGTCCAGGGTTTCGTGGGCGGGGATCCACTGGGCGCCCCGGTGCATGATGTCTCCGGCGGTGGTCATGGAGTACCTCCCGGTGCCGGGCGGCCGGCGCGGCACGGGACGCACCGCTGATACCGGCGCCCTACATTCTCGCCGCGCGGTCGGGCCCCCGCACCCGGAACCGTGCGGTAACCGTCGCCGGAACGGGTGGGGCCAGAACCCGGAGCCGACGGCACTCAGGCCGAGAAGCCCACGATCTTCCGCGGGACCACGCGGATGATCACGCGGACCTCGTCGTCCTTCTCGGCGGGCGGGTCGATGCCGAGGTACTTGTGCGAGAGCTCGTGCGGGAGGCGCTTGCCCTCGTCCGCGAGGATCTCGGCGGTGCCACGGATCTCGACCGAGCTGTAGGGGTTGGCGAGGTCGAAGACCGAGAGGCTGATGCGGGGGTCGCGCCGGAGGTTGCGCACCTTCTGGCGTCCGTCGGTGGAGGAGAAGAGCACGGTGTCGCCCTCACGCTTGATCCAGACCACCGAGTTCTGCGGGCCGCCGTCGCGGCCGAGGGTGGCCACGCTGGCGAAGTTCTTGCCGTCGAGGAGAGCACGGACCGAGTCGTCGAAGGAGACGGAATCACTTGTGGAGGTCGTCATGGAGCCACAGTAACTATATGCACGCGCATATAAAAGGCGTTCGATGGAAAAGGGGTTTGATCGAATCAGCCGCTCCACGCCGGATGACGCGGATCGTCGGCGCGCACCAGGACGTCGGCCGTGCCGGCCGGGTCGGATTCGTCTGCGTACCGCTCGAAGGCGGGGAGAGTCCAGTGCTCGGCCTCGGGGGTACGGCGGCGCAGCGCTCCGGTGGAGAGGAGGACGTGCGCGGTCAGGTCGAAGGGGAACCAGTGGCGCAGCAGGAGGGGGCCGTGGAGCAACAGGACGCCGCCGGGCGGGAGTTGGACGTAGGGGCTGCGGGTGGCGCGGTCGGTGGCAGGATCCCACAGGTCGGGCAGGACGCGGCCGTCGCCGCCGGGTTCGAGGGGGCCGAAGACCTCGCGCCAGAGGGCGCCGGTGTCGAACCAACCGTCGTAGTAGGCCTCCGGGTCCTGGTGGCCGTACTCCAGGCGGAGCGAGGCGGGGCGCAGGAAGCCCTCCATGCCGACGACGAGCGAAGGGCGGCCCCGTATGCGCAGGGCCTCGCCGACGCGCTCGGCGAGGTCTCCCGGGCGGGCCGCCGGGGCGCCGTCGAAGGCGACGCGGGGCCAGGGGCTGCCGTCGGCCGGCTTCAGGTCGAGCAGCCGCTCGGCCAGCAGGTCGCCGAGCCGGTCCCAAGTGATCGCTTCGAGTCGCACACGGCCCATGATGCGTCAGGCCACGGTCAGGATGCGTCGCGCTCGTGGGCTCGGCGAGCGGCGAGCAGCTGTGGGAGGTGGGTTGCGCTCCAGGCGCGGGCCGCGTCGAGGAGGGGGATCAGGGTGCGGCCGAGAGGGGTGAGGGCGTACTCGACGCGGGGCGGGTTCTCGTCGTACGCGGTGCGGGTCAGGAGGCCGTCGCGTTCCATCGCGCGCAGGGTCTCGCTGAGGACCTTCGGGGTCACGGCCCTGAGCGGGACCCGGAGTTCGGTGAAGCGGCGCGGGCCGCCTTCGAGGCAGCGGACGACCATGCCGGTCCACTTGTCACCGACCCGGAACGGCATCACGGAGGAGGGACAGACGGCGTCGAACATGTCGGGGGCGAGGGGAGCGAGCCGGGCACCGACCGTGGAAGTGGGAATGGAGGTGGACGTGGAGGTGGAGTCGGTCATCGGCCGAGGCTAGCGCCGGTTCCGTTGCGGTAACCGGCCATCCCGCGCCTAACGTCCAGCTCGGGCCGTGAAGTGCGGTGCTGGGCAAGGAGGTTGGGCATGGGCGGGATCGTGGTGTTCGGAGCCGGCGGACGGGCCGGGCGGGCGGTGACGGGCGAGGCGCGCGGGAGGGGATACGAGGTGACGGCAGTGGTGCGCGATCCGGGGCGGCATCCGGACCTCAGGGCGAACGGCGTGGCCGTCGTGCGCGGCGATGTGACGGATCCCGGTTCGGTGGGTGCCGTGGTGGGCGGACATGTCGCGGCCGTACACGCCGTGTCGCCGTTCAGCGGCCCGGAGCAGGGCTTCGACTCGCTCGATCCGGAGTTCTTCGTCAAGGCGGCGGACGCGCTGCTGGGCGGGCTCGCCGCCTCGGGGGTACGGCGGCTTGTCGCCGTCGGGCTGTTCGCGAACCTTCTGGGCGCGGACGGGCGGCCGGTGATGGACGATCCCGCGGTGTTTCCGCCGGAGATACGGCCGTTCGCGCTGGCGCACACGGCAGGTCTGCGGCGGCTGCGGGAGGCGGCCGACGGCCCTGTCGACTGGCTGATGCTCACGCCGGGCGGCGGGCTGGAGCAGGCCGCCGCGCGCACCGGACGGTACCGGCTCGGCGGTGAGCGGGTTCCCGACGGTGCGGCCGTCCTGTCGTACGCGGATCTCGCGGTGGCGGTGCTCGACGAGATCGAGACGCCGACGCGGCACCGTACGCGGGTGTCGGTGTGCGGTCCGTCAGGGGAATGAATCACTCATGGCAGGTCTCGCGACTCCCCCGATCCCGACTCGCACCGGGCTTCTCGTCGTCCAGCCCCTGCGGAGGCGGCACTGTGCCGAGTGCCGTGGCGGGCCGCTGTCGCTGCTCGTCGTCGAGGGCGGGGCGCCGCGCTGCCTGGACTGTGCCGATCTCGGGCACCTGGTGTTCCTGCCGCGCGGCGACACGGCGCTGACGCGGCGGTCGCGGGAGGAGAGCGGGCTGTCGGCGGTCGTCGTGCGCTTCAACCGGCGCAAGGGGCGTTACGAGCGGCAGGGCGTCCTCGTCGAGGAGGCGGGGCTGGCGCGGGCCGAGGAGCGCTGCCTGGCGGACGCGGAGGCGCGGCGGCGGCGTCGGGCGCGGGATGCCGCACGGCGGGCGGCCGAGGACGTGCGGTTCGCCGAGGCGTTCGCGGCGGAGGTACGACGGCTGTTTCCGGGGTGCCCGGCGGACCGGGCGCGAGGGATCGCCACGCATGCTTCCGCGCGGGGCAGTGGGCGGATCGGCCGGAGTGCGCCGGGGCGGGCGCTGTCGGAGGGGGCGGTGACCTCGGCGGTCGTGGCGTCCGTACGGCATGTGGACACGCCGTACGACGAGTTGCTGATGAGCGGGGTGGTCCGGCATGAGGCGCGGCGTCGGATCGCGAGGGATGTCGAGGCGGTGTTGCGGGGGTGGCGGGAGTGAGCAGGGAGCGCGTGGAGAGCGGCGGTCCATGAGGTGCCGGGCCGATCGACGGACACCCAGGACACCCGCCCCACGCCCCGGCGTGGACGCTCGCGCATGCCCCCGCGCGACTCGGCCATGGCAGGTGTTCTCGACCGGAGATTCACTTGTGATGACGGGTGGTGCCGGGAAGGATCTCGGCTGGATGGGGGAGTTGATGTTGTGATGATCGATGGACCGTACTTCGTCCTGATCGTGCTGGGCGTGCTCGGCACCGGGCTGACCGCCGGGGTCTTCTGCGCCTTCTCGACCTTCGTGATGCGTGGGCTCGCCGCGCTGCCGCCGGCGCAGGGCGTCGCCGCGATGAACGCGATCAACGTGACCGCGGTGCGGCCGGCGTTCATGGCCGTGTTCGCCGGGTCGGCGGTGCTGTGTGCGGTGATCGCGGTGGTGACGTTCGTGCTGTGGCCGGACGAGGGGACGGCGGAGCTGCTGGTGGGCAGCGCGCTGTACCTGTTCGGCTCGTTCGGGCTGACCATGGTGGCGAACGTGCCGCGCAACGACACCCTGCTCAAGCTGGACCCGGGCACCCCGGAGGCGGCCGCGTACTGGCCGACGTATGTGCGCGAGTGGACGATGTGGAACCACGTCCGCATGGGCGCCTCGGCCGCCGCCGCGGTGGCGTATGTGCTGGCTCTCACCTGAGGGAGCCCGTGGGGCGGCACCCGTGGCCGATGAGACGTATCGTGGCCGAAAGAAGTGCCACGGAAGCGCCACAGAAGTGCCGTAAGAGTGCCGCCCGATGACGCACGGCCACGTCGGACGCGAAAGCGTCACACGCGTACGCAAGGAAGACGGCCATGGCCGATCCCAAGGGATTCATGACCACGCCTCGCCAGGACTGGGCCCGTAGGCCCGTCGAGGAGCGGGTCCGGGACTGGGACGAGGTCTACGTCCCCCGAGCGCTGCTGCCCATCATCAACAAGCAGGCCGACCGCTGCATGGACTGCGGCATACCGTTCTGCCACGACGCCTGTCCGCTGGGGAACCTGATCCCCGAGTGGAACGACCTGGTCAGCCGGGACGACTGGCGGGCGGCCGCGGACCGGCTGCACGCCACCAACAACTTCCCCGAGTTCACCGGGCGGTTGTGTCCGGCGCCGTGCGAGGCGGGATGCGTGCTCGCCATCAACCAGCCCGCGGTCACCATCAAGAACGTCGAGGTCGCGATCGCCGACCGGGCGTGGACGGACGGTTTCGCGCCGCCGCGTCCGCCGGACCGGCTGTCCGGACGGACCGTCGCGGTGATCGGCTCGGGGCCCACCGGGCTTGCCGCGGCACAGCAGCTCACGCGGGCCGGGCACACCGTCGCCGTGTACGAGAAGGACGACCGGCTCGGCGGGCTGATGCGGTACGGCATCCCCGCGTTCAAGATGGAGAAGCACCATCTGGAGCGGCGGATCGAGCAGATGCGCGCCGAGGGCACCAAGTTCCGTACGTCCACCGCCGTCGGGCGGGACATCGGCGCCGCGGAACTGCGGGCGCGCTACGACGCCGTGGTGATCGCCACGGGAGCGACAGCGTGGCGTGAACTCGACGTACCAGGGCGGGAGTTGGCCGGGATCCACCAGGCCATGGAGTATCTGCCGCTGGCCAACCGGGTGTGCGAGGGCGATCTGGAGACCTCCCCGATGTCCGCCGCCGGGAAGCACGTCGTCATCGTCGGCGGTGGTGACACGGGGGCCGACTGTCTCGGTACCGCGGTGCGGGAAGGGGCCGCGTCCGTAACGCAGTTGGACATCTACGCCCAGCCGGACGCCGAGCGCGACGAGGACGTCGAGCCCTGGCCGACGTATCCGAAGATCTACCGGCTGTCGGCGGCGCACGAGGAGGCCCGCGATCTGGAGACCACGCCGGCGGCGGACGCGGACGCGCGGCTGTTCGCGGCGTCCACGCTCCGCTTCACCGGGGACGCGGACGGGCAGGTGCGGTCGTTGCACCTGACCGAGGTGGACACGCGGCGGCAGCCGGTGGCGGGGACCGGGCGGTCGCTCCCCGCCGACCTGGTGCTGCTCGCCCTCGGCTTCTCCGGGCCCGACCGCAGGGACGGGCTCGTGGACCAGCTGGGGCTGGCGATGGACCCCCGCGGCACGATCACGCGGGACCCCGAGTTCGCGACGAGTGCCTGCGGCGTGTTCGCCGCCGGGGACGCCGCGCGCGGGCAGTCACTGATCGTGTGGGCGATCGCGGAGGGGCGGGCGGTGGCGGCGGCCGTCGACCGTTACCTGACGGGGAGTTCGCGGCTTCCGGCACCCATCGGACCGTACGACCGCCCGATGACGGTGTGAGCCGGGCTCAGCGCCGCTCGCCCCTGTCCACCGCGTGAGCCGGGCACAGCACCACTCGCCGCGTCCGCGCGACCCGACTCAGCCCCACTCACCTGCGCCCGCGTGACCCGGCTCAGCGCCACTCACCCGCGCCCGCCCGCCCCGGCTCAGCGCCGCTCGTCCGTGCCCGCTGCCTTCGCTGTCGACAAGGCCACCCGGTTCCAGGTGTTGATGGTGAGGATCAGGGCCAGTACGTGGGCCAGTTCCTGCTCGTCGAAGTGGGCCGCGGCCTCGGCGTAGACGTCGTCCGGGACGCCCCCGTCGGCCACCAGGGTCACCGCCTCCGTGAGGGCGAGGGCGGCCTGTTCCTTCTCGGTGAAGAAGTGGCGGGCCTCGCGCCAGACGGCGACCATGTGGAGCCGGTCCTCGCTCTCGCCGGCCTTGCGGGCGTCATTCGTGTGCATGTGCAGGCAGTAGGCGCAGTGGTTGAGGTGCGAGGCGCGGATCTGGATCAGTTCGACGAGGGCCGGGTCCAGGCCCTCGCGGGCGGCGGCGTCGAAGCCGATGAGGGCGCGGAAGACCTTCGGGGCGGTCTTCGCGAAGTCCAGGCGGGTCCGGGTCACCGTGTTCGTGTTCGTTGTCATGTGGATCAATCTATGGGCCGGAAAGACCGGCTGTAGGGTGCATTTCCATGACGGATTCGTGGGTCAATTACGCGGAGCGGCTCGGGGCCGACCTGCACCTGGAGCTGTCCGGGCCGGGCGGGCGCAGGGCCGCGTTGATCCGGGCGCTGCGGGAGGCCGTGCGCGGCGGGCGGCTCGCTCCCGGCACCCGGCTGCCGCCGTACCGCTCGCTCGCCGCCGACCTGGGCGTCGCCCGCAACACGGTGGCCGACGCGTACGCGGAGCTCGTCGCGGAGGGCTGGCTCACCGCCCGCCAGGGCTCGGGGACCCTGGTCGCCGAGCGAGCGGAGCCGCTGCGAGGCGCCGTAGGAACACCCGCGAAACAACCTCCACGCGCGCGTGGACCGCGGCACGACCTCCGGCAGGGCACCCCGGACGCGTCGGCGTTCCCGCGCGCGGCCTGGCTCGCCTCCTACCGGCGGGCCCTCCAGCAGGCTCCCAACGAGGTGTTCGGGCCGGGTGACCCGGCCGGCCGCGTCGAACTGCGGGAAGCCCTCGCCGAGTACCTGGCACGCGCGCGTGGCGTGCGCACCGAGCCGGACCGGATCGTCGTCTGTTCCGGCTTCGCGCACGGGCTGCGGCTGCTCTTCGGAGGAATCGGAGCGGCGGTCCTGCGCGGCCCGCTGGCCGTGGAGGCGTACGGGCTGAGCTTCCACCGGGAGTTGCTCGCGGCAGCGGGGGTCCGGACCGTACCCCTCCCGATCGACGAACACGGGGCACGCGTCAGCGAATTGGGGCGGGAGCGGGCCGTACTGCTCACGCCCGCGCATCAGTTCCCGACCGGCGGACCGCTGCACGCCGAGCGCCGTGCCGCGGTGATCGACTGGGCACGCGCGCGTGGCGGGGTCGTGCTGGAGGACGACTACGACGGGGAGTTCCGTTACGACCGCAAGCCCGTCGGGGCCCTCCAGAGCCTCGACCCCGAGCGGGTGATCCTCATCGGCTCGGTCAGCAAGAGCCTGTCGCCCGCGGTGCGGCTGGGGTGGATGGTGCTCCCCGAGCGGTACGTGGGCGACGTGCTCGCGGCGAAGGGCGAGCGCGAGGCGTGGGCGAGCGTGCCGGATCAGCTGAGCCTCGCGGATTTCATCTCCTCCGGGGCGTACGACCGTCACGTACGGCGTATGCGGCAGCGGTACCGGAGTCGCCGGGACCGTCTCGTCGCGGCGCTCGCCACGCACGCGCCGCACGTCGAGGTCACCGGTGTCGCGGCCGGGCTGCACGCCGTACTGAGGCTGCCGCCGGGCACCGAGCCGTCGACCGTCAAGGCCGCCGCCTGGCAGGGCATCGCCCTCGACGGACTCGCCGGGTTCCGGCACCCGGAGACGGACATGACGGCGCACGACGGGCTGGTCGTGGGCTACGCGACGCCCTCGGAGCACGCGTACGGGGCGGCGCTGGAGGCACTGTGCGGGGCGCTGCCGCCGGAGTGAGCCACGCGGCCCTGTCTCCGGGCGAACCCGCCGCCCGCCGAGCCACGGGATCCTGCCTCCGGATGAGCCTGCCCCGCGCCCCCTCCTGCCCAGGAACGACCCCAGGACTGCTGCGGCTGGACCAGCCGCCCGGGCGCCCTCCTGCCCCCTCCGGATTTCTCCGGCGATATGACCGAAAAGTGGCTTCCGGGCTACATGAATCAAAACAGCGGTGGGATCATCGAAACAGGAGGCGTGCTGCCGTCGCCCCCGGTTCCTGAGGTCGTGCCAGGTCCGGGTCCGGCAGCGGTCCGTCCCCATCCTTCGTTCTGCCGTCAGGCGCAGGGCCACCCCAGCGCGTCCCCCCTGTTGGCGGCCGGTCCTGGAGGGTGTTCGATGACGACGCTCGATGAACGTCACGGAGAGGGTGCACGCGACGGGGACGGTCGCCGGGGCGAGGTCGCGCCCGGCCCGGTCGAGGCGTACGGCCCGGCCACCGTCCCGCTGGAGCAGCCCGTCGCCGCAGTCCCCCGAGCAGCAGGCTCCAAGGCCGCGAACCTCGCCCGCGCGGTCGGTGCCGGACTGCCGGTGCTCCCCGGCTTCGTGATACCCGACGGCGCGGGCACCGACGAGACCGCTCTGCGTCGCGCCTGGAATGAACTCTCGGACGGCGGCGCCCGCTCCCTCGTCGTCCGGTCCTCGTCGCCGCAGGAGGACACGGAGGAGTCGTCCCTGGCGGGCCAGTTCGCCTCCGTGCTGGACGTGCGGGGCTGGCGGGCCTTCCGTACGGCGGTGGCGACCGTGCTCGACTCGGCGCACCGGCCCGACGGGTCCACGGCACCGATGGCGGTGCTCGTGCAGCCGATGCTCACCGCCCGTGTCGGCGGGGTGATGTTCGGTGCCGACCCCGTCGAGGGGCGGGCCGACCGGATGCTGGTGAGCGCGGTACGCGGCGGGCCGGACACCCTGGTCAGCGGTGAGCAGGCCGGGACCGACTACTGGCTGAGCCGGCACGGACGTCTCCTGCGGACGGACCCGCCGCGGGCCGACGCACTGCTCACCCGCTCCGAACTGGCCCACCTGGCGCGGCTCGCGCGGCAGGCCCGGCGGGTCTTCGGTGGGCCGCAGGACATCGAGTTCGGCTTCGACGCGGACGGACGGCTGTGGCTGTTCCAGAGCCGGCCCATCACGGCGATGGCGGCGCGGCCGCCGCGCCGGGCACGGCTGCTCGGGCCCGGTCCGGTCGCCGAGACGCTGCCGGAGCAGCTGGCACCGCTGGAGGAGGACCTGTGGGTGGCGCCCATGGCCCGCGGGCTCGCCGCCGCACTGGACATCGGGGGCAGCGCACCGCGCCGGCTGCTGCGGACCGTGCCGGTGGTCACCACGGTCGGCGGGCGGGCCGCGGCCGACCTGCGTCTGCTCGGTACCGTGCCTCCGCGGCACCGGTGGCTCGCGCTGCTCAACCCTGCGCCGGGCGCGCGCAGGCTCGGCTCGGCCTGGCGGGTGGGCCGCCTGAGCGCGGCGCTCCCCGGCCTCGCGACGGACCTGGTGGCCGACGTCGACGCCCGCCTGGCGCGGATCCCGTCACCCGCCGCACTCCCCTTGCCCGCCCTGGCCACGGAGCTTCGCTGGACCCGCGCGGTCCTGGTGTCCCTGCACGCCCAGGAGACCCTCGCGGGCGCCCTGTTGCGCGACCCGCCGAAGAACCGCACGGCGGCGGGTACGGCCCTGACCGCCCTGTCCGAGGCCCGCGCCCGGGGCGTGCCCGACGACCAAGTGGTCGCCGAGGAGCCCGTGGTCCTTGCGCTGACCGCGCCGAGCGTGCGGGGGCGGAGGAGGTTGCCCCCGAGTTCCGGCGCGGCCGTACCGGAGCCGGGGACACCGACCGTGGAGCAGCTTGGCCACGAACAGACACCCACGGGCCACCCCGCACCGCTCGCGGTCGCCGCGGGCGAACGCCCCACCCCACACCGCTCCCCCATCCCCGCCCTCCCGCCCCGCGAGGCCCTCCGTCTCCGGATTCGCTGGGTGCAGGAGCTGCAGGTCAGGCTTGTGCGGGAGGCGGCGCGGCGGCTGGCGTTGGACGACGGGCGCGTGGGGCTGCTGCGCTGGCCGGAGCTCGTCGCCGCCCTCGACGACGGGGCGCTGCCCGGCGGTCTGGCCGAGCGGGTGCCGTCGGCCGAGTCGCCGCCGCTGCCGGACGCCTTCCGGCTCGCGGACGGCACGGTCGTGGCCGAGCGGAGTGACGGGGACGAGGGGCGGGGCGTGTCCGGTGGACGCGCGGTCGGGACGGTCTGGGACGGGACGGGTGCCCGGCCGCCGGACGCGGTGCTCGTCGTGCGCACCCTGGACCCCGCACTCGCCCCGCTGCT
This sequence comes from Streptomyces fulvoviolaceus, assembly GCF_000718165.1. Classification (GTDB taxonomy): domain Bacteria; phylum Actinomycetota; class Actinomycetes; order Streptomycetales; family Streptomycetaceae; genus Streptomyces; species Streptomyces fulvoviolaceus. The sequence goes on along the minus strand of NZ_JOEY01000047.1, from coordinate 21,945 downwards.
GCCCGGCCTCACCGGCCTGGTCGCCCAGACCGGCAGCCCCTTGTCCCATCTCGCCGTGCTGGCCCGGGAGTTCGGCCTGCCCGCGGTCGTCGGTGCCACGGACGCCGTGCGGCGTTTCCCGGCCGGCTCCCGTCTGACCGTCGACGGGACGAGCGGTGACGTACAGCCGGGGGACGCGCCATGAGGAAGATCGCCTACGTCTTCGCAGGCCTGGCCGCGGCCGGGACGGGGACGTACCTCGTCGTCTATCTGTACCGGTGGCAGTGGCAGCGGGCCCTGTTGTGCGGGGTGCTGCTGCTGGTCGTCGAGGTGATGCTGCTCGGCATCGTGCTGCTGGGGCGGCTGACCCGGATCGAGGACCGGCTGCGCGACTCGGACCGGCGGCAGCGGGAGATGGCGGCACGGCAGGAGGACGCGCTGGCCAGGCTGCGCGGCGCGCCCGAGCCGGAGATCAGCGGCCGGTTCCGGTGGCTGGAGGACCCGGCGGAGCGCACCTACGTGTTCGTGCCGGTGCTCATGGTCACCGGTGTGCTGCTGTCCGGGATCGCCTGGGTGGTGCAGCGGATCGCGTCGGCGACGGCCAAGCCCGCCGAGCGGCGGCTCGCCGGACGGCTGGCCGTCCTCACCGCGCCCGACCCCGCCGCGCACGACGATCTGGAGGACCTGCCGCCGCTGATCGCTCCCCGTTCCCGGGGCCGCACCGCGCGCGTGACCGCCGTCGGCGTGCTGGGCGTCGCCCTGCTCGGCGCGCTCGTCGCGGGGCTCGCCGACCTCACCCAGACCCGGGACGAGGACAGGAACGACAGCGCCGCGACCTCCGTGGTCGTCCAGGTCGACATGCGCGGCACGGACATGACGGCCGCGCGGCGCTCCCTGGCCGCGGAGCAGATCTGGGAGCGCTGCCGGGACTCGACCTCCGTTCCACTGAGCCACGCGACCCTCGGCGACCTGGGCAACGGCCTGTTCGCCGGTGTCGTACGGCCCCCGCTCACCGACCACGACCGGATGCGGCTGCGCGGCTGCCTGGAGGACGCGACCTTGGAGCGGGCCCACCTCACGGTGGTCGGCATCGGTGACGCGGACACCGACGACGACTGAGCGGCCGTAAGGGCTGCACACAAGAGCTGTACATAAGGGCCACATATGCGGGCGTACACGGACAAGACGGCCCATCGGGTCCCGGGTTACCATGCGAAGGCGTCCGCGTCCCCTAGTCCCCCTGGTCGCCCATGGCTGTCCTCACCGCTACTCTGCCCCGCCCTGCCTTCCACAAGCGCCCGCTGCAACGGCGCACCCTGCGCATCCTCCTCGGCCTCGCCGTCGGTTACCTCGCCCTGTGGGCCACCGGCGCGCTGGGCATCCTCGCCGTGTCGTACTGGGTACGCGAGGAGACCGGTGCCCCGGCGGGCACCCGGACCGTGCAGGGCATCCACAACTTCCAGCCGGTCGACACCGACGGACTGCTGTGGCGCGGCGCCGCCCCCTCCCCCGCCGGGTACCGGTCGCTGGCGAGCATGGGCTTCACCACGGTCGTCGACCTGCGCGCCGAGGACCTCAGCGCGTCCCAGCTCGCAGGACCGCGCGAGGCCGGCCTGAACGTCGTACGGCTGCCCATCCGTGACGGGCAGACGCCGAAGTCCGAGCAGGTGCAGCGCTTCCTGGACGTCGTCGCCAAGTCGTCCGGGCCGGTGTTCGTGCACTGCGGCGCGGGCGTCGGGCGTACGGGCACGATGGCGGCGGCGTATCTCGTGCAGACCGGTGAGGAGTCGTCCGCAGCGGCGGTCCGGCGCAACCTCGCGGTCGGACCGCCGTCGATCGAGCAGATCTACTACGGGCTCAGCCTGGGCCGGCAAGAAGCGAAGCAGCCGCCCCTGCCGGTGGTGGCCGTCAGCCGGCTGGTGGACGCTCCCCGGCGCATGTGGTCGTGGGTGTAGCACCCGGCGGAACTAGGGCTTGCGCCCCACCGCCCCGTACCCCGGAATCACCCCGTCGTCCTGCCCGGGCACCGGCTCCCCCAGCTCGGGGTGCCACAACTGCGGTACCTCGACGCCGGGTTCGACGAGTTCCAGGCCGTCGAAGAAGCGGGTGAACTCCTCGCGGGAGCGCAGGGCCAGCGTGACACCGGCGGCCTTGAGCTTCTCGGTGGCCGCCTTCGACTCCTCGGGCGTGAAGTCGGCCGTCGCGTGACTGGCCACCAGGTAACTGCCGGAGGGCAGTTCGGCGAGCAGCCGGCGGACCAGCTCGTGCGCGCCGTCCTCGTCGGAGACGAAGTGCAGCAGCGCGACGAGCGAGAGCGCGATCGGACGGTTGAGGTCCAGGACCTTCCTCGCGCCCTCCAGGATGGCGTCCGGGTCCCGGAAGTCGGCCTGGAGGTACTCGGTCGCCCCTTCCGCCGTGCCGCTCAGCAGGGCGGCGGCCTGGGCCAGGACGATCGGGTCGTTGTCGCAGTAGACGACGCGCGCCCCCGGCGCGACCTGCTGAGCGATCTGGTGGAGGTTGGGCTCGGTGGGAATGCCGGTGCCGACGTCCAGGAACTGCCGTACGCCGTCTTCCGCCAGCCGGCGCGTGGCCCGCTGCATGAACGCCCGGTTGACCCGCGCCATCACCGGCACGCGCGGGTCGAGGGCGAGCATCTGACGGCCCATCGCCTGGTCGACGGGGTAGTTGTCCTTGCCGCCGAGGTACCAGTCGTACATCCGCGCGGGATGCGGCTTGCCGGTGTCGATCTCAACCATTAATCAGTACCCATCAATTCAGCACCAAGCAGGTCATGACAGCAGGAAGTCCGCCTCCCCCGCCTTCGCCCCTTGGATGAAGGCCGTCATCTCGTCCGTGGTGTAGATCAGCGCCGGACCGTCCGGGTCGGTGGACTGGCGGACGGCGATGCGGCCGTCGGCGAGCTTCATCGCCTCCAGGCAGTTGCCGCCGTTGCCGCCGCTCCACGGCTTGTGCCAGCCTTCGCTCCCCAACTCCCGGGCGGGCATGCCGTTGTAGACGGGTATGCGCGGCTTGATGCGATCCATTCACAGCTCCTTGCGGAGATCCTTGAGGATCTCCTTCGTGCGATGTGCTGTAGCGGCCTGCGCCGCCATGCGGTCCATGACCTCGAGGTGGGTCGCCACCTCGGCACGCGCGTCCAGGTAGACGGCGCCGGTCAGGTACTCGCTGTAGACCATGTCCGGAAGTTCGGGCACGGCAAATCGGAAGAGCACGAAGGGTCCGTACGTGCCGGGGTGCGGTCCGTTGGCGAACGGGGCGACCTGCAGCGTCACATTGGACAGCTTCGTGACCTCGAGCAGTTTGTCGATCTGGGCACGCATCACCTCCGGGCCGCCGACGGGGCGGCGCAGCACGGTCTCGTCCATGACGACCCACAAACGGGGCGCGTCCTGACGGGTGAGCAGTCCCTGGCGTTCCATGCGCAGGGCGACATGGCGCTCGATGTCGTCGGGGCTGGTCTGGCCGATGGCGCCCGACTGCAGTACGCCACGCGCGTAGTCCTCGGTCTGCAGCAGTCCGGGCACGAAGTGCGGCTCGTACTGGCGGATGAGGCCGGCCGCGCCCTCCAGGCTGACGTGCATCGAGAACCAGCCGGGCAGGACGTCGTGGAACCGCTGCCACCAGCCGGGCCGGTTGGCGTCCTCGGCGAGCTGGACGAAGCCATCGGCCTCCTCGTCGGAGACTCCGTAGGCCTTCAGCAGGAGTTGGAGGTACGGGATCTTGAGCCCGACCTCGGCCATTTCCATACGGCGGACCGTGGCGGGGGCGACGCGAAGGATACGGGCGGCTTCCTCACGCCTGAGCCCGGCGCGTTCCCGCAGGTCCAGCAGGCGTCGGCCGAGCACGACCTGGCCGACCGTCGGCGCGGACCGCGGTTCGCTCACCCTCCACCTCCACCAAATCCTCGAACACAAAATCCTCGAAAAGCATGCTGACAGCCCTACGGCGCCATTCGAAGACCTATTCGAAGATCTGTACGGATACGTACGGGTCTCCGGTGATCCCAACTGGCGCCGCTCGACGTGCTGTTGCGAGCAGTGTGCCACGGCGCTTCACCGCGTCATACAGCACTCTGCATTTTTCAGAGTGACACTTGCCAAGTGTTCACGCCGGGGCGATAGTGGCAAGCGTGATTCCGTCCCCGCCCTTAGGAACAGACGCCACTGCGGACCGCCCCACCGGTCTCGGCGCTGCCGTGGGAGTGGGCCCCGACAGGGCCGCTGCTGCGCGCCGGTTCCGATTCGAGCTGGCCGCGCATCCGGGTTCTCCCGCGCAGGCCAGACGCCTGACGAGGGCCAGACTGACCGGCTGGTCGGTCTGCGAGGACACGTGTGACACGGCGGCCCTCGTGGTCTCCGAACTCGTCACCAACGCCATCGTGCACACCGCCAGCCGTCGTGTGGTCTGCGAGCTCCACGACGATGACGATCTGGTGCGTATAGCCGTCCGTGACGAGGGTTGGGCTCCGGGCGAGCCGTGCCCGTCCCCGCAGCGGCCCGAGGAGGAGCACGGGAGGGGATTGCTCCTCGTCGAGTCCCTGAGCCACGCCTGGGGCGCCCACGAGCACGGCCCCGGCCTGCTGGTCTGGGCGGAGCTGCCCCGCCAGGCCGACGAGCCTCGCGAGGACGCCGGCGCGCGGGGCGACCTGGGGTGGGGGGCGCGCCCGAAGCCCGGGCCGTCCGGCGGCTCGGGGGGAGAGGACGAGGCGGAGGCCCAGCACGGCACGGCGGCCGCACCGGAAGTGGAAGCGCGCGGCCACGGGACGGGGGGCGCATGGGCGTGAGGATCGGATCCGGCGGCCAGGTACTGACCCTGGACACGCTGGTCCGCCTCGGACGCGGGCTGCGCGCGGCGGGAGTCCCGCGGCGCCTGTCCGTGCCGGAGGGCATGACGGCCCCGCTGGGCTGCGACGCGGTGGCGGTGCCGGCCCTGCTCGGCCCGCTGGTCATGCCACGACTGCCGAGGGTGGGGTGCGTCTACGCCGATGAGGCGCACTGGTGGTGGATCGTTCCCGCCGACTCCGACTACGCGCTGGAGTGGCCCACCCCCGTGCAGTACGTGACCGGAGCGGTCGTCCATGACGCCCCGTGTGTCCCTGACCTGATCCACCGGCCGGACGGCACGCTTCCGTACACGCCGCCGATACCGCTGTATCTGGCGCTGTGCCGGGTTACTGGGACTACTCCTTCCTGGTCTCGGCCCGTCAGCGCGTAGCGGTCCGGGGCCTGCGCGTCGTCCTTGGCGTGCGGGCCGGTGGGGGTTGGTCGCGCCCACGCGGCGGAGCCGCAAATCGATACAGCCCCGCGCCCCCAGGGAAACCGTCCGGCCCGGCGTCCACAGGTGTGCGCCCGCGCATTCCACCCTCTCCCCCATGCGCCCTGCCCGCCGACGGTCCGCCCCGCGATAGTGGCCGTTCGGCCACGGTCGGGGGAGGTCAAGGGTGGGGAAGAAGCGCGACCCCGAGAAACCCGAAGTATCCGAGTCGGAGCAGCTGCTCTTCGGCGGTCCGTTGCGCTACGACATGGGGTGGAACTCGCACGCGGACGCGTTTCTGGAGCTGAGCTTCCGGGCCATGGTCACGCGGCTGCCGTCCCTGCTGACGGCCAGTTTCCGGCTCGCCTGGCAGGCCGACCGGGGCGCGGCGCGGACCGTACTGGCCGCCGAGCTGGCCCGGGGTCTGGCCCAGGCGGTGAGCCTCCTCGCGGTCAACAGCGTGCTGGGCCGGCTGATCGGCGGCGGCGCCCTGGAGGACCGGCTGCGCGGTGCCGTCCCCGCACTGGTCACGATGGCCGCCGTCATGCTCGTAGGAGCGCTGCTGCGGGCCGCGTCGACGTACGCCACCGGGCGCCTCGAGCCCAAGGTGGAGCGGGTGGCGACGGAGCGGTATCTGGAGCGGGCGGCGGCCGTGGAGCTGGCCGCGATCGAGGACCACGCCTTCCACAAGCTGCTGGACACCGCGCAGTACGGTGCCGCCTCGGCCCGCCGGATGATCTCGTACGCCACGCGCGTGGTGAACGCGGCGATCTCGCTGATCGCGGCGGCGGGCGTACTGACCGTGCTGCACCCGGCGCTGCTGCCGCTGCTGGTCACGATGACCCTGCCGAGCGCGTGGAGCGCGCTGACGATGGCGCGCCGCCGGTACGAGTCGTTCCACGCCTGGGTGCAGCACGAGCGCGCGGGCCGGCTGCTCGGGGCGCTGCTGATCGAGCCCCAGGCGGCGCCCGAGATCCGGGTGCACGGGGTGGGTCCGTTCCTGCTGCGGCACTTCCGGTCGATGTCCGAGACGGCGGAGGCGGAGCAGACCCGGCTGGCGCGGTTGGCGGCCCGTACGGGACTGATCGCGGCGGGCTGGACAGGCCTGGCGACGTCGGCGACGTACGCGACGCTGGGCGGGCTGCTGCTGGCCGGTGCGATGGCGCTGTCGGTGGCGGGTACGGCCGTGATCGCCATCCGCACCGGTTCGCAGAGCCTCGACACGCTCGTCGTGGAGGTCAACGCCCTGCACGAGGAGGCCCTGTTCGTCGGCGATCTGCAGCGGCTCTACACCGAGGCGGCCGAGCGGGCGATCCCGGTGGGCGGGGCCGCACTGCCGGAGGATCCGCGCGAGATCCGGTTCGAGAACGTCGGCTTCAGCTACCCGGGTGAGGCGACCCGCCCCGCGCTCGACGACGTGACGCTCACGGTGTAGGGGCCAGGCGGAGATGAACACGCTCTGCGTGGTGACCAGGGGCGCGCGTCACCAGTCCAAGCACGTGAACATTGCCCCTACGCGAACCCCGTGAACAATCCCTACATGGACTGTTCGTGCACGGGCCGACAGCCTCGGCGCCCTCTTCCTCGTCATCCGGACAGTTACGCAAAGACAGTTCGGCACCTGTCAGCCGATGCCTATCTGTCTCGGGGCTGCCGGTGCTTCCGCAGAACTCGCAGACCGTCGCGGACTTCTCCTCGGCTGCAGTGACAAGGCCCCGTATCCCGGAGCGTACGGGGACGGAGGAAACGGTGATGTGGATACGGACCGCGCCGAGCTTTTCCTTCAGGTCATCGACCGAGTAGCCCGTCCCAAGGGCAACCAGCTGGGTGTGCAGCCGCAGGAGCAACGTGTGCCAGCCCGGCCCGACCGCCCGGAGCCGATCCGGCAGCTGACGAGCAGGAAGTCCGCCCCCGATCTGGTGATCTTGCATGTGTCCACCTTGGTCGCTTCTCACAAGGCACGATGTCCAGCTACTCGCGAAACTCCTCGTGGTCTAGGTGAGGAGCCCCCGTCTTTTGAGGAGGTGCCGGAGCAGAAATGCCGGAATCAGTCGGCGGGACCCGAAGCGGTAGGTGAGGGTGCGCTCCATGGTAGTGACGACGTGCTGTCGGTTCCCCATACCGAAGCTGCCTAGGTTCATCTGGGCGGCGGCGGTGATCGGCGCGGCGTTCCAAGCGTCGTTGCAGGCCTGTTTGAAAGGACCATCGAGGCTAATGAGGCACTGGGAGAACACCTCGCTGAGCACTGTGCTCTCGGTGGTGATCCAGGCCTGTGCTTCGACGAGACGTTCTTGAAGGTCGTGTCCGGCGGTCGCGAGCGCGCTGAGGACGTCGGGGTCGTCGCTGGTGCGACGTCGTATCCGGTAGGGGTATTCGATGCGGGCGACGAGAAGTTTCACGGCGTCGGCGTAGCAATCACGGCGAGTCGTAGCGCCGGCGCGCAGGCCGGTGAGGATATGACCAAGGGCTCCAGCTACCACGGAGGAACTCAGGACGAGGACAAGGATGGTCATCAGCGACGTGGACGTCGCCGCCGGTGCGGTGAGCGTGACCTCGTCCATCGGCGAGCCTCCTGTTGCATCTCGGGTGTGCGCAGCGGGTGGGTGCCATGGGAGGGCTCACCGTGCGGAGCGTCTTCGGCCGGCCAAGTGCCAGTGCGGCGCCATGCCTCTTCGTATAGCAGATGCCGGTGGACGAGCGTGACCAGCGGTTCGAGTCCGTCCTCGGGGATCCACCGCAGGGCCGTGTCGTCTCCGGGGTACTGCAGGCACAAGTCCTTCAGGGGTGGCGGGTTCCGATGCTTGAAGAGACGGTCGACCAAGCCGAGCGGGAAAGCGTGCACCGTCTGGTCGGGCCGGATGACAAGACGGACGCGTTCGATGGGGTAGTTCTCGCGCTTCAGCGCGGGCAGCGGACGGAGAGTGAGTTCGAGGAGCGCGGCTCCGCCGGGCCCAGTGCGGCCGCTGGCCTGCTCCACGCCGTAGATGGCTTCGGAATGGAGCAGGTGGTCGGCGGCCGCAGGGGGGCCGGCGAGCACCTGGCTCAGCGGGTACGCCATGACCGGGCCGGTCGGGCGGGCTGCAGCCCGCGCTGGGAGGTGACGGCGCGTCCGGTTGAGGTGATGCTGCCGGACGCCAGGGCGCGCAGCGCCTCCGCGGCGCTCTGTGCCTCGGCTTCCGGGAAGGGGTCTCCGATCAGGTCGTGCCAGATCTCGATGGCGGCGGTGTGCTGGCCGTCCCCCTCCAGGCGCCGCGCCTCGGCCGCCCGTCGGGCGGCGGCGGCCAGGGTGGTGGCGTAAGCGCTGCGCTCGGCGGTCGTCCAGTCGGAGGTGAGGTCGTCGACGCCGGTGGGGTCGAGCACCGGAACGGTGACCGCCTGGGCGGCGTGAGCCAGGATGGCGGCGAGGGCCTGGGAGTGGTCGAGCACTCCGATGACGGCCTCGTAGGCGAAGGCCTCCCACAGCAGCCCGCAGGTGTCGTCAAGGAGGGGGTGGTCCTTCTTGTAGGACTTCAGCATGCGGACCTGATGGACGAACCGTCCGCCGGTGGCCTGGTTGCGGGTGCTGATGATCCGGTTGAGCGTGCGGGTGTTGGACCACTCCAAGGTGTCGTTGTCCCGGTCGGCGATGTAGACGATCTCGCCGTCTTCTGCGTCGAGCGCCGGGACCAGGTCGAAGGTGAAGTCCAGGTCGGCGAACGTCACCTGGAGGGCGTGGGCGGGTGCGTCGTCCACGTCGAACAGAGCGTCGGGGTACTTCTCGGAGATGACCTCGCGGATCAGGCGCATCGCGTGGGCGGGTCCGCCGGGCTGGCGCAAGATCTTCTCTAGGCGCGGGTGCATGCGGATGACCATGTCGACGTCCTTGAGCGGCTTGAGCATCGTCTTACGCGCAAAGCTGCCCTGCAGGAACGTCGCGATGGCCAGGCCGGCATCCACAAGGTACTCGGTGATCTCGCTGTGCCGCTCCTGGGCGCTCACGCGCTCGACGGGGTCGAGGTTCAGCTCCTCGTCGAAGGCGCTGAAGGCGCCCTTGGTGCTGTCGTTCATCGTTCTGTCGTGCTCGATTTCTGCCGGCCGGATAGATCGTGGTGCCCGGTGCCGGCTCCGGGGTCCCGTATGTTGCGAGGCACACCCGGGGTTGGGGGCCTTCACTGGGGACAGACGACGCAACTCTGCGGTAGCGGGACGGGAGTGACGAGGGTTCAGTCGCAGTCGCGACAGTGGCTGCTGGCGCCGTCGAACATCGCTGTCGGATGGACGACGAAGCAGGACGTGCACTGGCGTTCGGACACCTTACGGTCACAGCCGCAGCGGCCGCAGTCGGGGCACGGGGCGGACTCGCAGCGGGCGCAAGCGCGGGCGTAGGAGGTGTAGTCCTCCCCGCAGTGGGCGCAGGTGTATTCGGTGGGCTCGGGTCCGTTGTATCGAACGGAAGGCGCGAAGGTCTTCCAGGGCGCGAGGTCGGTGACGGCGACGGCGAGGACGTAGCCGCCCACGTCCGCGGTCTGCAGGTACAGCTCCTCACCGGCGATGGCGCCGTCACGATAGGCAAGTCGGCCACGTCCCTCGGCATGCCCCTGGCCCGACAGGGCGGTGCGTAGAACCGGGATGTGGCTCTGGTCGCTGCCGCGCCGCAGTGGGGGCAGGCCGTGGGAGGCACCGAAGGCGAGGGTGCCGTCGCGGTCGAGGAGCAGGATATGGCCGGGCGCGGGGAGCCGCTCGCTGGTCTTGACGCACGTCGCCATACGGGAGGCATTGCTCGCCCGCCACAGTTCGACAGCGGCGTCCGCTGTGGGACCGGCAGCCGTGATGTGGCGGTCGACAAGTGTGTCGGGCAGGAGGATGTCCGCCGCGAAGGCATCGCAGGCCGCGTCCTCCAGCGCGGTACCGCCGTCATGCTCGGCCAGCAGAACGTCCATCAGCTCCACCATGGTCTGCTGCAGGTGGTGGCCGAACTCGTGAAGGCCGGTGAAGTCGCGGCGGGCCAGGCTGGCAGAGCTGGCGACCGCGAGGACGGCGGGAGTGCCGGCGAAATAGGCGCCGGAGACGCTGCAGCCGTTGCCGGAGCGATCGTCGGGTACGTCCCTGACGTCGAGGCCGGGCCACTGCCGCAGTTCATCGAGGGCGCTGCGGCCCAGCTGCTGGGCGGCGCCGGGGTGTTCACGCTCCAAGACAGTGAGCATGGCCGTGGCCTGGGCGCGGGCTGCGGCGCGGCGCAGATAGTTCATTAATCGCCCTCTGTGCCGAGGTGGACGTCGAAGAAGCGGTCCACCCGGGCAGTCCAGTCCGCTTCTGCGGGACGATCCTGACGCGCTGCCAGTGCGAGGGTGGCAAAGAGCGCCTGCTGACGGGCGTCCTGTTCAGCGCTTCCGGTGAGGCGGGCGAGCCGACGGACCTGTACACGCCGGGCGGGTCGGCTCAGCTCGTGTACCAAACGGTCGGGCAGCGGCGGATTACAGGCCAGGACTCTGTCCGCGGGCATATCGAGGTCAGGTGAGAGGAGACGAGCTTCGTCCGGGGTCAGGGGGGCCTGCCCACGAAGGAGGGCGAGAGCACGGGGGGCCTGAATACTCAGGCGCTGAATCAGTTCAGTGGGGCCAAGACCATGCCGTTTCAGCAGGGCGGCCAGGTCGCCACTGCCTTGAGGCGCCCACCGCGCTGTTGCCAGCTGGTCCATGGCGTCGGCGAGGACGGAGCGGAACTCGGCTGCCTGAACTGCAGAGCTGTGGAGCGGGCTGCCGTAGCAGTACTCGGTGCCGGCCGGGGTGGGGGAACCGTCGGCCCCCAGGGGGATGGACAGCTGGCTGACCTGCCGGTCCAGCACATACCAGGGAAGGCGGCGGCCCAGACCGCGCCACAATGCGAGCGGCTGCTCCAGGGTGGATGCCTCGGCGGGCAGAAGCACCGTGTCGGAGTCGTAGAACTGGGTCTCCAAGGAGACCGGAAGGGCATGGGCCGTGGTGTCATCGACCGCTGTGACGGCGACGATCTCGACGGCATCGTTCCAGACGGCGCGCCAGATCTGCCCGGGCAGGGGGTCACCCGGCGTGGCCGCGGCTGCTCTACGGACCGCAGCGGGAACATGCATCTGGGCGGCTGCAGCGCGCAGCCGCTCATATGCGCTGCTCGATGCTTGATTCATCGGGCGGCCCCCATTCCCTCGCGGCAGTCTTCTTCCACTATGGACAAACGACGTCACTCACGGGACGTCAGGGTGGATCGCCGCTGCGGCGCAGCAGCGCTGCGGCTACCTCGCGGGGATCGCCACCGTTGGTGGTGAGGGCCCTTACGAGTTTCTCGCGCAGCGCATCCATGATCGCGGATGTCTGGTTGCGTCCGACGCCCAGCAGGACGGAGACCTCCGCCGGATCGTCTTCCAGGAGGGACAGCAGTGACCGTTCCTGTGGGGACATCTCATCCCAGATTTCCCCGGCCATGGTCTCGGCCGCCACGGGGGCGTCGCCCTGCTCCCGGTCGGTGACGGAGTCGATGAGCGCTCCGTCGTCCGCGTAGAGCGCAGTGAACTGTGCAGGAGTGAGCAGATCGAAGCGGGCTTCCAGAACCTTGGCCAAGTCCTCTTCCCGGACCGCGCCGCCCGCCGCCTCAAGCACTCCGGTAAGCACTCCCATCAGGGCGTGCACGGTCTGCCTGGGCGTCGGACCGGAGGTGTTCCAGGCGGTGATCCAGACCCCGCGCACCTCCCAGGCGGCTCTGATCAGTTCCTCGAGCTCGCCGTGCCAGGCTGCGCCGGGCGGATGAGAGGCCAAGGCCCACCGAGGTGACGTACTGGCCACTGAGCGAAAACGGTCGGCTTCACGGAGGCGTCTGGCGATTCGCCGCCGCAGCTTGCCCCGCTCGGTGCCCTTCGCCTGGTCGATCAGGAAGTTCCTGATCGATGTGAAGAACATCTTCTCCAGGGATGTGTCGTCGACCGTCTTCAAGAAGCAGTTCAGAAGGAACTTCTCGCCCTTTCTACTGATCATCTCGAAGAGGAGCTCATCGACAGCCTCATCCGTCCACGCCGCATGGCCGTCGGGCGGAGGGAATCCCTGAGTCCGTGCCACCTGTCGACCCACGCGACGCAGCAGTTCAAGACCGAGATCACCGAGCTGGCCGTACTGCGCCAACTCCTCATGCGCCCCGCCCGCCATTGATCACCCCGGCCTCGCCCCGCGGGCGGCACTGCCCGCACAGGTTTCCTGCTATACACCCGTGTTGAAGCACAACAGGAGCGCCACGCCGTAAGACCAAGCCGACAGTCAACAGCCCGCCGTCGCACGGTGCCCTCGAGGACGGAGGCCAACGGCGCACAGATGACAGGTTTCCTGCGGACCTGACGCCGAGAACACGAACACCCGTATCAAGACCCTGACTGCGGCCACAGCCCACGCCTGGGACGCCTTCATCATCATCGTCGGCATGCTCAGGGGCGGTACCGGCAAGACCACCTCGGCCTGGTTCATCGCCTTGCTACGCCGTCGCCCTCGGCCTGCCCACCCTGCTGCTGGACGCCGACGTCACCAGCCAGTCCGCCTACGACTGGTTCAAGGTCGCCAGCCGATGGCCATGGCCAGGGCGTTGGTGGTCAGTGCCGCAGTGGGCGAGGCGTCAATTGACCAGCCCACAACGCGTCGTGAGAACGTGTACGCGACGACCGCGCAGTACACCTTGCCCTCAAAGGTGGGGTGCTCGGTGATGTCGGTGACCCGTAACTGGTCCGGGCGTGACGAGTGAAGTTGCGCTCCACCAAGTCGGCAACCGAGGGTGTGACGTGCTTGGCGCGGGGCGCCGGTTGCCGGGCAGGCCGTGCAGGCCGGCGCGCTGCATCAGCAGCTCCACGGTGTGGCGGCTGACATGGATGCTCAGGCCCAGACGGAGTTCGGCGTGCACCCCGCGGGTGCCGCGGGAGGCGGTGTGGATGCCCACGATGGCCTCGGTCAGCCAGGCGTGCTTGACCAGGCAGTTCGCCAACGGACGGTCCCGCCAGGCGTAGTACCCGGACTCGGCAACATGCAGCACCCGTCAGGCCAGTTGCACTGGCCGGTGCTCACGGGCCATCACGCGGATGGCTTCGAACCGCCTTTTGGGGACGTCACCTCACCCAGCAGTTCGGCGGCCCGCCGGTGGATGGCCAACTCGGGCTCCAGCTCGGCGATACGTTTGCGGGCCGTAGCGAGCTCGGACAAGTCGCTGGTTCGTGCCGGGCAACTGACCTGTGTCGATGAGGTGCTGGCGACGCCAGACGTAGATCGTCTGGTCGCTGACGCCGAGGAGCCTGGCGACCTCGGCGACTTTCCTTCCGGACGCGACGAGATCGAGGACCTTGCGGCGGAATTCGGGCGGATAGCTGCGGGGCATCACGGCCTCCGAAGGCTGCTGGACGGTCAATTGTCCAACAACCCGACTCCATCAGAACCGGGGCGTACCAAGATCTCTACCGAACCCGGGGCGGTTCACTCCGCGGTGAGCAAGGCGTCCGAGGCGGAGTCTTGAGCCTCCAGACCAGGGGCACAGACGGTCTCACCGAGGCGCAGCCCGGCCAGACTTGCCGACGCCACATCCTCGGGCGACATCGCCCAATTTCGGCTTTGGTGGCGAAGACGGTGTCCTCGCCGAGCCCCGCTGCCCGGCAGCGATCCGGGTCGCACGTCCAAGAGTGCGGAATATGCAGCTCCCGGTCCACCGTCGTGTGTCGCTTCCCGCTCCTGGAATTCCTCAACCGCCGCCCGTACGTCGGGTGCGGCCTGTTCCATCGCCTCATTCCGGCAAGGCTCCTTGAACATCTGGTGCCGCGTCTATTGCTTCCAACCAGGCAAACTGCGTACAGGCCGACATCTCCGGGCGATCCACCCATCTCGCCGAGCAAGAACGCATCGGCCCTGACCCGAGTGCACCTCGCATTTGGTGGGAGAAGCGAAATTGGGTCAGTTGACTCTATTTTCCGCGAGCCGCGACATCAATACTGGATGAGCGGTTGGCGAGAAAGCCGACCAGGAACCCGCTTGTCGACCAAACCACTCATGCACAAGTCCATCAGCTATGAGTGAGAGCCGATACCCGCGGATTCCTCCATCGCAGAAGGGATTTCCTTGATGTCGTTCATTACCGGCCTTGCCAAGAGGCGGGCGTTTCGTACCGCCATGGGTGCCGGTCTGGCCGGCGTGACGTTCGCCGGGGTCGCCATCGCGGGCGTCGGCACCGCCCATGCCTCGACCAGCTGGCAGCTCTACATCATCAACGAGAACACTCCGGCGGGAACCAACAGCGTGTTGGTCCAGTCGAACGGCGCGAGCGCCTGCCAGAACGTCTCCGGGCGCGACACAAGCGCGTTCGCATCACCGACGGGGGGTGTCGTCTACGGCGGAAACACGGTCACGCTCACCCCCTACGCCAGCACTGACTGCAGTGGTACGTCCCTTGCCAGTAGCATCAGTTACCTCTTCGCGGTCGATTACGACAAGACCGTCATCGGTACGGACGCCTCCATTGTCGCCCTCGGCATCAACAGGGAGCGCTACGGCTTCTACACCAGCTGACCGCGGACGTCCGGCTCAGCAAACCTGGAATTCTCCGCCCCTGCAGAAAAGCAGAGGTTTCCTCATGCCGGGCGAATTCCCTCTCCTGTCCTCCATGTTCCATGTCGACCGGACAGGATGCAGCCCCGCCGTAGCACCCCCTCTGGAATCTCCCCCCACACAGAACGGAAAGACGATGAAGAAGCTCGCACGCAAGCGGCTCCACTTCCCCATGGCCATCGCCGCAGCGGCGGCCACCGTGGCCCTGGCCGCGTCCCCGGCGTCGGCCGCCACGATCAACATCAACATCGCCAGCCAGGTGGTCCCCTCGGGAGCGGGCTGCGTGTACGCGACGGACAGCAGCACCGGAAGCATTGTCGGCCCCGTCCAGTTCACGTCGGGCTCGACCGTCGTGATCAGCGGCATCAACGTCGAGCCCCTCGACACCGTGCACTTCGACTGGTACGACTCCGGCTGCTCGAGGAGTGTCCTCGCCAACGACCGGCACCAGGTTCCGAGCGACATCTCGGGCGGCGTCTGGAACGTCAACTGACTCCGGCCCTTCGTCGGTAACACCTGACGGGAACGGATCGGGCCGGTTCACAGGAACCGGCCCGATCCATGACTCGCGCGGTATCCGCGGGTCACGGGCCAGCGGGGGCCTCCAGGTGCCCGAGCCAGCACAGAATCGCCTCCGCCTGGCCGCGCACCTGGAGTTTTCCGTAGATGCGACTCAGGTGGTTCCTGACCGTCTTCTCGGCCAGGAACGTCTCGGCGGCAATCTCACGGACGCCGAGACCGGAGGCGAGCAGGTGCATGACCTCCCGCTCCCGCGGGGACAGGTTCGCCATGCACGACGGCTCCGCCCTCGCCCGTGAGGCCCTCCGGAGCCGCTCGGCGGCGATCGCGGGGTCGAGGATGCTGGCGCCGCGGGCGGTACACAGCAGCGCCTCGTCGAGCAGGAACGCATACCGGTTCTCCAGCAGATAGCTGATGGCCCCGCGATCGAACGCCAGGGAGACATCGTCCCAGTCGAGCCGGTTCGCCAGGACCATGGCGGGCGGCAGCCCCTTCTCCGCCTCTGCCAAGAAGCGCGTCATCTCCCGCGCCATGTTCGCGCCGTAGAACAGCACAACGTCGTCACTCCGGCGAATCTCGCGCGGATCCTCGACAAGTCGGGCGGGAACCTTGGAGAGAGAGGCCGGGGTGACACCGTGTTGACTGACGAGCACGACAGACAGCGTTGTCACACAGGAAGTTAACGGGATGTCGAAATATTGAGTCACTACAGCTCCAGCGGTGGGGGGATCGACGTCGGAGCCCCATGTGGGTGACTCACTCCGATGCGCTTGAAACTTCTAACATGCGCTTTTGTGGTTTCACATTCGCGATAGCTCAGATCAGAGTTTTCGATAGATCGCACCGCGGGGCTTCGGTGCAGTCGCGTGATGCCCGGTTCGTGACGTTCTGTCAGCTCGGCGACGCATCACCGCTGATCCCGCCCGTCCTTGACCAGCTCCGCGAGCATCCCGAGGCCGTATCCGACGAGGTCCCGCGCCTGCTGGAGCGGCCGCCCCGCCACACATCCTGGGGCGCCTCGGCATACGCCTCGACCCACTGTTCCCGAAGCGGTTCCTGCCGGCGGAAACGATGGCCCGGCGGCTACTGGCCCACATCGACGGCGATGCGCTGGACCGGGCGGTCGGCCGCCGGCTCGCCGACCGACGCCCGAAGACGACCGGGCTGCGCGGCCTCGCAGCGGACGGCAAAGGCCTGCGCGGCGCGGCCAGAGCGAAGGGCCGCACGATGCACCTGCTCGCCGCACCGGAGCACCCCCCGTCTTCGACGGGCCGGTGGCAGTGGCGGCGCGCTCGGTGGCCGTACCCCGCGGCCGCTTCCGGCCGGCGCAGCCTGCACCGGCGGTACGGACGGCAGCCCTGGGCCTGTCAAGGTCCTGCGCTCCGGCACGTGACCGCGAAGCGGAACGCGACACTCCTTGACGCGTACACGCGCTCCTCTTACTGTAGCGGCCATTACGGCAACCATGTAGCGAGCACTACAGGAATGCGGGCTCGTCGTGGCACAGTCGTACCTCCCCCCTCCGCTCACTCCCCCCGGTGAGGTGTTCCATGGCCAGTACTGAACGAAGTGCCCGACACGCTGTGAGGCGACGCGGCCTGCTCAAGGCGGCCCTGCCGGTGGGAGCCGCCGCGACGGCCCTCGGCGGGGCACGTGCGATCGCCACCGGCGACTCGGCCTCCGACGCCCCCGCACCTCGCGGCCGGGACCGCATCGACGTGCACTGCCATCTGATCCCGGACTTCTACCGGCAGTCGCTGACAGAGCACGACATCACCGAGATCGGCGGCGTTCCGGTACCGGCCTGGAGCCCGACGCTCGCGGTGGGCTTCATGAACCGGTACGGCATCCAGACCCAGGTGGTCTCCGTCTCCGAGCCAGGAGTCACGTACCTGTCCGCCGCCGAGGACAGGGTGACGATGGCGCAACGCCTGAACACCTATATGAGCCGGGACCTGGTCCACACCGCGTCAGCACGCCTGAAGGGCCGCTTCGGCGGTTTCGCCGTCCTGCCGCTGGGCGGCCCCGCCGACGAGCGGGACGTGGACAACGCCGTGACGGAGGCCAAGCGGGCCGTGCGGGAGCTGAAGCTGGACGGTGTGGGCATCTTCAGCAGCTACGGCGGGACGTACCTGGGCGACCCAGTCTTCGAACCGCTCATGAAGACGTTGAACGAGCTGAAGGCCATGGTCTTCATACACCCGGTGACGCCCCAGCACTTCCCGGACCTGGGACTGCCACCCTTTCTGTACGAGTTCACCTTCGACACCACCCGCGCGCTGGTCAACCTGCTCTACAAGGGCGTACTCCGGCGCTATCCGCACATCCGCTGGCTCGCCGCGCACGCCGGCGGCACTCTGCCGTACATCTCCTACCGCACCAGCCTGCTGACCGTGACGCCGGCAGTCGCCCAGCAACTGGGTATCGCGGGACTCGACGACAGCAGCCCGCACTTCCGCCAGCTCTTCTACGACACCGCGCTGTCACCGGCACCGCAGGCGATGAAGTCGGTACGGGAACTGGCCGGCCCGAAGCACATCCTGTTCGCCACCGACTGGCCGTTCACCAACACCCTGTACCTGGCGGCCGGCGACCCCGCACCGCAGTTGGCCGAGACGTTCACCCCCGCCGAGCGGCTGACCGTCGAACGGTTCAACGCCCTGGCCCAGTTCCCGGCCCTGGCGGCGAGGATCGGCGCCGAGTCGTCCTGATCCTCCGACACGTCGGTCACCCCGCCCGTCGACGGGCGGGGTGACCGACGTGTCGCGTCAGTCGTCGGGGATGCCGGCCCCGCTGAGGGCCGGGACGGTCCTCTCCGGGCGGGCCAGGGAGCGAGCGCCGAGGCGGAAGTGGTCGAGTTTGTCGACGATGGTCTCACCGACCCGGGTGTGGCCCCAGATGCTGATTCCCTGGTGGGTACTGGGTTCCCACGTCGTCTCGTCGATGACGATCGGGTTCCAGCCGACCTCCCACTCGAAGCCCGAGGGGGTGCGGGCGTAGTAGGAGAGTTCCTTGTCGTTGGTGTGTTGGCCGACGGACAGAGCCATGTCGAAGCCGAGTTCGTGCACCCGCTGGTAGCTCTGGGCCACGTCGTCGAGGGTGGCCGTCTGGATGTTGAGGTGTTGCACCCGGGTGCGGATCGGGTCGATGGGCAGGCCGCGGACGGCGGCGATGGCGATGGAGTGGTGGCGTTCGTTGACCCGCAGGAAGCGGATCTTGAGCTTGACGCCGCTGATCGTCTCGTCGATGTAGTCGGTCAGCCGGGCGTCGAAGACCGTGTTGAAGTAGCCACGCAGCTGAGCCGGCTTGGTGGACGTGATCGCGACGTGGCCCATGCCCGAGTCGCCGGTGACGAACCCGGAGGCGAGCATCCGCAGCGGCTCGGGCGTCAGGACGGGCGTGGTGTAGATCTCCTGGGTGATGCCCTTGGGGCCGGGGAAGCGCAGAAGGCGTTCGACGCCGCGCAACTCCGCCTCCTCCTTGGTGCCTTCGACGACAGGTACGCCGTGGGCGCGTACACGGGCCTCGATCTGCTCGAAGGTCGCGTGGTCGTCGATGTGCCAGCCGGTGGCGACGACGTCCTCGGCGGGGCCGCGCCGGAGCAGGAAGCGGCACTCCTGGTCGTCGAGGCGGAACCGCATCAGCCCGGCGTCGAGGTCGTCGCGGTGCATGCCGATGGCGTCAGTGCCGAAGCGGCGCCAGTCGGCGAAGCGGTTGGTCTCAATGACTATGTAGCCGAGGTGGACCGAACCGAAGACCGAGGCGGCGGGATTCATCGGCGGCCCGCCAGGAAGTCGGCGCACAGCCGGTTGAACAGCTCGGCGCGCTCGAACTGCACCCAGTGGCCGGTGTTGGCGACCATGTAGAGATCGCAGTTGGGCATGCGGTCGGCCAGCATGGGGCCGCCGGACGGCCGGTTGACCTTGTCCGCCGCGCCCCACAGCACCAGGGTCGGCACGGGCAGCCGGGACAGGCGGTCGTCGCGGGTGAAGTCCATCTTCCACAGGGTGCGCAGCGCGTTCGGGCCGGACGGGCGGCGCAGCGGCGGGTCGGCGATCACCTCGGGGTCGATGCTGTCCCGGTAGCGGGCGTCGATGATGCTGTCGGGCACGTCGGCGGCGTTGAAGACGAGGTAGTTGCGGATGAACTTCTCCAGCTTCAACCGCGTGGGGCCCTCGCCCTTGTAGTAGTTGAGCAGGCTATTGAGGCCGGGCGTGGGCAGCGCGCGGGTGGTGCCGATGCCGCCGGGGCCCATGAGGACCATGCGGTCGACCCGGTCGGGGGTGTCCAGGGCGAGGCGCAGGGCGCAGGCGCCACCGTAGGAGTTGCCGACGAAGTGCGCCTTGTCCAGGCCGAGTTGGTCGAGCAGACCGCGGATCGCGTCGGCGAGGTACCCGAAGGGGTCGGCACCGTCGACGCCCTTGGTGCTGCGGCCGTAGCCGGGCAGGTCCGGGACGATGACCCGGTACTCCTTGGCGAGCTCGGCGATGTTGCGGGAGTAGTTCGCGACGCCGGAGGCGCCGGGGCCGCCGCCGTGCAGCAGCAGGACGGCCGGGCCGTCCCCGGTCTCGGCGACGAAGATGTGCTTGCCGCCGATGTCGTACGTCGTCTCGTGCATCGTCGGCAGGCCGGTCTGTGTGGTCATGGTGGTGTTCCTCAGTGGGCGGTGGTCACGGCAGGGCGGGGCGTGATCGTTGGCGCGAAGCCGTTCGGTGGCGGCGGGAGTCGGTCGCCCGTGGGCGCGGCCGTGTAGACGTAGGCGTCGGGGCGCAGGGCGAGGGTGGCCGCGCGGTGTTCGCCCATCCAGGGCAGCAGGACTCCGTCGCTGTCGACGAGCGTGCCCTCGGCCGGCCGGGATCCGGCGGGCGTCACGGTGAGCGAGGGGACGCCGAGGCGGTCCCACTCCGGCTGCGGTGTCGCAGCCCGGGCGTGCAGGAGCAGCCACCGGCTGCCGAGCGCGTCGTCCAGCGGTACGCGGGCTCCGTCCGGGCCGGTCACCCAGGGCTGGGGGATCTGGTGCCCGGACGACTTGGTGCGCGGGCGGGCCTGGAAGCCGGCGGCGTAGTGGGCGCAGGGTATCCAGTTGGCGTCCTGCAGCCACTGGCTGAAACCCGGGATGCGGTCGAGGGTACGCAGCACGACGTTGCGGGCCGTCGCCACCGACCGGCGCCGCTCGGTGATGATCCGCCCGACGAACTCCGCCCGCTTGGTGACCTCCTTGACGTGGGGTTTGCGCTCGGCCTCGTACGAGTCGAGCACCGCCTCCGGCAACTCGCCCCGCAGCACGGCATGGAGCTTCCAGCACAGGTTGGCCACGTCGCGCACCCCGGCGGCCATGCCCTGACCGATCCACGGCGGCATGGCGTGGGCGGCGTCGCCCGCGAGAAAGACCCGGCCCACCCGGAAGCGGGCGGCGAAGCGGACGTGGTGGCTGTAGATCGTGGCCCGAAGGATCTTGATGCTGTCCCGGCTGATCCCGTACCGGGCCACCAAGGCGTAGATCGCGTCGTCGGTGGTCAGGTACTCCTCGTCGTCGCCCGGCAGGATCGGGAACTCCCAGCGGTGATGACCGAGCGGGGTCGGACAGTCCACGGCGGGCCGCGTGGGATCGCAGCGGAAGCGCAGCCGGTCGTGGTCCGGCCAGGGCTTGAGCATCTCGGTGTCGATGACGACCCAGCGGTCCTCGTACGTCTTGCCCTCGTAGCCGATGTTCAGCTGGCCGCGGGTGAGGCTGGAGCCGCCGTCGGCCGCGATGACATACGCGGCGCGTAGGCGTCGTACGGAGTCGTCGGCGGTGCCCACCACCGTGAGTTCCACCCCGTCGGCATCCTGGCGCAGCCGCAGGCACTCGTGCCGCAGCCACACCCGCACGTTCGGATAGCGGTCGACGCCCTCGCGCAGCACCTTCTCCAGCGCCGGCTGGTAGATGAACATCTGCGGCGGATGCCCGTGTCCGCGCGAGGTGGGATGCGCGCTGATGAAGGCACGGCCCTTGGCGTCCACGAAGTCGCAGGGCCGCTCGGCCAGCATGTCCAGCTTCAACCGCTCGGCCAGGCCGACGCGCTGCCAGATCCGGACGACCTCCTCGTCCGTGGAGATCGCACGCGCCCGGGCGAAGACCTCAGCGTCGCGCTCCAGCACGACCACCTTGAGGCCCATCGCACCGAGCAGGTTCGCCGCGGTCACACCCGTCGGCCCATAACCGATCACCGCCACGTCACAAGCAAGGTCTTCGGCGCCGTCCTCGGCTCTGCGCTCGGCGCTGTTCTCACTCACTGGACCACCTCACTGTCGTCCCTGTTACACGGCTCTTGCTGTAGCGTTTACTCCAATTGGAATAGACGCTACGGTAAGGTCGGTGTCGGAGACGGTCAAGAGCCGGCGCAACAGGAAGGGCACCTCCATGAGCAGTCCGCAGGCGCCGCGCAGGAAGCGGGCGAACGGGGTGGAATCGCGCCAGCGCATCCTCGACGCCGCCGTGGAGATCGCGGGCGAGCGCGGCTACGACGGCACCTCCATCGCCGCGGTCAGCGCCAAGTGCGGCCTGCCCGCCAGCTCCATCTACTGGCACTTCAAGGACAAGGACGACCTGATCGCC
>NZ_JOEY01000046.1 GCF_000718165.1 Streptomyces fulvoviolaceus | reverse complement strand
TGACGGCGGCGCAGGTCACGGGGTCAGGGCGGAGGTAGACGCCGTAGCGGTAGGGGTCGCCCGCCGCCCGGGCGAAGCGCGCGTTCCTGGCCGGGACTGCAGGCGGTCGCAGTGCCCTGGGCGGCGCCATGCGGGCTGATCCGCAGGGCGCCGCCAGGGCCGCGCGCTCGGGTCAGGTGGTGACGCCGCACCCCGGCTCAAGGGTCAGGCGGCAGCTCCGGTTGGGGAGACTGCCGACCAGCGGACGGAATTCGACCGGGGCTCGTGCAGCCGGTTACCGTGCCGCCCGTTCGACGACCGGGACGACGGCTTCGTCGTTCAGGACGTGCCGCCTGCCTTGGTCGAGGGACGCGCCAATCACGACCACGACGGCACCGGCGATCAAGATCAGCGAAACACCCCAGGTGGCGTGGGTGTCACTGGCGCCGACGATGGCCAGTGCTGCCAGCGGGGCCAGGCCTCCGGAGATGGCGCCGCCGAACTCGCGTCCGACGCCCACCCCGCTGGCGCGGACGAAGGCCGGGAACTGCTCGGAGAGGAACGATCCTTGTGGCGCAAACATGGCCGGTGCCAGTACACCCGTCGCGATCACGAGGCACAGGTAGATCGCAGCGTTGTTCTTACTGTCGAGGAGCATGAAGAAGGGGAACGCGAACAGGCCCCCGGCCACGGCTCCCGCCATGAGTACGCGGCGGCTGCCGAAGCGGTCGCTGGCCCATCCGAATATTGGGGCAGTGATGATCGCGGTACCGCTGGCCAGCGAGATACCGAATGCGCCGACATTCGCCGCAACGCCCTGGAACTCTGTCAGGTAGGCCAGTGAGAACGTCTTAAAGATGTAGCTCAGGGCGTTGTAACCGAGGGCGATGGCCATGACGACTAGGAGGCCGCGCCAGTCCTGCCGCAGGAGCGTGATGAGGGGCATCTTCGCAGCCGACCGGTCGCTCTTGTCGCCTGCGGTGTTCTCCTGGAACGCGGGGGTTTCCGGTACCTGGCGGCGCACCCACAGTCCCACCCCGACGAGGGCGAAGCTCGCGATGAACGGGATGCGCCAGCCCCAGGTCATCAGGAAATTCTTGTCCGTGCTGGTCAGCACGGCCACGGTCAGCGACGACAGCAGCAGGCCGATGTTGAGCCCCAGGGCGGGCCAGGCGCCTTGTCGGCCTCGGCGGTCGCTGCTGGCGTGTTCGTAGGCCACCACCGCCGCGCTGCTGTACTCGGCGCCCGAGCCCAGTCCCTGCAGCACCCGCAGGATGGTGAGGGCGACGGGGGCGAAGGTGCCGGCGGTGGCGTAGCCGGGCAGCAGGCCGATCAGTCCGGTGGAGGTTCCCATGAGTATGAGCGTGATCATCAGGACTTTTCGGCGGCCGACGCGGTCGGCGAGGTGTCCGAAGAGGATTCCGCCGACCGGCCTGGCCACGAATCCCACCGCGAAGGTGGCGAAGGCTGCCAGGGTGCCGGAGGTGCTGTCGGCGGCCGGGAAGAAGAGATCGCCGAAGACGAGCGCGGCCATCGCGGCGTAGAGATAGAAGTCGTACCACTCCAGCGCGGAGCCCACGATGGTTGCGATGGCCACGCGTCGGCGTGCCGAGACATCGCTGGCCGGAGTGGGCGGCGCCCCCATTCCCTGGCGGGCATTCGTCATGAGCGGTCCTCTCATCGTTGAGAAAAATGGCGTGGGCAAGTGCGGCTCGCCCTGCCGAAGCAGTAGTTGCGCAAGGGTGGGTGTGGCAGGGGCGGGCCGGGCTCAGGGAACGGCCGGTTCAGCGGTTGGGCAGGTGCGCCTGGCGCACGCTGCGGGCTGCGTCGCCGAGATCGAGTTGGTCGAAGGCATCGGCCGCTATCTGGCTTCCGATGAGCAGGCTCGAAGTCGCTGCGGGTGAGGGGGCGTTGAGCACGTGAATGGCACGTGGGGTCCGGCTGATGACGAAGTCGTCGACCAGTTCCCCGGTCGCAGTGACGGCTTGCGCGCGCACGCCGCTGCCGTGCCGGCGCAAGTCCTTGCCTTCGATCTCCGGGATCAGCCGGCGCACGTCACGCACGAACAATGGCCAGATCAGTGACCGGCTGATCTCGGTGACTCCATGGCGCCAGAAACGCCGGGCCAGTGCGCGCAGGGCGGGATCGCGGGCCAGCTCCGCCAGCATGCGGGGGTCGATGTCGCGCCACCGGTAGCCCTGGCGGGCCAGGGCGGGCACGGCGTTGGGTCCCACGTGGACCGACCCGTCGAGCATCGGGGTCACATGCACGCCCAGAAACGGCAGGTCAGGATCGGGCACCGGGTAGACCGGGTTGTTGATCAGCCCTCTGCGCTCCGGACGTATCTCGGCGTACTCACCGCGGAAAGGCATGATGCGCACCGACGGCCGGTCCCCGGCCGCTTTGGCGATCTTGTCGCTGTGGAGGCCGGCGCAGTTGACGACGACCCGCGCCCGGACTTCCCCGCCGGGCGTATGGACGACTGTCCGGTCGCCGGACTCAGTGAACGACAGCGCCTGCGAGTCGGTGCGCAGATCCGCGCCGAGTGCAGTGAGCTCGGCCGCCAGAGCGCGGCACACATGGCCGAAGTCCGTCATCGCGGTGTCTGCGACCGCCAGCGCTGCGATCCCCGCTACATGCGGCTCGCGCTCGGCAATCTCCCTGCGGTCCAGACGCTGCACCGTAACACCGTTGGCCTGGCCGCGGGCCTCGAGCGCACCCAGGCGGGCCAGCTGGTCAAAGGTCGTGGCCACCACCAGTTTGCCGGTACGCCTCACCGGCACATCGTGCTCTTCGCAGTACCGGATCATCGCCTCGCCGCCGACGCGGGCCAACTTCGCCTTGAGGCTGCCGGGTGTGTAGTACAGGCCGCTGTGGATTACGTTGCTGTTGTGCCCCGACTGGTGTGCACCCCACCGCCCTTCCTTCTCCAGGACGGCTACAGAGGCCCGAGGCTCTGCGCAAAGAATCGCTCGGGCTGTCGCCAGCCCAAGCAAACCTCCGCCGATGACGGCAACATCTACCGCACGTGACATTCGGGTGACCTTTCTCCTGAACAGCTCGCAGCGAATGTATACACCCGCTGCGGGTGGCGCAATAGGTATCCTTAGGCTGTGACTGCTGCCGACCGTGTCAGAAACAGTGCCGACGTGATCGCCGCCGAGCTGCGGACCTCGATCCGGCGCGGCGACCTCCTCCCGGGGACCCGCCTGATCCAGGAACGGCTCGCGTCCGACCTGAAAGTCAGCCGTATCCCGCTGCGCGAGGCTCTGCACGCCCTTGCCGCTGAGGGCCTCATCGAGGTGCAGCCCCAGCGGGGCATGATCGTCGCCGAACTGAGTCATGACGACATCGCCGAGCTGTTCGCACTGTGTCTGCAACTCGAACCGCCCCTCGCCGAAGAGATCGTGCGAGGGTGCCGCGAGCGGGACATCGACGAACTGCAGGCACTGGCAGACCAGATGCGCGAAAAGGGTGCCGGCGCAGACGGCCGAGCCGCGCTCAACTACCAGTTCCACCGACGCATTTACGAGCTCTCCGAGCGGCGGATCGCGCTGCGCTTCGTCGACCAGCTACTGCACCTGGTCGAGCCCTACAGTCGCCTCTGGGTCCGCTCGGGCGATGAACTGCAGCGCATCGACGAGGAACACCAGTCCATGGTCGACGCGCTCAAAGCCCGCGACGCCCAGGCACTGCGAGACGTGATCACCGCCCACGTCGAAGGCGCCCGTGACCACGTCCTCGCCGCCCACCGCATCTCGGCCGGATTCACAACAGGGGTGATGTGAGCACCCGGGCTGACCGCCGATGACCCTCGCCAGTCGCTACCGCGGGTGGATGAACACCCGGGTCGGGGCGAGTGAAGCCCAGCCAGGTCGGCGAGCTTCGTTCCCTCATTCGAGCGACCTCGGCCCAGGGCACGCAGGCCCGCGGAACCCAGGCTGTGTGTAAAGCGGGAGGCTTGCTGCGCGGTGTGCGGCGCCCTTCCAACCGATTGAGCCGTCGGGGCACACACTTCCTGCTCACCGCCGGAGGCGGAGTGGCTTGGTCAGCCGGCTAGGGTGCGTTTCAGAAGTGGATCTTGATGTGTCAAGATCCACTTCGTGGAAGGCACGATCTGACGAATGCCCAGTGGGCGAAGCTGGAGCCGCTGCTCCCGGCCGGGAAGAAGCCCGGACGGCCGCCGGTGCGCGCGGTCAGCCCGCGCCGGTCCTCCTTGCTGAGCCTCGATGCCCAGGCCGGTTCGGCGAGGATCTGCGTCGGCGTGGTCCAAAAGCCCTTCAGTCCTAGTTCGGCCGGTTCGACGGTCACCGCGCGACCTGAAAGCCTCCGTCAAGAACATCGAGGGCGTCCACCAGTCTCGCGCGGGCTTCCGCCGTAGAAGCGCCGGGGAGACAGCACATGAGCAGCAGGCGTGCTTTCGCGGCCGACAGTCCACCGGCGAAGACCGCGCCCACGCTCTCCAGTCCCACGCCGCCCCCGTCTCCGCCGTAGACCGGAAACGTGCCGCCTGCCATGACACGCGACGCGATGACCACGAGCACGCCTCTCTCCGTCAGGTCGCCGACCACGCTCGTCAGGTTTCCCGGGAGGTTTCCGAGGCCGAAGCCTTCGAGTACCAGCCCGCGAGCCCCTGTGTGTTCGATGACGGCCCGCACGAGGCCGGGAGTGAACCCGGTGTACGGGGTCATGGCGACCACCTGGACGTCGGGGTCGAGCGGCCACGCCGGCGTCCAGCGCGCGGTCCTGCGGTGCACCAGCCGTAGTCGTCCGGCGGGACCGATGGTGGCGACCGGTCCGAAGGTCGGCGAGGAGAACGCATCAACGTGATGCGTGTGGACTTTGCGGACCCACCGTGCCGCGTGGAGTTCGTCGGACGCGTGGACGAGGACGCCGAGGCCCCGCAGTTCCGGACTCGCCGCGGCGGCGACGGCGTTGGAGAGGTTGCGGGGTCCGTCGGCCGAGGTCGAGTCCGCGCTGCGCATCGCCGACGCGAAGACAACGGGCTTGTCCGCGGCGGTGACCAGGTCGACCGCGAACGCCGTCTCCTCAAGGGTGTCGGTGCCGTGGGTGATCACGATTCCGGCCACCTCGGGCTCGGCCAGCACCTCCTGGATGCGGGCGGCCAGACGCCACATCCTTCGCGGGTCCATGTCCCAGCTGTTGATCCGGTCGAGGTCGACCGCCGGCTCGACCGAGATGCCTGCCGGCACATTGCATCCGTCGAGCAGCTCCGCGACCGAGCGCCGGGCGATCAGCTGACCGTCCGCTCCCGATGCGGAGGCGATGGTGCCGCCGGTGCCGAGCAGTGCGACACGAGTCGTTCCCATGCGTCAGACTCCGAGATGCTGTTCGAGCCGACCGCTGTCCGCGAGAGCGTCGAGCAGACCTTCGGCGATCACTTGACCGCCTTCCAGCAGGAGGCAGCGCCCGGCCATGCTCCGCACCATCGGCACGTTCTGCTCCACGACCACGGTCGTCAGTCCCTCGTTCCGGTTGATGTCCACGATGTTCTGGGCGATCTGCTGGACGAGTACGGGCATGATGCCGTCCGAGGGCTCGTCGAGCAGCAGCAGTTGCGGCTCGGACATCAACGCCCGGCCGATGGCGAGCATCTGCTGCTCGCCGCCGCTCAGCGTGCCGGCCGCCTGGGACCCCCGCTCGCCCAGCCGGGGGAAGTAGTCGAGAACCTCCCCCAGCCGTCCGGGGCGGCTGCGCTTACCGGCCGCCATACGCCCGAGCTTCAGGTTCTCGTCGACCGTCAGATCCGGGAAGACACCGCGCCCTTGCGGCACGACGGCGATGCCGTGCTGCGCACGGGCATGCGCGGGAGCGCGGCTGAGATCGATGTCGTCGAGCCGGACGGTGCCTTCACGCAGGCGCAGCAGACCGGCCACGGCACGGATCAGGCTGGTCTTGCCCATCCCGTTGCGCCCCAGGATTCCCACGATCTCGCCGCGCTGGACGGACAGCGAAAGCCCGTGCAGGACGGTCCCGTTCCCGTATCCGGCCACGACGTCACGTACTTCGAGCATCAGGCCACCTCCTCGCCAAGATAGACAGCACGGACCTGAGCGTCCTGCTCGATCTGTGACATCGAGCCTTCCGCGATGACGCGGCCGAGGTGCAGCACGGTGACTTCGGCGTCCAGCGCGCGCACGAATCCCATGTCGTGCTCCACCACGATCGCGGCGACGCCCTGGGTGGCGACGAGTTCCCGCACCAGGTCGGCCGTCATCGTCGTCTCCCCGGGGGTCATGCCGGCGGTGGGCTCGTCGAGCAGCATGATCTGCGCCCGTCGGCCGACGACCAGCCCGATTTCGAGCCATTGCGTGCGCCCGTGGGGCAGATGAGCGGCCGGCTTGTCGAGCGCGTCGCCGAGGCGGACGCTCTCGGCGACCTCCCGTACGCGGGCGGCGAGGGCTCGTCGCCGCAGTCCGCTGCCCAGGACGGCGATCTCCAGGTTCTCGCGAACGGTCAACTCGGGGTAGAAGGACGGACGTTGGAACTTGCGCACCATGCCGGCCGAGGCCACGCGGTGAGCCGGCCAGGTGGTGATGTCTTTGCCGCGCAGGTGAATGGTCCCCCGGTCGGGCCTGACATGGCCCGACAGCATGCTGACCAGAGTGGACTTCCCTGCTCCGTTGGGGCCGATGACGCAACGGATCGCCGAGTCCGGAAGAGCGAGGCTCACATCGGTGTTCGCCTGTACTCCTCCGAACCGCTTCGAGATTCCGCGAACTTCGAGCATGGCGGTCACTGGGCCTTCCTCATGGGCAGACGGATCGCCAGGATTGTCCCCACCAGGCCACGCCGGAAGAAGGCGATGACCACGAAGAAGAGCAGTCCCAGCAGGAGCTGCCAGTAGGTGGGGATCCATGCGTTGAGCTGGTTCGACAGAGCCGAGATGCCGATCGCCCCGACGATCGCCCCGAGCAGGTACTGCCGGCCGCCGATCGCCACCCAGACCACGACATTGGTCGAGAACAGCACCCCGCCGAGGTCCGGTGACACGAATCCGGCGTCGGTCGCGTAGAACGCTCCGGCCAGGGCCGCCACTCCTCCGGCGATGGCGAAGGCGAGCGTCTTGCGCAGGGCCGTGTTGTATCCCAGTGACTCGGTACGCTCCTCGTTCTCGCGGATGCTCACGAGGACCTTGCCGAAGGCCGACCGCTGGAGTGCGCGAAGGCCGAGATACGTCAGAAGAGTCAGCAGGAAAATGACGTAGTAGGCGCCGAGGTCGCTTTCCAGGGAGAGCGCCAGTCCGGGCAGGTCGAGAGTGACCCTGGGCACGAACATTCCGTTGAAACCGCCGGTCAGTCCCGACGCGGAGTTCGCGATGACCTGGGCGATGGTGGAGATGGCCAGGGTGACGAGCACGAAGTAGGAGTCCCGCACCCGGGCGCTGAAGAGGAAGTAGCCCACGGCCCCCGCGGCGGCCGCGGCGATGGCGACCCCCATGCCGATTCCGGCCCAGGGCCCGAGGGAACCCGCGATGTCACGCACCGCGATGCCCATGGAATAGGAGCCCACGATGAAGAAGGCGGCCTGGCCGAAGCTGACCATTCCCCCCAGGCCCCACAGCAGGCACAGGCTCATCGCGAGGACACCGAAGAGCATGTACTGCGGAAGCACGAACACGGGATAGCCGGCGAACAGATAAGGCACGTAGAACAGGGCGACGAAGACCGCCGACGCGGCGATGTTCTCACCCGAGGCCCATCTGCGTACCGCGGCGGCTGCCGGACGGCGGCGGACGGACTCGATGCGCGTCCCGCCGGAGTGGTCGACCATCATGCGGCCTTCTTTCCGAGGATGCCCGCCGGGCGGAATCGCAGAGCGATCACGGCGAGCGCGAAGACGACCGTTTGCGCGAACACCTGCTGGGCCACCAGGGACACGAGGGTCGTCATCCCGCCCATCAACGCGCTGCCGATGAGCGTGCCGCCCACCAGCGATCCGAGACCGCCCACGGTGACGACGAAGAAGCTCCGTACCAGCCAGAGGGTGCCCATGTCCGGTTCGACACTGAACATCGGCGAGATGAGTCCCCCCGCGAGCCCGGCGAGCATTGCCCCCAGGGCGAAGATCGCGCGGTACATCGCCGATGCCCTGACCCCCAGCATCATGGCCATCTCCCGGTTCTGGATCATGGCCCGCACCCGGATGCCCACGCTTGTGCGGTACATGACCCAGCCGGCCGACGCGAACAGCAGCAGTGACACCAGGGACACGACAGCCACGTAGCGTCCGATCACGGCGCCACCGATCGTGAACGTCCCCCGGATCGGATTCGCCACGCTGTGCAGGTCCGTCCCCCAGAAGACCTTGATCAGCTGCGTCGCCACGAGGTAGAAGGCCCAGGTGATCAGCAGGGTCTCGAACTGTTTGTCGTAGAAGTGCCGGATCAGGACGACCTCGAAGAGCAGGCCGATCACCCCGACCAGCAGGGCCGACACGATGACGGACACGAAGAAGGGCAGGCCGTGCTGGGCCAGCGTCCAGGTGATGTAGGCGCCCAGGGCGAGCATGGCCCCGTGGCCCATGTTGATCACTCGGACCAACCCGAAAACCACGGCCAGACCCATGGCGACCAGCGCGAGGACAAGGCTCGTACTGATGGCGTCCAGCGCCACCGAGATGACTTGCGTCATGGCTACTTGGCCTTGAGGGGCAGATCGGTGCAGGCTGCGGCGCTGGGTGTCACCGACGCGACCTTGTGGACTACTTCGAACATGTCGTCGGTGCCGGTCCAGTTCGGACGCACCTTGACGAGGTAGGACGGCAGCACCGCCTGGTGGTCCTCGGCCCGCATGGTGATCGATCCCTGCGGCGCCTTGTCGAAGGTCATGCCTCCGAGCTTTTCGCGGATGCCGTCCGTACTGACGTCTCCGGCCAGCTCGATGGCCTTCGCCGCCATATGAGCGGCGTTGTACATGGCCACGCCCACCGTGTCCATCAGCACATTGCCGGATGCGGCTCGCACCTTCTTCCGGAACGCCGCGTTGTTCGGGGTGTCGATGGACCAGAAGTAGTCGAAGCTGACGTAGTCGCCGGCCGTCGCTTCGGGGCCGATTCCGGATGTCGCGGCTTCCTCGTCGTCCACCGTCCAGACGATGAAGTCCTTCTTCATTCCGGCTGCGGCCAGCTGGCGACGGAAGTTAACGGTGTCTGAACCGGTGAGGGAGAGGAATATCACATCCGCGCCGGATTTCTTGATCTGTGAGAGGACCGAACCGTACTGGGGGGTGTTGAACGGGATGTAGACCTCGCCGACGACCTTGCCGCCCAGCTCCGTGAGCTTCTGCTTCGTCAGCCGGTTCGTCTCTCTGGGCCAGACGTAGTCCGAACCCACCATGAAGAACTTTCCACCGTGCTTCTTGACGATGTAGTCCATGTGCGGCCAGACCTGTTCCGACGGCTCGGGACCGAACATGAAGATGTTCGGGTTGCACACACCCGGGTAGTACTTCTGGCTCTGCCCCTCGTAGAAGGTGGGATACAGAAGCAGTTTGTCGGCCGCGGTCACCACAGGCCCGGCGGCGTTGCGCTCGGCGCTGCTGAACGTGCCCGCGAGGAACGCGACGTTCTCCTCGCGAATGAGCCTGTTGGCCTGCTCGGTCACCACCTGCGGCTGGGTCTGCGAGTCGGCCTGCACGATCTCCCACTTGCGCCCGAGGGTGCCTCCGGCCGCGTTGATCTCGTCGACGGCCAGCTTGAACCCGGCGATGTGAGCCTTGCCGTACACCGTCCACGCACCGCTCAGGGGCGAGATGACACCGACTTTGATCGGGTCGGATTTCCCGCCCGAGGCATTCTTCGAGGAGGACTGCGGTGCGCACGCGCCGAGCAGCGGAACCGCGGCGCTCGCGCCCAGGGCCGCGAAGGCAGAGGATCTGAGGAAGGACCGCCGGTCGAAGCCACGCGGTGACGAGATTGTCATGGTGTTTCCCTTTTTGTCTGGTCCAGCCGGGTTGGGGATGATACGACGCGGACGCTCACGCCGATTTGTTACGGTGTGGTCGACGACTGGCCGGTGTAGGCCTCGGGCCGCCGGTCCCGAACCGGGTCGTTGAAGTCGTTCCAGCGGCGCGCCGCCCGAGCCTGCTTGAGGTCGAGGTCGGCGTAGACGATCTCCTCGGCATCAGGGGACGCCGGGCCCGCTATCGGCCAGCCGGTGTAGCTGACGATGACGCTCTGGCCGATGAACGGCTGCCCCCGCTCGGCGCCGACCCGATCGGCCGCCGCGACGTAGACGGAGTTGGAGTGGGCGTTCGCCATGCACAGGACAGTCGCCATGGCCGGCTGGCCTTCTGCCTGTCCCGGAATCGGCACCCAGTTGGTCGGGACGCAGATGATGTCCGCATCCCGCACAGCGCATTCACGGTAGGACTCGGGAAACCAGCCGTCGTAGCAGATAAAGGTTCCGATACGGCCGATCGGCGTCTGGAACACCGGAAATCCGAGATCGCCAGGTTCGAAGAAGAGGTTCTCCCGGTCCCACAGGTGCACCTTGCGGAACGTGCCGACATACCCGTCGGGGCCGAACACGACGCTCGAATTGAACAGCCGCGAGCCGGATCGCTCGGCGATCCCGGCAACCAGGTGGATACCGTGCCGACGGCACAGCTCCTCCCACGCCCGGCACGCCTTTCCGCCGGGAATCTCCTCGGCTCCGGCCCAGGCCTCCTCTCGACTGTCGAAGGCGTATCCGGAATTGCACAGCTCGGGCAGCACGACGAGGGACGCACCCCCGGCGACCGCGGCGGAGACGAACTCCGCCGACCGGCGGACGTTCAGCTCGGGCTCACCGACCTGGGGACGCATCTGGACGCAGGCGACGCGGACAACACCTGGGTCATCGACCACGGGAGACACCCTCTCGACAGGAGCAGCGCGGAAACGTTTCCGCGAAACTACAGAAACGATTGCATGGCGTCAACGTTTGAGAGACTCTTCTCTTCATGGACGGTTCGACCGGAGGGAGCAGGACAGTGGAGGAAGGATCAGCGAGGCGCGCGACGTTGCGCGAGATCGCGGCGGCCGCAGGGGTCGCCGTGTCCACCGCCTCGCGTGTCCTGGCCCGCTCCCGGCAGGGGCTGCCGCCGTCCTCCGCGGCGGCCGAACGCGTCCTGGAGATCGCCCGGCAGGCCAATTACGAGCCTGACGCTCAGGCCGCCAGTCTGCGGTCGAAGCAGACGCACATGCTGGGCGTGCTCGTCCCTCACCTCACCGACGTCGTGCTCAGCACCATCTACGAGGGCATCGACCACGCCGCGACGGAACTCGGTTACCAAACCGTTGTGGCGAACACGCTCGACTCCCCCGACGAACAACGTCGCCGCGCCGAGTTGCTACTGAGCCGCCGCGTGGACGGCCTCATCCTCGGGGATGCCCACGCCGACAGTCCGTTCCTGGCGGAGCTGACCGCACGCGGCACGCCCTTCGTGCTCGTGAGCCGAACCCACGACGGGTTCGACTCCGTCACAGCCGACGACTACACGGGCGGACGCCTGGTGGGCACACACCTGGCTGATCTCGGTCATCGACGCATAGGCATCATCGCCGGCCAGCCCTACGCCAGCACCGGGAGGGAACGGACCAGAGGATGCCTGGACGCGCTTGCCGAGCGCGGAATCGACACCCCGCGCGATCTCGTGATCCACTCCAATTTCGACGCTGACGGCGGCCGGGCCGCCACGCTGAGGCTCATGCGCAAGAAACGGCCGCCGACGGCCATCTTCGCGGTCAACGACATGACCGCGATCGGTGTCATGGGGACCCTGCGCGACCTCGAGTGCAAGATCGGAACGGACGTGGCCGTCGTAGGGTTCAACGACATCTCCATTGCCCGGGATCTTCCCGTCCCCCTGAGTACGGTTCGCAGCGCCCTCCACCAGATGGGCGCCGAGGCCGCCCGCCTACTCGTCGCCCGCCTCCGCGGTGAGACCAGCGATGCGCCGTCCCAGCGGCGCCTGCCGACAGAGCTTGTTGTCCGGGAGTCCTCGGATCCGACTGTGCGCACACGGGGCAAATCCGGACGAATCCTGAAGAAGGCGTCTCCTGGGCACAACGGGGTACCGATCCAGGCACCCGCTCGTCGGCCGACTCGCAGACCGGCACAATGAGCGCGTCATACGTCGGCAGACAGCCGCAGACTGCGCTTGATCCGCTTTGACGAGCATCCGAGATCAGCGGTTGCGCCCCCAGGAGGACGCAGTCCACATCGGCCTCGCGCAGGACCCTCAGCAGACCCGGCGCACGTTCGGCGAGCAGGTGGATGACCGCGCTGGTGTAGGCGTGGGCGGTGGACTCGCTGATCCGGAACCCGGCAGCGATCTTCGCCAGGTCGTGGGGCAGGTCGAGTGCGGCAGGACAGATGACCAACGAGGCCCCTGAGCAGTGTGGTTGAGACGTCAGACATCTCGATCAACAGCTCAGGGGCCTCGCCCGTTGCGCTTCGTGGACCGTCACCTGATCGGTAGCCAACTCGAAGAAGCTCAGCGAACCGGCGTGGTCAGTGGATCGGCGCGGTCAGTGGACCGGTGAGCCGGGGCCCAGTGGCAGACCCACGGCGTACCAGATGGCGAACAGGGCGATCCAGGCGACCATCATCGCCATGGCGGCGGGGAGGGTGAACGACACCAGGGTGCCGATTCCCGCCTTCTTCTGATAGGTCTGCAGATAGCCGACGGTGAGGACGAACGTCGCGCTCATCGGGGTGATGGAGTTGGTACAGGAGTCCGCGATCCGGTAGACGGCCATGACCGTGGCCGGGTTGGCCCCGACCAGCATGGTCATGGGAACGATCACCGGAGCGATGAGCGCCCACAGCGCGGTCCCGCTGGTGATCAGCAGGTTCAGCAGGGCGATACCGGCGATGAGCAGCATGAGCACGATGAAGACCGGGGCGTCGAGACTCTTCAGGCCCTCCGCTCCCCGTACCGCGACGACGGTGCTGATGCCGGTCCACTGGAACAGCGCGAGGAACTGCGAGACGGCGAAGAAGAGCACGAGGAGCGGCGCGATCGACTTGATCCCGTCCGCCATGAAGGTGGGCAGGTCGGACGAGCTGGTGAGCTTGCCGGTCAGGCGGGCGTAGGTGGCCCCGATGAGCAGGAAGAACAGGCTCAGGACCAGCGCGATGCTGTTGAAGAGCGTGGAGTCGAGGATGGCGCCGTTCTCACCGCGCAGCGGGGAGCCCGCCGGGATCATCCCGATGACCAGCAGTCCGAAGAAGACCGCGGCGACGATGCCGGTCCAGCGCAGCGCGCGGATTTCGACCTCGTCGGGGACGGAGCCGGAGCGGACGCCGGTGGTCGGGCCGGTGGCGCCGTCGTCGGGCACGAGTTCGTGCTCACGCTTGGACAGGACCTTCTCCGTGACCACGGTGAGAACGATCGCGAGGACGACCGCGGAGACGGTGGTGAAGTAGGTGTTGTCGGTGGGCCGGACGATCGCCCCGGGATCGACGATCTGCGCGGCCTCGGTGGCGATCTTCGCGAAGATGACGTCGCTCGGAGCGATGAACGGGTTCGCGTCACCGGCCGCGTTGATCGACAGGAAGGCCACGATCATGCCCAGCATGGGAGACCGTCCGACGGCCTTGAAGACGAGCGCGGCCAGCGGTACGAGGATCACATAGGCGCTGTAGGACAGGAACTTCGACATCGCCCCGGCCACGCAGACCGCGAAGACGGCATGGCTGGGGCGGACACGTCCCAGCGTGTGGCGGGCCAGCGCTTCGAGCATGCCCGAGCGGTCGGCGACCGCGAGGCCGATCATGATGATCAGTACGGTGCCCAGTGGCCCGAAGGTCAGGAACGACTCCTCGGCACCGAGGGTGAGTTCGCGGACCGCGGCGACCGACAGGGCGTTCTTCACCGGGGACGGATCACCGGTCGCCGGGTCGATGACCGTGACGCCGGCCGCGGCCATGATCGCGCTGGTGGCGACCACGACGACCGCCAGGATCCAGAACAGCCAGAACGGATGGGGCAGTTTGTTGCCTATCCGTTCGACGCCGTCCAGGAACCGGGTGAGTCGCTGGGGTCTCTGCTGTACTTCTGAGGGGGCAGTCATTTCTCGCTGGCTCCTTTACCGAGGTACGCGCTTATCGGTCGATGCGGATGCAGCCTTGGCCGTTGCCAAGGAGGATTTCGGTTCCGTACGCCTCGGAAAGTGTGCGGAGTCGATTGAGTATGCGATGTGCGGCAGTGACGTCCGCCGGTCGAGGAGTT
The DNA here is from genome assembly GCF_000718165.1 of Streptomyces fulvoviolaceus. Taxonomy (GTDB): domain Bacteria; phylum Actinomycetota; class Actinomycetes; order Streptomycetales; family Streptomycetaceae; genus Streptomyces; species Streptomyces fulvoviolaceus. Next base: position 148,279 of record NZ_JOEY01000046.1, on the reverse strand, counting down.
CCCCGGTCGGAATGATGCTGTGTGTCGAACGTGAGGGTCAACGGGTGAATCGTGATGTCGACGGCGCCCTGGTTCTCGAATGACAGAGACACCGCGACGCTCTCGTACCAGACCCGGTCGCTGAAAGGCCCCTTGAGCCGTTTCTGTTCGAGCATCTCGCCGGGAGTGTGCCGAGACGGGTCCAGGCCGGTGCGCCGCCACGCCTCACGGGTCAGCGGGAATTGGCGGTTCTGCATGAAGATGAAATTCCCGAGCGAATAGAAGATCGGCCGGTTGCGATACACCTCGATCGCCCGCAACTGGTGGGGGCCGTGGCCGAGGACGACGTCGGCGCCCTCGTCGACCGCGGCGTGCGCGAGGTCGTGGAGGAAGGGGGGCGGCTCGGCGCTGTAGTTGCCCGGTTCGTGGGTGTGGAGGGCGACCGCGACGACATCGGCACTCTGCTTGGCCTGGCGCACGCTGGTGCGCAAGGCGGTGATGTCCTCGTCGTCGACCTTCCAGTACGGCCCGACCTGGCCACCGGTGGCCTCGGACGAGATGAACGCGGTTCCTCCGAGCGTCACCGAGCCGTCCCGTGCGTCGGCCTTGCGGGCGGTGTGATGCAGGGACGCGGGCGGCAGACTGTCCCGGATCGCGGCCAGGGACCTGAGCTCGTCGGGGCGCACACCGAACCACTTCGTGGTGCGCAGGCCGTTGATCCCGGGGCGGGCCGGCACGATCCCGAACGGGTCACTGGCCAGGGACATGGCCTGGTAGCGGGTCGCGGCCGACACGAGCGCGACCCGTCCGCGCCGGGTGGTGAGGTAGCGCGGTGCCCGGGCCGCGGTGAGCGACTCTCCGGCGCCGGCATGGACGAGTCCGGCCTCATCGAGGACGGCACTGGTGGAGCGAAGGCCGGCCACGCCCCAGTCGGTGGCGTGGTTGTTCGCACGCGACACCATGTCGATGCCCATGGCACGGACATCGGCTCCGCCGCGCTCCGAGGTGACCAGCCATGATCCGCCGGGTTCGGCCTCGGGCCAGCCGGCGAAGCGGTCGAAGTCGATCGCGGTCGTCTCGAAGTTCCCGATCGTGACGTGCGCGCCGCGCAGGAGGCCGAGGAGTTCGGGGGAGGTCGCTTCCAGGCGTGGCGTCAGGACGTCGTCGTCGAGGACGAGGTCGCCGACGGCGGCGAGGGTGAGACCCGTGTCGGAGACGGCGTAGGTGGATGCGGTGGAGGCGGAGGCGGTGCTCATATCTGCTCCACGGCGAGGAGGTGCAGCGTGATCGTGGAGCGCCCGTCGACGAAGACCCTGTTCGTCGCGATCACCTGACGGCGGTCGGTGGTCTCCGGCTCGCCGGTGCCGGAGTTGACGTCGAACCGGGGAAAGTTGCTGGAGCTGATGTCCACCCGGATCCGGTGGCCACGGGCGAAGAGGTTGGCGGTGCCGGGCGCCTCGACCGTCACGTCGTAGATCCGCCCGGGTTCGAGTGGTGACGGTGTCTCGAACGAGTCCCGGTAGCGACATCGGAGGATGCCGTCGGTGAGGTTCATGGCGAAGCCGGCCGGGTAGTCGGCGCTCGGCGGGTGGACGTCGATCAGCTTGACGGTGAAGTCGGTGTCGGCCGCGCTCGACGACACCGCGAGCCGGGCGACGACCGGACCGGCCACGACGACGTCCTTCTCCAGCGGCTCGGTCTCGAAGGTGAGGACGTCGGGCCGGGAGGCGAGCGGCAGCCGCGACCGGGACAGGGAGAACGTCCGGTCGTCGGGGCGCTGGTCGAAGGCCCCGCCCACCATCACCGGTTCACCCGACGTGACCTGCCCACCGATCGTCGGCACCGGGTCACGTGGATCGTGGTCGTACTCCAGATACTCCGGGGACTCCGGGGAGGCCGAGAAGGCCGGGGTCTCCGGGGACTCCCCCACAGCTCGGCGCTCCGAGCTGAGACTGCCGTCCGCGTTGAGGAAGAACCGCGAGGTGTACGACGACTCCGGCGGCCAGGTCGAGCTGCTCAGCCAACGACCGCCGTGGTCGATCCGGCCGTCGGCGTTGCGCTTCCCCGAGCCGCCGCCCATCCGGAAGTACCGGACGGCCGGGGGGTTGGACGCCGTCGGGTTCAGCTGGGAGTCGAACCAGTCGGCCCGGAACTCGACGTAGTCGGGCGCCAGGTTGCCGTCCAGCGTCGCCTCGGGGCCGAAATCGACGTCCCCCGCGTACGAGAAGCTCCGCTTGCCGTGGGTCCACGGCCCCAGCACCAGGTACGCCGGGCTCGTCTTGCGTGCGCCGAGTTCGCGGAAGTTCTCGACAGCGGTCTGGATGTAGGGGTCGTACCAACTGGAGATGTGCAGACTCGGCACGTCGGGGAAACGGTCGAAGTGGCCCCGCCCGTAGATGCCCAGCTGCTGCCAGTACGGCCCGAAGCGGCCGTGCTCCCACTGCTCGAAGAGATAGCCCTCGTACTCCGGTGCGTGCCGCAGGGGTGAGTGGCCCCGGCGCCACGGCAGATGCCGGAACCACTCCTCGATCGACTCGGTGTCGAGCGCGGCGGCCCTGACGGGGTCGGCGAGGGTCTCCGCGCTGGTCTTGGCGCGGGCGAAGGCCCAGGTGGCCTGCTTGAGTTCGAAGGCCCCGCCCAGGCGGACCCCGGTCTCGTAGGCGCTCGCGAAGCCGCCGGAGTCGAGGAACATCGCGGACAGGTGCGGGGTGCCCAGCGAGGCGAGCGCGGTCTGCACGTGTGCGGCGTAGGACACGCCCATCGTCGCCACCCGTCCGTCGCACCACGGCTGGGCGGCGATCCACTCGACGGTGTCGTGACCGTCCTCCGCCTCGTTGAGGTACTTCACGAACGTGCCGCCGGAGTCGCCCCGGCCGCGACAGTCCTGACGGACGACGTGGTAGCCGCGTTCGACGAGGCGCCGGCACACCGCCTCCGGCGGAGGCGGGTTCCAGGACTCGAAGGCGCCGTCCGAGCCACGTGCCCTGCAGCGGCCGTAGGGCGTGCGCTCCAGCAGGACCGGCCGGGGAGCCGGGTCCGGCTCGGCGGCGTAGACGTCCGCGACGAGTTCGACGCCGTCGCGCACCGGCACCGAGATCACCTGACGCCACCCTGAACCCGGCTCCGGTACGCGTTGCCAGACGTCGTGCCCACCCGGACTGTCCACCACGTGCACTCCTTCACATCGCTCGCATCGGTGTATGTGAGCGGGGACGCTACGCCGCTGACCACGGCGTGAACCCACTGTTATCGCGGAGGCGACAACAGTCGGGCTAGGCTGACCGGGTGCCGGTGCTACTTGACCTCAGGGGGGCTAACAGCTCGGACGTGCAGATCGGCATCTCACCGATCTCCGAGCTCCAGGCCTGTCTGCACGCGCTCGCGGAGCCCGACCATCACCTCGAACACCGGGCGTGGCTGGTGCGGACCGACGAGGCGCTGTCTCCGGATCTGCGGGCCCGGCTGACGCGCTTCGCGCCGCTCTGGGCCCGCCGCCGCTGCCGTCTGCTGCTGCCGTTGAGCAGCCCGCTCGACACGGACGTGGACGCGGAGATCGAGCGGCTGTCGCGGCTTCCGGAGCGCGATTTCGTCGAGGCCGCCGCCTACACGATCCAGGGCGGAGACTTCGATCCCCGGCAGGCGGTTTCCCGGCCGCGCGAATTCATCGCCGCGTGCGAAGCGCGCTCGTTCTCACGCGGTGAGCTGGCGAGGTCGCTTGTCGACGACCCGGAAGAATTCCGCGCCGTGCTGATGCGGACGTTGACGGACTGCGTCGGGGAATTCTTCGCCGAGGAATGGGAGCGTATTCACGACCGGCTGCGCGAGGAGGCCGACCAGACCCGTTCGAGGCTGCGCGGGCTGCCGCTCGCCGAGCTGATCTCGTCGGTCAGCCCTGCCGCCCAGCCGGTCCAGGGCGGCAGGGCGGTGCGCTTCGACAAACTGCAGAACCTGACCGTCGCCCTCCGGGGAAACAGCACCCTTCTCGTCCCGACCATTCACGGACGCCCGCACCTCATCATTCGCGGTGAGGCCGGTTTCCCCGTGGTGGTGCACTATCCGGTGGCCTGGCACAGCCAGCCCGCGTCCATCGACGAAATGCAGCAACGGCTGACCATTCTGTCGGATCCCGCGCGCCTGGCCCTGTGCCGTCATCTGGTGAACGAGGCGATCACCACCTCCGATCTCGCCCGCCGTATGAACATGACCCGACCACAGGTGTCACGGCATCTCGCCAGACTCCGCGCGGCCGGCGTGCTCACCTCAGAGCGAAGCGGCAGATACGTCTACCACCGGGTCGATGTGCAGAAGCTTATGCAGATGGGAGTGGAACTGCTGCGCGCCATCGTGCGCTGACCGAAGCGGGGCTTTCCGGCACTCATCACTGCCACCGGGACTCGAGGATATATCGCCGAGATGGGAGCAACGCGTGGCGCTCCTCCACCACATCGGCGCCGAAACGCCCCACCCCACTTCACCATTACCCCCGAGGGCAGGCAGTCGGCTTCCTCATCCTGCAAGAACAGGACCGAAGCGAGCACACTCCCACCGAGAAGGAACTCGCTGACGCCAAGAAGCACTCCTGGGTCCGCATCCCCCACTTCGACTACAACTCCCTCCGACCGCCGCCTGGAAAACCAACTCGCAGGGATCGCGCAGGAAGTGATGCTCCGCGGAGAAGCCGCCGAACGCAAGCGACTGGCAGACCTGGAAGCGGCCAGACAGCAGAGACTGCGCTGGGAAGCCGCGATGCGGCAGGCCCACATCGACTACGCCGAGACATGCCGCGTGAAGCGCCTCGAAGCCCAGGCGGAAGCATGGCGCCACGCGACTCGGCTGAGCGATTACGTCACGGCCGTCCGGGCCCAAGTAGAAGCTCTGCCGACCGGGCAGGAGAAGACCAGAGCCGACGCACATCTCCAGCGCCTGAACCCGCTGGGCAGGACTCCACAGCTACCCGACGTCCCAGAACCCCGTCCTGACGACCTGCGGCCCTTCCCACCATTGGAGCCCGCACGGCCCCAACTCCTACTGACTCGGCAAGGTTTCGGTAAAGCCCTCAGCCAGATCCCAGCCCCCGCAGGCTACTGAGCTGCAGCCCAAGACACCTGACGACACATCAGAACGTGCGTCGACCATGCGTCAAACGTGCGTCAGGACATCGCCCGTAACGCCCACAGCACACATAACGAACACCACCCAAACCCGCAGGTCAGGCACTCTTTGCCCCAGGCTCAAGAACCGCCACGCACTCCACATGATGCGTCATCGGAATGCGATGGGAGCGTCACATCTGGCGATATCCGGTGCGGCGCACCCGGGCGCAGACACTGGAATCGAACACCACTCTCACTGGTCGTTACCGCTCCCCGTGATCGCTGACAGAACCCAAATCGCGTCGCCGTAGCCAGCTGGACGGTCGTGTCGACGCCGCTCCCCCTGCAGTTCGACGCCGGGGAAGCCGTCCAGGGGGCACTTGACGTCCTGGTTGGTGACGGTGACGGGTACCAGGCCGGTGTCGCCGACGGACAGGCGACGCTGGCGGGACTGACCTTGGTTCCGACCGTGTCGATCTTGCAGGCGCTACTGTTCCTGCGCGTGCCGCCGTCGCCACCGCCGCTGTCGTCGCAAGCGGTCGAGATAAGCGCCGCGTCCAGGGCAGCAACGGTGAGGGCGCGCATGTGGGCCCTCTGGTGCCTCGGGACGTGACGCTGCTGATCGAGTCAGTCCATCGATCAGCAGACCCGAGCGAGTGAAGCATCCAGGTGAACGGCCAGCCGAGCCGCTCAGCACTGGCCTCGCGGACACCGGCGCAGCTCCAGCGGGCTGAGCGGCTCGTCCTCGAAGCGCTGGTGGATCGCGTCGTCCAGCGCGCGGAAGAAGTGGCGGGCGGCGGCCTGGGTGTCGTCGGCGGGAAGGTAGGTGGCCGCGATGGCGCAGATGCCTCGGGGTGGCCTCGGTGACCTTCATGGCTGCCCCCTTCTGGTGTGGGGGCAGCCAGACGGTGGTGCCGACGACTTGGGCACCACTCCTAGGCGCCGGGCCAGGGCGGTTTCGAGGTGGCACCTCAGCCCGCGGCGCTGCTGGTCCACCCCGTACGGCACCCGGTCCGCAACCCTCCGTTCGTCGTCCACACCCGCACAACGAGCGAGACGCTGCCCGCGCTGTCGGCCGAACGAGGGCGGACCCTTCCGGAATTACCCGCCGTCCACTCCGTTCCAGACCTGTGCCAGCATCTCCGCCACGTGCACCCAGCGCACGGCCCGGTCGAAGACCGGCCGTGTGAGACTTTCCATCAGCTCGGGATAGGTGCCGCGGTCGGGCCGATGATCAGGGCGCAGACCGGCCGACGCGGGCCCATGATCTGCGTCTCTGCTTGACGGTCGGCTTTCGTTTGCAGGGGGCCTTGACCGGGCCGCAACAGCTCAGGCCACGAGCCTGTCGGGTTAAATTCACTCCAGGTCCTCGTCCATCTCCATGGAGTCAACAGCTACACATGTTCGTAGAGTTCGATGCCGCCCCGTTCAGCCCCGTGGGTGAGCAACATGTGGTGTGCGGTGCCACTCCCGCCGGGTTCGGCGCGCCGGTCTACGTCGAGAACCCGGATGCACAACCGAACGACGTCTTCAGGAGCCTGGTTCAGCGCTACCCGCGGTTGCCGAAGGGGTTGAAGTCCGCCGGCCAGCTCAGGGTCGCGGGGCTGCGCGCGTCAAACTTGTTCCGTCCCGACGCCTACGTGCTCGGGCCTCCGCAGCTGATTGGCATCCCCGGGGTGCCCACGAGCACCGGGCGCGCGACGCTGGGATGGGAGGAGACCGTGTATCCACCGTCGCCTGTCTACCGCGCGGATCGAGCTGTCACCTTCTCGGCGGCACCCGATGCCGACGAAGCCCAAGCCATCCGCAATGCTGCGATCCGTTGGGCACAGGACGTCCTCGACGATCCCGATACGGTCATTCTGGCCGTCAGCGCCATCGGGTCGCCCGCTCCGTCCACCCCGCCCCGGGAACGGGCCGTGCCCTACGAGATAGCAATCACCTCGGCCGGCGGCCGCAAGAGATGGCATCAATTCATCAACCCCGAATGGGAAGCGACATACCTGCAGCAGCTTCGGCTCGGCCATGCCGGCCCGGAGGAACTCGAAGCCGCCCCCCGTTTCCGCGAGGTAGCTGACACCCTGCTGCGCAGACTCCAGGGCAAGCGCGTCGTCACCTACGGACGCAACCTCCAGTACGCCGCTATCTACACGGGGCTGGAGTACGCCTGGCTACGGGACGGCCTCCCCTACGGTGCCCTGTGGCCGGACACGGCGACCACACTCACGAAATTGAACCGCAGCCGCTGGGAGTGCGCGCGTCTGCGCCACGGCGAGTTCGACAACGACTGGGACTCGGCCGCAGGTCACTTCGCACTGCCGGCCGAGGAACCGGCCGCCGATGCACTCGACCGCTGCCGGATGACCGCTGTCCTCCTGCGCCGTATGGCAGTTCCGGCTCTGCGGTACGCGGAGCTGAATGCCCGGGCGGAGGGCGCCGTGCGGGACGGCAAGAGCCATCGCCGCCGACCCCAAGGTGGTCAGCGACTGAGCCGTATCGCCGCATCCCGCTATGCGGTGCTCGAGCGCAGCCAAGGGGGCTGCGAGAACCCCCGCTGCCCTGATCCCCGCTACACCTCGGCACTCAGCCGCAATGGCTCCTACCTGTTGGAAGTAGATCACATAGACGATCACGCCAAGGGGGGCGAGGACCTTCCCAAAGCCATGATCGCTCTGTGCCCGAACTGCCATGCCCTGAAGACCCGTGGGACGGTGACCGACGAGTTCCGTGCTCTCCTTCGCGCTACGGCCCTCGCCAGGCACCAGGAACTACTCGCCGCAGCGCGATGAACCTGCCCCTTCATCGGCACCGACAAGCCGGCTGATGGTGTGTGCGGTGCCTAGCGGAGCTCGTTCAGGGCGTCTTCGAGCAGGTGGAACCGCACGCGTTCCTGTTCGAGTCGCACGTTGGGGCCGAACTCGCCGTCCACGAGGTTGTCGTAGACATCGGCCTCGTCCGGCGTCAGTGTGCCGAGAGGCTGGTGGGTGGGCGTGTCTTCCTTCACCCACTGGCCGCGGTGCTCCAGGAGAGTGCTCCGGTCCATCAGGATGGACCGCGTATGCGGGAAGGACCGACGCAGCCGGTCGAGGATGGTGAACCCGTGAGTGTCCAGGTCGCCCCAGTACACAAGGCGCACATCGTGCAGCCAGGTCAGGGCGGATAGTTGGGTGACGGCGTAGCCGCCGCCGTGGATCACGATGCTGTGGGGCTGGTCGGGGAAGGCAAGGTAGGTGGTTTCGTTCTCCATGACGTACACGGTCGTGATGCCGGGCGGCGGCGCGGTGAACTCATCCGCGCGGACCGTGAGTTCGCTGAAGCCCCCCACCGACTCGCCGCCGAGCAGCCGGAATCGCAGGTAGGCGGGCTTGCGCAGGAAGCGGAAGCGGGCGGCGAAGTCAGTGCGCGCGGCCGCGGTGTCGATGCGGTCGTCGGGAAGGCACTGCTCGAGCAGGGTGGTCAGGATGGCGCGGTGACGTTCGATGAACTTGGTGTCCACGCCGGGTACGTCGAGCTGGCGCAGGTAGACGGCTGGTCCACGGTAGTCGGTGATCCAGCGGATCGTGTCCTCCAGGCGGGGCCAGTCGGCCTCCCGTTGGAGGACCTGCATGGGATGGGCGACCATCCAGTCGATGAGAGCGGGCAGCCTTTCCTGGGTAGAGGCCAGCAGGGCTTGGTAGCGGGCGACGGTGGGGGTGACGCCGAGTAGGCGCCAGAGGTCGTCGCGGTCGTCGATCCAGACGCGGTCGGGGATGTTGTTCACGCCGGCCAGGCGTCCGCCGAGTCGGCGGTATTCGATGCGCAGGTGCCGGTGTGCGCTGGGCGCCCACGATTCGGTCCAGGCGAGGACGTCGTCGTAGTGGCGGGTGATGTCGCCAGCTTTGGGGCCGCGCAGGGGAATCTCGACGGGTTCCCAGGGTGCCCCGTCGGCGAGTTGGGTGAGGTAGGTACCCGTGTTCCAGCGTTTGCGGAGGCGTTCGAGGACGGCCTGCGGCGTAGTCCAGTTGGAGCCTTGATGCGTCGTCATCTCAGTTTCCCTGTCCGGCGGTGGGCTGCAGGCCGGCCAGGGTGTGGGCGAGGCGTTCTTGGCGGTACTGGGCGATGGTCAGGGTGCGTAGGCGGGAGTGGTGTCCGCTGGGGTTGTCGACGAAGCCGACGGCGGACACGTAGGGCTCGATGACGTGGATCTTCTGCAGCGGGGTGACGATGAGGAGTTGCAGGCCCAGGCGCTTGAAGAGGTCCAGGGCGAAGCGGGCGGATTCCTCTGAGCCGCGTCCGAAGGCTTCGTCGATGACCACGAAGCGGAAGGTACGGCTCCTGCTGTGGGTGGTGTCGAGCTTGAACTGGTAGGCGAGAGAGGCGGCCAGGATGGTGTACGCGAGCTTCTCCTTCTGTCCGCCGGATTTGCCGCCGGAGTCGGAGTACACCTCGTACTCGGAGTCGTCCTCGCGGCGTCGTTCGCTGGCGCTGAAGACGAACCAGTACCGCACGTCGGTGACGCGCTTGGTCCAGCCGCGGTCGCTGTCCGCGTGGCCTTCGCGGCCCTTGAAGCGTTCGATTAGGTGCTGGACCTGGTGGAACTTCTCCTCGGAGTACAGGTCGGAGTCGTCGCCGGATAGGACGTCGTCGGTACAGGCGCGCAGTTCCGCGGTGAACTCGCGGATCTCGGTGTTGGGGGTCTGCTCGGGCTTGAGCATGATGTAGCGGCCCGGGTTGTAGTCGATGCCGGCCAGCGACTCGTTGATGGTGTGGATGCGGTCGCCGATCTCGTCGGCCCAGATGTTCAACTGCGCGTGGAATCCGGCGATCTCGCGGATCACGTTGGTCTTCAGGTAGGTGCGGAACTGGTCCTGGAAGCGCGGCAGGTCGTCGGCGACGAGCTGCTGGTGCAGGGCACGGTATCCGGGGGCGGAAGCGACGGAGGCGTCGAGTTCGCTGGTCTCGACCTGATAGGTGGTGCGGAAGGAGCTCATCTGGGCGGCGATCGTCTGGGCGAGGCGGGTCTGCTCCTTGGCCCAGCGGTGCTTGTGCGCCGTCATCTCCTCGCGCAGCAGGGTTTCGGCCTGCGCCCACTCCTGCGCGGTCCGGCACTCCAGGCGGGCGGTAGTCAAGCGCCGCTCGAGGGCCGGAAAGTGCGCCTGTGCAGCGCCGGCGGCCGGTTCGTCGAGTACCGCGAGGGCCTCGTCACAGGCGCGTTCAGCGGCGTCGCGCTCGCCGTCGACCCGCCCCCAGCGCTGGCTGGCCTTCTCGTAGGCGGCCCCCTGTTCGGTGATTTCGTCGGCGATCTCGGTGAGGCGACGGGTGAGTTCGTCCAGGTCCTCGGAGGCGGCTTGCAGGCGCTGCTTCTCCGCAGTCAGCTCGGTGATGCGCCGTACCGCGGACGGCCAGTCGATCTCGCTGTAGTCCAGCATCGCCGCCAGCCGGTCAAGGACCTTGTCACGGCTGATGGCGTCCTCGTACGCGGCTCCCAGCCCGCGCTTCTTCTTCTCCATCTCGCGCTGGGCGCCATGGACCCGTACCGCCTGATCCAGGAGGGCATCGATCTTCGCCTGGTTCGTCCAGCCGAGCACATACGTGCTGCGGTCGCCGATGCTGGTGGTGTCGTTCTTCTCGTGGCGGCCCCGCGCCCCCTTGATCAGCCCCTGTGCGGTGATGGCCAGTTCGGCGTGGCGGAAGTCCTCCATCGTCGGCACACAGGCGTGGGAGGCACGGCGTTCGAGCTCGCCGGCCAGCCACGGGGCGAACGGCGAGTCCTCGCGCACTTCGAGCTTGGTGAACAGCGCCGTGGACGCACCGGTGGGCAAGCGCCGCGGCGGGAGCTTGTCCGGGACGCGGAAGTAGACCAGCTTCGTCCCCAGGTGGTGGTCGTTGATCCAGTCGGAGACGCGAGCGTACTGATCGCCGGGGACCAGGAGGGACACGGCGAAGCCGCGCAGCAGCCGCTCGGCGGATCCGGCCCACGCCTGTTCCTCGTCTCGGACCTGAATGAGTTCGCCGGCGAAGGGCAGGGCACTGTCCTCGATGCCGAGTTCGCGGCTCAGGCGGGCGCGTACCTCCAGCTGCTTGCGGGGGATGTTGCTGCGGCGCGAGCGCAGACTGATCAGGTCTGCGTTTAGGTCCTCGGCCCGCTGATTCAGCTGTGCGGTCTCGACTGCGAGCGTCTCCAGGGCCGTGCGCGTCTCCTGTGTCGTCGCGGCGACGTCGTGCTGGGCCCGGGCGATCTCCTCAAGGCGGTCGGTGAACTGCGCCTGATCGGTGACCGGGGCCAGCTCTGCCTGCTCCAGCAGGGTTGCGTGCTGGCGGGCGCGCTTCTCCTGAGCGGCGCGCTGCTGCTCCGTCTCCTCGATCTGGCGCTCCAGTTCACCCAGGCGCCCGCCGCCCAGGCCCTCACGCTGCAGTTCCCACCGGCGTTCCTGGTCCCGCAGCCGCTCCAGCTCGTCCTTCGCGGTCTTCTTCTCACCCTCCAGGCGGGTGAGCATCCGCTCCGCCTCGGCGCGCTGGGCCTCGTGCAGCACCGACGTGCGCTGGGCGATGAAGTATCGCAGGGCGGCCTGCTGGGCGTCGGCTTCCTCGATGCGTGCGGCCAGGCCGTCGTAGGCGTCGCAGTCCTCAAGTAGCGGGGTGAGGGCATCGATCTGGGCGCGGGCCCGCTGAACGGAGTTGTAGGTGGTAGTCAGAGCGTCGAAGTGGCTCACAATGTTGTCCGTCATCGCCGCTGCATCGAACGGTTCGAGCATGTGACTGCGCACGAACTCGTCCAGGCTGCCCACCGACTTCATCGACACCGTCTGATGGAAGAGTTCCAGCGCCTGTTCGGACTCGATGCCCATCCGGCGCCGGAAATCCTTGCTGTACGGCGGGAACGTCTTGTGGACGCGGACATCGGCCGATTCGAGACGCTTCTTCAGCGCCCGCACCTCGGTGCCGAAGTCGGCGAAGTCTCCGCCGACGGACAGCGCCCGGTCGGCGACGAGGAACAGCCGCTCGGGGCTGGTGGCGTTCCCGTCGGCCAGCCAGAACACCTGCCCCAGCGTGACGGTCGCCGCCAGCGCCGGGTTCGTGAACACGCCCAAGATGACGGAGTAGCTGCCCGGCTTGCGCAGCGCCACCGGCTTGGTCGTCCCGGTGGTCTCGTTGCGTTCGGACTTGTAGTGGCCCAGCACGTAGGAGCGCAGGCTGCGCTCGCCGCTCTCCGCACCGGCCGCCTTGTTGTAGGCGATCTTGCGGGCGGGCATGAACAGCGTGGTGATCGCATCCACCAGGGTGGACTTGCCGGAACCGATGTCACCGGTCAGCAGGGCGTTGGCGCCGGCGAGGCCGAACGACCACACGTGCTTGTCGAACGTGCCCCAGTTGTAGACCTCCAGACGCTCCAGCCGGAAGCCTGCCGCAGCCAGGTCGGTGGAGGCACTTGTGTCGGCGGGGCCGGGCTGGGCGGGGATCACTGCTGCTTCTCCTGGGGGGTGTGGGTGGCCGCGTACTGGGCCAGGTTCGTGTCGAAGTCGGCGAGCCACTGCCCGTCGACGAAGGCTTTGATGATCCGCTGCACCTCGAACAGCTGCTCCTGCCCGCGAGGGCGGCGCAGGAATTGCAGGTCCACCACCTTGTTGATGTGGCCGTCGATCTGGTCGACCAGGCGTGCCTCGTTGCTGCCGGCCGGGAGGAACATGGGGATCATCTCGACGATCTCGTCCCGGGTGATCATCAGGCGGGTGCCGTCGGCGCCCGCGTCGAACTCGGCGAGCCGCTTGCGCAGCAGCACGACCAGCAGACTGACGGGGTAGGACAGCGAGCGGCGGGGCATCAGCCGCGGCGCCATGCGGGGATCGCGGACATCGTCCTCGTCGTCGGGTTTTGACTGGAGGAAGGCGTAGCCCTCCATCTCGTCGATCACCACGCGCAGCCCCATGACGTCGACGTAGTCCTTCACGCCGGCGCTGTGATGCAGGAGGGCGTCCCAGGCCCGCTCGTGCTGGTCGCGGAAGACCGGGCCCTTGAGTAGCTGGTTGACCGGCAGCGAGAGGGCGTACGGCTGCTGCGGGGTCGGGGTGGCAGGTGTGGTCATCGCCGCTCCTTCGGGCTGGATACCCAGGCGATGCCGGGGCTGGTGCGGGCAAAGGTGACCACGGGCACGGTGGCGACCTGCTGGACGTCGTCCTCGCCGATCCACGTGATCTCTTCTTGGCGGTGGTCGTCGAACACGGTGGTGAACCCGTCGTCCGGTAGCGCGAAGTAGGCGACCAGTTCGGCGAGCCCCTGCTCTAGGGGGTGCTCGCGCAGCGTCTCGGCCAAGGACACCTGCGTGCGCAAACCCAGGGCGTGGTGCACCGCGGCCGTGAGCCGGGCGGGCTCCACATACACCGCCTCGAACAAGGCGTCGGCGGTGAACTCCTCGTCCCCCGCCTCGATGCCGGTGCTGTCGATCGGCGCCTTGACCAACGGCGTATACAAGGGCCGCTCCATCGGCAGGGCGATGGCCGGGGCTGCCGCATCGATCTCGGCGACCAGATTCACGCCCGGCACGTCGCGCAGGGCCAGGGCCTGCGTCTCGATCGCGCGCACCAGTGCCAGGACGCGGCGGTCTTCCGAGCGCACCTGGTCGTCCAGGAACCGACGGAGCTGGTCCGACAGCTGCCGCACCGTGGCCTGGGTGCGTTCGGCGGCCTCCAGCCAGTCCCGGGGCATGCGACGCATGCGCGGGTCAGGCTCGTCGATGGCCTCCATCGCCTCGACCTCGGCCAGCAGCGTCTTGAGTTCGTCCTGACGGCTCGGGGCGAGCAGGAAGTCGTAGAACGCCTGGAAGGTCCGTCCCTGGTCCGATGCTGCGATGCTCTCGCGGCTGCCTAGCACCTCGTCCAGGAGTTCGCCCTTGGCCCCGTCCCACGCGGCGATCTTGCTCCGCAGGTCCCGGTCCAAGTCCCGGAAGTTCGCCTCAACCTCGCGGAAGTCGGCCAGCAGCCCATGCGCCGTCGTCGTCACCTGCTGGTAGCGGTCCCGCAGCGCCGCGCTGTCCAGGACGTCTACCTCGCCGGCCTCAACACGCTCGATTTCCTGGTCGATTTCATGCCGTCGACGGGTGAGCTCGGCCAGTCGCGCCTCGGGGTCGGTTTCGGTGCCGAACGTCATCTGCCGCAGCAGATCGAAGATCGTATTCAGGCGCGACTCCGTGCCGATGAACGAACGCTCTTCCAGCGACCGGACCCACGCGATCGCCTTCTCGACCGCGGCCGTGGCGTCGTAGTGCGGCTCGTCCGAATCCGGCGGGTAATACTTGCGCAGCCAGCCGTTCCCCGATTCCGACCAGTCATCCAGATACGCCTTCGCGGACTTGGGAAACGCGCCCTGCCCCAACCGGTCATTGAGGGCGAACAACTCGTCGTCCAGCCGTTCGACAAGCTCCGCACCGGCAATCGAGCGCGCTCCCTGCTCGACGAACACCTTGTTGAAGAAGCTCAGCATCAGCGCGGCGTTGTCGGCCTTCAGCAGCCGCCAAGCAGCGCTCTGTTTCCGCAGCGCGACCAGTCGGTCGTAGTCCAACTCCATACATCCTGCCCTCTCACCAGCCCAGCAAGTACGACCGCATTTCCCGCCAACGGCGAAAACGCACGCCCCACTCGGTCGGCACTCATGCCCTCGCAGCCGTGCACAGGCATTCCGCGCCGGCCACAAGGAACCGTAGAGGCCACCACTGACAATGGGACTCGGCCGGAGCCGACGACGGGATAGGCCAGGCTGCCTCGGGGAGGGAAAACGGCAAGGCAAGGGGCCGGATACATCCGGATTCCGGATCGTTCCCGTTCCTCGCCCTTACAGCCATTTACGAACACAATTTCGAGTCCCTGGCCGGGGATTTCGGCTCGCCTACCGGTCCGCCGACGCCCTGCGCCATCCGTGCGGACGCGAGGCCGTGCCATCGCATCGTGATCGCGCCCGGCGAGAGCTGGGTGGTGTCGCCGTCAACACATCGGGCCACAGGAAAGCGCGACAGGCCACCTCAAGATCAGAAGAGTCCATGATCCGGTTGGGTCTTCTGCCGGAATTCCAGTCGCTGTTTCCCTGTGACAGCCATGACGGCGCAAATACAGGGAGGGCCTCGCGGATGAACGGGCACATAGATCAACGGATGGTACTGCTCATGCTCGCTGGCTGCGGCACTGTGTACGTCGCCTTCAAGCACCCGTCGTTCGGTACCGCCCTAGTCGTCGGTGTCGCCGTGGTGACACTGCTCCACCTCCTGATGCGGGGGCACTGACCCGCATTCCGGTCAACTTCGATGGCACGCGCTCAGGGTTCTCGACAGCCGCCCTTGTTTCGCAGCCCAGAACAGCTAACCGGAGCAGAGCAAACCCCATCGACCACCGCTCAATTGGGCCCGTCCCCGTACGCGGAGACCCCCGCCGGATCAAGCCGCCGGGGGGCCACATCGGTCACACCTGTCACGCGCGTGTCACCAACAGCGTCGACGCTCCTGAACCACAAGGCCCTGAACAGGACAAACGCTCCCGACTTGGACCACGTCGACGCCAGAAGACGGCTTCTACGACATGTGCCAGGTGGTACCGAGGGACGGGCCGAGGATGAGCACCGGGGCGTCTTCCGGGCCGTCGAATCGGTACTGGAGGGCAGGGGTCTTCGTCTCACTCACCGCTCCACGCTAACCGCCGTTTCTTACTGTCCGACCCCTGGGCCCCCACTCCCCACACCTGACTCCCGAACATCATCAGCGAACTCTCACACCGCCTTCACCGAATGCCGGACCACGGCGTCGGAGAGGTAACCCTGCGTGTTGAGCACCGTGCTGTCCGGCTGCGTGCGGCCCGTGGTGTCGGTGGCGCGGGCCAGGAGGGTGTACGACCCCGGCGCCGGCGGTCGGTCGCAGGGGCGAAGTCGGCCGGCGGGGGGCCGACGGAGGCCGGCTGGGGTCAGAGGTCGCCCGGTGTGCCGAGGCCCGTCAGGGCGCCGACCGGGTCCAGGTCCGGCGTGCCGCGGGGCCACCAGTCGTCCTGGCCCGGCTCCGACTCGTAGGCGTACCACAGGCCGTCGCGGCCAAGACGGAGTTGGACGTGGCCGCGGGGGTGGGTGAGGCGGTTGTGCGCGGGGCGGAACGCGGGGAGGTCGGCGCCGAGGAGGAGGGGGCGGGCGCGGTCGAAACGGCCGGCCGGCGGGTCCCAGGGTTCTTCGAGGACGGCGAGGCCTTCGATACCGCCCTGACGCCAGGCGGCGACCGCGCGCGCCAGTTCGGACGGGGTGCGGTCGGTGGCGGAGGCGAGGGAGGCGTAGAGGGCACGGGTGGCGGCGGTGAGCCCGGAACCGGGGCGGGCCGCGGCGAGCCGCACCGCGTCCTGCCACAGGGTGAGTTCGCCGACGGGGTCGCGGCCGGTGCCGAGGAGTGCGTGGGCGCGGGCGGCGGCGTCGGTGGCCAGCTGGTCCAGGGCGAAGGGGTCCGGGCCGCCCGGGGCCGCCGGGTACACCGGGGGCTGCCCGGGATGCGGAGGCAGGGGCAACGGCGCGGGCAGGGGCGGGAGTTGACGAGGCACCAGGGCTTCACTCGCCCGCACACCGGGCAACGGCGCCGGCTCCTGTTCCTGGGCGGCACGGGCCGCGCGGGCGGCGCTCAGGCGGGACAGCGCGTCGAGCAGCTCGCGTTCGGCGCGGCCGCGCAGCAGGAGCAGGACGAAGGGGTCGGCGTCGAGCAGACGTGCCGTCTGGTAGCAGAGGGCGGCGGCGTGCTTGCAGGGGTGACCGCGGTCGGGGCAACTGCAGTGCGGTTCGAGGTCACCGGCGCCGGGGAGCAGTGGGACTCCGCAGTCGGCCAGCGACTGGGGCATCTCCTTGTCGAGCAGCGCGGCGATGTGCCCGGGCCGCTCGGCCGCAAGATCCAGGAACCGGTCCCAGTCCGCGTCGTCGAGCGTGCGCAGCCGCACCTGCACGCGGTACGGCCGGGGGCGGCTCCCCTGCACATACGCGAGCACCAGCCCCGGCGTCACCGTGATGGCGTCCACATGCCCCTGCTCGGCATACCCGCGCCCCCGCGCCAGCCGCTTGGCGTCCAGCGCGCCCTCCTCCAGCGCGGTGACCCACGCGTTGCCCCACCAGGTCTCGGCGAAGGCCCCGCCCGTCGCCGCGAGGGGCGGGAGAGCGGCGAAGGTCCGCCGCAGCTCACCGTCGCGGCTGGGAGAGGCCATGGAACGGGGGTGGCGGGGTGGGGCAGGTGGGTCCGGGGAGAGCGGGGAGGGGTGGAGCAAGAACTGTGCGTGCGAGTGGACCGCGGGGTCCTCACCCGGTGGGGGCGAAGCCGGGGTCGCCGGTTCGCTGCCGGTGTCCGTGTGCGCCGGCCGATCCGAACTCCCGTGCCGCGTGCCCTCGTTGTCGCCATTGTCGCCGTTGTCGCCGTTGTCGTCGTTGTCGTCGGCCTGCTCGTTCGCGTCCGGAAGGTCTACGGGCATCCGGAAGGCGTCGGCCAGCAACTCCCGTAGGTCGCGTGCCCTGACACCTGCGGCCCGGGCCCGGGGTGGGGCCGGATGGGTGGGACGCGGCCGCGGGGCGGACCCTGTCTCCGAGGTCGAAGCGACACGCCGCGAACGGCGCCCGGCCTCGGCTTCCAGACTCGCGGCGTCCGCCTGAGCCCGACGGGCCGCGCGCAGCGCCTCGCGCGCGACATCCGCGGGGCGTGGGTCCCGCGGAGCGGCTACGTCGTCCTGTGTCGCGCCGCCGGTCGGTTCCGTTTCCTCACCGGTGACACCGCCGGTCGAGGCTCCCTGGGCCGAGCCGCCGGCACTGCCTGACAGGCCTTGGGCCGAGCCCTCTGGCCCGGAGCCGGGTGCGCTGCCCGATCCGCCCTGGCCCGGGCTCTCCGAGGGACCGTCGGAGTCACCGGACGCCACGCCGCCGAATCCTGTGCCGGGCCCGGCGTCTTCGCCACCCGGGCGCGAGCCGTGCCCAGCGATACCGTTCGCGCCCGGAACCGCACCGCCCCCGGCAGCCGCATCTCGCCCATCGGGGTCGTCCGGCTCCGGAACGGCACCGCCCCCGACACCGGCATCGCCGGCACCCGTACCCGAGCCGCGCCTGGCGGCAATGGCCTGCCGGAGCGCCGCACGCGCTGCGTCACCCGGCCGGGCGTGCGGCGCCGGAGACTTGTCCGGCCCCACGACCGCCTCAGGCCCTGTGGCCGCGTCGGTCTCCGCAGACACAGCGGCCTTCTGAGGCACCGGAACCGTGCCCTCTCCTGGCACCGTGCCCTCCTCCGGCACCGCAGGCCTCTCCGGCGCCGCAGGCTCCGGCGCCGCACCCTCTTCAGCTGCCCCCGACCTCTCACCGTCCGCGCCTTCCCCCCGCTCCGCGCCTTCCCCCCGCTCCGCGCGCTCACGCGCCGCCCGTAGGGCGCGGCGGACCTCGTCGGCGGGGTGGGACGTCATGACGTCCTCCGGAGCGAGACCAGGTCGGACAGCTCGCGGTCCGTCAGTTCCGTGAGGGCCGATTCGCCGGAGCCGAGGATCGCGTCGGCGAGGGCGCGCTTGGCTTCGAGCATCTCGGCGATGCGGTCCTCGACCGTGCCCTCGGTGATGAGGCGGTGAACCTGGACGGGCTGGGTCTGGCCGATGCGGTAGGCGCGGTCGGTGGCCTGTTCCTCGACGGCCGGGTTCCACCAGCGGTCGAAGTGGACGACGTGGCCCGCGCGGGTGAGGTTCAGGCCCGTACCGGCAGCCTTCAACGACAGGACCAGGATCGGGGTCGCTCCGCTCTGGAAGCGGTCCACCATGCGCTCGCGCTCCGGTACCGGCGTGCCGCCGTGCAGGAGTTCCACCGGGACCGCTCGGGCGGCCAGGTGGGAAGTGATCAGGCGGGCCATGCCGACGTACTGCGTGAAGACGAGTGCCGAGCCGTCCTCGGCCAGGAGGGTGTCCAACAGCTCGTCCAGCAGGGCGAGTTTGCCGGAGCGGGTGGCGAGCCGGTCCGTGGCCGCCGGCGGGACGTCCTCCTTCAGGTACAGCGCGGGGTGGTCGCAGATCTGCTTCAACGCGCCCAACAGCTTCAGCACCAGGCCCCTGCGGGCGATGCCGTCCACGGTCTCGATGGCCAGCAACGACTCGCGCACCACCGCCTCGTACAGCGCGGCCTGTTCGCGGGTGAGCGGGACCGGGTGGTCGGTCTCGGTCTTGGGCGGGAGCTCGGGGACGATGCCGGGGTCGGACTTCTTGCGACGCAGGAGGAAGGGCCGGACCAGGCGAGCCAGCCTGGCCACCGCCTCCTCGTCCTCGCCGTTCTCCACCGCGCGCGCGTGCCGCGCGCGGAAGGACTTCAGCGGGCCCAGCAGTCCGGGTGTCGTCCAGTCGAGCAACGCCCAGAGCTCCGACAGGTTGTTCTCGACCGGTGTGCCGGTCAGGGCCACGCGCGCCGGGGACTCGATCGTGCGCAGGGCCTTCGCCGTCGCCGAGTACGGGTTCTTCACGTGCTGGGCCTCGTCCGCGACGACCATGCCCCACCGCTGCTGGGCGAGGGTGGCCGCCGCCGAGCGCATGGTGCCGTACGTCGTGAGGACGAAGCCGCCGTCGAGGTCGTCCAGGGCGCGGTCCGCACCATGGAAACGGCGGACCGGAACTCCGGGCGCGAACCTGGTGATCTCCCGCTGCCAGTTGCCCAGCAGGGAGGCCGGGCAGACGACGAGGGTCGGCTCGCGGCGTGCCCGGCGCAGGTGCAGGGCGATGACGGTGATCGTCTTGCCGAGCCCCATGTCGTCGGCGAGGCAGCCGCCGAGGCCGAGGGAGGTCATGAGGTCGAGCCAGGCCAGGCCCCGGAGCTGGTAGTCGCGGAGGGTGGCGCGCAGGCCCGGCGGTGGCTCGGCGGGCTTGATACCGGCCGTGAGTCGGTTGCGCAGGGTGGCGAGAGCGCCGACCGGTACCGCCTCCACGGTCTCGCCGTCGACCTCCGCGCTGCCCGTGAGGGCGACGGACAGGGCGTCCACCGGGTCGAGCAGGCCCAGTTCGCGCTTGCGGGCCTTGCGGACCAGGGCGGGGTCGACCAGCACCCACTGGTCCCTGAGCCGTACGACCGGGCGGTGGGCCTCGGCGAGCTCGTCCATCTCGGCCTCGCTGAGCGGGTCGCCACCGAGCGCCAACTGCCAGCGGAACTGAAGGAGTTCCTCGCTCTCGAAGAAGCCGGTGCCGTCGGTCGCGGAGCCCGGTGCGGGTCGGACCACCGCGGCCGCGGTCAGGTCCTGCGCCAGGTCCCGGGGCCAGTGCACGGCCACCCCGGCCGCCGCGAGCCGGGTCGCCGCGATGCCGAGCAGGTCGCCCAACTCCTCCTCGGACAGGGCCAGTACGTCGGGCGCGTCCTGTTCGGAGAGACGGTCGAGCGGCGGCCAGACCCGGGCCGCGCGCCGCACCGCGAGGGCCGCGTCCACGCGCGCGCGTGGCCCGAAGGCAGCGTCCGCGTCGCCCGCCCACAGGGCCGCCGCGTCGGCCACGAGTGTGGGGTCGGCGAGGTTGTGCACCTGGACGATCGCCGCGCCCGCGCTGCGCCTGCCGTCGCCGTCCGCATCGAACAGGTCGTAGGCCGAGAGGTCCAGGCGGAGCGAGATCCGCACGCCCGCGTCCATGCCGGCGGCGACCTCCGCGGCCCAGTCGTGGGCGTGGGGCAGACGCTGGGGTTCGCGCGCGGCGAAGGGCTTGCCGGAGGTGTACGGCGCGGCGGGGGTGCGGGGCAGGGTGTCCGCGACCGCGTCCAGGAAGGAGCGCATCAGCGCTTCCGGTTCGGGCAGCCGGAGCGGGCCCGGGCCGGGCAGCGGGACCGCGTGTCCTTCGTGCGGCAGGGCGGCCGCGACGGCCCGCAGGTAGGCGATGTCGTCGGGGTCCAGGGGCCCGGCCCGCCAGGCGTCGTGGCCGGTGGCCGTGAGGCCGGGCAGCAGCCGGCCGCGGGCCGTGAGTCCGAGCGCTTGCAGCGCGGCCGCGCCCCAGCAGGCGGTGGCGGGGTGGGCGGCGGGGTCGCGCCGGGCGCGGACGAGGAGCGGCAGGGCCTCGCCGAGCGGGAGCGTCAGTGCGGGGGTGGTCCTGCGGCGCACTCCGGCGCCGTGCCGTCGTACGACAGTGAGCTCGGTGTGCTCGGTGGCGGGCAGGGGGCCGCCCTCGGGGTCCCAGAAGGCGATCCGGCCCTCGCGCGGGAGGGGCGCGGGCAGGAAGACGGCGGCAAGCCGGACGGGGACCTCCCCCTCCACTCGCCCGGCCACCGTGGCCGTGTCGCTCATACGTCCTGTCACCTCCCGCCCGTGAGTCGGATCAGCCGTCTTCGACTCTACGGGCGGGGTCTGACAATCGGCTCCGGCGACCGGCCGAGGCCCGCCACATCTCCTCTAAGGAACCGTGCGCGAGACGACGTACACCATCGGGAAGGCCGGATTGGCCAGGTTCACGACGACGTCCTGGGTCGGCGCCGGGTCCTTCTGCTTGTGGACGAAGCCCCACCACTGCCCGGGGCCGGCGAACGACCAGCCGGTGATCTTCTGGTCACGGGCGCCGATGCTGATGTCGCCCTTTTTCAGGTCGGTGCGGCTGACGCCCATGCCCGTGAGGAAGGTGTCCAGGCCCGCGTTCGTCGTCCGGAACTGGACGTAGAGGCGGCTGGTCCTCCAGTTGTTGGTCTCGTAGTAGGCGATCAGGTCCGCCGGGTGCGGGACCGGCACCTGGTAGAGACGGCGCTGCACCTTGGACGGCCAGCCTGCGGTGAGGCCGGTCGCCGAGTACTTCTCCTCCTTGTCCTTGCCGCTGTTGCGGCTCTGGTTGGCGGAGATCACCAAATAGCCGGCCGGGACGCCGATGAGCAGGCCGATGATGAGCAGGGTGATCGCCCTGCGTCGGATCTTGTGGCGGCGGTCCTCGGTCGGCCGGGGCGGCTCGTCCGGGGACGTCGAGGCCTGGCGCGGCAGGGACGCCGTCACAGGGACTCCCGGGTGGTGCGGCGGGACTCCGCGTACTTCTCGTAGCGCTCGTACCGCTCCACCCGACGGCGCTTGGCACGGCGGAAGCGGCGGGCGACCAGGCGGGCGAGGTCGGCGGCGCCGACCATGCCGGCCTCGGGGCCGAGCTGGGCGCGGACGATGCGGGCCTCGGGGCGGTAGCCGCGGCCGGTCAGCTGGCGCCTGAAGGCGTCCCGCGCCGGGCCGATCAGGAGATCGTCGGCCGCGGAGACACCGCCGCCGATCACGAAGCACGAGGGGTCCAGTGCGGCCGCCAGGTTGGCGATGCCGACACCGAGCCACTGGCCGATGTCCTGGAGCAGCTCGATGCACATGGCGTCGCCCTCGCGGGCCAGCTCGGTGATCATCGGCCCGGTGATCTCGGCGATGTTGCCCTTGACGTGCTCGATGATCCCGTACGCCACCGGGGAGTCGGCCGCGGCCAGTTCGCGCGCCTCCCTGACCAGTGCGTTGCCCGAGCTGTACTGCTCCCAGCAGCCGCGGTTGCCGCACGGGCAGCGGTGGCCGCCGGGCACGACCTGCATATGGCCGAACTCGCCGGCGACGCCGTACTTGCCGCGCTTGACCTGACCGTCCTCCAGGATCGCGCCGCCGATGCCGGTGCCCAGCGTGATCATGACGAGGTGGTCCTCGCCGCGGCCGGCGCCGAAGCGCCACTCGGCCCAGGCCGCGGTGTTGGCGTCGTTGTCGACGAGGACGGGGACGGAGAGCCTGCTCGTGATGCGGTCCCTGAGGGGCTCGTTGCGCCACGACAGGTGGGGCGCGAACAGGACGCGGTTGCGGTCGGCGTCGACCCAGCCGGCCGCGCCGATGCCGACCGCGTGCACGTCGTGGCGGTCGGAGAGGTCCAGGACCAGTTCGACGATGGTGTCCTCGACGACCTTGGGGCTCTTGGACTTGTCCGGCGTCTCCGTGCGGACCTTCTCCAGGATGTTGCCGTCGGCGTCGACGACGCCCGCCATCACCTTTGTGCCGCCGATGTCGATGCCGACCGTGGGCACGCGGGGGGCCGTGAGGTGCGAGCGGCGCTCCCTCGTACCGACCGTGCGGAGCGCTGGGGCGCGGCGGGAGCCGATGGGGGCGCTGAAGTTGCCGTAGGTGCTCATCGGGGCCGATTCTGCCGCACGCGCGGGGGCGCTGCCGAACGGGGGAGCAAAGGGGGTGCGCGATGTTTGCCGGGTGCGGGTGCGTGGGGGCTGGTCGCGCAGTTCCCCGCGCCCCTTAGGTCCGCTGCAGTTCATGGCGTAGATCGTCCAGCTCATTTCCGCCTGCCATTTGGCGTGTCAGCTCGTCCAGGGTGATCTGGTCACGTGTGTGGTTGCCTACCATCGTCCCTCGCTTCAGGAGGACAAAACGATCGCCCACCATGTACGCGTGATGCGGGTTGTGGGTGATGAACACGACTCCCAGGCCCTGATCGCGTGCGGCTGCTACGTACTTCAGGACCACGCCCGACTGCTTCACGCCCAGGGCTGCCGTCGGCTCGTCCAGGACCAGGACCTTCGCTCCGAAGTAGACCGCCCTCGCGATCGCCACGCACTGGCGTTCGCCGCCCGAGAGGGTGCCGATGGGCTGGTCCACGTCTCGTAGGTCGATGCCCATTCTCAGGAGTTCGGCGTGGGTGGTCTTCTTCATGAAGTCGACGTCCATGCGCTTGAAGGGGCCGGGGCCCTTGCGTGGTTCGGAGCCGAGGAAGAAGTTTCGCCAGACCGGCATGAGCGGTACGACGGCCAGGTCCTGGTAGACCGTGGCGATGCCGCGGTCCAGGGCCTCGCGCGGGGAGGACAGCTTCGCCTCCTCGCCGTCGAGACGAAGGACACCGCCGTCGTGTTGGTGCAGTCCCGCAATGATCTTGATCAATGTTGACTTGCCCGCACCGTTGTCGCCCAGGACGCAGGTGATCTCCCCTGCGTGGACCTCCAGGGAGACGCCCTCGAGGGCGCGGATGTTGCCGTAGTGCTTGCTGACGTCGGTCAGCTCGACGAGCGTCACTTGGTCGCCTCCGCGCGCTTGCGGACCCAGGCGTTGAGCAGGGTCGCGAGGAGCAGCATCGCTCCGAGGAAGAACTTGAACCAGTCGGGGTTCCACTCGGCGAAGACGATGCCCTTGCTGGTCATGCCGAAGATGAACGCGCCGACCGCCGAGCCGATCGCGCTGCCGTAGCCGCCGGTGATCAGACAGCCGCCGATGACGGCAGCGATGATGTAGATCAACTCGTTGCCGACGCCCTCGCCTGACTGGACGACGTCGTACGAGAAGAGCAGGTGCTGACCGGAGATCCAGGCGCCGAACGCCACGCCCATGTAGAGGCCGACCTTGGTCTTCGTCACGGGGACGCCGACCGCGCGGGCCGCGTCCTGGTTGCCGCCGACGGCGAAGATCCAGTTGCCGGCGCGGGTGCGCAGGAGGATCCAGGAGGCCACCGCGACCAGGCCGAACCACCACAGGATCGTGATCTTGACGTTGACGTCGCCGATCGTCAACGTCGACGCGAAGACGTCTTGCGCGCTCGGGAAGCCCTCCATGTCGGAGATCGACTTCGTCGAGACCGTGCCGTCGATCAACTTGGTGAACCCGAGATTCAACCCGGTCAACATCAGGAACGTGCCGAGCGTGATGATGAAGCTCGGCAGCTTGGTGCGGGTGAGCATGAGGCCGTTGAAGGCGCCGATGGCGAGGGTGACCAGCAGGGACACGCCCACGCCGACCCAGGTGTTGGCGGTCATCTGGTAGCTGAACATCGACGACACGAGCGCGGACGTCGTCACCAGGACGCCTGCCGACAGGTCGAACTCGCCGCCGATCATCAGCAGGGCGACCGGGACCGCCATGATGCCGATCGTCGAGGAGGCGTAGAGGACCGTGTTCAGGCTCGCTGCGCGCAGGAAGCCGTCGGCGACGAGGGCGAAGAAGACGAAGACCGCGATCGCGCCGACCACCGAGCCGAGTTCGGGGCGGCCCAGCAGCTTGCGCAGGGGCGAGGTCTCGAGGAGCCGTTCGTCGGCGGAGGCGGAGGCGGAGGCGGTGGCGCTCATCGGGTGCCCCGCTCGGTGTACTCCTCCAGGGCGGCCGCCTGGTCCTTGGTGATGATCTGCGGGCCGGTGAGGACCGGCTTGCCGCCGCCGAGGACGTCGTCGTTGTACTTGTACAGCCACAGCAGGTCGACGGCCTCGTAGCCCTGGAGGTACGGCTGCTGGTCGACGGCGAAGCCGAGGGTGCCGACCTTGAGTTCGGCGGCCGCCTTGGCGTTGAGGTCGAAGGTGTCGATCTCGGCCTTGCTGCCCGCGTCCTGCTTGGCCTTCACCGCGGTGTCGGCGTACGGGGCACCGAGGGTGACGACCGTGTCGATCGACTTGTCGGCCTGGAGCTTGGCGCTGATCGCGGACTGCACGTCCGGCATGCTCGTGCCGTTGACGTAGAGGTTCTCGACCGTGCCGTCGAAGGTCTCCTTGACGCCGGCGCAGCGCTGTTCGTGGCCGACGTTGCCCTGCTCGTGCAGGACGCAGATCGCCTTCTTGCGGCCGCGGTCGTTGAGTTCGTCGCCGACCGCCTGGCCGGCAATGGTCTCGTCCTGGCCGATGTGGGCGAGGGCGCCGAACTCCTTGGACTCCTCCGAGCCCGAGTTCAGTGTGATCACGGGGATGCCGGCCTTCTCGGCTCGGGCTACCGCGGCCTTCATCGCGTCGGGCTTGGCGAGCGTGACGATGATGCCGTCGACCTTCTTGTCCACGGCCGCGTCCACGAGCTGCGCCTGCTGCTGGGCCTCGTCGTCGTGGGAGTACAGGAAGTCGATGTTGTCCTTGACCGCCGCCTGCTCGGCGCCGCTCTGGACGATGTCCCAGAAGCTGTCGCCGTCGCCCGAGTGGGTGATCATCGCAAAGGTCCAGCGGGGCGTGTTCACCGCCGCCTTCCCCTGGGCCGACGCGGCCTCGCGGGCGTCCTCGGCGCGCTTGCCGCCGGTGCTGCTGCAGCCGGCCAGGGACACGGAGAGTGCCCCTGCCAGCGCGATTCCTGCCAAGGTCCTCAAACGTGCCACGAGGCCGTGCCCTTCTTGCTGTGTTCTGACGTGCGCAAGGGGCTGATGACCTTGTTGACCTCACCAGCCCCAAACGTCCCATTCTTGAACACAGGGGTCGTACAGCCCGTGACCGGGGAGCGCGAGACGGTCGCATTGTCCTGACATTGCGACGAACCGGAGCCCCGGCTTCAGGGTCGTACGAGGGCCTTCAAAAGACCTTCAGGGGCGTACGAGGAGCTGGAACTCGAAGGAGTAGCGGGTCGGGCGGTAGATGTGGTCGCCGAACTCCACCGCACGGCCCGTGTCGTCGAAGGTCGTGCGCTGCATGGTGAGCAGCGGGGCGCCCGCCTCCTCGGCAAGCCGCTCGGCCTCGGCGGCGGTGGCCGCGCGGGCGCCGATGGACTGGCGGGCGCTGTGCAGGGTGATCCCCGCGGCGCGCATCATGCGGTACAGGCCGGTGGCCTCCAGCTGCGCGGTGTCCAGGTCGAAGAGCCCGGGCGGCAGGTAGTTGCACAGATACGCCATCGGCTCGCCGTGCGCGAGCCGCAGCCGTTCCACCCGGTGCACGTCGCTGTCCTCGGCGACGCCGAGTGCGGCGGCGACCTCCGCGGTCGCCCGGACGACGGCGTTGACCAGGACCTTCGTCGCCGGACGCTGACCGGCCGCCTCCAGGTCGTCGTAGAGGCTGCTGAGCTCCAGGGGGCGTTTGACCTGGCTGTGCACGACCTGCGTGCCGACGCCGCGGCGGCGCACGAGCAGACCCTTGTCGACGAGCGACTGGATGGCCTGGCGGACCGTGGGCCGGGAGAGGCCGAGCCGGGCGGCCAGCTCGATCTCGTTGCCCAGCAGGCTGCCGGGGGTGAGGTTTCCGTGTTCGATCGCGGCCTCGAGCTGCTGGGACAGCTGGAAGTACAAGGGCACCGGACTGCTCCGGTCCACACTGAGCTCGAGCGTCACGGTCGGGTCCACTCCTGGTTTCGGCACGGGGCCGAGCGTAGCTCCGTGAGTTGTTGACGGGAAGTCGTGTAGTTCGATTGTCCGGACATACGCATTGACAGCGTGGGGGCCTTACCCACATTTTGTTCACATGCGCATCGGGGTCATCGGTACAGGCCGCATCGGCACCATTCATGCGAACACGCTGAGCCGTCATCGGGAGGTCGGTTCGCTGATCCTCACGGACGCGGACCCCTCGCGGGCCCAGGAGCTCGCCAACCGCCTGGGAGAGACGGCCGCGCCGGGGGTGGACGAGATCTTCAAGTGGGGCGTGGACGCCGTGGTGATCACGACGGCCACGTCGGCGCACGCCGAACTCATCGGCCGGGCGGCGCGCTCGGGGCTCCCCGTGTTCTGCGAGAAGCCCATAGCGCTCGACCTGCCCGGCACGCTGCAGGCGATCGCCGAGGTGGAGACGGCCGGGACGGTCCTGCAGATGGGCTTCCAGCGCCGCTTCGACGCGGGCTACACGGGGGCGCGGGAGGCGGTGCGCTCGGGGCGGCTCGGGCGGCTGCACACCGTCCGGGCGCTGACGTCCGACCAGGCGCCGCCGGCGGCCGCGTGGCTGCCGCTGTCCGGCGGGCTGTACCGGGACACCCTGATCCACGACTTCGACGTCCTGCGCTGGGTGACGGGGCGCGAGGTGGTCGACGTGTACGCGGCCGGGTCCGACGCCGGTCCGGCGATGTTCCGGGCGGCGGGTGACGTGGACACAGGAGCGGTGCTGCTCACGCTCGACGACGGGACGCTCGCCACGGCCACGGCCACGCGGCTGAACGGGGCGGGCTACGACGTCCGGATGGAGCTGGCCGGGGAACTGGACCAGATCGTGGTCGGGCTGGACGACCGTACGCCGATCGCGTCCACGGAGCCGACGGGGCCGCCGGCGGCGTCCAAGCCGTGGACCGGGTTCCTGGAGCGGTTCGGGCCTGCGTACGAGGCTGAACTGGCCGCGTTCGTCGAGGTCGTCCGGGGGGAGCGGGCGAACCCGTGCGACGGGCGTGAGGCGTTGCAGGCGCTGCGGATCGCGGAGGCGTGTGAGGTGTCCCGGCGGGAGCGGCGCGCTGTGCGGCTGGCGGAGCTCCCGGGAGGTGCCGGAGCCGCGGTGCTGTGAAAGGGCTCCGCTCCCTGGACCCCGGGACCGTTGCCCACCCGCCGCCCGTCTCGGTCGGCCAGGAAGTGGACCTCGACCAGACCTACCAACGCACCGGCAGGCTCCGCACCCCCCTCATCAGCATCCCCGGCAGCCACTCACCGGGTGGGCCGTCCAGGCTCAGATTCGGGGCGCGCTCCAGCAGCGACCGGATCGCCGTGCGGGCTTCCAGTCGGGCCAAGGGCGCACCGACGCAGTAGTGGATGCCGTGGCCGAAGGCGACATGCCCCCGGGTGTCGCGGTGGATGTCGAAGCGGTCGGGGGCGGAATGGCGGGCCGCGTCGCGGTCGGCCGCGGTGAGGCAGACCATCACCGGGTCGCCCGCCTCCATCCGGGTGCCGGCGATCTCCAGGGGCTCGGCGGCGTACCGGAAGGTCGCGTTCTGCACCGGGCCCTCGTAGCGCAGCATCTCCTCGACCGCGCCGTCCATCAGGCTCATGTCGGCGCGCAGGGCGGCGAGTTGGTCGGGGTGGGTGAGCAGGGCGTGGACGCCGCTGGTGATGAGGTTGACCGTCGTCTCGTGGCCGGCGATCAGCAGGATGAAGGCCATGCCGCGCAGTTCCTGCGGGGACAGGCGGTCGCCGTCCTCGGCCGTCGTGCGGATCAGGTCGCTGAGCAGGTCGTCGCTCGGTCCGGCGCACCGCTTGTCCTCGATCAACTCCTTGAGGTACTCGGCGAGTCGCACATAGGCGTCGTACACACTGTCCGGGCTGGTGGGTGCCACCACTTCCGTCGACAGCTTCCGGAACTCCGCGCGATCCATCTCGGGCACGCCGAGGAGTTCGCAGATCACAGTGATCGGCAGCGGGTAGGACAGCGACTCCACCAGGTCGGCCCGGCCGAGCGGCAGCATGGCGTCGAGCAGGTCGTCGGTGATCTGCTGGACCCTCGGCCGTAGTGCCTCCACCCGCCGCATGGTGAAGGCGCGCGAGACCAGCCCCCGCAGGCGGGTGTGCTCGGGCGGGTCGGCGCTCAGCAGATGCCTGCCGATCAGGTCGTCGTCGAGGAACGCCTCCCCGATCTTGCTGCCGTCCTTGGACAGGCGGGGGTCGGCGAGCGCCGCGCGCGCCTCCTCGTACCCGACGACGAGCCAGGTCCAGTAGTCGGCGCGGGAACCGGGCGGCCGTACTCGATGCACGGGGCCCTGCTCACGGAGGCGCGCGTACACCGGATGCGGGTCCGTGCGGAACGCGTCGCCGTACTCCCCCAGGTCGATCACTTCTGTCATCGCCGTCCCCTCCCCCGGTTCCCTCTCGCACTGACAACGCCCGGCATCCACCGCTAGTGCCCGTCCGGCGGATCAGGCCGGCGGTAAGAAGCGGCGCCCGTCGGCAACCCGGGCGGGGTCTGGTGCGTGCGGCTGCAGGGCGGAGGTGAGAGTGACGCAGAGCGTCGGCGACCAACGACAACGCGTGCCAGACCCCGCGACGCCGGCATGACCCGCCGGACGGGCGCTAGTGCCCGTCTTCCTCCGTCTCCTCCAACAGTCCCGCGTCGTACGCCAACAGGGCGATCTGCACACGGTTGTTGAGGTCGAGCTTGGCCAGGATGCGGGAGACGTGGGTCTTGACGGTGGCGACGCTCATGAAGAGGGCGGCGGAGATCTCGGCGTTGGACAGGCCCCGGCCGACCTCCACGGCGACCTCGCGTTCGCGGTCGTTGAGGGCGGTGATGCGTTCACGCGCGCGTGCTCGTCGTGTGTCGGCGGCGGTGCCGGCCGCGTGCTCCATCAGTTGACGGGTGACGGTGGGCGACAGGACGGGGTCGCCGGCCGCGACCCGGCGGACCGCGTCGAGGATCTCCGCGGGCGGGGTGTCCTTGAGGACGAACCCGGCGGCGCCCGCGCGCAGGGCGCGCAGCACCTGCTCGTCCGCGTGGAAGGTCGTCAGGACGACGACCTGCGGGGCGTCCTTGCGGCCGCGCAGTCGCTCCGTGGCCGCGAGGCCGTCCACCGCGGGCATGCGGATGTCCATGAGGACGACGTCCGGGCGGGTGCGGTCGACGACCGCCTCGACCTCGCTGCCGTCCGCCGCCTCGCCGACGATCTCGATGTCGTCGGCGCCGCCCATCATCAGGGACAGGCCGGCCCTCACCAGCGGGTCGTCGTCGACGAGGAGCAGTCTGATGGCAGTCATGGGCTCACGTAATCACGCTTGGGGCGGGTGAGTTGCGCAAGCCGCGGCGGCCGGCGTCCCGAACACCCCGGAGGGCAGCGCCAGTTCGTGGGTCATCCCCACGGCAGCCAGGCCCGGACCCGGAACGCCCCGTCCTCCTCCGGCCCGTGCTCCAGCCGACCTCCGGCCAGCATCGCGCGTTCGCCCAGGCCGATCAGGCCCTGGCCGGAACCGGGGACGTGCGGCACCTCGCCCTCGGGTGCGGGGTTGCGTACGGAGACGACGAGGCCCTCGCCCGGGGCACCGGTGACGGTCACCGTGACCTCCGTGCCGGGGGCGTGCTTGCGGGCGTTGGTCAGGCACTCCTGGGCGATGCGGTAGGCGGTGCGGCCGACGGAGCTGGGGACGGCGGCGGGGTCGGTGACGCGGTTGTCGAGGGTGACCTTCATGCCGGCCTCGCGGGATTCGGCGACCAGCGTGTCCAGCGCCGGGAGCGTCGGCTGGGGGCGGCCCGCCTCGTCCGGCTCGCCCGCCCTGAGGACGCCGATGATCTCCCGCAGGTCCTGGAGGGCCTCGTGCGCGCTCTCCCGGATGACTCCGGCCGCCCGCGCGATCTCCTCCCCGGGTGCGTCCGGCCGGAACTCCAGGGCACCCGCGTGCACGCTCAGCAGCGTCAGCCGGTGCGCGAGGACGTCGTGCATCTCGCGGGCGATGGCCTCGCGCGCGAGCCGCTGCGCCTGCTCGGCACGCAGCCGAGCCTCGGTCTCCGCGCGCCGGGTGCGGTCGCGCAGACTCAGCATGAGCTGTCGCTTGGACCGCACGAACATGCCCCAGCCGACCACCGCCGCGGTCAGCAGCCCGAAGAGGGCGACCGCGACGAGGTACGGCAGCTCGGGGTCGGGGCGCAGCCAGAAGTAGACCGGGGTCAGCGCGACGGAGATACCGCCCACCCAGGCCACGTACCGGAAGGGGCGGTGCACGGCGAGTGTGAACAGGGCGATCAGGCAGGCGCCGCCGGCGGTGTCGGAAACCAACCCGACGGGGATCGTCGCGACGGCCAGCCCGACCGGCCAGCGGCGGCGCAGCCACACGGCCGCGCAGGCCAGCGCGCCGAGCAGCTGGTCGACGACGGCGAGGTCGTGCGAGACGTGCGGGTTGTCGGTCAGCGCGTCCGCTCCGGCTATGCCGACCAGCACGGCCAGCAGGAAGCAGGAGAAGTCGACGATCCAGTCGCGCGCGGTGCGCCGGGGCCGCCGGCCGGGTCGTCCGGTGTCCGGGGCGAACTCGTGGATCACGGCGGACGGCATCAGCCAGCGCCGGCCGGGGAAGGCGGGCGGCTCGGGCACCGTCTCGTCAACACTCACGGTCGACAAATCTACGCAGTGAGGGCCCGCCGCACCTCTCTGTGCCCGCGATCGGCGACCAAAGTCGCACTGCCCGAGACTTTCGACGCGATCGGCCCGGCACGCTCGATGCTTTCGCGGGACGGGGCTCGCCCCGCGGCCGATGTCTGTGGGGGGTCCGCGGGGCGAGAGTCTTCCCATGAAGCAGTTGCTGGAGCTGATCGGTTTCCTCGCCCTGGTACAGGGCGTCATGGGGCTGCTGCACGAGTTCGCCGACTGGCACATCGGTTTCGTACAGCGGATCGGTTTTCTCGACGGCTACGAGGTCTACGCGAGCGTCGCCCTCATCGTGCTGGCGTTCGCGCTGTTCGCCGCCGCCGGGAGCCGGAGGTCCGGCTGAACGCGGACCGGACCTCCGGCGGTCGCACGGTTCCTCAGGTCACCTCGGCGGGCGACCGTGAACGGCTCGGCTCAGCAGCCGTAGTCGACCAGGTCGAACGACTCGTAGTGGTCGGCCGTGTAGTAGTCCTCCTGAGCCTCCTCGCCCGTCACGATGCGCTTGGCTCCGCGCGTAGACGAACCAGGAGTGATGACCGTGTACTCGTGGTAGTACCCGGTCGACTGGGAGGGCAGGATGCCTTCCCGGTTCTGGAAGACGGTGCCGTCCTGGGAGTACGGGTAGGGACCGCCGGCCTCGATCAGCTCGAGGGTGTCGTACGCCTGGGAGGGCAGGTCGCTGTAGCAGATGCTGCCGACCGCGGCGGCCGCCGGGGTGGCGGTGGCGACGGTGCCGCCGACGAGGAGGGCGGACAGTACGGCGGCTGCGGCGCCGATGCGGGTGATTCGTGGGGGGAATCTCATGACCACATGATGACGCGCGTAGACAGTGGCATGTCAATGACAACTCCGGAGATTTTCCCGTCAAGTCCGATGAGTTTTCGCGAAGTTAACCTGCCGCCCGGCGCCTTTACGAAACGGCCGGACGGCAGGACCGCAGGTCGGGCTAGGCGTTCTCGGGCAGTTCGTAGGTGCCGTACTCCGGGCGGCCCGCGCGGTCGTACGACTGGATGGAGACGCCCGTCGAAGTGATCAGCCCGCCGGTGCGTTTGAAGGCGGTGGGCACCGAGCCCTGGACGAAGAGGCGGCGGCCCGCGCCGAGCACGACCGGGAAGGTCAACAGGTGGATCGTGTCGATCAGGTCCAGTGCCAGCAGGGACTGTACGAGCGCGCCGCTGCCGTGCAGCTGGACCTCGCCGTCGGTGCGCTCCTTGAGGGCGGTGACCTCCTTCGCGAGGTCGCCGCTGATCACGGTGGTGCCGGCCCACTCGGGGTCGGTGAGGGTCGACGAGACGACGTACTTCGGCAGGGCGTTGAGCTTCGAGGCGACGGGGTCGGCCGGATCGGTCACCTTCGGCCAGAACGCGGCGAAGATGTCGTACGTACGGCGGCCGAGCAGGAACGCGTCGACGCTGCCGAAGACCTCGGTGACGAACCGACCGAAGTCCTCGTCGTTGTACGGGACGGTCCAGCCGCCCTGGTCGAAGCCGTCCCGGGGGTCCTCCTGGGGGCCGCCGGGTGCCTGGTAGACGCCGTCGAGGCTGACGAAGATCTGGGAGACGAGCTTGCCCATGAGGGGTGCCTTCTCTCTCGGGTGGGGTCTGTTGCCATCAGCTCAGACCCCACCGACACCCGCAACTCATCGGTTCAGCCGGCGTGCGTCGAGAAGAGACCGCCTGTCGGGCCCTGCTTGTCGCCGCCCTGGGCCTTCCTGAGGGCGTTGGCGAGGCTCTCGATGGTCAGGGACTGCAGGATGACGCGGCCGTTGCCCTCCAGGGTGGCCAGGGAGAGACCCTCGCCGCCGAAGACGGCGTTCATCAGGCCCTGGCGGTTCAGCCCGCCGACGCGCTGAACGCCGTACTGGATGCCCTCCTCGAAGGCGACGACGCAGCCCGTATCGACCTCGATACGGCCGCCGAAGTCGGCCGGGTCGAGGTCGATGAAGTTGCCGGCGCCGGCGATGATGACGGTGCCCCGACCGGTGAACTTCTCGAGGACGAAACCCTCGCCGCCGCTGCGGCCGGTCTTGCCGCCCTGGAAAGCGATGCCGAAGTCGACGGTGGACTCCGCGGCGACGAACGCGTCCTTCTCCGCGAACCACGCGCGCGTGCCGTCGAGTTCCAGGGCACGCATCTCGCCGGGCAGGACGCCCGCGAAGCCGACGGTGCCCTCGCCGCGGGTCGAGGTGAAGTACTGGAACGCCAGTGACTCGCCCGCGAGGGCGCGCTGGCCGACCTGCATGGCGGTGCCCATGGCCTGGCGCAGCATGCCGCCCATGCCGCCCTGGGGCTGCTGCTGTCCGTCGGCGTTCGACGGGCCGCTCAGGCGGGTCTCCATGGTCACGTTCGTCGTCTTGAAGAGGAACTTCCCGGCCTCGCAGTACACGGTCTGCCCCGGCTGCAGGCTGACGACCGCCATCTGCATGGCGTTGCCCACGATCTCTTGCTGAAGTGTCACGTGAAGAGAACGAGCGAGGCGGAGGGAAGGGTTCCGGTCGGTCGAGATCGGTGTCCGTCGGCCGCCAGCGCTTCGGCGCCGCGGGCGGTGGGATGGACGCATGACAACCACTGACGGAATCACTTGCGGCGCGTCTTACGGAACTCTGAACGGCAAGGTCGCCCTGGTCACCGGCGGCAGCCGCGGCATCGGCGCGGCGACGGCACTGCGGCTCGCCCAGGAGGGCGCGGACGTGGCCGTGACGTACGTGAACAGCAAGGAGGCGGCGGACGACGTCGTACGGGCCGTCGAGGCACTGGGGCGGCGGGCGATCGCCCTGCGTGCGGACTCCGCGGACGCGGAGGAGGCGGCGGGGGCGGTGGAGCGTACGGCGTCGATGCTCGGGGGCCGTCTCGACGTGCTGGTGAACAACGTGGGCGTGGGGCTGCTCGGGCCGCTGGAGAGCCTGTCGCTCGCGGACGTGGACCGGGTGCTCGCCGTGAACGTGCGCGGGGTGTTTCTGGCCTCCCAGGCAGCCGCCGGCCGGATGGGGAGCGGCGGTCGGATCATCACTGTCGGCACGTGCATGACGCAGCGGGTGCCGGGGCCCGGCGGGGCGCTCTACGCGATGAGCAAGTCGGCGCTGATCGGGCTGACCAAGGCGCTGGCCCGGGAGCTGGGGGCGCGCGGGATCACGGCGAACATCGTGCATCCGGGGCCGATCGACACGGATATGAATCCGGCGGACGGGGCGTATGCGGCGGGGCAGGCGGCGATGACGGCGGTGGGGCGGTTCGGGACGGTCGGGGAGGTGGCGGGGATGGTGGCGTACCTGGCGGGGGTGTCGTACGTCACGGGAGCGGAGTTCTCGGTGGACGGGGGGCATGCGGCGTGATGCCCGTGGGGTGTTTTCGCCCCCGCCGCCCCTTCCCGTCCCGACCTTGGGGGCTCCGCCCCCAAACCCCCGCTCCTCAAACGCCGGAGGGGCTGATCTCAGCCCGTCCGGCGTTTGAGGACGAGGCCGTTCAGGCCGAAAGCGGGGGTCTGGGGGCGCAGCCCCCAGGGACGGGACGGGTAGGGGCGGCGGGGGCGAGAAAAACCCGGCCTCAGCCGCCCAGTTCCTGGTGCCGTGCCGCCAGCCCCGCCGCACCGCCCTCCGTCAGCGAGCCGAACAGTCGCAGCCGCGAGATCCCCCCGTCCGGGAAGATGTCCACGCGCGCGTGCGTGCCGACCGCCGGGGCCGGGAGTACGAAGCGGTGGTTCGTGTCGGGCTGGAGGCGGGTGCGCGGGAGGATCTCCCTCCACTCACCGTCCTCGCCGTCCTGCACCGCCACCGACGCCCAGCCCGCGCTGTTCCCCTTCAGATACGCCGTGTCGATCTCGATCGCACGGATCTGGGACTGGGCCACCAGCCGGTAGCGGATCCAGTCGTTGCCCTGGTCGCGGCGGCGACGCGTCTCCCAGCCGTCGTCCATCTTGCGGGAGCGGCCCGGCTGGATGGTGTTGGACGCCGGGGAGTAGAAGAGGTTCGAGGCGTCCTCGGCCTGGCCGCCGTTCTCCAGGGCCACGACGTCGAAGGTGCCGAGGACCTCCAGCCACGTCGGGTCCGGGACCACCTCGCCGTACACCCGCAGGCGGGCGATGCCGCCGTCGGGGTGCTGGTTGACGCGCAGGTGCGTGAAGCGCTGTTCTACCGCCACCTCGAAGCCGTTGGCCGCGTGGCCGCCGACCGCGGTGCGCGGGACCAGCATCGTCCACTTGACGTCGTCGCCCAGCAGTTCCTCCGGGGACGGGGAACCGGGCACCGATGTGCCCTCGACCGACACCGCCTGCGGGTAGTTGCCGCGGAAGTGGGCCGTGTCGACGACGATCCCGCGGATCACGCCGGGCGCGCCGAGGCGGACCAGCGCCCAGTCGTGGTCCTCGGCCGTCGGCCAGGGGTGGTCGGCCGAGGCACCCCGCCGACGGCGTGTCTCCCAGCCGTCCATGATCTTGCCCTTGTGCCCGAAGTGCTCGGGGTCGAACTCGGCGCGCTCGGGGATCAGCAGGTTCTCGCGCTGGGCGAAGAACTCGTCGTTGGCGGCGATGACACCGGCGCCGAGCTGCCGGGCGGCGAGGTCGGCGTACTGGGTGAAGGGGAAGTCGGTGGTGCGGTAGTCCGCGTACGGGTCACCGCCTCCGTAGGGGTTCGCGTCGCCGGTGAAACTCGGAATCGCCGTCACGGGTATGTGCCTTTCGGGAGTCGGCCGCTGCGGGTGCGGAAATATGGATCAGTGGGCGCGCGTGAGCAGTTGGCCCTTCGGCTCCGTGAACTCGCCGTCCGCGACGATGCGTTGGCCGCGCAGCCACGTCGACTTCACGACGCCGTACAGGGTCCTGCCCGCGTACGCCGTGACGCGGTTGCGGTGCTGGAGGGCGGCCGGGTCGACGGTGAAGGTCTCGTCGGGCGCGAGGACCGCGAAGTCGGCGTCGCGGCCGGCCTCGATGGCGCCCTTCTGCCCGAGCCCCGCGAGGGCCGCCGTCCGCGCGGACATCCAGCGGACCACGTCCTCCAGACCGTGCCCCCGCTTCCGCGCCTCCGTCCACACCGCCGCCAGGCTCAACTGCAGGCCGGAGATGCCGCCCCAGGCGGTGGCGAAGTCGTCCGTCTTCAAGTCAGCCGTCGACGGCGAGTGGTCCGTGACCACGCAGTCGATCGTGCCGTCCGCCAGCGCCTGCCACAGCAGGTCCTGGTTGGCGGACTCACGGATGGGCGGGCAGCACTTGAACTCGCTTGCGCCGTCGGGGACTTCCTCGGCGGTGAGGGTGAGGTAGTGGGGGCAGGTCTCGACGGTGATGCGGACGCCCTCCGCCTTGGCGGCGGCGATCAGCGGCAGCGCGTCGGACGAGGACAGGTGGAGGACGTGCACGCGCGCGTCCAGCCTCTTCGCCTGGGCGATCAGCTGGGCGATCGCCGTGTCCTCGGCGTCGCGCGGACGCGAGGCCAGGAAGTCGGCGTACTTGGGGCCGCCCTGTTGCGGGGCGGCCTCCAGGTGGTGCGGGTCCTCGGCGTGCACGATCAGCAGGCCGCCGAAGGAGGCGATCTCGGCCAGGGACCGGCCGAGTTGGTCCTGGTCGAGGTGCGGGAACTCGTCGACGCCGGACGGCGACAGGAACGCCTTGAAGCCGAAGACGCCGGACTCGTGCAGCGGACGCAGGTCCTTGACGTTGTCGGGCAGGGCGCCGCCCCAGAAGCCGACGTCGATGTGGGCCTTGTCGGCGGCGACACCCTTCTTCGTACGGAGGTTGTCGACCGTCGTCGTCGGCGGAAGGGAGTTGAGGGGCATGTCGACGAGCGTGGTGATGCCGCCGGCCGCCGCCGCGCGGGTGGCGGTCCAGAAGCCCTCCCACTCGGTGCGGCCGGGGTCGTTGACGTGCACGTGGGTGTCGACCAGGCCGGGCAGCAGGACGTCGTCGCCGAAGTCCTCCAGGCGGGCACCCGACGGCACCTCGGCGTCGTACGGAAGTACGGCCGTGATCTTCCCGGCGGAGACCGCGACCGTTGCGCCGCGCGTCCCCTCCGGAGTGACGACGCGCGTCGAGCGCAGCACCAGTTCTACGTCGGACACCCGGACCCCTCTCTGTCGCCGTTTACTTCCGCGTAACGGAATTCAACGTTCTGTTGAAGGAGTCTTCACTCCCGCTTCCGTACCGTCAAGGGCACACTTGCCCGCAGGGATGCTTGGGCGCACACTCTGGACGTTTCCACAAAGCGGAATTAGAATTCCAGCAAGCAGAACGTAGCTACACACAAGCAGGGAGTCAACCGACTGGCGGGTAGGCTTCTGGCTCTTCCCGCCTGTCCCGAAAGGAACGCGCCGTGCCGACGTCCAGCGCCAGCACCACCGACTCCGCGAAATCCTCCAGTGGCGGAGTCCAGTCCCTCGAGCGTGCCTTCGACCTGCTCGAGCGGATGGCGGACGCGGGCGGCGAAGTCGGGCTGAGCGAGCTCTCCGCGAGCAGCGGGCTGCCGCTTCCCACCATCCACCGCCTCATGCGCACCCTGGTGGTCTGCGGGTACGTCCGTCAGCAGCCCAACCGCCGGTATGCGCTGGGCCCCCGGCTGATCCGCCTCGGCGAGTCCGCCTCCCGGCTGCTCGGCACCTGGGCGCGCCCCTACCTAGCCCGCCTGGTCGAGGAGACCGGCGAGACGGCGAACATGGCGCTGCTCGACGGCGACGAGATCGTGTACGTCGCACAGGTCCCGTCCAAGCACTCGATGCGCATGTTCACCGAGGTCGGCCGGCGCGTCCTGCCGCACTCCACGGGCGTCGGCAAGGCCCTTCTCGCCAACACCCCGGACGCCGAGGTGCGCGCCCTCCTCTCCCGTACCGGCATGCCCGCCGCGACGGAGAAGACGATCACCACCCCGGACGGCTTCCTCGCCGCCCTGGAGGACGTGCGGCGCCAGGGCTACGCCGTCGACGACAACGAACAGGAGATCGGCGTCCGCTGCCTCGCGGTCTCCGTCCCCAACTCCCCCACCGCCGCCGCCATTTCGATCTCCGGCCCGGCCGGCCGGGTCACGGAGACGGCCACGGACAAGATCGTGCCGGTGCTGCAGCAGGTGGCGGTGGAGCTGTCGGAGGCACTGGCGACCTCCACGCCCACGGCCTAGCTCACCTGCGCGGCGGTTCCCCGAACAGGTCCACCGCCGCGCGTACCTCCGTCAGGCCGCGGGACAGCGCGCTGACGGATCCGATCGCTCCCGCGATCAGCAGCAACGACCGGCGCAGGCGCGGGATTTCAGGGGCGCCGCCGATCGCCATCGCGGCCAGCGCCGCGAGTTCGTCCTCGGCGATGCCGCGGTCGGGGAACTCGGCCGGGTGCGCGGCGAGTTCGCGGCGCAACCGGGACACCGCGGTCCGCAGGCCCGCCACTCTCAGGTCCTCATCGCTGCCGGTCACTGGCCTCTGCCCCAAGCTCCGCAACACAGCTCTCCCCCTCGCACGCCGTCGTGCGCCGATACGTCGCGCTTTCCCGCCCACAACCCCCGTGGCGCTGGTCGGGCGCCGGGGGACGCGGGTCAGTAAACGCCACCCGATGGCGGATGCGCCACTGCGCGGACCGAAATTCAGCCCGTGGAAACCCGGCGCTCCCCGGTGCGTCAGGTATGCAGGAGACATGACTCAGAACGAACAGCAGGTCGCCGGGCTGCTCCTGGCGGCGGGCGGCGGGCGGCGACTCGGCGGGCGCCCCAAGGCGCTGCTCGAACACCGGGGACGGCCGCTCGTCGAGCACGCGGTCGGCGTCCTGCGCACGGCCGGCTGCACCCGCGTCCACGTGGTACTCGGCGCCGCGGCCACCGCCGTACGGGAGCGGGCGCGGCTCGACGGCTGCGTGCTCGTGGACAACCCGGAGTGGGCCGACGGCATGGGCTCCTCGCTGCGGGCCGGGCTCGACTCGCTCTCCGGCACGGGCGCCCGGGCCGTACTCGTCTCGCTGGTCGACCAGCCCGGTATCGGACCGGAGGCGGTCGCGCGCGTGCTCGCCGCGCACAAGGACGAGACCTCACTCGTCTCGGCCGCCTACGACGGCGTACGCGGGCATCCCGTCCTCTTCGGCGCCGCCCATTGGACAGGCATCGCCGCGACTGCCACCGGCGACCAGGGGGCACGCGCCTACCTGAAGGAACACGCGGCGGCGATCGCGCTCGTCGAGTGCGGGGACGTGGCTCACCCGTACGACATCGACACCATCGCAGACCTGAAGCACCTTGAGTAAGCGGGGTGGCACTGAGCGCCACCTTGCCTCGACTCAGAGAATCTCGACATCAACAAACTATTGAAGTTCCACGATGAGGAAACTAGTATCCACTGTTCAGAAGCGCCCGACTGCTCCCCGGGCGTTCCCCGCCGTACCGTGGTCGACTGGCACCCGGTGCCACGCTCGCTGAAGGAAGTGACAGCTCATGTCCGTACCAGCGCCGTCCCCGCTGGCCATCGTCGACGCCGAGCCCCTGCCCCGGCAGGAGGAGGTCCTCACCGACGCGGCCCTCGCCTTCGTGGCCGAGCTGCACCGCCGGTTCACGCCCCGGCGTGACGAACTCCTCGCCCGCCGAGCGGAGCGCCGCGCCGAGATCGCCCGCACCTCCACGCTCGACTTCCTCCCGGAGACCGCCGCGATCCGCGCCGACGACTCCTGGAAGGTGGCCCCCTCCCCCGCGGCCCTCAACGACCGCCGGGTCGAGATCACCGGCCCCACCGACCGCAAGATGACCATCAACGCCCTCAACTCGGGCGCCAAGGTCTGGCTCGCGGACTTCGAGGACGCCTCGGCGCCGACCTGGGAGAACGTCGTCCTCGGCCAGATCAACCTGGCCGACGCGTACACCCGGAACATCGACTTCACCGACGCGAAGTCCGGCAAGTCGTACGCCCTCAAGGACGACAGCGAGCTCGCCACGGTCGTCATGCGCCCGCGCGGCTGGCACCTCAACGAGCGCCACCTCGTCGCCGCCGACGGCTCCCAAGTCCCCGGCGCCTTCGTCGACTTCGGCCTCTACTTCTTCCACAACGCCCAGCGGCTGCTCGACCTCGGCAAGGGCCCGTACTTCTACCTCCCGAAGACGGAGTCGCACCTGGAGGCCCGCCTCTGGAACGACGTGTTCGTCTTCGCGCAGGACTACGTCGGCATCCCGCAGGGCACCATCCGCGCGACCGTCCTGATCGAGACGATCACGGCGGCGTACGAGATGGAGGAAATCCTCTACGAACTCCGCAACCACGCCTCGGGGTTGAACGCCGGCCGCTGGGACTACCTGTTCTCCATCGTCAAGAACTTCCGTGACGGCGGCGCCAAGTTCGTCCTGCCGGACCGCAACGCGGTCACGATGACGGCCCCGTTCATGCGCGCGTACACCGAACTCCTCGTCCGCACCTGCCACAAGCGCGGTGCGCACGCGATCGGCGGCATGGCGGCGTTCATCCCGTCCCGGCGCGACGAAGAGGTCAACAAGGTCGCGTTCGAGAAGGTCAAGGCGGACAAGGACCGTGAGGCCGGCGACGGTTTCGACGGCTCCTGGGTCGCCCACCCCGACCTGGTCCCGATCGCCATGGCCTCCTTCGACGCGGTCCTCGGCGACAGGCCGAACCAGAAGGACCGCCTCCGCGAGGACGTCCACGTCGAGGCGGCCGACCTGATCGCCGTCGACTCGCTCAAGGCCACGCCGACGTACAACGGCCTCGTCAACGCCGTCCAGGTCGGCACCCGTTACATCGAGGCCTGGCTGCGCGGCCTCGGCGCGGTCGCCATCTTCAACCTCATGGAGGACGCGGCCACCGCCGAGATCTCCCGCTCGCAGATCTGGCAGTGGATCAACGCGGGTGTCGAGTTCGAGAACGGCGAAAAGGCGACGCCCGAGCTGGCCCGCAAGGTCGCCGCCGAGGAGCTCGCGAACATCCGCGCCGAGCTGGGCGAGGAGGCCTTCGCCGCCGGTCACTGGCAGCAGGCCCACGACCTCCTCCTGGAGGTCGCGCTCGACGACGACTACGCCGACTTCCTGACCCTGCCGGCATACGAGCAGCTCAAGGGCTGACGTCCTCCTGCGCAGCCTTGTCCGAGTGGCCCAGGGACTTTCCCGGGGCCACTCGGTCGCGTACGACCTGCTTCACGGCCGTCGGCTCGGGAAACCCCTGCTCGCGGCGGTCCCAGACGACCTCGTCGTCGACCCGGACGACGAAGACGCCGCCCGTGCCGGGCTTCAGTGCCAGTTCCGTCAGCTCGGTCTCGAAGGTCGTGAGCAGTTCCTGTGCCAGCCAGGCCGCGCGGGGCAGCCAGCGGCACTGGGTGCAGTACTCGATCTCGACACGGCCACTCATCCGAGGTGCACCGACCAATCCTGTTCCGCGGCCGGTTTGCCGTGCAGGTCGGGGACCCGCTTCAGCCACTTCGGCCGACCTTCCTGTGT
Source organism: Streptomyces fulvoviolaceus (assembly GCF_000718165.1). Lineage (GTDB taxonomy): Bacteria > Actinomycetota > Actinomycetes > Streptomycetales > Streptomycetaceae > Streptomyces > Streptomyces fulvoviolaceus. Next base: position 106,173 of record NZ_JOEY01000046.1, on the reverse strand, counting down.
CTTCGCCGCCCGGAGGGCCTCCTCCGCGGCGAGCTCCTCCCGGGTGGGGAAGTCGGTGGGCAGCCAGGCCGCGGAGGCCTGTACGCGCGCGTACAGGTACGTCACGTAGGCCTCGCGTGCCTCGTCAGGTGTCGCGAAGTCCGTGAGCCAGGCGTCGGGGACCTCCGCGGCGATCCCGCGCAGCAGTTCTTCGGTGACCCTGGGCGCCAGCTCCGCGTCGGCGGCCCGTACGTCGGGGGCGTAGTGGCCGAGCGCGTGGTGGCGGAAGTCGTACCGCTTGGCGGGGTCCGAGCCGTCCCAGCGGTGATGGAAGACCAGAGCCGCGCCGTGGTCGATCAGCCACAGGCGCGGCGGCGCGATGCCGAGCGTCGGCCAGACCATGAGGTTGGAGCTGTGGACCGTACGGTCCACGTTCACGGTCAGCGCGTCGAGCCAGACGATCCGGCCCGCTTCCAGCGAGTCGACCCGGAAGGTCTTGGCGACCTCCGGCGTGAAATCGACAGCGCCCGGCAGATAGTCCATGCCGAGGTTGAGTCCCGCGCTCGCGCCGTGGAGTTCCCGCACTTCCTGATGCGGCTCGCCGTCGGCGATCGCCGGGTCGAAGTGCACCAGGACCAGCTCGGGGAATCTCAGCCCCAGGGCCCGGGCCAGCTCGCCCACGATCACCTCGGCGACCAGCGCCTTGCGGCCCTGCGCGGAGCCGGTGAACTTGACGACGTACGTCCCCAGGTCGTCGGCCTCGACGACTCCGGGTACGGAGCCGCCGGACCGCAACGGGGTCACGTATCGAACAGCAGTCACATCGCGCAGCACATCGGCCAGGGTAATTCAGATCACGGAGCGGCCAGGGGGTTCGGGAGAGGCAGGTAGCGGGCGTCGGCACCGTCCGCGCCCGTCCACCTCAGCAGGAGGTTCGTCTTGCCGGGGAGGGTCGGCGAGGTGAGCAGGGCGGCGGCCTCGGGAAGGTCGTGGCGGGCCAGTTCCTGGCGTGCTGCGGGCCAGGGGTCGAGGCCGGGGCGGCGCTCGGCGAGAGCCGCGGCGACCTCGCACAGATGGTTCACGACCAGGCAGTACACCAGCCGCTCCCAGCCGGCCGCCCGAGACACGTCCGGCAGCAGCTTCACGCCCTCCGCGTCCCGGAACAGCGCCTGCACCGGTGTGCCGTCGGCGTCGACGGCGACCAGCGTGTTCTGCAGGTGGGCTTCGAGTACGACGCCGTGGTCGGCGAAGGCCGCGAGGGCGGGCGGTACGACCGTGCCCAGGTACGCCTCCCACCAGGCCGCCGGGTCCGCCGTACCGTCGAGCGGGCTGCCGTCGAAGCCCTCGACGAGGCCGGCGGCGAGCAGCGGGGTCGCGCCGGGCCGGAGGCGGCCGTGGAAGCCGTCGCGGACGAGGACGGCCAGCTCCTCGAAGGCGAAGTCGGCGGTGCGGTAGCCGCGGTCGGACAGCCAGGCCGCCGGACCCGCCGCGAACGCCTCGGACACCGCCGTGTCGGTCCTGCGGAGTTTCAGCAGGTCGTGGCGCCACAGCCGGCGGATGTCGTTGGTGATGCGCACGTCGAGGCTGAACTTCAGGAAGAGATCGCGCTCGGGGGCGTACAGCGTGCGGATCGCGGCGGTCGGCCAGGCATCGAAGTCGGTCGTGCCCAGCCGGATCAGGCGGCCGTCGGCGAAGGCCTGCGTGAGGTCGACCAGGTCGAGCTGCCAGGGGTGCGCGGGCAGCAGGCGGTAGCCGGGCGGGGCCTCGGCGAGGGTGTCGAGGGCCGAGGTGTCGCCCTCCTCGACGACCGCGTCCTCGCGCACACCGAGCAGCGTCAGCGGAAAACGGGCGTGCGCCTCGGGGGCGTAGGGCAGCCATCCGGCGACGGGGCCGCCGCCCCGGGCCTTGGGAGCGGGGTGGTGGGGGTGGCCGGTGATGAGGGACTGCTCCGAGCGCAGATACGCGTCGTCAGGCGCCGTCGCACGCGCGCGTGCCGTCAGGAGGGCGGCCACCGCGTCCCGGCTGTCGATCATCTCGGCGGGGAGTTCGTGGTTGGGCAGGCCGGTGTGCCGGTCCAGTTCCTCGGCGACGAGCTTGACGAGTTCGGTGTGGCCGACGCGCTGCCAGCCGCCCACGGCCGCCACCTCGGGCTCCGCGGGACGCCGGTCGCCCCGCACCCGCAGCAGCCGACCCCCGGGCAGCCGGTACACCCGGTGTGCGCCGGGTTCCGGGAGCGGCTCGGCCACCTCGCGCAGCAGACAGTTGAGCAGCGGCGCTGCGGCGTACGCGTCGGCGCGGTCCGCGACGTCGTCGCGCTCCACGGCGGCGTTTTCGCCGGGCGGGGGGATGAGATCCACGCGATCCACTCGTTCTCTACGGTCTGTTCGGGCGGTGACGATCAGTATGTCTGTCGTCGCACGCTGCCGTGACACCCCATTCGTACCCGAGGAGCCCGACCGTGCACCGTCCCTCCGCCGCCGAGGCCGAGTTCGCCGACGAGCTGGCCGCCGTACGCCCCGACCTCGGGTCGCGGTACGCGGCCGAACTGCCCGGCGCCCGTGCGGCGGTGCTGTCCCGGCTGTGGCGTGCGCTCACCCATGAACCGCTGCCCTGGGTCACGGGCCGTGCGGCGGGCAGGGACGGGCTCACTCTGCGCCTTGCGGACGGACGGCGGCTGCACGGCCCGCACCCTGATCCGTACGCCACGGCCGCGTACGTCACCGCCGTACGGCTCGACGAGGTGGCGTACGACGATCCGGCGCGCCTGATGACCGCCCTCGGCGTACCTCACGGTACGGACTTCGCGGCCGAACTCGGTGACAGCGTCGCGTCGTCGGCGCTGTCGCGGGCCGGGCAGGGACCCCACACGAAAGAGTGGCCGGTGTACGACTGGGAGTGGGAGCAGCGGGTGGTCGACGGGCATCCGTTCCACCCCAACTGCCGTTCCCGGCCCGGCTTCTCGGTGGCCGAGCAGCTCGCCTACGGTCCCGAGCACCGGCCGCTCGTGCGGCTCGGGTTCGTGCCGGTACCGGCGGACGAGTGCCTGGTGACGGGCGAGTGGCCGGACGACATGCGGGACGGGGCACGGCTGTTGCTGTCCGTGCATCCGTGGCAGGCGGAGCACGTGCTCAAGCGACCCTACGAAGCGGGATGCGACGCGCATCCACTGATGTCCCTGCGGACCTTGGCCGTGCCCGGCGGACCGCACGTCAAGACCGCGCTGAGCACCCGTCTGACGTCCTCGGTACGGGACATCTCGGTCTACTCGATCACCCTGTCGGCGACGCTCTCGGCGTTCGCGGAGGCCTTGGCGGCGCGCACGGACGGCCTGCTGCACACGACCCGAACTCTGAGTGCCGCCACCGCCAACTCCCCCGACCTGGCCGCCGTATTGCGCGAGTCGCCCCAGACCTACACGGCGCCCGGCGAGCGGGTCCTGCCCGTGGCGGCCCTCGCCACCACCGAGTTGCCCGACTCCCCTGCCTGGCTGGCCGAGTTCACGCGGCTCGCGCTCACCGTCGGTCTGCGCCTGCTGGATCTCGGCGTGGCCCTGGAGGCGCACGGCCAGAACCTCCTCGTCGTCCTGTCCGCGACCGGCGCCCCGCTGCGTCTGGTCTACCGCGACCTCGCCGACATCCGGGTCAGTCCGGTCCGGCTGGCCCGGCACGGCATCCCGGTCCCGGAGCTGACCGGACGGATCGTCACGGACGACGAAACGACCCTGCGGCGCAAGCTGTTCGGCTCCCTCGTGGCCGGCGCCCTCGCCGGTACGGCGGGTTCGGCGGCGGCGCTGCGAGAGGCGCTGGAGACGGCCGTACGGGACCTGCCGCACACCCCGGATCTCGTCGTCCTGCGCGAACAGCCGCTGCCGACGAAGGCGTTGACGCTGATGCGACTCTCGCCGGGGACACCCGGCGACCAGTGGACGGGGCTGCCGAACCCCCTGCGCTGACGGGCCGTTTTGGAACCCGGCACTCCTCATCAATAGGATCCGCCGATGATCACAAGACAACGGCTGGCAACAGGGATGTGCGCCCTGCTCGTCGCCATGACGGCCGGGATCGCCTTCCCGGCCGCGGCGGTCGCCGGTGAACCCACCGGCGAGACCGCACCCCAGGTCGACCTCGTCCTCGACGTGAGCGGCTCCATGCGGACGGCGGACATCGACGGCGGCACCCGGATGGCCGCGGCGAAGCAGGCCTTCAACGAGGTGCTGGACGCGACGCCCGAGGAGGTCCAGCTCGGCATCCGGACCCTCGGCGCCAACTACCCCGGCGACGACCAGAAGACGGGCTGCAAGGACACCGCGCAGCTCTACCCGGTCAGCACGCTGGACCGCACCGAGGCCAAGACCGCGGTGGCGACCCTCTCCCCCACCGGCTGGACGCCGATCGGCCCGGCCCTGCTGAAGGCCGCCGACGACTTCGCCGACAGCGACGGCTCCAAGCGGATCGTGCTGATCAGCGACGGCGAGGACACCTGCGCCCCGCTCGACCCGTGCGAGGTGGCCCGCGAGATCGCCGCCAAGGGCATCGGCCTGACGATCGACACCCTCGGCCTGGTCCCGAACTCCAAGATGCGGCAGCAGCTGAGCTGTATCGCCGAGGCGACCGGCGGCACCTACACCTCGGTCGAGCACACCGACGAACTCGCCGACAAGGTCAACCAGTTGGTGGACCGCGCGGCCGACCCGGTGGTGACGCCGGTGGCCACGGAGGGCGCCGAGGCGTGCGCGAAGGCGCCCACGCTGAAGTCCGGGCTGTACACCGACCGCGAGGAGTTCGGGAAGCAGCGCTGGTACCGGGTGGACGTCGACCCCGGCCAGGAGCTGCGCGCCTCGGTGAGCGTGGCGGCCGACCGGTCCGTGAACCCCGACTACGGGGTGCTGCTGCGGGCGGTCACCGTGCACGGCCGCGAGATCGTACGGGGCGAGACGGCGGGCAACGGCCGTACGGATGCCGTCTCCACCGGTCTGCGCTACCCGAAGGCGGAGAGCGACGAGGACGAGGCGCCGGCCGAGACCGTGTGCCTGCAGGTCACCAACTCCTACTCGGCGGCCTCCGGGGTGAAGACCACGCCGGGTCTGCCGCTGGAGCTGACCGTCGACGTCGTGGACGGGCCGTCCTCGGCGGGCGACGTGGCCTCCTTCGGCCTCGGGCGCGGCTGGTGGCTGCTGGGCGCGCTGATCCTCACCGGCTTCCTCGCCGGTCTCATCTGGGGCTGGCTGTCGCGCTGGCGGCTCGCGATCTGGAGGACCAACTGATGCGGATCACACGCGCGTTGAGCGCTTCTCTGCTCATGCTCGGGCTCGCGGCCTCTCCTGCCGTGGCCGACTCCTCGCCGTCCCCCTCGGCTTCGGCGGACGGCGACGCGCCCACCCAGGCGGGCACGTCCTTCCGTACGGCGACCGAGATCGAGCAGGGCCGGACGGCCACGGCGAACGGCTCCGCGGGCGACTACCTGTACTGGTCGTTCCCCGCGGACGCCGGACAGCGCCCCACCGTCAAGGCAACGGTGAAGCTGCCGGAAACGCACGCCGCCGAGACCTGGCAGATCGACGTGTACGACGGACTGCGGCGCCGTCAGGCCTGCCAGTACGGGGCACAGACGCGCACCGCCGCGGCCGGTACCTCCTCCGTGGAGCTGGCCTGCACCCTGCGTACGGTCCGGGCCTGGTCGGAGCCATGGGCCAACGACCCGCTGCCGGGCACCTATTACGTCCGGCTGACGGTAGTCGACCTCACGACGGCGGACCTGGGCCTTCCGGTGGACACCGAGGTGCGGGTCGACTCGAAGGACATCGGCGGTTCGGCAGCGGTGGACGGCTCGCTGGCCGAGCCGCTGGTGCCGGGCGTCGCGGTGAAGTCGGAAGCGGATGACGAGAGTTCGGAGACCACGTCCGCCGTCCTGTCCGCCATCGAGCCCGAGGACGGCTGGTCCTCCGGCTGGTGGTCCGACCGGTGGGTGTGGACCGCGCTGGGCGGTGTGCTGGCCGCGCTGGCGGGTGTCGGCGGGTACACGCTGACACGCGGGGCGGGGCGGCCGACCCGGGTGCCTTGACGGATCATCAGAAGGCCCGCCCCAGGCGGGCCTTCTGCCTTTCAGGCCTCCCGTAGCGCCTTGGCCAGCGCGCCCTCGCCGGTCACCTCGATCCGGCCGCTGCGCACCGCGTCCGGCACGCTCAACTCCCCACGCCCGACGGCTCCGCACGTCTCGGCGTCCAGCACCAGTCGGGCGTCGGGCTCGGCAGGGGCGGCCCCGTCGCCGTACACGGGACCGTCCTCCGCACCGACGTACAGGTGGAAGTCCCCCTCCTCCAGCCGGACTTCGACGAGCCCCTCGCCCTCCAGCGCGCGGAGCAGGGGCAGCGCGAACCAGTGCGCCCGTACAGCGTCCGTGGGCCGCCGCTCGCCGAGCTCGGGCACGCCCCAGGTACCGAGCGCCTGGAGTACCGGCAGCAACTCCCGTCCGCGTCCGGTGAGTTCGTAGACGTACACCGCACCGGGCGGCGGCAGCCGGCGGCGTGTCGTCAGCCCGTCGCGCTCCATGTCCTTCAGCCGCGAGGCGAGTACGTCCGTGCTGACGCCCGGCAGGTCGGCGTGCAGGTCGGTGTAGCGGCGCGGACCGGCCAGCAGCTCCCGGACGATCAGCAGGGTCCAGCGGTCGCCGACGACGTCGAGCGCGCGGGCGGCGGAACAGTACTGGTCGTAGCTTCGGCGAGGTGACATGCGACGCAGTCTAGACAAGTTGTTGGACTTTCCAAGCTCGAACTTGGTAAAACCAAGCAACACACGAAACCGGAGGGGCGAGCGCGCATGGAGTTCCGGCAGTCGAACAAGCTCAGCGAGGTCTGTTACGAGATCCGGGGCCCGGTGATCGAGCACGCCGACGCGCTGGAGGCAGCGGGCCACAGCGTGCTGCGCCTGAACACCGGCAACCCCGCGCTGTTCGGCTTCGAGGCGCCGGAGGAGATCCTCCAGGACATGATCCGGATGCTTCCGCAGGCGCACGGCTACACCGACTCGCGCGGCATCCTCTCCGCCCGGCGGGCCGTGGCGGGGCGCTACCAGTCGCTGGGCCTGGAGGTCGGCGTCGACGACGTCTTCCTCGGCAACGGCATCTCCGAGCTGATCTCGATGGCCGTACAGGCGCTGGTCGAGGACGGCGACGAAATCCTCATCCCGGCCCCGGACTTCCCGCTCTGGACGGCCGTCACGACCCTCGCGGGCGGCAAGGCGGTCCACTACCTCTGCGACGAACAGGCCGACTGGTACCCGGACCTGGACGACATGGCCGCGAAGATCACGGACCGCACCAAGGCCGTCGTCATCATCAACCCGAACAACCCCACCGGCGCGGTCTACCCGAAGGAGATCATCGAGGGCATCCTCGACCTCGCCCGCCGGCACGGCCTGATGGTCTTCGCCGACGAGATCTACGACCAGATCCTGTACGACGACGCCGTGCACCACTCGGTCGCCGCGCTCGCCCCCGACCTGGTCGTCCTGACCTTCTGCGGCCTGTCGAAGACGTACCGGGTGGCCGGCTTCCGCTCGGGCTGGCTGGTGGTCACCGGCCCGAAGCAGCACGCGAAGAACTACCTCGAGGGCCTCACCATGCTGGCCTCCATGCGGCTGTGCGCCAACGCACCCGCGCAGTACGCCATCCAGGCCGCGCTCGGCGGCCGTCAGTCCATCCACGAGCTGACCGCCCCGGGCGGGCGCCTGCACGAACAGCGCACCGTGGCCTGGGAGAAGCTCAACGAGATTCCCGGGGTGTCGTGCGTGAAGCCGAAGGGCTCGTTGTACGCGTTCCCGCGTCTGGACCCCAAGGTGCACAAGATCCACGACGACGAGAAGTTCGTCCTCGACCTGCTGCTGCGGGAGAAGATCCAGGTGGTGCAGGGGACCGGCTTCAACTGGCCGACTCCGGACCACTTCCGGATCCTGACGCTGCCTCACGCGGACGACCTGGAAGCGGCGATCGGGCGGATCGGGCGGTTCCTGAGCGGGTATCGGCAGTAGCTCTCGGGCGCATCTCCCGGGCTTTGTCGATGTTCGCGGATTCGCGGTCGTGGAGAAGGGGGATGCCATAGAGTGCGGCCACTGATCACGGGGATCGGGGGATGGGGGAACCCCAGGTGTTCTTGTCACGTCCGAGTGCTTCGGGCACTCGACCGGCCTTACACGTCCGCCTCGCGCTGCTGGTCCTGCTCCTCGTCGTCGCCGGCAGCCCATGGGCGCAGCGGTCGGTCTCGGACTACTACGAGCAGAAGTTCTTCATAGAAAGGGCCGACGACGAGACCCTGCGCTGGTTCGTCGAGGCGGCTTTCACCCCGGGATGGGACATCTCCTCCGATCGGTACGTCAGCACGTCCTCGCTGGTCGTGAACGATCTCAGCGTCCTGGTGCTGCTCGTGGTGCTCGTCCTCCTCACGTCGCGACTGTCGGCCCGCGGGCGGCCGGGCCTGCTCCGCTGCCTCGCCGTGGGCGTGCTGGCGGCCGTACTGGCGAACCTGCTGTGGTGGGGCCTGCACAAGTTCTTCCTCGATGAGGTGTTCTGGGCGCCGTTCGACTCGCTGCTGACGAACCTGCTGCGCAGCGGTCTCATCTTCGGCCTCGCGGTCGGCGTGCTGCTCGCGTTCCTGACCGCCGGGCTGCCGGCGAGATCGGCCACGAGGTCCTTCGGCGCCGTGGCGGCGCCGCTGCGTCGGAGGAAAGAGGGAGGGCTCATGACGACGGCCCCGGTCCACATGCCCGTCGGAAGCACCCCGGGTGACGTCACCCGGTATCTGTGCGCCGCGGCCTACGTCGACGAAGGGTTCGCCGACCGGGTGGTGGACGAGGTGCTGGCCGACGAGGCCAGTGCCGTCGCCCCCTCACCGGACGTCGACCTGGTGGCGGTGGTACGCCACAGCCTGACGGCGCAGGAGATCCGTTACCAACGCGACCTGCGGCTGACGGCGGCCTTCGCGGTCGTGGCACTCCTCGCACCGCTGTGGCTCCTCTTCTCCATGATGTTCCTCGGGATCACCCTACGAGCCGGCTCCCGGCCGAGCCTTGCCACCCGCGGTCACCGCCACCCCGAGAGCAAGGTGCTGGTGGGCACCGGGCTCGCGGCCGGCCTGGCGGTACTCCTCGCCTTCTACCTCGGCGCCCTCGTCTCGTCGCTGCCCGCGCCCGGATTCGTGAGCTGGCTGCTCGGCGCTTATCTGGACGGGGTACCCGCCGTGCTCGCGTCCCTCGGCGCGGTGGCGTTCGCGTACGTGACGGTCGTACGCCACGATCTCGACATCGACCGGCTGCTGCGCACCACCATGACCCGCGAGACGTTCGCCCGGCAGCCCCGCCCCACGGTGCCCAAGCGGAAGTGGATCGCCGAGCGCCTGGCGGCCATCAAGGAGGCGCGGGACGGAAACGTCACCGTGTACAGCGGATACACCCCCTGGGTGGGCTACTCGGCGACCAGCTCCCAGTGGCCGCTCACCGTGCCGCTGCTGCCCGCCGACGACCCCATGGGCATGCGTCAACGCGCCGCCGAGCCAAGGCCGTTCACGGTCACCGAGCTCGTCGGCCATGTGCGCGAACGGCTCCACGCGGTCGCCGCGCGCGGCGCCACCGACGAGGCGGCCACGGCCGCCGAGGAGGCCCTCGGCTCCCTCGTCATCGAGGACCGGGTCTTCGCGAGCGGCACGACCATCGGTGACGACGACCGGTTCATGAGATCCACGAGTCTGGCCCCGGCCGGCCGGCTGTCGGCCGAGTCGGTCGAGCAGATCATGCGGCGTCCGACCGGCGCGGTCCGCCACCATCTGGCGATCCACGTGCCGCTGTGGGGCGGCGACGTGGTGCCGAGCGTGTTCCTGCACTTCTCGACCGTGGGCAGGACACTCCACCTGGACATCAGCAACCACGTGCTCGGCCCGGTGCAGGCCGCCTACCACGTCGTGGACCGACTGCGCGGCTCCCTCACTCCCGAGGCGAAGCGAGGATTGCTGATGAACGCCCTCCCCGGCACGGGCAGGGCGTTCCTCAGCGCGCCGTTCCGGGTGTGGCGCCACGCCCTCTTCGAGAGACGGCACCAGCGGCGGATGACGGACGAACTGCAGGCCATGGAGCAGGACCCGGTCTACGACTACGGCGCCCGGCTGAGCATCCGGGAGATGGCACTGAGCCCGGACTACCACAACTACTTCCAGGTCGTGGACGCCGACCGGATCACGTCCCTGGTGCAACGCCACACCTTCGCCGCCATCCGGGAATTCCTCGACTCGCACGGCTACGACACCACCGACTTCCGCGCCCAGCAGCAGACCATCCTCAACCAGGGCCTCATCCAGCAGGGCGGGACGAGCATCATCGGCAACCAGGCGATCGGCACCGGCGCGAACGCCACGCAGAACGTCCCGCAGCAGTCCGGCCCGGCCGCCCTCAGCGCCACCGGCGGTTCCGGCAGTTCCGGCGGTTCCAACAAGTAGGGGGTTCCACATCATGCGCGACGACGACGGGCGACTCGACCCTCCCGTCAACAACGGCCTCGTGATCAACGGCGGCACCCACTACGTGGGCAACCAGGCCGTGGGACACGGCGCCCAGGCGTTCTCCGGCTCGGTCGCCTTCCAGCCGCAGGACGCCGAGCAGGCCGCCCGGACGGCCGAACTCCTCGCCCACGTCGAGCAGTTGCTGCAGGAGCACCGCGCGGCGCTCGCCGACCCCGACGCCACGACCAGGGAACTGCGGCGCCTGCGGGAGGAACTGGACGAGGACGAACCGCAGCCCACGGTCCTGCGCCGCGCCCTGGACCGCCTGAACGACTTCGTCCAGCCGGTGACCCCGCTCGTCGTCGCCGTCGGACAACTCGCCCAGTCGGTGCAGAGCCTCCCGGGGCACTGAGGCCGCACAGGGGTTCCTCGGGAACGGCCGTCCGGCCCAGTCCGCCCTGCGGGCCTCCGGAACCGTGTGGCACGGTGCAGGGAGGCGAGCGGGAAGGGCGCGCACGTGGGTGATCTCTTTCTGGTCCGGCACGGGGAGACCGAGTGGTCGCGGTCCGGTCGGCACACGGGTTCGACGGACGTGCCGCTGACCGAGCGCGGGCGGGAGGAGGCGCGCCGGCTGGTGCCGCTGATCCGCTCGCACCGGATCGGGGCCGCCTTCGTCAGCCCGCTGCAACGCGCGCGGGAGACCGCCGAGCTCATCGGGCTGGACGACGCGCGGGTCGACGTCGATCTGCGCGAGTGGGACTACGGCGGGTACGAGGGCATCACGACCGTGGAGATCCAGCGGGAGCGGCCCGGCTGGTTCCTGTTCACGGACGGGGTGACGCCCGGGCCGCCCGAGCATCCCGGGGAGAGCCCTGAGCAGGTCGGGGAGCGCGCCGACCGCATGCTGGCCAAGGTGGACGCGGCACTCGCCAACACCGAGGGCGTCGTCGTCCTCGTGGCGCACGGACACTTCCTCCGGGTCCTCACCGCCCGGCGCCTCGGACTGCCCGCGTCGAGCGGAGCGCTGTTCCAGCTGGCGACCGGGACGCTGTGCCGACTGGGCACCGAGCACGGGCGGCCGGTGATCGCCGGGTGGAATGTCAGACCCGGGTCGTAGTCTTCGAACGGGCTGATCGCGGCAGTGCGACGGTCCTTCGATCAGGCTCGTTCAGGCCGTTCACCGGGGAGGAGCACGCCGTGACCCGACCGCCTACCGCCGCCCAGCGGCGTGTCATCGACGCCGCCGATCCCGTCACCGGGCGGGTGAAGGGTACGGAGGCACAGCTCGACGCGCTGGTGAAGCGCGGCCTGGCCTTCCGGCATCCGCGGCCACCGCACGACCACTTCCTGACACCGGCGGGGCATCGCATACGGGAGGCCGTCGCCGAGGTCCCCGAGAAGCCCGCCGTGGCTGCCGTGGCGGACTCGGGGGTGTTCGCCGCCCGCGTCGGCGGCGAGGAGGAGGCGCCGGACACCGGTCCCACTCGCGTCCGCGAGGTGCACAGCGCCTGGCAGGGTCTCCTTGAGCTGCGCCGGATGACCAACCCGGACGGGGCCACGGACCGGCCGTGCGGCTGGGAGCGCACACATCTGGTGCAGGCCGCCGCCCTCGCCCTGGAGGCGGCCGAACACCGTCCCCAGGGAGGGGACTTGCCGGGCTACCGAGTGCGGGCGACCCCGCAGCCGGAGGCCGTCGCCGTGCACGCGCCGGACGCCGAGGTGCTGCGAGCCTGCGCGGCCACGCTGGAGGGGGCGGGCTGGCAGGTCGGCGAGTACACGGAGCCGCGGACGAGGGCCCGTTATCTGCTGGCGTCTCCGCGACGGCTGTAATGGGCACGTGTCAGGATCGGGTCAATCAACAACCGTGGCACGAGAAGAGGAAACCGTGAGCGAGACGTTTTCCGTCCCGGTGACCGTCCGTGGGTACGAGACGGATGTGCAGGGTCACCTCAACCAGAGCGTGTACATCAACTACGCGGAGCACGCCCGTTGGTCACTGCTCAAGGCGGCGGGGATCAGCCAGTCCGGCCTCATCGGCAAGGGCGTGGGGCCGGTGGCCCTGGAGACCACCATCCGCTATCAGCGGGAGTTGGTCGCGGGCGACGAAGTCGAGGTGACCTGCGGCTTCGACTGGGGCGGGGGCAAGACGTTCCGAATACAGCAGACGATACGCAAGACGGACGGCACGGTGGCCGCCGAGATCACCGCGGTCGGCGGGCTGATGGACCTCAAGGAGCGGCGCCTGATCGCCAATCCGAGGGGGCTCTTCAAGGAACTGGCCGCGGATGCAAGCCTGTTCGGCCTGTAGGCCCTTTCGACCGGTAGGCGTCTTCGGTCTGTAGGGACTTTCGACCTGTAGGGCGTTTCGACCTGTAGGTCAGACCAACTCCGGTTCGCGCTCGGCGTCGTAGGTCGCGCGCGCCTCGGCGATGTAGACCCGGTTCCGCTCCGCCCAGTTGGTCAGCCGCTGCAGCGTCTCGTGCAACTCGCGGGCCACCGGGGTGAGTTCGTACTCGACCTTCGGTGGCACCGTGGGGTGCACGGTGCGGGTGACGAGGCCGTCGCGCTCCAGGTTGCGCAGGGTGAGGGTCAGCATGCGGCGGCTGATGCCCTCGATACTGCGCTCCAATTCGGTGAACCGGATGGGTCCGTGCGCGGCCGCGACGAGGATCTGGACGCTCCATTTTCCGGAGACCCTGTCAAGAACCTCACGGACCGGACACGCGTGCGCGTTCACCACCTGCGCGGTAACACCGGTGTTCCTCTGGGACATTGGACTGCCTCCTTACGCCGACCTCCATGGTCACCCACGATGAACCCCGTTACAAGTCGTGCACCTATGGTTCCCATGGAGAATGCGGAGGCACTGCCGCCATGACGGTCCTGACCGAGTCCCCGACCCGACCGACACACCGAACGTACTCCCGTTGGGCGTCCCTCGTCGTGCTGTGCGCGGGAACCCTGATGACGATCCTGGACGGCAACATCGTCACGGTCGCGATGCCGGCCATCCAGAGCGACCTGGGCTTCTCGGCTCCGGGGCTGGCCTGGGTCGTCAACGCCTATCTGATCCCGTTCGGCGGGCTGCTGTTGCTGGTGGGCCGACTCGGCGACCTGGTGGGCCGCAGGCGGATGTTCGCGGCGGGGCTCACCGTGTTCACCGCGGCGTCCGTACTGTGCGGGGTGGCCACCAGCCAGGGCATGCTGATCGCGGCCCGTGCCCTGCAGGGCGTGGGCGGGGCGATGACCTCGGCCGTGGTGCTCGGCATGCTGGTCTCCCTCTTCCCCGAGCCGCGCGAACAGGCCCGTGCCATCGCGGTGTTCAGCGCGGTCGGCGCGGCGGGCGGGGCGCTCGGCACGTTCCTCGGCGGAGCGCTGACGCAGGCCCTGAACTGGCACTGGATCTTCCTGATCAACCTGCCGATCGGTGTCGTCGCCCTGCTGGCGGCCCTCCGTGTCCTCGCACCGGAGGACGGCGAGGGTCTCGGCCGGGGCGCCGACTATCCCGGGGCCGCGCTGGTCACCGGCGCGCTGATGCTGACGGTGTACGTCATCGTCGGCTCGGGCGACCGCGACCTGACGGCCACCCTCCTGCTGGCCGTGCTCGCCCTCGCCCTGTTCGTGGCGTTCACCGTCCGCCAGGCGCGGGCCGCGCGTCCGCTGCTGCGGCTGCGGCTGTTCGGCTCCCGGCTGCTGTCCGGCGCGAACGCCGTCCAGGTGCTGATGATCGGGACGATGTTCGGCTTCCAGTTCATCGGCGCCCTCTACCTCCAACGCGTGCTCGGCTACGGCGAGTTGCTCACCGGCACGGCCTTCCTGCCGGCGCCGATCGCGATCGGGGTGCTGATGCTGGGCCTGTCCGCGCGGACCATCGGCCGGTTCGGCGCCTACCGGGTGCTGCTGGCGGGGCTCGTGCTGATCACCGGCGGCATGGCACTGCTCGGCCGCGCGCCCGCCGACGGCTCGTACGTCACCGACGTACTGCCCCCACTGCTCCTGCTCTCCGCCGGTTTCGCGGCCGCGATGCCCGCGCTGACCGGGATCGCCATGGCGGGCGCCCTCGAGGAGGACGCGGGACTGGCGTCCGGGCTGTTCAACACCACACAGGTGGTGGGCGGTTCACTGGGCCTCGCGATCCTTTCGGTGCTGGCGTCGAACCGGACGGAGGGGTTGCTCGGCGGGGGTGCGGAACTGGTCCCGGCCACGGCGGAGGGGTATCAGCTGGCGTTCCGGGTGGGGGCGGGGATCGCGGTGGGGGCGCTGGGGCTGGCGGCGGTCGTGCTGCGGCCGAGGGCCGACGCACAGGACTGACGCGCAGGAGTGAGGCACGGGGCTGAGGCACGGGGCTGAATTCGGATGCGGACGCCCCGTCCCACCTGCGATCCTCCAGCCCATGGGCGCACGACGCAGCAGGCCTAGCCTGTACATCTCCATCGACATCGAGGCCGACGGCCCGATCCCCGGGCCGTACTCGATGCTCAGCTTCGGCGCCGCGGTCGCCGGAGTGCAGGACACCGAGGGTTTCACCGCTGCCGACCCGGAGCAGCAGACCTTCTACCGTGAACTGCGGCCGATCAGTGGGGAGTTCGTGCCCGAGGCGCTGGCCGTGAGCGGTCTCGACCGGGAGCGGCTCCACAGGGAGGGCGCTGAACCTGCCGTAGCACTCGCCGAGTTCACCGACTGGGTGCGCGAGGTGGGTGTCGGCGCCCAGCCGGTGATGTGCGGTTACCCGGCCTCGTACGACTGGACATTCCTGTACTGGTACCTGATCCGCTTCACCGGGGCGAGCCCCTTCGGACACTCGGGCTGCCTGGACATGAAGACGTTGTACGCCACGAAGGCGGGACTCCCGCTACGGGCCGTCGCCAAGCGGACGATGCCGCCCGAGCTGCTCTCGAAGCGCCGCCACACGCACCATGCCCTGGACGACGCGATCGAGCAGGCAGAGCTGTTCGCGAACCTCATGGCCTGGTCCGGAAACTCACAGTGACCTCCTAATGGCACCCCACGGCATTCCCAAGTTGGCGCGCGAGTCTCAACTGCCTTTCACAGCACCTGACTTGGAGATGATGTGCCGAGAGTTCACGGTAAAGCCGCCCGCCGCACCCTGCTCGCCGCCTTCGGGACCGCCCTCGCGACCGCCACGCAGTGGCCGTCGGCCGAGGCGGCGACCACGACCGGGCTCGATGCCCCGGAGAAGAAGGACATCGCGATGCGGCTGGTGTCCAGCGCGGAGAACTCGTCGCTGGACTGGAAGGCGCAGTACGGGTTCATCAAGGACATCGGCGACGGTCGGGGCTACACCGCCGGCATCATCGGCTTCTGCTCCGGTACGAGCGACATGCTGGCGCTCGTCGAGCTGTACACCGAGCGGGATCCGGACAATCCCCTGGCCGACTATCTGCCCGCCCTGCGCGCGGTGGACGGCACCGACTCGCTCAATGGGCTGTCGGGCTTCCCGACCGCCTGGAGAAAGGCCGCGAAGACATCCGCCTTCCGCAAGGCACAGCGCGACGAGCGGGACCGGGTCTACTTCGACCCGGCCGTCGCGCGTGCCGAGAAGGACGGCCTCGGCACGCTCGGCCAGTTCGTCTACTACGACGCGATGGTCATGCACGGCCCCGGCACGGACGCCGTCAGCTTCGGTGGCATCCGCAAGCGGGCGCGGAAGAACGCGGACACCCCGGCGGACGGCGGCGACGAGACGACGTATCTGCACGCCTTCCTCGACGCGCGCGCGTGGGCGATGAAGCAGGAGGCCGCCCACAGCGACGTGACCCGGGTCGAGACGGCCCAGCGGGTGTTCCTGAAGAAGGGCAACCTCGACCTGGACACGCCGCTCAAGTGGAAGGTGTACGGGGACGGTTACACGATCGCCTGAGGCCTCGGGGCGCGGCACCGTCGGGATGCCGCGCCCCGAGGTTCAGTGGGCGGCCGCGATCTCCTCGCCCGCCTCCATCGGATGCGTCACGTCCTGCGCGTCCCGGTGCTTGCCCAGATGGTTGAAGACGAGGTTGAGCAGCACCGCCGCCATACAGCCCGTCGAGATGCCCGAGTCCAGGACGATCTTCGCCGTCTCCGGGAACGCGTGGTAGAAGTCCGGCGCCGTGATCGGGATGATGCCGACGGCCAGCGACACGGCCACGATCAGGACGTTGTTGTCCTTCTCCAGGCCGGCCTTGACGAGCGTCTGAATGCCACTGGCCGCGACCGAGCCGAACAGGACCACGCCCGCCCCGCCGAGCACCGGACGCGGGACGACCGCGATGAGCGAGGCGGCCATGGGGCACAGGCCCATCAGCACCAGGAAGGCGCCGCCGGTGGCGACGACGTACCGGCTGCGGATCTTCGTCATGGCGACCAGGCCGATGTTCTGGGCGAAGGCGCTGCACATGAAACCGTTGAAGAGCGGGCTGACCGCCGAGCCGAGGGTGTCGGCGCGCAGGCCGGCCGCGATGGTCTTCTCGTCGGCCGGGCGTTCCACGATCTCGCCCAACGCCAGCATGTCCGCGGTCGATTCGGTCATCGAGACCACCATCACCACGATCATCGACACGATCGCGGCGACCTGGAACTGCGGTGCGCCGAAGTGGAAGGGGGTCGGGAAGCCGATCACAGCCGCGTCCGCGACAGGGCTGAAGTCCGTGACGCCGAACGGGATCGCGACGAGTGTGCCGACGACCAGGCCGAGCAGGACGGCGATCTGCTTGACGAAGCCGCGCGTGAAGCGGCGAAGCAGCAGGACGATCACCAGCGTTGCGGCCGCCAGCCCCAGATAGGTCCTCGAACCGTAGTCCTCCGCAGCCGGGTTGGGCCCCTGTGCCCAGCCGAACGCCACCGGCAGCAGAGACACACCTATGAGCGTGATGACCGTGCCGGTGACCACCGGCGGGAAGAAGCGCACCGCCTTGCTGAAGAAGGGAGCGGCGATGAAGCCGAGGAGTCCGGCGACGATGACCGCCCCGAAGATGATCGGCAGGGCGTCGGACTTGTCCTTGGTGGAGGCCACGATCGCGGTCATCGGCGCGACACCGGCGAAGGTGACGCCGTTGACGAAGGGCAGCCGGGCGCCGATCTTCCAGACGCCGAGGGTCTGGAGGAAGGTGGCGAGGCCCGCGGTGAACAGACAGGCGCCGGTGAGGAAGGTGAGTTCGGTGCCGGAGAGGCCGATGGCCGCCCCGACGATCAGCGGCGGGGCGACGACCCCCGCGTACATGGCGGCCACGTGCTGCAGGCCCGTGGTGGCCATTTTGAGTGCGGGGAGTTTTTCGTCGACGGGGTGAGCGGTCACGGCGGTTCCTCCGGGTCAGCTAACACGTCGGCTCTGACGTGGGTTTCATGGAGGTGGTGCGCGGTCATGCGGGACCGGGGGGACGGAACCCCTCAAAAGGGGCAAAGGAGGCCGTTCCGGGGCGCACATGTTCATGCACGCCCCGGAGACGGCCGCCATGGACCCGAGCGAGTCCACGGCCACCGGTCGAGGGCCGTCCCCCTCGACCGGAGATCTTCAGATCCTCAACTGGTCAGCCCTGTGCGGCGATCCGCGCCAGGCGCTGGGCCTCGTCCCGCGTGGAGCGGGCGATGGCGTCCTCGTCGACGTGCAACAGGCGGTTGTCCTCGACGATCTGACGGCCGTTCACGAACGAGGCCGTGACCGGGGCGGCCGCGCCGAAGACCAACGCGGTCACCGGGTCGGCGATGGAGGCGTGGGCGAGGGTGTCCAGCTTCCACAGCACCAGGTCGGCGAGCTTGCCGGGCTCCAGGGAGCCGATCTCCGCAGAACGGCCCAGGACTTGGGCGCCCCCATACGTCCCGAGGCGCAGCGCCTGACGGGCGTTCAGGGCGGCCTCGCGGTGGGCGCCGAGGCGGTTGATGAGGAGGGCGTTGCGCAGTTCGGTGTGCAGCTCGCCGGACTCGTTGGACGCCGTACCGTCGACGCCGAGGCCGACCGGGACGCCGGCCGCGAGCATGTCGGGGACCCGGGCGATGCCGGCCGCCAGACGGGCGTTGGAGGACGGGCAGTGGGCGACACCGGTCTTCGTACGGGCGAAGGCGGCGATGTCGGAGTCGTTCATGTGGACGCAGTGCGCCATCCACACGTCCTCGCCGAGCCAGCCGGTGGACTCGAAGTAGTCGGTCGGGCCCATGCCGAACAGTTCCTTGCAGAACTGCTCCTCCTCGACGGTCTCCGAGCCGTGGGTGTGCAGGCGCACGCCGAGACGGCGGGCCAACTCGGCGCCCTGCTTGAGCAGTTCGGTGGAGACGGAGAAGGGCGAGCAGGGCGCGACGGCGACCTGGGTCATCGCGTCGAAGGAGGAGTCGTGGTGCTCCTTGACGGTCGCCTCGGTCGCGGCGAGGGCGCCTTCGAGGGTCTCGACGGCGAAGTCCGGGGGCAGGCCCCCGTCCTTCTCGCTGCGGTCCATGGAGCCGCGGGCGAGGGTGAAGCGGACACCCATCTCGCGCGCCGCGCCGATGATCGCGCCGGAGAGGTCGCCGGAGCCCTTCGGGAAGACGTAGTGGTGGTCCATCGCGGTGGTCACACCGCCGCGGGCCATCATGGCGAGCGAGCCCTGCGCGGCGGCGCGGACCATCTGCTCGTCGATGCGCGCCCAGGTCGGGTACAGCGCGACCAGCCAGTTGAAGAGGTTGTGGTCGGTGGCCAGGCCCCGGGTGATCCACTGGTAGAAGTGGTGGTGGGTGTTGACCAGGCCGGGGGTCACGAGGTGGCCGGTGGCGTCGATCCTGCGTACGACGTTCTCCAGGCCCTCGGGTGCCCTGCCCGCGCCGAGCGCCTCGATGCGGTTGTCGGCGACGACGAGGTAACCGGTGGGGTACTCCGTGTCGTTGGCGTCGACGGTCGCGATCGAACAGTTCTCGATGACGATGCGCTGGGCTGCTGCCATGGTTCGTCCTTTTCCCTGTGTGGAGTGGGCACGGCAGGACCCCGGGATTTGAGTGCCGCGGCCCGCACAGGCGGGCCGCGGGTGCCGCAGATGGAGTTGCTCAGAGGTTGGTGAGGTCCACCGGGATCTTCGGCTCGCAGCCGTCCCGCAGGATGGTCGCCTCGATCAGGCCGTAGGGCCGGTCGGCGGCGAAGTACACCTCGTTGTCGTTCTTCAGCCCGAACGGCTCCAGGTCGACCAGGAAGTGGTGCTTGTTCGGGAGCGAGAAGCGGACCTCGTCGATCTCGCTGCGGTTGTTGATGATCCGCGAACCCATTTGGTAGAGGGTCTGCTGCAGCGAGAGTGAGTACGTCTCGGCGAAGGCCTGGAGCATGTGCTTCTTCGTCTGCTCGTAGGACTTCTCCCAGTTGGGCATCCGCTGCTCGTCGTCGGTCCAGTTGAACCGCCAGCGGGCGGAGACCTGGGTGGCCAGGATGCGGTCGTACGCCTCGGGCAGCGTCGTGTACTTGTCCTTGACGTAGCCCCAGAACTCGGAGTTCGTCGAGTTCATCACTACGAGGTCCTTGAGACCCGAGACGACCTCCCACGACGAGCCGTCGTAGGTGATCTGGGTGACCCGGGTCTCCTGGCCCTTGCGGACGAAGGAGTGCTTGACCTCGTCCGCGCCGATGAACTGGGAGTTGGCGTCGGAGGCGTCGATGCGCTCCCAGGTGTACTCCTCGATGCGGATCCGGGCCGTCTTGATCGGCTCCTGCGACGTCACGAAGTGACGCGCCAGGTGGATGCCGAACTGCTCGGCGGACTCGATGCCGTGCTCCTTGGCGAACGCGTACACCGTGTTCTTGGTGGTGTCGGTCGGCAGGACGTTGGCGTTCGAGCCGGAGTAGTGGACCTCGTCCATGTCGCCGCTCAGCGCCACGGACACGTTCAGGTCCTTGATGTGATGGGTGGCGCCGTCCCGCGTGATCTTTACGACTCGGTTCTCGGCCTTGCCGTACTGGTTCTGTCCCAGGATGACAGGGCGGGCAGGGCGGGAATTGTCAGTCATTTAGCTAGCTCCCTCGGTAAACGGAGTAGCCGAACGGGTTGAGCAGCAGCGGTACGTGGTAGTGCTCGCCGGGCTTGACGGCGAAGGTGATCGCTACCTCTGGAAAGAACGCATCGCTGTCCCGATTCGCGGGGGCG
Source organism: Streptomyces fulvoviolaceus (assembly GCF_000718165.1). GTDB lineage: Bacteria > Actinomycetota > Actinomycetes > Streptomycetales > Streptomycetaceae > Streptomyces > Streptomyces fulvoviolaceus. Next base: position 85,626 of record NZ_JOEY01000046.1, on the reverse strand, counting down.
TCCTGCTGCGCATCGGCTTGCTTGTTCTCGAAATACGGCTCCACGGCGAAGTCGAGCCGTACGTGTGTGGTGCCCGCCGGCAGCGCCGGCAGGTCCTTGCACCGCCCGTCCGCGTCGGTCGCGGAGCCGCCGAGCGTCTGCCAGTCCGCATCCCGGCCGCTGCGGGCCGCGAGCTGGACGGCGACACCCTCGGCGGGGCGGCCGACGGAGGTGTCCAGGATGTGCGTGGACACCGAGGCGGTGGTGCTCGTGGTCATGCTGCTCTCAGTCCTCTTCGACGATGCGGGCGAGCCGGATACGGTTGATCTTGCCCAGCTCCGTGCGGACGATCTCCCTCTCCTGCTCCGGCGCGTTGCCGATCCGCTCCTTGACCGCGTCGCGCATCTGCTCGCCGGTCCGGCCGGTGGCACAGATCAGGAAGACGTGGCCGAACTTCTCCTGGTACGCCAGGTTCAGTTCCAGCATCTCCGCCTTGAGCTCCTCGGTCGCGCCGGCCATGCCGCGCTGTTCCCGCGCCGAGGTCGGGTCACCCGGCTCGGGGCGGCCGATCGGCGGGTGTCCGGCCATGGCCTCGGCGAGGTCCTCGGCGCTCAGCTCGGCCATCGCGGCATCACTGGCGGTGCAGAGGTCGTCGGCGGTGCCGTAGGGGCGGGCGGCCAGCAGCCGCCTCGCCCATGCCGTGGAGGCGCACGCCTCGTGGAGGGCGGCGAAAGCCGCGTGCTCCTCCAGGGCGTTGAACCGGGCCAGACCCGGGGGCGTGGAAGTCGACGTCACGGGAGCCTCCGTGGCCGCGAACGGCCTTCGTACTGAACGGGCTGCCGCTAGCTAACGCCCTCATGAAGAGTGCGTCAACAGTTTGTTGAAAATTCCGGGTAACAAAGAAGGAGAGGCCGAGGAACGGCGGACAGAGCCCGGCGCTCAGGCCTCCTTCTCGCGGTTGAGGTAGTTGTAGACGGTGAAGCGGCTCACCCCGAGCGCGCTCGCCACGGTCTCCACACCGTGCCGTACGGAGAAGGCGCCACGCGCCTCGAGTATCCGCACGATCTCCTGCTTGGCCTTGCGGTCCAGGTCGGCCAGCGGCTTGCCGCGCTTGCGCTCCAAGGCGGCCAGGATGTGGTCAAGGGAGTCCGCGAGCTGCGGCAGGCGCACGGCGACCACGTCGGCACCCTCCCAGGCGAGGACGACGTCGTCGGGGCCGGCCTCGTCGGGCGGGAGCATCTCCCCGCCCATGGCGTCGACCAGCGGCTTCACGGCCGAGATGAAGGGCTCGTCCCCGGTGCCGGTCACGCGCCGCCCTCCCCGATCACGTTGAGCTGCAGCGAGATCCGGGTGGCGCCGGACTCCAGGCTCTTGCGCAGCAGGGCGTCCACGGCCGTGAGTACGGCGTCGGCGCCGCCCTCCGCCGTGTTGCCGAACGGGCCGACGTCCACCGCGTCCAGCTCGGCCGCCTCGATGACCTCGCGGGCCGCCAGGGCGTGCGCGGGTGCCTCGTCGAGGTCGAAGGGCTCGGTCGTGAACTCCACTCTCAATCGCACGCGCACAACCTAACGCGCGGTGCCGTTTTCCGCCGAGCCCTCTTGACAAGCCCCGACACACGACGGCAATCTTCCATTAAGCAGAAACGAACTTCCGCAATACGGAATCACTCGACACGGAAGGGAGCGCCGGAACCCATGGGATTCGCTGAGCAGCGCTTCAACGTCAACCTGTCGATCCTCTTCACGGAACTCCCGCTCCTGGAGCGCCCCGCGGCCGCCGCCGCGGCGGGCTTCACCGCGGTCGAGCTGTGGTGGCCCTGGGTCGACTCCCCCACCCCCGAGCAGTCCGAGCTCGACGCCCTCAAGAGGGCGATCGAGGACGCGGGCGTCCAGCTCACGGGCCTGAACTTCTACGCCGGACAGCTGCCGGGCCCGGACCGCGGCGCCCTGTCGATCCCCGGCGAGGAGTCGGAGAGGTTCCGCGCCAACATCGACGTGGCCGCGGACTTCGCCCGGTCGCTGGGCTGCAAGGCGCTCAACGCGCTGTACGGCAACCGCGTCGAGGGCGTGGACCCGGCCGAGCAGGACGCGCTCGCGCTGGAGAACCTGGTCCTCGCGGCCCGGGCCGCCGACCGGATCGGTGCGATTCTCCTGATCGAGACCCTCAACAAGCCCGAGTCGCCGCTGTACCCGCTGGTGACCGCCCCGGCCGGCGTCGACATCGTCGACAAGGTCAACGAGGCGACGGGGCTGGGCAATGCGCGCTTCCTCATGGACCTCTACCACCTGTCCATGAACGGCGAGGACCTGCCCGCGGTGATCGAGCAGTACGCGGCGAAGACCGGCCACGTCCAGATCGCCGACAACCCGGGCCGTGGCGCCCCCGGCACGGGGTCGCTGCCGCTGGAGGAGCTGTTGGACCAGCTGGCCAAGGCCGGTTACGAGGGCTGGGTCGGCCTGGAGTACAAGCCGGGCGACCGGCCGAGCGCGGAGGCGTTCGGGTGGCTGCCGGTCGAGGCGCGTGCCGCTCGTTGACGGGGCCGTCGTCTCTGGGGGCTGCCGCCCCCAGGCCCCCGCTTCGGCCCTGAAGGGGACTCGTCCTCAAACGCCGGACGGGCTGGGATTGCCGACCCGGCGCTGAAGAGTGCCGTACCGGCGCCAATTCACAGACGTAGCACAGCAGTTCAGAGAGGTTCCCCCATCATGAGCACCCTCCCCAAGATCGCCTGGATAGGCCTCGGCATCATGGGCTCCCCCATGTCCGAGAACCTGATCAAGGCGGGTTACGACGTCACCGGCTTCACCCTGGAGCAGGACAAGCTGGATCGCCTGGCGGCCGCCGGCGGCACCGTGGCCGGTTCGATCGCCGAGGCCGTCGAGGACGCCGACGTGGTCGTCACGATGGTGCCCGCCTCCCCGCAGGTCGAGGCGATCGCGTACGGCCCCGACGGCATCCTCGAGAACGCGAAGTCCGGCGCGCTGCTGATCGACATGTCCTCGATCACCCCGCAGACCTCGGTCGACCTGGCGCAGGCGGCCAAGGACAAGGGCATCCGCGTCCTGGACGCGCCCGTGTCCGGCGGTGAGGCCGGCGCGATCGAGGCCGTGCTGTCCATCATGGTCGGCGGCGAGCAGGCCGACTTCGACACCGCGAAGCCGATTCTCGACGCGCTCGGCAAGACCATCGTGCTGTGCGGTCCGCACGGCTCCGGTCAGACCGTGAAGGCCGCGAACCAGCTGATCGTCGCCGTGAACATCCAGGCGTGCGCCGAGGCCGTGGTCTTCCTGGAGAAGTCGGGCGTGGACCTCAAGGCCGCGCTGGACGTCCTCAACGGCGGGCTCGCCGGTTCGACCGTACTGACGCGCAAGAAGGACAACTTCCTGAACCGGGACTTCAAGCCGGGCTTCCGCATCGACCTCCACCACAAGGACATGGGCATCGTCACGGACGCCGCCCGGAACGTCGGCGCGGCCCTGCCCGTCGGTGCGGTCGTCGCCCAGCTGGTCGCGTCCCTGCGTGCCCAGGGTGACGGCGGCCTGGACCACTCCGCGCTCCTGCGCGCGGTCGAGCGCCTCTCCGGCGCTCAGCTCTGAGACTTCCGGGCGGCGCCGCCGCTGACAACTGTCCTGTCGCGCCCAAGCGGCGGCGCCGTCCGGAAACCACTTCAACAAACTGTTGACGTCCAGATCGCCCCAAACCTAGGCTCCACAAAGCGGAAGTTCTTTTCCAAAGAATCCGAAGATTCCGCTGACTCCCGTACGGAAGGTCCACGATGTCGAAGCGCGTGCTCACGACCGAGTCCGGCGCCCCGGTCGCCGACAACCAGAACTCAGCCTCCGCCGGCATCGGCGGGCCCCTCCTCCTCCAGGACCAGCACCTGCTGGAGAAGCTCGCGCGCTTCAACCGCGAGCGCATCCCGGAGCGCGTGGTGCACGCCCGTGGTTCCGGCGCGTACGGCTACTTCGAGGTGACGGACGACGTCACCGGCTTCACGTACGCCGACTTCCTCAGCACGGTCGGCAAGCGCACCGAGCTCTTCCTGCGCTTCTCGACCGTGGCCGACTCGCTGGGCGGCGCGGACGCGGTGCGCGACCCGCGCGGGTTCGCGGTCAAGTTCTATACGGAAGAGGGCAATTACGACCTCGTCGGGAACAACACCCCGGTGTTCTTCATCAAGGACCCGATCAAGTTCCCGGACTTCATCCACTCGCAGAAGCGCGACCCGTTCACCGGCAAGCAGGAGCCGGACAACGTCTGGGACTTCTGGGCGCACGCCCCCGAGGCCACGCACCAGGTGACCTGGCTGATGGGCGACCGCGGCATCCCGGCGTCGTACCGCCACATGAACGGCTACGGCTCGCACACCTACCAGTGGACGAACGCCGAGGGCGAGGCCTTCTTCGTCAAGTACCACTTCAAGACCAACCAGGGCGTCCGGTCCCTGTCCTCCGAGCAGGCCGCCGAGATCTCGGGCAAGGACGCCAACTCGCACCAGACGGACCTGCTCCAGGCCATCGAGCGCGGAGTGAACCCGTCCTGGACCCTCTACGTCCAGGTCATGCCGGCGGCCGAGGCGGCGGACTACCGCTTCAACCCCTTCGACCTCACCAAGGTGTGGCCGCACAAGGACTTCCCGCTGCAGCGCGTGGGCCGTCTGGTCCTCGACCGCAACCCGGACAACGTCTTCGCCGAGGTCGAGCAGGCCGCGTTCTCCCCGAACAACTTCGTCCCGGGCATCGGCCCGTCGCCGGACAAGATGCTCCAGGGCCGCCTCTTCGCCTACGCGGACGCCCACCGCTACCGCCTGGGCGTCAACCACACCCTCCTCGCGGTGAACGCCCCGAAGGCGACGACCGCGCAGAACTACGGCCGTGACGGTCTCATGGCGTCCAACGCGCAGGGCCGCGCGGCGAAGAACTACGAGCCGAACTCGTACGACGGCCCGGCGGAGACCGGCCGCGCCCTGTCGGCCCCGCTGGCGGTCAGCGGCTGGACCGGCACCCACGAGGCCCCGCAGCACACCAAGGACGACGACTTCTTCCAGGCGGGCGAGCTGTACCGCCTGATGTCCGAGGACGAGAGGTCCCGTCTGATCGCGAACATCTCCGGCGGCCTCTCCCAGGTCTCCCGCGACGACGTGATCGAGAAGAACCTCGCCCACTTCCACGCCGCCGACCCGGAGTACGGCAAGCGCGTGGAGGAGGCGGTCCGCGCCCTGCGCGAGGACTGACCTCCCCGGACTCCCTGCCCGCACCCGACCCCCGGGCGACCCGGATGAGGGGTGATCGCCCGGCACCGGGCGCGGGCAGGGTATGGACCGCGGCGGCGTGCGAGCCAGTGCGGTGGTGAAGGTCCCGGCCCCTCCTTCTCGACCTGAGGGAAGGAGACCCCCGGTTCCGTCGCGGCCGCCGCGGTCCCAGCAACACCGGCAACACCGGCAACATCCGAAGAACCTCACCGGCCGGAGAGCGCCGGATACGGACGGTCCCGTATCCGGCGCTCTCCGGCGTTCCCGAGGACGTTCCCGGGGTGGCGGATCCGCCGTACGCGCAGGAGCCTGAAGGCATGGCACATCCCACGCACCACCCGCACGTCGTGGTGCACTCGCCGGCCCTGGACGGCTCCCGGCGGGTCACCGCGGACGACCAGAACCTCGGCGTCGCCTCGCACCTGGACGACGTGGTGGAGCTGCTGCGCCTCGCCGACCTGGACCGGATCGAGGTCGAGGACGAAGAGATCGTGGAGTGGCAGGGCGGCGGCCCCGACGACTGGCCGGGGCTCTCCGAACACCACGAGCCGTGACACGCGCACCGAGCCGACGTACGCCATCGGTCGTACGCCGGCTACGAAACCCTCAAATCAAGCTCTGAACATGGTTCAAGAGGCTTCAACCACCCCCGGAGGTGGGCACATTCTCCCCCGTGCGGGCCCGCCGACACGGGGGCGGCGGGCCCGCACGGGGGAAGCACGCGAAAGGGCGGCCCGTCCCTGAGGACGGGCCGCCCTTGGCGGATCCGGTGCGTCAGACCTTCAGGGTCCTGATCGAGGTCGGCGCGTGCCCGGGCTCGGTCGCGATCTCCTCGAACTCCACGACGTTGCTGATGTCGTTCGTCTTGCTCATCGCGATGTTCGTGACACGTTCCAGGATCGCCTCGACGACGACCGGGACCTGGAACTCGGCGGCGAGCTTCTTGGCCTGCTCGAAGGCGGCGCCCAGTTCGGCGGGGTCGGTGACCCGGATCGCCTTGCAGCCGAGGCCCTCGACGACCTTGATGTGGTCGACGCCGTAGACACCCAGCTCGGGCGAGTTGATGTTCTCGAACTCGAGGTTGACCTGGAAGTTGATGTCCAGACCGATCTGCGCCTGACGGATCAGGCCCAAGTAGGCGTTGTTCACCAGGACATGGACGTACGGGATCCTGTGCTGCGCCCCGACCGCCAGCTCCTCGAGCATGAACTGGAAGTCGTAGTCGCCGGAGAGGGCGACGACGGACGCCTCGGGGTCGGCCTTGGCGACACCCAGCGCGGCCGGGATGGTCCAGCCCAGCGGGCCCGCCTGGCCGCAGTTGATCCAGTGCCGGGGCCGGTAGACGTGCAGCATCTGGGCGCCGGCGATCTGCGAGAGGCCGATCGTGGAGACGTACCGGGTCTCCGGGCCGAAGGCCTTGTTCATCTCCTCGTAGACGCGCTGCGGCTTGATCGGGATGTCGTCGAAGTGCGTACGGCGCTGGAGAGTTGCCTTCTTCTCCTGCGCCGAGGCCGCCCACGCGGAGCGGTCGGGCAGCTTGCCTTCCGCCTTCAACTCCCTTGCCACCTCGACGAAGAGCTCCAGCGCGGCCTTCGCGTCGGAGGCGATGCCGTAGTCCGGGGCGAAGATCTTGCCGATCTGGGTGGGCTCGATGTCGACGTGGACGAACTTCCGTCCGGCCGTGTAGACGTCGAGCTTGCCGGTGTGGCGGTTGGCCCAGCGGTTGCCGATGCCGAGGACGAAGTCGGACTCCAGGAAGGTCGCGTTGCCGTAGCGGTGCGAGGTCTGGAGGCCGACCATGCCGGCGTTCAGGTCGTGGTCGTCCGGGAGGACGCCCCAGCCCATCAGGGTCGGGACGACCGGGGTGCCGGTCAATTCGGCGAACTCGACGAGGAGTTCGGCCGCGTCGGCGTTGATGACACCGCCGCCGGCGACGATCAGCGGGCGCTCGGAGGCGTTCAGCAGGCCGATCGCCTTCTCGATCTGGGCGCGGGTCGCGGCCGGCTTGTACGTCTGGAGCGGCTCGTACGTCTCCGGGTCGAACTCGATCTCGGTGAGCTGGACGTCGATCGGCAGGTCGATGAGGACCGGGCCGGGACGGCCGGAGCGCATCAGGTGGAAGGCCTGCTGGAAGACGCCGGGGACCTGCGCGGCCTCCAGGACGGTGACGGCCATCTTGGTCACCGGTTTGGCGATCGAGGCGATGTCGACGGCCTGGAAGTCCTCCTTGTGGATCACGGCGGTCGGCGCCTGGCCCGTGATGCACAGGATCGGGATGGAGTCGCCGGTCGCGGAGTACAGGCCGGTGATCATGTCGGTGCCGGCGGGGCCCGAGGTGCCGATGCAGACGCCGATGTTGCCCGGGCGGGTACGCGTGTAGCCCTCGGCCATGTGTGAGGCGCCCTCCACATGGCGGGCGAGGGTGTGGTGGATCCCGCCCGAGGCCTTGAGCGCCGCGTAGAAGGGGTTGATCGCCGCGCCCGGGACACCGAACGCGTCCGTGACGCCCTCGCGCTTGAGGATCTCAACTGCCGCGCGGGCAGCGGTCATTCGAGCCATCGAGTACTCCTGCTTCGGCTTTCGGATGCGTACTCCCGTCGCGCCCCGCGGCGAGCACTTCCGTATTGCGGAAAATGTTTTCTACTATCTGGAAGCAATGTAAGTGGGTGGGCCAGGGCCGTCAAGGGGCCAAGGCCGTCAAGACAAGGACAAGCGGGGGCTTCCTGGAGGACGATGTGGCCATGTCCGAGAGCGTGTCGCTGCGCTGCCCGGCCTGCCGGCGCGAGCACCTCTACGCGGCACCGTCGTATCCGTGCGTGTGCGGTGCCCCGGTCTCGCCACCCCTCGACCCGCACGGCGCGCCGACGGCTATCGCCCACCGGGTGTGGGACGAGGCCTGGGTCGCCGTGCGCTGCTCCGTCTGCGGCCGTCGGGACGAGTGGCCCCGGCCGGAGCTGGGCTGCGCCTGCGGGACGGTGCTGTGGATTCCGGTGGCCGGGGAGGACGGGGAGTCCCCCCAGGAGGCGGAGCCGGTCGTCGGCACGGCCGGGCGGACCACCACTCCCCCACGCCGGGCCTTCCAGCCGATCACCATCCGCACCGCCCGCGACGCCGTCACCGTGGCCGCCCTGTATCTGCGCTGGCTCGGCTTCCAGGACATCCGCCGGGCGGACCAGCGGCCCCCGGCCGGGATCGGGCTCGCCGCACGTGGGCTGCTGGCCCAGGTGGACCCGACCGTGCGCCCGGCGTCGCTGCGGGACGTGGAGTGTCTGTGGCTGACCGCCATGACGGAGTCCGCCGACTGCGTCTACTTCTCCCTCGCCGGGTACGCGCCCGACGCCCGCGCGCGGGCCGACTCGCTGGGCGTCCCGCTGTTCGTCCTCGACCTCACGGGCACCCCGCAGCCGGTCAACACCCTCGCCGACGAGTTGGACGGCACGGGGGCCGCGTAATCCGCTCGCGGCGGGTGCCGCCCCGGTACCGGAGACTCGGCGGATGCGCATAGCTGGACGGCACAGGCGCCGGCTAATCCGCTCGCCGCGGGTACCGACAGTGCCGCAGACTCCGCGCATGCGCATCCGTCACGCCACGGCCGACGAGCTCCCGGCCCTCCAGGACATCGAGCTCGCCGCCGGTGCCCCCTTCCACGATCTCGGCATGGGCTGGATCGCCGAGAACGACCCGCCTGCCGTGGAGGTCCTGGACCGCTACCGCCGGGAGGGCCGCGCGTGGGTCGCGGCCGACGAACGGAACCGGCCGGTCGCCTACCTGATCTGCGAGCCCGTCGACGGCGCCCTGCACATCGAGCAGATCTCGGTCCACCCCGACGTCGCCCGCCGCGCCATCGGGCGGACCCTCCTCGCGTACGCCGCCGACCGCGCCCGCGAGGAGGGCCTGGCCGGGCTCACCCTGACCACCTTCGCCGAGGTCCCGTGGAACGCGCCGTACTACGCACGCATCGGCTTCCGCGTGCTGGACGACGCCGAACTCACCCCGGGGCTGCGGAAGATCCGCGCCCATGAGGCGGAGCTCGGCCTCGACGCGTGGCCCCGGGTCTGTATGCGCCGGGACTGAGCTCCGCTGGGAGGGTCGCCGTTTGGCTGCGGCGCCGTCGTGGCTGGTCGCGCAGTTCCCCGCGCCCCTTTGGGGCGTTGCCGGACCGCCTATCGATACAGCCCCGCGCCCCTTACGGGGCGCTGTGCTCGCCGTACGTCTCCCTCAGCTCGATCTTCCGCACCTTCCCCGACACCGTCATCGGGAAGGACTCCAGGATCCGCAGCCCGCTCGGGACCTTGTAGTGGGCCAACCGCCCCTCACAGAAGGCGCGCAGCTCCTCCAGTGTCGGTGGGTCGGCCGGGTCTCGCGGGATGACGCAGGCGAGGACCTCCTCGCCGTAGCGCTCATGGGGTACGCCGACGACCTGGACGTCCGCGATCTTCGGGTGGGCGTAGAGGAACTCCTCGATCTCGCGCGGGTAGATGTTCTCCCCGCCCCGGATGATCATGTCCTTGATGCGGCCGACGATCTCGACGTACCCGTCCTCGCGCATCGTCGCGAGGTCGCCGGTGTGCATCCAGCGGCCGGGGTCGACGGCCTCGGCGGTCTTCTCGGGCTCGTTCCAGTAGCCGAGCATCACGCTGTAGCCGCGGGTGCACAACTCGCCTGCTCTGCCGCGCGGTTGGGTGACGCCGGTCGCCGGGTCGACGACCTTCACCTCGACGTGCGGCAGGACGCGGCCGACCGTGCCGGTGCGGTGTTCCAGGTCGTCGTCCATCCGCGTCTGCAGGGACACCGGCGACGTCTCGGTCATGCCGTAGCAGATGGAGACCTCCGCCATGTGCATCTCGGCGACGACCCGCTTCATCACCTCCACCGGGCAGGGCGAGCCCGCCATGATGCCGGTGCGCAGGGAGGAGAGGTCGTACGTCGCGAAGTCGGGCAGGTTCAGCTCCGCGATGAACATGGTCGGGACGCCGTAGAGCGAGGTGCAGCGTTCTTCCTGGACCGCGCGCAGGGTCGCCACGGGGTCGAAGGAGGGGGCCGGGATGACGATGCACGCGCCGTGCGAGGTGGCCGCCAGGTTGCCCATGACCATGCCGAAGCAGTGGTAGAAGGGCACCGGGATGCACACCCGGTCCTGCTCGCTGTAGGCGATCAACTCGCCCACGAAGTAACCGTTGTTGAGAATGTTGTGGTGGGAGAGGGTGGCCCCCTTGGGAAAGCCCGTCGTGCCCGAGGTGTACTGGATGTTGATCGGGTCGTCGCAGGACAGGTCCTCGAAATCGGCGGGCGCCCCTCGCGCGATCAGCGCGTCCCAGCTCGGGTCGCCGATGTAGACGACCTCCCTCAACTGCGGGCACTTACCCCGCACTTGGTCCACCATCGCCCGGTAGTCGCTCGTCTTGTGGCTCAGCGAGGCGAACAGCAGCGAGATTCCGGCCTGTCTGAGGACGTACTCGACCTCGTGGGTGCGATAGGCCGGGTTGATGTTGACCATGATCGCGCCGATGCGGGCGGTGGCGTACTGGACGAGCACCCACTCGGGACAGTTGACCGCCCAGATCCCCACCCGGTCGCCCTTCACGACCCCGGCGGTGAGCAGGGCGGAAGCCAACTGATCGACGTCCGCGCCGAATTGGGCGTACGTCCAGCGCCGCCCGGACGGCACGTCGACGAGCGCCTCGCGGTCCGGCCAGGTGGCCACCGCCCGGTCCAGGTTGGCGCCGATCGTGTCGCCGAGGAGTGCGGTCCCGCTGGTGCCATGGGTGTACGAGGTCACCGGAAGTCCTCCTCGCGGTACTCCCCCGCCGACCCCGCCGCCGTCGCCTCGCGCAGCTCGATCCGGCGGATCTTGCCGGAGACGGTCTTGGGCAGGTCGGCGAACTCCAGGCGGCGGATGCGCTTGTACGGCGCGAGGACCTCGCGGGAGTGCTCGAACAGCACCTTGGCCGTGTCGGGGCCGGGCTCCCAGCCCTCCGCGAGCACCACGTACGCCTTCGGGACGGCGAGCCGCACCTCGTCCGGGGCAGGCACGACGGCCGCCTCGGCCACCGCCTCGTGCTCCAGCAGCGCGCTCTCCAGCTCGAACGGGGAGATCTTGTAGTCGGAGGCCTTGAAGACGTCGTCACTGCGCCCGATGTACGTCAGGTATCCGTCCTCGTCCCGCGACGCGACGTCCCCGGTCCGGTAGTAACCCCCGGCCATCGCCTCCGTCGTACGGTCCGCGTCGCCGTGGTAGCCGGTCATCAGGCCGACGGGCTGAGCCGACAGGTCCAGTGCGATCTCGCCCTCCTGCGCGCCCGGGGCTCCCGTCACCGGATCCAGCAGCTCCACCCGGTAGCCGGGGCTCGGCCGCCCCATCGAGCCGGTCTTCAACACCTGCCCAGGACTGTTGGAGACCTGCACGGCCGTCTCCGTCTGCCCGAAGCCGTCCCGGATGGTCACGCCCCAGGCCCGCCGCACCTGCTCGATGACCTCGGGGTTCAGGGGCTCCCCGGCCGCGACCACTTCACGGGGTGGGGTGTTCAGCTGGGTCAGATCGGCCTGGATGAGCATGCGCCAGACGGTCGGCGGGGCGCAGAACGTGGTCACCCCCGCGCGGTCCATCTCCGCCATCAGACGGCCCGCGTCGAAGCGTGCGTAGTTGTGGATGAAGACGGTCGCCTCCGCGTTCCACGGCGCGAACAGGTTGGACCAGGCGTGCTTGGCCCAGCCGGGCGAGGAGATGTTCAGGTGCACGTCGCCGGGGATCAGGCCGATCCAGTACATGGTGGCCAGGTGCCCGATCGGGTACGAGGTCTGGGTGTGCTCGACCAGCTTGGGGCGGGCCGTCGTGCCGGAGGTGAAGTACAGCATCAGCGGGTCGTCGGCCAGGGTCGGGCCGTCCGGCAGGAACTCGGCGGAGGCGGCGTACGCGTCCTCGTACGGCTGCCAGCCCTCGGGCACGCCGCCGACGGCGGTGCGCGTGTAGTCGCCGGGCACGTCGTCGAACTTGCCGGTGTCCTCGGCCCGGACGAGGACGTGCCGCACCCGCCCGCGCTCGACGCGGTCGCGCAGGTCGGCGGGACCGAGCAGCGGGGTCGCCGGGATGACGACGGCCCGTAGCTTCATGGCCGCGAGGGCCGTCTCCCACAGCTCGACCTGGTTGCCGAGCATGACGAGGATGCGGTCCTCGGCGCCGACCCCGCGCTCGCGCAGCAGGTTGGCGACCCGGTTCGACCGCTCGGTCATCTCGGCGAAGGACAACAGGACCTCGCTGCCGTCCTCCTCGACGATGTGCAGGGCCGTCCGGTCGTTGCCCTCCGCGATCACGTCGAACCAGTCGAGCGCCCAGTTGAAGTGCTGCGGGCGGGGCCAGGCGAAGCCCTCGTAGGCCGCGGCGTAGTCCTCGCGGTGCTCCAGCAGGAAGTCCCGCGCCCCGCGGAAGTCCTCCGTCGTCATCTGTCCTCCTCGATACCGGCAGCGTTGCCGGGCGGCTCTCTGCCATCGTGTAGTCCGTGATGCAGGTCTCACTACCCCCGAACGGGGGTGTGTGCCGCGGTGAAGGGACAAGCACGTGGCAGTGGACGCGGCCGGTGCGGTGGAGATCCGGCGTGCGCTGGTGCGGCTGCGGCGGACGACGGGGCTTCCGATCGCCTTCGGCGGCCTGGTGGAGTCCGGGCGGCCGCAGATACGGATCAGCGAGCTGAACGGCACGGCCACCTCGGCGCTCAGCGCGCTCGCGGTGACCTCCGGCAACGGCCTCGGCGGCAAGGCGGTGGCCCTCGCCCGCCCCTGCGCCGTGACGGACTACTCCTCCTCCCGGCGGATCAGCCACGAGTACGACTCCGCGGTCTCCGCCGAAGGCCTGCGCTCGGTGCTGGCGGTGCCGGTGGTCGTACGGCGGCGGGTGCGGGGCGTGCTGTACGGCGCTCTGCGCGACGCCCGCCCGCTGGGCGACCGCACGCTGACCGCGGCGGTGGAGGCGGCACGGGACGTGGAGCAGGCGCTGGTCGTCGGCGACGAGGTACGGGACCTGCTGGTCGCCGCGCGGGCCGAGCCGAGCGGCGACGCCGGCTCCGCGTGGGAGCAGGTGCGGGAGGCGCATGCGGCGCTGCGGGCGTTGGCGCCGCGGATCAGCGACCCCGCCGTACGGGCCGAACTCCTCGATGCCTGCGAGCTGTTGACCTCACCGACCGCGCCGACCGCGCCCAGGGACGACGTCGGTCTGGCACCCCGTGAGCTGGACGTACTGGCGTGCGTGGCGGCCGGGGCGACCAACGCCGGCGCGGCTCGGCGGCTCGGTGTGACCGCCGAGACGGTCAAGGGTTACCTGCGGTCGGCCATGCGGAAACTCGGGGCCCGGACCCGTGGCGAGGCCGTTGTCGCCGCCCGCAGGGCAGGGCTGCTTCCGTAACATCCGTTCGCATCTCATTCATGCGTCGACGCTCTGAATTTCCCTATGCCGCAATGTTGTTATTTCCCTCACGACCGCTTCCCTCCGAATTTCAAAGACCCTTGCCTAATATTGGCCAGGACACGACACACGGAGGGGAGCGGTGACCGTGCCACGGGACTTCAAGGAGCCTGCCAGATGCCGCCCCGACCTGGTCATCGGCCGGGAGGAGCTGTTCGGCCAGGCGCGTGACCAGCTCAATCGTGGTGGCAGCGTGCTGCTCCACGGCACCGCCGGAATAGGAAAGTCGACCGTCCTGCGCGCGCTGGCCACGGAATGCGGCGAAGCGGCGCGGACCGTGCTGCGCTGCTCGGCCACGGAGTCCGAATCCCATCTCCCCTTCCTCGCCCTGGCCGACCTCCTCGGTCTGGTCCTGGACGAGGTGTCCGACAAGCTGCCCGCCGCCCAGCGCACCGCCCTGGAGTCGGCACTCACGGGCCGCGGCGAGTCCACCCTCCAGCGCGACGGGCTCGCCCTGCGCCTGGCCGTCCTGTCGACGCTGCGCGCCCTGGCCGCCGAGGGCCCCGTCCTGGTCGTCGCGGACGACGTGCAGTGGCTGGACCCGGCGAGCGCCGAGCTCCTCGGCTTCGCCGCCCGCCGGCTCGGCGAGACCCCCGTGCGGATGCTGTGCGCGGTCCGGACCGACGGTCCTGAGTACGACCGCCATCTACGCGCGTTGCCGCCGGACAGCCTCGCGGTCCGCCTCAACCCGCTCTCCCGCGCCCAGGTCTCCGCGCTGCTCGACCATCGCGGCTACACCGGCCTGCAGCGCTCCACCGTCCGGGACATCCACCGCACCAGCGGCGGCAACCCGCTCTTCGCGCTCGAACTGGGCCGCGCGCTCGCCGAGAACCCGACCCCGCCCCGGCCGGGCGAGCCGCTGCCCGTGCCCACCTCGCTGCGGGCCCTGGTCCTGAACCGCCTCGGGATGCTGTCGGAGGAGGCCCGCCACACCCTCCTCGTGGCGAGCGCGGGCGCCCGTCCCACGCCGGCCCTGCTGCACACGGCCGGCCGCGAGAACGCCGAGGCGGAGATGGCCCAGGCCGCCGCGCTCGGGCTGCTGGCGACGGAGGCCGAGGGTCCCGCCGTACGGTTCGCGCACCCGCTGATCTCGGCCGCGCTGTACGCGGAGGCGCCCGCACAGGAACGGCGGGCCGCGCACCGCGCGCTGTCCACGGCCGCCTCCGATCCGATCGAGCGGGCCCGGCACCTGGCCCTGGCGACCGTCGGCACGGACCCGGAGGTGGCGGCGCGGCTCGCCGAGGCGGCGACCCTCGCCCGGGACCGGGGCGCGCCGTCGATGGCCGCCTCCCTCGGACTGCTCTCGGCCCGCCACACCCCGGCGGAGAGCGTGCCGTGTCCGGACCTACGGCGGTTGCAGGCCGCCGAGGACGCGATCACCGCCGGCGAGCTGGACCTCGCCCGGGACGTCGCCCGCGACGTGCTCACCCGGGCGACCGTGCCCGCGGACCGGGTGCGCGCCTGGATCATCGTGATCGACACGGCCGGCCACGCCATGACGGAGGTCGACGCCGTCTTCCCGCAGGCCCTGGCCGACGCGGGCGACGACCCGAAGCTGCTCGCGCTGATCCACTACCAACTGGCCTGGCGGGCCCTGCTCGTGGACGGCGACTTCGACGAGGCGCGCGGGGAGGCCGCGTACTCGGCGGAGCTCGCAGCCCGGGGCGGCGACCGGTACAACGAGCTCATGTCGCTGTCCTTCCAGGCCCAGATCGAGACCCTGATGGGCCACGCGGACGCCCCCGCGACCATCAAGCGCGCACTGAAGGAGCCCCAGGACCCGAGGGTGTCCTGCCATCACAACGGCGCCGGCTACTCGCGCTTCCGCTGGCTGATCATGAGCGACCAACTGCCCGAGGCGCGGGCGACGGTCACCGCCCTGCTGCGCGAGGTGCGGCGGCGCGGGTCGGTCGAGAGCGAGGTCCACTTCCTGCGCGGGGTCTCCGAGACCGAGCTGCGTTCCGGGCACTGCGGCCGGGCGCTCGACCTGGCCCGGGAGAGCCTGATGCTGGCCCGGGACACCGGGATCGGCGAGGTGGCCTCGGCCGTGCTCACCTCCCTCTCGGAGGCCTCCGGCGGCAACGTGGAGCGGGCGCTGGAGCTGGCCCGGGAGGCCGTGGACCACGCCGAGCAGAACGGCGACCAGATGTACACCTCCCGCGCGCTGGCCGCCCTCGGGTACGCGCAGCTGGTGTCCGGGGACGCGCAGGGGACGGTCCGTTCGCTGCGCCGGGTGCGGGAGCTGGAGCACGGTCTCGGCATCCACGACCCGGCGCGCGGCCGTTGGCAGGGCGATCTGGCCGAGGCCCTCGTCCTGGTCGGCGAGACCGGCGAGGCGCAGGACGTCATCGACGTGACCCGCGAACACGCACTGCGCCTGGGCCGCGAGAGTGTGCTCGCCGTACTGGACCGGGCCGAGGCGATGGTGCGGGCGGCGCGCGGCGAACACGACGCCGCGCTCGCGCAGTTGACGTCGGTGCAGGACCGGCTCGCCAAGCTGGGCTACGGCCTGGAGGAGGCGCGGGCCGCGTTCGCGACGGCCCAGCTGCGTACCCGCCGGCCCGGTCCGACGTCGTACGACGAGGCGGCGCGGCTGTTCCGGCGCTGCCGGGCGCTGCCCTGGCTGCGGCAGGTGGAGGCGGCGGCCGTGGCGCGCCCGGCGGAACCGGTGGTCACCCCCGCCGCGACGCTCGACGCGCTCGAGGGCCTCGCCTCGATGGAGCGTCAGGTGGCCGCGCTCGTCATGGAGGGCGCCACCAACCGGGAGATAGCCGCGCGGCTGTTCATCAGCGTCAAGACGGTCGAGGCGACCCTGACCCGGGTCTACCGCAAGCTAGGGATCCGATCGCGGGTGGACATCGTCAGACTGGCGGCGGGGCACCGTACGTAGTCGGAGCCCGCGGGCTCTACCGGCCCGCGACAGGTTTACCCCCGCAACAGGTTTGCCAGGGCCGACCGAGGGTTTTCCCTGCCCAACTCCCTTAGGGGGTTCCCTCATTGGGAAGGGGAACTTCCGGGTTCTAGCTTAGGGGTGTGCCGCTCGCCCGGGCATACGGGGGTCGGTCCCGCGACCCCCGTGCACAACCCCCCACACCCGCGCGTCCCCCCACCGGCAACCCCCACTGAGGAGACTCATGTTGTTCGGGCTCAACCGCGCCAAGAAGACCGCAGCAGTCGTCGCAGCAACCGCTGCCGCCGCCGCGACCGCACTGCTCAGCGCCCCCACCGCTGTCGCCGCGCCCCAGCCCATCGTCGGCGGTTCCACGACCACGACGACCACGTACCCGTTCATGATGCAGATCACGGACGCCTCGCAGAACCAGTTCTGCGGCGGCACCCTGGTGTCGGCGACCAAGGTCGTGACCGCGGCCCACTGTATGGTCGGCGAGACCACGAGCAGCGTCAGAGTCGTCGGCGGCCGCACCTACCTCAACGGCACGAACGGCACGGTCAGCCGGGTCACCGACATCTGGGTCAACCCGGACTACACGGACGCGACCAACGGCGACGACGTGGCCGTCCTGACGCTGGCGACGTCGATGTCGTACACCCCGGCGTCGTACGTCGACTCCTCGGACACCTCCGTGTACGCGGCCGGCACCACCGCCCGCATCCTCGGCTGGGGCACCACCTCCTCGGGCGGCAGCTCCTCCAACCAGCTGCGCACGGCGACCGTGCCGACGGTCTCCGACTCCAGCTGCAGCAGCTCGTACGGCTCCGACTACATCGCGAGCGACATGGTTTGCGCCGGATACACCTCCGGCGGCACTGACACCTGCCAGGGCGACAGCGGCGGTCCCCTGCTCATCGGGGGCGTCCTGGCAGGGATCACTTCTTGGGGCGAGGGCTGCGCGGCAGCCGGTTACCCGGGTGTCTACACCCGGCTGACCACCTTCTCGGACGAGGTGACCGAGCAGGTCAACTCGTAACCCAGAGGTTCTCCTGAGCACACCTCAGGTGAAAAACCAGGGGGCGTTGCGGGCCTCCACGAGCGGCCCGCAACGCCCCCTATCCATGTGTCTGCGGCTACTTGTCGGCGGTGAGCTTTCCGGCGGCGCCCCAGCTGTCGGTCGGTACCTCGTGGATCCAGACCTGCACGGTCTCGGCGGGGATCCGGTACGCGTCGACGAAGGCGTCGGTGACGCGCTTGACGAGGTCGCGCTTGAGCTCGATGTCGCGCGGGCCC
This sequence comes from Streptomyces fulvoviolaceus, assembly GCF_000718165.1. GTDB lineage: Bacteria > Actinomycetota > Actinomycetes > Streptomycetales > Streptomycetaceae > Streptomyces > Streptomyces fulvoviolaceus. The sequence goes on along the minus strand of NZ_JOEY01000046.1, from coordinate 67,758 downwards.
TGCTGGATGGTGACGATCGGCATGGCTGAACTCCCTTGAACGGCTTTCCTGTTCGGTGAGTCCAGTTCATCGCTTCCGGTGTTCACGACCAAGAAGCAGCCCGCGACCGCAGCGATCAGTTCTCGTGATCGCCACAGGCCAGCAGCAAGGTGTCGACGTGCGGCGGCGACTGGGCCGAGGCGCGTACGGCGAGGCCGGTCGACAGGGCGAGGCCCGGAGTGCGGAACGGTACGAAGGCGACGCGGGGACTGTGCAGCACGCGCGCGTGGGACGCGTAGACGACCGTCCACAGCGGGCGGGTGCCGATGGTGGCGAGCGTGTCCTGCAGGGAGCCGCTCGTCGGCCCGGGCAGCGGTTCGAACCCGGCCTCGTGGCAGGCTCCGACGACCAGGTCGACGAGGGCGGGGTTGTTGCGCCGCTCGGTGAGGCTCAGCGGCAGCCCGGCCAGGTCTCCTATCCCGACCTCGGGCAGGGCGGCGAGGGGATGCGCGGCCGGAAGGGCGGCCACCAGCGGATCGGACCACAGCGGCAGCACCCGTACGCCCGCCACCGGTTCCACGGCCCGTACGAACGCGGCGTCGAGCCGCCCGCCCGCGACCCTGGCCAGCCGCTCGGCAGCCGGCAGGGAGAAGAGCTCCACGGGAACCTCCGGCGCGCGCCGCGCGAACGCGGCGAGCACCCGGTCCAGGTGTTCCCCGAGCCCGGTGCTCGTGCCGATCCGGAGCCCCGGCGGCGGAGCGACCGACGCGCGGGCCCGGTCGGCCGCCGACAGCACCGTCCGCGCCTCGGGCAGCAGCCGCTCCCCCGCCGCCGTGAGCCGTACGTGCCGGGACGAACGGTCGAACAGCTCGGCACCCAGCTCCCGCTCCAGCCGCCGTATCTGCTGGCTGACCGCCGACTGCACGATGTGCAGCCGCTCGGCCGCCCGCCCGAAGTGCAGCTCCTCGGCGAGCGTCACGAAGTAGGTGAGCTGCCGCAGTTCCATGACCTCGACTCTAGAGGGGACCGGCGGACGCCTGTTTCAATGAGCGGCGGATGGACTTGGGAGTGATGCACATGGTGTCCACGGACCGTTTCCTCGCCTTTGCGGCGATGTCGCTGCTGGTGATCGTGATCCCGGGGCCCAGCGTGCTGTTCGTCATCGGGCGGGCCCTCGCGCACGGCCGGCGCACCGCGGTGGCCACGGCGATCGGCAACGTCTTCGGCTCCTACCTGCTGGTCGTCGCGGTCGCGGTCGGGATCGGCTCGCTGGTCGAGCGGTCGGTCGCGGTCTACCTGGCGGTCAAGCTGGCGGGCGCGGCCTATCTGGTCTTCCTGGGTGTGCAGGCGTTCCGGCACCGCAAGGAGCTGAAGGCCTCGGCGATCCGGGCCCGGGCGGACGAGCCCGCCCGCGGTGATCTGCGAACGGTGCTCGACGGCGTCCTGGTGGGAGTCACGAACCCCAAGGGCGTGGTGTTCTTCGCCGCCGTACTCCCCCAGTTCGTGGACCACACGGCCGGTCACGTGCCGCTGCAGATGCTGCTGCTCGGCCTGATCCCGATCTCGATCGGCCTGGTCACGGACACCCTGTGGGGGCTGACCGCCGCGGGGGCCCGCACCTGGTTCGCCCGCTCCGACCGCCGGCTGTCGTTCATCGGCGGCGCGGGCGGGTTCACGATGATCGGGCTGGGGCTGACGGTGGCGGTGACGGGGCGGGCGGAGTGAGTCTTTGAGGCTGGGGCTGAGGGCTCGGGGCTGGAGGCTTCGGGGCTGGAGGCTTCGGGGCTGAGGGCTCGGGGCTGGGGCTGGGCGTCACTGTCGTACGACGGTCCCGAACCGGATGTCGTACGCCGCTGAAGGGTGCATCACGGTCAGCATGCGCTCCCCCTCCACCGTGACCTCTTCCCGCTGGGCCTTGGTGAGTGTGCCGAAGGGCTCGACGACCAGCGCGTCCTCCTCCAGCTTCCACACCCCGGCCAGGAAACCGTCGACGAGGAGCGTGCAGTAGGCCTGGTTGCCCTGCCAGGTGCGGCCCCAGTACTCCGGCGGTACGACACGGGTGCGGTCGGCGTGGGAGAGGAGCAGGTTGTCGAACTCCGGGAGGAAACGGGGCGGGGCCGGGGTGTCCTCGGCGGGGCGTGAGGCATCCGGGAGGTCGAAGAGCTCGACGCCGTTCTCGTCGTGGAAGGTGACGAGCCGCGGGCGCAACCGCTCGAAGGCCTCGCGCAGCCGGGTCAGTCCGGCCCAGGTCTGCATGTCCTTGACGGAGGCGGGGCCGAAGGCGGCGAGGTAACGCAGTACTACGGCGTCGGGTTCAGGGGCGGGTTCGGCGGGGCGCCCCAGCCAGTGCTCGGCCGTGGTGAGCGCGACCTGGCCGCTCTTCCCCCACAGCCCGCGCGGGGTGACCTGGACGAGCGGGAGCCTGCAGCGGGCGGCGATGCCGAGGGACTGCGGGTCGGCGTCCGGCCATTCGACGAGCAGTGCCTCGCGCAACTGCTTCATGGTGCGCGGCTCTGCCTCGACGAGTTCACGGGCGAGCACGGCGAGCCGGTCCAGGTCGACTCCTTCAAGTCCCTTGCGGAAGTTGATGAGTTCGCGGTCGCGGGCAGGCTGCACGAACGGCCGCAGGGTGAGGCAGTCGTCGGCCGAGTGGGTGTGGATGGTCGAGCGCATGCTGACGATGCGGACGACCTCGCGGTCGGCCATGAGCCCCGACAGCGCCTCGGGGGTGAAGCCGTCGAGGCGGGCGGCGAGCGCGTAGTACGGCGGCTTGACGTTCTGGGCCTGGAGGCCGAGCAGGTGCGCGACGGCGGCCTTCGCGGACATCGCCGACGGGTCCGCACGGCGCAGGAGCAGCTGTCGGTCCATGGTCGCGCGGTTCAGGGCGCGGGTGTTGAGCACGGGGGCCGTAGCGGTCGTCGTCTTCGTCATACCAAGGACGCTAGCGGTGCTTGCGGACACCTTCTGTCCCCAACTCTCACCGGATCCCGCACCGGTCCACTCTCCGATGTCGTTTGCCCCGTATATCCTGCTGCGTGATCACGCAGACGTGGCCTCGACTCGTCGACCAGAGAGGCAGCCGCGATGTCCGAGCGACGCGCCCGCCCGAACCCGAAGAGCCTCAAGAAGTCCGGCTGGCGCCGCGCCCTGAACCCACCGCCCGTGCCGCCTGCCGAGCAGCCGGCACCCCGCACCGATCCGCCGGCGGCTGAGACGGATCCGGCGAGCATCGTCCAGGCGGCCCTGTACCGCGACGGCGTGCGCGTCTCGGCCCCCGCCACGCTCGCGGAGACCTTCCGCGAACTGCGCGAGCAGCCCTCGGGCATGGCGTGGATCGGCCTGGCCCGCCCCACCGAGCGTGAACTCCTCTCCCTGGCCGCGGAGTTCGACCTGCACCCGCTCGCGGTCGAGGACGCGATGGAGGCACACCAGCGGCCGAAACTGGAGCGCTACGGCGAGACGCTCTTCGTCGTCCTCCGAGCCGCCCGGTACCTCGACGCCTCGGAGGAGGTCGACTTCGGCGAGCTGCACGTCTTCGTGGGCCCGGACTTCGTGATCACGGTCCGCCACGGCGCCGCCCCCGACCTGTCCGCCGTGCGCCACCGCATGGAGGAGACCCCGGAGCTGCTGAAACTGGGCCCGGAGGCGGTGCTGTACGCGATCCTCGACGCGGTGGTCGACGGCTATGTCCCGGTGGTCGCGGGCGTCCAGATCGACATCGACGAGATCGAGACGGAGGTCTTCGGCGGCGACCCCGAGGTCTCCCGACGTATCTACGAACTCTCCCGCGAAATGGTCGAGTTCCAGCGCGCGACCCGCCCCCTCGTCGGCATGCTGCACGCCCTGATGGCCGGCTTCGCCAAGTACGGCACGGACGAGGAACTCCAGCGCTACCTACGGGACGTGGCGGACCACGTCACCCACACCAGCGAACGCGTCGACAGCTTCCGCCAGGCCCTGACCGACATCCTCACGGTCAACGCGACGCTGGTGACACAGCAACAGAACGCGGAGATGCGGGCGTTGGCGGAGGCGGGGTTCGAGCAGAACGAGGAGATCAAGAAGATCTCGTCGTGGGCGGCGATCCTGTTCGCTCCGACACTGGTCGGGACCATCTACGGCATGAACTTCGACCACATGCCGGAGTTGCACTGGGTGTTCGGATACCCTTTCGCAATGCTGCTAATGGCGGCTGTATGTACCAGTTTGTACATCATCTTCAAGCGGCGTGACTGGCTCTGAACAGTCACCTCACGAGCACCCGTAGAGGGGACCGGGAGGCGGGAGCGCGGCCGACACCTCGCTTCCGAACCGGGAGGGGAGGATGGGCTTCTCGGCGTACCCGTCCGCGAGGAACATCAGGTCGGACCGGTTGAAGCTGAGCGCCTCGACATTCAGCCGGACCTCGCCGTGACCCGGTTCCTGACGAGGACCTTGAGCGAGTCGCAGTACCTCGGGGCCGCCGGCCCTGTCGAATTCCCAGTAACGCGCAGATGGATCTCCTTCGGGTGTGTGGTGCCCTGCGTGCGCGGCGTGGCCGCGGATCACCCGCGGTGGGCGGGGAAGGCGTGGCGCCGTCCGGCGATGGTGATGACGAGCGCGACGGCCGGCAGCGCGAAGGGGCCCCAGGCCAGGGAGGAGGTCCCGAGCCCGCTCAGGAGGAGTCCGCCCACGACACCGCCGCCGGCGATGCCGATGTTCCAGACCGTCACGATGACCGGCTGGACGGAGTCCACGGCGTCACCGGCCGCGTCGGAGGAGGCGGTCTGCAGCAGGCTCGCGGCTCCGCCGAAAGCGAGTCCCCACAGCGCCGCACTGAGGAGGACGGCGGCGGGAAGGGAGGCCGGCAGGCCGAGCGCGAGCACCGCCGGCGCGAAGAGCGCGGTACTGCTGATCATGAGAAGCCGCAGGTGGCGGTCGATGAGAACGCCCGTGATCCAGATGCTGACCAGAGAGGCAACGCCGAAGACGAGCAGCACGGCTCCGACCTTGCCGCCCAGGCCGACGGGAGCGAGGAACAAGGAACGAGGAACAAGGAACGAGGAACGAGGAACGAGGAACGAGGCAATGTAGGTGTAGAGCACGTTGTGCGCCATCACGTACAGGAGAGCGACGACCAGGACCGGGACCACGCCGGGGATGGCGAAGACCCGACCGACGGGCGTGCGCTCCCGCCCCGCACAGCGTTCATGCAGTACATCCACGGCCTCGGCCCCTCCCTGACGGACAGCCAAGTGGTCAGCCGTTCCGGGAGGGCCCCTTCAGCGTCCAGGACCGACCTCAGCCCCCGGCAGGGCAGGCAGAAGCACCTCCGGCGCGCGCCCGAGATTCACCGTGCCCCCGGCGCGCACGGAACGTGCGCTGGATCGCTGACCAGGAAAGGGGTAGCGCGGCGCCTCCTCCGGGATCGGCTGCCCTGGAGTCAGCTGTCGCGTTCCGCACCGACGAGGACGAAGGCCATCGTGACGGGTTGGTCGCTGCGGTTGCGCCAGGCGTGGCGGGTGCCGTTCTGGATCACGATGTCCCCTGCCGAGAGGGGGGTGCAACGGCCGTCGTCGAGTTCGAGGACGATCTCGCCCTGCAGCACGATGCCGTAGTCCACGGTCGGCGTCGTGTGCATGCCGTCGGGCTCGATCAGGTCGGCGATACCGGGCGAGTCGGCGCGCTGCTCGCGGTCGAAGGCGACGGGGTCGAACGCCGGGTCGGCCATCGCGGTCTCCGGCGGGAAGGTCAGCACGATGAACCGCGTGCCGCCGGGCGCCGGAAGCAGACTGGTGACCTTCGGCGTGGGATCCTCTCCGGTCCGACCGATCTGCTCGCCGGGTTCGGTGGCCCAGGGCAGGCGGGACACCCAGCCCGGCAGACTGGTGAACTCCCGGCTGCGCGGGACGGGGCCGTCGCTGACGACGACCGACCTGCCGTTCTCGTCATGGCCGGTGACGACTCTGCGCATGTGTCTCTCCTCGGTCGGGTCAGTCGGGCCGGCCGCTGCCGGGCTCGGTCGATGCCACCAGCGCAGTCGCCCAGGCGTCCAGGACGTCCGCCGTGGTGGGGGCGGGTGCCCGGAGCAGGGCGGCTGCCACCGTGCGTACGAACAACCGGTGCCGGTCGTCCGTGAGGTACTCCACCGGGGACTTGCCGTCCACGCGCGCGAGCAGCAGCGCCGGCAGCAGCGATGCGGCCCGCGCCTCGAGGGCCGGCCGGGGCTCCCAGTCGACGCACCGGACGTACTCCTCGGCCAACACCCGGGCGGACCGCAGGAGATCGGCGCGGCTTCCCGGCACCACCAGGCTCTTGAGGAGCAGATGGTTGACGCAGAAGGCGAGGTCGAAGGCCGGGTCTCCGTACCAGGCGCACTCGGCGTCCAGCAGTACGGGTCCGGACGGTCCGACGAGGATGTTCTTGGGGCTGACGTCACCGTGCACCAGGGCCAGGTGCGTCGTTGCCGTGCGGTCGGCGAGGCCCCGGAGGATGTCGCTCAGACCGGGATGCGCGGCGGCGGTGGCCAGCAGGTACGGCTCGATGCGCAGCGCGTGGAAGTTGTCGTCGGTCGCGAACTCCGCGGCGAGGGCGGCGTCGCCGGCGCTCGCCGAGTGCAGGGTGCCGAGCAGTTCTCCGACGGCCGCCGCGGTCGCCACCCGCACCTCGCCGTCCAGCAACCGCGTCTTCCACACGGGGTAGTGCTCGGGTGGCAGGAACGCCATCGCGAAGAGGCCGGCTTCGGGGTCGTGGGCCAGCAGTTCGGGCACGCTGTCCGGGCGGTGCCGGGACGCGAACCGCATCCACGCCCATTCGTAGGCGTTGCGCGACACCGGTGCCTGCCAGTCGGCGGCGACCTTCAACTTGGCCAGGGCACGCTTGACGCAGAGGGAGCGTCCCGGCAGGTCCACTCGCCACAGGTCGGACGAGACGCCGCCGGCCAGCGGCGTCCAGCGGGCCGTTTCCCCGGGTCCGGCGAGCTGGTGGGCGGTCAGGAAGTCGGTCAGCGCGGGTTCCGGGCTCGCCTGCGCGGAGGGGCGGCTCATCGCCGGTCCCCCGACCCGGTGGGCAGACCACGGGGAGTGTTGCGGGCGTGGGCCGGCGCCTCGCCCGCCAGGATCCGTACGACCTCCTCGGCCGCGCGGCGGCGCAGTTCCGTGACCGAGGCGTCGGAGGAGAAGGCGATGTGCGGGGTGAGGAGCGCGCCCGGCTGGTCCAACAGTGCGGCGGGGACGTGCGGTTCGGTCTCCAGGACGTCGAAGGCGGCTCCGTCCAGGTGCCCGGTGTCGAGCGCCTTGACCACCGCGTCGGTGTCCACCAGGCCACCCCGGCTGACGTTGACCAGCAGGCCGCCCGGTGGCATCAGCGCCAACTGCTCGGCGCCGATGATGTGCTGCGTGCCGGGCGTGAGCGGCACGTGGAGGATCACCACGTCGCTGCGGCGCAGCAGCTCCTCCAGGCCCACCATCTCCACTCCGGGGGCATCCTTCGGCGGATACGGGTCGTGGGCGAGGATCCGGCAGCCGAACGCGCCGAGCTTGCGGACGGTGGCGCGTCCGATGCGGCCGTATCCGACGACCCCGCAGGTCAGCGTCGACAGGCGGCGCAGGCGGGCGCCGGCGGGATCCCAACGGCCCGCGCGGACCTCCCGGTCGGACACGGCCAGGCCCCGCGTCCAGGCCAGCACCATGCCGACGGCGTGGTCGGAGACCTCCTCGACGCAGTAGTCGGGCACGTTGGTGACCCACACGCCACGCTCGGTGGCGGCGTCCACGGCGATGTTGTCGAGCCCGACCCCGAGCCTGGCCACGACCCGCAGATCCGGTGAGGTGCCGATCGCGGTGGCGGAGACGGGGGCCCAGCAGGTCAGGATCCCGGCGGGCCGGTGCTCGGCCACCAGTTCCTCGATGGCCTCGGCGGAGGCGGGATCGGCGGGGCCGGTCACCAGGGTGTGGCCCGCCTCCTCGATGACCGATCGCTCGACGGAGTCGTCGGGCCAGGCGTAGTCGGTGAGCAGCACGGTGCCTGGGCGGCTCGGTGGGTTCATGGCAGGTCGTCCTCGCAGAATCGTGCGGCCGCGGCGGACGGCCGGGTGTCACGCCCGGTCGCATCCGATGAGCGGGTCTGAATCGCCACCCGGAAGGGCGGCCGCCGGCTTGTCCGTGTGGCCGTCGGCCGCCGTGGATGGGGAGGGAGGGGGTCGCTGGGCTCGGGTCGGTGTCGGTCGGCGCTCGTCGACTTGTGGTCGGTGCGGGCGCCGCAGGACGTCCCTGGAACGGGTCACGAGATGCCGGGGCACGTCGAATCACTCTGTCACAGCCACGTGGTGCTAACGATAGCACTCGAGGGTTTCGACGCGTCAAGAGTGCGGCGTGCACTCGATCGCCGGCACCCCCACGGCAGGGCCCGCCCGGTGCCAAGGAACCCGGCCGCCACGGGAAATCAAGGAACGCCGAAGAAATCCGGTGTTCACATCTTGACGCGCCGGAGACTTCCCCCTCATGGTTTCTGCCAGCGCCGCCCGTCTGACCGACAAGTGTCCGCACGGGGTCCGGCTGTCGAAGACGCCATAGCCACGGACGTCCCCGACGGGCGATATACGGCTGAATTCCGCATGCGGTGTCCGACCGTGCGGCAGCCCGTCGCCCGCATTCCGCCAGTCGCCGACGACATTTCCGTCGTCGACTCGAGTCCGTGTTCAGCTCACCGCTTCTCGTCATCGCCCGTACGTCCCCGTGCCGGCGATGGATCCGCCGCGGCCTGCCGTGGCCCATTCCTCCTCAGGAGCCGCTATGACTCACGCAGCGCAAGTCGACACCAGCGCGGTGCCCGCCAGTGAAACGCAGGAAAGCAGCCGTGCCCCCATTTCCCGCACCATGATCGGCGTGGGCTTCCTGCTGGTGACCCTCTCCTACATGGTCAACGCGATGGACCGCCAGGTCTTTCCTCCGCTGCTGCCCAACATCCGTGCGGAGTACGGGTTCTCCCTGGAGCAGGGCGGGTTGCTGGCGACGAACTTCACCCTCGGCATGGCCCTGGCCGGCCTGCCCGCGGGCTATCTCCTGGACCGCTTCCGCCGCAAGACCGTGCTGCTGGTCAGCATCGTGATCTACTCCCTGGGCACGATGGCCACGCCCCTGGCCACCGGTTTCGCCGACATGACCCTGTACCGGGTCGTCTCCGGCTTCGGCGAAGGCATGCAGTCCGCCGCCATCTTCGCGGCGATCGGCGCCTTCTTCGCCCACCGGCGCGGCCTCGCCTTCGGCGTCATCGGCATGGGCTACTCCGTCGGCGTGTTCATCGCCCCGCTCATCGGCGTCCGGCTCATGAGCATGCACGGCACCTGGCACTCGCCCTTCTACCTGTTCGGCACAGCCGGGCTGCTGATCGCCGCCGCCTCCCTGTTCCTCGTGAAGAGCGGCCTGACCGAGCACTCCGCCGAGAAGGTCGTCTCGACCAGGACCTTCGAGTACATGCCGGCCTCCGCCTACAACCGCAACACCGTCGCGCTGGCCGTCCACTCGGTCATCAGCGGTGTGGCGATCTACGGGTTCCTCGGTCTCTACCCGACGTTCCTCATCACCTCGCTGCACTACAGCTCCGGACAGGCCGCACTGGCCATGAGCTTCCTCGGCTTCGGCGGCATGACGGCCGTCTTCGGCGGCTGGCTCGGCGACCGCTTCAACCAGCGCAACCTGCTGATCCTGAGCCTGCTGGCCGTCTCCGCCATCGGCGCGTGCATCTACGAGACGCATGCCGGAGTCGGCTTGCAGTGCGTGTTCGCCTTCCTTATGGGCGCCTTCGGCCTGGGCTTCATCTACCCCAACACCAACAGCGCGATACAGCGGGCCGTCCGTCCCGCGCAGATCGGACGCGCCTCCGGACTCTTCGTCACCAGCTACTACGGACCGGCGGCGTTCTCGGGCCTGCTCTTCGCCGCCCTGGTCGACTCCTTCGGCTGGGACCGGGCCGGGCTGCTGCAGGTCACAGTGCTGCCGATGGTGGCCGTCGTGTCCCTGACCTTCGTCCGTACCTCGCAGTTCAACAACGCGGTGCGCTAGCGAGCCGGCGCCGACCTGGCATTGGGGCCTGCCCACCGACGAGCGGTGGACAGGCCCCAATGCCAGGTCGTTTCGAGTCAGGCGCTCTCCGCCACGACCGGATTGCGCAGCACTCCGATGCCCTCGATCTCCACCTCGACCTCGTCTCCGGGGCTGATCGGCCCGACGCCGGACGGCGTGCCGGTCATGATCGCGTCTCCGGGCAGCAGCGTCAGATAGCGGCTGAGGTAACTGACGATGTCGGGAACGGCGAGCAGCAGGTCGGCGGTGCTCGCCGACTGCACGACGGTGCCGTTCACACGAGTCGTCAGCGACAGTGCCGAGGGGTCGAGTTCGGTCGCGATGACCGGCCCGAGGGGAGCGAAAGTGTCCTGCCCCTTACCGATCAGAAGCGTTCCGAATGCACTCTCCTTGCGCTGGACGATGCGGTCGCTGACGTCATTGCCGCACGTATAGCCGAGGATGTACTCATGGGCCTCGGAGGGCTTCACATGACGGGCTTCCTTTCCGATGACGACAACCAACTCGCCCTCGAAATGGATCAGTTCACCATCCGCAGGATAGACGATGGAGTCTTCCGGCCCGATCACCGCAGTGCTCGGCTTCATGAAGCACACGGGAACTTCCGGAACCTCACGGTCGGTCTCGTCAATGTGTGAGGCGTAGTTGTAGGCGAACCCGAAGACTCGGGGCCGCTCCAACGGCGCGAGAATGATTACGTCGCCGACTTCGTCGACATGCCCCGCAGGGGCCAGTCCGGTGAAAGGGTCACCCTCGAATCTCGTGATCCTGGCGTCACCGGCTTCGAGTTCTCCGTAGTGACGCACACCGCCGACTGCATACCTGACGATCCGCACGGACACCTCCGCAACTAGGCAGCCTCAAGCGGCTGCACGGCCCATCCAGCAGTGCTAACGTTAGCACGATGATAATGATCAATCCGATGCCCCCACAGCGTCGACCACGGAGCGCGACGAAAGTGCTATCGTTGGCACACGGAAAGTGACGGCACCGGGATCAGTCGGCCAGAGGGGGCCCTTACGTGATCACGACCAGGGACATCGCCGAACGCCTCGGGATCTCCGTCTCGACGGTCGGCCGGGCGCTCTCCGACGACCCCCGCATCAGCGAGGAGACCAAGTTCCGGGTCCGCCAGGCCGCATCCGAGATGGGATACGTCGGCAACCGCGCGGCCCGGATGATGCGCGGAGCGTCCAGCAACGTGGTCGCGTTGGTCATCCCGGACATCCGCAACAGCTTCTACTCGACGATCGCGCACGAGCTGTCCAAGAACATGGAGGCCGAGGGCTTCCAGCTGATGCTCTCGGAGACCGACGACGACCGGATGGTGGAGCTGCGCCACCTGCGCGAACTGTCCGCCAACCGCGTGGCCGGCGTGATCATCGTGCCCACCGCACGCCCCCACGCCGAGTCGGTCAAGCTGCTCAAGGCGGTCCCGCACCTCCAGTTGCTGCGCCGCCACCCGTCGCTCGGTTCCCAGTGGTTCGGCGTGGACGACCACGAGGCACTGCGCCGGGCCACGGCCCACCTGGTGACGCTGGGCCACACCCGTGTCGCGTATCTGGGCGGGCCCACAGAGCTGCCCACGGGTGCGGAGCGTCTGCGCGGCTTCCGTAGCGCCCTGAGTGAAGGCGGCCTGCCGGACGACGCCGGGTATACGGAGCTCGGGCCGCCGTCGTCCGTGGACCACGGCCGCCAGGCGGTGCGCCGGCTGCTGAAGGGTCCGGACGCGCCCACCGCGCTCGTGCTGGGATCGATCCAGCTCACCCTGGGGGTCCTGGAGGAGCTGTCCGAGCAGGGGGTGAAGGTGCCCGGGGAGCTGTCCGTGGTCGGGTTCGGGGACGAGCCGGGGTTCTCCTGGTGGGGTCCCGGGCTCACCACGATCGGTCTGCCGATCCAGGAGATGGCCACCGGCTGTGCTCTGTGGCTGATGCGCCGGCTCAAGACCAAGCCGGTCAACGACGGCCCGTACACGTCGGTCTCCCCCGGCTCGCTCGTCCTGCGCGGCAGCACGGCGCCCCCTGACGGAAGGGCCCCGTCCAGGTCCGTCTGAGCCGGGGACGGCCTCATCCGCCGTACATGCGAAGGCGCCCGGAGCGATGAACTCCGGGCGCCTTCGCCTGTACGGCACCAGATCAGTACGTTCCGCTGCGCAGCCGCCCCATGACACGGGCGGTGCGCGCGAGTTCGTCCAGCATCTGCTCGGCGGCGGCCTCATGTATCTTGCCGGGCCTGACATCGCCGTCCTCGACGAGTTCGTTGACGAACGGGATGCTCACGGTCGGACCGATCGGCAGCATCCTGAGGTTCGCCACGACCTGCTTGCCCATCTGCACCGCCCGGGTGCCCGCCGAGACGCCTCCGTAGCTGACGAAGCCCGCCGGCTTGTGCTGCCACTCCACGACGAGGTAGTCCCACGCGTTCTTCAACGGGGCGGGGAAGCCGCCGTTGTATTCCGGGGTGACGAAGACGAACGCGTCGGACGCGTCGACGATCCGGCTCCATTCGCGGGTGTGGCTCTTCGTGTACCGCTGCTGGGCGGGCGGATGCGGCTCGTCGTAGAAGGGGAGATCGAGTTCGTACAGGTCGACGGTGTGCGACTCGAACCGGTCGTGCTCCGCGGCCCGGAGGGTGAACCAGTCCGCGACGGATCTGCCCACACGTCCGGGGCGAGTGCTGGCCACCACGGTGGTGAGGGTCATGGGCGCCACGGAGGGCTGGAGTGTCATGTCGGGCTCACTTTCCTCTCGGCCGGGATCCGGCCCGGCGGACTCACGCCGCCTGCGCTGTCCGTCGGTCCAGGAGAGCGCGGGTCCGCCGGAGTTCTTGTCGGAGCACTCACGGTTGTGCGAACGATAGCATTCACGTCCCGGCGAGCCAAGACGGCGCAAACAAACTGCGAGGCCAAGGGATCGGAGCGTCACCCACCCCTTGACACAGCCGCCGCTTCTTTGCACGATTGCGCTATCGTTAGCACGACAAGAGCCGCAGTGGACGAGTAACCCTCGTCGATCTCCCTTTCGCTCGTGCCCAGCGCCGCCGCACCGATCTCAGGTGCCGCCCCGCGGGGGCCGTCCAGGCCCGTTCGTCAGCGAGGACTTCTCCCGTACGCCTCCGGCCGCAGGGAAGTCCCCCGGACGAGAGGCACGGGCACCGCTCATCACCCCGATCATCCGAACTCCGAAAGGTCGCACCGCCATGACAGACGCGCGGATCGCCAAGCTCCACGGCCGCAGGGTGTGGGACTCACGCGGTCGGCCGACCGTCGAGGTCGAGGTCCACCTCGCGGACGGCGCGATCGGGCGGGCCATCGCCCCGGCGGGGGCCTCGACGGGTCAGGGCGAGGCGCTCGACCTGCGCGACGGCGGCAGCCGCTTCGGCGGCCTCGATGTCCGACGTGCGGTGGGCTCGGTGAACCACGAGATCGCCCCCGCCCTCCTGGACCTCGACACGACCGACCAGGAAGCCGTCGACCGGCTGCTGGTGGACCTCGACGGCACCCCCGACCGCAGCCGTCTCGGCGGCAACGCGATCGTGGCCACGTCCATGGCGGTCCTGCACGCCACCGCCGCGTCGGCCGGCGTACCCCTGTGGCAGCACCTGGCGGGCGGACGGCCGGTGCGCATCCCGCTGCCGGAGATCCAGATCTTCGGTGGCGGCGCCCACGCGGACCGCCGCGTCGACGTCCAGGACTTCATGGTGATGTGCCCCGCGGCGCGGAGCTTCTCCGAGGCCCTGGACTGGACGGCGGAGATCTACCGGGCCGCCGGCGCTCTGATGCGGAAGGCGGGCAAGGCGCAGGGGGTCGCCGACGAGGGCGGCTTCTGGCCGGCGTTCGACTCCAACGAGGAGGCGCTGGAGACGCTGACCCGGGCGATCGAGAGCGCGGGCTTCGCACCCACCACCCAGGTCGGCATCTCACTGGACGTCGCGGCCTCACAGTTCGGCAGCGGCGGGCGGTACACGCTGGCCCTGGACGACCGCACCCTGGACACCGCCGCGCTGATCGACATGCTGGGCGGCTGGGTCGAGCAGTATCCGATCCTGTCCGTCGAGGACCCGGTGGGCGAGGACGACCACGAGGGCATGCTGGAGTTCACCCGGCGCCACGGCCACCGCTGCCAGGTGATCGGCGACGACTACCTGGTCACGAACGCCAAGCGGGTCGAGGCCGCGGCGACCGGCGGAACGGCGAACGCCGTCCTGATCAAGCCGAACCAGGCGGGCACGGTCACGGAGGCGTTCCAGGCCCTGCGGGCCGGAAAGGAAGCCGGCTTCGGCACGATCGTCTCGGCGCGGTCCGGGGAGACCGAGGACATCACCATCGCCCATCTGAGCGTCGGCTGGGACGCCGGCCAACTCAAGGTGGGCTCGTTCACACGCTCCGAGCGCATGGCCAAATGGAACGAGGTTCTGCGTATCGAGGAGTCCCTCGGCGAATCCGCGGAATTCAGCGGATGGTCCGCATTCACATTCGCCGCCGTCGATTCCCCGACGACCAAGCCGTAAAACGGCCTCGAAGCATTACATTCATCGAAATCCAGAGCCGATCCGAGCACGGAGACCAGCATGCTGCCACCCGTCAATCTGCGCCCCAGTTTCAACATCACCCGCTCCAGCCACGTGCGTCTCACGGTCGCCGATCTCGCCGAGAGCCGGAACTTCTACGTGAACGTGCTGGGGCTGGTCGTCAGCGACGAGGACGAGCGCACCTGCTACCTGCGCGGCCTGGCCGAGGCCTGCCACCACAGCCTCGTCCTGGAGCTGGACGAAGAGGGCGCGGGCAGGAGCAGGAGGATCGGCTTCCGGGTGTTCTTCGACGAGGACCTGGACATCGCGTACGACTGGTTCCGCGAGCGGGATCTGCCCGCCGAGTGGGTCGACCTCCCGTACCAGGGACGCACGCTGCACGTCAGCGACCCGATCGGCACGCCGCTCGAACTCTGCGCGCACATGGAGACCCGGCCGCGGCTGCACATCGACTTCGCGCAGTACAAGGGCGCCCATGCGCAGCGGCTGGACCACTACCAGATCTTCGCGCCCGACACCTACGAACTGTGCGCGTTCTACAGCGAGCTCGGCTTCCGCAACTCGGAGTACCTGGAGCACGGCGACAAGCTGCTGGGTGCGTTCATGTACCGCAAGGGCACCTGCCTCGACCTCGCGATCGTCGAGAACACCGGGCCCGCCCTGCACCACTTCGCCTACACCGTCTCCGAGAGCCATGACATCTTCGCCGCCTGCGACTGGGCGGGCATCCAGGGCTACGGCGAGGGCGTCGAGCGGGGCCCGGGACGGCACGGTCCGGGCGGGATGCTCTTCACCTACCTCCGCGACCCCGACGGGCACCGGGTGGAGGTCTTCAACAGCCACTACCAGACGATCGACACCGAGATCGAGCCGGTGCGCTGGGACGCGGGATCGCTGAGCACCAACGCCCGCTGGGGCCTGCCGGCCCTGGAGAAGTGGTACTTCGAGGCGTCGCCCTTCGTCGGCGTGCCGCAGATCCCGCCGGCCGAGTTGCCGAAGCCGATGTCGCTCGAGCGGTTCCTGCTCGAAAAGTCCCCGCACTGACCTTCCGTACTTCCAGGAGTGACCATGGCACGAGTCCCCTACCTGCACCGCGAGGACGCGGACGAGTCGCAGAAGCCCCTGTACGACCGGCTCGAAGCCGAGCGCAAGGTGCCGACGGCGAACATCTTCCTCGCCCTGACCAACGCACCGACCCAGTTGGACGCCTTTCTGACCTACGCCAACTCGCTGCGGGCCGCCGACCTCAGCCCCAAGCTCCGGGAACTGGCGATCCTGACCGTGGGGTACGCGACCCGGTCGGCGTACGAGGTCGCGCATCACCAGTCGCACGGGCTCAAGGCCGGACTCACCGAGGAACAGCTCGCGGCGGTGGCCGACTTCGAGTCGTCCGACCTGTTCGACGAGACGGAGAAGGCGGTGATGCGCCTGGCGAAGGAGTCCACGCTCCTGGTCGACGTCTCGGAGGAGACGTGGCGTGCCGCCGCCGGCCATCTCACGGACAAGCAGATGGTCGAACTGTCGCTGTCCATCGCCTGGTACAACTCCGGCGTCCGCATCATGGGGCTGCTGGGCATCGACCTCGAGGACAACTACCCGAATCCTTTCCCTAATTCGTAGGGAATTTTTAGATTCTCCGCCCCCGGCCGCCTGGGGCGGGGCAGTTTCAAGGAGTATTTCAATGGCGAAAATGCTCGCTGCACGACTGCACGCGCTCGGTGAGCCGATGTCCGTGGACACGATCGACAGGCCCACCCCGCGACCGACCGACGTGCTGGTGCGGGTCAAGGCGTGCGGGATCGTGCCGAACATGGCCAATGTGATCAACAACTGGCCGACCTGGTTCCCGCATCAGCCGCTGCCGAAGTTCCCCGCCATCTTCGGCCTGGACGCGGCCGGGGTGGTCGAAGCCGTCGGTGAGGCGGTGCTGAACACCAAGCCGGGTGACCGGGTGTACGTCAACCCCCTGCGCGGATGCGGGAGTTGTCAGGTCTGCCGGGGCGGTGAACTGAGCCGGTGTCGCTACTTCACGCTGAACGGCTACTTCAGCACCTCCCGTGACGGCCAGCGGATCTTCGACCTCTACCCCTACGGCGGTTTCGCGCAGTACATGACCGCCCCGCAGTACTCGATCGTCAACATCCCGGACAACATGACGTTCGAACAGGCCGGCAAGCTCGGCTACATCGGCACGTCCTACGGTGCCCTCAAGAACGCGGCGGCCGGCCCCGGCCAGGTCGCGCTCATCGACGGGATCACGGGAACCCTCGGCGTCGCGTCGACCGTACTCGCGCTCGCCTCCGGAGCCTCCCGGATCCTCGGGACCGGCCGCAACGAGGAACTCCTCAAACGCGTCAAGGAACTTGCCCCGGACCGTGTCGAGGTCTTCCGGCTGGGTGACGGGTCCACCGGTGAGTGGGCGAAGTCCCGCACCGGCGGCGAGGGCGCGGACTATGTGATCAGCGCCCTCGGCGCCAAAGCCCCGGTGGAGACCATGCTCGACTCCCTGCAGGGCGTCCGGCGGGGCGGCAAGGTGGTCAACGTCGGCGGCGTGGCCGACCGGCTGCCCGTGGACGTGAAGTGGCTCATGGACGAGCAGGTCCAGCTGATCGGCTCCAACTGGTTCAGCACCGCGCAGGGGCAGGAGCTCGCCGACATGGTGGCCACGGGCGCCCTGGACCTGTCCTACCTGCAGGCCAAGCCGTTCCCGCTGTCCAGGGTGAACGAAGCGATCTCGGGGCTCACGGACCGCGACGGCGGATTCAGCAACTACGTCGTCATCCCCTGACATCCCCTGCTCACCCCGCGGCGGACCTGTTCTGCCCTGACGCCGCCGCGGGGTGCCCATCCCACCGGCCGTGTGCACGGCCGGTGCACCCGGCAGGACGGAGGAACCGGTGGAACTGCGCTGGCTGGAATCGTTCGTCGTCGTCGCGGAGGAACTGCACTTCGCGCGCGCGGCGGACCGGCTGCATCTGGCTCCCTCGGCACTCAGCGCCCAGGTCAGGGCGCTGGAGTCGCACTTGGGAGTCCGTCTGATCGACCGCGGGCGCCGCACCCGCCCGGCGCTCACCAGCGCCGGGCGGCTGTTCCTCGAAGAGGCCCGGCTGACCCTCGCGCAGGCCGCCCGGGCGGAGGCGGTGGGCCGGCGTGCCGGTCGCGGGGAGCTGGGGCACGCCGAGATCGCCTACGTGGCCTCGGCCGCCTTCTCCGGTGTGCTGACCGACGTCCTCACCCGGTGCGCGGCCCTCGACACCCACCTCACCGTGCAGGTGCGCGAGTTGGAGACACCGGCCCAGCTGGAGGCCCTGTCCTGCGGGGACATCGACGTCGGCTTCCTGCGCTGGCGGCCGGAGTATCCGGACGGGGTCACGGCCACCTGTCTGCTCACCGAGGAGGTCGTGCTGGCGCTGCCGGAGGGCGCCCCGCTGGCGGCGTACGAGGCGGTGCCCGCGGCGGAACTGCGCCACGAGCAGTTCGTGGCCCCGCACTTCGACGAGGAGTACGGCTGCCGCGACCAGATCCTGGAGGTGGCCGCGCAGGGGGGATTCAGCCCTCAGTGTGCGCCTCCGGTACGGGACTTCATCGCCGCTCTCACTCTGGTGGGCGGCGGTCTCGCGGTGGCACTGGTGCCGGACTCGCTGCGCCGCGTACGGATACCGGGTGTCGCCTACCGCCCGCTGGCGGACGTACCGCTGACCACTCGGCTGGTGGGCGCGTACCGCAGAGGTGAGACCTCGCCCGCCGTGCGCGGCGTGATCCGCCGTCTGCGGGAGGCGGCCGCCGCAACCACCGCCGTCGGCTGATGCCACGGCGCCCCGGCAACGACGAACAGACCGCATGGTGGAGGAACACATGACATCGATCAAGCACGTGGGAGTCGTCGGCGCCGGGCAGATGGGCCGGGGTATCACCGAGGTCTGTGCCCGGGCCGGGCTGCACGTCACGTTGTGCGACGTGACCGAGGACCGGGCCCGTGCGGGACTGGCGGGTGTGGCGGACTCCCTGCTCAAGGCGGAGAAGCGCGAAACCATCACCTCGGAGGACCGCGCCCATGCCCTGGCCGGCGTGTCGGTCACCGCGGACCTCTCCCGACTGTCCGGGGCGGACCTGGTCATCGAGGCCGCCGTAGAGGACGAGCAGGCCAAAACCGCGCTGTTCCGGCAGCTGGACGAAGTGGTCGCCGACCCGGCCGCCGTACTGGCCAGCAACACCTCCTCGATCCCCATCGCCCGGCTGGCGGCCGCGACCCGACGGCCGGAGGCGGTGGTCGGGTTGCACTTCTTCAATCCGGTCCCCGCCATGCCGCTGGTCGAGGTGATCCCCTCACTGCAGACCTCGAAAGCCACGGAACAGCGTGTGCGGACCTTCGCGACGGAGATCCTGGGCAAGAAGGCGGTCGTGGCCGAGGACCGCGCGGGCTTCGTCGTCAACTCCCTCCTGGTTCCCTACCTGTTGGCAGCGGTGCGGATGGTCGGCTCCGGTACGGCGACGGCGGAGGACATCGACACGGGGATGACCGCCGGCTGCGCGCACCCCATGGGCCCACTGCGCCTCGCCGACCTGATCGGCCTGGACACCGTGGCGGCGATAGGCGAGGCGTTGTACGAGGAGTACCGGGAACCGCTGTACGCCCCTCCCCCGTTGCTGCGCCGCATGGTCGAGTCGGGGCTGCTGGGCCGCAAGTCGGGACAGGGGTTCTTCAGCTACCGGGCCGCCTGAGGGCCGACGGTACGGCCACCTGTGACGCGAAGAAGGTCCAGTTTCCCGGCGTCGCCGCTTCCGGTCGCTGCCGTGTAGGTGACCATGCGCAGGTCGGCGCCGGGGACGATGAGGACGTCGCAGTCGAGCAGGATGTCGCCGATCTCCGGATGCCGGATCGTCTTGCGGTCGGTCGTGTGCTGGGCGGCGGACGTCTCCACGGCCCAGTGATGAGCGAAGGCGTCGGATGTCTCTCGCAGCTCCCGCACGAGACGATCGAGCTGGGCGTCCCCCGGATAGCGGGACACCGCTTCCTTGAGGTCGGCGACGATCGACGCCGCGAAGACGTCCGGTCCGCGCTCGGATTCGACGGGAAGCATCGCGGCGTGTGCGAGGCCGTTGCCGAAGAGCGCGCGGGCGAGGTTGCGTTCGGCGGGCGGGACGAGGGCGGCGTCACCGAACACGGCGGTCCACATGGAGTTCCACCACACCAGGGTCCAGTCGGCGGTGAACACGCCGATCGGGACGTCGCCCAGGCGCGCGGCGAGCCGTTGGATCCCCGGAGGCACATGGGTGCCGACCGTTCCGTCCTGCGGCGGCAGGAGCCCGGCGCCTCGGTACAGCTGGTCGCGTTCGGCGCGGGAGAGCTGCAGGGCCCGGGCGAGGGCGCCGACCACCTGGGCCGAGGGGTTCCTCGCGCGTCCCTGTTCCAGGCGCAGGACGTAGTCGACGGAGAGAGCGGCCAGCTGTGCGAGCTCCTCGCGGCGCAGTCCCGGGGCACGGCGGCCCTCCGTCACGGTGAAACCGGCGTCGGCCGGGGAGAGACGGTCGCGCCAGGCGCGCAGGAGTGCGGCGAAGCCGGAGCGTGAGGAGGCCATGGGTTCATTCTCGCCGCGCGGCACCGCATCAGCCTGGGTACTGCCAGTCCTAGTGACGGGGACGGCACTGGTTGGCACCGGCGCGAACGGTGAACGTGGAGAGGTACCAGCGAACCCGACCCGTGGAGGAGCCTCCCATGCAGCACACCCTCGTGATGACGGGCGCGAGTCGCGGGATCGGCCGCGTCGCCGCGGAGCACATCCTGCGCCGGTCGCCGGACACGCACCTCCTCCTCGTCGCCCGCGGATCATCCGGCGCGCGGTTGGCCGCGGAGCTCTCAGGGCACACGGTCTCGCACGTCCCGGCGGACGTCGGCTCGCTGGAGAGCGTGCGCTCGGCCGCCACTGGGATACGTGACCGGCTCGACCGGGGTGAACTCCCGCCGCTACGCGGCTTCGTGGGCAACGCGGGCACGCAGTACACCGACGCGCTCACCGAGTCACTCGACGGATTCGAGGCCACCTTCGCCGTCAACGTGCTCGCCAACCACCTCTTCGTCCGCCTGCTCCAGGACCGCTTCGCCGTCCCCGCCCGGATCGTGATCACCGCCAGCGACACCCACTTCGGCGACCTCAGGCACAACCTGGGCATGGTGCCCGGCCCGGCCTGGAAGTCCCCGGACCTCCTCGCCCGCACGGGTGCCTTCCCCAGGCCGCACACCGCGGCCGCGGGGCGCACCGCGTACTCGACGAGCAAGCTGGCCGCGATCCACCTCGTGCACGAGTACGCGCGCCGGCTGCCGGCCGGGATCGACGCCGTCGCCTACAACCCGGGCTTCGTCCCCGGCACCGGCCTCGCCCGCAACGCGGGACCCGTCACCCGGTTCGCGATGCGTCGCATCTTGCCGGTGATGACCCTCACCCCGTTCGCCATCGGACGGCGCGCCGCGGGCCGCTACCTCGCCGACATCGTCCTCGGCACGACCCCGGCGCCGACCGGGTCGTACGTCGACCGCAGCCGCGTGGCCCGGTCGTCCGAGGAGTCCTACGACCCGCGGCGCGAGCACGAACTCTGGGAGGCCGCCGAACGGTTCACCGCGGCCTACGCTGCCGGCGCGGATGCGCTCTCGGACGACGTGCTGAGCGGTTCACCCCGATGGGACCGAACGGCGCCTGCCGACAGCGGTGAACACGACTCCTGATGATCGGGGTTGTCGAAGCCTCTGATCACGGACAGGGGTCGCGTTCGCGTGTCAGCCTCCCTGATCGGTATCGGCGCAGACGCCCCGGCCCTCGTAACCGGGTGCCTCTCCAGCGCCCCGTGCACCCGGAGTGTCACCCGGTGGCCGAGGCCGGTTGCCGACGCGCGTGCTGTAGGTGACGAAGGCGATGCCGGATCAGAGCCCGTCGTTCGGGAGGTGGTTGTCGAACGCAGGCGGCAGGTGGACGCCAAGCTCGTGCGGTGGCACGGGCGGAGTATCCGGGTGCTGGTGGCGGACGGCGAGCGCGGTGTCGGCATGGAGCGGCGGTCGACCGGTCAGGAGTTGGTGGAGCACGCAGCCCAGGCAGTACACATCGGAGGCCGGCCCGGCAGTCAGGCCCACCGCCCGCTCGGGGGCGAGGCAGAGACCGGTGCCGACGGTCTGCGCGCAGGTTCGCGGGCTTGATGTCCCGGTGCACGATGCCCTGTTGTTGAACCGCGGCGAACCCGGCCGCGGCCTGAGCGGCGAGGCGAGCGACCTGCTCGGCGGGCAACGCCCCTGTGGCGGCGAGGAGGCGGGCGAGCGAGGCTGTCGCCCTCGCCGAGCTCCATCACCAGGAAGAGCCGGTCCGTGTACCCCCCGAAGTCCCACCCCCCACGTAGGCGTGACTCGCGCAGCGGCACCTGCTTACAAGACGGCCAGGCGCCGGAACCTGCTGTTGTGGAACACCAGGGGCTGTCGGTCAGGTTCGGCCTTCAGACCCTGGATTTCCAGCAGGACGATCGTGTGGTCGCCGCCGGGGAGTTCGGCGTGCAGCGAGCAGTTCAGCCAGAGACTGGCGCCGTGGATGTACACGCCGCCGTCGTCGTCGGCATCCCAGTCGACTCCCGCGAACCGGTCCCCCTCCTTGCTGGCCAGCGACCGGCAGATCGTGTCCTGTCCTTCGGCGAGCACGCTCACGCCCACATGGCTCCGCCCGCGCAGTTTCGGCCATGTCGTGGAGGTGTCCTGCACGCAGACCGATATCAGGGCGGGTGAGAGGGAGACCGGGGTGAATGTGCTCGCGGCCATGCCCACCGGGGTGCCTGAGTCGAGTGCGCACACTGCTGTCACCCCGGACGGGAAGCAGCCGAAAGCCTGGCGCAGCAGGGCGGGGTTGGTCGGTGTCGCGTTGAGAGGGCTCATCGGGGGTCACCCTTCCGGTGTCGGCGTATGGGGTGCGGCTGTGCCGCGGCGCGGATCGCGCGGGTTCGCAGAACGGGGGTGGGTGGCGGATGCATTGCATGCTCCGAGATGCTGAGAGTTCTTGGCGGGGAGGGGCTCGTACGTGAAGCCGTACGGGCTGGGGACCCGGTCCGGCGGTTCACGACCACGCGATCACCCGCGTTTCCCATGGGTGAGTGCTCAGCGGTTCCTCGCGTCACCAGGCGTCAGTTCTGGCCCGACAGGACCGCGCCCAGCTGCCGCATCGCGCCGGTGTTGCCGACCACGTGCTGGGAGACGCAGCGGACATCGCGCCAGCGGCGCTGCAGCGGACTGGTGCTGTAGAGGCCCGCACTGCCCGAGAGGGTCATGATCTCGTTGAGGATCCGGATGCCCTCGTGGTGGATGTGCTGGGTGGCGCCCTTGTAACTGAACCACTCGGCCGGGCTGGGCACATCTCCCCCGAGGGCACGGTCCATGACGATGCGTCCGGTCTGCTCCGACAGGGCAGCCAAAGCCGCCGCCCGCAACTTCAGCTCGGCGAACGTCTCCTGGAACACCGGGTCCTCACCGAGCAGTGCCTTGGGGTTGAACGCCGGCCGCTTGGTCGCGGCGAGTTCGGCGAGATCGTCGAGTGCACCGTCCAGGGCGCCGAGGATGACCGCGTCGTGCGAGGCCCCTGTGGGTGAATAGGGCAAGTCGTAAAGGGGAGCGGGGATGTTGTTGTCGCCGAACATCGGCCCCGTGTGGTGCTCGGGCACGAAGACGTCGTCCATCGTGAAGTCGGTGCTCTGCGTGGCACGCAGGCCGACCGCGTCCCAGGTGTCGAGGAACGTGACCTGCTCGGGCCGGAACAGCGCGACGCGCATGTCCGGGCGGCCGTCCGGCAGGGGAGGCGCCCCTTCGACCAGGAAACCTCCGAGCATCCAGTCCGGGGTGAACGGGCCGCTCGCCAGCGGCCAACGGCCACTGATCCGGTAGCCTCCCTTCACCGGCCTCGCCAGCCCCTTCGGAGCCACCGCTCCTCGGAGCATCAGGTTCGCGCCGCCTCCGAACACCTCTGTCTCCAGCGTCTCCCGCGGCAGCGACCGTACGAAGAACCACGCCATCGAAGCGGCCTGGACGGTCCAGCCGGTCGATCCGTCGGCTCGGGCGATCTCCCGCACCACCCGGGCCCCCTCCGGCAACCCGAGCTGCTCGCCGCCCCACACCTGGGGCAGGGCCATCCGGAACACTCCGGCCTCGCGCAGCGCGGCGACGACCTCCGCCGGAACCGCCCGGGCGTCCTCGCCCTCGGCAGAGCGTGCCGCTATCTCGGGAAGGAGGGCGCGGACGCGGTCGAGAACGCTGTCGCCGGTTCCTCGGTCCTGGGGTCGAGTGGGGTCAAGAAGCGTGGTCATGAAAGGTCTCCTAACTGGACGTGCGGGGGCCTGCTCGTATACCGAGCCTTTTTCAACAGGTGACTTCGGCTTAGGATGACATCCGCGTTACGGCCAGGAAAACCAGAAATTTCCTATAAGGCTTATTGAGAGTTCCCATGACAGCAGGAGAGAAATGACGGCCAACTTTTCCCTCCGTCAATTGGAATACTTCGTCACGGTGGCGGACACCGGCTCGATGAGCGCGGCAGCGGTGCGATGCCATGCTTCCCAGGCCAGCATCTCCACGGCGATCGCCGACCTCGAACGCCGTCTCGGCGTCCAGCTGCTGGTACGACGCCGGGCGAAGGGTGTCACTCTCACCGAAGCCGGCAGCCGGATCCTCGGACGCGCCCAGACGATGTTGACTCAGGCCGACGAGATCACGGCCAGCGCCCAGGCCGAGGAAGGCCGGCTGGCCGGCCGCCTGACGATCGGCTGCTACAAGGCCCTGACACCTTTCCTGATCCCACGCTTGGTGGACGGGTTCACCCGGCTTCACCCGGCGGTCGACCTGGAGCTGATCGAGGGTCAGCAGGACGAGATGCGGCAGGCCCTGGTCCAAGGCTCGTGCGACCTGGCGCTGTTGTACGCGCTCGGCGCCGAAGCCGGCCTGTCCTGTACGACGCTCCGCGCAAGCCGTCCGTACGTCATCGTGTCCGCCGGTCACCGGCTGGCGGGGCGCGAGTCCGTCTCACTCGCCGAACTGGCGGACGAACCACTGATCATCTACGCCGAGCCGCCTGCCCAGCAGAACGCCGACCACTGGTTCTCCCTCGCCGGAGCACGGCCGAACATCCGGTACCGGACCTCGAGCATCGAGGCGGTCCGCAGCATGGTCGCCCGCGGCCTCGGCTTCGCCACGCTGATCCAGTCCTGGCCGACCAACACCAGCGTCGAAGGACTCCCCCTGGCATCCGTGCCACTCAGCGACCCGCTGGACGACGTCGAGCTCGTGATCGCCTACGCCTCGAACGTCACTCCCACACACCGGGCCCGCGCGTTCCTCCAGTACGCCAAGGAGACCCTCGCCGACCTGGGCGGCTCGCGGACAACGGACAACGGACCATCTGGCCGGACCAACAGGTGAATTGAGGGGCGGTAACCGCCGCCCGCCGGGGACGGCGAGACAGCGAGAACCTCCGAGCCGTCCGACCTGGTGCGGCGAGCCGTGAGTCAAAGCTGCTGCTGGTGGCGCTCGCGGCAGGTGTGAAAAGCCCGGCAGGGGCGGCCGATCGCCGGCCGCCCCTGCGGAGTCCCGCCACCGTCTGCTCGATCAACGAGCAGACGTGATCCGGGGTTCACGACATCTTCTGCGGCTGCGCAGCACCTCAGCCGACCGCGCGGCGGGCGGCCACTTCCCGCGTGAGCTGGGGAGCCACCGCGAACAGGTCGCCCACCACGCCGTAGTCGGCGAGGTCGAGGATCGGCGCCTCCGGGTCCTTGTTGACCGCGACGATCGTCTTGGAGGTCTGCATCCCGGCGAGGTGCTGGATGGCCCCGGAGATACCCAGAGCGATGTACAGCTGGGGTGAGACGGTCTTGCCGGTCTGCCCGACCTGGAACCGGTGCGGGTAGTAACCGGCGTCGACCGCGGCGCGCGAGGCGCCCACCGCGCCTCCCAGGGCGTCGGCCAGTTGCTCCACGAGCTCGAAACCGTCCGCCCCTCCGACACCGCGGCCTCCGGAGACGACGACGGTCGCCTCGGTGAGCCCGGGCCGGTCGCCCGCGGGGGCGGTGCGTCGGTCGGTGACGCGGGCGGACGTCGCGGGGTCGACCACCGGCAGGGTGATGGTCCGCTCCACGGCCTCCCCGGGGTGTTCCTCCGGCTCGAAAGCCCCCGGGCGCACGGTGATCACCGGTATGCCATGGGTGACCTGGGAGCGCACGGTGTACGACCCCCCGAAGACGATCTGGGTGACCACACCGGAGGAGTCCAGGTCGACCGCGTCGATCAGCAGCCCGGCGCCCAGTCGGGCGGCGAGACGTGCGGCCACCTCCCTGCCGTCCGTCGTCGCGGAGACCAGAACGGCGGCGGGAGAGGTGTCACGGACCGCGAGCTCCAGGGCGTCCACGGCGGGCGTGACGAGAAACTCGGCCGCGTCCTTGGATTCCGCCGCGTGGACGCTCGTGGCGCCGTATCGGGCGAGGGATTCCATGAGGCGCGTCGCCGTGCCGGGGGTGCCCACGACGACGGCGCCCGGGTCCCCCAACCGCCGTGCGACGGCCAGGAGTTCGTAGGTGGATTTGTTGACGTGCTCCCCGTCGTGGTCGACGAGTACGAGGACTTCGGGCATGGGGGCCTGTTTCTTGGGCGGGTGGTTCAGACGAGCTTCTGGGCGATCAGATACGCGGCGAGCTGCCGGCCGGCCGAGCCGTCGTCCGCGATCCGGGTTCCGGCGGCTCGCGGGGGACGCGGGACGGCCTCCACGACGCGGGTACGGGACACCAGGAACCCGTCCGCGTCGGGCAGCAGATCGTCGAGGCCGACCGTGTCCACCGGCTTCTTCTTGGCGGCCATGATCCCCTTGAACGAGGGGTAGCGCGGCTCGTTGATCTTCTCGGTGACGCTGACCAGCGCGGGCAGCGGCGCGTCCAGCGTCGTCTGGCCGTTCTCGGTCTCGCGCAAGGCGCGCACCCGTCCCGCGTCCACGTCCAGCTGCCGCACGTGGGTCACCTGCGGCAGGGCGAGCAGATCCGCCACGACGGCGGGCACCGCGCTCGCCCCACCGTCGGTGGCCGCGTCGCCGGCGAGCACCAGGTCGACGTCCGCCACGGTCCGTACGGCGGCTGCCAGGACCTTCGCGGTGGTCAGCAGGTCGGCGCCGTGCAGCCTGTCGTCGCAGATGTGGATCCCCCGGTCGGCTCCCATCGCCAGGACCTTGCGGATGGCGTCGAGCGCGGAGTCGGGTCCCATGGAGACGACGGTGATGTGGGCGTCCGCCGTCTCCTTCAACCGCAACGCCTCTTCGGCGGCGCGCTCGTTGATCTCGTCCAGGACGAGTTCGGCACCCGCACGGTCGAGGGTGTGGTCCGTCCGGGAAAGGGTGCGTTCGGCACCGGAGTCCGGGACCTGCTTGACGAGTACGACGATGTTCACGGGTGTGTTCCCTCGGTCCTCGGTGATCAGCGGAACGCGGCCTGGCCGGTGATCGCCTGGCCGACGACCAGCGTGTGCATCTCGCTGGTGCCTTCGTAGGTGAGGACGGACTCCAGGTTGTTGGCGTGGCGCAGCGGGGAGTACTCCAGGGAGATGCCGTTGGCCCCCAGGATGGTGCGGCACTCCCGCGCGATGGCGATCGCTTCCCGTACGTTGTTGAGCTTGCCGACGCTGATCTGCTCGGGCCGGATGCGGTGCTGGTCCTTGAGCCGGCCCAGGTGGACGGCGAGCAGTGCGGCATTGCCCACGGACACGCTCATGTCGGCGAGCTTCTTCTGGGTGAGCTGGAAGGCGCTGATCGGCTTGTCGAACTGCACCCGGGAGTCGGCGTACTCGATGGCTGCCTGGATCGAGTCGCGGGCCGCGCCGACGGCGCCGAACAGGATGCCGAAGCGGGCCTCGTTCAGGCAGGACAGCGGTCCGCGCAGGCCTTCTGCGAGGGGCAGGCGCGCCGAGTCGGGCAGCCGTACGTTGTCGAAGTACAGCTCCGAGGTGATGGACGCGCGCAGCGACATCTTCTGCTTGATGTCCTGGGTGGTGAAGCCGGGCGTGCCGCGGGGCACGAGGAAGCCGCGGATGCCGTCCTCGGTCTGTGCCCAGACGGTGGCCACGTCGGCGATGCCGCCGTTGGTGATCCACATCTTGGAGCCGTTGAGGATCCAGTCGGCGCCGTCGCGGACGGCCCTGGTGCGCATCCCGGAGGGGTTGCTGCCGAAGTCGGGTTCGGTCAGGCCGAAGCAGCCGATCGCCTCACCGGCGGCGAGCCGGGGCAGCCACTCCTGCTTCTGCTCCTCCGAGCCCCACTTCCAGATGGAGAACATCGACAGCGAGCCCTGTACCGAGACGAAGCTGCGGAAGCCGGAGTCCGCCGCCTCCAGCTCCAGACAGGCGAGGCCGTAGCTGACCGCGTTCGTCCCGGCGCAGCCGTAGCCGTCGAGGTGCATGCCGAGGACGCCCAACTTGCCGAGTTCAGGGGCGAGTTCGCGGGCGAAGTGGGCGTTCTCGAACCACTCGCCGATGTGCGGGCGCACCCGGTCGGCAAGGAACTTGGCGACGGTGGCCTGGATCTCCCGTTCCTCGTCGGTGAGGGTGGAGGCGAGGTCGAGCAGGTCGAGGGGGTCCTTCATCGGCTTGGCGCCGCTCATCGTGAGCTCCTGGGGGTTGTGGTGATCGGTTCGGTCATGGCGCACCTGCGTCGGGAACGGTCGCGTCGACCGCTCCTCCCGGCGCTCAGGCGTGGTCGGAAAAGCGCTGGAGAATCTCCGCGGTGTGCTGGCCCAGGCCCGGCGGCGGCAAGCGGTACTGCGCCGGTGTACCGCTCAGCGCGATGGGGCTCGCGACCTGGCGGGAGGGCCTGTCCTCCGCTCCGTCGGAGACGTCGACGATGCCGGGGAGGCCCAGTTTCCGGGCGAAGTCGAATGCCTCGCCAAGGGTGTTGACCGGACCGGCGGGCACGCCTTCGGCCAGCAGGACGGCCGACCAGTGGTCGGCGCCGGCGATGCCCAGCCGTTCAGCCAGGACATCCCTCAGTTCGGCGCGGTGGGCGACCCGGTCGGCATTGGTGCGGAAGCGGTCGTCTGCAGCGAGAGCGGGATCCCCGACAACCTCGGCGAGCGCGGCGAACTGCCGGTCGTTGCCCACCGCGACGGCGATCGGACGATCGGCGGTGGGGAAGGTCTCGTACGGGGCGATGCTCGGGTGCGCGTTGCCCATTCGGCCCGGGACCACACCGGCGACGGCGAACGCCGACGCCTGGTTCACCATGGCCGACAACAGCGAACTGAGAAGGTTCACCTCCACGTGCTGCCCCTCACCGGTGGCGTCCCGGTGCCGGAGGGCGGCGAGGATGCCCAGCGAGGCGTGCAGGCCGGTGATCACGTCGACGAGGGCCACGCCCGCCTTCACCGGCTCCCCGGCCGCCTCCCCGGTCACGCTCATCAGGCCGCCGACCGCCTGCACGAGCAGGTCGTATCCGGGGATCGCCGCGCCCGCACCGCTGCCGAAGCCGCTGATCGAGCAGTAGATCAACTCCGGGTGCCGGGCGCGGAGTTCGCGTTGGCCGAGCCCCAGTCGTTCCATCGTGCCGGGACGGAAGTTCTCCACCAGCACGTCGGACTCGGCTGCCAGGGCGCGGGCCTGTTCGAGGCCGGCGTCGGTCGTGAGGTCCAGGACGACGGACCTCTTGTTCCGGTTGACGCTCAGGAAATAGGTCGACGTGCCGTCGTGGTCCGCCGGAGGGTGCCAGGCCCGGGTGTCGTCCCCGATGCCCGGCCGCTCCACCTTCACCACGTCGGCACCGAGGTCGGCGAGGAGCATGGTGGCGTAGGGCCCCGCGAGAACCCGGGAGAAGTCGGCGATGCGCAGACCTTCCAGCGCGCCGCGCCCCGCTCCGTCGTGAACGCCGGCCCATCCGTCCGATGCGCTGTGCTGGGTGCCCACGCACCCTCCTCTCCGATCGCCCCGCGTGTGCGAGGTGGCTGCGTCTCGGCCGTTTCCCATTACCGCCAGCGCTCCAACGACGGCGCAGGGTGGGTGAGTTCGACGACGGGCAGTCCCTGGCCGAGGGGGGCGACGGACCGTACGACACTCACCCGTAGCCCCACCGCGACGGCGACCGGCGCCGTCCCGCTGACCTGACAGAGCAGGGTGAAGCCCTCGTCCATCGCGACGAACCACGTGTTGTGCGGGGTCTGGCCGTTCCGGCGCACGACGACACCGGACCCCTCGCTGCGCTCCCGTTTGAAGGTCATGGACCCGCAGGAACGGCAGTACGAGCGGCGGTAGGCCGGAGTGCCGCACCACAGGCAGCGCTGGAAGAGGAGTTCGCGGCGGACCGCCGGTGCGTCGGTCGTTGCGGCCGTGGCTGCGGCCTCGTGGCCTTCTCCGAACTCGGTGTCGTGTTCACGGGTGTCTGTCTGGAGCATCACGGCCTCCTGCACGCAGTCCGGTGACCGGAAACGGGCGGTCGGGATCCGATGTGGCTCCCTCACCCTGGCCCTGCCGCGGATCGCCGGTCAACGACGTACTGACGCATCTTTGTGCGCGGAATACGCTCCATTCACCGAGGTCGGAGCTGGTCTCCGGGCACTACTCTGCCTGTGTGAGTCAACGCCCCGGCCCTTGCTGCCGGATGCACTGGGCGACTTCGCCGTTCTCGGTCGCCCAGCACGGACGGGCGAGGTCAGGCCCCTTCGCCGCGGATGCGGCAGGGACCGGCTCCGGGGCCTGGCTGCGGTCCAGGGCGGTGTTCTCGGCGCGTTCGGCCGACCGTCGCGCAGCGGTACCGATGCCCATCGCGCCGATCGCTCAGTCCGGTCGTCGCCGAACCCCAGCATGGGCTGCGTGGGCAGGGACCGGCTCAATGAGCTCGCTCCCTGGCTTCAGGAGCCGGTAGCGCACCGCCGAACGACCGATATCTGGCGGAGGTATGAGGTGGACACCGTGACGTCGGGCCACGAGGGGGAGGTTCTGGAGGACGAGCCCGGAACCCTCGACCCCTGGGAGGGCGTGCGCCGGGCGGCGCTGGCGCGGGCCGTCCGCGCGCAGGCCGGGCGGCCGGTGCCGGGCATCGACGACATGGCGTCGTACCTCGACGCCCAGGTGTCGGACGCCTCTCACCGCGAGGTGGTGGGTCCGCTCCTCGACGGACAGGGCGCCGGCGGTGTCGTGGTGCGGCGCGGCACGGTCATCGCCTCGTGGGGCGACCCGACGCGTGCGGAGATGGCGTACAGCGCCACGAAGAGTGTCCTGTCCGTGGTGGCGGGCGTCCTGTTCGACGACGGGCGGCTGCGCCTGGACGAGCCGGTTTCCGAGTCGGTGGACCTTCCGCAGTTCGCGGGCGCCCACGGCCGCGCCATCACGTGGCGCCATCTCCTCGACCAGACCAGCCAGTGGGAGGGCGAGCTGTGGGGCAAGCCGACCCGGGTGGACGCGCAGAGCACCCGGGAGGGCACCGAGTCCGCGGGTGGCCCGCCCGGCGAGGGCTGGGCCTACAACGACGTCCGGGTGAACCTCACCGCGCTCGCGCTCACGGTCCTGGCGGGCCGTGCCCTGCCACAGGTGCTGCGTGAGCGCGTCATGGCGCCGATCGGCGCCTCCGACGGCTGGTCCTGGCACGGCTACGAGAACTCGGTGACCGAGATCGACGGCGCGCGCGTCCCGGTGGTGTCCGGTGGCGCGCACTGGGGCGGCGTCTGTGGATCAGCGCCCTAGGGGCCTGTCCGGCGGACCATGCCGGCGTCGCGGGGTCTGGCACGCACTCCCCCACTGCCTCAAAGGCGTGGGGGGACCCCCAGCCGCGTTGTCGTCGGTTGCCGACTCCCCCACGCTCGAACAACCTCGCGCGGGGGGACCCCCATCGCGTCGCCGCCCTCCTCCGCCTTGCAGCTGCACGCACCAGACCCCGCTCGGGTTGCCTGAAAAGCACCGTTTCTTGCAGCCGGCCTGATCCGCCGGACAGGCCCTCGACCTGGCGCGGATCGGCCGGCTCTGTCTGCGTGGCGGGGCCTGGGGCGAGCGGCGTGTCGTCTCGCGCCGCTGGATCGAGGAGCTGTGGACCCCCTGTCGGGTCAAGCCGAACTACGGCCTGTCCTGGTGGCTCAACGACGACCGAACGGTGTGGCCCGAGGCCCCCGGGACCGGTCGCTGCGCCCGCGGCAACGGCGGAGGCCATCTGCTGTGGGTGGACCCGGCGCGCGTGACCTGGTGATCAGCTCGCGGTGGGGCGCGGAGGTCGAGCGCCTGCTGGCCGAGGTGTCGGCGGCGGTGGCGCCCGACGCCCCGTAGCACTCCACCCCGGCTCGGCTGCCGGACCCCGGGGGTGTGGGCGGTGCCCTACCAGTCGAGCCCGTGCATCGCCCGCACCGGCTCGCGGAACTCCTCTTCGCCCAGCGCGGGCTGATCCGGCTCCGGGGGTCGTCGAAGCGGCCCCGTCGCCGGGCTTCCCCGCGGTGTTTTCTTCCCGGCCGACCGGTGCGAGGCCCAGGTCACAATCACGGAGAGGGCAAGGTCACAGCCATGCCCCCTGCTGCTCCTTTGCGCCTCTGGCCTAGCATCCGAGCATGACGGTCCTGCCTGACGACGGGCTTGAGCTGGCCGGCGAGTTTCCTGACGTGTCCCATGAGCAGTGGCAGCGCCTCGTTGCGGGTGTGCTGCGCAAGTCGGGCAAAAACGTCGAGGGTGCTCAGGCCGAGGAAGCCCTGTCCACCGCGCTGGAGGACGGGTTGCGCACCCGGCCTCTGTACTCCCCGCGCGACACCGCGCCCGAACCGGGCTTCCCGGGGTTCGCGCCCTTCGTACGCGGCAGCCGCGCCGAGGGGAACACCGTCGGCGGCTGGGACGTACGACAGCGGCACACGACGGCCGACGGCGTACTCGCGGACCTGGAGAACGGCGTCACCTCCCTGTGGCTGGCCGTCGGCGAGGGTGCCATCCCGGTGTCGTCGCTCGGCCGGGTCCTCGACGGCGTCTATCTCGACCTGGCGCCCGTCGTCCTCGACGCGGGGCCCGAAGTCGAGCCCGCCGCACGTGAGTTGCTCCGGCTGTACGAGGAGCGGGGAGTCGCCAAGGACGCGGCGCGCGGCAACCTCGGCGCCGATCCGCTCGGTCACGAGGCCCGCACCGGGCAGACGTACGACAGCGCGCCGGTCGCCGGACTCGCGCGGCTGTGCGCCGAGGAGTACCCGGGGCTGCGGGCGCTGACCGTGGACGCGCTGCCGTACCACGAGGCCGGTGGCTCGGCCGCCCAGGAACTGGGCAGCTCGCTGGCGACCGGGGTCGCGTATCTGCGCGAGCTTACCGAGGCCGGGCTGAGCGTCGAACAGGCCTGTGGGCAGCTGGAGTTCCGCTACGCGGCGACGGCCGACCAGTTCCTGACGATCGCCAAGCTGCGGGCCGCGCGCAGGCTGTGGGCCCGGGTGGCCGAGGCCTGCGGGGCGCCGGGCGCGGGGGCGCAGCTCCAGCACGTGGTGACCTCGCCGGTGATGATGACGCGCCGCGACCCGTGGGTGAACATGCTGCGCACGACCATCGCCACGCTGGCCGCCGGGGCGGGCGGGGCGGACGCCGTGACCGTGCTGCCCTTCGACCACGCGCTCGGACTGCCGGACGCGTTCGCTCGGCGCATCGCCCGCAACACGTCGACGATCCTGATCGAGGAGTCGCACCTGTCCCGGGTGATCGACCCGGCGGGCGGCTCCTGGTACGTGGAGCGGCTCACCGATGAACTCGCCCACGCGGGCTGGGAGTTCTTCCAGCGCATCGAGGGTGCGGGCGGCCAGGCAGCCGTCCTGCGCTCGGGGCAGCTGCGGGAGGATCTCGCGACCACCTGGCAGGCTCGCAGCGCGAAGCTCGCCAAGCGGCGCGAACCCATCACCGGCATCAGCGAGTTCCCGCATCTCGCCGAGAAGCCGGTCGTCCGCGCGAGCGCGCCCGAGCAGCCCTCCGGCGGGCTGCCGCGCGTGCGGCGTGACGAGGCGTACGAGGCGCTGCGGGCCCGCTCGGACGCCCACCTCGCGGCGACCGGCTCCCGGCCGCGCGTCTTCCTGGCCACGATCGGCCCGGCCGCCGCGCACACCGCCCGGTCGACCTTCGCCGCCAACCTCTTCCAGGCGGGCGGCATCGAGCCCGTCACGGAGGGCGCCTTCGAGGACAGCGGGGCCACGGAGGCCTGTCTGTGCTCCAGTGACGCCGTGTACGAGGAGCAGGCGGCGACCGTGGCCGCCGAGCTGAGGTCGGCAGGCGCCGCGCATGTGTTCCTCGCGGGCCGTCCCGGGGATCACCCCGGTGTCGACGCGTATGTCTTCGCGGGCTGTGACGCCGTCGCCGTCCTGTCCGCCACCCTTGACCGCATGGGAGTGTCCTGATGGGAATCCCCGACTTCTCCGGGATCGAGCTGGGGAGTCCGGCCGTCGCCGGTGGCGCCGACGAGTGGCGTACGGCCGTGAAGCGGGCCGCGGGCGGGGACGACCTGCTGTGGGAGACCCCGGAGGGCATCCCGGTCAAGCCGCTCTACACCGGGCAGGACCTGGAGGGCCTGGACTTCCTGGAGACGTACCCGGGCGCCGCCCCGTACCTGCGCGGGCCGTACGCGACGATGTACGTCAACCAGCCCTGGACGATCCGCCAGTACGCGGGCTTCTCCACCGCCGAGGAGTCCAACGCCTTCTACCGGCGCAACCTCGCGGCCGGTCAGAAGGGCCTGTCGGTCGCCTTCGACCTGCCCACGCACCGCGGCTACGACAGCGACCACCCGCGGGTGACCGGTGACGTCGGCATGGCGGGCGTGGCCATCGACTCCATCTACGACATGCGGCAGTTGTTCGACGGCATCCCGCTGGACAAGATGAGCGTGTCGATGACGATGAACGGCGCCGTGCTGCCGGTGCTCGCGCTCTACATCGTCGCCGCGGAGGAACAGGGCGTACCGCCCGAGAAGTTGGCCGGGACCATCCAGAACGACATCCTCAAGGAGTTCATGGTCCGCAACACCTACATCTATCCGCCGAAGCCGTCGATGCGGATCATCTCCGACATCTTCGCCTTCACCTCGCAGCGGATGCCCCGCTACAACTCCATCTCGATCTCCGGCTATCACATCCAGGAAGCGGGTGCGACGGCCGACCTGGAGCTGGCGTACACGCTCGCGGACGGCGTGGAGTACATCCGGGCGGGCCGTGAAGTCGGCCTGGACGTCGACGCGTTCGCGCCCCGGCTCTCCTTCTTCTGGGCGATCGGCATGAACTTCTTCATGGAGATCGCCAAGCTGCGGGCGGCGCGCCTGCTGTGGGCGAAGCTGGTGAGGCAGTTCGACCCGCAGAACCCCAAGTCGCTTTCCCTGCGCACCCATTCGCAGACCTCGGGCTGGTCGCTGACCGCGCAGGATGTCTTCAACAACGTCACGCGCACCTGCGTCGAGGCGATGGCGGCCACCCAGGGCCACACTCAGTCGCTGCACACCAACGCCCTCGACGAGGCCCTCGCGCTGCCCACCGACTTCTCCGCGCGCATCGCCCGCAACACCCAGCTGCTGATCCAGCAGGAGTCCGGCACGACCCGGTCCATCGACCCGTGGGGCGGCAGCGCCTACGTGGAGAAGCTGACCTACGACCTCGCCCGCCGGGCCTGGCAGCACATCCAGGAGGTGGAGGCCGCGGGCGGCATGGCCAAGGCCATCGACGCGGGCATCCCGAAGCTGCGCATCGAGGAGGCCGCGGCCCGTACCCAGGCCCGGATCGACTCGGGGCGGCAGCCGGTCATCGGTGTCAACAAGTACCGCGTCGAGACCGACGAGGAGATCGACGTCCTCAAGGTCGACAACTCCTCCGTGCGCACCCAGCAGATCGAGAAGCTGCGCCGGCTGCGCGCGGAGCGGGACGAGCGGGCCTGCCAGGACTCGCTGGACGCGCTCACCCGGGCCGCCGGCAGCGAGGGCAACCTGCTGGAACTGGCGGTGAACGCGGCCCGCGCCAAGGCCACCGTCGGGGAGATCTCCGACGCCCTGGAGAAGGTGTACGGCCGCCACGCGAGCCAGATCCGTACGATCTCCGGCGTGTACCGCAACGAAGCAGGCGAGTCCCCGTCCGTGGACCGCACCCGCACCCTGGTGAGCGCCTTCGCGGAGGCCGAGGGGCGCCGTCCGCGCATCCTGGTCGCCAAGATGGGCCAGGACGGCCACGACCGCGGCCAGAAGGTGATCGCCACCGCCTTCGCCGACCTCGGCTTCGACGTGGACGTCGGCCCACTGTTCCAGACCCCGGGCGAGGTGGCCCGTCAGGCCGTCGAGGCGGACGTGCACATCGTCGGGGTGTCGTCGCTGGCGGCCGGGCACCTCACCCTCGTACCGGCGCTGCGCGAGGCGCTCGCCGAGGAGGGGCGCGAGGACATCATGATCGTGGTCGGCGGGGTGATCCCGCCGCAGGACGTGCCGACCCTGCTGGAGATGGGCGCGGCGGCCGTCTTCCCGCCCGGGACGGTGATTCCGGACGCGGCGTACGACCTGGTGGAGCGGTTGTCGGCCGGCCTCGGGCACGACCTGTGATCGATGTCGACGCCTATGTGAAGGGCGTACTCGACGGGAAGCGGGCGCTTGTCGCCCGCGCCATCACCCTCGTCGAGTCCACGCGTCCTCAACACCGGGTGCTGGCACAGGAGTTGCTGACCGAGCTGCTCCCGCACAGCGGGCGGGCGCGGCGGATCGGCGTCAGCGGGGTGCCGGGGGTCGGCAAGTCGACGTTCATCGACGCGTTCGGCACCATGCTGACCTCGCTGGGGTACCGGGTCGCGGTGCTCGCCGTCGACCCGTCATCGAGCCGTACGGGCGGCTCGATCCTGGGCGACAAGACCCGGATGGAACGGCTGGCCGTCGACCCGGCGGCCTTCGTGCGCCCCTCCCCCACCGCAGGAACGCTGGGCGGCGTCGCCAAGGCGACCCGTGAGTCGATCGTGGTGATGGAGGCGGCCGGCTATGACGTGGTCCTCGTGGAGACGGTCGGCGTCGGCCAGTCCGAGACCGCGGTCGCGAACATGGTCGACTCCTTCCTGCTGCTCACCCTCGCCCGCACCGGCGACCAGTTGCAGGGCATCAAGAAGGGCGTCCTCGAACTGGCCGACGTCATCGCCGTCAACAAGGCGGACGGCCCGCACGAGCGCGACGCGCAGGCGGCGGCACGGGAGTTGGCGGGCGCCCTGCGTCTGATGCACGGCAAGGACGCGGCCTGGACCCCGCCCGTGCTCAGCTGCAGCGCACGGGAGTCGGCCGGCCTGGACACCGTCTGGGAACGCCTCGAACAGCACCGCACGCTGCTGGACTCGACCGGGCGCCTGGCCGCCAAGCGCCGGGACCAGCAGGTCGACTGGACCTGGTCGATGGTCCGCGACGAACTCCTCGGCCGTCTGCACGCCGACTCGGCGGTACGGGCCCACGCCCCCGCCCTCGAACAGCAGGTCAGAGACGGCGAGTTGACGGCCACGCTGGCTGCCGAGCGGATCCTGGGGGCGTTCACGGAGGAGCACGGCAAGGGTCACGGGAAGTGACCGTAGGTATGCTCGCGGGCGATCACCTCATGAGCCGTACGAACCCCGAGAGCAGCGAGAACAACACCGTGACCACGTACGACTACGAGAAGGACGGCGCGGCCATCTACCGCCAGTCCTTCGCCACCATCCGCGCGGAGGCGGACCTCGCGGGCCTGCCCGCCGACGTCAGCCAGGTCGTGGTCCGGATGATCCACGCCTGCGGAATGGTCGACCTCGCGGGCGACGTGGCCTACACGCCCGGTGTGGTGGCCCGCGCCCGCGAGGCCCTGCGCGCCGGAGCGCCGATCCTCTGCGACGTCCGGATGGTGGCCAGCGGCGTGACCCGCAAGCGCCTGCCCGCCGGCAACGACGTGCTCTGCACGCTCTCCGACCCGTCCGTCCCGGAGCTGGCCGCGAAGCTCGGCACCACCCGCAGCGCCGCCGCGCTGGAGCTGTGGCGGGACCGGCTGGAGGGCGCCGTGGTCGCCGTCGGCAACGCGCCCACCGCCCTGTTCCGGCTCCTGGAGATGATCGAGGAGGGCGCGCCCCGGCCCGCCGCCGTCATCGGCGTCCCGGTCGGCTTCGTCGGCGCCGCCGAGTCCAAGGACGCGCTCGCCGCGCACCCGTCCGGCCTGGAGCACCTGATCGTGCGCGGCCGCCGCGGGGGCAGCGCCATCGCCGCCGCCGCGGTCAACGCGATCGCGAGCGAGGAGGAGTGAGCGGCGGGCACTACGGGTGAGGCTCGGCCGGGACGGGCTGTGCCAGGCCTGCCGTCCACTTCTCCTCGATCCTGCCGACCTTCCACACCAGCAGGGCCACCGCCCAGGTGGCAAAGAACAGCCCGACGATGGCGTAGCCGACGGTGTTCAGGTCGAGGCCGGAGACCCAGTCCCAGAAGGGGCCGTGCAGATCCGCCTGCTCGGCGATCAGGCCCAGCAGTTCGACCGTGCCGATGAGGAGCGCGACGGCGACGGACAGGCCGGTGATCGTGAGGTTGTAGTAGACCTTGCGGACCGGCTTGGAGAACGCCCAGCCGTAGGCGAAGTTCATGAACGAGCCGTCGATCGTGTCGAGCAGCGACATGCCGGCCGCGAACAGGACCGGCAGGCACAGGATCGCGTACCAGGGCAGCCCGGAGGCGGCGCCCGAGCCGGCCAGGACGAGCAGGGCGATCTCGGTCGCCGTGTCGAAGCCGAGGCCGAAGAGCAGGCCGAGCGGGTACATCTGCCACGGCTTGGTGATCGACTTCATCAGGCGGCCCAGGAGACGGTTCATGAAGCCCCGCTTGTCGAGCTGTTCTTCGAGGGCGGCCTCGTCGAAGCGGCCGGTGCGCATCTGGCGGAAGACCTTCCAGATCCCCGCCATGATCACGAGGTTGATGATCGCGATGGCGTAGAGGAACGTCCCGGAGACCGTCGTACCGATCCAGCCGGTGACGCCGTGCAGCGTGGAGTCGTCGTTCGCCACCGGCCCGGCCAGCGCCTTCACACCGAGGGAGAGCAGGAAGGCCAGCGCGAAGACGATCGACGAGTGGCCGAGCGAGAACCAGAAGCCCACCGACAGCGGCCGCTGCCCCTCGCTCATCAGCTTCCGGGTGGTGTTGTCGATGGCGGCGATGTGGTCGGCGTCGAAGGCGTGCCGCATGCCGAGCGTGTAGGCGGTCACGCCGATGCCGATGCCGAACGTCTTCGTGCCGAGGCTGTAGTGCTCCGGGGCGACGATCACCACCAGCGTGAACCAGCCGATGACGTGCAGCGCCAGGATGAACGCGGCCATCCCGCCGAGGCTCGCCCACTCCCTGCGGGTCATCGAGGTGCGGATGCGCTGCCACGGGGAGGTGGTCATGGGGAGGCGGGCCTTACGTCTCGGCGAACGGCCGTTTTCAGCCGCGTACCCCAGGCTTCTGCGAAGAGGTTGCAGGTACAAGAATGGGGCGGCAAAGCCGACGTAAGGTTTCAGTCGAGAATCAGTATGTGCAGGGAAGCCCGGGTCCGTTCATGAGCAGCGAAGTGCAAGGCGTCGGCGAGGCCAAGGGCGGCCGCGGCGCCCAGCTCCAGCACACCGGCCTGCGCCCCGGCTGGACCACCGGAGCCTGTGCGACCGCGGCGACGACGGCCGCGTACACCGCCCTGCTGACCGGCGAGTTCCCCGACCCGGTGACGATCACGCTGCCCAAGGGGCAGACGCCGTCGTTCGCGCTGGCGGCCGAGGAGCTGACGGACGCGTACGCGATGGCCGGGATCGTGAAGGACGCGGGCGACGACCCGGACGTCACGCACGGGGCCATGGTCCGGGCCACGGTGCGGCGGCTGCCCGCCGGGACGGGGGTGGTGTTCAAGGCGGGGCCCGGGGTGGGCACGATCACCCGTCCCGGTCTGCCCCTGTCCGTCGGCGAACCGGCGGTCAACCCGGTCCCGCGCCGGATGATGCGCGACCACATCGCCCAGGTCGCGGCGCGGCACGGCGGCACCGGGGACGTCGAGATCACCGTCTCCGTCGACCACGGCGAGGAGATCGCCCGCTCCACCTGGAACCCGCGGCTCGGCATCCTCGGCGGCCTGTCGATCCTCGGCACGACGGGGATCGTGGTGCCGTACTCCTGCTCGGCGTGGATCGACTCCATCCGGCGGGGCGTGGACGTGGCGCGGGCGGCCGGGCGGACGCATGTCGCCGGGTGCACGGGGTCGACGTCGGAGAAGACCGTCGTCGCCGAGTACGGCCTCCCCGAGGACGCCCTGCTCGACATGGGCGACTTCGCGGGCGCGGTGCTGAAGTACGTACGCCGCCACCCCGTCGACCGGCTGACGATCTGCGGCGGCTTCGCCAAGCTGTCGAAGCTGGCGGCCGGTCACCTGGACCTGCACTCGGGCCGCTCCCAGGTCGACAAGGGCTTCCTCGCCGAACTGGCCCGGCGCGGCGGCGCCGACGAGTCGCTCGCCGCCGAGGTGGCGGACGCCAACACGGGCCTGGCCGCGCTGCAGTTGTGCGCGGCGGCCGGGGTGCCGCTCGGCGACCTCGTGGCGGCGGCCGCCCGCGACGAGGCGCTGGCCGTGCTGCGGGGCGCGCCCGTCGCGGTCGACGTGATCTGCATCGACCGGGCGGGCACGGTGGTGGGCCGGAGCGCTCCGCTGGTTATGCGGTTCGTTTGCCGCGGGCCGGTGGGGGCTGGTCGCGCCCACGCGGCGGAGCCGCATATCGATACAGCCCCGCGCCCCTTACGGGGCGCGGCCTGGGCCGCTTTGCCGGTCGTCACTCCTGCCCGGCCACCGTGCGCAGGTACGCGCCGAGGCGGGCGATGGCCGACGGGTTGCGGGGGCTCTCGACCAGGTCGACGTAGTCGAGGACGAAGATCCGCTTGTGCTTGACCGCCGAGACGTTGCGCAGGGGCGCGTAGGAGTGCAGGAACTTCTTCTTCTGCTCTGCGCTCACGTCGCCGTAGTTGCAGATGACGATGACGTCGGGGTCCCGCTCGACGACGCTCTCCCAGCCGACGGTGGTCCAGGAGTCGTCGACGTCGTGCATGACGTTGACGCCGCCGGCCTCGGTGATGATCTGCTCGGGGGCGGCGTAGCGGCCGGAGGTGAAGGGCTGGTCCTGGCCGCTGTCGTAGAGGAAGACCTTGGGCTTCTGCGCGGGCGCCTCGGCGTGCACGGCGGCGATCTGCTTCTTGAAGCCGGCGATCAGCGTGGCCGCGCGCTTCTCGGCGCCGAACAGCTTCCCGAGGTTGGTGAGGTCGGTGTACAGGGCGTCCAGGGGCGGCATGATGCCGCGCGAGGTCTTGGTACGGCCGTTGCGGCAGGACTCGGTGAGGATGTACGAGGGGATGCCGAGCTTCTTCAGGGTGTCGGGCGTGAAGCCGTTGTCGTCGCGGAAGCCATAGTTCCAGCCGGCGAAGACGAGGTCGCCCTTCGCGTCGAGGACGTTCTCCTTGGTGAGCTGGTCCTTGGAGAGCCACTTCACCTTGTCGTAGCCGTCCTTCCAGGGCACGCCGGTCAGGTCGCCCTTGTCGTCGGGCATGGCGAACCCGGCCATGCGGTCCTCCAGGCCGAGGGCGAACATCAGCTCGGTGATGCCGACGTCGTTGGTGACCACGCGCTCGGGGACCTTGTCGTAGGTGACCTTCTTGCCGCAGTTGGTGAGGGTGACCGCCTTGGCGGACTTGGCGTCCCCGTCCCCGGCCGACTCGACGGTGGCGCCGCAGCCGGAGACGGCGGCGGTCGCGGCGAGGCAGAGGGCGGCGGCGAGCAGCTTGCGCATGTGGGGGTTCCTCAGGTGGTGGTCGGGAGCAGGTCGAACAGGAGCTGGACGGCGCCGGTCTCGGGGTGCCGTACGGGATGGGCGCGGACCCCGAACACCTCGGCGAGCAGCGCGGGTCGGAGCACGTCGTGCGGTGGGCCGGAGGCGACGACCCGGCCGCCGGAGATGACGTACAGGAGGTCGCAGTGCGCGGCGGCCAGGTTGAGGTCGTGCAGGGCGGCGAGCACGGTGACGCCACTGGCGCGCACCAGGGACAGCACGTCCAACTGGTGGGCGATGTCGAGGTGGTTGGTGGGTTCGTCGAGCACCAGCACCCGGGGTTGCTGGGCGAGGGCGCGGGCGATGAGGACG
The DNA here is from genome assembly GCF_000718165.1 of Streptomyces fulvoviolaceus. GTDB lineage: Bacteria > Actinomycetota > Actinomycetes > Streptomycetales > Streptomycetaceae > Streptomyces > Streptomyces fulvoviolaceus. The sequence continues at coordinate 26,064 of NZ_JOEY01000046.1, read as the reverse complement.
CGCTGTTTCTCGCCGCCGGACAGGGCGAGGAAGCCGCGCTCGGCGAGGTGCTCCACACCGGTCCGGAGCATGGCCTGCGCGCAGATCTCCTCGTCGGACGCGGCCGTACGGTCCCGGTGCGGCAGCCGCCCCATGGCGACCACCTCGGCGACGGTGAAATCGAACTCGGCCGACGACTCCTGCGGCAGGGCGGCCAGTACACGGGCGGCGGCCCGGGGATCCATGGCGTGCACGTCGGTCCCGTCGAGCCGGACCACTCCCCCGGCAGCACGCAGCGCCCGGTACACACAGCGCAGGAGCGTCGACTTGCCGCTGCCGTTGGGGCCGACGAGCCCGACGAACGCCCCGCTGTCCACGGCCAGTCGGACGTCGTCGACGATCCTGGCGCCGGAGGCCTCGACCGTCACGCCCTCGATGTCGAGCCTCATGGTCAGCGGCCTCCGAACGCATAGCCGCCGCGCCGCATGAGCAGCAGGAAGGCGGGCACCCCGACCACCGCGGTGATCACTCCGACGGGCAACTCGGCGGGCGCGAGCAGGAGTCGGGACAGTACGTCCGCCCACACCAGCAGCACCGCGCCCACGAGCGGGGCGACGGCCAGCACCCGCCGGTGGTCGGCGCCGACCAGCATCCGGACCACGTGCGGCACCATCAGCCCGACGAACCCGATCGCCCCGCTGACCGCGACCACGGTCCCGGTCACGGCGGCGGTGACGAGGAACAACTCCCGGCGCAGCCGCCCCGGTTGGACTCCGAGCGCGGCGGAGGTCTCGTCCCCCATGGCGAGGGCGTTGAGCGACTCGGCCCGCCATCGCAGCCACGCCCACCCGGCCGCCACGGTCACCGCGGCGAGCGGCACCTGCGCCCAGGTCGCCCCGCCCAGGCTCCCCAGCAGCCACATCATCGCCGAGCGGGCCGCCTCGCCCCGGGCCGCGCCGAACACCATGACAGTGGTGACGGCCTCGAAGCCGTACGCCAGTGCCGTCCCGGTCAGGATCAGCCGCAGCGGGGTCAGCCCGTGCGGCGAGCGGGCCACCGCGTACACCAGCACCATCGCCGCGAGCGCCGAGGCGAACGCGGACACCGACAGCGCCCACACACCAAGGCCCGCGAACGCCCCGAGAAGGATCACGGCGTTGGCGCCCACCGCCGCGCCCGAGGAGATGCCCAGTACGAAGGGATCCGCGAGCGCGTTGCGGACCATGGCCTGCACGGCCACCCCGACGGCCGCGAGCCCCGCCCCGACGACCGCGCCGAGCACGACCCGCGGCAGCCGGATCTCCCAGACGATGGTGTACGCGGCGGCGTCATCCGTGTGCACGGTCCCGCCGGTGAGCCCCGCCCACAGGAACCGGAACACCTCCGCCCACGCGATCCCGGCCGCCCCGAGCGACACTCCGCACACGAGCGACACCAGGAGGAACAGCCCGAGCCCGAGTACCAGGGGCGGCAGGGGTATTCGGCTGGGAGTGGGGCTTCGGCGCACGGTCGGGGCGGTCCTTCGCCTGGGGCCGCCGGAGGAGCCTCACGCAAGGAGACAGCCCGTACGACGCGTTGGCCGCGCGGTCCCCTCTCGCAGTCCACGGCGAGCGTTCAACGGGTCGCACCACCCTCGGGCGATCGGGCTCGCGCGACAGGCCGTTCGGACGTCGCGCACACCGTTGCGGGTCAGCGCCGGACTCTCACCGGACTTCCCCCGCGGGAGGCAAGCGGAGCCTAACAAACGGCGCCCGCGCCCTTGTCGGCAGACGCGTCTCTCGCGGTCCGGGCGACTTCGCGGGGCCGCCCGATAGCCTGCACCGGACGATCCCCCGGGGCGCGAACCATTCGGCCCGAGACCCGTCGGAAAGTGGGGCGAGGATGGGCGCGACGAGGACGGTGGCCGTCTACTCTCTCGGCGGCACCATCGCCATGGCCGCCGATCCGGCGACCGGCGGAGTCGTCCCGGCCCTCTCCGCCCATGACCTGCTGGCCGCCGTCCCCCACCTGAAGGGCCGCGGTGTCGAGCTGCGCGTGCACGACTTCCGCCGGGTGCCCGGCGCCTCGCTCTCCTTCGGCGACCTCGCGGAACTCGGCGCGGCGATCGACGAGACCCTCACCGACGGCGATGTCGACGGAGTCGTGATCACGCAGGGCACCGACACGATCGAGGAGACGGCGTTCGTCCTCGACCTGCATCACGGCCACGAGCAGCCGGTCGTGGTCACCGGCGCCCTGCGCAACCCGACCATGGCCGGCCCCGACGGTCCCGCCAACCTGTACGCGGCCGTGCTCGCAGCCGCCGCTCCCCAACTGCGGGGCGCCGGTGTGCTGGTGGTCCTGAACGACGAGATCCACGCGGCGCGCCACGTCCGCAAGTCCCACACCACGAGCCCCGCCGCCTTCACGTCACCCGCCGCCGGGCCTCTCGGCCGGATCGCCGAGGACGGTGTACGGCTGACTGCCGCGCCGCCCCGCCGGTTCGGACCGTTGGCGTGGCGGCGGGGCCGGGACGTGCGCGTGGGCCTGTACACGGTGAGCCTCGGCGACGACGGCGAGCTGCTCGCGGCGTGGGAGGGCCGGTGCGACGGGCTCGTGGTCGCCGCGTTCGGTGTCGGCCATGTGCCGCAGCGGCTGGTCGAGAGCCTGGAACGGCTCGCCGCGCGGGTCCCCGTGGTGCTCGCGTCGCGCATCGACAACGGCCCTGTCCTGACGGGTACTTACGGCTATCCCGGCTCCGAGAGAGACCTGATCGGCCGGGGGCTCGTCCCGGCCGGGGATCTCGGCCCGTACCAGGCACGCCTCCTGCTTCACGAACTGCTGGCGCAGGGTGACTCGGACCGCGAGGCGATCGCCGAGGGGTTCGCCGCCTTCGCGCGCTGAGCCGCCGGGGCGCTCCGCTGGAGGTGCCGCGTTGTGCCGTCGTTCGTCTGCGGCGGCATCGTGGCTGGTCGCGCGGTTCCCCGCGCCCCTTGGGGCGCTGCCGAACCGCTGCTCAGGGGTCCACCCCCGTCATGAGTTCCGCGAAGGTGCGGGCGGCGGAGGGCAAGGTGAAGAGCCGGTCGAGCCGGGCGCGGGCGAGGCTGCGGTGGAAGGGGCCGGAGCGGGTGTCGTCGCCGGCGTCGTGGAGCGTCCGGGTCAGCCAGTGGGAGAACTCCTGGTCGCTCCAGACGCGGCGCAGACAGCGCTGCGAGTAGGTGCGCAGGGCGGTGTCGTCGTGGTCGCGGACGGAGTCCCGGACCGCGCGGGCGAAGAGATCGGCGTCGTAGAGAGCGAGGTTCATGCCCTTGCCGCCCATGGGCGAGACGATGTGGGCGGCGTCGCCGACGAGGTAGAGACGGCCGTACTGCATGGGGTCGTGGACGAGGCTGCGGAGCCGGAAGATCTCGCGGTCGGTGATCGGGCCGGCGGTGAGGACGGGGTCACCGAGCCGGATGCGCAGTGCGTCCCAGACACGGGTGTCGGGCCAGGCGCCGGGGTGGTCCTCGGGCGGGCACTGGAGGTAGTAGCGACTGCTGTACGGGCCGCGGGGGAAGTGGGCCGCGAAGCCGTCCGGGCTGACCGCGAGGAGCGGGTGGGCCGGGGGCGGGGCGTCGGCGAGGACGGTGAGCCAGCCGATGCCGTGGTCGAAGGCGTGGGCGGTGAGGACGCCGTCGGGGACCGCGCTACGGCTGATGCCGTGGTCGCCGTCGCAGCCGGCGACGAAGTCACAGGTGAGGGTGCGGAGGGTGCCGTCGGGGGTGCGGTAGCGGACGGTCGGGCGGTCGCCGGTCAGGTGGTGCAGGGAGACGTCGGCGGCCTCGAAGCGCAGGTCGCCGCCGTCGGCGAGGTAGGTGGCGGTGAGTTTCTGGACCAGTACCTGCTGGGGGCAGAGGACGGCCGTAGGGCCTTCGGAGCCGTCGTTGTCGGAGACCAGATGGCTCTCGCCGTCCACCCGGATGTCCAGGATGCCGTCGTGCGGGGCACCGCCGAGGACGCGGTCGGCCAGCCCCCAGGAGTCGAACATCCGGACGGCGCGGGTTTCGACGATGCCGGCGCGCTGGCGCTGTGCCACGTACTCGCGGGTCTGGCGTTCCAGGACGACGCAGTCGATGCCGCTGCTCCGCAGCAGGGCGGCGACGGTCAGACCGGCCGGGCCCGCGCCGATCACCGCGACGGTGGTGGACTCCGTCAACTCCGTTGCCTCTTCGGCCACTTGGGCACCTCCGAGGGCAGCGTAACCGAGCGGGGACCGGAGGGACCCGCTCACGTGCGGCCTCAGCGAGCGGGCAGCCGTACGCCCAACTCGGAGGCCGCCGCCTGGAGCAGCGGCACCATGGCGACCAGGTCGTCCAGGCTGCGGCGGAAGGCGGGGGCGGCGGTGGAGAGGGCGGCGAAGAGGCTGCCGTCGGGCCGCAGGATCGGGACGGCCACCGCGCGCAGGCCGGCGTGGTGCTCCTCGTCGGCCGTGGCGTAACCGCGTTCGGCGGCGCGGGCCACGTCCTCGCGCAGGACGTCGCGGTCGGTGATGCTGTTCGGTCCGTACGGCGTGAGCTCGACGCGGTCCAGGAGGTCGGCGCGTACGTCCTCGGGCGCGAAGGCGATGAGGACCTTGCCCATCGAGGTGCAGTGCAGCGGACCGTGGCGGCCCGGCTCGCTGCGCACGCCGACCGGCATGGGGCCGTCGACGTAGTGCACGTACAGGTGCCGGGTGCCGTCGAGGACGGACATCAGGGTGGCTTCCTCGGTCTGCCGCGTCACGCGCTGCATCACGGGGAGGGCGGTGCCGGCGAATCCGTACGCCTGACCGGCCTGCTGGCCGAGCTGGAACAGCCGTAGACCCGGCTTGTAGCGCTTGCCGGCGGTCTCGAACTCGACCAGGCCTTCCCGGCAGAGGGAGTTGACCAGCCGGTGTGCGGTGCTGACGGGGACGCCGCTCGCGCGGGCCAGTTCCGACAGCGTGATGCCGTGCGGATGCTCGCCGACCAGGACGAGCAGCCGGATCGCCCGGCCCACGACATCGGCGGGGACTTCGCTGGTAGTCACGGCGGCAAATTACCACTCAGCGGAAAGCGATCCCACCCAGTGGTTGACATCGCGCGCCGACGATGCCAACGATGTTTTCCATTGAGCAGACATTGTTTCCATTCAGTGGAAAAGCGAGGAGTGGCGCGGATGACAGTGCTCATCACCCGGCCCGCCCCGCGCCTACTCCGCTGCCCGGGGAGTGCCGCGTTGTCCGGCGCCCCGAGCCTGGCTGAAAGGACGAGTGGATGAGCCACTCCCTCTTCGACGTCACCGGCAAGGTGGCCCTGGTGACCGGATCGAGCCGCGGCATCGGCCGGGCGCTGGCCCAGGGGCTGCTGGAGGCCGGCTGCACGGTCGTCCTCAACGGCCGCGACGCCGTCACCCTGGAGGCCACCCGCAAGGAGCTGGCCTCGGAGTTCGGTGAGGCGGTCCGCGCGGAGGCGTTCGACGTCACCGACTCCGCCGCGGTCGCCGCCGCCGTCACCCGGATCGAGGACCTCGCCGGGCCGATCGACATCCTGGTGAACAACACCGGTGCCCAACGCCGCGCCCCCTTCCTCGACTTCACCGACGAGGACTGGCACGGGCTGCTCGACACCAACCTCACCAGCGCCTTCCTCGTCGGCCGCGAGGTCGCCCGGCGCATGGTGCCCCGCGGCCACGGCAAGATCGTCAACATCTGCTCGCTGCAGAGCGAGGCGGTGCGCCCCGGCATCGCGCCCTACTCGGCCACCAAGGGCGGCCTGAAGATGCTCACCAAGGGCATGTGCGCCGACCTCGGCCCGCACGGCATCCAGGTCAACAGCATCGGCCCCGGCTACTTCGACACCGAACTGACCTCCGCGCTGGTCGCCGACGAGGAGTTCAGCGCGTGGGTGCGCAAGCGGACCCCGGCCGGTCGCTGGGGCAAGGTCGAGGAACTCGTCGGCGCCCTGCTCTTCCTCTCCTCACCGGCCTCCGACTTCGTCAACGGGCAGCTGCTGTACGTCGACGGCGGCATGCTCTCCGTCCTGTGAACGCCAAGGAGCCTTCCCTCATGCACGCGTGTGTTGTCCACGGAGCCGGCGATCTGCGGGTCGAGCAGCGGCCGTACGACGGTCCCGGACCCGGCGAGATCGCGGTCACCGTCGCGCTCGGCGGGATCTGCGGTTCGGATCTGCACTACTACCACCGGGGTCGGGTCGGGGACTTCGCCCTCCGGGAGCCCATGGTGCTGGGCCACGAGGTGGTCGGCCATGTCGCCGCCCTCGGGACCGGCGCGGTCGGACCGGCGGTCGGCACCGCCGTCGCGGTTCATCCGGCCACCCCGTGCGGCACCTGCCGCGAGTGCGCGGGCGGCCGGCGCAACATCTGCGCCCGCACCCGCTACCTGGGCAGTGCCGCCCACACTCCGCACGTCCAGGGCGGGTTCGCCCAGCTCATCAGCGTGCCCGCCGAGCAGATACGGCCGCTGCCGCCCGGGCTGAGCCTGCGGCGTGCCGTGCTCGCCGAACCGCTGTCGGTGGCGCTGCACGCCGTGCACCGGGCGGGCGAGGTCCGGGGCCGGCGGGTCCTGGTCACCGGCGCCGGTCCGATCGGCTGCCTCGTCGTGGCGGCGCTGCGGCACGCGGGCGCCGCCGAGGTCGTCGTCAGCGACCTCCACGACGAACCTCTGCGGATCGCCACCGAGGTGGGCGCCACCGGCACGGCACGCGCGGACCGGCCAGACGATCCGGCCTGGTCCGGCTCCGGTTCCGGTTCCGGCTCCGGTTCCGGCTCCGGCTCCGGCTCCGGCTCCGGCTCCGGTGATTTCGACATCGCCGTCGAGGCGTCCGGGGCACCGGCGGGGCTGCGGACCTGCGTCGAGCGGGTACGCCGTGGCGGGACCGTCGTACTGCTGGGGCTGCTGCCGCCCGGTGAGGTGGGGCTGCTGGGCAATGTCGCGGTCACCCGGGAGCTCGCACTGCGCGGGGCCTTCCGCTTCGACACCGAGTTCGACGAGGCACTGGCGCTGCTGGCGCAGGGACTGCCCGTGGAGCCGGTCCTCACCCACACCTTCCCGTTGGAGCAGTCCGTCGCCGCGTTCGACGTGGCCCAGGACCGCACGGTCGCCTCGAAGGTGCTGCTGGATCTCTCCGGTTCATAGTGTCGTCGGCGGTGAAGGTCCACGCCGTGCCGGTGAAGTCGTCACCGGACCAGCTCGGCCGGCTTGGTGGCCTTGCCGAGCAGCCACTCCAGGGGACCGCGCCGGAAGTACCGGGACCAGAGCGTCGCGAACACGGTGACCGCCACGACGAAGCCGAGCAGGACGTGCAGCGGGGACCCGGGCAGGTCCTCGATGCCGAGGAGGCGGATGCCTACGACGTGGAAGACGTAGGCGGTCAGGGACATCGCGCCGACCGCGATCACCGGGCGGGCGAGCCGGTGGAAGCGCGGGGAGGAGTCGACCGCTGCGAGGCAGCCGACCAGGACCGTGATCGCCACGCCCGTGTTGGCCAGGACCGACAGGGTCGTCTCGCTGTGCGGGGAGGCCACGAGCAGGCCGAGCGGGGTGTCGCCGCTCGGCCAGCCCCAGGTGTCGGACCACCACGCCGACGCGACCGAGCCGCCCTCGCTCCCGTCGGACGTGCCGAGCGTGACCATCGCGCCGGGGACCAGGTGCAGGGCCAGCCAGGAGCCGCCGTGGCCGAGCACGGCGAGGGAGACACCGGTGATCGCGAGACGTGTGCGGACGGCGCTGGCGGTCAGGTCGAGGCGGGCCACGGCCATGCCTGCAATGACGAACGGGATCCAGGCCAGGGCCGGGTAACTGCCGGTGAAGAGGAGCGAGACGAGGCCGTCGGCGCCGGTCGGCCAGGTCCAGATGCCGCCGGGTTCGCCGGAGTTCAGCGCGTGCTGGACGACGTAGAGGATCTGTGGCAGGACCAGCGCACTCGCTCCGGCGATGATCGCGAGGGTGCGGGCGCCGAGCCGGTACAGCGGCAGGACGAGCAGGAAGTACAGGCCGTAGAAGGCGAGGATCACCTCGACCGGGGTGTCGGTCAGGGTCAGCGCGGTGCCCAGCGCCAGCAGGACGAGCGCCCGGATCACCACCTTGGCGACCGCCTGTCGGCCCGCGCGGCCGGTCTTCGGGGCACGGCGGCCGGTGATCAGCAGGAGCGAGAAGCCGGCCAGGAAGGCGAAGAGGGCGGAGGCGCGGCCGTGCGCCAGCTCCATCAGGTGGCCGGTGACACCGCCCTCGGCCGGGTCGGGGCCGACGTGGGCCGCGTACATCCCGAGGACCGCGAGGCCGCGGGCGAGGTCCACGCCGATCAGGCGGCCCACGGGGGTTCGGCCGCTCTGCGGGGCGGTGGTCGGCGTCGCGAGCGCCGATTCCTGTGCGTTGCGGGTCATGTCTCCCAGGCTGGGAAGCGGCCCGGCCACGGAGTATCCGGCAGCCGTCCGGTCCGTACCCCCTGATCGGCGGGAACCGTCCCCCCGGGTGGCGGGACTGTCCTGTCAGGGCCCCTCACCGGGCAGTGCCCGTCCTACGGTTGACGCAGACACCCGCGCAGACGACGGCAAGGCGGAACGCTCGTGATCCGGGTAATGGTGGTCGACGACGAGGCCCTGGTGCGGTCCGGCTTCCGGCTCATCCTGAGCGCGGCCGACGACATCGAGGTCGTCGCGACCACGACAGGTGGGGAGGCGGTCGACGCCGTCCGCGCGGAAGGCCCCGACGTCGTCCTCCTCGACATCCGGATGCCGGACGTCGACGGCCTGACCGTGCTGCGGGAGCTGCGCGCCCTGCCCGGGCCGCCGGTGGTGGCGATGCTGACGACGTTCGACGCCGACGAGTACATCCTGACCGCGCTGCGCTCCGGCGCCGCCGGGTTCCTGCTCAAGGACACCGAGCCCGATCAACTCGCCCAGCTGGTACGGACGTTGGCGGCGGGCGGAGTCGTCATGTCGCCGAAGGCGTCCCGTGCCGTCTGGCAGAGCCACCCCGGGGCCACGGCGGTCGACGACGAGGAGGCCGCCCGGGTGGGACGGCTGACCGGACGGGAGCGCGAGGTGCTGGTGCTGATCGCGGAGGGGCTGTCCAACGCCGACATCGGCGGCCGCCTCCACCTCAGCGCGGGCACGGTGAAGGACCACGTCAGCGCGATCCTCACCAAGCTGCGGGTGGGCAGCCGGGTGCAGGCGGCGCTGCTCGCCCAGCGGGCCGGGCTGCTCGACGACGACGCTCCGCGGCGCTCGTCGGGGTCCGGGCGATGAGGACACCCGAGGCGAAGAGCAGGCCCAGGGTGCAGAGCGGGTCCAGGGCGATGACCGCGCCCAGAGCCTGGTGGGCCCGCATCCCCGCCCCGGCCGTCGATGCCGTCGTCGTCGCGATCGCGGCCGTGGACGTCTGGATCAACCTGTGGGACGCCTCGCCCCTCGTGACGGCGGTGGCCGCCGCGGGCTGTGCGGCGCTCGCCCTCCGCCGCCGCTTCCCACTCGCGGTGTTCGTGTGCACGCTGCCGGCCCTCCTGATGCTGGACATCGTGTTCGCCCCGTGCGCGGCCCTGTTCACGCTGGCCGAGCGGTCCCGCAACCGCCGTCTGCTCGTCGTGTGCGCCGTGCTGTTCGCCCTCGCCTCCGCCGCCCCCTGGCCGCTGACCGACGTGTCCTCGCACGAGCGCACCTGGACCCTGGTCGACTTCATCTACACGCTCGCCACGGCCACGGCGCCCATCCTGCTGGGCCAACTGGTCCAGGCGCGGCGGGACTTGGCGGGCCGGCTCGTCGAGATCGAGGAGTCGCGCGAACACGAGCGGCTGCTGCACTCCCAGGCCGTGCTGGCCCGCGAACGCGCCCAGCTCGCCCGGGAGATGCACGACGTCGTCTCGCACCAGGTCAGCCTGATCGCCGTACAGGCCGGAGCGCTCCAAGTCGCCGCCAAAGAGCCGGAGTTCAAGGAGGGCGCCCGCACCATCCGCGCCCTCAGCGTCGACACGCTCGACGAGCTGCGCCACATGGTCACGCTGCTCAGGGCCTCCGGCGGGCGGGCCACGGAACTCACCCCGCAGCCCACCCTCGCCGACCTCCACAAGCTGGTCACCACCAGCGGCATCGACGCGGAGCTGACCGGCGAACTCCCGCCGGGCATCGGCACACCCGGGCAGCGTGCCGTCTACCGCACTGTCCAGGAGGCCCTGACCAACGTCCGCAAGCACGCGCCGGGCGCGACCGCGGCCGTTCGCCTCTGGAGCACGGACGACGACTTCGGCGTGACCGTGACCAACACCGCGCCCACCCGTCCCTCCCTGCCCCTGCCCGGCTCGCGCCAGGGCCTGGTCGGGCTCAGGGAGCGCGCCGAACTCCTCGGCGGAACCCTTGAGTCGAGGCCCACCTCCGACGGCGGCTACGAGGTGATCCTGCGGGTTCCGGCCCACCCGGACTGACTCAGGTTCCGCCGCGGAAGAGGTCGTTGAGCTCCGTCTGGGAGAGCTGGTCGGCGGCGTAGGAGAACGTGCCCCGTTCCGCCAACTCCCGTGCGGCGCCCAGCAGGTGGCGGTACATCGCGCGGGCGATGCTGCCGCCGACCGTGACCCGCCGTACGCCGAGCTCCCGCAGGTCGTCCAGGGACAGTGCGTTGCCGGTCAACCCCATGACCACGTTGAGCGGGCCGTCGAGTTCGCGCACCAGCGTGCCGATGGTGGTGGCGTCGGCGGCACCCGGCACGAAGGCGCAGTCGGCGCCGGCCGCCAGGTAGGCGTTGGCCCGCCGGATGCTCTCGTCGAGCGAACCGCCCACCAGCAGCACATCGGTCCTGCCGACCAGGACGAACGGCTCACCGCCGGCGTCCACGGCGGCCCGGGCGGCGCGGATACGGTCCACCGAGAGCTCGGCGTCGTACAGCGGCCGGGCGCGGTCGCCGGTGAAGTCCTCGATGTTGCCGCCCGCGGCGCCGGCCGCGAGCGTCATCGAGATCGTCGCCGCGACGGTCTCGGGCGCCTCGCCGTACCCGTCCTCGAGGTCCGCGCTCAGCGGTACGGCGATCCCGTCGGCGATCTCGCGGACCCGGCGCATCATCGTCTCGCGGTCGACGCGGCCCTCCGACTGCTCCCCCTTCTCGTTCTCCTTCTCGCTGTCGGCGAAGAAATCGTGGTCCGGGCGGCCGAGGGAGAAGGCGACGCCCGCGCTCGTGGTGGCCACGGCCGGGAAGCCTGCCGCCTGAAGGATGCGGGCGCTTCCCACGTCCCATGCGTTGGGGAGCAGGAAACACCCCGCCCGGTGCAACTCGACGAATCGTTCGGCTCGTTCTCGTTTGTCGATGTCCACACACCCGAATCTAGACGACCGACGACGCCCGACGTCCGGCCCACAGCAGACCGCATGCCGTCAGGGCCGCGGCGAGACCCAGCAGGCCGACGGCGGCGGCCAGGCTGCCGGTCGCCGACTCCACGGCGATCAGCACGAGCGGGCAGACGAACTCGCCCCCGAAGAAGGCCGCCAGCCACAGCCCGGTGCCGCGCCCGCGGTCGGCGTACTCCAGCTTGGACAACGCCACGGTGAGCAAGGACGGCAACAGCACACCCGTACCGAGGCAGTTGAGCACCGCACCGGCGATCAGGAGCACCGGGCTGGTGGCCAGCCCCATCACCACGAACCCGAGCGCGCACAGCGCGAAGACCACGGGCAGCCTGCCGGCGGGCTCTCCGGGCAGCTTGGTGAAGGCGATCGAACCGGCCACGGTGGCCGCGCTGGCGAGGGCGGTGGCCAGGCCGATGGCGCCGGTGGACTTCACGCCCAAGTCGTCCATCAGGTACGACATCTCGACCGGCACGGTGTAGAAGACCATCGCGCCGAACACCGTCAGCGCGCAGATGCCGGCGAGCCGCCGGACGGGGAACGGCCGCTTCTCGTCGGCGAGTTGGCCCGAAGGCAGACCGGGAGCGGGCTTGGGGAGCGCGACCGCCATCGCCGGGGCCAGCAGCAGGCCGACGGCGTACATCCAGAAGGGGGCGCGCCAGCCCGCCGAGCCGAGCGCTCCGCCGACGGCGAAGAACGCGGTGGCCGAGGCGGAGGCGCACATGGTCTGCAGGGCGAGGTAGCGGTCCCGGACCCGGCCCGAGTAGTAGTCGCCGATCAGGGTGGTGCAGCAGGTCATGATCGCGGCCTCGGCGATGCCGACCAGAACGCGGGTGGCCACGATGGCGCCGAGTGAGTCCAGCCAGAGCGGGGCGGTGCCGAACACGGCGTACAGCACGGTCGCGACGACCAGCAGGCGTTTGCGGCCCAGGCGGTCGACGACGACGCCGGCGAACGGGGCGAGCAGGGCGAGGGCGAGGGCCGGGACGGTCAGGACGACGGGGACCAAGGTCTTGGCACCCGGCACCGAGTCGAAGTGGTCCTGCATCTTCGGCAGTACGGGCGCGATGAGGACGGCACCGAGGACGGGCAGACAGCTGCCGGCCATGAGGAGCGTGGCGCGCAGCCGGCCCCCTGCGGGGACGGTGCCGGAGGCGGGCGCGGACAGGGAGACGGATCCGGGCATGCGGGACTCCACGAGCGGTGGCGGGGGTGCGGAGCCGTACCGCCGCCATGGCCGTGCGCCGTGGTGCGGGGCGCAGCCGCACCCGAGGGGAATGAGCCCGAAGCCCGAGCGGTGAGCGAGGCGGGCAGGGCGGGCATCAGGAACTGCCCCGACTATGGGCCAGCCCGCCCCCGCCGCCTAGCCCTCACGCGATCGATCTCCCGGATCACCTTCATCCACCGCCTGGATGACCTGCCCGGCCACCCCCTGGACGGCTCGCCCGGCCACCGCCGTCCCGACCCGCGCGGCCACCGTCGCTCCCACCCGCGCCGCCGTCTCCCGCAGCCAGATGTGCGCGGCGTCGTGGGTGTGCACCGGATGCCACCACAGGGCTTCCTGCAGCGGTACGGCCTCATAGGGGGCCCTCATGATCCGCACGGGGGCGAGGCCGCCCAGACGCTCGGCCAGGAGTTCCTGGACGAGTGCGATACGGCGGGTGCCCGCGACCATGAACGGCAGCAGCGTGAAGCCGTCGACGGACACCTCGACCCGCGGTTCGATGCCGAGCATGGCGAGCTGGCGGACGGCCGGGGCGTCGTAGGTGCGCCGGTACGTCACCCAGGGCAGCCGCGCCAGATCGTCGCGGGTGAGCTGGTCACCGACCTCGGGGTTGTCGTCGGCGACGAGGAAGACCCACTGGTCCTGGTAGAGCTCGGTGGCGGGGAAGTCGCTGATGATGCCGTGCGGCATGAGCAGGCCGTCGGTCGTGCTGAGCAGGGTGCCGGTCTGCTCGACGATGCCGGGCGGCGTCTGGACGAAGCGCAGTCGGATGCCGGGCGCCTCCCGGTGGACCGTGCGGGCGAGTTCGGCTCCGAAGACGGCGACCGCGTAGTCGGAGGCCACGATCGTGAACTCGCGGGACTCGACCGCCGGGTCGAAGTCGGCCTGGCTGGTGAAGAGGCGTTCCAGCAGGTCGCAGGCGGTGGAGGTGCGGTCGAGGAGGACCTGACCGAGGGCGGTGAGCTCGTAGTGGCCACCGACGCGGGAGAGCAGCTCGTCGTCGAAGTGGCGGCGCAGGCGGGCGAGGGCGGCGCTCATCGCGGGCTGGCTGAGGCCGATCCGCCGTCCGGCACGGGTGACGTTGCGTTCCTCCAGGAGCGCGCGCAGGGCGACGACGAGGTTGAGGTCGAGGCTGGCCAGGTTCACTGCGTGCTCCCCATAAACGGGACGGATGATCCGCATCCACAGAATCGATTTCCCAGATTACGGGATGCCGGGCCAGATTAGTCACATCGCAATCAGGAGGACATGCCCGTGAAACCCGCAGCCCCTTCCGCCGCATCCTTCGCCGGACCCTTCGCCCTGGGCACTCTCTCCACCCACGACCAGGCCCCCTTCCCCGGCCTCGTGGTCCCCGAGGGACGTGTGCTGGACCTCCGTACGGCCCTCGGCGACCCCGCCCTCACGGCCCGCGGGGTCCTGGAGCGCTGGGCCGAGGTGCTCCCGCGCCTGCGGGAGCTGGCGGCGGACGCGGACGCCGACTGGCAGCCGCTCGACGGCCTGCGCGTGCACGCCCCCGTCGAGCCCCGGCAGATCTTCCAGTCCGGCGCCAACTACCGGCAGCACGTGATCGACCTCGAGGTCGCCCACCGCTCCCCCGACGACCCCCGCACGGTCGAGGAGGCGCGGGCGGAGATCGCCGAGATCATGGACCGCCGGGCGGCCGAGGACCTGCCGTACGTCTTCACCGGTCTGCCGAGCGCGATCACCGGTCCGTACGACGATGTCGCGCTCCCCGCCTGGGCCGCGAAGCCGGACTGGGAACTGGAGTTGGCGGCCGTGATCGCCAAGCCGGCCCACCGGGTGTCCGTCGAGGAGGCGCTGGAGTACGTCGCCGGGTACACGATCGCCAACGACCTCACCGACCGCGCCACCGTCTTCCGCCGGGACATGCCGGCCATCGGCACCGACTGGCTGCGCTCCAAGAACGCGCCCGGATTCACCCCGCTCGGGCCGTGGATCGTGCCGGCCGAGTCGATCGCCGACCCCGGTGACCTGCGGGTCACGCTGAAGCTGAACGGCGAGACCATGCAGGACGAGTCCACCAAGGACATGCTCTTCGGCGTCGCACGGTTGGTGTCATACGCCTCGCAGACCGCCCAACTACTCCCCGGCGACCTGGTGTTGACGGGATCCCCGGCCGGCAACGGCATGCACTGGGGACGCCTGCTGCGCGACGGCGACGTCATGGACGGGTCGGTCACCGGGCTGGGCGCGCAGCGCACGCGATGTGTCGGGGAGTCCCGGTGAACCACCACGACCCCGAGGGCGCGATCGCCGAGGCCGCCAAGTCCTGTTCCAACTGGGGGCGTTGGGGCGGGGACGACGTGCTCGGCACGCTGAACTTCCTCGACGAAGCCAAGCGGCTGGAGGGCGCCGCCCTGATCCGGCGCGGCGTCAGCTTCTCCCTCTCGCAGTCCTTCGACATGAACGGCCCCCAGAAGGGCTGGCGTCGGCGGACCAACCCCGTGCACACCATGCTCGACACCGGCACCGACGCCGCCCTCGGCAACCAGGGCTTCCCGCACGGCATCGGCGGCGCCGACGACGTGATCGCGATGCCGCTGCAGTGCTCCACCCAGTGGGACGGGCTCGGGCACATCTTCGACCACGGCAACGCGTGGAACGGGCGGCGGGCCGAGAAGGTCGTCACCTCCGACGGCGACCTCGTCACCGGCATCGAGCACATGGCGCCGTACGTCGCCGGGCGTGGCGTGCTCCTCGACGTGGGCCAAGTGGTCGGCACCGGTGGGGGCACCTCCCGCTCGAGCGGAGCCGAGAGTGGGGGAGAGTTGCCCGACGGCTTCGCCGTCACCGAGGAGCACCTGACCGCGACGGCCGAGGCCCACGGCGTGGCCGTCGGCCGCGGCGACATCGTCGTCGTACGGACGGGACGGCTCGCTCGCGCCCGTCGCGAGGGCTGGGGCGACTACGCCGGCGGCGACTCCCCCGGTCTGTCGTTCACCACGGCCGGCTGGCTGCACCGCACCGAGATCGCCGCGATCGCCACCGACACCTGGGGCTTCGAGGTCCGGCCGAACGAGTTCGAGCACGCCTTCCAGCCGCTGCACCAGGTCGCCATCCCCCACATCGGCCTGCTGATCGGCGAGATGTGGGACCCGGACGCGCTCGCGGCCGACTGCGCACGCGACGGCGTGTACGAGTTCTGGCTCACCGCCGCCCCTCTGCCCATCACCGGAGCCGTCGGCTCCCCGGTCAACCCGATCGCCGTCAAGTAACCGGCGGAACAAGGGAGTTCCCCCATGACCCATCCCCGCAGTGTCCTCGTCATCGGCGGTGGCGCCTCCGGAAACGCCATCACGATCCTGCTGCGCCGCGCCGGCCTCGCCGTGGACCTGATCGAGGCCAGGCCCGACTGGAACGCCACCACCGGCTCCGGCATCACCCTCCAGGGCAACGCCCTGCGCGTCCTGCGCGAACTCGGGGTGTGGGAGGAGGTGGAGGCCTCCGGGTACGCCTTCGGCTCGCTCGGCGTGACCATCCCCGACGGCACCCTGATCCATGAGAACGAGGACATCCGGACCGGCGGCGAGGACCTGCCCGCCACCCTCGGCATGCAGCGGCCCCGGCTCCAGCAGATCCTCATCGACGCGGTCCGCACCTCCGGCGCCACCGTCCGGCTGGGCACCACCGCGAAGACCCTGGAGCAGGACGCCGACGGTGTCTCCGTGAGCTTCAGCGACGGCACGAGCGGCCGCTACGACCTGGTGATCGCCGCCGACGGCCTCAACTCGACCACCAGGGCCACGATCGGCATCGTCGACAAGCCCGAGCCGACCGGCATGGCCATCTGGCGCACCCCCGCCCCGCGCCCCGAGGGCGTCACCCGCACGAACCTCGCCTACGGCGGCCCGGCCTACATCGCCGGCTACTGCCCGACCAGCGAGAACACCATCTACGCCTACGTCGTCGAGGCCAACCGCGACCGCGCCGCCATCGACCCGGCGACGTACGCGGACGAGATGCGCCGGCTCGCGCAGGCGTACGGCGGTGCCTGGCCCGAGATCGTCGAGCACATCAACGATCCGGCGAAGGTCAACTACACCTGGTTCGACAAGCTGCTGGTCGAGGGCTCGTGGCACCGCGGCCGGGTCGTCCTCGTCGGCGACGCCGCCCACTGCTGCCCGCCCACCATCGCCCAGGGCGCGGCCCAGTCCCTGGAGGATGCCTCCGTCCTCGCGGAGCTGCTCACGAGCGGGCGCGACTGGGACGACGACCTCTTCCAGGCGTACTACGAGCGCCGCATCGGCCGGGTACGGACCGTCGTCGAGGCGTCCGTGCAGATCGGGCAGTGGCAGCTGGACGGCGTCCGGGACGCCGACGTGCCCGGACTGATCGGCCGCACGATGAACTTCCTGAAGGAACTGCCGTGACAGCACCCACCGTCGACGTGCACGCCCACGTCCTGATCCCCGAGGTGGAGGAGGCCGTCGCCGGACTCCCCGGCCTGGCCGAGGCCAAGGCGCTCGACGCCCGCCGCAACGGCGCCGCGTCCCTCGCGGTCAGCGGCCCCATGGTGCGCTCGATCCTCCCCAAGGCCACCGATGTCTCCGTACGGCTGGCCGCGATGGACGCCCAGGGCGTGGACGTCCAGCTGGTCAGTCCCTCCCCCTCGCACTACCACTACTGGGCGGACGAGGAGACGGCCGAGAAGGTCCACCGGCTCGCGAACGAGGCGACGGCCGCGCACTGCGCGCAGGCGCCCGACCGGTTGAAGGGGCTCGGGCTCGTCCCGCTCCAGCACCCTTCACTGGCCGTGCGCGCCCTGGAACACGCCCTGGAGCAGGACCTGTTGGGCGTCGAGATCTCCTCGCACGCAGCGGGCAGGGAGCTGTCCGATCCGGCGTACGAACCCTTTTGGACCCGGGTCGAGGAGACGGGCGCGATCCTCTTCCTGCACCCCTTCGGGTGCACGCTCGACGAGCGGCTGGACCAGTGGTACCTGTCCAACGTCGTCGGCCAGCCCACCGAGAACGCCGTCGCGCTCTCCCATCTCATCTTCTCCGGCGTCCTGGACCGCCATCCGGAGCTGAAGCTGATCGCGGCGCACGGCGGCGGCTATCTGCCCACCCACCTCGGCCGCTCCGACCACGCCTGGTCGGCCCGCTCCGACGCGGGCGCGGGCTGCGCGCACCTGCCGAGCAGCTACCTCAGACGCCTGTACTTCGACTCCCTGGTCCACGACCCGCACGTCCTCAGGGAGTTGATCCGGGTCGCCGGTGCCGACCGCGTCCTGCTCGGCTCCGACTTCCCCTTCGACATGGGCACCGAGGACCCGGTAGGCGCGCTGCGCGCGGCCCGGCTGCCCGACACCGACTTCCACGCCGTACGGGGCGGCAACGCCGCCGCCCTCCTCCGGAAGGACTGACCATCATGCGTCTGCTCACCCACCTGCGGCACGTCGACCTCGCCGTACCCGACTACGACAAGCAGCTCGACTTCTACGCCGGTGTCTGGGGCCTGACCAAGGTCGCCGAGGACTCCGGGATCTCCTTCCTGGCCGCGGAGGGCTCGCCCGAGCAGTACGTCGTACGGCTGCGCAAGGCCGACGAGAAGCGTCTGGACCTCGTCTCGTACGGGGCCTCCTCGGCCGCCGACGTCGACACGCTCGCCGAGCAACTCCTCGCCGGTGGCGTCCAGTTGGTCTCCCAGCCGGGCAAGGTCGACACCCCCGGCGGCGGCTACGGCTTCCGTTTCTTCGACGTCGACGGCCGCACCATCGAGGTCTCGGCGGACGTCGAGGTCCGGCAGCACCGCAGGATCGAGGAGAAGGAGGCGATCCCGGTCAAGTTGTCGCACGTCGTCCTCAACTCCCCCGATCTGAACCGGACTCGGGAGTGGTACGAGCGCCACCTGGGCTTCGCCCTGAGCGACACCCTCAGCTCGCCGCACATGGGCGAGGTCATGCACTTCATGCGGATCAGCAACCAGCACCACTCGATGGCCATCGCCCAGGGCCCGCACACCGCCCTGCACCACGTCTCCTTCGAAATGCGCGGCCTCGACGAGTACATGCGCGGCTCCGGCCGGGTGATGCGGGCCGGCTTCCAGAAGGTCTGGGGACCGGGCCGGCACATGGCGGGCGACAACACCTTCACCTACTTCCTGGACCCGCACGGCAACACGGTCGAGTACACGACGGAGTTGGAGGTCCTCGACGAGGACACCTGGCACCCGCACGTCTACGACTTCTCGAAGCCCGAGGTCACCGACCAGTGGGGCACCGCGAACGCGATGAACGAGCTGGTCGCCAAGGAGTCGTTCAACGACGTCGACCGCGGCGTGTTCGTCGCCCCGCCGGTGTGAGGTCCCCGTGCGCATAGCCACCTACGTCCATGAAGGCCGCCGTCGCTGCGGTGTCGTCGAGGACACCGTCGTACGCCCCCTGCCGGACGGCACCTCGGCGGTCGAGGCCGCCTACGGGGTACGCCCCGTGGGCGCCGCCGTCCCGCTCGCCGACGTACACCTGCTGCCGCCTCTGCAGCCGCCGACCCTCCGCGACTTCGTCACCTTCGAGGAACACGTCGAAGGCGTACGGCGCTCCATCGACGGCTCCGGTGGGGTCCCGGCGGCCTGGTACGACGCCCCGACCTTCTACTTCACCAACCCGTACGCGGTCATCGGCCCGCACGACGGCGTCCCCGTGCCCCCGGGCTCGCAGGTCCTCGACTTCGAACTCGAGGTCGCCGCCGTCATCGGCAGCGAGGGCCGCGACCTCACTCCCGAGCAGGCCCGCGACCACATCGTCGGCTACACCATCCTCAACGACTGGTCGGCGCGCGACCTCCAGTCCCGTGAGATGCAGGTCAACCTCGGCCCCTGCAAGGGCAAGGACACGGCCGCCACGCTCGGCCCGTACCTGGTGACCGCAGACGAGTTGGAGCCGTACCGAGACACCGACGGCTTCCTCCGCCTGGCGCTCACCGCCGAGGTCAACGGCGAGGTCGTCGGCAAGGACCTGCTGTCCAACATGAGTTGGACCTTCGAGGAAATGGTCGCCTACGCCTCGCGCGGCACCGTCGTCCGTCCCGGAGACGTGCTCGGCTCGGGCACCTGCGGCAACGGCGGCTGTCTGGCGGAGCTGTGGGGCGTTCGGGGACGGCAGGACCCGCCGCCGCTCAAGCCCGGCGACACCGTGACGCTCACCGTCGAGGGCCTCGGCTCCACGTCCAACACCGTGGTCGCGGGCACCAATCCGGTGCCGTTGCCGACCGGCCGGCGCCGTTCCCGGGAGCGCCCGTGAAGCGACTGCTGGGCAAGGTGGTGGTCGTCACCGGCGCCGCCCGCGGCCAGGGTGCCGAGGAGGCCGAGGCCCTCACCCGGGAGGGCGCCCGCGTCATCGCCACCGACGTCGAGCCGGACGGCGACTGCCGCCGGCTCGACGTCAGCAGCGCCGACGACTGGGCCCAACTCGCCGCCGAACTGCGGGAGTCGTACGGGCGGATCCACGGCCTGGTGAACAACGCGGGCATCACCTGGCGGGCCCGCCTCGGCGACGTACGGACCGAGGACTTCGACCGCGTCCACGCCGTCAACGTCACCGGCCCGCTGCTCGGCATCCAGCACCTCGCCCCGCTCATGCCGCCCGGCTCGTCCGTCGTCAACGTCGGCTCGACCGCCGCGCTCACCGGGCACTACCCGGTGGCGTACACGTCCAGCAAATGGGCGCTGCGCGGCCTGTCGAAGGCGGCGGCCACGGAGCTGGGCCCACGCGGCATCCGCGTGAACACCGTCCACCCCGGCTTCATCGAGACCGCGATGACGGCCTCGGCCGCCCCGGCGTTCCGTGTGGCGAACGTCCGCGAGACGCCGTTGGGCCGCACCGGCACGGTCGCCGAGGTCGCCTCGGTCGTGGTGTTCCTGCTGTCCGACGAGGCGTCCTTCGTCACCGGCGCCGAGATCCCGGTCGACGGCGGGCTCACCGCGCACGGCGGCGTCAAGTCCATCTCCGACGCGATGCGGGACGGCATCGCATGAGACGGCTCGGAGGGAAGGTGTCCCTGGTCTCGGGCACGGCCCGCGGCCGGGGCCTGGCGGCGGCGCTGCGGTTCACAGCCGAGGGAGCGATCACCTCGGCGGGATCGACATCCTCTACGCCAACGCCGGCGCCGTCCGTTGCGAAGCGGTGGACGAGCAGCCGTACGAGGACTTCGCCTTCACTCTGCGGGCCGAGCCGCACTCGGTGTGGCCGGCAGCCAACGTCGCCTGGCCGCCACCACGCGGCCGTCTTCCTCGTCTCCGACGAGGCCTCGTACATCACCGGCGCCTGCCTCGTCGTCGACGGCGGCTGGTCGTCGGTACTCCCCGGTTGAAAGGACCCTTTGTGAACAAGGTGAGCGCGAGCGCCGAAGAGGCGGTCGCCGACATCCCCGACGGCGCGTCGCTCGCCGTCGGCGGCTTCGGGCTCAGCGGCGTACCGGAGGTCCTGATCCGGGCCCTGTACGAGCAGGGCGCGACGGGGCTGCGGGTGGTGTCGAACAACTGCGGTGTCGACGGCCGGGGCCTGGGCGTGCTGCTGGCCGCCGGGCGCATCGCCCGGGTCACAGGCTCGTACGTCGGTGAGAACAAGGAGTTCGCCCGCCAGTACCTCTCCGGCGAACTGGAAGTCGAGCTGGTCCCGCAGGGCACCCTCGCCGAACGCCTGCGCGCGGGCGGCGCGGGCATCCCCGCCTTCTACACCCCGGCGGGCATCGGCACCCAGGTGGCCAAGGGCGGACTGCCCTGGCGCCACGCCCCCGACGGCTCGGTCGCCCTGGCCTCCCCCGCCAAGGAGACCCGCGACTTCCACGGCCGTACGCACGTCCTGGAGCACGGCATCACCACCGACTACGCCCTCGTACGGGCCTGGCGCGGCGACCGGCACGGCAACCTGGTCTTCCGCCGCGCCGCCGCCAACTTCAACCCGCTGGCGGCGATGGCCGGGCGGATCACCGTCGCCGAGGTCGAAGAGCTCGTGGAACCGGGCGAGTTGAGCCCGGACGAGGTGCAGCTGCCGGGTGTCTTCGTGCAACGAGTTGTGGAGCTGACCCCCACCCAGGCAGCCGACAAGCGCATAGAGAAGAGGACCGTACGAGCATGAGCTGGACCCGCGACCAGATGGCCGCCCGCGCCGCCGCCGAACTCACCGACGGCTCCTACGTCAACCTCGGCATCGGCCTGCCCACGCTGATCCCCGGTCATCTGCCGCCCGGAGTGCACGTCGTCCTGCACTCCGAGAACGGCATCCTCGGCACCGGCCCCTACCCCTCCGAGGACGAGGTCGACCCCGATCTCATCAACGCGGGCAAGGAGACCGTCACCGTCCTGCCCGGCGCCTCCTTCTTCGACTCGGCGCTCTCCTTCGGCATGATCCGCGGCGGGCACATCGACACCGCCGTGCTCGGCGCCATGCAGGTGTCGGAGCACGGCGATCTCGCCAACTGGATGATCCCCGGGAAGATGGTCAAGGGGATGGGCGGCGCGATGGACCTGGTGCACGGCGCCCGGCGCGTCATCGTCCTCATGGAGCACACCGCCAGGGACGGCTCGCCGAAGATCGTCCAGGAGTGCGCCCTGCCGCTCACGGCCGAGCGGTGCGTCCACCGGATCATCACCGACCTCGGTGTCCTCGACGTCACCCCGGGCGGCCTCGCCCTCGTCGAGACGGCGCCGGGGGTGACGTACGACGAGATCACGGCGAAGACCGCCGCTCCCCTGCGCACCGACGCGGTCACCGCCGCATGCTGAGTGCGGGGACGGTGTTCTCGGGGCGGGCCAGCGAGCGGACCCCGAACCGGAACTGGTCCAGCTTGTCGATGATCGTCTGCCCGACGGGTGTGTGGCCCCAGATGCTGATGCCCTGGTGGGTGGTGGGCTGCCAGGTGGACTCGTCGACGACGATCGGGTTCCAGCCGACCTCCCACTCGAAGCCCGAGGGGGTGCGGGCGTAGTAGGAGAGCTCCTTGTCGTTGGTGTGCCGGCCCACCGACAGGGCCATGTCGAAGCCGAGTTCGCACACCCGCTGGTAGCTCTGGGCCACGTCGTCCAGGCTCGCGGCCTGGATGTTGAGGTGCTGGACGCGGGTGCGGACGGGGTCGATCGGCAGACCGCGGACGGCGGCGATCGCGATGGAGTGGTGGCGTTCGTTGACCCGCAGGAAGCGGATCTTGAGCTTGACGCCGCTGATCGTCTCGTCGATGTAGTCGGTCAGGCGGGCGTCGAAGACCGTGTCGAAGTAGCCGCGCAGTTGCGTCGGCTTGGCCGAGGTGATGGCGACGTGGCCCATGCCGGAGTCGCCGGTGACCCAGCCGGAGGCCGCCATCCGCAGGGGCTCGGCCGACTTCACGGGGGTCGTGTAGATCTCCTGGGTGATGCCCTTGGGGCCGGGGAAGCGCAGCAGGCGTTCGACCCCGCGCAACTGCGCCTCGTCCTCGGAGCCTTCGGCCACCGGCACGCCGTGGGCTCGTACGCGGGCCTCGATCTGCTCGAAGCTCGCATGGTCGTCGATGTGCCAGCCGGTCGCCGACAACGCCAACTCGGCGGGGCTGGTCTGCGGCCCCTGGACGCCGACGGCGTACGCCCCCGACCTCGCCGCCCTCACCGCCGACCTGGTCATCGACGGCGAGCACGTCGCGTCGGGCAGCGGTGCGGAGGTCCTTGGCCATCCCGCCGCCGCGGTCGCCTGGCTGGCCAACACACTGGCCGCCTTCGGCACCGCCCTGAAGCCCCGGCCAGGTGGTGCTGCCCGGCGCCATGACCACCGCCCCCTTCGTCAGCGCCGGCCAGAAGGTCGAGGCACGCTTCGGCGGCCTCGGCCCGGTGTCGGTGAGGTTCGTCTGATCCCAGGTGACGTCCGTCTGATCCCAGGTGACGTTCGTCTGAATCCACCGGAAGCGAACCCGCATGTCATCTGTGTCCGGCCTCGGCCTGTTCACCACGGAGGAAGCCGCCTCATGACCACCCCGGCAGGCCGTATCGACGTCCACCAGCACATCGTCCCCGCCTTCTACCGCGATCTTCTCGCGAAATCCGGCATCGCCGAGGCCGGCGGCCGGGCCCTGCCCGACTGGAGTCCGGAATCTGCCCTGGAGCTGATGGACCTACTGGGCACCGCCACGGCGATCGTGTCCGTCTCCACCCCCGGCACCGCGTTCCTCACCGACCCGGGCGAGGCCGCCGCGCCGGCCCAGCGGCTCAACGACCACTCGGCGTCGCTCCCCGCCGAACACCCGGGCCGCTTATCTCCTCGTACGCAACGAAGTCCCCCGGCGCTACCCGGACATCCGCTTCGTCCTCAGCCACGCCGGCGGCTTCGTCCCGTACTCCTCGCACCGCATGGCCGTCGCCATCGCCGCCGACACCGGGCGCAGCCCGCTGGACGTCCTGGAGGACTTCCGCGGCTTCTACTTCGACACCGCGCTGTCCTCCAGCCCCGCCGCCCTGCCCACGCTGCTGGCCTTCGCCCGGCCCGGGCACGTGCTGTTCGGCAGCGACTGGCCGTTCGCGCCCACCGCCGCCGGCCAGTACTTCGCCAACGGCCTCGACACCGGGGTGGACCCCGGCGCCCTCCAGGCCGTCAACCGCTCCAACGCCGAGGTCCTCTTCCCCCGACTGGCCACCGGCCCCGTACCGGCGCCTCCGGCCCGCCCGCTCGCGGCCCGCGTGCGTCAGTCCGCCCAGCGGGCAGGAAGGAGCCCGACCAGGCCATCAGGTCGGAGGGCACGTAGTAGCCCTTCTCGTCGTTGATCGCGTCCCAGTTCGCGGCGACGTCCTCGACCGTGGCCCGGCCGTCCAGGTGTGCGTAGCCGTCGGTGGAGGCGATGAAGAGGCGGGCGAAGCGGCCGGCGCCGGCGGTGTAGATCTCGCCGTTGACCGGGCAGCTCTCGTGGGCGAGATACGCCACCATCGGCGCCACCGAGGCCGAACATGCCGCTGGAGGTGGTCAGCACGACGCGGCCGTACTGCTGCTCGACGAAGTGCGGCCAGGCGGCCCGCATCGTGTTGAACGAACCGAGGAGATGCACGGCGAGGTGCCGCTCCAGGTTGTCCGCGTCGACCTCCGGAAGACCGGACCAGCGGATGATCCCGGCGTTGTTGACCAGGACGTCGATCCGGCCGAAGTGCTCGAGCGCGGTGCCGATGATGGCCTCGCCGCCCTCCGGGGTGGACACGTCGTGGGTGTCGGCCACCGCGGTGCCGCCCGCGGCGGTGATCTCGTCGACGACCTTCTGCGCGGGCCCGGCGTCCGAGCCGTCGCCCTCCATCGATCCGCCCAGGTCGTTGACGACGACCTTCGCCCCGCGCTCCGCCAGGAGCCGGGCGTAGGCCCGGCCGATGCCTCGGCCGGCGCCGGTGACGACCACGACGCGTCCGTCGAAGCTGAACTCGCTCATGCGTGACTCCTGTTGAAGTGCGGGGCGTGTGTCGTTTACCAGGTGACCGGCAGCTCGCGGATGCCGAAGGCCAGCGCGTCGGCCGGGCGGAACTCGAGCTCGTCGCGGTCGACCGCGAGGCGCAGGGTCGGGACGCGGCGGTAGAGCGTGCCGTAGACGACCTGCAGTTCGATGCGGGCGAGCTGCTGGCCCAGGCACTGGTGGATGCCCCAGCCGAAGGCGTGGTGGTGGGTCGCCTTGCGGGTGAGGTCGAGCTTCTCCGGGTCCGGGAAGGCGTCCGGGTCCCAGTTCCCGGCCGGCAGCGGGACGACGATGCCGTCCCCGGCCTTGATGTCCACACCCTCGAACTCGAAGTCCTCGCTGGCGATGCGGCGCTGCCCGAACTGAGCGACGGTCAGATACCGCAAGATCTCCTCGACCGCGCCGGCTGCGTCCTTGGTGTTGTCGATCTGCTGCAGCCGCGCCAGCTGCTCGGGGTTCTCCAGGAGCAGGGCGGTGCCCACCGTGATCATGGTGGCGCTGGTCTCGTGCCCGGCGATCAGCAGGATGATGGCCAGCAAGGTGGCTTCGGGAAGGGTGAGGTCGCCGTCCTTGACCCGGGCTGCGAGAAGAAGTCGTGGTCCTCGTACGGCACACCGAGCAGCGCGCAGATCATCAGCGAGGGCAGCGGCAGCGCGAGTGAGGTCACCAGGTCGGCCGGCTTGGGGCCGGCCAGCATCTTGTCGATGAGCTCGTCGCTGGTTCGGGTACGGGAAGCCGGGCTGCTTGTCGTCCGAGCTGACCCGGGGGTCCGACAGGATCGCGCGCTGCGCGGCATGCCCGGTGACCAGCCACGGGGTGCTGCCGTCCCAGATCTTGCCCCGCGTCACGGGAGCCTTGTCGTTCAGGGCGCGCAGTCCGGGCGGCGGGGCGAAGGGGCACTTGGCGTCCCTGTCGTCCTGGTACTCGTAGACCTGCTCGTCGGGAGCGAGTTCGGTGGTTGCCTCAGCCATGGTCTTTCCTCCTGTTGTGTGGGGGGAACGGGGGAGGTTCGGGGACGGGGTGTCGCTATTCCTCGATGCGGATGGCCAGCGCGGGGCAGACCGCGGCCGCGGTGCGGACGTCGTCGGCCAGCTCGGCGGGCGGGTTCTCGTTCAGGACGACGAC
>NZ_JOEY01000045.1 GCF_000718165.1 Streptomyces fulvoviolaceus | reverse complement strand
GTAATCGAGACACTAATTCGGAGGAATTCCTTGTCTGAACCTCTCCACGAGAATTACCTCACTTCCGAACGTGCGGCCTCACGTCGCACAGCAAGTTGGTGCAAGAGCATTGCTCCCGGTGGGAGCAATGCTCTTGCGTCTCCCGCCCCGGGGGTGGCGGGAGCGGATCGGCACCAGGGGGCGCCGATCCGTCAGGATGCGACCGAGGGCGGCTCGCATCCTGAAGAAGGGGCGAACCACTCCTGCCACAGCACCGACTGCGCCCACACCATGCCGCCGAAGCCCCACGTTCAGCAGCGTGAGCGCCTGCGCGACGAGAAGAAGCGCATGCACCAGCCGAGCTGCCGCATGAACGACCACGAGTACCAGCTCCTCGTCCGTGCTGCTGCCGCCTGCAATATGAGCATCGCCAGCTACCTTGCCCGCGCCGCGCTCAAAGCCGCCCGCAACCTCGACCGCACCGCCGCGGAAATCGCCGGCGAACGCGAGATGCTGAAGGAGCTGTTCGACCTGCGAACCGCACTGAACCGGATCGGCAACAACCTCAACCAGGTTGCGGCAGCCCTGAATTCGGACGAGCCCGCGCCGCAGGCCACGGCGGTCCTCGCTGCCGTCGACCGGACCTCCCTACGTGTGGACGCCTTCCTCCAGCGCTACCTGGACGGCGAGAGTCCGGCTGCATGATCCCCAAAGTCCACGACATGGGCACGGACACCCGCGGCCTGGTGGCCTACCTGTACGGCCCCGGCAAGGCTGAGGAGCACATCGACCCCCACCTCGTCGCGGCGTGGGATCGCCTGGCCCCCGACCCCGGTCGCGACCCCAAGGCGACGTACGGCGACCTGCAGCGTCTGCTCGACCAGCCCGTCATGGCACTGCCCGAAAGCGCCAGGCCCGCCGAGCATGTGTGGCACCTGTCCGTACGCGCCGCCCCCGAAGACCCGATCCTCACGGACGAGCAGTGGGCGGACATCGCCCGCCGCATGGTCGCCGCCACCGGCATCGCCCCTGAAGGCGACGATGCCGCCTGCCGCTGGGCGGCTGTCCGCCACGCCGACGACCACATCCACATCATCGCCACCGTCGTCCGCCATGACGGCCGCCAAGCCCGCATCCGCCAGGATGGCGCCCGCTCCCAGGCGGAAGCCCGGAAGATCGAAGTGGACTACGGGCTACGCCGATTGAACGCCGGCGACGGAACCGCCGCCAAGCGTCCCACCAGCGCCGAACGCCACAAGGCGAACCGCCAGGGCAAGGAACGAACGCCACGCGAGGAACTGCGAGAGACGGTGCGCCGCGCCGCCGCCGGCGTCGCCAGCGAGCAGGAGTTCTTCGACCGCCTGGCCGCCGCCGGCCTCCTGGTCAGCCAGCGCGTCGCGCCCTCCGGCGATCTGCTCGGCTACAAGGTCGCGCTGCCCGACAATCGCAACGAGGACAAGGAGCCGATCTACTATTCGGGCTCCACCCTCGCACCCGACCTCTCCCTACCGCGTATCCGCGAGCGGTGGGCCGCCAACGGCTCCGGACCCGACCCCGAAACCGCGGCGGACCGCTCCTCCGGCTCGGCGCGTGCCAACCCGTCGACCGCGCGGCGCCAGGCGACGACGGCGGTCTGGCAGGCCGTACTCGTCGTCGACCAGAGCGACGACGGGCAGATCGCTGCGCAGCTCGCCGCGGCCGGCGAGGTCCTCGACGCGCTCGCCAAGACCTCGGCCGCGCACACCCGGCGCGAACTGCGAGATGCCGCCTGGGCGTTCGAGCGGGCCTCCCGCTCCCACATCCGGGCTGAACGGGGCCACGACCGTGGTCTGCGGCAGGCTGCCCGTGACCTCGTCTACGGCGGACCGGCGCTCGGTCGTGGGGAGGACGGCGCCACCAGCGCCATGTTGATCGACATGGTGTTCTTCCTGGTCACCGCCGCCGCCCACTGGCACGGGAAGAAGGAGCACGCCCAGCAGGCCGCTGCTGCCCGCCAGGCCGCCGAGCACCTGCGTGCCGCTTACCAGGCCGCGGCGCCGATGTACCTGTCCGTCATGCACCACCGCGGTCGGCGTCTGTCCCAGCCCCTGCAGCGCAAGCAGGCCGCCTACCTGAGCCAGGCCGTCCCGGAGCTAGCCGAGCAGGTCCTCACCGAGCAGGGCTGGTACGCCCTTGCCGCCACGCTCGCCGATGTCGAGCACGCTGGGCACGACCCGGCCGCGCTCCTAGCCGAGGCCGCCGAGCGACGGGAGTTGGACGCCGCAGACTCGATCAGCGACGTGCTCGTGTGGCGGCTGCGGCGCATGGCCGATCTGCCCGCCGACCCTTCCGCCATGCCCGAGCACACGGCCACCGCGCCCGCCGCCGCCCGCGGTGCTGCGCAGCGTCCGACGCACCGCATCGACCGTCCCGCCAAGTCCCGCTGAATTCAACATTCTTAGAGTTGCAGCAGGTCAGGGACTTGCGGCACTCTCCTCGTGCAGACGAGACGACAGAGATGGAGAAGGCATGTTCCGACGCAACCGTGCGGACCGAGACTTCCGTGAAGCCCAGCGTGCCGGCCAGGCGGTGCTGGCGATGCACACCGAGCTGCCGCTGCCAGACGCACCCAGCCCGGTCTCTGCTTCGGCTGCGCCGGCGGCCACGGTGGTTCCCGACTTCCTGCCGCCGGACTTCCGGGCGCCGTCCCGCCAGGACGTTTCGGGGTTCATGATGCGCTGGGACCTGCCGCTCGTCATCGACGGCGAGGTCCACTCGTGCCACTGCGGTGCGTACCGGAACTGGATCGTCTTCAACATGAGCGACGACTCGGTGTGGCTCCGCTGCCCGGTCGGCCACGAAGCGGAGGAGACCCGACTGGACACCGCCTGGTACAACCGCAACTCAGGTCCGGTCGACCACTTCCACCCCACTCTCGAAGACGGACTGCGCCACCTCGGCCGCTGAAGCCCCGAAACCCCTTCTCCCACCCCTGCGTTCGTCGGCACCCGGAGGGCCGACTCGGTCAGACCGTCCGTCTCGCATCATCAAGGGGTTCCGCATGCGCTGTTCCACCACGACCGCCCTCGGCCTGAGCGCCCTCACCGTCCTCGCCCTGACCGGCTGCTCCAGCAGCACCGAGCCCGTCGGCGCCTCGGCGGCGTCCTCCGCACACGCACACCGGAGCGGCGGCGCGCCCTCGGCATCTGCGCCGCTGTCCTCGGCCGAGCTGAACAAGCGGCTGCTGAACGAGAACGACCTGGGCGAGGGCTACTCCCGCAAGCCCGAGCCCGCCCTCCGGAACGACGACGTCACCGTCATCGCCTGCCCGGCGCTGGAGAAGCTCGGCAGCGACGCGGCCACCGGGTCCGGCCTCGACTTCACCCGTAAGGCGAAGGAGTCCTTCACCTACACCGGCAGCAGCAACTCCGAGGTGAGTGAGGAGCTGTACAGCGACAGCCCGGCGAAGCTGTCCAAGGGCATCGGGAAGGTCTTCGACGCGATGCTCTCCTGCCCCTCGTATCAGGTGACGTCGGGCAGCACGGTCGTCGACATGGGTACCGAGAAGACGTCCGCGCCGGACCTCGGCGACGAGCAGTGGAGCCAGCTGCTCACCTACTCCGCCGGCGGACAGCGCAGCGTCGTCAAGCAGACGGCGATCCGCACCGGCAACATCCTGGTCATCGTCTCCGGCTCGCCGGGCCTCGTAGACGCTCACCTGGACAAGGCGCTCGCCAAGGCGCGTACCGCACACTGACCCGCTCCTCCATCTGCCCCGGTGTCCGGGCCTGTCCGTCCGCCAGGCCCGGACACCGGGGTTTCGGCGTGTGAGGCGATCAGCTGGCGAAGCGGAGTTCGCCGGGCTCGTAGCGGAGTTGGAATGTCTGCGCGTGCTCCCCGTCCATCCAGTACAGGGTCATGGTCGACAGCATGCTGCGCTTGATATACCGGGTCCGCGCGGGCATTCCTTCGTCCTGTTCGACGATCCAGGCTTCCACCCGCTCCGGCAGACCGAACCTCAACGCGTATGCCTCTGGGTGCTCCGCTGAGCGCAGTTCCCAAACCGGATGTGAGGCTGTCTGATCGATGCGACGCAGGCGCACCGCGTGCGTGAGGTGCGCTTTCGCGTAATCGACGAAGGCGTACAGATCATCCGAGGCCAGTCCCAAGACGAACGGCGCTGCAGGAAAGGCCAGGACAAGCCCCAGCTGCGACCGGCTGTGCAAGGCCTGCGCCAGGTAATCGAGTGGTACGCGGAACGTATCGGTCAGGTCCACGGCGTCGTACATATCCAGCAGCGGGCCGCGAAGGTATGCCCGTATCTCGCGCACCTTCGGCCGCTCGGCCGCGGGAGTGGCTTCGAGTGCTGCGTGAATCGTGTCGGCAGTGGTCTTGACGAGATTCCGCAGTACAGCGAAGTCCGGTGCGGAGAGGTCGATCAGGGATATCTGGTGGGCCAGAGCGTAGTCCTGTGCCTCCGGGCTGAAGCCGGACGTAGAGAAGATCGCGTAGCTATAGCGGTATCGCGTCCGCGGCCGGCCAGTCCCTGGGGCGGTGAGCGTTGTGGTCTCGCCCTCGTTCACGTCGTGGATCACACCGTGGCCGTTGCGTACGGTGGGCAGACCAACTGGCGTTGTGGTCAGGTACTTTGCCTCCACGAACAGGCGGACAGGCAGTGAGAACGGCGGGACGTACCGGAACTGTCCGAGCGCGTCGACCTGGTGCCATGCCCCGCGTCCACGGACCAGCAGACCGTTCTTGTCCTCCTTCAGCACCTTCCATGGCTCTTTGTCCTTGTCGTCATCAGCCGTGAGGACTTCGAAGCCGCTGGACCGCAACAACCAGGCCAGCACCTCCTCCAGGAGGTAGCCGCGCAGTGGTCCTTTGCCAATTACTTTGCCTGCCACGACGGCGATCCTATGCACGGCCTGGATCTTGGTTCCAGAGCGCCGTCAGGGGTTCGCTGATGCCGGTACGGCGAAGGCCCGGTGGTTCCACTCCCGTGAAGGGAGTGGAACCACCGGGCCTGGAAGTGGGGGCATCTCCCCGTCGATCCCCCGCCTCGGTCACCGGCTATGAGCAGTTCGTCAGCCGCGGCGTACGACGGTGAGACGGTCCTCAGCGCCTTCGGGCAGCGTGCGGCGCGGTACCGGACCGGGTGCGGCGAGGGACGAGGCGAAGGCCGCGACCAGCTCGTGCGGGGCGCTCGCGCTGAAGCTCGCGCACCACAGGTACGGCGCCCCGAGCACGGGCTCCGCCCACGCCTGCCACCCCAAAAGGTCGTCACGGGGGTCGGCGTCGTAGATGAGCGGCGGCAGCATCTCCAGCGAGACGTTCGTGGAGAAGCCGGGGTCGGTGGCGGTCGTGTGCGGACGGTCCATGTCACGCAGCCAACCCCGCGCGCTGAGCGCGGTAAGCACCCACTCGGCGTTCTCGAGCCCGGCATCGGGTGTCTCGCTGGCGTCGAGCGCGAGCAGGAAATCGGTGAGCGCCTCGTGCGGTACGCCGGGGGTGAAGTACGCGTTCCACTCGGTCAGAGCCGAGGCGGCGTGCAGGCGAGCGGACAGCTGCCAGGCCACCGAGAGACCGCCCAGCTCGAACGGGTAGGCGGCGAGGATCCACTCGGCGCCGCGCAGGCCGTCGGGGCTCACATAGAGCAGGGTGTTGCGGGAGGTCGGCCACATGCGCCAGCCGAGCTCGGTCAGAGTGTCGCCGATTCGCTCGGCGAGGACACCGTCATCACCGGCCAGGTGGCGCGGGGTGACCCAGTACACCGGGTCCGGCGAGGTGGGGTGGGAGGGATCGATGGGGTGGTGCGGGTGCAGGGGCGCCTCCGTGGGTCCGGGGGTGAATCACTGGCCGGCGTTCGGCCCGGTCGCGCCGCGTCGGCGGCGCGGGGGCGCCTCGACCGGGTCCTGCCAGGTCAGAGCGACGGCCACGGCGGGCGGCAGCGGGCCGACCTGCTCGGCTTCCGGGGACTCGGCGATGTAGACCATCGGCCGACCGTGCTCGTCCACCGCCTTCTCCACGCCGCCCAGGCGGTGGGCCATGGGGAAGAAGGGGTTGATGGCGAGACGGACGGGTGTGTCGCGGTCGCAGGTGGACAGCAGGTCGAGGATGTCGCCGACGGTCATCTCGGGCGAGTGCGGGTCCAAGGCATTCTCCTAGCAGTAGCGAGCGAGGCCGCGAGAGCAGGGGCAGGGTACGCGTCGCGTATATAAGGAAGGGGATGTGCCCGTCACAGAGGCCTGGAGGTTGACAGGATCCGGGCCACAACGCCGGCGACGATCTCCGCCGGCGTGTCCGTACCGAAGGCCATCCGGTAGCCGGGGACTTTGGCGGTACCGGTGACGGCGATGACCCAGCCCTCGCTCGTCACCCAGTCTTCGTCAGCGCCGCCGGGGCGGCCGTTCGGGAAGTAGCCGAGGTAGAACCGGCCGTCGCGCGAGCTGACGTGCACGTCGGCCCGGTCGTCGACGATGTGCGTGAAGTCGGCCTCCGAGAACTGGTCGATCACCTCCATCGCCTGGCCGGCACCGAGCTTCCAGGAGCGGAGCCGCAGAGCCGCGACCGTCGTGGCGAATCCAGATTGCGCCGCATCCAATGCCACAGCATCACCTCTCTGACCTGGGGTTTTCCGGAAGGTCGTTCAGGTTGACATGCCGTTGCAGCGTCCACCAGTCCTTTGGGTGATCTTCCTTGTCTGCCACCGGCGAACTGTCCTTTGACAACAAAGTTAGTCGTGTGCAACCTG
This sequence comes from Streptomyces fulvoviolaceus, assembly GCF_000718165.1. Classification (GTDB taxonomy): domain Bacteria; phylum Actinomycetota; class Actinomycetes; order Streptomycetales; family Streptomycetaceae; genus Streptomyces; species Streptomyces fulvoviolaceus. The sequence goes on along the minus strand of NZ_JOEY01000045.1, from coordinate 79,822 downwards.
TTGACCTGGGCCGACTAGGTTGGATGTCAACCAGTGGTGGCGTATCTGGGAGCTGACATCACTTCTCGCCCCCGCCGCCCGGTACCGCGCCATGGTCCGCCCAACCCGTCCGAGCCCCGGCAGCCACTGATGCTGACCGACACGCGGCTGCAGGACTAACGGCAAAGTCGAGCCCACGCTTGAACTGCTGAGTGGAGTCAGCCTGCTACCGAGGAAAGGCCCCGTGTTTGGAAGGGCGTTTCACGCGTCGGCTTCTGCCTCTTCGTCCGCACTGGTTTCGTCCTCGATCAGCCCGTACGGCGGACGGTCCTCGTTGCGGCTGTAGCGCACCACCACGCTGCTTTCCACCAGCGGTGGCGGGCTGTTGTCGGCGACGATGAGCTGTGCTCGGCTACCGCGCTCTGCGAGCCAGAGGGAGAGGTGGTGGTAGAAGTCGTCGATCGCGACGGCGTCCGCGATCACGGCATCGAGGGTGCCGCCGTGGCCGAGGTTCTTCTGGGGGCTGTCGATCATGAGGAATCCCGGGTGTGCGGCCCCTGCTTCGACGGCGATTTCGAAGACGGCCAGCTGCCAGGCCAGGGTGAGCAGGGTCCGGGCGCCGGAGGAGGCTTCCTGGTACGGCTCACCGCGTACGAAGGGGGTGAGGTCGGTCTTGATGAAGGGCGTACTGACCTTGGGGTAGCGCCAGGCTCGCAGGAGCTCGCCGTATCGGCCGCTGATCTTGGCGATGACCCGATCGCGGTCGTGGGAGGCGTCTCCGAGTCGTGCGAGTTCCTCGCGGAGACGGGCGATCTGGGCTTCGTGGCGTTCCACGGCGTCAGCCCGTTTGGCAAGTCCTTCGCGGAGTTTCACCGCGCTCTCGGCCTGTTCGAGTTGGCGCAGGACCTGTTCGCGCCTTCGGTGGAGGTCGTCGCGGGCGGCGAGGAACGGTGAGACGGAGGGCGACGTCGCGGCGTCCAGCGCGGCGGCGGCTTCCCCTTCCCGGACGGCCGCCTCTTCCGCCCGGAGTTTGAGTGCGGCGAGCGAGGCGCCGAGCTCATCGATGTAGGTGGTGATCTCCTTGAGGCGGGCCTTGGTGGACCGGGTCTCGGCCGCGACGTCCACCCGGTTGTCCCCGTTCTGGCTGCCGGTGTCGGCAGCGCCCAGGGCCAACGTCCCTTCCGCTGCTGTCAGTTCGTGGCGGCAGAGGCTGCAGCGTCCGTTTTCGGCGGTGGGGGGAGCCGACAGCCGGTTCAGACAGGCGGGGCAGGTGGTGACGCTCATGGGGTCGAAGATCTGCTGTGCCTCGCCGAGCATGCCGAGCTTGAGGAGATCGTCGGCGTACTGTGCTCGGAGAGGCATCAGGCGTTGGAGCTGTGTTTCGCAGTCCCGCAGGACCGCTGCCGCCCGGTGAGAAGTCTGGGCCGCCTCTTTGTGCTGGTGGCGCAGCTGGGCGGCGAATTCCGTTCCCGCCTGCGCCCGGCGGTCCAACTCTGTGAGCTGGCTCGTGATGTCAGCCAGCTCCTGTTCGTGGACGGCAGGTGTGGGTTCACCGTCCAGTGCGGTGGGAGCCTGCTCCACGACGAAGGTACGGGCTGCTGCGAGTTCGGCTTTGGCGCGGTTGAGCCGGCCGCCGAGTTCCTGGATGCGCTGGCCGAGTTCGACGGCGCGGTCGTCATGGACCCCGAAGGCGACGTCAACGACCTGCCGCAGTTTGTGCTTGCGCATGTAGTCGTTCTCGAAAAGGAAGTTCTTGTCCGCGACACGTTCGTTGGGCAGGAAGGTGAGCCACATCAAGTCGCGGAAGCTGAGCGGGTCCGTGCGGGATTCGCTGTTGGTGGGCGCTTCGCGTAGCTGGACGCCTTCGAGCTTGCAGTGGCTCAGGAGGAGGGAGGACAGGCTGTCCGGTGCCCCGGGCGGGTCGATGGGCCTGCTCTCGGCCCTGGCGGTGGGCCTGCTGTCGAGCATTCCGCGGCGTACGAAGGCGACCTTCGAGGGCTCTCCGACCGAACGCTCGATCACGTGCGGCTCGCCGGAGAGCTCGACCTCCAGGAGGCATGAACGGACCCTTCGTAGCACCTCCTGGTGGCGGGGGTGCCGTTTCGCGCCGAGCCCGTAGGCGATGAATTCCAGGACCGCTGTTTTGCCGGAGCTGAATGCCCCGGCGATGACGGAGAGGTTCCGTACCCGCTGTTCGGCGGTGAAATCGACGTCGTAGGACCGCTCCATGCCGACCAGGCGCAGACGGCGGATCCGAATGCCGGGAAGCGTCTCCATGGTGATCATCCCTCCCAGGACGTTTCCAGCAACGGGCCTGGTCCCAGGACGCTCATGAGGGCAGCCGCGGGCCCGCCGGGTCCGTCCGGCCTGAGCCACCGTGCGGTCTGCTCGCGCAGCCTTTTGTCGCTGAGTTTGCGGAGCTGGCGGACGACGATATCGGCGGCGGTAGCAAAGGAGGTGGCATAGGTGGCGGTGAACTGCCCGCCGAGGTGCTGACCAGCCTCTGTGATCGAGTAGGTGAGGGAGCCGTTGCGATTTCGGACCCGGCAGCACCCATAGGCCACCAGGAGCGCCAAGTCGTGCTGGATCCGTTCTCGCCGGCTCGTGAATCGCTGTGAAGAGGACGCGTAAGCAAGGACCTGCGGGTCGAATCCGGCCAGCCGAAGGAGGCTCGCGTCCCGGCCCTCGGAGGGAACCACGAGGAAGGGGTTCGCGGACAGGAAGTCGTAGTACCCGATGCGTTCCAGGGTCGCCCCGTTCGCGTCCTGCGCGGCGACGGCGTCAAGGAGCAGCAGCAGTTGAGCGAGACGGAAAGGTACCTCGTCCTCGGGCATCACAACCGGCCGGTCTGCTTGCACGGCATGCTCCTCATCGGTGGTCGAGCGGTACGGACGGACACGAAACCTCAGTCGTCGGCATGACCGCTCGCGATCTGCCGCCAGTGCGTGACCCACCCTGCCCGCCGGTTGTCGACCAGCCGGTGGACCAAACCCCAGCTGTGCGTCACCTCCAGACGTAGCACCTTGGGCAGTTTGTCGTGCTCGCCGCGCACCTCGCGCCATACCCGGCCGTGCAGAGCAGCGAGGGAGCCCTCGGCCGAGCACTCGTTGAACTGCATCTCCCATACCCCGTGAAGGGTGGCGTCAGCAGAGCTCAGTGCGGCAACCTCAGTCCGCACGCCCTTGTGCGCGACTTCGCGCGCCACCAGGTCGGCGTTGAAGAACTGCCGTTTCGCCGAGTCCAGTTCGACGTGGCCGGCCTCGGTCATCTGGCGCACGAACAGAGCCGAGTCGAGCGCCGCCGCCTTGTCCTCCTCCACGTCCAGCACGAGGCGCATCTGCTCCTGGGCGGGAGCGGCGGGCGCCGTGAAGGGTTCGTAATAGGCGCGGCGTACCTGGTCACCTTCGGGGCTCAGCAGCTTCTTCACGAGCTTGGTCTCGTCCCACAGCTCGATGACGAGGCCATGCGCCTTCTCCTGCCGCTTCTTCCAGCCGTCCCACCATTGGGCTGCCGGCCCGTCCATGCTGGAGGGGATGCACAGGATCCAGAGCGTTATGGTGTGACCGTTGGCCGCCGCGGCTTTCAGCCCGTTCGCGAGGGACTCGCGAATCTGCTGCGACTGGCTGGTTGTGGTCTTCGGCATGAAGTACTTGGACTGCCAGACCGTGATGGCGCCCCCGAGGTCACCGGCGAAAGCGTCGATTCCCCAGTCGCCCGGATTCGCGGCGATCATCCGGACGTTCGGATTGGTCGCACTCGCGAGCTGCGCGAGCATCTTCTCGAAGTCGGCCCGTGCCCCGTCCGCGCTTCCAGTCCGCAGTTCGTGCACTCCGAAATGGATGGGCGGAACACCAGCTGCCACCGGCATGGCGTTGTCCAACCTTTACCCCCGCATCCGCAGGCAACCCGAGCGAACCGCGTTCAGCGGGCTGTTCACCCTGCGCCACACACAGTAACGGCCATCAGCGTACGTGTTACGGAATCACTCGATCAAGGTGCTTGCGGTCGGCAGTATCCCGGCAGCGGCACATGGATGGGGCTGGTGTGCAGAGGTGGCGGCAGTCCACTCGCCCCGTTGGCGTGGGCGATGATCTCCGCAGTGATGGACATGGCTGTCCTACCTTTCTGATGTGGGTCTGAACTGGTCATTCGTAAGATCAGTGGACCCGGGGGCACCGGGTATGGCTGGCATGGTTTAGCCCGTTGGATGGCTTAGGAGACTTGGCCGCCCGGAGCCCCGTGACGGCCCGACCGCCAATTGGGAGACGCGACTCGATCGCTTCGTAGGACAACGCCGGCGAGGTCGTCTGTGGGACTGACGCATCGACGAGCTGGCGGAGGGAAACGTGCCCGAGATCTGGGCCGGGATGGACATCGGCAAGGAACACCATCACTGCGTGGTGATCAACGCGAACGGCGAGCGGCCCTGTCCCGTCGGGTCCACAACGACGAAACCGAACTGCTCCAGCTCATCGGGGATGTGCTGGCGATGTCCGGCGACGTGCTGTGGGCCGTCGACCTCAACCACGGCGGTGCCGCTTTGCTGATCGGCCTTCTGGTCGCCCACAGCCAACCAGTCGCCTATCTGACCGGCCTCGCGGTTCACCGGGCCTCGGCCACCTACCGGGGTGAGGGAAAGACCGATGCGAAGGACGCCTTCGTCATCGCTGACCAGGCCCGCGTCCGGCGCGATCTGGGCCTGCTGCGGCCCGGCGACGATATCGCTGTCGACCTGCGGACCCTGACCACCAGACGCCTGGACGTGGTCTTTGACCGCACCCGCCAGATCAACCGCCTGCGCGCCCAGCTCCTGGAGATCTTCCCTGCGCTGGAACGCGTCCTGGAACTGACCAAGCAGGGGCCAGTGACGCTGCTGACGGGCTACCAGACCCCGTCCGCCATCCGCCGCGCCGGCGCCAAGCGGATCGAGACCTGGCTGAAGAACCGCAAGGTCCGTGGCGCCGCCGCCCTCGCCGTGAAGGCCGTGGAGGCGGCCCAGGCCCAGCACACGGCCCTGCCCGGCGAGGAACTGGCTGCCGCCATGGTGGCCCGTCTCGCGAAGGGGGTGATGGCCTTCGATGAGGAGATCGCGGAACTTGATGCCCTGATCGAGGCCCGGTTTCGCGAGCATCCGCACGCCGAGGTGATTCTCAGCCTGCCCGGCATGGGCCCCCGCCTTGGCGCCGAGTTCATCGCCGCCACCGGCGGAGAGCCCACGCCCAAGCCCCCGGATCGAACGATTCGATCCCGGGGGCTTTGGAGAGTGAGGCGGGTGAGGTCAGCTCGCGGTGGAGCCGTCGTCGGTGGAGTTGTCCGTGGGTCGGCGGCGGGCCACGAAGAGGGCGCCTCCGCCAGCAGCGATCAGGACTCCGGCGCCGCCGATCAGCCACGGGGTGGCGTCTGCGCCGGTGTGCGCGAGCGAGCCCGCGGGGGCGGGGGCCACGGTGCTCGAGGCGGTCTCGTCGGAGGTCGGTGTTCCCGAGGCGGACGGCGTCGAGGTGTCCTCTTCCTGGCCGGGGTTGTCCGGGATGGGCCGGTCGCTCGGTTTGTCGGTGGGCTTGTAGGTCGGCTTCTCCGCTGGCGGCGGGGTGGTGGCGCTCTTGGCGTTGGTGACAGTCACGGTCACGGGAGCGCCCGGCTTGGCCTTGAACGCCTTCGACGGCTTGTAGATCTCGTAGCCCCCGGGAGCCTTCACCTGCTCGACCCAGAAGTCGCTGCCGGTGCGGGAGTTGATGGGCAGCTTGCCGCTGGCCGTGCCGTCGGAGCTGGTCGTCAGCGTCAGGATGGTCTTGTCACCGCTGCCGATGTTGACCGTGGATCCGGCCAGCAGCTTGCCGGTCTTGTCGTCCTTGGCCTTCAGCCGAACTGAGGCAGGCTTGAACGGGTCGATGATGGTCAGCGGGGTGTCGGCACCAGGGGTGACGATGACGTCCTGGTCGTCGACGACCTCGTACAGCGGGCTGCCGCTGGAGACTTCCTTGAGCCGGTAGATACCGGGCGCGAGGTCCTGGAAGGTCAGCTGGCCCTCGGCGTCGGTGGTGCCGCTGGCGGCCTGCTTGCCGGTGGAGTCGAGCAGGGTGAACGTGGCGCCGGCGAGAACGTCGCCGCCCGAGTCCTTCTTCAGGATGGTGACGCCGCCGTTCCCGGCCGCGCTCAGCGGAGTGATGGACGTGGACGGGGACGGCTCGGGGGTCTTGGCGGAGGCGGCTGGGGCCAAGGCCACCACGCCGGTCACCGTGGCAACGGTGACGGCCACGGCGGACAGGCGGCGGGCGGAACGGATATGCAAGAGGAACTCTCCTGGAGGGGACGCGGGCAGGGCTGCCCGTCGGTGCAAGCGGGATAATGCCGGTCAGCGGGTACGGGTCGTCGACGGCTGGGGCGGCGGGGCCGGACGGGTTTGCCCTGGAAGGTGCGCGGGGGCGTCGATCGTGCTTCCGCGGGCGGCGACCCGGACAAGGTGGTGTTGGTCCTCGATGGGCAACGTCGCGATGTGCGATAGGCCCTGCGCGACGGAGGCACCGCGCAGTGTGCCCGCCGGCAGGCCGGCGGCATGCACGATCCGGGCAGCAGCCTCGGCTTCGATCAGGAGGCCGAACGCCGGTGGAATGTCGAGCAGTTGGGCAGCGTGCTTGCGGCTGCCGGTCAGTGCTTGAGTGAGGGGAAGTCCGTCGTCGAGGACGCTGTCGACGACGTCCAGCCAGAGGGGCGTGGCCTGGTGGAGGCGGGTGAGGAAGTCGGCATCTGTGAGCCAGCACCCCCGGGACGGCTCAGGATCCGTATCGAGCTGAGCCGGTCGCCGCCGTGCGCTGTCGGCGCTGCTGGGCGGGGACGGTTCGGGCGTCCAGACCTTCAGGTAGTCCTGGATGGCATGGCTCAGGGGTATGACGGCGGCGCCGATCCAGGGTGAGGTGTCATCGTGGTGCCAGTCCCGTACGACGCCGTAGCCGTCATGTCCGGGCTGTTTGCCGAGGCGGGCGTCCCGGACGGCGAACGTGCCGTGGTCGGCGAAGGACAGGTACGCGTGGTCGAGGGCGCCGCGGTCCGGGTGGAGGATGCTCAGGCGCAATCCGCCGTACTCACGTTCTCGGATGGTCTGGGCGAACTCGATGCGCAGCCGCAGCGGGGAGTCGGGCAAGACGACGGCGTAGCAGGTGTCGCCGATCACTCGTCGTTCGTGGACGGGCAGGTCGAGCAGGTCGGTGAAGAAATGCTGGGCGTGCAGGGACAACGGTGGTGGTGCTCCTCGGCAGCGGACGGTTCTGCGGGGCGGTTACATGGGTCGGCCGGCCGACGGGGCGGGACGGACGGTCGGCGCGGGCCCGGTGCCCGGGGCGCTGACGCCGGCGTGCGCGGACGGCAGAGTCGGCGACGAGGGTGCCGACGCTCGGCTCTGTGCCGGGGCGCCCTGGCGCGCGGCGGCATCGGTCAGAGCGGCTGGGGGGTGAGATGGAGGCGGGTGTCGGCCGGAATGTTCCACACGGCGCGGGCGAGCGGCACGGGTGAGGCCAGGGAGGAGGCGAACGCCGCGACCAGGGAGGCGGGCACGGCAGAGGAGAACGTGGCCTTCCGCAGCGGGTAGTCCGGTGGCCCGCCCCACGCGGACCAGACGGATGCGGCCACGTTCTTGCGCACGTAGGCGTGTTGCAGCTCGCCGTAACCATCCGGGCTGCGGAAATACTGGACCCGTCCGTCTTGACCGTGTGGTGCCAGCCGGCGGTGAGCAGCGGCAGGCATACGTCTTGGGGGCGGACGTCGTCTGGGCGCAGCAGGTTGCGTTCGCCCCGCCTGTCCGCCTCGCACAGCGCGAGCACTTCGGCATACAGGTCGCGAACGAGTTCGACGGGGGTACTGGCATCCAGCGTGGCCATCCAGGTGGCCGGCCGGAAGGGGTCCTTGTGTGCGGCGACCAGCCACTCACCACCGCGAATGTGATCCTCGGACGGTACGTGCCCGGCGAGCAGCTGCATGCCGGGACTGATCACGATGGCCGGGCCGTCTCCGGAGTGGTGGAGGGTCCAGCCCTGATCGAAAGGGAAGGGCCATACGTCGACGAGGTCGTGGATGCCGGGGCCGGCGAGGTGGCGGGGCAGGACCTCGACCACGTCGTGGTCGTCGAGATCGTCCAGAGGGCTGAGTGGCACAAGGTCCCTTCGACGGGCGGGAGTTGCTGGTCGTGGGCGGCGGCGGATCAGCGGCGCGCTGCCGTGCGTGGGGCGGCGGGCGCCTGAGGGAGGGTGGCCGTGCTCCAGCGTGGGACGCTGCGGGTGCCGAGTGCTGGCGGTCGGCGGGTGAGGGCGCGCTGGACGTCGAGCGGGGTCGGAACCGGGGGCGCGGGCGGTGTGACGGGAGTGAGCTGTGCGGCCTCGCGCAGCCCAGGGAGCATCGAGTCCCTCCAACGTGGCAGGGGCCCAGGGTCGGACACACTCTGGGTGATGGCCTTCACCAGAGCGGTGGGGGTATTGGTGGTGGCGGTGGCGTACCAGCGGGCATACCCGTTCTTCGGTCCGCCCCACAGATGCCAGCGGGCCTCCAGGGTGGTGAGTTCCTTCTCCGGGTCGAGGCGGCCGGTGGTGTACTCACAGGTGGCCATCGCGTCCAGGGACTGCAGTTCCATTACGCCCCAGCGCGGGTGCTGGAACTGCCAGCCGTTCTTGATCAGCGGGACGAAGGCGTCGAAGGCGCCGAGCTCGGGGTCCTTCAGGTCGGGCTCGGCGAGGTAGATGTCGGGGCCGGCGGTGTACGCCTCAGCGAGGGCGGTGGTGAAGGCGGTGACGAACTCGAAGGGCGCAGCGTCGTTGAAGGAGGCGCCCCATGCGGGCGGCCCGAAGCGGTCACGGTAGGCATTGATCCGCCACAGTCCGTCGTCATCTCCCTCGGGCAGGAAGCCGAGTCGGACGCGGTGGTCGGGCGCGGTGACGTAGGCGTTGCCGAGATCATCGTGACGCAGGTCGAAGTCGAGCGCGAGGAGTGGCTCCAGCGCAGGGTCTCCGACGGCGGTGCTGCCGGCCAGGTAGCGGGGGGAGACGTAGACGTCGCCGTCGATCTCTTCGGTGTCGGGCACGAAAGTCCAGGGGGTCGGGGTTGAAGTGAGCGGCATGTGCGCGGTCAGGAACCGGTGCTGTCCGCGAGGGCAAGCAGCAACTGCTGTTCCAGGCCTGTGGGTTGGCCGGTGTAGTGCAGGGTGCGCAGGCCCAGCTCGGCGGCGGTCCGGCAGTTGTCCTCGCGGTCGTCGACGAACAGCACGCGTGCCGGGTCGGCGACGCCGGTGGCGGCCAGGGCGTGTTCGTACGCGGCCGGATCGGGTTTGCACAGGCCCAGGCGGGCGGAGTACAACGTTTCGACCATCAGCTCGCGCCGCCAGTCGGCGGCATCCAGGACGTTGCTGAGGTGGGCGGGGGCGTTGGAGAGCAGCACCATCGTCAGCCCCGCGGCCCGGGCGCGGTACAGAATGTCGAGGACGTGCGGGTCGGTGCGGGTCCACATGGCGGTATCGGCGGCCCGCAGCGTGCGCAGCCACCGCGGGCCGGGATGGTGCCCGAGCACCTTCGCCCAGTAGGCGAGATCGCTCAGTTCGCCTGCGTCGTACGCGTTCCGGGGGCCCAGAAGGCTTCTTGGAAGGAGGGAAGGTGTTGGTCGGGCCACTCGGCGAGGTCGGCGAGGCGGGTCCACATGCCGGGGCTGGGCTGGAGTCCGAGGACTCCGTTGTAGTCGAGGAGTAGGGCGTCCACGCCGTTCGGGGAGACGGAGGTGTGGGTCAAGGGGTGGGTTTCTCCAGGGCTTTGGGAGCGAGGGCGGCGACGGCGGCGGCGAGGAGGGCGGGCAGCAGCAGCGCGTGCGGCAGGGCGGTGACGGTGGCGAGGGCGCCGATGAGGGCGGGTCCGGCGAGCAGGCCGACGTAGCCGGTGACCGCGACGGTGGCGACCGCGCGGGGGCCGCCGATGCCTGCGGCGGTGATCAGGCTGGGGATGGTGACGGACAACCCCAGGCCGAAGGCCGCCCACCCCAGGAGAGCAAAGGCGATGGTGGAGCCAGCAAGCCCGATTGCGAGGCCGAGCGCGGCCAGGGCGGCGCCGGCCCGGACAACAGCGGGAGCGCCGAAGCGGGCGGTGAGCCGGTCTCCGGCGAGGCGACCGGCGGCCATGACCGCGCTGTAGACGCCGTACGCCACGACGCTGGTCGCGGCGGTCGCACCGAGGTCGTGCAGGTGGACGGCAGCCCAGTCGGCAGCGGCCCCCTCGCCCATCAGGGTTCCGGCCGCCAGTGCGCCCAGCAGCCACAACCGGGGCCGTGACAGACCCCCGCGCTCGTCCAAGCCCGGTGCCACACGGTTGTGGACGGGCTCGAGTCCAGGGCTGGCAAGACAGCGGGTAAGGCGCGTCGCTGTACCTGCCGCCGTGGCGGCGATGGCTGCGACGCCGGCGAACAGGACGGTGTGCGGGGTGTGGGCGGTGGCTGAGGCCAGCGCGGCGCCTGTGAGGCCGCCGAGGCTGAAACTCGCGTGCAACCGGCCCATGATCGGGCGGCCGTGAGCGTCCTGGCAGCGGACCGCAGCGGCATTGACTGCGACGTCGAGGACGCCGTGCGCGGCGCCGAAGACGAACGCCGCCACCAGGAGGCTCTCCAGGCTGCGGCAGACCCCGAGGACGGCAAGGCAGACGGCGAGAGCGATGGCACCGCCGGTCAGCAGTGCGGGCAAGCGGGCCGGGTGGGCGAGGCGTCCGCCGGTCTGGAGTCCAGCGACCATGCCGAGGGCAGCGGCCAGCAGGACCAGGGCGAGCCCGGCGGTGCTCACCTCGGCGGTGTTCTGAACGGCGGGCATGCGTGCGCCCCAGACGGCCATCACCACACCCAAGCCGGCAAAGTACCCGGTCAGCAGACGGCGGCTGCGCGCCAGCTCGGGCCCCGCGGTCTGGTTCACGCGGCGTGCTCCCGGGTGGCCGGGGCCGCCTGCGCGACCGCAGCCACCTGGACGTCGAGGTTGCGGTACGCCTCCTGGGCGCGGGCTTGGGCGATGGTGGCGGTCGGCCCGGTGGTGATCAGGTAGCCGATGCGAGCGGTGAACAAGTCGCCCCCGTCCTGCGGCAGCACGAGCTGGTCGCCGGCCTGTCGCTGGAAGCGCACGCGCTCCACTCCCTCGGTGGGTTCCGTGACACAGCGGGCGGTGAGGGTGCCGGAGTAGGCGGGGTAGATGAAGCGGATCGCCGCGGCCTGGTGGCGAGTCGGCGTCAGGTCGGGAGTATGTCCGCAGGCGATGTCTGCGGCGGCACGGGCGAGGTCGACGCCGGTGGCCAGGTGGACGAGGTGGCTGATCATGTCGCCGGCGATCCGGGCGTTGACCTCGATGAGGCGGGGGCGGCCGTCGACCACACGGATCTCGACGTGGCTGACGCCGTCGGTGACACCGAGGGCGTCGATGGCCGCGACCGCGGCCGGCGCCACGGTGGCAATGAGCGGGTCGTTCGCGTCGACCATGTGCGCCAGCTCCTCGAAGTGGGGCGGTATGCCGACGGTCTTGCGGGTGACAGCGACGACAGTGGTCTGTCCCTGGTGGGTGACGCACTCGACGCTCACCTCCGGGCCGTCGAGGTATTCCTCGACCAGGACCTGGGTGCTCTCCACTCCGTGGCTGGCGGTCTTGGCGGCGAAGGCGTACGCGGCCGGCAGCTGGTCGGCGGTGTCGACGCGGATGACGCCCATGCTCGCGGCGTGCGCGGCGGGTTTGAGGACGACGGGGAAGCCGATGCGCCGGACGGCGGCTGCCGCCTCGTGCTCGCTGCGCACGCTGACGGAGGCGGCGGAGGGCACCCCGTGGCGGGCGAACAGGCTGCGGCTCGTGTGCTTGTTGCGGCAGCCCTGGAGGGCCTCCGGAGCGGTGGTGGGCAGGCCGAGGCGGCGGGCCAGGCGGGCGACGGGGATGAGATACCACTCGGTCCACGTCATCACGCCAGCCAGCGCGTGCCGATCGGCGAGCGCGTGCCCGGCCGCGGTCAGCGCCGCCTGATCGGCGGGGTCGGCGACCTCGTAGTCGAGGAGGAACTCCTTCTCCCAGGTCGGCGCGGCGCCGGAGATCAGGACGACGTCGTAGTGGGCAGCGACGTTCTGAAGGCAGATACCGCGATACGCCTGGGCCTCCATGTCGGAGGCGGCAACGACCAGGACGACGGGGCGAGAGGGCAACGAGGCTCCAAACAGTGCGAGGCAACGGAGAGCTGAGGCAGGGCGCCTGGGTCAGCGGGTGCGGCGGCGTCGCAGCTCGAAGGCAGACGCCCACTGGGGGTGGTCCCCGATCAACTTTCCGGTGGTGAGCGGGAGGGTGACCGGGTGGGTCAGGCGCAGGAGGTGCGCAGTGCGGGGGTGGTGCGCAGCCGGGCGAAGGCGGCGACAAGGCCCAGCGCCTGCAGTGCGGCGGAGATGGTGATCACGTGGCCGAGCTGGGCGGGCGGCACGGTGGCGACGAGGACACCGGCGAGAGGGAAGGGCAGCAGGAGCAGCAGAGTGGTCAGCGACAGGGTGGCGCCGAACACCGGTGCGGGGATGAGGTGGGAGCGCAGGGTGCGCAGCACGACGGTCATGCCGCCCTCGCCGGCCATGAGGACGGCGATCAGGGCGAGATAGGTGCCGTAGGTGTCGGCGAAGGAGACGGCCAGGCACGCCGAGGCGGCGATCGTGGCGGACACGGCGCCGATGGGCCACAGGCCGAAGCGGTCGATCGCCCGGCGGCACAGGGCGACCGCGAGAAGCGAGGCGACGGCGGCTGCCGACCAGATGAGGCCGACGTCGGCCGTGGAGTGTCCGAGCTGTTTGACGATGATCACTGGGGTGGCGGCCTGCAGCATGCCGACGGTCAGGTTGGAGACGGTCAGTCCGGTCACCAGCCAGCCGAGGGCCGGTAGCGCGCGGAGGGTCGACCAGCCGGTGTGCAGCCCCTTATGGACAGGCTGGGGCGCGGCGGGCTTGCTCCGGTGGCGCTGGCGCGGGGCCAAGACGCTGGTGAGCAGCGAGAATGCGGCGATCACGATCAGCATTCCGGTGGCGCCGGCCCGCTGCAGGAGCAGCCCGGCGAGTGCGGGGCCGACCAGGGTGGCGAACTGGTCGATGCCGAGCAGCACCGACTGAACGCGGTGGGCGCGGGCGCCGGCCTCGCGGCCGGCGACTCCGCCCGCGGTCTCGGCCGCGATGTAGGAGCATTCGGTGAGGATCCCGGTGGACGCGGCGAGCAGCATGACGGTGACCGTCGCGCTGAGGCCCGCCTGCGTTGGCAAGATGAACGCGGTGGCCAGGACAACCAGGGCCCGGCCCGCAGAGGCGAAACGGAGCACGGCGGTGGTCCCGTGGCGGTCGACCAGAACTCCTGCGAAGGCGAACGAACCCAGCCTCGGCACCCATTCCAGCGCGAACGCGAGGCCGGTCAGGGCGGCCGAGTTGGTGGTGGCCAGTACCAGCAGCGGGATGCCGTAGGTGGCCATGGCGAACGCGGCAGCGTCCGTGCTGCGCGGCAGGTAGATGCCGCGCAGCAGAGTGGGGACCGGGCGACGGGCATGCCAGGGTCCGACACGGGATCTCACGCAGCGCGCCACGATTCCTCCGCCGCACAGGAGGAGCGGGCGATGTCCTGGTGCAAGACGCGGGGGTACACCGTAAGCCACTCGGACAGCGCCGCTCGCGGAGCCGACGGTTCGGTCGCTGCGCGGGAGTGCCCCGGGCCGTCGTCCTGCATCTGGAAGGCGTGCTGGACGCGCGCGACGAAGTCACTGGTGCGGCTGGGGAGTTGGTTGGTTCGGGCCCAGCGTGCTGCGGTGTCGTACACCTCGGCCAGGTCCTTGCCGCTCGCAGTGAGCTGGTAGCGGGCCAAGGCGTGTCCGCGGGCGTGGATGAGGCCGAGGTCGCGTGCAGTGTCGATGGCGTGGCGCAGTTGTCCGGTGGTGAGGTCGCCGAGGGCGCCCTGCAGGCTGCCGCGTTGGCGACTGATAGGGCCGTTGTCGTCGATCTCGGTAATCAGGCGTATCAGGCCAGGCAGGGACAGGGTCCGGATCGCGCGGCGTTCGCGCAGGACGCTGATGGGCAGGGCGGCTGTCATCGGCGCGGGCCTCCTGCCGGGGTGATGGGGCGGGCGGGTATCTGGTGGGAGAAGAGGTCGCTGGACTTCCACGCCGGCCCGTCCGGCGGCGGGGTGGTGGCGGCCAGGGCAGGGCCGGCAGACGATGCGGCCGGAATGGCGGGTGCCGGAAGGCGCGTCGGGGTGGTCGCCCACGTGCCAGAGCGGGTCTGGGACGGGGCGGTCCCCGGTCGGCGAAGCGGGTCGGCCCCGGCGGACGGGAGGACAGCCCACGTAGCGATGGCTTGGAAGACGGGGGCGAGTGCCTGGCCGCTGGCGGACAGCTGGAAGTCGCCGCTGCCTGTGACCGTAACGAGGCCGTCGGCCACCAGTCGGTCCAGGGGCTTGTAGACAGCAGTCAGCCCGTATCCAGGCATAGCCTCGGTGGCCAGGGCTTTCGCGCTCGCCTGGCCCCGGGCCTGCAGGGTCACAAGGATCGGGGTGGCATGCCGCGGGGCGATCAGAGTGATCGTGTCGTCGATGTTCTGGGCCTGGGGGATCCGCTCGGGCTCCAGCTCACCGGTGGCCTTGCTGGTGACGAGCTGCTTCTCCAGGTGGGTGTCGCCCCAAGAGGCGATCACGGCCAGGACGGGCAACAGCTCGGCACCGCGGCCAGTGAGGCCGTAAGTGACGTGGCGCGGGGCGTACTCCGTGCGTTCGACCACGCCGGCGTTGGTGAGGTGGCGCAGCCGGGGGTGGAGCTGGCCGTCGGCGAGCCACGGCAGTCGGGGTTTGATCTCGGCGTAGCGCAGCGGCTGGGAGGAGAGGGTCATCAGCACCCACACGCTCCAGCGCGGGGCGAGCAGATCCAGCGTCTTGGTGACGCTGGAGTAGTCGTTCGGGGTGGTAGGGGGCTGAGCGGTGGTGGCCAAGGATGGGGCTCCTCAAGCAGTGCGGGCAGATCAGCGGGTGCGGGAGGCGGCGGTCGCCGGGGCGGCGGGTACGGGCACAGCCGGCGGGGTGTCGGGGGCCGGTGCACGGCGCAGTCCTGCCAGGACCGCGCCGGTGTTCTTGGCGTAGGCGTCGCGGGCGGCGACGGACTCGGCGATGCGGCGGGCGCAGTCGACGATGTGACCGGCGGCAAAGCGGCCGATCTCCCGCTCAGGGGCGATGAGTTCGCGCAGCCTCTCCAGCTGGAAGGCGATGTTGCGCTCAGCGAGCACCAGATCGCTGTGACTGCCGGTGAGCGCAGCGAGCAGGGTGGCGTCGGAGGTGTTGCCGGCGAGGGCATCGAGTTCGGCGAGGGGCTGTCCGAACAGCGCCTCGATGCGCTGGGCGATGATCTCGGAGATGGCGTGGGCGGTGGCGTCGGGCTCGGGCAATCGGCGGGCTTTCAGGGACGGTGGGTCCGCACCGCCCCGGCACGGCCGGTTGCCGGGGCGGGCGGAGCAGTGGCGGTGATCTTCGGTTGGGCGAACTGCACCGGCTGCGCGGGGCGTTGTTCGGGAGCGGGCATGGTCCGCAGGAGGTCGTCGAGGGCGGCGACGTAGCCGTCCCGGCCGGCCAGCGCAGCCTCCAGCCACTGGGCATCCCAGCGCAGGTCCTCGGCGGACAGGTCGCCCAGGTCGCGGTCGCAGGACATCGAGGCGTGGACGCGATCACGTACGCGGACGACCTGTTCCTCGGCGACCGCGAGAAAGCTGCGCAGTTCCAGCGCACGGTGGAGTGCGGCGCAGACCTCAAGATGAGCTGCCTGCGCATACAGTTCGGCGACGGAGGCACCGAACGCCTCCTCCAGCGCTTGGTCGCGGCTGGTGGACTTGTCGATGACGCTCATCGCGTCACCCCGCGCGTCGGGATACCCCGCTCGCCGGGCAGCGCGGGCGCCGAGGTGGGCAGCGCCGGAGCGCGGCGCGCGGCGGGGCCGGCACCACGCCAGGCGCCAGGCCCGCGCTTGCCAGGGGCGAGGGGGTCGAGGAGGTAGTTCACGACCATCACGCGACCGTCACGTGCAGTGACAGCGGCGTTGACCTGGTGCGCCAACTCCATGACAGCGTCGTCGAGTTCGCCCGGGTGCGTGCCGAGCGCCTCGACGAGCGCGTCCTCCGCGGTGTCGAGTGCGTCCTGGGTTTCGGCGAGCAGGCCGTACCAGTGCACGACACTGGTGGCATCGGGGTTGGCCTGTGGTGCCGCCTGAACCGCCCGGCGCAGATCGGCGAGAGGCATCTGGAAGCGGTCCTCGATCCGCTCAGTGACGACGCCCATCACGTCCTCGCTGAACTCGGGCACGGAGAGGCTCCTTTCATTCGCTGTTCGGGGGCGGGAAAATGCACTGCAAATCCGGTCCGTGCGGGAGCAGTCCGCGAACCCGGATGCCGAAGAGGGGAATTGCGGGCCGGTCTGCTAGTCCAGGCACATGGCGGTGTCGCGGTAGACGTACGTTCCGGACACCCACCCCTTTACGCCGGTGGTCTTGTCCGTGATGTAGCGCCAGTTCCCGCTGCTCTTGTGGACGGTGAACTTGTGGCTGCGGTAGAGCACGCCGAGCGCCGTGGACTTGGAGGACGCCTTGGAGCGGATCGTTACAGCCTTCGTGTGCACCTTGTACGGGAGCGGCTTTGCCGAGCAGCTGCTGACGTTGGTTGCGGCACTGGCGGTGGGGATGGAGACGAGCGGGAGAGCGAGCGCGCCGAGAACGGCGGCGGAGACGGCTATGCGGCTGGTGCGCATGGGGAATTGACCTCCACGAAAATAGGGAAGGGAATGCGGAAACGGACCCGGGCTGGCGCCGTGCGGGCTGAGAACAAGAGTCCGGAGAATCCCCGGTTTCGGTAACCGGGGATTGCGTGCTATGTTCCGCGCCGCCTAGCTCAGGGCAGCCGGCATTTCAGTGGGCGGGGAAAGGGAAAGCCGGTGGGTAGCAGCGAATTCAGCGGCTCGGACCGCGCGGTGGAGCGGGGTGCGCGGGCAGAGCGGGGACGCCCGGAGCGGTGGTGTGGCGGGCTGGCGGTGACGTGGCCGGCAGCGGGATCGTCTCGCCGTTCCAGTGCGCTTCCCACCACTGGGTGGCTGCCTCGAAGGTGGCGAAGGCGCCCTCGCGCAGGGTGTGCGTCCACGCGTCGGTGTCGACCTCTTCGAGCAGGACCCGGAACGGCAGTGGCGCCTTCTCGTCGATGGCGCGCAGCAGCACGGTGGTCTCGATCGGCTCGGCGTCGTGCGTGTAGCTGGTCAGCAGGGCGAAATGGTCGCCGTCGCTGCGCAGTCGCTTCTCCAGGGCGCGGGTGGCCTGGTTGGCGGGAGTGGTGCCCATGCCGTCGGGCAGGAGGATCTTCTCCTCGGGGCAGCCGCGGGCGATCAGCCAGGACTGGGCCATGGACGGCAGCGGCAGTTCCTTGTGTGTGAAGCGGAAGGTGCGCGCCGCCGAGTCGCGTTTGAGGTGCAGGGCGACGATCTGTGGTTCCCCGGGGATGCCCCAGGTGACGGCGCGGTTGTGCATCACGTGGAAGCTGTGCTCGCCGTCCTCGGTGTGGTGCTCGGCCAGCAGGGTGAGCATGTCCTGCTCGATGGTGATGTGCTGCCAGAACTGGTCGGCGACGTGGTCGTTGACGGCCTCATATCCGTCGAGGCGGAAATCCGGTTCGTAGGTGGGCATCGGTGCTTTCGGTGCGACGACGCCATGGGCGTCGTGGGCAGGGCGTGTTGATCTGTTCAGCGACGCAGGTGTGCGGGAGCGCGTGATGACGCTGGCCGGGGCGACGGCGTGGTGCCGGGCGGGCCTGCGGGGCGCGGGGCGGCAAGGGCGGCCCGGCCGGCGTCGGTGAGGGTGACGGGCTGGCCGGCGTGCACTGGGTGGGAGGTGTCGCGGTCGACGAGGCCGCTCGCCTGCAGGCGCTGCAGCTGGGCGTAGGAGATGCGGGTGCGGGAGGGGGTGACCACGGCGAGCCGGTGGGTGAGGAGGTTCTCGTGGAGCTTGGCGCCCTGGGCGATGGTGAGCAGGGCCGCGAAGTCTTTCGTCGGCATCTGCTGTGGCGCCTGCAGCGGGGCGGCGGCTTCGATCGGCTCCAGCGCGGCGGCGGCCTTGGCCTGCTCGGTGTCGCGCTCGTCGATGGCGTGCGCCAGCTGGTCGACCGTGCGCTCGATCCGGGCCAACAGCGCCTGATCGACGGGGAGCTCTCCGGACACCAGGCGGGCGAGACGGGCGCGGTGGAAGGTGACGTCCCGCTCGGCCCGGACGAGGTCGCGGTGGGCGTCCGCCAGGGCCGAGTGCGGTGCGTCGAGGAGACCGGCCTCGCGGTGCCGCCACAGCGTCTCGATGCTGCACCCTGCGGCCGTCTCGATCCTGTGGTCGAGCACGGTGCGCGGGTGGCGGTCGGGCGAGGGTGCGGGGGGTGAGCTCATGTCGGAGCGGTTCTTGTGTGCGGGATTGTGTCCGAGGCGCACGCGTCCAGGGCGATGCGGACCTCGACGTAGGGGCCGTCGCGGGTGCGCCGGGTGGGCCCCAGACGCTCCAGGAGCCGGAGCATCGGCGCGTTGGACGCCTGCGTGAACGCGGTGAGGGTGTGTGCCCCGCGCGTGCGGGCCATCCGGGCTGCCTGCCCGGCCAGGGCCGTTCCGATGCCGCGGCGGTGGTGGTCGTCGGCGACTTGCAGTCCGAGGTCGACGATGCCCGGCTCCCGGCTGACGGGCCCGAGGCAGACGAGGGCCAGTGGCCGCTCGTCCGCGTCGAGTCCGATCCAGCACTGCGCCTGGGCGAGCAGCCGTGTCAAGTCGCGGGGCGTGAGGCGGGTTCGGCCCCAGCGGCGCAACAGGTTCTGTTCGGAACACTGCGCGTGGAAGGCGGCGACCAGGTCCCAGTCCGCCGCCGTCACCTCGCGGGTACGCGCGAGGGCGGGGTGGGTCAGCAGGAGCAGTCCGGGCGGGCGGCCTGCAGGTCGCCGCGCCGGTAGGCCCGGTAGCGGCTGCCGTCGACGTTGCGCGGCTTGCGGGACTGGACTCCGTAGGGGCGCAGGAGCAGAGCGAGGCGGACCGGGGTGAGGTCGGCGTAGCGCCAGCGTCCATCGGCCTCGCCGGGCAGCTCGCGCAGGCGCGTGACCAGCTCCGCGGTGCTCACATACTCCGCTGCATCCATGACGTCGAAGATGTCAAGGCAGGCGTGGACAATCGTCCTCGGCCGGCTCGGGCAGGTCAGGAACTCCTCGCATGTGGCCTCGTGGAGGTCATCGAAGCCGTCGAGGTCGTCGGGACCCTCCAGATCCTCGAAGTCGTCGAAGCCCTCGAAGTCGGGATCGAGGTCCGGATCGAAGTCGGGCTCTTCGTCCTCCACCGGCTCGTACTCACTGGGCGGTTCGGGCTCGTACGCCGCCGCGCAGCAGCAGGAGGTGGACAGCAGCGCGCTCAACTCGGCTCCGGCTGCCATGCGTTCGATCAGCAGGTCGGTGAGTGTGTCGAGCTGCTCGGTGGCACTGACGCCGGCGGGACGGTCGGCGCCGGACAGGGCGGCGAGCTGCCGGTCGAGGTCCTGGATCTCGACGAACACATCGACGATGGCGCGGTGGTGCGGGTTCTCGGTGACCTCCGTCGGCGCCAGTACGGCGGCGGCGACCTGGTCGATCAGTGCGGGGAACGGCGTCAACGAATGGGGCCCTTCAGGGTCGGGGGCAGTGCGGGTCGGGGAAGGCCGGGCATCGCGTACGGCGGTGGTCCTGGCTTGGGGATGGGCTGGCGCGCTCCCAGCTGCGGTGAGCGGGTGCGGGCCGCGTGGGTGCGCTCGCCCAGGGGCCGTCGGGTGAGGCCGAGGCGGGCGCGGGCGGTGTCGTACACGTCGTGGGCTTCCCGCGGGCGTACGGCCACGACGTGGATCTCGGTGGTGTGCGTGGAGTTGGCAGGCGCCGGCCGCTGGGCGTAAACGATGCGCCACGCATTGCGGTGATCGACGTAGACCTTGCGGCATCCGGCGAGATCGCGGGTGAGTTTGGCGCCGAACAGGCGGGCGTTGACGACGTCCTGGAGCTGGGCGAGCGCCAGGTCGCGGATGTCGCTGGGGGCCTGGAGAAGGTCGGTCAGGGCGCGCGGGTCGAAGGAGAGACCGAAGGCGGGCCGGTCGTGGCCGCTCATCCGGCCCCCTGGCCGGGTGCGCCGTTCTCCTCGGACTCTGCGGTTTCGGCGGTGGTCCGGCTCGAGGGCGGCGGTCCGGGCAGCAGGCGGTGGGCGGGTCGGTCCGGATCGGTCATGCACGCGGAGAGCGGCCCGCCGGCCGCCCTGACGGTGGCCATGGCGTGGGTGAGGAAGTCCCGGTGCCAGACGAACAGGCCGGACATACCGGCCTCGGGATCCTTGTGCTGCTGGTAGGCCAGCCACAGGGCGTGGAGCCAGGCGACGACGTCGGCGTGTTCCTGCCACTGCTCGCACCACGGGGCGGCGGTGGTGACCTCCGCCCCGTAGACCCGGACGAGGAAGTCATCCACCCAGTCCGACAGCGCGTCTAGTTCGTCTTCGTACTCCTCGCCCTCCAGCTCCAGGATCGGGCGGGGCTCCGGCGGGGCGGGCTGCGGCGGCAGTCCCGCGAACCCCGGAAGGCCGAAGGCGCCGAACGGCGAGTCCGTGGGCGGCGGTGCGGAGGCGAGGCTGTCGAGCTGGCGGGCCTGCTCGGCAGATTGGTCCAGCAGTTTGCGGACGCTCGCCTCAATGCTCTCCAGATCGGACTCCGGCAGCCGGACCGGTTCCGTCTCCCCGTCCTCCGGGGGGTCTATGGATTCAGGCACGAAAAGGGCCTCCTTGAGCCGCGGCCGTTGGGCGTGAATTGCGGCTCAAACCATCCGGAGAATCCCCGGTTTCGGTAACCGGGACTGTGCTGCTATAACGCCCCGCGCGGGCACGGCCATGGTGACGGGCCACGCACCACAGGCCGTGCCCGCGCTGCACGACAGGGCTCAGGACGTGAGGGTCAAGTCGTCCTGGGACAAAGTCTGTTGCAGCGTTTCGGTGAGCCGGTCGGCGGCTATCTCGGCGTAGTGCTTGGTCTTCTCGACGCCGATGAAATCACGACCCTCCAGCAGGGCTGCGACTCCCGTCGAGCCCGAGCCGCAGGTGAAGTCGAGCACCGTGCCGCCGGGCGGGGAGATCTGCACCAGCTCACGCATGACGGAGACGGGCTTCTGCGTGATGTGCTGTCGACTCTTGCCTGATGGCTGAGAGGCGCTGTACAGGCCGGGCAGGTAGACCGGGTTCCTGGAGGCGTCGATCGGTCCGTTGCTGGCCCAGACGACGAATTCGCAGTTCTGGGTGAAACGTCCCTTCTGGGGCCTGGCCTGCGGCTTGTGCCAGGCGAGCACGCCCCGCCAGAGCCAGCCGGCGGCCTGGATGGCATCCGTGGTGATCGGCAGCTGCCGCCAGTCGGTGAACAGCAGCGCCGTGCCGCCGACCTTGGTGAGCCGGTGTGCCTCGGTCATGATCTGGGTCAGCCAGAAGCCGTAGCTCCGCTGATCCATGTTCTCTCCGGTGAAGTCCGGCAGTTCGTGACCTGCGTCGGCGGAGGTGTACTTCTGCTTCGCGCTGCGGGAGGTGCGCTCCTTGGCCGTTCGCCCGCCGCTGTTGTACGGCGGGTCGGTGATGACGGAGTCGACGCAGTCGTCCGGCAGTTCGGCGAGGACGCCGAGCGCGTCGCCCTGGTGCAGGGAAAAAGGCAAAGAGATACCCCAATTCGGGTCGGGTGAGGTGAGGGAGAGACGCTCCGGCCCGCCTGGATAACCCGCGGGACCGCATGCGGGCAGGAAGGCACTGCGGGCCGCGCCGCGGCGGGGGCGAGGGGAGGAGACAAAACTGTAGGGCACGATCCCCGGTTGAGCGCTATCGCCGCCGAACACCCCGAAATAGAGCCTTGATCGGACACGATTTCGGCAACCGGGGATCCGCCCTTAGTGTTTTGGAACTGCCCGGCGGACCACGCCGATGGCGCATCCCCGCCCTGCGTTCGTGGAGGTATCCCCATGTCCTGGCACACCTGACCCGACGCCCCGTGCCGGTGCGAGCGGCAACTCGCGCACGTGCACCTAGGCTCCGATTTACCCACCACCCGGCCGTCGCGCCCTTTCCTCAACGACGCACGCGCAGCCGGGACTTCACCAAGGACCTCGTTGTGACATCGCTCTACCCTCCCCCGCCCGCGCACCGGTCTCCGGCCCGTGACGGCCGCCCGGGAGGCGTCCCCGATTGAAGGGCGTGGCCGCCGGCATCGGCGTCTTCGTCCTCTCTCCTCTCCTCCTCTCCGGCACGGCCATGCTGATGGCCACCAGCAGCGAGGCCGCCCAGACCACCTACTCGTCCTTCAGCTGCGTGGGCGACGTCGACACCGACACGGTCGTCGAGCAGGTCACCAAGATCCTCAACGGTGCGACCGCCAAGGACGTGCACGTCGAGGGCCTGTCCCTGCCCGAGGAACAGATCCCCCACGCCCGCACGATCGTGGCCACCGGGATCGGCCTCCACGTGCCTAAAAAGGGCCAGATCATCGCGCTCGCCACCGCGATGCAGGAATCACGGCTGCGCAACCTGAACTCTGGCGGCCGCGACTCGCTGGGTCTGTTCCAGCAACGGCCGAGCCAGGGCTGGGGCACCGCTACGGAGATCCACGACCCCATCTACGCGAGCGAGCAGTTCTACAAGCACCTGCTCGCGGTGGACGGTTGGCAGCAGCTGACCGTCGCCCAGGCCGCGCAGAAGGTCCAGCGCTCCGGCTACCCCAACGCCTACGCTGACTGGGAGGAGCTGGCGACCGCGCTGCAGAAGGCGATCGCCGCGACGTTCCCCGACGCCGACCAGGACACCAGCGAGACGAACACCGCCTCCAGTACCGCGCCCTGTGCGGCGGCCGAGGACGGCTCCGGGTACGGCACCATCCCGCAAGGGTCGGTACCGAAGGGCTACTCGATCCCGAAGGACGCCGATCCGAAGGCGCGCAAGGCGATCGCCTGGGCGATGGCGCAGCTCGGCACGATGTACCAGTGGGGCGGCACCTGCACTGCGCCGCACGGCCCCGACCCGATGGGCCGCTGCGACTGCAGCTCGCTGACCCAGCAGGCGTACAAGCACGCTGGCATCCAGCTCACCCGCACCACGTATACGCAGGTCGACGAGGGCAAGGCTGTGTCCCCCAAGGCACTCAAGCCCGGTGACCTGATCTTCTCCCGCGGCAGCGCCGCCCGCCCCGAACACGTCGGCATGTACATCGGCTCGGGACTCGCGATCGAGGCCCCCCGTACCGGAAAGCCTGTGCGGATCACGCCGCTCGCGGACTGGGACATCCTCGCCGCCCGCCGCGTCATCTGACCCCCGGTCGGGGCGCGGCAGCCCCGGCACACCCCCTGACCGGGAGACCCCCCTGGGCCTCTTCCGCACTCACCTCGGACGGGCCCCGCAGGACCCGCCGTCCTGCCCACCCTCATTCCCCTGACATCACGGAGCACCTACTTGATAACCCGCCACCGCGCCCAGCGCGCCCTCGCGGCAGCCTCTCTGGGCCTGGCCGTCGCCGCCGGCGGCCTGGCCACCGCCAGCACGGCACAGGCGTACGACACCGGCACCACCACGATCAGCTGCAGTGCGGTCAAGATCCGCAAGGCCCCGTCGAAGACGTCCACGGTCGTGGGCATCGGCTACCGGCACGACAAGGTCGTCTACGACCAGTGGGCCTACAAGAAGGCCGAGAAGACCTGGTATACCCGCGGCACCGTCACCCGGAAGTCCGACGGCAAGAAGATCCGCGGCTACATGATCTACAACTGCGCGAACCCCTACAAGACCAACCCGGCACCGAAGCCGTCGATCCCGAAGTAGTGCACCCCGGCAGCCGGTTCGGAGCCTGAGCCGAAGCGCCATCGACAGCAGCCTCGGCTCGAACTGTGGCCTCGTCCAGCCTCGGCACGAAACCTGCGTGACCTCGTGCACGCCACGCGGCCCCAACGCGGGCGCCGACCGGGCCAGCCGTCTCCCGCACCGCTGCCGGCCTTCCTTCTCGAGGCAGTTGCCTCGTCCCCTCCCCCTTTTCTGTGATTCCCGCGCGCCGGGCTTCGGCGTGCCCAAGGAGCCTCATTGCACCTGCTCGAAACCGTGCAGTATCTGGCCTACGACCCCGGCATCACGCCCTCGGGCGGTGGCCTGCCCGGCCTCGCCGTGCTCAAGAACGTCGTCAACTCGATCAACCTGTTCGCGATCGTCGCCGTGGTCGGCGCGCTCGCCGTCTCCCTCGGTGTGTGGGCGTGGGGCCACCACACCGGCGGCCACCAGGCCGAGGCCAACGGCAAGAAGGGCGCGGTCGTCGCGGCGGGCGCCGCCCTTGGTCTCGGCGCCGCAAACGGGGTCGTGGCGTTCTTCTCCGCCCTGGGGTCGCAGGTCCACTGATGCCGAAACGATTCCCCTCCCTGTCCGGCTACGGCCTCGGCTGGTCGACCCGCCAGCGCATCACGGTCCTCGCGACCGGCCTCGCCGTCCTGCTGGCCCTCGCCGTCGTCGTCGCCCTGCTCACCGGCCGCACCACAGCCGGCGACAGCCAGGCCGCCGCTCCGTCCTCCGGGCCGAGCAGCAGTACCTCCGCGTCCGCCGGCCCGACGACGTCGGCCGGGGCCGGTTCGGTGGCCAAGCCCCCGCAGCTGGCGGACCCGGTCGCCTTCGCCAAGGCCGCCGCGGCAACGCTGTGGTCGTACGACACCCGCACCACCAGCCGTGACCAGCAGCTCGCCGGAATGAGGGCGTGGCTGACGGCGGAGACGAAGTACGCCGACTGGTCCTCGATCGCCACACAGGTGCCGGATCCGGTGCTGTGGTCGCGGATGGCCGACCAGGACCAGTACGCCACCGCCACCGTCACGGAGGCCCACTACCCCTCGGCGTTCAAGCAGGCCCTGGCGGACGATCCTTCGGCGATCACCGAGGCGTACATCTACGCCGTCACCGTCACCGGCAAGCAGCAGATCGCCTGGAAGAAGGGCGGGGCCGGCTCCGAGGACCGCTCCATAACCCTCGCCGTGCAGTGCCGCCCCAACGCGAACTGCTCGCTGGTCTCCATCGCCCCCCGCGTCGTGCCCTGACACGCCCCCAGCCCACCTGAGAAAGGAGGGGACTCCCCCTTTGGGCTTCTGCGACCTCCCCCTCGCGGACAAACTCTGCGCCGTCGGCGACGCCGTGGATTTCGCCTCCGACCCGGGCACGGCCATCGGCAACTGGATGGCCAAAAGCGCGGGTGAACTCGCCGCCGCCGCAGCCGACTTGGCGGCCGAGGCAGTCAACACCACCACCAAGGTCGACCTCAACGCCGGGTGGTTCCGCGACAACTACGAGATGATCCTGCCGATCGGCCTGGTCGTCCTCGTCGCCACGTTCTGCGCCCAGCTCGTGCGCGCCGCGATCCGCCGCGACGGCCAGGCGCTCACCCAGGCATTCACCGGCACCGCCACCGGCGTGCTCTTCGCGTTCACCGCGATCGCCTTCACCACCGTCGCCATCGAAGTCGTCGACGCATTGAGCGACGGACTCTTCAAGGCCGCCAACCTCGACATCGCCACCGCGGTGCGGCGCATCGTCAAGGTGGGACAGATCGCCTCCCTGTCCGGCCTGGGCTGGCTCGTCACCGTCTTCGTCGGCATCGGCGCCGCGATCGGCGCCTTCCTCTACTGGTGCGTGATGATGGTCCGCAAGGTCGGCATCCTCGTCATGGTCACCCTCGCCGTCTTCGCCGGAGCCGGCGGCGGCTGGGAGGTCGCCCGACGCTGGCGCAAGGGCTGGATCGAAGCCACCGCCACTCTCGTCGTCTCCAAGCTCCTGATGACCGTGATCTTCGTCCTGGGGATCGCCGCGATGGGCAAGACCGAGGCGAAAGACGGCGTCGGAGCCCTCGCCGACGTGATGGCCGGCATCGTCATCCTGGCGCTGGTCCTGCTATGCCCGTACGCCACATTCAAGTTCGTGCACTGGGCCGCCTCCGAGGGCTCCGACGCCGAGACCCTGCACCGCTCCGGCGGAGCCGGTGCGCAGATGGCCCGTCAGCACGCCGAACGCGCCGGGCGCAAGGCCGCCGCCGCGGTCGCCACTGCCGGAAGTGGCGGTGCCGCGGCCGGAGCGGGCACCGCTCCCCAGGGCCCGGACTCCGTGCCGGGCGGCTTCCCCGGCGACATCGCCGCCAACCCCACACCGGACACCGGCAAGGAAGGCGGCAGCTCAAGCACGCCGTCGTCCGCGGGCGAGGGGATCACGAGCGGTCTGGACAAGGCCGTCCAGCCCCCGCCGACCAGCCCCAGTGACGACACCAGTGGTCAGGTCGGCGGTGCCCCCGGACAGGGTGGCGGTTCCGGATCGCCCCCCAGCGGCGGCAGCGGCTTCATGTCGCAGCCCGGCGCAGGCACCTCAACACCACCGCCGCAGGGCGCCCCGCCGGCACCGAACTCGGCCGGCACCTCCAGCGGAACCGGGGCACCACCGCCTCCGCCCACCGGCCTGTGACCTTGCCCGACTCCGGGGCGGCACGCGCTGCGCATTCCTCGCCGCGTGCCGCCCCGGCGACCGCCCCGCGCACCATCGGAACGGCCCTTGTCTGATCTCACCGTCCAACCGCTCACCGTCAAATTCCCCCACCGGTCCAGGCGCGGCATCCTGCTCGGCCTCTCCCTTCCCCAACTCGTCCTCGTGTCAAGCGCATTGGCACTCTTGCTGGTAACGGTGGTATCCACCGGGCTGCTCGGTGCCCTCGCCCTGACCCCGCTGTGGGCCGCGGTCGCCGCCCTGGTCACCATCCGCCGGCACGGCCGCTCGCTGATCGACTGGACGCCGATCGTCCTGCGCTTCGCCCGGCGGCTACGCACCGGCCAGACCCTGTGGCTCGCCCGGCCCGTCACCCGTCCCCGCCAGGACGGCATCCTGCACCTGCCCGGCACCGCCGCCTCACTGCGCGTCGTCACGCCCGGCGATTCCGCCAACCAGGCCGCCGCCGTGCACGACCCGCACGGCCAGACCCTGACCGCCGTCGCCCGCGTCTCCAGCAGGGCCTTCGCGCTCCTCGACCCGGCGAGTCAGAACCACAACGTCAGCAGCTGGGGGCGGGCCCTGGCGGGCATCGCCCGCACCGGACACGTCGCCACTGTGCAGGTCCTGGAACGCACCGTGCCCGACAGCGGCAACACCCTCACCCGCTACTGGGCCCAGCAGGGCCACCCCGAAACCCCGGTCGCCGGACAGGTCTACAGCGAACTTGTCGCCTCCGCCGGCCCGGCCGCCGCCCCGCACGAGGCGTACCTGGCGATCTCCCTCGACCTCAAGGCCGCCAAGCGCCTCATCAGTCAGGCCGGCGGCGGACTGCCCGGCGCCTTCACTGTGATGGAACAGACCACGTCCTCCATCGCCCAGGCCGCGCGCAGCGCCGGACTGATGGTGACCGGCTGGCTCAGCGCCCGCGAGATCGCCGCTGTCATCCGCACCGCCTACGACCCCAGGGCGCTGTCCGCGCTGCAGCAGTGGTCCAACTCTGGCCGGGCCGAAGCCGCCCCGGCAGCCGCCGGGCCCGTGGTCCAGGTCGAGGAGTACGACCGGCTCGCCACCGACTCCGCCCGGCACGCCACCTACTGGGTCGAGGACTGGCCCCGCACCGAAACGAGCGCGGGCTTCCTGCACGGCCTGATGTTCACCGCCGGGGTCCGGCGCACCCTCTCCCTTATATATGTGCCGCAGGGGCTCGAGTCCGCGATGCGCGACGTGCAGCGCAAGAAGGCGGCGATCATCGCCGACGCCAACGAACGCTCGCGTCGCGGGCAGGTCGACTCCGAAGCCGACTCCGTGGAGTACGCGGACGTCAAGGTTCGCGAGCGCCAGTTGATCGCCGGACACGCCGACGTGTCGCTGACCGGTCTGCTCACCGTCTCCGCGGAGACCGACGCCCTGCTCGACGCGGCGTGCGCGCAGATCGAGACCGCCGCCGTCACCGCCCAGGTCGATCTGCGACGGCTCAACTTCCAGCAGCCCGACGCCTTCACGCTCGGTGCCCTCCCCCTCGCCCGCACGGCCCTGTAGCCCCACTCCGGCACCAGCCGACGTCCTGCCCCCACGGCAGGAAGGAACTCTCCCCCTTTGACCTCTGCCATCCCAGTCGGCGACGCGTACCCGTACCTGCGGGCCGCCAACGCCGGTATCCGCCACCACGCCCGCGCCCTCACCCCAAGCACCCAGCACACCGCTTCACCCGCGGATCGCGTGCACCTCGACGTGCTGCACGCCCATCTGACCGCACTGCACCACCTGCTCGACCAGCTCGCCGAATCTACCCGGCCGCCGCATCCCGGCGCCGGCCGCCATCTCGCCGCCGCGCACACCCGGCTGTGGCAGTCCGCCGCCGCGGTGCACGACGCCTTCCACCTCCTGCCCGCCGCGGACGAGACCCCGACGGACACGAAATGCCACCCCGAGCGGCTGCCCGAGGGTCCACCCGTCCTGACCATCTGCCAGCGCCACCTCGCCGCAGGTCACGTCGTCCGCCGCAAGACCACCCCCAGCGACCTGAACACCCCGCTGCACGGCCACACCACCACCTGCAGCCAGTAACCCCCGCACCCCGAAAGGCCCTGAATGCGCAACCTGAAGCGCTCCACCTCCGCCGCCGTCGCCCTCGCCGCGCTCGCCGGCACCGCCGCCCTGGCCACCGCCACTCCGGCATCCGCCGCCAGCTACCACTGCAAGACCAGCAGCCACAGCGTCGACGACCCGAGCTATAACGGCCCCGACTCCGACAACTGGGACTTCGACGTGACGCTGTGCGCCATGCGATCCGGCGGCTACATCTACACCACCGCCACCGTGTACTGGGACGGCCCGTACACGGCCAAGAACCGCAGCACCTACACCTTCAACAAGGCCAAGTTCCAGCTCCAGACCAAGCGGAGCGTCAGCGGCACGGACCCGGTCGTGAAGTCCGGCGCCTACACCGGCCTGGAGCACGCGCTCGAACACAGCAGCGGCAACGGCAACGGCTCCTACTCCACCGGAACCCTCAAGTCCAAGGCGGGCTCCAGCCGTTACCTCGCCGACGGCTACATCCAGCTGGACTGGTCGGGCGACGGCAAGAGCTATCGCAGCCCGATTCTGTTCACCGCTTCACCGGTCGTCTGACCCCGCGCCGCGTCCAGACCGCGCACGTGAAAGCCGCCCCGTCATGAGCCACCGACCTGCGCGCCGCACCCGCCGCGCCAGCGCCAGCCCCCTGTTCACCCCGCACGGCACCGATCGCGCGTCCCGCAAGGCTGCCCGCCGGCAGCTCGCCGAGGCCGCCGCGAAGGCCCGCCTCGAAGCAGCCGCCCACACCAGCGGCGCTGGCGTAGCAGAACAGGAGATGCCGGCGCCCCTCTTCCCACCCGCCGGGCGACCCGGCCCCGCGTCCTCCCGGAACAACAGGCTCAAGCTGCCCGCCCACCGCATGACCACCGCCACCGCGAGCGGGGCGTACCCGTTTCTCGCCGAAGGCGGCCTCGGCGCCGAGGGCATCTACATCGGCCGCGACGTCCACGCAGAAGCCAGTTTCTGCTTCGACCCGTTCGCGCTGTACGGCAAGGTCGAGGGCTTCACCAACCCCAACGTGCTCCTTGCCGGGGTGATCGGGCAGGGCAAGTCGGCGCTGGCCAAGTCCTTCGCGTTGAGGTCGATCGCCTTCGGGTACCGGGTCTACGTCCCGTGTGATCCGAAGGGGGAATGGACGCCCGTGGCGCAGGCGCTGGGCGGTACCTCCATCGCGCTCGGGCCGGGCCTGCCCGGGAAGCTGAACCCTCTGGACGCGGCGCCGCGGCCCAACAGCGTCTCCGAGGCCGACTGGGCGGGCGAGATCCGCAAGCGCCGCCTGCTGCTGCTCGGCTCGCTGGCCCGCACCGTGCTCGGGCGGGACCTGCTGCCGATGGAGCACACCGGCCTCGACGTCGCCCTGGACGCCGTCGTCACCCGCGCCGCCGCGACCGGTCGCACCCCGCTGCTCGGCGACATCGCCGCCACCCTCAACAACCCAGACGAACTCGACGTGGCCGGCGGCATCATGTCCGGCCGCCTCGGCGACGCCTCTCGCGACCTGGCCCACGCCATGCGCAGGTTGGTCCACGGCGACCTCGCCGGGATGTTCGACGCCCCGAGCACGGTGGCCTTCGATCCCAACTCGCCGATGCTCACCATCGACCTGTCCCGCCTGGGCGGATCCGGCGACGACACCGCCTTGGTCCTGGCGATGACCTGCGCGTCCGCATGGATGGAATCCGCGCTGTCCGACCCCAATGGCGGCCGGCGCTGGATCGTCTACGACGAAGCATGGCGCCTCATGCGCCACCCCGGCCTCCTGCAGCGCATGCAGTCCCAGTGGAAACTGAGCCGCGGACTCGGCATAGCCAACCTGATGGTCATCCACCGGCTGTCCGACCTGCTCACCGCCGGCGACGCCGGATCCCGCGGACGCGCCCTGGCCGAAGGTCTGCTCGCCGACTGCTCCACCCGCATCGTCTACCGGCAGGAGACTGACCAACTCCATGCCGCAGCAGCCCTATTGGGCCTGACCTCGGTGGAGACCGACGCGATCTCCCACCTCAACCGGGGCCGAGGCTTGTGGAAGGTCGCGGGGCGCAGCTTCATCGTGCAGCACCTCCTGCACCCCCACGAGCTGGCGCTCTTCGACACCGACGCCCGCATGCACTGATAAACCCCGCAAGCCGCGGTTGCACGAGACCTGGAGCACCCCTGCAGAACCCCGACTTCGAGCTGTACGACAACGTCGGCCGCACCGCCGATCAGATCCACGCCTACCACACCCGCTCCGCCACAAAGGCAGACCTGCACCGCTGGGCGGATCGCGATACCGAAGCCTTCCGCACCCGGCACCCCCTGCCGAACGAGCCCTTCCCCGCCCCGGACCTGAGCCCCTACCGCACGGCTCTGGACGCGGCCGAGACGCCGGCCGAGTTCAGCACCACACTCAACGCCCTGCTGGACGCGGTCGGACCGTTCCTCAACGAGGTCATCGATCACCTGGCCGCCACCGCCACGTGGAAGGGCCAAAACCGCGGAGCCGAACCCGAGTCACCGCCCTGGCTGCTCCGCGGCGCAGCCAGCAGCATCGCTTCAGCCCTGGCCATGGCCACCGAAGCGGATCTCAAGATCCTCCGCGCGCACTACGACCCACCCCCGGACCTCGACGCGCTCCTGAAGCAGGCCCGCACGACGCCCTCCACTCCCCCGGCCCCGCCCGGCCCGCAGCCCGGGTCCGGGGGACCACGGCGCTGACTGCCGACGGATCAACCACCCGCCGCAGCACCTCAGGAACCCATGCCCACGCCCCGCACGACCTTTTTGTCCGCCTTCGCCGCCGCACTCGCCGAACGCCTGCCCGGCACCTGGACGAGCGAGTACCACCGCCACCCCACCTACAAGGACCAGTTCCCCACCATCGAACGGCTATGGGACGTCGGCCACGTCGACTACATCGTCAGCCAGTACGTCCTCGGCCATGACGCCGTCCTGAACGGCCCCGATGGAGAGCAGCTCTACGTCACCGACCGGCCCCTGTACCGCCACCAGTTTGTGGTGGCCCCGCTGGAGCCCGAGGGCTTCAAGACCCACCAGATCTCCCCGGTACGTGAGCCGAACGGCATCGCCGTCCCCAACGATCCGGCCCGCGCCGCCGCCGCAGTCACCCGACGCGTGCTGCCCCGCTACCGGGCGGCCCTGGACGCGGTCCGGCACAACGCCTTCGGCCAGCCCGAGCCTCCGCAGCGCCAGCCCGCGCCCGAGGTCGCCCAGACTCTCACGCTGGTCTGGTACCCGGACGGCGTGGTGGGAGCACCGTACGACTCGGTTCCCGAAGAGGCACGTATGACGCTGTTCGGCTGCAACTTCCAGTACAGGCCGAATGAGTTCGCCTTCGTGCTGCCGGCCTCCTACAGCTCCAAGGAGCGCGCCCTGCTGGTCCAGCTCGCCGCCCAGCGGCTCACACTCCAGGGCATCGGGGTCAACTTCCGCCGTGCCGCTCCCCTCCCGCCTCCTACTGCGGCATCAGCAGCCGCGAGCAAGATGCTGCCGATGGTGTCCTCCTCCCCGAAATCCACTTCCCGCCGGTAGAACCCGGTCTCGGCATCAAGGAGTTGCCACTGTCCGATCCCGACCAGCGGATGCTGCTGCACGACGTGGCCGACCGGCTCAACACCGTTGCCGACCACCTTCCGCTCCCCGACCAGATCCGCCCGGATCCGGCGCTGAGCGAGATCCTGGACGACGAAGTCCGTCACCTGGCCCGCCTGCTGGGATTCCTGGCCGGCGAGAGCGCCTTCCGCCATCGCGCCGCCGCCCGCTCCCCGGCCCGGCCCACGACCACGGTGCGCCGCACGACCCTCGCGCTCGCGAGAGCCGCCGAACCCACCGGGCTCGCGCTCGCCGCCCTCAGCGCCGCAGTTCATCACCTCGGCCATCTCGCCGACCTCACTCACCAGGCCCCTGGCCCCGCCCGCGACCGGGCGATCACCACCGAGCACCAACGGCTCGAAGCCCGCCTCGGCGACAGCCGCATCTACCTCGCCCGCGCCGCGAAGCACCTGCGCGCCGCTGCCGACACCCGCACACCACCGGCCGCTACCTCCATGCCCTCCCCGCCGTCGGCCGCCCCAGCCCCATCCCGATCCCGATCCCGCTGATCCCCTCCCCCGGAGCGCCCCCATCCCCTCGCACACCCCCGCCCGCCGCACAGCCCTGCTACTCACTACGCTCGCGACCGTCACCCTCACCGCGTCCGCCTGCACGACCTCCGACACCGGCAGCCACGAGGCCGCGGCGAAGGCCACCCGCACCGCCTCCCCCGTACCGGCCGCCGTCCCGGCGCTGACGAAGCAGGAGGCCCTCGCCCAGATCACCCACTACTCGAAGATCAACAACGAGGCCAACGCCGACAACGACCGCACGCTCCTCGACAACATCGAGGACGGCCCGCTGTACGCCATGTCCGTGGCGGACTACAAGGAGGACGAGGGCCTGCCCAAGGCCGACCGCAAGCCGTACAAGCCGTGGTCGTACGACACCGCCAACGCCAAGCTGTACATCCCGCGCTTCACCGCCGGCCAGGAACGCTGGTTCGCCGCCGCGCTCTCCGGCCAGAAGGGCGAGGATCCGAGCCGACTTGCGGTCTTCGCCGAGCAGCCGGAGCACACGCGGTGGGAGATGGTCTCCGTCGTCGACCTCGACGACAAGACACTGCCGGACATCGCCCTCGACCAGCACGGCTATGCCACCGCAGTCGCCGCCAGCGGCAACAAGCAGCTCGCCGCCGATGCCGACCTGCTGCGCACCGCAGTGATCGACAACTTCGCGACCGGCGGGGTGAACACCGGCACCAAGGTCTTCACCCCGACCACGGCGAGCAAGCGGCAGATCAAGGTCAACGACAAGACGACCAAAAAGTACGGGAAGTTGGGCACCACCGTCTTCGCCGGGGCAGCCAACCGCTACAAGGACGCCTACGCGCTCAAGACCACCGACGGTGGGGCGCTGATCCTTTTCGCCCACACCCACACGCAGACCGACGCCGTCGCGCACTCCGGGCTGCAGATCAACCCCAGCAAGGACGACCGCGCCTGGCTCCACGACATCCCTCGCACCTCGGTCACGTACACGTTCGTCTGCTCCGACGCCGCCACCGTGCCGGCCAAGGCCGCCCCGTCCCGCCTCATCGGCTACACGTGCGCCCGCACCGATGCCTCCGGGCCGCCCGTCGCCTCCGGACTGACGACCCACGCGTAGCACCGCGGCCCGGCTCCACGCCCCGAGGAGTTCCTTGTCCCTGTCCCACCCCGACTTCGACCTGTACGACAACGTCGGTCGTACCGGCGAGCAGATCAAAGATCACCGCGGCAACCGGCCCACCACCGACGAACTGCACCGCTGGGCAGCCCACGACGCCAAGCAGTTCACCGACGGCCTCACGATCGAGGACGCCGGGCAGAGCGTCATCGCCTGGACCCGCCGGCTGTACCAAGTGCGCACGACCGCCGAGTTCCAGGCCGTCGCCACCGCCGTCCTCGGCGACGGACACAGCGCTCTGAGCGAGCTGCACCAGTTCTTGGAGACGGCCGCCGAGTGGTGCGAACGCAGCCACGAGCCGAAGATCGCCGAACGGTACCGCCGGCACGCCGAGCAGCTGTCCGAACTCGGAGACGAGCTCAGCTACTTGACCGACGACCACCTCGCCGACACCTACCGGCGCACGCACCCGTCAGCCCTGGCACAGCCCACGAGCGGCCCCGCGGCGGCACCGGCGCCACCGGCCGCGCCCGCACGCCGCCCCTTCCGCTGACCCGCCCCGTCGACAGGAAGACTCTCTGTCCACTCGTTCTGTCATCGCCCGCCCCACCGCCACCGGCTACGCCGGGACGTACGTCCACCGGGACGGCTACCCCAACCATCACCTGCCGCTGCTGCTCACCGCGCACCAGCACCGGTTCGCCGGCGACACCGAGGCCCTGGCCGCGTACCTCATCGACGACGCGCCGGAAGGCTGGTCCTCCCTCGGCACCGACCTCCTCGACGGAGCGCCCGACGCCCTGCGCGACCGCCTCGCCGCCGGCCGCGACCGGCCCGGCAAGCGATACCCGGCCCGGCCGACCGTGCAGCCTCTGATCTACACGGAGCGGACGGCGTCCCGCCTGAACTGGGGATACGTCCTCCACCCACACGGCATCGAAGTGATCAGCGCTCCCGGCGTGGAACGCGGTCCCCTCGTCGCGTGGAGCACCGACCCCCGCGTCCGGCTCCGCGACACCCCCGGCCTGTGGAAGCCCGACCAGCCGATCCCGGCCACCACACCGCCCCAGACCACCGCGCGGACCAGCACTCCTGCCCCAGCCGCAGCCCGGCCGGCCCCCACCTCGGCTCCGGCGTCACGCGCCCGCTCGCACTGGCCCGCCCCAACCCCCAGGAGACTCGTCTGTCCACCCGTGCGGTCATCGCCCGCCCCACCGCCGACGGCTATGCCGGCATGTACGTCCACTTCGACGGCTACCCCGACAGCAAACTCCCGCTGCTCCTGGCCGCCTACCAGCACCGGTTCGCCGGTGACGTGGAGGCGATGGCCCGGCACCTGATCGACGAGGTGCACCACGGCTGGGAGGAACTGGGCACGGACCTCCTCGACGGTGCTCCCGCCGGCCTGCGCCGCTCCCTGACCGGGGGCGAGGAGTACCCCAGCCGCCAGCTCACCAACGTGTACAACACCGACGGCACCCCGGCCGAGCGTGAACTGATCACGCAGGACGGCACCGAGGACCTGGAGTGGGCCTATGTCCTGCACGAGTCCGGCATCGAAGTGATCGGCCTGCTGGCGTACGACCGCGGACCCGTCGTCGGGTGGGACACCGACCCGCGGAGCCGCATCGTCGCCGATCCCGGTGCATGGAACCCGGATTCTCCGGCGCCGGTCGTGCCGCCGCGTACCGCCCCGCGCCTGTCCGCCACTGCTCCTGCATCGGCGCCGGCGCTGGCGCCCCGCAAGGCCGCCCGCCGATAGCCCCGGCAGCCCGCACCGTCCCTACCGAAGCCCGCCCGGAGAAGCCCCTGTCGCCGCACCCTCACTCGAAGATCACCGTGGTCATCGCCACCCAACTCCGCCCGGAGCGGCTGGCGTTCCTCGCCGCCATGCACGCGAGCCTGTGCCGCCAGAGCGTCCCGTGGGAGGCCGTCGTCGCCCTCGACGGCGCCGACCCCACCCGGCTGCCCGCCGCGCTCGCCGCCGACCCGCGCATCCGCACCCTCGTCCTGCCGCGCCCGGTCGGCGCGGCCTGCGCCCGCAACTTCGCCCTCAACGAAGTGCGCACCGAGTACGTCCAATGGGCTGACGACGATGACGAGTTCACCGACCGGGCCATGGCGCTGCGGCTGCGCACGCTGGAGGAGACCGGGGTGGGCTGGTGTGCCGGATACAGCCAGGACCTGCACGCGGACGGGTCCACGACCCTGTGGCGGTGCCCGACGCCGCCCGGCCGGCATGAGGCCGGGGACGTATGGCGGTACTGGAAGGACCCGGCCGACACCATCCCGCTCGGCCCGACCACCCTCCTGGCCCGAACCGACCTGGTGCGCGCGGCCCCCATGGGCGGTCTCGTACAGGGCGAGGATTACTGCGCTCTCGCGATCACCTGCCTCGCCCCGGGAATCCTGCTGCCCGTTCCGGTCTACCGGTACCGCAAGCACGCCGCGCAGATGACCGCGCAGGACTCCTACGACGAGTTGGAGGGAACGGCGCGGGTCTTCGCCCACCGGTTCGGTGCCAGCCTGCACGCCGCAGCGCGCGCTCTCCGCGATTCCGCCTCCTCCGCCGCGTAGTTGAGGCGCCCCGTTTCGTCGCCCGCTCTCCGATCCCACCGGAAGAACCATGCCCAACGACCTCGACCAGGACAGTCCCCGAGAGAAGATCCTCATCTCTCCCCGCTACCTGGCCGCCAGCCTCCCCAATGACCACCAACAGCTCCTGGACATCTTCGCCGAGGAA
This sequence comes from Streptomyces fulvoviolaceus, assembly GCF_000718165.1. Classification (GTDB taxonomy): domain Bacteria; phylum Actinomycetota; class Actinomycetes; order Streptomycetales; family Streptomycetaceae; genus Streptomyces; species Streptomyces fulvoviolaceus. The sequence goes on along the minus strand of NZ_JOEY01000045.1, from coordinate 43,277 downwards.
ACCGCGTGGAGCGCACACGCCGACGCGTCGTCGTTGACCGTGACCAGCCCATGCCGACGCATCACGATCCGCCACGACCAAGCAGTGGTGGGCCGAGGCCCTCATATGGTGATCTCAGCCCGCACCGACGAAGAAGCTGCTGAGCGCTGGCGTGCGGATATCGCGGGCAATGTGCCGATCGAGTTCGTCGCCAGGCTCATTGGCACCCTGGCAGGCGAACTGGCCGCCGATCCGGATCACGTCGTCTACGGCATCGGCGTCGAGCCCGGCCTGCTGGAACTCTACGTCGACGTCGACTCTTGGACCCACTTCGACGACTTCGGGCTCTCCGGATTCATCTCGCATGACGGACACGCCGCCGTGGTCGGCCGCCCCGTGGACTCGCCAGCGCCGCCCATCCACGGAGACGCATCCATCACCTGGCACCTGGCCGCCTCCCCGGAAGACCTCGGCCATTTGTGGGACATCTCGTTCACGGACAAGACGCCGCCCTTCCTCATGCACGCGGTCGTCGCCGAGACACTCGATCCCCGGCCCACCCTGCGCTCCACGTCCTTCCCTTTCCCCGCCACCGTCGCCCCGCTGGTGACCATCGAACGGGTCTCATCGCCGTCCCGCCGCCCCTCGGCGCAGCCTCCGCACGCCGAACCACCGCGCACCCCCGAGCCCAAGCGCGCCCCGAAGACCCGCTGAGCCCGGTCCGTCTGGACGAACTCGCCCGCGGTCTCGACCCACCAGGACCTTGATGCCCATCCCCTCCGCCGAGATCACCCTCACCACCAGCCGCCCCCTGGGGCTCGTCGCCATCGCCTCCGGCAAGAAGTACCCGCAGGCCCATCAAGCGCTGGAAGACGCCGGATTCAGGCGCCGGCCCAACGGTGTGTTCACCGCTCCGCTGGCCGACGCCCAGGCTGCCCGGGCCACCGCCAGCGCCCTGGTGCATCACGCCCACGAACACGGCGCCACCATCATCACCAGCAGCCGGCCGTATCTCGGCGACATCGGCACCGAGATCGCCGCCCGGCTGCCCGGCACCTGGAGCGCCGAGTTGGAGATCTACAGCCACCCGCTGTGGCAGGAAGACCTCTGGCCCATGCTGTGGGAAGCCGGCGAGATATACCGGGCCCTCGAAGACCACCGCATCCCGTTCGCGTCCGTCCTGAAGAACGGCACCGGCACCGAGCTGCTGTTGATCGAGCGCCCCGGTCACCGCAGCGGATACCTCCTCGGCGCTCTCACCGACCGGGAGCAAGAGGACCCCCACGACGATCCCACCACGCCTCACAGCATCGTGCTGCCCGCCGATCCCGGCCTCGCCGCCCACGCCGTCACGCACACGTTCCTGCCCGCCTACGATCGCGCCCTGCACAACCAGGACCTGAACAACGTCCTGCGCGCCCTGGAGCGCATCCGGGAAGAACACCAGACCCTCCAAGCGATCAAGGACTCCGGCCGGTACAGCGACGGCGTTCCGCTCGGCAAGTCCCGCCTGATCTCAGGACTGGAACGGGACTTCGCCGACCACGCCTGGCTGTCCTACCGCGACGTGCTCGAACACGCGCCGATCCTGCTTATCCGCTGCCGTCCCGCCGCCACCCCCTGGCCCGAAGACGCCGCGGCCCTGACCCGCCTGCGCGAGGCACTCGACCACAGCCAGGACGCCTGGAACGAATGGAACGACCTGCGCCACGACCTGTACTCGATCCCCCGCACACTGCCGGCCCACGAATGGAGCCAGGTCCGCGGGCAGCTCGGCCTCGCCGTCCTGCCCGCGATCGAAACGTGGCTCGCCGACAGCGAAGCGTTCGAGCGCCAGGCCCGCGCCGCCGTACCGGGCGGGCCGGCCGCGCTGTCCGCGCCCAGCCCGCGACTGCTCACCGCCCGCCCCGCGCCGCTGCCCGCCCCGCGCTCCGCGGCAGCGCACCGCTGACCGCTCAAAGAAGGGATTCGCCTCTGTCTGACCACTTCCGCTTCGGCGCCCATCCCGACCACGGCTTCGTGGCCGCCGCCACCGCGAACCTCCCCGCGCACCTGGCCGACTGGTTCCTGGTCCGTGAACAGTTCGAGCCGGTCCCCGAGACCCCGGGCCTGTACCGGCTCACCCACCCCCAGCAGGACGGGGTCCGCCGTACCCGCCAGGCCGTCCTCGACCTTCGCCGACACGGCTACGAGGTGCAGGCCGACTACCCCCTCGACCCCGCCCTCACCTCCGGCCCACCGCAACCGGCCGTGCGCAACAAGCTGATGGAACGACGCAACCCCATCGCGCAGGCAGCGGCCACCCGCTCCCCTCAAAGGCTCACCGCCCCGACAGCCACCCTCCCTGAGTTTGTGCCGCAGACCGCCGCTGTGCCCGTGGGCGACCGAGCACAGACAGCCGGAAAGGGGCGGAGCCGATGAGCGACGAAGCGATCCACATCACCCGCGGCCTGGGCGGCGAAGTCGAAGTCGATGGCCCGGTCGATGCCTTCGCCGCGAGCGTCCTGGCCCGTGCCGGATTCGACACCTATCCCACGCTGCGCGGCGTGTGGATCCGGTTGCCGTTCGACCTGGGCCGCACCTGGGAGAACGAACACGCCACCTGGGCTGCGGAGATGCTCACCGCCGCCCGCTACAGCGTCGACCTCGACCCTGACCTGCGCCCCACCCCGGCCGCAGCCTCCGCACCGCCGACGCTGCGCCGCACGAAGACCGCCATGACCGCGCAGCCCTCGCCCGCCGGCACCCCGCGGCGGCCACGGCGCTGACCTGGCGTCCCAAGACGAAAGCCCGCTGCCCTGACTTCCTCCGCCGAGATCACCCTGCACCTCGCCGCCGGCAACACGATCGTCGCGCTCCCCAGCGGGGAGCGGCACCGGTGGGCCACCACCGCCCTGGAACTGGCGGGATTCGCCCGGCACCAGGACGAGGTCCACCGGCTGTCCCTCGACGACCACTCCCAAGCACGTGAGGCGCTCACCCAGCTCCACCAGACGGCCCGCGACTGCCAGACCAAGGTCATCACCAGTGAGCGTCCCTATCTCGGCGACATCGCGCACGTCGTCGCCGAGGGCCTTCCCGGTCCGTGGGAGGTGGACATCGAGCACTACCCGGACGGCAACATCCCCACCCACCTGCTGGACTGGGTGTGGGAGGCCGGCCCCGTGCTGTCCCCGCTGGTGAAGTACCGCAACTCAGGGGCGGCGATCCTCCGCGACGGCGGCGGCACCGAACTCCTCCTGGCCGAACGCCCGTGGGACGGCCAGTACCTGGTCGCCACCCTGCTTCCCTCCCCTGACCACCTCCACGTGATCGGCGCAGGGCCACGCACTGTCGCCGCCCCCGCCGCCCGTGCAGTCACTGCAGAGGTGCGCTCACGCCTCCTGCCGGAATTCGAGCAGCTGGTGAACCTCGCGCGGCTGCGCGAAGTGCAGGAAGACCTGAACTGGTTGCGGGACGTCGAGCCCGGCACCGTGCCCTACCCGTACCCCGCGGACCTAGACGCGGCATTGGGGCGCTTCCTCACCCACGCGCCCTACCTGATCGCGGCCAGTCGCCGCGCCGGCGCCAAGCCCCTGGCCGCGCAGGATGCGAAGGTTCTCGACCGCTTCGAGACCCTCCTCGCCTCCCTGACGCATTCCAGCGACGACGCCGGAAGCGGGCTCGAACCGGTCGGCACCGATGAGGCCATGGCGGTGTGGCTCGAGTCCAGCGAGGACCTGGTCGCGGTGGTCCGCAGCGCCACCGCCGCTTCGTCCCAGGGACCCTCCCGCCCCACCGTCTCGACCAGCAGGCCGCCGAAACCGTCGGCGGCGGCTGCCGCCACCGGGCGGACCCGCTGACCGTCCACCACTTCCGCCTTGCCGAGGCCACTGCCCGGGGTGCTAGCACCCCCGCCCAGGTCACGCCGAACACCCGGAACACACCGAACCACCCCTGACAATAAGGAGATTCGCCCTCATATGGCCGTCCGAACGACGTGGAACATCGTCCACAGCTGTGGACACGAAATCTCGCATGATCTTTCCAACCGCCCCGCCGACCGGCGGGCCGGATTCGCCCGCTGGCTGGAGGGACGCGACTGCACCGACTGCTGGAAGGCCGCCCGCGACGAGGACGACGCCGGCAAGGAGGAGTGGCTGGCCGCCAGGCGCGCGGAGGAACAGCAGGCCGCCACCGAGTGGGCCGAGAGGTTCGACATGCCGCCGCTCGAAGGACCCGAGAAGGCTCTCGCCTGGGGTGAGCGCTCCCGCCACCAGCTCGTCACGACTGCGTACAGCGCGCTGGTGACCGAAGGCAGCTGGGACGAGGCCGACTGGGCTGCCCTGGAGGACACGATCCGCACCGTCACCCGCGTTGGGTGGTGGATCGATCAGCGCGACGCCGAGGGCACTGACCTGCCCGAACTCCTGGACGCCGCCACCAGCGACGACACCGGAACCGAGAACCCGTTCCGGTAGACACGGGGTCTTATAGCCGACGATCCCCGATTACCGAAACCGGGGATCGTCCGGATCCTTGTTCCTCCCACCGCCTCCCTGCGCCCGCTCGTGGAAGGAACTCCCTGCTGTGCCCGACGCCGTTTCCCGCCCTCCGCTTGCCCCCGGTGACATCGTCACCCCCGAACGGGACGTCACCCACCAGCACTTCCGGCCCGACGACCAGGTCGTCATCCTCAAGGGCACCTCCGGCAGTGAGCTGTGGGGAGACGCCTACAAGGTCGTCACGCCCTCGTGGCACACGCCGACCGACGAGGACGGGTGGCGGCTGTACGACCCGGCCGGCGGCGAGCGCACGTACCTCACCGCTCACCCGCGCTACCTCGCCCATCTCTCCAGCCGCTGCCCGGACTGCCTCATCTACCAGCAGGCGCTGCGCACTTACCTCGTCCCACGCCTGGCCGGCGCCGAACAGGACGTCGACTGCGGCTGGTACTCGGTCAACCACCTCAATCAGGTGGTGCACGTCGCCGACGCCCGAGGCGGGCGATGACCCCCAGCCCCGAGCGCAACGCGGCCCTGGCTCGCGCGGCTTCGATCGCCATCGAGACGGTCGCCGGTACCCAGTGGCCAATGCGCCTGGCCGAGGCCCTGCGTGATCTGGACGCGACGTGGCAGGAGTCAGCCGAGGTGTGCGCTGACGTCGCCTGGCAAGCCCGCGCCGCCGGGAACAGTGCGCTGGTACTTCTCGACCCCGAGCACGTCACCGACCCCGGCCCCGGCCCGGTGATCTGGCGGACGTACCGGCACCTCTACCTGAGTGCCCTGCGCTACGACTTTTGGTGCCGCTCCATCGAATCCCTCCTGAACCAGGTGCCGTTGAGCGTGCTGAATGCGGACCCGTACAGCTGGGCGCTGTACGCCTTCGCGCGCCTGGGCCAGTCCCGCTCGGATGGCCTGGCCGTGATGGAACAGGTCCTCGCCACCGCATCGGATCACCCCAAGACTCTGCACGTCCTGCTGCACGGAGTGTGGCTGGGCGGTCTGCTTCCCGGCCGCGCCGACGCGCTGCTCGCCCTCGTGGACCGGCTGCCCGAGGGCGGTGGAGACGATCCGATCGCGCAGTTCCGCAAGGCTTCGGTGCTGCGCGCGCTGGGCCAGTACCGCCAGGCGCGCACGGCCATCGAGCGCGCCCTGGAACTCCTGCCCCGGGCAACCTGGCCGTCCACTCCGACCTGGTGCGCGAAGACACCCTTATCACCGCCGCGCACGACCTGACCCAACTCGCCCGTAGGCGCCGGAAGTCCACCTCACAATGATCATCCGTATCCATCCACGCGACACCAGCCCCAGCGAGCCGCTTGCCGAAGCCCTCGACCGCCCGGTCAGCGACCAAGAGGGCCTGACCGAGCACACGGTGGTCGCCCACTGGCCGGGGCTGGACTATTACACGCTCGACGACGAGCAGAAGTCCTGGACCTCCGCCGAGTGGGCCGAGCACCTGGACGTCCCCAGCTGGCAGCACTCCTTCGCGGCCGGTGCGCAGGACGACCGACGCGCCATCTGGCACGCGGATGTGCGCCTGCACGCCTGCGACCGCGACCTCACCGGCCCCGAGTGGTCCGAGATCGCTCACCGGATCGCCCGCATCGCGGGCATCCAGCGGCCGGGGGACGACCACGGCTGCCGCTGGATCGCCGTCCAGGCACAGCCCGGCCGCCTCGACCTGCTCGCCAACCTCATCCGCCCGGACGACACCTGGACCACGCAGCCACACCGGCTGTTTCCGCTTATGGCAGCCGAGTGCCGACGTATCGAGGCCGAGCTGGACCTCCGTTCTCCCCTCCTCGGCCCTGATCCTGGGCAGACCGCCCGCTTCTCGGAGCGCTCCACCGCGGCGGGCAACGGCGCTTCACCAGGCGCTGCCGACGCCACCACTCAACTCGCCGGACTGCTGCGCCAGCTCGCCGACGAGAACACCGGTCCGCTCGCGACCGTGCGCGGCCTCGTCGAGCACGCAGCCCACCGTCTCGATCGCCTCCCGCATGCCTACGGCCCGGCCGCAGGACACCAGCTGGAGCTGATCGCCCGCCGCTTGTACGGCGTCCAGCAGGATCTCGACGCGACCGCCGCCGCCCTGCCCGCTACCGCACGGCCGGTGCCCCTCTCGACCCGGATGACCGCCGCGCCTCCCACGTCCGGCACCCGGCTGACCCACTGACCCGACAGAAAGAACAGCTTCTTGGCCTTTGCCGATCGCTTCCTGACCCTGGGGCGCGACGAGCACTCCGGAGAAGTCCTCGCCCGCGGCGGCGATCCGGAAGCCCACAGCATCCTTCAACGCACCGGCTTTGTCCCCGTCGTCCGCCTCCACGAGACCTATCACCGCCTGCCCATCGGTCTCGACATAGCCGAGGAGGAACGTCTCGCCGCTCGCGCCGTGGCCCGGCTGCGCGCTGTGCGCTACCACGTCGACGCCGATGACGCCTTCGACACCGAGACGCGCGAGGCGCACTACCAGCCACTCGGGGCGCTGGTCGCCGACGCGCTGACCGAACTGACCGCCTCCCACGACGGAGTGCTCATCGCGCTGGGCGAAGTCCTCACCGCGACCGCCGCCTTCTACCAGGGCCTGGGCCAGGCCCCGGATCCGCACACCGCAAAGCGGCTGCAGTACCTCGGCGAGCACCGGCTCGGCGTCATCCGGTCCGACCTCACCCACACGCGCAACGACCTCGCCGACCGGCACCAGAACCACCCCAGCGCCGCGCGTGCACCGCCGACGTCGGGCCGGACGAACGCAAAGCTTCCGCCATCTGCGCCTGTCCTGCACCCCCGCCGCGCCTGACCACCAGCCCCGCCGCCGCACCCACCGCAGCAGCCCCGGCAAACAGGCGGCGCTGACCCCCGCCCCCTATTCCCTTCGAGGAGACCATGCACGACCCCACCCCCGACACCGGTCTCGGCTCGTTCGCTGCCGTCCTCGCCGGCGAACTGCCCGGCGCCTGGACCAGCACGTACCACCCGGACCGCGGCGGCAACAACGACCACGACGCCCTTACCGACCACGTGTGGGACATGAACGATGTCGCCTACACCCTGGCCAAGCACACCGTGGACCACTGCGCCGTGCTGACCCGCGACGACGGCAGCCGACTGTTCGTCGCGGACCCGCTCGGGCACGGCGAGGGCTACCTGATCGCCGCTATGGCCCCCACCGACGCACCGGCCGAAGCGTTCCGTGGCGTCCGCGAGCCCGACGGAATCGCGGTGAACGCCGATCCGTTCAGCGCCGCCGAAGACATCCATTACGACCTGCTGCCCCGGTACGACAAGGCCCTCGCCCAGGTCCGCGCCAACGCCGCCCGCCTCACGACGCCGCCGGCCGCCGAGCCGGACCACGTAGTGATGACCTGGTCCGGCGACGCCCTCGTCGTCGACAAGCCCGACCGCGATGACATCGTCCAGGCCCTGACCGACTACGGCTTCGCCCTCGACGCGGAAAACGACGTCCTCGTCCTGTCCGGTGACGACTCCGCGCACCAGGCCGCGTCCGTACGAGCCGCTGGCCACCGCTTGTCCGAGCTGGGCGTCGGCGTCGTCCTACGTAATCCGCCCGCCCGGCCCGCCCTGGGCACCACCGCGGTAGCGCCTCCGAGCCCGCCGGTCACCTCTCCGCACCGGGGCCGGTGACTCTCGCACACGGGGACGAGCCGACGTTCCTCGTCCTGGATTACGTGACCATCACCCGGGACCCGAAGACCGCGCTGGTCGTTGCCATCGGGGGCGACCAGCGCGGGGCCGGCCTCCTGCAGACCGCCGGCGGCTTCCGTTCCGCCCCAGGCCCACGCGGCGACTACCACCGCCTGCCGCACGCCCTGCCCGTCGAGGAGCAGCGTCAGGGTGCCACCGCCGCAACCCATGCCCTGCTTCTGGCTGGGTACAGCGTCCATCTCGACCCCACGCTCAACACCCTGGCCACCCAGGGCAGCGACCGGCAAGCCGCCCACCGCCATCTCGAACAGCTCACCTCACTCGGCAGCGATGCCGACAATGACCGGCAGGTCGCGGCGGTCCTGACCGAGATCGCGGCACCCGACGACGGCCTGCTACCCCGCCTTACGCAGTCGTTGCTTGCGACCTGGGCATCGTGGGGCCGACGTCTCAAGGACACCGGCCGTGACCCGCAGGTGGCGATGCAGCTGGGGGCCATCGTCAACAAACTGTCCACCCTCACCTGGCAGATCGAGCAGGTCCGCAACGACGTCGACCGGACCGGCCCCGCACTACAGCCCCACCCCCGCCCAGTGTCCACAGCGCCCTCGCCACTGGCTGCGCCCGCCGTTCGACAGCGCTGACCCGATCCCCGAACAGGAGCATGCCGTACGTGGGAAACCGCGCCGACGACGAAGGCACCGACGTCGAGATCTACATCAGACCGCTGACCGACACGGTCCACGCCGACACCCCCACCGATGCGCCCGAGGAACTCCTGGCCCTGCTCGACAGCCTCGGCTTCGAACGCAAGACGGCGGCGACGGCCGGGCCCGTCTATGTCTGGCACGAGGTCCCCGACCGCCTCACCGAGGCCGAGAAGAAGAGGCTCGCCACCAGCGCCGTTCCCTCGCTGCTCGTGGCCGGATACCTGGTCAACATCACTAACGCCGTCTGGGACGCCGCCGCCTATCAGGAGGCCGCAGAGGCAGTGCGCCGCCAGCCCGGCGCCGCAGCCGCGCCGCACACCGCGACCGCCTCCGTCATCCGGGCTCACGGCAGTCCGGCGACACCTCGTCGGCGGTGAGCCACGATCGTAAGGAGTCCCGCTCGTGAGCCTGGCGGACGAGCACGAGGTCGACGTTGAGTTCTATCACCGCGACGGAACGATCTACGTCGATACCCGTAGCGCCCCGGAGCAGCTGCTCGTCCTGCTCGACGGCCTCGGGCTCGAACGCCACGGCGGCGAGGGCGAGATCTGGCATCAAGTCCCCGACCAGATGGACGAGATCGCCATGAAGGACATGGCCGATCGGGCTGCGTGGCTGCTGACCCGCCACGGCTTCCAGGTCTCCATTGATACGGGCCTCTTCGGCGGCACCGCCTACCGCGCCGCCCTCACCACATCCCCAGCACACCGGCCGGCACCCGCGCCCGCAGCGCCTGCCCCGAGCGCGTCGCGCCCTCGTCGTACGCGCTGACCACCCACCGCGCCGACCCCGCACGGGGGGGGTCGGCCCAGCCCTCACCTGGAGTACCTGTCACCCGCGAAACCGACCGCACCCCACCGCCCATCACAGCCGACCGCAGGCCGCGCCTGGTCACCGTCCTCTTCCGCCGCTACCTGCGTGCCGTCACCGTCGGCAGCCGCACCCGGACCAACCTGCTGGCCGGCGGGCACCCCGAAGCGGCCCTCGACGAAGCCCGGCGCCCGGACATGTTCCCTCTCGTCGACAGCCACCACAACTAGCAGTACGAACTGGCCCGTTCAGGAGGCCCATGACCAACCCCCCGCCCCTCACCTCGGTACGGCTCGCTGACGACATCGCACGCCAGCTCAGCCAGCTCACACAGCTCTTGGCACAGTCGCCGCCGCACGAGGCCGCCCAGATCCTCGGCAAGGTCCTCGACTACGACGAGGGCCTGCTCGGACGAGTCACCGACCTGGTCGCCACCGGATCACGCTTCGCCCAGGACCACTCCCAGCGCGGCATCCTGCACCCCGAGGTGTGGCTGGCCCTGGGCCGCGCGGCCAACGAACTCGACAGCGTGGGCGAGGATCTCAACGAGCACACCGGCACGATCAAACAGCTCGCCACACCCGCCACCCCGTCCACCAGCCCGGCTGCGCGGCCCGCTGGATCGGCGATGGTCGTCAGGCGGCACCGGTGAGACAGAACAAGCAGTGGTCCGGCTGGGGCGCCGCCGGTCAGCAGGCCCAGCAGCACTACCTCGTCGAGCCCCGCCATCTCGCCGGCGGCGGCGACCTGCGCCACGTCACCGAGTACCTGCGCGCCTCCGGGTGGAAGGACAAGTCCAAGAGCGGCGGCCCCCTCGTCTTCGACAGCCCGGACAAGTCCGTGCGCATCGGATACGACCCGTTCACCCAGCCCGGCGGCTGGACCATCAGCGGGAAGCAGACCACGCACCAGGAGGCATGGCACGTCACCTTCGGCCGGCAGACGCCCGTCGAAATCGTCGCCGGTATCACCGACGCCCTGTTCAAGGAGCGCAAGGCGCACGCCCCCAACGTGTGGGAGCCCCTGCAGCAACAGGGTTGGGAGACTGAGCGAGGCCAGCACTTCACCGCCCGCAGCCCGGACGGCGACGCCTTCGTCCGCTTCCACCCGTCCAGCCCCGGGCAGGCGCACTGGTGGGCCGGTGCTCGCAACGAACACGGCCGTGCGTGGGAGGCGATGTTCACGCCGACCACGCCGATGCATCTGGTGCAGGCATTCAGCACGGCGCTCGCGGACCCGCAGCCCGTGCTGCGGCCCCTCGGCCGCGTCCCGCCCTCCCAGCGGATCCGCACCACCTCCGTGTCCGTCCTACCGTCCCAGCTCGGCGCGTGGCAGCAGGCCCGGATCACCGCCGCTAGAGCGGCGACATGGGCCCGTAGCTCCTTCGCCGCCAACCGGGCTCGCTCCAGCCCCGGCGCTCGCCCGTACGCGACGTCCGCCGGCCGACGCCGCTGACCGGCCTCGGGTGGACACGCCCGCCGCCCTGTCCCCAACTTCCCTCGATGGCAAGGAGATTCATCACCGATCTGAACTGCGACGACACCCCCGCCACGGGAGATATCCACAGGGCTGTCCACAGCCTGGCCCCGCTCACCACCACGTTTCACTCAAGGACGCTGATGCCCAACCCCTCACACCCCAGCTCCGACTAGATCGCGCAGGCGACCGCACCCCAGACCCAGCTCAAGGACTATCTACGCACCAACCCGCCCGTCACCGACGTGCTGCCGCTGCTGGCTCGCCCTCCTCGACGAGGACACCGGCGTCCCCATCCTGCTCGGCGACGTCCTGCGCAACGCCGCGCACCTCGTCTCCCAGCAGGCCGCCAGCCCCCAGACCGACGAGATCCGCCTGATCATCGACGGGCTCCGGGACGCCGCCCAGGAGGCCACGGACTGGCACGTCCTGCACTGGGACATCCAGCGCGTGGGCGGCCAGGCGTTCGCGCCCGCAGGTCCGCCGACGACTTCGTGACCCGCCCCTACATCGTCAGCAAGGCCGACGACCCCTGGTCTCGTATCTGGTTCGACACCAGTCCCCGTCATCTCGCCGGGCCCGGCGACCCGCGCCATGTCACCCAGGCGCTGCGGGCCGGCGGCTGGAAGAACTACGCCGACCCCGACTTTCCCCATGTCGTCCTGGCCAGCCCCGACTTCCGCCACACGCTCGTACTCGAACCCGCTGCGGACACATACTCCGCCTGGTGGCGGATCTCCTCACAGCGCTGGCACGCGTCGTTCGGCGGCAACACACCCGCCGAGATCATCGCCGGATTCACCGACGCCCTCCTGCACCCCGCCCCGGCCCCGGAGCCAGACGTGTGGCCGACCCTGCAAGCGGCGGACTGGACCTACGAGCGCGACGAGCGGGGCAATGAGAGTGCGCGCCATCCGGACGGCATCACCACCATGGAGCGGCGGGCGACGCTGACGAGCGACTACTTCAGCTGGAGCGCCGACGTCGCGCTCCCCACCGGTCTCGGCGGCCACCAGCGGCTGTGGCACGCGTACTTCGACGACCGCACACCCCGCCACCTGCTCGCCGCCTTCGCCACCGCCCTCACCGACCCCGCGCCCGTGCCGCGCGGCCACTACGACGTCCCGCACTCCCACCTGGTCACCCAGGTGGAACGCGACGCCCAGGGCGAGCAACTGGCCGCCGCCCGCAAGGCCCGCCGCAGTGGCGCGCCAACCACGCACACCGTCCCGGCACCCGCCGCCGAGTTGGCCTCTGCTGCGGCCCGGGGCCGCTGAACCACGCGGCGCGGCCCCGGCCGCGCCGCACCCCCTCGCCGTCACACCTGTATGCCCGAAGGCCCTTCTTGACCATTCCACTGGAGCCCGCGAGCCCAGAGCACCGCCTCCATCTGAGCCAACTCGCCATCTACCTGCGGGAAAGCAGGCAGATCCTCGCCGCCTGGGACGCCTACTCCGACCAGCACTCCGACCCCGACACGCACCAGCCCTACGACGAGGACGCCTACGGCCTGCGCCAGCGCCAGCGTGACTCCGACACTTTGGTCTCCTTCGGCCGGGTATATGACCACGCCGACGAACTGGTGCACGCCGCCGAACAGCAGCTCGCCCAGCTGCCCGCCTCCGCCCGGACCCGGCGCTACGCCTGGCAGGTGCGAGAACTGCGCGACAGCACCACGGGGCTGTACGCCGTCCACGACGACTGGCTCGCCGTGCGCCGCGCACTGCCCGCGAGCGCCCGGCCCGGGACCGAGGCGTTCGATGAACCGCTCGCCGAAAGCTACGCGGAAGCCTGGCACTACCTCGACCAGTGGGCGATCCACGGCCAGGCGCTCTTCGCCATCAACGCGCTGGCGCAGAAGCAGTCGAAGGCATCCGCGCCAGCACAGGTCACGGCGCCGCCCTTGCCCAAGGCCGCCGCAGCGTCGTCCGCGACCCGGCGGTGGTGCGCGTGAGCGACACCGTCGCGCAGGCGCTCATCACCCCGCGCTATCTGGCGGGCGGCGGAGACCCGGGGTGGATCACCGTGCCGCTGCATCGCGCCGCCGGCTAGAGCTACGGACACGACCCGCTGACGCCGCGCGTCCTGCTCACCAGCCCGGACCAGCACATCCAGCTGCGTCTGGACCCCGACCCGGACGATCCGGGCTGGTGGACCATCCGGCACGCAGGTACCGCAGATCACCCTGGCTGGACGGCCACCTTCGAAGCCCGCACCCCCGTCGAGATCATCGCCGCCTTCACCGACTCACTGACCGATCCATCCGGCCCGCCCACCGCAGCGCCCGATCCCTGCGCCCCGCTGCGGGACGCAGGCTGGCACACGCCGCCCCACCTCGGCAGCCTCGCCTCCCCCGACAACATCGCGCACGTCTGGCGGATCGGTGCCCCCGGTCGGGATCTGTGGAGCATCGAGGCCGCGGTGATTCAGGACCCGACGATCTGGCGGGCCGTGTTCACCGGCACCACCCCGCTGCACCTGATCGCCGCCGTGACGCAGTCGCTCGCCGACCGGACGCCCATCCCCCGCGATCCGAGCCGGATCCCGGGCCTGGCCCGCGACCGCATGACCGTGCACACCCATCACGTCGCCGCGCCGGACATCGCCTTCGCCCTGGAGCGACGCGTCAGCGCCCTCGCCGCCCGGCACCGCCCAGCGACCACTGCCCCGCCCGCGCCGCACGGCCGTTCGCCGCGCCGCACCCGCTGACCGGCCCCGCCCGCGCCGCGCTCCTCACCCACGTACCTGGAACAGCCCTTGCCCCAGCCCTCCTCCTCGTCCACCGACGGCTACGACATAGCCTTCCGCGTCCTGGGCGTCGTCCTCGCCATCGCCGTCCCGCTGTCGAACCTGGCGTGGCTGGGCGGCAACCTCACCGCCTGGGCCACCGACACCGGTCCCCGTGCGCCGTATCAGCCCGTACAGGCTCTGCTCCATCCCGATCAGCTGTGGCCCCGCCTCGGCGACACATCCCTGCTGCTGGGCACCCGCATCCTGCCCGGCACCGTGCTACTCGCACTCGGGATCACGGCCGCCGTGCTGTACAAGCGGCACAAGGACGGCGGCGGACGCAGGAAGCGCGTCGCCGGGATGGCCAAGCAGCGGGACATCGAGCCGCTGATGTCCAAGGCCATCACCACCAAGGCCCGCTCCCTGCGCCCGAGTCTGAAAGACGCCAAGCACCTCAACCCGGCCGACACCGGCATCCTGCTCGGCAACCTCCAGGGCACGAAGCACGAAGTGCGCATGGGATACGAGGACGTCGCCGTCGCGATCATGGCGCCCCGCTCCGGCAAGACCACGTCCCTGGCGATCCCCTCCATCCTCAACGCGCCCGGCCCGGTCCTGCTCACCTCCAACAAGGCGGCGGGCGATGCCTACACGGCCACGCTCGACGCTCGGGCGGCCGTCGGCCGGACCTGGTCGATGGACCCGCAGCAGATCGCCCACGCCGAACGGGCCATGTGGTGGAACCCCTTGTCCGACGCCAAGACCCTCGACGGCGCCGGGCGATTGGCCGGCCACTTCCTCGCCGCCAGCGTCGACGCCTCCCAGCAGGGCGACTTCTGGTCCAAGGCGGGATCCAACATCCTCTCGCAGCTGTTCCTGGCCGCCGCGCTCGCCGAGCGGCCGATCACGGACGTGATGCAGTGGCTGGCCTTCCCCGCCGACCGGACCCCGCTGGACGTCCTGCGCGATCACGGGTTCGCCGCCGTCGCCGCGCAGTTGAAGGGCACCGTGGAGGGCCCGCCGGAGACCCGCGACGGGATCTACGAGACGGCTCGCCAGTACGCCGCCGCCCTGCTCAACAGCGAGATCGCCGCATGGGTGACCCCGCAAAAGGACGTGGCGGAGTTCAAGCCGAGCGAGTTCGTCACCTCGAAGGACACGCTCTATCTGCTGTCGAAGGACGGCGGTGGCGGCGCCTCGGCCCTCATCGCCGCGTGCGCGGACTCGGTCATGCGGGCCGCGACCGCCCAGGCCGAACGCGCCGGAGGACGCCTCGACCCGCCCATGCTGGCGATCCTCGACGAGGCCGCCAACGTCTGCAAGATCAGCGATTTGCCGGACCTGTACTCCCACCTCGGCAGCCGCGGGATCATCCCCATCACGATCCTGCAGAGCTACCGCCAGGGTCAGAAAGTCTGGGGCGACGCCGGCATGGACGCCATGTGGTCCGCCTCCACGATCAAGGTCATCGGGTCCGGCATCGACGACCCGGACTTCGCCGACAAGCTGTCCCGCCTGATCGGTGACCACGACGTCGAGACCACCTCCACCTCGACCTCCGAGTCCGGTAAGTCCACGTCCGTCAGCATGCGGCAAGAACGCATCCTGGCCGCCGACGCCATCCGTGCCCTGCCCAAGGGCACCGCGCTCGCATTCGCCACCGGCATGCGCGCGGCCATGCTCGACCTGCGCCCCTGGTATCTCGAACCCGGCGCAGGCGAACTCTCCGCCGCCTCCGCCCGGGCGTCCAAGGACATCACCGAGCGTGCCGTGGCCAAGACCGCCCCGAAGCAGTCCGACTTCGGCAAGGCCGCATGAGTGCGACACCACAACGCGCTCACCCTTCAACCTGCTGGCAGTGCCGAGCCTGATCCGGTGGTACAGAGGTCACGGCGAGCCTCGAACGCCGCGTTGATCGGCCGTGCTTGGCGAAGCGCGCACTGACTAGGGCCAGCAAGACGATCCACCACACCTGGAACCGCCCATGCCACAGATCCACGACGTCCCCAGCGACTGGAACCCCGCTCACCGTTGCTGCCTGGAATGCGGCAACAGCAACCCCGACGTCACGCTGCGGGCCATCACCCACCCCGCAACGAACCAACAGGCTCTTGCCTGCACCCGGCATATCTCGGAGGTGTCCGCCGTCCTCGATTCCTTTGCATCCGCGCCAGGAGCACCGGCCGAGCAATCGACGGCGCCACTGCCCTCGCCGCCGGGTTCGCCCGCACAGTCAAGGCATCGCTGACCGCCCCCACCCCTGGGAGACGCACTGCACACCTACGAACCCACCGATCTGCACGACATGGAACCGCACGAAGCCGTGGACGCGGTCGCCGCCGACCTGCGCGACCACCCGATCCCCGGCGACCGGAACGGCCTGTTCACCGCGAGCCGCCACATCGAGCTGCTGTGCGCCCTCGCCGGCCAGCTGGCAGGCGAGGGCGAGTACCTCCACAACCACGACAGCGCAGGCGGGCCGGCCACGCCATCGGCCGAGAACCTGAGCCAGACGGCGGCGCATGTGGGGCGCGCCATCGCCCACTACACCCAGGCCCTCCCCCCGCTCGTCGCGCTCGCGCAGCCCGGGTCACAGGCCACGCTCCAACAGCAGCTCGACGCGATCGACCTGCACAGCCGCCTGCGTGTCCACCTCGACGACGCCGGTCGGGCCCTGGCCGAAGCCCGCCTCTGCCTTCGCCCGCGCCGTTCCACGACACCCGCCGCGATCGCCACCGTGTCCGTGCGGGCCCCGACCGCACGGCGCCGCTCATGAGCACGCTGCCCGCCGAATCCCTGCTGTTCGACGTGCCCACGCCCGTCGAGCGGCTGCTCCACCTCGCTGGCCAGTACACCCGGCACAACGACGCGCTCGACCTCCGCCTTCGCGCTGCCACCGAGCCCGAGCCGCAGGCCCATGCCGCCTCCGCTCAGCGACTGGCGGCCGACACCCGCAGGGCCGTCCGAGCCATCCACGATCAACGGCTGTACGAGAGCACCGAGTTGGCGGAGACAGTTGTGCGGCTGAAGCAGCTC
Organism: Streptomyces fulvoviolaceus; assembly: GCF_000718165.1. Lineage (GTDB taxonomy): Bacteria > Actinomycetota > Actinomycetes > Streptomycetales > Streptomycetaceae > Streptomyces > Streptomyces fulvoviolaceus. Next base: position 26,383 of record NZ_JOEY01000045.1, on the reverse strand, counting down.
GCCTTTCTCAGCGCCGCATCAGCGGACCACGGCGTACAGGTGGCGCGTGAGCTGACCGCCCTGGCTCCCGAGACCGTGGTGGGCTGTGCAGTGAGTCTCGCCGCCGAGACGCGGCGCCGTCACGGGGCGAGCGCCAGCGCCCCAGATGTGCGGCTTACTTTTGACCAGCGCTCCGCCCTGGTGCAGATCGCCTCCGGCCACGTCGTGGCCAGCAGCTCCCTGGGACGGGAGTTCACGCGCTCCCACGAGCCCAAGGTCTTCATGAGCACCCTGCGGACGCTGGAGTCGAAGGGCTTGGCCGAACGCACTCCGAACTGCGCGCTGCCCGCCTACCGCGGTGGCCCGCCCCAGGACCGCGTATGCCTCACACCCGCCGGCATCACCGTCCTCGCCTCCGGCATCGGCCTACCTGCGGCCGGGCCAGACACCGCTCTGGGCGCGACGGCCCGCCCGATCCCCGCCGCATCACAGGCCGCCACCCGAAGCCGCTGAACCGCCGCCCACAGGAGTCACCCATCCCCACGCCCCAACTCGACCTGCACGAACAAGTCCGCCAGCTTCGCCAGTTGGCCCGGGACTTCGAAGCCCTCCGCGCCCGCGTGCGCGACGTCTCCTACACCCCCGGCACGGACGCGCTGCGCCGCATCAGCCCGCTCCTGCTCACGGCACAGGACCTGACGGCCACCGCCCTGGTGCGTCTGACCGCGCTCGACAACAGCGCGTACACCAACATCGCCGGCAGCCGCGCCAGCCTGGAGTTGCTGGCCTCGGTCGTGTCCTCTTCGTCGCTGGCCGGCACCGACCTCGCCCACGCGCTGCTCGCCAACCCTTACGAGGGCCAGCAGTTCGCCGGATATCCGGCCGACGACGAGGCGGTGCGTACCGCGCGGCACGCCGAGGCCATTCCGCAGATGACCGGCCATCTCGATGACGCCGCCCACCAGCTCGACCTGAGCGCGATCGGATGCCACTACCTGGCCCACGGCATCACCGAAGACCTGTCATCCGTACAGGAGCACCAGGCGGCGCCTGCTCAGCAGACAACCGTGCCAGACCTCACCCGCCCCCAGTACGACGCCCTCACGTCCTTCCTGGGCGGCGCACGGTTGTATGAGAGTTCCCAACGCGGACTGGGCGTCACACGCGTAGCCACCGACGACGGTGCCCGCGTGTCCATCGCCACCTATCGGGCCCTGGCCAAGCACCGGATGGTCACCGCCGACACCAGCACCTCGCTGTACCACGGGCAGAAGATCACCGTCACCGAGCAGGGCCAGCGCGCCCTGGCCAAGCCACGCCGCACGCCGCGCTGACCGCCGCCGCGACCGCCCCGCCCAAGGTCGCGGTGAGACAGGGGGTACGCCGGTGAACCCGTACACGCACGACGACCGGGTCATGGTCTCGCCTCGGTACATGTCAGGCGCCGGAGACCGGATCGCCGACGTGATCGGCCCCCTCATCCACCTCTTCGGCTGGCGCCACGAGCACGACGCCGCCTCCGGGCACATCAGGATCGACAGCCCCGACGGCAGCATGTTCCTCGACTTCAACCCGCTTCACCCGCTCGGTCGGTGGGTCACCGTTGCCCACCATGAGCCGTTCTGGGAAGTGATGTTCAGCAGGCAGGCGCCCCTGGAGGCGGTCGCCGCCGTCACCCAGGCACTGCCTCAGCTGCTCGGCGATGCCTGGCACGCCGAGAGGATCCCGATCACAGACACGCCCTTGGAGCAGCTCGCCGAGCTGAACGACTGGTCCGCCGACGGCGACATTCTCACCTCACCCGACCTGTACTGCAGCCTGCGGCACACGCCCGGCGAGGACATCTCCTGGCAGGTCGAGCACCTCTACTACGAAAACGAGCCGCTGGCCACGTTCACGCAGGACACCCCCGAGGCGCTCGTCCGCAACTTCTTCGCCCACCTGGCCGCGCCCTTGGCCGTGGAGCGGGCCTACGCCGATGTTCCCCTCAGCACATGGCACGCGGACAGCGCCCTGACCACCCCTGTCCGCGGCGCCTCGGTGAACCCGCACGTCCATCACGCCCTCACCCAGCTGGACCGCGCCGCTGCACGCCGCCGCTGACGCCGCCCCGAAACGGAACCCCCCTGCCCCAGAACACCGCCTCCACCGCCCCTGCCGAACAACTCCTGCTCTTGGGTGCCGACTTCACCCGGTACAACGACGCCCTTGTGCGGCACCGGATCAACGGTCCCGGCCCCTCGACCTTCCTCGCTGCCCAGGCCGACGCCGCCCAGCGCCTGGCCCGGGCGGCGCTGGACATCGTGGACACCCTCAACTCCCAGCGGATGTACCACAGCCCCGTGATCCGCTCCGTGTACGCACGCGTGCGTCAGCTCGCTCACTTGGCCACGGACAGCGCCGATCACCTCCTGGACGCCGCCGAAATCCTCGACAACACGCGCGCCGGACTCCCCGTCGAGCTCGACGACTCGCTCCTGGTCGTGCTGACCGGCCAGCAGGCCCTCGGGGAGGCGGGCAGCCGCCTCACGCTCGTCAGAGATCTGACCGCGCTCGGGGCCGACGACGCTCTCACGGCCGCCGAGGCGTATGTCGCCGAGCGGCTTCGCCGGGGCTTTTCGCTCCCGCACCAGCCACCCGTCCTCACCGCGGCCCAGGACGCCGCGCTGCGCGCCGTCGCACGCGGCGAGGTGACGATCGCCGACAACAAGCCCTATGTCCGCGCCGACGACCTGCGCGTGACGATCAGTACTGTGCGCGCTCTGGAGGCCCGCGGCCTCGTGGCCCGCGAGGAGTGCCCGCTGTGGCTCACCGACGAGCGGGTCCACCTCACCCCCGACGGCTGCCGTGATCTCGCCGCCTCCTTCGGCCGACCCAAGCTCCTCGCACCCACCACGGCGCGGCCCGCAGCGGCCCTGCCCCAGGCCGCCGCCGGCCGGACCCGCTGACCCCCGCACCCGATCCTCAGGAGACCTCACGCCCACCGACGCCCCGCGTCCGAGTGGGTCTGGGCGGCCGGCGCGAGGGCGATGTCGTACGGGGCGCACCTGCTGCCCTTTGACCGCGCCGCACACATCGTCACAGCCGCCCAGGACGCGGGCGCCGAACTCAGCGCGGCGCTTGCCCGCGCCGTAGAGAACCAGCGCCGTCGAGCCCACGCCACACACGAGCCGCTCGTCCTCCTCCGTCCCTCGCCCCAGCAGTACGTCGAGTCGGCCACCGATCTGCTCGATGCCACCCCCGCCCTGTCAGGCCATCCCGCGCGTCTCGCTCACGATCGTCAACCTGCCTGCGAACGAGTCCCGTTGAGGTCCGACATCCGCACCCGTCACACTCAGGACTTCCCATTTCCAATCAGCCTCAGTTCCGCGCCCTCTCCCTGGGCGCGGGAGTTCAATCCAGCGCCCTCCTCGCCCTGTCCGCCGCAGGCGCCCTTCCCAAGGTCGACTACGCGATATTCGCCGACACCGGCTGGGAGCCAGCAGCCGTATACAGCCACCTGAACCGCCTCGAAAGAGAAATCGCCGAACCCGCCGGAATAACCATGCTGCGTGTCACGTCCGGGAATATTCGCGACGACGCCCTCGACCCGGAGCATCGATTTGCCTCCATGCCTCTCTACATCCTCAACCAGGACGGGAAACAGGGCATGACCAGGCGCCAATGCACCGGGGAATACAAGATCAAACCGATAAAGAAGAAGGTCCGGGAACTCCTCGGATACCCCTACCCGAAGCGCATTCCAAAGAGCGTGTTCGTCGAGCAGTGGGTAGGCATCTCCACCGATGAATTCCACCGAGCCAAGGATGCCGACGTCAAGTACATGCGCAACCGTCACCCACTCACCGACCTCAACTGGTCACGAGCTGATTGCATCCGATACCTGGCCTCTATCGGTCTGGCGGAAACGCCAAAATCGAGTTGCTCGGGCTGTCCATTTCACGGAAATCAGCAGTGGCGGAATATCCGGGACACCAGCCCGCAGGAATGGGCGGATATGGTGGCGTTCGATGCGGCCATCCGCCAGGGCAACGCCCGCGCCAACGCGGCCGGCAACCGGCTGCTCGGCCAGGCGTTCCTGTACCGCTCCCGCGTGCCGCTCTCCCAGGCCCCCATTGATCACGTCACGGCCGCCGAGTGGGCAGCGCGCCGACAGGAAATCGACGACCCTGCCGCCGCGGTCGAGGAGCTGGAAAACGGTGTGGCCGACGGCTGCTCGCCCTGGGCCTGCCGGGGTGAAGTCGAGCCGGTGCAGGACGACTTCGGGCTGGCTTCTTGAGACGCATCATTCTGGACCTGTTCGCCGGACCCGGCGGTTGGAGCCACGCACTCACCATCCTCGGCGCGCGAGACATCGGCCTGGAGTGGGACGAGTGGGCCTGCAAGACCCGGACCAGGGCCGGGCAGTTGACGATCCGCACCGATGTCGCCCGCTATCCGGCGTGGATCTTCTCCGGCCGGATCCTCGGGCTGATCGCCTCCCCTCCCTGTCAGGCATGGAGCATGGCGGGCAAGCGCCTCGGTCTGGTCGACCAGCCCCTCGTTCACCAAGCCGTCGCCGACCTCGCCGCCGGACGCGACACCCGTGAGCGGCTGCTCGGCGTGTGCGCGGACACACGCTCGCTCCTCGCCGCCGAGCCCATGCGCTACCTGCACGCTCTGAACCTGGTGGGCGAGCCCGAGTGGGTGCTCATGGAGGAAGTTCCCGATGTCCTGCCCCTGTGGCGGCAGTACGCGGCGATTTTGCGGACCTGGGGATTCTCCGTGTGGACCGGCCTCCTCAATGCCGCCGACTACGGCGTCCCCCAGACAAGGCGGCGGGCGATCCTGCTCGCCTCCCGCACCCGCACCGCCGCACCGCCGCCGCCCACCCACGCGCAGTCCGCCGAACCGGAATCACTCTTCGGGCCCGGCCGCGCCCGCTGGGTGTCCATGGCCGAAGCCCTGGGATGGGGCGCCACCGACCGTCCCGTGCCCACCGTGTGCGCGGGCGGCGGACCAGGAGGCGGGCCCGAACCCTTCCCCTCCGGCTCGCGCAAGACCCTGACCGACGCCCGCGACCGCGGCACCTGGACACCCCACCCCGACGCCGAATTCGTCCTGGCCTCCCGCAGGGAGAGCTCCGGCTGGGCCGCCCGGCCCGGCGAGAACCGCCCCGCGGATGCTCCGGCACCCACGTTCGCCGCCGAGACGCACCGCTGGTCGTGGTCACTGCGCAGCAACAACCAGTCCAACGCCACCGTGCGCCGGGCCGACGAGCCCGCCGGCACCCTGTTCTTCGGCCACCGGGCCAACGAGTGCACCTGGGTCGCCGACCCCGCCTCCGGCCTTCCGGACGACGAGCAGCGAGCGGCGCCGGCCCCAATCAAGATCACCGCCCGGGAAGCGGGCGTGCTGCAGAGCTTCCCCGCCGACTACCCGTGGCAGGGCAACAAGGGCCAGATGTTCTCGCAGATCGGCAACGCCGTCCCCCCGCGTCTGGCCGCCCACCTGCTCGCCCCACACCTCAACAAGCCCTTCAACCCCTACGACTTCACCCTCACCGCCTGATGCCCCACACCCCCGAACCCGACGAGGACGACGACCTCGACCGCGTGCCGGCGCCGAAGCCGGTCCACTACGCCGAGCAGGCCCTGCTCGGCGCCCTCCTCCTCGAACCTGTACGTCTGGCCGACACCGAGCCCCTGATCGCCCAGCACTTCGACAGCCACACCCACGCCGCGCTGTTCACCGCGATCCGCACGCTCCCGCCGCCCGACCCAGCCGACCACGCCAAGGACACCGCCTGGCTCAACGCCGTGCTGGAGCACGCGCGTCCGCACGCTCCCGCCCTGAACGCCTCCTACCTGCACACCCTCATCCAGTTCTGCCCGCAGCCCAAGCATGCGGCGGCGTACGCCAGGATGATCCGCGCCGACAATGCCCGCAGGGTTCTGCGCGCCCACGCCGAGCGCCTCGCGTCCACCGCGATCGACCCCGGCCTGCCCAACCGGGCCGCCGCGACGCTCGGCATGGCCGACGACATCGGCCGCGTCCTGGACGCCCTCGCCGAACAGTTCGCCCCGCACCCCGGCTCCTTTCCCCGAACGCCACTCCCCGCGGAGGTCCCACGGCAGGCCGGCGAGGAGAACCTCGACGAAGAGCGCCTCCTCCTTGCGACCGCCACCGCCTACCCGGCGGAGGTCCGCCAGATGCGGTGGCTGACCGAGGCGGACTTCCTGCTGCCGCTGCACGCCGCGCTCTGGCAGTCCATCACCTCGCTGGTCCACCGCGGCGGCATGGTCGACCCCATCACTGTCCTCGACGAAGCCCAGCACCGCGGCCTGCTCACCGGCACCCTCACACCCAAAGACCTGATGGCCCTGGTCTCCACGCCCGCCGGATCCCCCGAGTACTGGGGCGAGAAGATCCTCCAACGCGCTCTCCTCGCCCGCGCCCAGACGGTCGCCGCTCGGATCACCGCCTACACCGACGACCTCGCCAACACCCCCCACCAACTCGTCACCGGCAGCCGCCGCGCCCTGGCCGACCTCAACTCCCTGCGTACCCGCTGGATGCGCGCCACTGCACCCCCGCCCGCTCCCGCCGAAAGCCAGCCGACACGACGCGGGCAACCGCCCCGCGCGACCGGCCCGCCGCCCCAGCCCGCACTACTCGGCCCGCGCGCCCACCGATGACCCCACTACCGGGCCCGGCCGTCCGCGGCCGAGCTCACCCGAAAGGCGTGGCAACACCAGGATCCTCAACAACCGGCCCGCCGCTCGGGCCCAGGTGCCGAACGCAGGACCGACCGGGAGGAACTGGGCATCGCCCCACAAGAGCAGGGCGTGGCAGCACCAAAGGTGCCGACGGACGGCGGACGGTGAGTGCGGTACCCGCCGCACTCCACATCAACCCTGGCCGTGGCCGCGAACGAAACGAGTAGCTCCAGGCATCCGGGCTCGCTACCGTGCCCGACGTGGATTCCCGTGAGCTTGAACCGGCCCGGCCTTCGGCAGACGACACTGCTCTACTGGCTGAGGATTCTCTGCTCGCAGAACGTCTGCGAGGTCTCGGCTCGGAAGGCGAGGGTGACCTGGCCTTGGGCCTGCTGCGCGACGCCCACGACATGCTCTGTCATCCCGATCGCTACCACCGGCCGTATGTGATCGCGCAGGCCACCTGCCGCACTGCGATCGAGTGCCTCATGAACCTCGGCGGCACCAAGCACAAGGCACTGTTGGCAGCGCGCAACGACCTCAAGAAGGCGCTCAAGCAGATCTTCCAGCCGGACGGCGCGCGCACGGTCACCAAGCCTCTGGATCGCCTGCTCGCCGCCCTGGACGCACTCTCCGCCTACCCCGACGAGCTACCTACTGACAGTGACCTCAACAAGGCGCTGGTCTCGTTGCACCGCTCCCGCACCCACTATCAGGCCGCGCTGCCTGACCCCGCGCCACACGCGGAGGCGCTGAGACGAGTTGTCGACGCACTGGACGGACTGGAGCAGGTACCGGTGCACCTCACCGGGCAGCATCCCCTCTCCGCGGCGCTGCGGGAACTCCACGCAGTTCGCGTCGCCCCAGGCTTTCGCCAGCACGCGGTCCTCGACAGGCAGTTGGCATCGGTCGGCGCCGCGTACGCGCACCTGTTGGACATGGAAAACGACCAAGGGTCACAGCGCATCCAGCAGGCCACCGCACTGGTCCGGGAGCTGACTGGCCGGGAGCCCGGGGCCGGTGAGCTCAAGGCGTTCAAGGCATGGTCCGACTACTACCAGAGCGGTTCCAAGATCATTCATGCCGCAACCCGTACTGGGGCATCGGATGCAGTGAAGCTGCTGCACGACGTCCTCATGGTCATCCGTGAGCTTGTCTTGACCCTGCCGGACCAGGCAGCCCGCTGGGTGGCGCTCGGCGCCGTCACCTCGCCTACCGCCGAACAAGTGCAGGAAGTCAACCAACTGCACCACCCGTCGGCCACGACCTACCTGTTCAGCAGGTTCACCGGGTGGGAGTGGCTGGAGAGGCTCGCCTCCGCGCGCCTCCTGCCGGAAGCCGACCGCTGGCCGGCTGCACCGTACCTCCAGCACCTGGCCACCGAGGACCCGGCCCGCCTGACGCAGTGGCTCCTGCCGCACCTGGACGAGATCAGCGAGAACGGACCGCGGGCCGCTGTGAGGCTGATGCGACTCTGCCGGTATCTGACCGGGCATGCGACGCCACTGGTCGCACGCATCGTCCAGCGGCAGGGGGGCCACGGCCTGCGCATCGAGGTGCTCTTCTGGGCGCTGGATGTCGACCTGCAGCAGCGCGACGCGCAGTGGGTGGATCTGGTCAGACAGGTCCTGGTTGCCGGTGCTGGGGCGTCCCCGATCGATTCCTGGGACATCGGCAGCGGCCTGGAGCAGCTTCAGGAGACGGCCCGCGCCACCGCGCCGCTGGCCGCCACGGTGGGCAACGCCTTGATCGACGTGCTGTCCGCCCATCTCGCGGTCGACGGAACCCGAGGCGATCTGCAGATCAGGGACGACCTGCGCTCTCCCGGCCTCTCGGGAAGCCGCGCGCTGACCGGTGCCTGGCTGGCCGCCGCAGCCTGCCTGGAGGTCGCACGCGCCCAGCGTGACCGGGGCTTGGACCTGGCAGCGCGAACACGCGCATGGACACCGGACGCGCTGGGCGGGTGGGAGCGTGACCGGTTGATGGCCGTTCACCTGCTGGATGTCGCTGGCGACGAGCCGGACGAGGCGCAGTGGTGGGCGGCGGCCTTCAGTGTTCTCGCCCGGCTCGACGCCATGCCGGTGCCCACCCCAGACGTTGCCGCATTCGTCCGGACGGTCGTCGAGAGGTGCGGGCCGGAATACCAGGACGATCTCGCTGCGGCCTTGCGCGACGGGTTCGGACCGGTCCCCGACGCCGCCGCCCTCCAAGCGGCGCGCGCCGAGTGCGACGACCGTGACACTCGGCTCGCGCGAGTGCTCGACGCACTCGAGTCGGGCGGTGACTTCCCGGAGTGGAAGTCGCAGGTGCCCTCCGCGTGGCGGACCATCTGGGCACTTTCCGAGGTGCTGCCCGCCGCCGCCCTGACGCCCTGGCAGCCCGTGGTCGATCTGCTGACCGAGTACTTCGGGCCGCCGCACACCATCAGCAAACCGGTGATCTCAGGCTTTGCGCTTCCGGACGACGATGCGGAAGCCTCAGCTGAGTTCCGCACCATGTGCGAACAGCACGGCCCTATCCATAGGGCAGCCGTGCTCGCGTCGCGCCCTCCCACACCAGGTAACTACTTCGAGCGCACCGAGTTCAGGCTGCTCGAGGAGGCGGTCTACGCCGACGCCGATGCATGGGCCACCGACATCGGCGCCGTCGTGGAAGCGCTCGGCACGTTCGACCTGCGCACCGTCTTCCTCGGCGCAATCAGTACGGCCCGCCAAGCCGCTGGCCTTATCGACCCCCAGGGCCCGCGCGCCGCGGCTGCCAGCGCCGCCGCCTGGCAGCTGATCACTCAGCTGCGTGGAGGCGCCGGCAGCTCCGATCCCGACCTCAACGAGCGGGCACGCCGCACCACCTGCCAACTCCTCAAGGACGCCTGGTCCCTCGGCATCGATCCCGGTCTCGACGAGACCGAGGTCGTCACCTGGCTCGTGGCCTCCGCCCGGGACTGGAGCCAGCCCATCCAGAAACCGGAGGATGCCTACGTCACCGCCGCCGCGACGTCCGGGGGCATGGCGCTGGTAGCCCTCATCCAGTGGGCCGTGTACCGGGCCGCGTCCGACGGCGAACTGCCGACGGCCGCCGCCGATCTGATGACCGAAATCCTCACGGAGCGTGCCGACGACCGGGCCCTGGCAGTCGTCGGCGCCGCCCTCACTCCGCTGCGCCTGTACGCCGAGCCGTGGTACATCGCCCACCAGGACACCCTCCTCGACCTCGCTTCCAGCAACGCCCCCGTCCGGTCGTGGCTGCTGTACCTGCAACGACTCTCCGCCCACGACTGCGCCGTGATCGGCGGCATCGACCCCGCCAAGACCGCGCACTATCTTCGAACGGATGCGCCACAGCCGATCTTCAACCGGTTCGCGATGACGCTCCTTCACTCCCGGAGACACTCGATCTGACGTTCCTCGCCGATCTGTCCGACGGCAACGGCGGCCCCGAAGCCGTGTCGAAGCTACTGGGAGACGTCGCCCGAGCGCTGCCCGCTGACCGCAGCGAACACATCCTGCACACACGCGGACTGGCACTCTGGGAGCAGGTCCTGGACCTGGCGACCGGCACACCGGGGGGCCACCTGCGCGGAGCCGGGCACTTCGCCTTCGCCGAAGGTCTCGACCACGATCAATGGCTGAAATACACACTGCGCACAGTCACGATCAACCCGGACGTGAGCTTTCCCGACCGCGTCGCGGACCGCGCCGCGCGCACCCCGCACTCTCCCGACACCCGCGAGATCCTCACGAAGCTACTGTCCCTGGTCAGCAGGCCCGAAAGCCGTGACGACTACCGGATGCCGGTCATCGTTCAGCACGCCCAAGCAGTCCTGTATGCCTCCGAGCCCGGCGGCCAGGGCCGATCAGCACTCGGACAGGCACTAGCGCTGCACGCCGACGACGTGGAAGCCGCCATGGCCGAGTGACTCCCACAGTTCACGCGCTGATGTCCGCCCGTGGCAGAAGATCCGATAGACGCTAGGCCCAGGCGTTCGCCCCTGTCCTCCTTTCAGGTGATCGCTGCCCAGGAACGTGCCAGCACAGCGCCGGAGAGTGGCGCGTCATCTACCATGCAACCGCGGCTCGACCACCGCTCCCCGGAGAACGATTCGGCCCTGATCTCCAGGCTCGGGTGAACCGGTCACCCATCGAACCTGCGTGCATCCCACTGGATCTCGATTCCGTACGTCCTGGGCCGAGACGTGCAGGAGACCCATGAACGTACTGCACCTAGACGTTGCCTTGCTCCGACGCCACTACACGGGCGAGAGCGTCCAACAGGCCCGCCGGGCAGTCGATGCCCTGCAAACCGGTGAATCCCCGATTCCGGCAGCGGCGTCATCGGCCCAACGACTCCTTGAGGCCCGCGTGTTCGTCGCACTCCTGGAGTACCGAAACGTCTACACCCGCTACCCCCTGGGGATCACTGCGGTCCACCCCGAGCCAGACGGCATCGCCCTCGGTGTGGAGAGCGAAGAACGAGCGGCTGAAATCCTCTTCAACCTCCTGCCGTCGTACGTCTCCGATCACGAAGTACACGGCGTCCCCGGCCTGCGCATCACACGCCGCGACCGGACCGCGATCGAGCTGCAGGTCCTGGGAGAGCCGGCCCGCCTGCGACTGACCGGGCTCCCAGCAACTGTCTGGCGCACCGCCGAAGCACGAGCGCTCTCCCAGTGGATCGACCCGGACAGCATGCAGTTGTGCTGGCGTTCCTCGCCACGCACGTGGACGTCGGCGGAGCAGGCGCACCACGCTCGCTGGGAAGACCCCAATGACCACTACGTACAGGTGACACGGCGCGGGGCCTGGTTGGGCAGCGGTCTGCTCCGGCGCGCTGCTCTCCTACACACCGTCGCCAACACCTTCATGGCCGACGGCCATGACGGCGCGGCCTTCGACGTGGCACGGATGGTCCTGCGGTCCTCCCATGCCCGCGAGCAGGGACCGGGGCCGCACAACATCGTGGCGGCCCTGGTGGACCCCGTCTGCGGTCTGCCGCTCCTCCTTAAGAGGTTCCGCGGAGACACCGACGAGAACTACGGCAGCGACCAGCAGTTCGTCCTCCAGGACGCCGGCAAGACGGCCGTACTCGACCTCCGGGCCACGGTGGAACGGCCTCCCTCCAGCCTTGCGCCCGAGCTCTGGCAGGCCATCGTCCGCCGCATGCCCCGCACGGGATTCACAATTGGCCTGTCCCCGAGCGTCCTCGCCGGCTTCTGCGGACTGGGATCACCGTAGGGATCGCAGTCTGTCGGCGGTCTCTTAAAAGTGGACCGGTGGCGGTCTCGCAAAGTTGACCCCCTTCGAGGGTCTGGCTCGTTGAGTCAGGCCGGGAGGATGGGTGATCGACGTGGAGGACTGGGCGGAGATCCGCCGGCTGCACCGTTCTGAGCAGATGCCGATCAGGGCGATCGCAAGGCATCTGGGGGTTTCGAGGAACACGGTCCGGCGAGCCCTGGCGGGCAACGCGCCGCCGAAGTACCAGCGGGAACGGCGGGGTTCGATCGTGGATGCGGTCGAGCCGCAGATCCGTGAACTGCTCCAGAAGTTCCCGGAGATGCCGGCGACGGTGATCGCGGAACGGATCGGCTGGCAGCATTCGTATGAGGTCGTCAAGAAGCGGGTCCGTGAACTGAGGCCGGTCTATCGGGCGGCGGACCCGGTCTCGCGCACGGGTTATGAGCCGGGCGAACTGGCCCAGTGCGACCTGTGGTTCCCGCCCGCGGAGATCCCGCTCGGCTTCGGGCAGACGGCCAGTCCGCCGGTGCTGGTGATCGTGGCCGGCTACTCGCGCTGGATCATGGCGAGGATGCTGCCGACGAAGTCCGCGGCCGACCTGATCGCCGGGCACTGGCGGCTGCTGACCGGCCTCGGGGCGATCCCGAAGGCCCTGGTCTGGGACAACGAGGGCGCCGTCGGCTCCTGGCGGGGCGGACGGCCTCAACTCACCGAGGACTTCGCGGCGTTCGCCGGTCTCCTGGGCATCCGGATCATCCAGTGCCGTCCCGGTGATCCGGAAGCCAAGGGGCTGGTCGAGCGGGCGAACGGCTACCTGGAAACCAGCTTCCTGCCTGGCCGGGTGTTCGCTTCGCCGACCGACTTCAACATCCAGCTGGCCGACTGGCTCAGCAAGGCCAACCGGCGCATCCACCGCACTCTGCAGGCCCGGCCATCGGACCGGATCGACGCGGACACCGCCCGGATGCTGCCCGTTCCGCCGGTCGATCCGCCGGGCTGGTGGCGGTCCAGCTTGCGGCTTCCGCGCGATCACTACGTTCGCATCGACACCAACGACTACTCGATCCACCCCCTCGCGATCGGCCGCCGCATCGAGGTGAAGGCCGACCTGGACCAGGTCCTGGCGTTCTGTGAGGGCACCGAGGTCGCCCGTCATGCCCGCTGCTGGGCCCGACACCAGTCACTGACCGACCCCACCCACGCGGCCGCCGCGGCAACGGGACGCGAGCGGGCCCGGCGCCGGCCGGTTCCGGCTGACCAGCTCGAGGTCGAACAGCGGCCCCTGGACACCTACGACCGGATCTTCGGAGTGATCGACGGCGGGCTGACGACGGGAGACGGAGTCGCATCATGACCCAGACCAGCACCAACACGAAGGCCGCGAAGAGTGGCCGCGATGTCACCTCCGAACTCGCCTACCTCACCCGCACGTTGAAGGCGCCGGCCCTGCGGGATGCCGCCGCCCGGCTCGCCGAGCGGGCCCGTTCCGAGGGCTGGAGCCACGAGGAATACCTCGCCGCCTGTCTCCAGCGTGAGGTCGCCGCCCGCGATTCCCACGGCGCCGAGGGCCGCATCCGGGCCGCCCGGTTCCCCTCCCGCAAATCGATCGAGGACTTCGATTTCGACCACCAAAGGTCGGTGAAACGGGAGTCGATCTCCCACCTCGGGGCCCTGGATTTCGTCGCCGGGAAGGAGAACGTGATCTTCCTCGGGCCGCCCGGGACCGGCAAGACCCACCTGGCCACCGGCCTCGGGATCCGGGCCTGCCAGGCAGGCCACCGCACCGCGTTCGCGACCGCCGCCCAGTGGGTCACCCGCCTCGCCGACGCTCACCATGCCGGCCGCCTGGCCGACGAGCTCACCCGCCTCAGCCGGATCCCGCTGATCATCGTGGACGAGGTCGGCTACATCCCCTTCGAACCGGAAGCGGCGAACCTCTTCTTCCAGTTCATCTCGGGCCGCTACGAACACGCATCCGTGATCGTCACGAGCAACAAGCCCTTCGGGCGCTGGGGCGAGGTCTTCGGCGACGACACCGTCGCCGCCGCGATGATCGACCGGCTCGTCCACCACGCCGAAGTCATCTCGCTGAAGGGCGACTCCTACCGCATGCGCGGACGTGACCTCGGACGGATTCCACCCGCCAACACCGGGGAATGAACAACATCAACTAACGGACCGGGGGTCCGACTTCGCAGACCAGCAGTGGGTCAGCTTTCAGAGTTCACCGACAGCAGTCGCCAGTCACCCCGCCGGATTCGCCGGTCCACTGAGCGGAGAGCCGCACTCGGCCGACCTCGTGAACCGGTCAGATGCCTGCTCCGCCCCCTTGTTTGAGCCAACCGGCCGTAATCCTTTCGGGGTGGCATTTCCTCATCTCGCACTCCGAGCTTGCATGAGCAGCGGCCGGTACGGTTCCGTTCTTCCTACCTGGCTGTACGAGGCGGCCAATTCCGAGTGCCACGAACCGACCCTGACACCGACGGACAACACCTCCTCGCGTATTGCCCGCACACAGCCTTAGATTCTGATCTTCACGCGCCTTCTGCCGGGTCGGGGCAGAGAAAAGGGAGAGCGTGATGCTCATCGAGCAGTACATCGTCGATGTCCGACGCCAGCTCACAGGCGAGTCCCTGACAGCGACTCGGCGCCGCCTGGGCGAACTTCGGGACTGGTCCGAGCCGCTGCCCGTCGCCAAGGCCGGCGACCAGGCAAGGCTGGAATCCCACCTGTTGCAAGCCCTCGGCGAGGGACAAGGCCGCCACCCCTTGGGCATCAGTGAAGTCGTCCCTTACGCCGGCCACTTGGTGCTACGCCTGGAATCGGCTCAGCCTCTCGCCTCGCTGCTGCCCCTGCTTCCCTACCGGGACAGGCGCAGGTCCCGGCACGGCGTCCTGGATCTGCGGGCCCTCGCTGGCAGCCGGGGTATCGAGCTGCTCCTGGGCAGGACCGGCGCCGGTCGCGTGACCCTTCTGGGCCCCCAGGGCTGCGATTTTGCCGCCGTACTGAAGGCGCACCGCGAAGCGGTGGAGGGCCGACAGCACGTTCCGTTGTGGACCAAAGACACCCCGCACGATCCAACGTCGCGGCCCCGGCGTCCCAGCCGCACCGCGCAAACGAGGAGCAAGGCGGCCAAGCCCGTGGACCCACACGCCGTGTGCCCCGGCCTGGCCAGCGCACTGCTGCGCCGCCTGCATCTATGGGAGTCGATGGCCGCCGGGAGCAAGGTGACGTTCACCAGTGAGTCGCACGGATCGGGCCTGAGGTGGACGGTGCAGCGAAGGCTGACGCAGGACGCCCGTCTGCACGATGACAACGTAGCCACGGCACTCGCAGAGTCGGTAGCTGGACCAGGACTAACAGCGGACATCGACGGACACCTCTGCAGCCAGCGGCAATGCGTCCAGACTTTCGACTCGATGCGCCTCACAGTCGAAACGGTGTACAGCGAGGACACCCGCCCCGCTCGGCGCCCAGGCCGCGCCCGCTCTCACGTCCTTGCGACGTTCCTCACCGAACGCTCCCCCTCGGCAGACGCCGGCGGTGAGGGCCGCGCTGGGCACGTCCTCCAGCTGATCGATCCCTGGGGAGACGGCCCGCTGGACACCGCCGAGCAGCTCGCCGCTGCCTGGGCTCACCAGGGCCTGAACACGCTGGTACTCAGAGTGGACAGCAGCCGGAGCCAGGACGGAAGTGCGACAGCCGCGTGGCAACGCGCACGATTGACCGGCGGTGCCGGCGCCATGTTCAAGGGCGAGGCCAATTACGTGCACGGCGACCTCGAAGCCGACATCACCCGGGCGCGCGCGGCATTCGACCACATCATCTTGGTCAAGCGCCATTGGGTGGACCTGCCCCTGCAGGCATTCTCTCCGCTGGCCGATGACCACCTCATCGTCGCCGACGGACACTTGCCGAGAACGACCAAGATCACCAGGATGGACGCCGGGGAACTACAGCGCCGCACCATCGCACTTACTCCTGCTGAGTCCGCAGTCGCCTGGCTTCACCATCGCCTGGCGAGAATCCCCTTCGCCGATATCCCGATGACCGGCCTGCTCCTTTGGTACGCACACGATCAGCACGACCCGGATTCTTTCGACACCACGGTGGACATGGAACTGGCCCGCCACGGGATGCCGGTGCTGGGCAGGCTCCCGCAACCACCTCGCCGCGGTCTGCACCGAACCGTGCTGGACCATCTCCCCGACAAGCAGCGAGCGTTCGTGATCCAGCAGAGCGCCCGAATCCGCAAGGGTCTTGGGCCCGCACGCGCGGACACAACGGTGTTCCTCGCAGCCCTGCGTGAGTACGCCGAGCTCTGAGCGGACGGCAATATAGCGGTGGATCCCCGGTTACCGAAACCGGGGATCCACCGAATACTTATAGCTCCACCGCCACTACCTGACCGCCACGTCGAAAGGCAGCATCACGACCAACCACAACTTCACCTGGAAAGCGCACACGGCTTTGGGGGCCCTTGCGCTTTCACGCCGCGGCGTAGCTGAGCCGGAATAGGTCCTGAGCGCGCTCCAGGTCCCGCTCCGTGCGCAGCTGAACCTCCAGGTCTCCCGTGCCATGGTGGCCGAGCCCGGTCACATCCCGGGTTAAACCGGGCGCCAGATCGGCTGCCGTCGGATCCGCTTTCAGGTAGACCAGAACCTTGGTCTGCTGGGGCGGGATGAGACATGCGAAGTTCCGCAGCCGCTGATAGGCGAGGTACTGCTTGCGCTGCACCCTGGTGACACCGTCGCCGAGGCCGACGAGGACCTCGTCGACCGCAGCAGCCAGCTCGGCTATCGCACCGCCCTGGTGCCGAACCGGCGACGCCCCGGCCACGCGGCGGCGTACCCGCTTGGCCCTGGCCGAGTGCCCGGTGACCGAGGCCACCGTCTCAAGGCCGAAGTGGTCGCTTCCGAAGTACCGGTAGCGCACCAGGTCGATCGAGCGCCGATGCTCACGTACGGCGTGGACGTCGTAGCGCGTGAAGTCGCCGGCCACACAGATCAGCCGCGGTGCGCTCCACAGGATCTGGGACGCTGCCGTCACCCCGAGCCGGTCGCGGACCAGACTCCGAAAGGCGTCCTTGTGGTTCGTCAGCCAGGCCATGTAGTACAGGCCCTGGTTGATCACCCCGGCGTCGGTGCCGCGCTTGTACTCGACGATCACGGGTGCACCGTTCTCGTCGAGGCCCAGCGAGTCGATCCGCCCGCCGTCGAGACAGTCGATGACGTACTCGCTCGCAAGGAACGTGACGCCAAGCATCTTCTCCATGTGCGCCTCGACGAGGTCCTGTACGTCCTCCTCGACCTCAGCCAGACGCGGCACGACCTCGGTCACGCCGCTTTGCGTGTTGAACAGCTTCAGGCCCACCATTCCCCCTGCACGACCACGATGCCAGAGGGAAACGCCAGCAGGCTCAGGGATATTTCCGCCACAGAAACCCGTCTTGAGAAGGGCCCAACACCCAGACATGCATACACAGAACAGCGCGATAGAGGTTTCCCGGTACAGCCCCACGCACATCCGTGCCACCTGGGGCGGGACAGGGAGCGTGGAGGAAGCATCCAAGGCATTCGGATTCTCGAGGGCGAAGGGCTACGACCTCGTTCGCCAGGGGAAGTTTCCGTGCCGCGTGCTCCGCATCGGCCGCTGCACGCGGGTCGTCACCACGTCCCTGCTTCGGGTGCTCGACAGCGGCGAGCCCGAATACAACGGAGCCCACGAAGGAACCCTCAGAGCATCTTGACCACCACACGAAGAGGCCCCGCCGGAGCAAACCGGCAGGGCCTCTTCGTGTCGGCGGCCACCACGCCTGCCCGGCCTGCCGGCGGAAAGTCCGTGAAGGGTCAACCAAGTCCACCAGCCACGGCTCTTGAAAGACGAGAGCCGCTCGGTCGCCCTCCTCCGGGTACGGTCTACGCCTTCAGTCGAGCAGCCTCGTCATACGCCCAGCCAGCGCCGCTACACCGCCGAGCCAAAAGGCAGATCCAGCTGGGCAAGGGGATTCTGGGCAGCGAAGCAGACCGCTGAGCGATGATGTTGCCAGAGTGACGGAGTCGATCGGGGGCCTGCCATGTATCTGAGTCGCGTCAAAGTGAGCGGACTACGCGCAAGCGCAGAGACGCCAATAAGTTGCGACCTTCCCGGCAGGTTCAGCGTGATGATCGGGCCGAACGGCGCGGGCAAGACGACCCTCACGGACGCTCTCTACCTTGCACACCCAGGGAACCGGTTTCCGGTGCTCCCAAGACCGACGTCAGCCGCGCTGGCACCGCCAGATATCGGCGTCGAGCGCAGCATAGACATCGCGTACACCCTGGCCGACGACCTGGATGCCGAGGGGCGCCTCGGCCGCGAGATACACACCACAGCGCATCGACGGCTCGGTCGCGAAGCTGAATCCTGGAGTGTCTCCCTTCACCGACAACTGGGAACCGTCACCTCGCGCCTGACAAGCAGCCACGGCCTCGCCCGGAAAATCGACCAGTTCAAGCTGATCTATCTGCCCGCATGGCGTCATCCGCTGGACGAGCTCGCCCGCCGCGAGGCGCGCATCTTGGTGGAGCTACTCCGCGCACGGCAGCAGGAACTCCACGGCAGCCGCAACCTGGTGGCTCTACGAGCCCGTGCCTCCCGGCTATTGGAGGATCTCGCCAAGGACAGTCTGATCGACGCCGTTGAGGCTCGCATCGGCGAACAGCTGGGCAGACTGACCGCCGGCGTGAGCCCACAATGGCCCTACGTGCGCGGTCAAGTCATTGACGACACCTATCTCGCTCGCGTCCTGGAGATCATGCTCGCTGTGATCGAAGGCCGCTCCGCAGCCCGCCCTCTGGAGGTCTCGGGCCTTGGGTACGTCAACCTGCTGCATATTGCTGTGACGTTGGCTGCGATACCTGATTCCACCGAGATCCCCCTCGCCCCGACGAACCCATCAGAGAGCGTCGATCACGATCCCCCGTCCGAGGAGGTGCAGGCGCGGCAGGCGTTCGAGAACCTGGCGCAAGCACAAGCTGAGGCGGCCTCCGAGGAAGATTCCTTCTTCTCCACCGCCCCATTCCACGCAACGGTCATCATCGAGGAGCCTGAAGCCCATCTCCACCCTCAGCTACAGCACTCGTTGGTCCGTTACCTGCGCAGAACAGTCAAGGCACGACCCGAGCTGCAGGTGATCCTCACCAGTTCACGGACGCCCCTATAACGGGGGGTCGGTAGAGACCGTCCTGACCAGGTTGAAGACCTCGCGGGCGGCATATCGCTTGAGGCATCGGATGATCTCACGACGGGTCTTGCCCTCCTGGGTGCGGCGTTCGTAGTACGCCTGGGTGCGCGGTTCGTGGCGCAGCCGGGTGAACACGATACGGTGCAAAGCGGCATTCGCCTGCCGGTCGCCACCATGGTTGAGCCGGCGCGAGCTCCGGCCGCCCGAGGAGTACTCGATGGGGCTGACTCCGCACAGAGCGGCGAAAGACGCCTCGCTGCCCAGACGCTCGGGATTGTCGCCCATGGTGATCAGAAGCGTGACAGCGGAGTCCGGGCCGATACCCACCTGCGCGAGCAGCTGCGGGGCCTGGCGCTCAACGAGCCCTGTCAGTCGCTGATTCAACTCATCGATCTGCCCGGTGAGCTGCTCGATGCGCTGAGCCAGCATGCTCAGCGTCATGAGAGTGGCCTCGGCTACAGGGTCCTCATCGCTCCCGCCGGCCTCGCCCTCGCGCGGACTGAGGCGTGCGCAGGTGCGGAACAGTTCGCGGTTGCCCAGGCCAGACAGCCGTTCCCGCAGGACCGGGTCGGCTACGACCAGAACGGCCTTGAGCTGGTTGATCGCCTGGGTGCGGGCCTTGACCGCAGAATCCTTGGCAATCTTGAACATCCGGGCGCTCTGCACAGGACCGTCGCCCGTCTTGGCGCGGGCCCTGGCGCGACCGCTGAGCACGGCCCGCGCGGCAGCCTGCGCATCGAGCGGATCCGACTTCCCAAGCAGCCGACGGGCCAAGCGGTCGGGCCGGTTCACCTCGAACACCACGACCTGCTGCGCCAGCAGGTAGCGCGACAGGCCCGCGCCGAAGGTACCAGTCCCCTCCACCCCGGCCCGCCGCACTACTCCCGACTTGCAGGCCCAGGCGAGCAACTGACGGTATCCGACCGCCGTGGCCGGAAAGGACTTGGTGCCCAGGATCTGGCCCAGTGGGCAGACCACTGCGGCGACATGAACCTCGCCGTGCGTGTCCACGCCCAGGACGACCTCGCCCCACGCGGGCGGGTCTGTGCTGGTGGAAGAGGTGCTGCGCTGTCTGGTCGTCATGCTGGTCCGCCTCCCGCGTGGTGATGTGCTGGGTGGCTGGCACCTGCCCGATCGGGCGGTCTGAACCGTGATGGCGCCTGACGGCAAGGCCCCTATTGGGACACACCCTGCGAAAGCATCCTCACACTCCGCGAGCGCGCTCTGGGCCGACCCCCACCACGCTCACCACCCCTGCTTCCTGCCGTCAACCTTGAACAGCCCGGGCGAAGGCTCGGCCTGAATCCCGCGCTCCACCAGCCGCTTCAGCTTCGAGCGCATCCCCTCCACATGCCGCGGCTGGGTCCCCAGCCCCAGGTGCTGGCAGACCTCTTTGCAGCGCATCGCCGCCCCCGAGGTCGCGAACAGGGCGATGATCTCCCGGTACTCCGGCGACATCACCGTCACATCCAGCTCTGCCTCGGCCTTCACCATCGCCACGGCGACCCCGCCGGCGCCCTCACCCGCGTCCGTGCCCGGCACCGGAGAAGACGGCGCGGCCAGCACCTCCTCCACCGTCTCCCGCGCGATCTGCAACCGCGCCAGCCGCTCCTCGGCCTGCGACAACTCCTCGGACGGACCAGCGATCTGCTCACGCAGCCGCTCGGTCTGGCCCAGCACCTCAACCCGCCTGGCCTCCAACGCCTCCATCAACGACGGCACACCACAGCCACCCTCGCTCAGCACCCGCACCCCTCACGGCGGGCTCGACCCCGGCGACGGTAGAAGTCGGCACGACCAGCCACAACCCGAACCTCTGCGAATCACCCCAGCGAGGCACCCTCAGAAGATCTGCACCCAAAGGACTTTCTGTCCCCGGTGGTTTGAGGTCTGGTGGGTAGCCCTTTGCGCGGAGCCAGGCATCAAGGGCGAGAGCGACGATGTCACCGTGAGGGATGTCGGTGTCGGCGTTGCAGCGGCGGATTCGGCGCTGGAACTGAAGAACTTCAGGGGCGGCGTGGTTGAGCTGCCCTCGTTTGGTGTGGCGGTCTTTGATGACGTTCAGGGTGTCCGGGTGCGGCGTAAGAGCGTCGTCGGCTGGCTGGAACTCGGCGTCGAGCGCGTCGGCGATTTCACGCAGTCGGCGGGCGTAGGGGGAGTGATCAGGCATGCCTGCCCCATCCCACCCACAACACCCCGCCCAGTCGCTATCATCAACGATGTGGAACGTTCCCAAGCAGTTATCCGGCGCGACGCGCCGACCATGGTCGTATGGGACCTCGGCGGTGTGCTCGCGCCGCCGGGCCGGGCGCTGACGGCGCTCGCCGACGCCCTCGACATGCCCGAGTCCGATTTCGCCCCCGCGTACTGGGCCCACCGCGACGCCTACGACCTCGGGGGCGCCCCCGAAGAATACTGGCACGGGGTCGCTGCGGGGCTGGGGCGGTCGCTGGACGCGGAATGGGTCGAGCGACTGGACCGGATCGACACCGAGTGCTGGGCCGTCCTGGCCCCTGAGGCCGACCGGTTGCTCGCCCGACTCGCCGCCCGTGGAACCCCGTTGGGAGTCCTCTCCAACGCGCCGACGACGCTGGCCACAGCCGTCCGGCGCGCGTCCTGGAGCCTTCGCTTCGACAAACTGGTCTTCTCCGCCGACGTAGGGCTGGCGAAGCCGGACGCGCGTATCTACGAGACCGCCGACGCGCGGCTCGGCCGTGCGGCGGCGGCCTCGGGCATCGTGTTCTTCGACGACCGCCCGGAGAACGTCGAGGCGGCCCGGGCGCACGGCTGGCGCGCGCATGTGTGGACCGGAGGCGAGGCGGCCGTCGCGGCCCTGCGACAGGAGGGCGTGCTCGATGACTGACCGGGACAGGGGCCGGCCGCGCAACCCGACGATCATAGATGTGGCCCATCGGGCCGGGGTGTCCAAGTCCGTGGTGTCCCGCGTCATCTCGGGGCGCGGCAGCGTGGGAGAGGAGACCCGGCAGCGGGTGCTGCGCGCCGCGGCCGAACTGGGGTACGTCGTCAACGCTGTCGCCCGCGCGATGGTGGCCCACCGTACGTACACGGTAGGGGCGTTCGTACGGGACGCGGCGACTCCCTTCTACGGCCATCTGCTCACCGCGATGCAGGAGCGCGCCGCCTTCCACGGCTACCGCGTGGTCACCGCGACCGGGTCTGGCCGGTTCGAGGTGAGCGACGAGTACCGCGCCCTGGAGACTCTCGCGATGCTGCGGGTCGAGGCTCTGATCGTGTGCAGCGGGATGCTGCCGAGCGAGCAGATCCTGCCGTTCGCCGCCCGGCTGCCGACCGTGGTGGCGGGGCGCCCGGAGACCCATCCGAACATCACCAGCGTCTACTGCGACGAGGCAGAGGGCGGTGCCGGGGTGGCGGACCACGTGCTGGAACTGGGGCACCGGGAGATCGCGGTGGTCACGGTGCCGATGAGCAGCTCCGTGACGATGGGTCCGCGTACGGCGGCCATGGCGGGCCGGCTGCGGAAGCGCGGCGCGCGGGTACTGGAGATCCCGGGGGCACGGGGGGAGTCGGCGGGCGCGTGGGCGACGGAGGTGCTGCGGCATCCCGGCATCACCGCGGTGATGGCCCCAAGCGACCGGCACGCCATCGCCCTGCTGGAACAGCTTCGGCTGCGCGGGGTGGCCGTGCCGGGGCAGCTGTCCGTGACCGGTTACGACGCCATCGGCGACCTCACGACCCCGCTCATCGGGCTGACGGGCTGGCGGCAGCCGATCGACCTGATCGGCAGCCGGACGGTGGACGCGGTGGTCCAGCTCCTCGACGGGGAGCAGCCCCCGGACCACCATCAGGCCCTGCCCGGCACGTTGGTCGTGGGCACGACCGCCGCATCGCCGACGGCCGACGACATCGACTGACCGGTTCTTCACCCGCTGTTCACCCGGACGGAGCTGTTCTCGTCCCGACTCGAATGGGAACGTTCCACTCGTGATTGGGAACGTTCCACTTAAGCGAGGTCGGCCGACCGGCCGACTGGCAGGACCGCTGATGGTCCTGCCCTGCGTCGGGCTGCTGCTCGTCTTCGTGTACTGGCCGGTCGTCCGCGGCGGCGTCCTGAGTCTGTACGGCAACGACCTGCTCGGCGCCCCCACCCGGTTCGTCGGCCTCGACCAGTACGCCGACGTGTTCACCGACCCCGAGCTGCGAAAGGCACTGCTCGCCACGGGGGCGATCGCCGGACTGAGCGTGCTGCTCTCGGTGGGCGGCGCACTGGCCGCCGTACTCCCGCTGCGGCGCGCCGCCGCCCGGCCGCGCGCCGTGGTCTCCGTGCTGCTGTCGCTGCCGTTCGCCTACTCGGGAGCGGCCTCGGCAGCCGTGTTCGCGGGCCTGTTCGCACCTGCGGTCGGTACCCTCAACGGGGTCCTGGCGCATGTCGGCGTCACCGGACCGGAGTGGTTGGGCTCGCCGGCTCTGGCCATCCTTTCGGTCTCGCTCGCGACCGCCTGGTACGAGTTCGGGTTCGCCTTCCTCGTCCTGCTGGCCGCGATGACCCAGCTCGACCAGCAGGTCATCGAGGCGGCGGCACTGGACGGCGCCACGGGGCTGCGGCTGGCCCGCTCGGTGATCATCCCCATGCTCCGGCCAAGCCTCATCTTTCTGCTGGTCACCCAGACCATCAGCGGACTCCAGGTGTTCACCCAGGTCCAGGTGCTCACCCGGGGCGGCCCGGCGGGCTCGACCTCCACACTCGTGTACGAGCTGTACCAGCGGGCGTTCGGCGAGGCGCTGCCCCACGTCGGCTCGGCCTCCGCCCTGGCGGTCGTCCTGCTCCTCCTCGTCCTGGCGATCACCGCGCTCCAGTTCCGGGTGTTGCGGAGGTGGGCATGAATCGCCGCCGCATCACCCCCGGCTCCGTGCTGCGCTGGGTGTGGCTCACCGTCGTGGTCGTGGTCGTCGTCTTCCCGGTCTATGTCACCGTCGTCACCGCCCTGCTGCCCGAGGGGGACGTGGCGGCCGGGCGCCTGGTCCCCGTACCGAGCCGGCTGACCCTGGACAACGTGCGCGCCGCGCTGGACTCCGCGCCGCTGGCCCGGCAGTACCTGGTCAGTGTCGGGGCCACCGCCGTGCAGGCCGGCGCCCAGCTGGTCACGGCCGCGCTCGCCGCGTACGCGCTGGTCTTCCCCCGTTGGCGCGGCCGGGGCCTCGCCTTCGCCCTGGTCCTGGCCACCCTGGCGTTCCCCGGGGAGAGCCTGGTCATTCCCAACTTCGAGACGGTCAGCGGGCTCGGACTGCGCGACTCGCTGCTCGGGATCGTCGTCCCGTACCTGGCCGCGGGCTACGCGGTCTTCCTCCTCCGCCAGGCGTTCCTCGCGCTGCCGAGGGAGGTGTGGGAGGCCGCCCGTCTCGACGGCTGCGGCGAACTGCGGGCGTTGCTGCACGTCGTACTGCCCATGGCACGGCCGCAGTTGATCACCGCGGCGATGTGGTGCGCGCTGTCGGCGTGGAACGGCTACTTCTGGCCGCTGCTGATCACCGACTCCCCGCAACGGCGCACCATCCAGGTCGGCCTCGCCCAGCTCGTCGTCGACCAGGCCACCACCCCGGCCGTGATCTACGCCGGCACCCTGCTCGTCCTGCTGCCGACCCTGCTGCTCGTCCTGTTCGGCCAGCGGTTCCTGGTCCGGGGGCTGGCGGCGCGGGTCACCACCTAGACCAAACTCGTCATACCGCCAATAAATGTGTAAACCGTGACAGGAGAAGGATCCATCATGCCCGCACGACCCAGACGAGCGCACCTCGCGATCACCTGCCTGACAACCGCACTGACCCTCACCGCCTGTGGCGGCTCCGGTGGATCCGACGGCGGGAAGGCCGACGGCACCGTCCCCGGCCCCTCCGCGCTCGCCTCCGCCAAGGGCCCGGTCACCGTGACCCTGTGGCACGGCCTCGGCGGCCCGGCCGGGCAGGCCCTGCAGGACGAGATCGACGCGTTCAACAAGGCCAACAGCGGCAAGATCGTCGTCAAGGCCTCCTTCCAGGGCAGCTACGCCGACGCCATCGCCAAGTACACCTCCGCGGTGCGCGGCGGCGGGACGCCCAGTGTGATGGTCACCAACGACATCACCACCGGCTATCTGCGCGACGCCGGGCAGACCGTCTCCGCGCAGGCCATGGCGGCGGCCAACCCGAAGGACCTCGACCTCGGCAAGCTCCGCCCGGCGGCGCGCAACTACTACACGGCTGACGGCGAGCTGCTCGCCGTACCGCTCAACACGTCCATGCCGATGCTGTACGTCAACGACAAGCTGCTGGACGAGGCGAAGGTGGACCGCTCGACCCTCGGCACGCTGGCCGGCGTCACAGCCGCCGCCCGCAAGATCCACGCGGCGGCGGACGTGAAGGGCCTCGACCAGCCCTTCGACGGCTGGTGGTTCGAACAGCTCACCGCCGCAGCAGGGGTCCCCTACTGCACCCCCGACAACGGCCGTAAGGCGGGCGGAGCCACAGCGCTGTCCCTGACCAGCGGACCGCAGCGCGCCGCGATCGGCGCCGTCGCCCAGCTCTACACCGACGGCGTCGCCCTCGACACCGGCACCGAGGGCAGTGCCGCCGTGTCCGCGTTCGTGGCGGGCAAGACGGCCATGATGTTCAACTCCAGCGGTGCGATCGGCGGCCTCAACCAGGCGGGCATGAAGGACTACACCGCGCTGCCCTACCCCCTCTCGGGGTCGTCGTCCACGGCCGGGCCCGCGATCGGCGGTGCCGCGATGTGGGTGGACCGGCCCGGACACAGCGCGGCCGAGCAGGTGGCGAGCTGGAAGCTGATCAGCTACCTGGCCTCCGCACCTGCACAGGAACGATTCGCCAAGGCCTCCGGATACGCCCCGATCAACACGGACGTCAACAAATCGGCCACCTGGAAGACCTTCCTCGCAGAGAACAAGCCGTACGCCGCCCTCAACAAGCAGTTCGACGGCACTCCGGCGACGACGGCCACCTCCGGCTGCCTCAGCGGCGCCATGCAGGGCGTGCGGGACGCCGTCGTAGCGGAGATGCAGCAGGCGTTCAGCGGCAAGACCTCGCTGGACAGCGCGCTGAAGGCGGCTCAGAAGGCCGCAACGAAGAAGATCCAGGACTACCGAGAGCAGGCCGGCCAGTGACCGTCACTCAGTCGACAGTCCCGGCCAGGAACGCGCGCTTCGCCCGGGCGGCGGGCGACCCCTACCGCTACGGCGTCTACCTCCGCCCTGACCCCGTGACCTGCGCCGCCGTCA
>NZ_JOEY01000044.1 GCF_000718165.1 Streptomyces fulvoviolaceus | reverse complement strand
CCAGGAGACCCTGCTGGAGGACGACTCGATCTACGACGACGGTGGCGCCTCCTCCGGCCTGCTGACCCTGACCGCGCTGGGCTCCAGCGTCTCCGACGGGTACGCGGCGACGCTGACGGTGGGGGTGAACTCGGCCTGACCGCCCGACGGCCGGCCGCGGGTCACCTTCCTGCGGCCGGCTTCGCGGCGGGAGCCGGTTCACTCGGGAAGCAGGTCGCTGAGGGCCTGGATGAGGCGGTCGAGCGCGGGGTGGTCGTCGGAGGAGCGGTCCGTGATGACCGTACGGCCGTTGAGGTGCAGCGTGTACTGGAACATGTCGGCCGCACCCATGTTCATCGTGAACGAGGGGACCTCGGCGAGAGCCGGATCCCCGAGCAGCGTCCGCAGCTCCTTGAACTGGGCCGCGCTGGTGCGCCGCACCACGGGCTGCCCCTTGTCACTGGTGTGGACGGTGCCGTCACCCCGGAGGATCAGTTCCTGGTGGACGCCGGCGTAGCCACCGGTGACGGCCATCGTGACCAGCTTCTGATCGGGCCCCGTGACGGGCACCGGCGACGGACTCCTGGAAGCCGAGACCGCGGTGGAGGGCGAAGGCGACGGGGAGTCGGAGGAAGCGGTCACCGTGCTGACCGCGGTATCGGCCGACTCCACCGAACCGCCGCCGGAAGAAAACGTACAGCCGCCCAGCACACCGATCGCGCACACCATCGCCGCCCCCGCGGCCACACCCCTGTCGAGCACCGTGCCCCCACCTGCCTCATCCGGATTGTCGACGGAACCGTCCATGGATACACCTGAGCAGCCGTCACATACCCCTGCCATGCTGGGAGTTCCGTATCGTCCCAGGAGGCCCCCATGCCCGAGCAGCCGTCGGTCCTCGCTTCGCTGGTGTCCGCGTTGCGGGGTGGATCGATCGAAGTCGTCGACCTCACCTCGCCGTTGTCGTCGACGACACCGGTCATCCAGCTGCCGCCGCAGTTCGGCCAGACCGCGGTGTTCGAGCTGGAGGAGATCAGCCGGTACGACGACCGGGGCCCGGCCTGGTACTGGAACAACTTCCGCAGCGGTGAGCACACCGGCACCCACTTCGACGCCCCGAACCACTGGGTGACCGGCAAGGACCTCGCCGACGTGGCGTCCGTGCCGGCGCATCGGCTGATCGCACCGGCCGCCGTACTGGACTTCACCGCCGAGGCGGAGAAGGACCCGGACTTCCTCGTGGAGGTGGAGCACGTGCAGGCCTGGGAGGCCAAGCACGGTCCGCTGCCCGACGGCGGCTGGCTGTTGCTGCGCACCGGCTGGGACGCCCGCTCGCATGCGCAGGAGGCGTTCCTCAACGCGGACGAGAACGGCCCGCACACCCCCGGCCTGTCCCCGGAATGCGCGCGTTGGGTGGCCCAGGAGTCGCCGGTGATCGGCCTCGGAGTCGAGACGGTGGGCACCGACGCCGGACGCGGCCACTCCTTCGACCCGGCCTTCCCCTGCCACTCCTACCTCATGGGCAGCGACAAATACGGGCTGACCCAGCTGCAGAACCTGGCGGCGCTGCCGGCCACCGGCTCCGTCGTCATCGCGGGGCCGCTGCCCATCGTCGCGGGGTCCGGCTCTCCCGCGCGGGTGCTCGCGCTGGTGGAGCGCTCATGAAGGTCGCCGAGGCCGTCGGACGGGCCCTGACCGCGGCCGGCGTCGGCCAGGTCTTCGGCGTGGTCGGATCGGGCAACTTCCATCTGACCAACGCGATGGTCGCGGCAGGTTCGCGCTACGTCGCCGCACGCCATGAAGGCGCCGCGGCGACGATGGCCGACGCGTACGCCCGCATGAGCGGCACGGTGCCTGCCCTGAGCGTCCATCAGGGTCCCGGTCTGACGAACGCCCTGACGGGCATCGCCGAGGCCGCCAAGAGCCGTACGCCGCTGCTCGTACTGGCGGCCGAGGTGACCGAGCCGAGGTCCAACTTCTACGTCGACCAGGAGGCGTTGGCGCAGGCGGTGGGCGCGGTCCCGCTACGGGTCGCATCGGCCGAGGACGCGGTGGGCCAGGCCCTCGCCGCGGTCCGACGCGCTGTGCACGAACGGCGCACCGTACTTCTCAACGTCCCTTTGGGAGTACAGGCGTTGGACGTGCCCGACGGCGTCCTGACAGAGGCCGGGCCACCACCGCGGCGGCCGGCGGTCGCGCCGGCGGCGGCCGACGTGACGGCGTTGGCACGGGCGCTCGGCCAAGCCCGGCGGCCGGTCTTCGTGGCCGGCCGCGGATCACGCCCGCCCGGCGCCCGGGACGCCCTCACGTCCCTCGCCGAGCGCTACGGCGCGCTCCTGGCGACGTCGGCCGTGGCGCGCGGCCTGTTCCACGGCAGTCCGTGGTCGCTCGACGTGTCCGGAGGCTTCGCGTCGCCCCTGACGACCGAGCTGATCCAGGGCGCGGACCTCATCGTGGGCTGGGGCTGCGCGCTGAACATGTGGACCATGCGGCACGGCAACCTGATCGGGCCGGACGCGACCGTCGTACAGGTCGACGACGACGCGTCGGCACTCGGCGCGCACCGGGAGGTGCGTCTCGGAGTCACCGGCGACGTCGAACTCACGGCGCGAGCCGTGCTGGAGACGGGCGGCGGGCAACGCCAGGGTTACCGAACCCCCGACATCGCCGAGGCCATCGCCGCCCGTGTGCACCTACGGGACGTCCCGTACGAGGACACGAGCACCCGCGAGCGGATCGACCCGCGCACCCTGAGCATCGCCCTCGACGACATCCTCCCCGCGGAGCGGGTGATCGGAGTGGACTCCGGCAACTTCATGGGCTACCCGAGCGCCTACCTGTCGGTGCCGGACGAGAACGGCTTCTGCTTCACCCAGGCGTTCCAGTCGATCGGCCTGGGACTCTCGACCACGATCGGCGCGGCACTCGCCCAGCCGGACCGGCTCCCGGTGGCCGCCCTCGGGGACGGCGGCGCACTGATGGGCGCCGCGGACCTCGACACCGTACGCCGGCTCGGGCTGCCGATGGTGGTCGTCGTCTACAACGACGACGCCTACGGAGCGGAGGTCCACCACTTCGGCCCCGACGGACATCCGCTCACGACGGTCGAGTTCCCGCCGACGGACATCGCGGCCGTGGCGCGGGGATACGGCTTCGAGGCGGTCACCGTGCGCACGCGCACCGACCTGAAGCCGGTCGAGGACTGGGTCGCCGGGCCACGCTCCGCGCCGCTGCTCATCGACGCCAAGGTGGTCAAGGACGAAGGGGCCTGGTGGCTGGAGGAGGCGTTCCGCGGACACTGAGCGGTCGGGTACGGGGCCCCGCGTGGGCCCCGTACGACGTCACGGTCCGTTGCTCACCGGTGCGAGGGCCGCGAACCCTCCCGCGAGCAGGACGAGCACGGTGAGGACGAGCCTCACCCGCGCCCTCCTCGCGGACCTCCGCATGAACTCGCCCATGACGTCACCCGCCTCCGCTGTACGGCGCGAGGGCCGCGAAACCCCCGGTGAGCAGGACCAGCACGACCAGCCATGCCCTCAACTGCTTGGTGAGTCGTCGCATGAGTACCTCCCGAACTCGGCATGGCAGTCGCGCACTTCACCTGTCAGGACCCGAACCTGTCAGGACCCGATGCGCGCCGCGATGACCGGTGCGAGACGGTCGGCGATCGCGCGGTGGCCCTGGTCGTTGGGGTGCACCGAGTCGGTGAGGTCGCCGGAGCCCAGCCAGCCGGTGGTGTCGACGAAGGAGACACGGGAGTCACCGCCGGAGACGACCGTCTGCACGGCCGCTTCGGTCTGCGGGACGTACCGCCCCCGGAACGTCTCCAGTGCGAAGATCCAGGCCTGCGGATAGGCGGCACGAACCTTGCGCAGAAGACTCGTGTACGCCGACTGGAACTGCGTCGTGCTCACCCCGTGCCCCACGTCGTTGGTGCCGAGGTTGATGACGACCGCGTTCGCCTGATAGCGGGAGAAACTCCAGTCGGGCGTGGCCGCGTTCGGGTTGAGCCTGCCGAACTGCTGCTCCAGGCCCACGCATCCGTCCGCCGTGGCGACCAGACACGCACCGCCCTGCGCGATCTGGGTGTGCTCGGTGCCCAGCCGCTCGCCGATCAACCAGCCGTACGCGGTACGGGCGTTCTGCGAGGTCGTCGTCCCCACGGTGATCGAGTCGCCGACGAACTCGACGAGTTTGCCCGGGGACGTCGGTGCGAACGTCGTCGCCCCGCTGTCGAGGGTCACTCCCTGGAAGACGGCGTCACCGTGGTAAGAGCCCGCGACCACCTGGTAGTTGACCTGGAGGGTGTGGTTGCCGGAGGCCAGTGGCGACGGGGTCAGGTCCACCGTTCCCTTGACGTCGTTGTGGAAGGTCGCGGGCCCGTCGTCGATCCGCGCCCAGAGATCGATCGTGTTCCGCTGCTTGAGCTTGACGGTCCTGCCGGTGAAGCCGATGCGGTAGTACGCGCCCGCCCAGTAAGGCGTGTAGGCGGCGCTGGAGCTCTGCGTGTCCCAGCGGCCGACGAATTTGAGGTTGGGGTCGCCGGGCTGACCGGGAGCGGCCGCCGCGGCGGACTTGCGGGCGGTGCCGCCGAGTTGGGCGCCGATGACCGGGGCGAGCCGGTTCGCGAACTTGGTGTGGCCGGCCTCGTTGGGGTGCCCGTTGCCGTCCTCGTAGTCGGTGCCGTCGGTGAGCCAGCCCGTGGTGTCGACGTAGTGCACCTTGGCGTCACCGGCACTGTTGCGGGTACCGACGGCGGCCTTGGTCTCGGCGACGTAGCGCTTCTTGAGCGTCTGCACCGCGAAGAGGTGCGCGTTCGGGTACGTGGCGCGCAGGTCGCTCAGGAACGAGGTGTAGGCCGACTGGAAGGCGGCGCCCGACACTCCGTGGCCGATGTCGTTGGTGCCGAGGTTGATGACGACCGCGTTCGCCTGGTAGCGGGAGAAGTCCCAGCTCTGACTGCCCGTGCTGGCCGTCCTGAAGAACTGGGTGCTCAGACCGGTGCATCCGGACTGGGCGACGAGGCAGTAGCCGGAGCGGGCGATCTGGGTGTGGCGCATCCCCAGCTGCTCGCCGGTCTTCCAGGCGTACGAGTCGAGCGCCAGCCGGTCGGTCAGAGCCCCGGCGGTGATCGAGTCGCCGACGAACTCGACCAGCCCGGACGGCGTGTTCGGGTTGACCGTGCTCGCCCCGGAGTCCAGCACCAGGCCCTGGAAGACGGTGTCGCCGGAGCGGTAGGAGATCCGCAGGGTGTGGGTACCGGCGGAGAGCGGCTGCGGAGTGAGGTTCACCGTGCCGCGCACGCCCGCGTGGAAGACGTCGGGTCCGCCGTCGATGCTGACGTAGAAGTTGACCGCGTCCCTGGCCTTCACCTTCACCGTGGTGCCGGTGAACGCGGTCTGCAGATACGCGCCGGTCCAGCCGGGCACGGCCGCGGTGCTCGACGTGGTGTCCCAGCGTCCGACGTAGACGATGTTGGGGTCGGACACCGAGCCGTCAGCGGGTGCGGCCTGCGCCGGCGAGCCGCCCGCCCAGGAGAGCAGACAGGCGAGCAGAACGGCCGTGAGGACGGCGGGCAGTGTGCGTCTGACGTGGCGTAAGGGGACGTCGTGGGGGGTGGTCGGCATGGGGATCCCTTTCACGGGTGGGGTGGGAGCGCTCCCATAAT
The DNA here is from genome assembly GCF_000718165.1 of Streptomyces fulvoviolaceus. GTDB lineage: Bacteria > Actinomycetota > Actinomycetes > Streptomycetales > Streptomycetaceae > Streptomyces > Streptomyces fulvoviolaceus. The sequence continues at coordinate 81,238 of NZ_JOEY01000044.1, read as the reverse complement.
CAGCCTTTCGAGGGAAGCAACGAAACGGTTGAGCGTCAAGGGATCGCGGGCGCTCAGGAGACCCCGGGGCAGCCGTGGTAACCCGAGTGAACGCCCCCGGATGGTGCGATGGCGCGGGCTCGCTGACGGTGGATCACGTCAGGGCCGGGTTCCGCACAGGTGACGAGAGGTCAGCTGCCCGGCTGCGACGGAAGGACTCCACGATGCGCTCTGTCCGCATACTGCTCGCCACCGCAACCGCCACGGCCGCTCTCGCGATCGCGGCACCCATCGCCCACGCCGATGTGACGGGTGACGACTCGTCCTACGGCACGAAAGCCCCGTCCGCGGTGAGCCAGGACGACTGGGGCGTCGCCAAGGATCCGAAACACGACCCGGAGACCTACCGGGGCGGCGGGGATCCCTGGAGCACCGACCACGACAAGCCGCGCGGCGGGATGCACACCGGAGGGGGCGCCCTCGCCACCACCGGTGTCACCGCGGGCGGTCTGGCCGTGCTGGCGGTGATCGGCACCGGTGTGTACGTCCTGCGGCGCAACAAGGTCGCCGAAGGCGTGGCCTGACCGATGCCGGCCATAGCGACCGCGGGGTCGCCGTACGCGTGCCTTGCGCGGCGGCGGCCCCGCGGTAGCGCTTCGCTGGACTGGTTGTGCGTCTGCTGCGGGTGCGTCGTGGCTGGTCGCGCCCACGCGGCGCAGCCGCATGCCGATACAGCCCCGCGCCCCTGTGGGGCGCTCGAGTGAGGTGATGTCCGATGGCAGCCGGCCGACCTTCCTCCGTCGATGCCGATTCAGCGCCCCCCGAACGGAGACTCCGCAAAGGCGCGACCGTGTTCTGGGGTGTGGCCGCCCTGGTGCTGGCAGTGAGCCTGGTCGGGGGACTTGACGAGTCGTCCGACACCAGCCGCGCGCCGCACGCCGCGCCCGCCGCCGGGTCAGCCCCACCCGGGAAGCACCTCCCGCGCTCCAGGCCGACCCGTCTGCTCATCCCCACCATCTCGGTCGACGCCCCCTTCACCGACCTCGCCATCGCCCGCTCGGGCCGGCTCGAAGCCCCGCCCGCCGCCGACACCAACCTCGTCGGCTGGTACGCCAAGGGGGTGTCCCCCGGTGAGGCGGGCACCGCGGTGATCGCCGGGCACGTGGACACGAAGACGTCCGCGGCCGTGTTCGCGGACCTCGACGGACTGGAGAAGGGGGACCGTTTCTCCGTGAAGCGGGCCGACGGGCGCAGAGCGCACTTCGTGGTCGACAGCGTGGAGACCTTCGACAAGGATCACTTCCCCAGCGAACGGGTGTACGCAGACACCCCGCGGGCCCAGGTCCGGTTGATTACCTGCGCGGGAGACTACGACCGCAAGGTCAAGGACTACACCGCGAACCTGGTGGTCTTCGCCCACCTGGTCTGACGGGAGGGACATACGCATGCGCGGTGCTCGGTGGCTGGCTCTGGCCGGTGCGGTGATAGTGGTGGCCTGCGGGCGGCCGGGAGCCGGGGGAGACGACAGCGCCACGGGTGCCTCGCCCACGCACGCCCGGTTCGACGAGGAGATCAAGCTGGCGGACGGCCGCCGTGTGGGTGTGTCGTACGCAGCCGGGCGCGGGGTGCTCGAGCAGCACCAGGATGCCGAGGGCGGGGCGTGGAGCAAGCCGCGCATCGTGTACGCGACCCAGTCGAACGCCTGCCAGAGCCTCGGCCTCAAGGCGTTCGGCGACACGGTCGCGGTCATCGCAAACTGGGGCTACTACTGCGCGGACGGAGACCCGCCGGACGAGTCGATCGCCGCGGTCGGCACCGCCGGCCTCACGCACTGGGACACGAAGGTCACCAAGGACTTCGACGGCTGGGAGAAGGCCACCGCCGACGGCGACGCGCGGCGCCTGACCTTCACCAACTCCTCCACCGAGTGGCTGACGCGGCTTCGGTGGTACGAGGGAGAGGGCTTCGGCGAGGTGGAGAACATCCGCCGTTGATGCCGACGCGACCGACGCCCCGCCGGGAAGCGGGGCGTCGGTCGAGGTGGTGCGCCGAGGTCAGACCGCCGGGGACGGGAACGTCGGGTACTCCACGCCGGAGACGTGCTGGACGACCCGGATCACCTGGCAGGAGTAGCCGAACTCGTTGTCGTACCAGAGGTAGAGGATCGCATTGTCGCCGTCGACCCTGGTGGGACCCGCATCGATGATCGAGGCGTGGCGCGAGCCGATGAAGTCGCTGGAGACCGCGTCGGGGGCCGTCGTGAAGTCGATCTGGCGCTTGAGCGGCGAGGTCAGCGACACGTTGCGGAGGTAGTCGAGGACCTCCTCGCGGTCGGTCTCGCGCCCGAGCCGCAGGCTGAGGATCGCGATCGAGACGTCGGGCACCGGGACCCGGATCGAGCTGCCGGTGATCGGCGCCTTGAGGTCGGGCAGTGCCTTCGCCACGGCGGAGGCGGCACCCGTCTCGGTGATGACCATGTTGAGCGGCGCCGAGCGGCCGCGGCGGTCGGCCTTGTGGTAGTTGTCCAGCAGGTTCTGGTCGTTGGTGAACGAGTGGACCGTCTCCACGTGGCCGCGCAGCACGCCGTACTCGTCCGCCATCGCCTTCAGCGGCGGGACGATCGCGTTGGTGGTGCAGGAGGCGCAGGACAGGATCTGCTCGTCCGGCTTGATCGTGTCGTGGTTGACGCCGTGCACGATATTGGGGACGTCGCCCTTGCCCGGCGCGGTCAGGACGACCTTGTCGATGCCCGGGCGCAGGTGCTGGGAGAGGCCTTCGCGGTCGCGCCACTTGCCGGTGTTGTCGATGAGGATGGCGTTGTTGATGCCGTACGCCGTGTAGTCGACCTCGGACGGGTCGTTCGCGTAGATCACCTTGATCGCGTTGCCGTTGGCGAAGATCGTGCTGCTCGCCTCGTCCACCGTGATCGTGCCCTGGAACTGGCCGTGGATGGAGTCGCGGCGCAGCAGCGAGGCGCGCTTCACGAGATCCTCGGAGGCCCGGCCGCCGCCCCCACGCACCACGATCGCGCGCAGCCGCAGACCGTTGCCGGAGCCGGCCTTCTCGATCAGCAGGCGGGCGACGAGGCGGCCGATGCGGCCGAAGCCGTAGAGGACGACGTCACGTCCCTCGCCCCCCTCGATCTCGATCTTGTTGGCGCCCGTGGCACCGGCGACGGCGTCGGCGGTGAACTCCTGAACCGTCAGGCCGCGGTCGTCGGTCCGGTACGTCGCGGCGAGCATGCCGATGTCGATCTGGGACGGGCCGAGGTCGAGCGTGGTGAGCGCCTGGAGGAAGGGCAGCGTGTCCGTGACCGAGAGCTCCTCGCCCGCGATCTGCCGGGCGAACCGGTGGGTCTTGAGGATGCTGACCACCGACTTGTTCACCAGGGAACGGCTGTGCAGCAGGACGGTGACGTCCCGCTCCCGGTGCAGCCTCCCGATCATCGGGATCATCGATTCCGCGATCTCCTCGCGGTTCTTCCAGTCGGTGAACGAGTCGTCCTTGACAGTCACAGGAATCTCTTTCGAGCTAGACGGCGCTCATATGCTAACCCGATCGATTTTCGGTCATTCACCGGGTCGGCCGACCGCAGCGGCCCAGGGGTGCGCGCCGGCCACCTGTTCTCTCGCGAAGGCCTTGATGATCCTGCGGGCGAGGAGCGGATCGGCGGGGAGCACGTGCGCGGCGAACCAGCGGGCGGCCTTCGGGTCGGGGGACGGTTCGACGAACTCCGCGCCCGCGTAGTCGTCGAGCGGGGGGTCGTAGATGTACCCCGTGACCACGTCGTGGTTCACCAGGCGTTCCACGAGGGCGTCGCGGTCGTGGACCAGGAGCGGCACCCGGAAGAGGGCGTGCGGGCCGTCGTGCGCCGCCCGGTCCCGCAGGGCAGGGGTGGCCCAGGCCGTGTCCGACAGCAGCGAGACCCCGGCCCGGCGCCGGGCGAGGTCCTCGTCGAGCCGGGCCATCCGCAGCGCCAGCTGGCCGCGGACGAGGGTTCCGTGGCGGGCCCGGAAGCTGTGCAGGTCGACGCGCACCCAGGGCTCGTACGCTTCCAGGCTCGGCGCCTCGCGGGCGGAGGCGGCGAGCCGCAGGGCGTGCAGGTCCATGCGGAAGGCGTCGCGCTCCAGCAGCCCGAGGCGCTGCATCGTCCGCCACACCGGATGCACCAGGTGGAGACCGCGTGCGGCGGAACGCGCCAGCGGCCGCAGTGTCGTGGCCAGGTCCTCGCGCAGACGGCCCGGCACCAGGAGGTCGTCGCGCAGCAGCTCCAGCTCCCGTCGCGTGCGCTCGTCCTCTACGGCCAGGAAACCGCCGGCCATCCCGGCCACGTGCTTGGAGAGGCTGAAAACCGCCGCCATACCGAAGGTCCCGATCGGCTGTCCCGCCACGTGGGTGCCGATCGCGTGCGCCGCGTCCTCGAACAGGGGGATCCCCAACTCCTCGCAGCGCCGCCGCAGTTCGACGACCCGGTCCGGGATGCCGTACAGGTTGGTGGTCAGGACGGCGTCCACGTTCCGCCAGGTCGACTCCGGTACGGCGGACACGTCGATGTTGCCGTCCTGGACGGACACGGGGGCCTGCACCGGGCGCAGCCCGGCCGCGAGGACCACGAAGAGGATCACGTCGTCGTTCACCGGCGACATCAGCACCCGTGCGCCCGGCCGGCACCAGCGCCGCAGCGCCAGGTAGAGCGCCAGCCGGGCCGAGGGTGTGTAGACGCACGGACGTCCGAGTCGCCGTGTCATCGTCGCGGCGAGCCGCGAGCCGTACGGCATGGTCGTCCCTTCCCCCGAAGGGTGGGCGAGGCGTGTTGGGAGGGCGCACGGCGCGCTCGCGTCGGTGGGGGAGACGGCGGGAGCGGCCGTGCGTGAGAAGGCCGGTCAGCCTGCCCGGGAGTCCGCCCGACCGCTCGACGTACGCAGCGTGCCGACCGTCTTGAGGAGCCGGTCGGCCGGCTCCCTGAGTCCGGGGTGGGCCAGGACCGTGTTCCGCAGACCGCGCACCGGCCTGCGCCACAGCCGGTGCGCCGCCGCGACCGGGTGGGGGCGGGTCGCGAAACCCTCGCCGACCCGCAGCTCGCGGGTCTTGAGCCAGTCCTTCCACTCCTTGTCGCCGCGCCCCAGGTCCATGAGCCGCACACCGTCCCGGCCCGCGGCCTGCGCCATCCGCAGGTGCATGATCAGGCCGGGGGAGTAGTAGCGGAGCTCGGGGTCGTAGGCGGTGAACCAGGGGGCGAACACCGTGCGTGATCTCGGCCCGAAGTGCGCGGCGACCGGCCGGTCACCCGCGTACACCACGGACAGCACGCCGGTGAAGTGTTCCTCGCGGACCTGGTACAGGTGGTTCACCAGGTCCACGATCCACGGCCGCGCGAACCGGTCCATCCGGCCCGTCCGGCGGTACTGGGCGGACTTCCACCGCATGAGCGTCGGCAGCGCCCGCGGGTCGCGCTCGTCGAAGACGAACCGCATCTCGCCCAGGTCGCGTGCCAGCCGGCGCTCCTTCTTCAGCGTCGTCTTGGCCAGCCCGGGGTACGCGCCGCGCAGCCACTCCGCGTAACTGTCGTCGCCGTCCCCGTCCTTGAGGTCGATGACCGGTGAGGCGAAGGTCCCCGTGACATGGCGGCCGAAGGGCTTCTGCTCCTCGACCAGGTGGTCGAACTCGAAGACGGACAGCCCACAGGCCTTCAGCAGTTCCTGCGTGTCCCAGGTGACCCCCGGACGGTGCACGAGGGCCTGGGCGTCGGAGAGGCCGAGTCCGATGGCCCGGCCGACGCCGAAGGAGTTGCGTTCGTACGGGAGGAAGCCCACCGGCTCCGCGTGCTCGTGCAGGACGGCCACCCGCGCCCCCGCGCGGTACCTGCCGACCCCGGCCGCGAACTCCGGTGCCAGGAAGGGGTTGGCGTAGTCCGGCGAATCGTCCATCGCCCGGTGCCAGGCCCGGCGGAGCTCGGTGCTCAGCCCCTCGGGTCTGTGGATCGTGATCTCACTGTTCCTGGACCGCATGAGCGACCGCCCCCCAATTCCCCCCACGACGCGATGTCCGCGTCCTGCCGATGGAAGTGCCGGCAAGGATCAAACGTCGCGAAACAGTACGCACCCTGTCAAGGGTGCCTGCAGTAACGGAAGAGTGCGGATCGGACGTCCCCGGTTCCCACGGGAGCTCACGGCAGCAGCCGGCGCTCCTTCGCGACCGCCACCGCGCCGGCGCGCGTCTCCACGCCCAACTTGCCGTAGATCCGCCCGAGATGGGTCTTGACGGTCGCCTCGCTGATGAACAGGGCGCGGGCGATCTCCCGGTTGCCCAGGCCACGGGCGAGTTGCCCGAGGATCTCGTGCTCGCGCGCGGACAGGGTGGGGCGCGGGCTGCGCAGCCGGGTCATGAGGCGGTCGGCGACGGGGGCCGAGAGCGCGGTGCGGCCGGCTGCCGCGTTGTGGATCGCCGCGAACAACTCGTCGGGCTGCTCGGCCTTGAGGAGGTAGCCCGTGGCGCCCGCCTCGATGGCACGGGTGATGTCGGCGTCGGTGTCGAACATGGTGAGCACCAGGACCCGGGGACCCGCGTCCGCCCCGGAGGTCAGGAGCCGGGTGGCCGTCACACCGTCCATGCCGTCGTCCAGCTGAAGGTCCATCAGTACGACGTCGGGGTGCAGATGCGCGGCCATGGCGAGCGCCTCCTCGCCGCTGCCCGCCTCACCGACCACCTCGATGCCGTCGGCGCTGGACAGCAGGGCACGCAGCCCGGCGCGGACGACGGCGTGGTCGTCGCACAGCAGCAGGCGGACGGCGGTACTCACGAGACGGACTCCTTCAGAGAGAACGGGATTGCGACCGATACGACCGTGCCCTCGCCCGGCATCGATTCCACGGTGAGCGCGCCGCCCGACTGCCGCGCCCGGATCCGCATGGCAGGCAGCCCGTGGCCCCGCGTCCGGTCCGGTTCCGACGGGAGCGCGGCAGCGTCGAACCCCCGCCCGTTGTCGGCGACGTCCAGCGAGACCTGGTCGTCCAGACAGGTCAGGGTCAGCGCGGCCCGGGTCGCGGCGGCGTGTTCGCGTACGTTGGCCAGCGCGCCCTGGGCGATGCGCAGGAGGGCCGCCTCGATACGTTCCGGCAGCGGGCCGGGGTCGCCGTCGAGCCGGAAGTCGATCGTCAGGCCGGGGCCGCTCTCCCGCTCGGCGAGTGCCCCGAGCGCTGCCGGGAGGGACTGCCCGGTCAGGTCGGCCGGTGCCAGGTCGTGCACGAAGCGGCGGGCCTCGGCGAGGCCGCGGGAGGTGATCCCGACCGCCTTCCCGATGTGCGCGCGGGCCGCTTCCGGGTCCGTCTCCCACACGCGCTCGGCGGCCTGGAGCAGCATCTGCTGGCTGGACAGGCCCTGCGCGAGCGTGTCGTGGATCTCCGTCGACAGCCGCTGCCGTTCCGCCAGGACGCCGGCCCGCCGTTCGGTGGCCGCGAGATCGCGCCGGGTACGGACCAGGTCGTCGATCAGTACGCGCTGCCGGGCCGCCTGGCGTTGCAGCTGGACGAAGACGGCGGTGGCGACCGCGGCGATGGCCGGTGGGGCGACCACCATGTTGGGGTTCAACGCGCCGTCCGACACCCGCACTTCGGAGATCACGACCAGCGCCGTGAGCACGGCGGCCAGCGGCACCGCGATGCGGGGCGGCAGGGCGTACAGGCCGGCGAACAGCAGCGGCATCGCGCACCACGTGGCGCTCGGCGCGAGGGCGAGCAGGACGGCCCAGACCGTCGAGACGGCGCCCAGCCAGACCAGGTGCCGGGTGGTGGGCGCGGTACCGGGGGTCGGTGCGGGGGCCAGGACGTATCCGAGGACGTAGAGCAGCGCGAAGACCGCGAACAGCGTCACCACCCATCCGGCGCGCGCCCCGTCCTGGTCGCGGGTCAGGAAGCGCGCGAACGACGAGCACAGCAGCAGGAAGAACGTGGTGTGCACGACCGCGGCCAGCCGGCGCCCGTCCGGATCGGTGTGTCTCATCCTCCGTGTCTAACGCGTCGTACATCGAACCGCATCAACCGATCGGTTGACATCGGCATCACCTGAACCACCCTGGGACCCGAGCCTGTCGACCGAGCCGAACACCCCGCCGGCGCACCGAGGCTGGCATCAGCACCCAGCGCCACCACCTCGGAAAGGCAAGGACCCCGTGCCCGCCAAGAACCTCACCGCCAACCGTGCCGCCCTCGGCCACCGCATCGGCTACGCCCTGCGCCACCCCGAGCGGGTACCCCGCCATGTGGCCCGCGCCGCCCGGGACATGTGGCTGAGCCACCGCCACCCGGACCACATCGCCTACTACCGCGCCGTGATGCGCTCGGACACCCGGACCGACCCCGACGCGGCCGTCGGCAGCCGCAACCGGGAGCGCTGGCTGGCGCTCGGGGCGATGCAGTTCGACTACCTGCTCGGCCACGGTCTGCGCCCCGAGCACCGCATGCTGGAGATCGGCTGCGGCAACCTGCGAGGCGGCTGGCGCTTCATCCGGCACCTGGAGCCCGGGCACTACTACGGCATCGACATCTCGCCCGACATCCTCGTCGCCGCGCAGGACACCATCGTCGACATGGGCCTGCAGAACCGGCTCCCGACCCTCACCCCGGTACGCGACCTCACGCTGCGGTTCCTCCCCGACGCCCACTTCGACGTCGTCCACGCGCACAGCGTCTTCTCGCACTCGCCGCTCCCGGTCATCGAGGAGTGCCTGGCGAACGTCGGCCGGGTGCTCGCCCCCGGCGGCTGGTTCGACTTCACCTTCGACCGCACCGAGGGCGAGGAACACCACGTCCTGCGGGAGGACTTCTACTACCGCACCGACACCCTCGTGGCCCTGGCAGAGAAGCACGGCCTGCGGGCTCGCTTCATGGACGACTGGGAGGAACTCCCGCACGGCCAGTCCAAGATCCGCGTCACCCGGCCCGATCGGGACTGAACTCCCCGTTCGGAACCGCGGCGCCGTCGCAGCCTGTGAGGGTTCCCTGTTGGCGCCACGCAGGGCAGATGCCGTGGCTAGACTCGCGCCCCATGCGCAACTCGAGCCCCGTCAAGCAGTGGCAGACGCCGTCTCACCGCCCACCGCGTTCCGTCGTCCACGACGGGAGAAGAGACACCCCGTACGTCACTCGCGCCCTTCCCGGTGCCTCCCCCGGGAGGAGGGCCGAAGATCCGTGAAGGGCCGGCACAAGCAGTCCCGCGACCCGCGGGGGCACTGGCTGTTACTGATACTCGTCCTCCCCGCGATGTTCGCAGCCCTGCTCTTCGAGGGCTGGACCAACCACGAGGTCGACGAGGCGAAGACGCGGTCCCCCTGCACCTCACCCGCACCGGACGCGGTGGCCGACGGAAACGGCCCCGTGATCGGGATCAACCGCAACGGAATACAGACCGGCTCCATGCCCGCCCGCACCGTCGCGCTCACCTTCGACGGCGGTCCCGACCCGGTGTGGACACCCCGCCTGCTCGACCTGCTGCGCCGCAACCGGGCGCACGCCACCTTCTTCCTCATCGGCTCCCAGGCCGCCCGCTACCCGGAGCTGGTACGGCGGATCCGCGCCGAGGGCCACGAGATCGGCTCCAACACCTACACCGGCGCCGTCCTCGGCGAAGCCTCGTCGCTGCGCTTCTCGACCGAACTCGACCTGACGCAAACCGCGTTGGCGGGCGCCGCGGACGTGCACACCACGTTGCTGCGGATGCCGAGAACGACCTCCGCCGACACCCTGTGCGGCCGGGAGTGGCAGGCGGCGCAGCAGGCCACCGCCCGCGGCTATGTGCTGGTCACCGCCGACAAGGCCTCCCGCAAACCGGCGCAGGGGCTGATCCGCCAGTTCAGCCAGACGGCGACCGCGTACCGGGCTACGCAGAAGCTTCTCCGGAACCCCGGCGTCGACCGCTTCACCACCGTGTCGGACGGACTCGACCTCACGCCGTACACGCCGGTGTCGACCGTCGCGCGATGGGAGGGCACCGCTCTGGTCTGGGGCAGCGTCCTCGGGCGAGGCTTCTCGACCGCCATGACGTGGGTGCTCGGGATCGCGGGCGGCCTCGGCGTGCTGCGCCTGGCGCTGCTCGTCCTGTTCGCCCGCGCCCATGTCCGCCGGCTGGAGCGCTTCCGCCCGGGCGCGCCCTGGCTGCGGGAGGTCACGGAACCGGTGACGGTGCTCGTCCCGGCGTACAACGAAGAGGCCGGCATCGAGTCCACCCTCCGTTCGCTGCTCGACTCCACCCACCCGGAGCTGCAGATCATCGTGATCGACGACGGGTCGACGGACCGTACGGCGGAGATCGCCGCGGGGATCGGTGATCCGCGGGTGGAGGTGATCCGCACGCCCAACGCCGGCAAGGCCGCGGCCCTCAACACCGGTCTGGCCCGCACGCGGCACGGCATCGTGGTCATGGTCGACGCCGACACCGTCTTCGAACCGGACGCCGTACACCGGCTCGTCCAGCCGCTGGCGCACCCGGCGGTCGGCGCGGTCAGCGGCAACACCAAGGTCGGCAACCGGCGCGGCCTGCTCGCCAAGTGGCAGCACCTGGAGTACTGCTTCGGATTCAACCTCGACCGCAGGATGTTCGAGGTCCTGGAGTGCATGACGACCGTCCCCGGTGCCATCGGGGCCTTCCGCCGGGACGCGCTGCTGGGCCTCGGCGGGATCAGCGACGACACCCTCGCCGAGGACACCGACCTCACGATGGCCCTGTGGCGGGCGGGCTGGCGGGTGCTCTACGAGGAGTCCGCCGTCGCGTGGACCGAAGTACCCACCTCCCTGCGCCAGTTGTGGCGACAGCGCTACCGCTGGTGCTACGGAACCCTCCAGGCCATGTGGAAACACCGCGGCGCCGTGTTCGGCGTGGGCACGGCCGGTCGCTTCGGCCGGCGCGGACTGACCTACCTCGCGCTCTTCCAGGTGGTCCTTCCACTGCTCGCGCCGGTCATCGACGTCTACGCCCTGTACGGCGTGCTGTTCCTCGATCCGCTGCAGTCGGCCGCGGTGTGGTTCGCCTTCCTCGGCACCCAACTGGTCTGTGCTGGTTACGCGTTGAGGCTCGACGGTGAGCGGAGACGGACCCTGTGGTCGATGCCGCTCCAGATCTTCGTCTACCGGCAGCTGATGTATCTGGTCGTCATCCAGTCCGTGGTGGCTCTGCTGCTCGGCACCCGGCTGAAGTGGCAGCGCATGAGGCGTTCCGGTACGGCCGCTGAACAGATCGGCGGCCCGGACCCGTATAAGAGCCTGCCGACGAGGTGATCCCGATGCGTTGAGGGACTGTGCAGACCGATGGACGACTGGACGGACCGGCCGGCGGGCGACGACCGGCGTGATGGCAGAGCAGAGCCGACGCTTGGCTTATCAGGGCCGGGGATGCCCGGGAGTGCGCCCCCGGCCCTGATGCGCACGGCACCGCTGCCCGGCATGGCTTCTTCCGCCCCTCCCGGCCGTATGGGTGAAGGGCGCCCGCCCCGCGCGGGCGCGGCAGGCGCTCCCGCCCCCGGCAGCAGATCTCGCAAGCCCCGCGCCTCCCGGCGCCGCCGGATCGTACGGCTGGTGATCCTCCTGCTCTCCGCCCTGGTCGTCTCCTGCGCCGGTACCTACGTGTGGGCCGACACCAGGCTCGACCAGGAGGTGGACCTGGCCGCGATCACAGGCCGGGCGCCGCAGGGCAAGGGGACCAACTACCTCGTCGTGGGCTCGGACAGCCGCGAGGGCCTGTCCGAGCAGGACAGGAAGGATCTGCGCACCGGTTCGGCAGCGGGCCGCCGCACGGACTCGATGATCCTGCTGCACACCGGTGCGAGCGGCACCACGATGATGAGCCTGCCACGCGACTCGTGGGTGACCATCCCGTCCTACGTCGATCCCGGCACCGGCAGGCACTACCGCGCCACGCCGAACAAGCTGAACGCAGCGTTCTCGCTGGGCGGACCCGACCTGCTGGTACGGACCGTGGAGCGCAACACCGGGCTGCACGTCGACCACTACGCCGAGATCGGCTTCGCGGGCTTCGTCGGGGTGGTGAACGCGATCGGCGGCGTGGACATGTGCCTCGACCGGGCCGTCAAGGACGAGGATTCGGGCGCGAATCTGAGCAAGGGCTGCCAGACCCTGGACGGCACCGAGGCCCTGGCGTTCGTACGGCAGCGCCACCAGGAGGCGCAGGGCGACCTGGGCCGTACCCGGAACCAGCAGAAGTTCCTCGCCGCACTCGCCAAGAAGGCGGCCACCCCGGGCACGCTCCTCGATCCGACCAAGTCCTTCCCGTCCCTCACCGCGGGACTCGACACGCTCGTCGTGGACAAGGACACGGATCTGCCGCAGCTCATGTCACTGATGCAGACGATGCGCAGTGTCACCGCCGGCGGTGGCCGACGGCTCAACGTGCCTGTCTCCGACCCGAGTTTCGCCACATCCAAGGGCAGCGCCGTGAAATGGGACGCGGGCCGGGCCCGGCAACTCTTCAGCGAGTTGAAGGAGGACCGGCCCGTGACCGTACGTCAGCAGAACTGACCACTGCCCGGGTTCAGGCTTTCAGCGAGGCTGGTACGCCTTGGGGAGGCGCATGCCGCGGTCGGCCATGATCTGCCTTACCCGGTTGGGGTAGTTGGTGATGATGCCGTCCACGCCCAGGTCCATGAGCGCCTCGACGGTGGCCGGATCGTCGCAGGTCCACGGGATGACCTTCAGGCCCCTGGCGTGTGCCTCGGAGATCATCGTCCGGTCGGGGTAGAAGCGGAAGCCCGGATCGCCGACCTTGCCGCTCTGCGGGAAGCCGTAGTTGGGGGAAAGGGCCTTCACCCCGGGGATCGTGGCGGCCGCCTTGACGAAGTCGCCGCCGTAGTCGTCGGCGTCGATCCCGCCGAGCCACGGGGAGGCGCCCGACTGGCCGACCTGGAGGAAGTCGTAGTTGGTGAGCGCGACCAGCGGCCACTTCGGGGCCAGCTTGTGCATCGCCTGCAGCGCGCCCCAGTCGAAGGACTGGATGGTGACCTGGCGCTCGATGCCCGAGGCATGGATCTCCTCGTAGACGCGGCGCACGAACAGTTCACGCGGCGCGGTCTGTTCGGGCGCCCCCGCCTCGACCTTCGTCTCGACGTTGAGGGTGACCTGCTTGGCACGGTAGCTCTTGACCAGGTTCAGGACGTCCTTGAGCTCGGCCATCCGGAAACCCTTGACCACCTCCTGCTCGGGGAAACCGGGCAGCTGTTGGTAACCGCAGTCCATGGTCTTGACCTGAGCCAGCGTCAGGTCCTTGATGTACTTCCCGACGTACGGGAACATCGGGTCGCCCGGCGTGACCGGCGCCGTGTCACGGCACTTCTGGGCGCTGACCTGCCGGTCGTGGGTGACGACGACCTTCTCGTCCTTGGTGATCTGGGTGTCCAGCTCCAGGGTGGACACCCCGAGCCGCATCGCCTTGCCGAATCCCTCGAGGGACTCCTCGGTGGTCATGCCGATGCCGCCGCGGTGGGCCTGCAGATCGAAGCGGGTCTTCTGAGGCGGCACGCCGTCGTGGGCGGTCGCAGGGGCGGTCGTCGAGAAGGCGAGCACCGGCACCAGCGCCAGGCCGACGAGGACATGTCTTGCGGACATCGAAACCTCACTCGTGTTGGTTCGGGCGACCAGAGACGCTAGTTCGGGCCCGGGCGTGCGCAACGGCCTGAACGTGATGGTGTCGTGAATGCTGGACGAACGCCGTCGCTTTCGCGCCGACGCGGGCGGCCTTCGTCGCGACATGGCCGGCGGCCGACCACTGCTGGACCGGTGCCTCCTGCCGGGCGCACGCGCCCCGTCGTGGGATCCGGCACGACACCGCCGACGGCCTGGGTGGTGATCACGGTCGCTGGGGCCGTCGCCAGTACGGCCGTGCGGAATGCGCGGGTCGGTGTCTCAGACAGAGACCTGGTGGGAGACCGAGGCGTGCTCGACACCTCCGGGCGTGCGCCACAGCGCGGCCGAGAGCCACATCAGGATGGCGCCGACCAAGACGTGCAGCGCACTGGTCAGCAGGGACTCGGGCAGCGCGGTCAGGAACGCGAACACCGGCAGGACGGTGGCGTATCCCCACGACGGAACCCTCGGCAGGACCCGGGCGCGGACCATCGCCGCCCCGAACAGGGCACAGCCCACGGCGAAGACGGCCGCGGAGCCGAGGAGTGCGGGGATCGTGGGGCCGGTCAGGGTCTCGTCGATGACATCGTCGTCGAAGTAGAAGAGCACCAGGTTCGAGGCGAACGCGGCACCACCGAACAGCCCGAGCCCGATGAGGTTCACGGTGTGGCCGATCTCCCCGAGGCGCCCGCCGGCCGCCCCCTGCCGTAGATGCAGGGTGGTGAGCAGCGGCAGGGCGAACGCGGGGGAGAGGGCCAGCGGCACGCCGGTCGCGGACGTCTCCCCGGTGAACGCCTCGACCAGCGCGGGCAGGGCGATCATGAGGCCGGCCAGCAGCCCGCACAGGGCTCCGGTACGAAGTGTGGTCATGGCTCCTCCAGATGTGGGTCGGGGCCGTCACCGTAGGGAGCCGTGCGGGGGCGGGGGCAGATGCAACACGTCGGCGGCAGCAGCCGTAAGTCATCGTCCTGCGGGCCGTTCGGCAGGTGCCGTTCGTCCTGAACCGGCCGAGCCCGCTCCCCTCCCGGCAGGTTCGGCCTACGCTGACGACAGCGGGTGAGGGGGTGCGCATGGCGGCGTATGGGCCCGTCCGGTGGGTGGCACCGCTGCTGTACGGCGCGGTACTCGCCGGCAGCCTGTACTACGCGGTGGCGGGTCTGGGCGACGGTCCCGGGCCCACGGTCTGGCGGACCTCGGGCTTCGTCGCCGCGATCGGAGCGCTCTTCGCCCTGGAAGCGGTCGCCCACCGTCGGCCCGAACCCCGGACGACGCTGTTGCTCGCGCGGTGCGGACTGATCGGCGTCGTGGTGGTCCTCGACACCTCCGGGCTGTCCCAAGTGCTGTTCGTACTGCTGCCGTTCACCGCCTACTTCGCCTTCGGGCGCACGGCCGCACTGATGATGGGCGGGCTCTGCCTGGCCGGGCTGCTGACCGCCTACCTGCTGACCGCCCCCGGTTGGTACCGCGACCCGGAGCGCGTGTCCGACCTCCTGATGCTCTGCGTCGGCCTGGTGCTGGCCGTCTCCATGGCCGCGGTGGCCGTCGGCGAACAGCGCGCCCGGCGCGAACTGGAGGCGTACGCCGCGCGGGTCGCCGAGCTGTCCGCCGCCACCGAGCGCAACCGGCTGGCCCGGGACATCCACGACAGCCTCGGGCACCATCTCACCGCGATGTCCGTGCAGTTGGAGATGGCCTCGGACTTCCGGACCCTGGACCCCGACGCGTCCCGGCGGGCCCTGGCCGAGGCGAGGCAGTCGGTGCGGCTCGCGCTGGGCGACGTACGACAGTCGGTCCGCACGCTGCGGGACGAGGCGGCGCGACCCACGCTGGCGGAGTCGCTGGCCTCGCTGGCACAGGCCGATGGCACACGGCCGCAGGTCGTCGTCGAGGTCAGCGGCGACGGGAGCGGCTACGGAACGGCCGAACTGACCGCCCTGTACCGGGCCGCACAGGAGGGGGTGACCAACGCACGCCGCCATGCGGAGGCGTCGTGGGTGAAGGTGACGGTCCAACTCTCCGACGAGGCCGCGTGGTTGGAGGTGGCCGACGACGGACGGGGTTTCACACCCGACGTGTCCACCGCCGGTTTCGGGCTGCTCGGGATGCGGGAGCGGGTGCAACTCGTGGCGGGGAGCGTGGACATCGACAGCAGCCCCGGCGCCGGCACCCGACTGACGGTGACCGTCCCGCGCGGGAAGACGGGGGAGACCTGACATGGACCACGATTCCCAACCAGCGTCGGCCGTACGGGTGTTGGTCGTGGACGACCAGCGGCTCATCCGGGACGGCATCGCCTCCCTGCTCTCGATCCGGCCGGGCATCACGGTCGTGGGGACGGCCGTGGACGGCCGGGACGCCGTGGCGAAGACGCTGGAACTGGGCCCGGACGTCGTTCTCATGGACGTACGGATGCCGCAGGCGGACGGGGTCGAGGCGGTCGCCGTCCTGCGCGAGCGGGCGCCGGAGTGCCGGGTGGTGATGCTGACGACCTTCGACGACGAGGAGTACGTCGTCCAGGCGCTGAGGGCAGGTGCGCACGGTTACCTGCTGAAGGACCTGCCTGCCGAGGAGTTGGCGCACGCGGTCCGCCTGGCGCATGCGGGCGTCACCCAGCTCGACTCGTCCGTGGCCCGGCACCTCACAGCTTCCCTGCGGCCTGCCCGCCCCGCCGTGGAAGCTCCTGCCCTGAGCCCGCGTGAGACGGACATCCTGCGCCTCGTGGCACGCGGGCACACCAACCGGGAGATCGCCGCGCGGCTGTATCTCAGCGAGGGCACGGTCAAGAACCACGTCTCCCGCATCCTGCAACGCCTCGCCCTGCGCGACCGCACCCAGGCGGCGCTCCGGGCCCGGGACCTCGGCCTCCTGTGAGGCGGGGGCCCGCGAGCACCGAAGCGCCGTCGCCCAGGTCCTGTCCGGCGGATCAGGCCGCGGGGAATCAAGGGCGCCCCGTCATCGCCGGTGAGCGGGGCGTGGTGCGTGCGGCTGCAAGGCGGAGGAGGGCGGCGGCACAATGGAGTCTCCCCCACGCCCTTGAGGCAGTGGGGGAGTGCGTGCCGCGCTCTGTGCCTGGGGCCTGATCCGCCGGTCAGGCCCCAGGACTCAGTGCACGGAACCCGCCTGCCCCTCGCCCAGTACGATCGCGCTGGTGCGATTGGTGCTCGCGTCCTCGATGCAGCCCCGCAGCCGCATCACGTCGTGCTCGGGCAGGGCCGGCCGGACCACACCGGTGTAGACGCCGTCGTTCAGGCGGCTCAGCGAGGCGTTGTCGTTCTGCGCGGCGGTGGAGCGGCGGCAGGTCTCCCAGAGGTTCTGCGCGGCGAGTTGTACGGCCGTGTCGCCGCCGTCGCCCTTGGTCTCGACCCGGAAGACCATGGTCGTGCTCGCCGCGTCCGGCGTCTCCTGGGCCCGGGTCTGGGTCGCGTCGGCCAGCGCCGTCCACAGCACCGGCACCAGGAGCAGACCACCGGCCGCCGCGGCCACGCCGAGCAGCTTGCGCCGGGCGCGGGTGGGCGGTACGGCCGGGCGGCTCTCCAACAGCGTTCTGCCGACCCGCGGGCCGAGCGGCGGGGCGGTGAGGGCCGCCAGGCGTCCGGCCAGCCGGCGTTCCGCGCCCGGGCGGGCGGTGGCGCCGGCCAGCTTCTGGATGACCATCGCGATGCCGGACAGGGCCGCCCCGGCCGCCATCAGGACGGGCACGAACACGAACGTGTGCTGGGTGCCGTCCAGTTCCTGCATCTGAGCCGAGTCCATCCAGCGGAACCGGTTCGGATGGGGCGCGCGGGTCTGCTGCAGCCGTTGCCGCACCTCCTCCACCCGGGCGTCGGACTGCTCCAGCCGTTCCTCGATGCGGGCGAAACGGGTCAGCAGCACGACGGTGGCGAGGAAGATCTCGACCACCAGCAGCAGGACCCCGGACATCATGGCCCGCTGCCACTCCCAGCGCGTCAGATAGAGCACCATGTAGTAGCCGGCGTAGACGGCGGACAGCCCGCCGAAGGCGTAACCGACGATCCTCAGACTCTTCATGCCGCCGGCTCCTCTGCGTGAGTGATGGTTTCGTCTGCGTCCTGCACGGTCACGGCGCCGCTGCCGCCGTCCACGGTGAGGAGCGTCCCGTCGGGGAAGCGGTCCACCGCGCCGGGGACGCCCACCGCGGTCGGCACGCGGAACTCGCGGGCCAGCACCGCCAGATGGGACAGCGCACTGCCCGTCTCGGCGACCAGTCCGGCAAGGCCCGGCAGGACCGGGGCCAGGGCCGGGTCGAGGGAGCGGACCACCAGGACCGCGTGCTCGGGACGTTCGCCGCGCCCGTCCCAGGCAGTCCCGGTGCCGAAGCCGCCGCCCGCGCCCTGGCCGTCGCCCGAGTGCCGTGCGCCCGGCGGGAGTTCGGCCACCGGCAGACCGTCGGCCAGCCGGAAGGCGGCGGGCAGCGGACCGACGTCCAGGGACCGGGGCTCCCGCTCGGTCAGATCGGCCGGCAGACCCCCGTCCTCCGACGCCGTCACCAGCTCCTCCCAGCGCAGCAGCGCCAGCCGGGTCAGCCCCGGGGCGCACTCGCCGGCACCGAGCCGCCCGGCCAGTTCACGCACCATCCGCGCCTGCATCTCGTGCACCCAGCGGATCCGCAGCCGCAGCCCCTCGCGCACGGGAAGAGCACCGACGCCACGTGGCAGTGCGGTCCAGCCCGTGTGCCCCGGCAGCGGAGCGAGGTCGCCCAGGGTGGGCGGCAACAGGGCCATGAGAACCGGGTGACGGGCGAGCAGCGCCTCCTCGCTCATGCCCCGCGAGCGGCCCTCGGCCAGCGCGGCCAGCGCCTCGCCGGCACCCGTGGCCCCGGACCCGGGGCCGAGCAGCGCACCGGCCAGGGACTCCTGGGCATGCAGGGAGGACAGCACCTCCCGGCCCCACGAGACGGCGTCCAGCAACTGACCGCCGAGCAACTGCCCGGGCTCGGGGATGTCGGCGAGGGCGCGGTCGACGTCCGCCATCAGGTCGGCCGCGAGGAGCGGCAGCGCGGACCGCAGCCTGCCGACCCGCCAGGCAGCCCCCGCACGCCGTGCGCTCGGCGCCGGGTTGATGAAGTCCAGGACCGGATGCGCGGACGGTACGGCGCCCAGCAGCCGCAGATCCGCGGCGACCCGTCCGTCCACGGTGGTGACCAGCGGCCGCTTGCGCAGGGTGCGGCGCGGAGCCGCCCCGGCGATGTCCAGGGCGAGCGTGAGCCCGTGGGACATGGGCGTCACCCACAGATCCTCCTCCAGGGGCTGGAGCACCCCGGGCAGGGTCTCGGCGACCGGGCCGGGCCCGAGCAGACGGGCCCCGGGCGCGGGGCGGGCTGCCATCGCGGTGATGGGCCGCGCCTGGAACAGCCACAGCTTCCCGGCGGCGTCGAACCCGAACTCCATGTCCTGCGGCCCGCCGAACACCCGCTCGGTCTTCTTGGCCAGCGCCACCAGCCGGGTGATCCGCCGGTGCGTGAGCAGCCGCTGCCCCGGAGGCTCGGCGGGCTCGGTCCGCACCAGCCGGGCGAACCGGGTCAGTTGGTAGCGCACCCCCTGCGTGCTGCCGTCTACCAGCTGGTCCGGGCCGCCGCCCACCACGCTGACCAGGAGCCGGTCGGTACGCCCCGCCACCGGGTCCGCGGTGAACATCACACCCCCGACGGCCGCGCGCATCATCGGCTGCACCAGCACCGCCATCCCGTCGTCCGGCGGCGCGTCCGCGGGCGGCCGCAGGGGCTGCACGCGCCGGGCGGAGTCCAGCACGGTCTGCACGGCCGTGGTGAACCCCTCCCACCCGCGCACGTCCAGCACCGAGTCGAACCGCCCCGCCATGGAGGAGTCCTCGGTGTCCTCATGGGCGGAGGAGGACCGTACGACGAGCGCCTGCCCGGCACCGTCGAGTGCCTGCCAGGCGGTGCGCACCGCCTCCTCCCCGACGGGCGCGCCGGGCGCCCGGTCGGCGGGCACCAGCACGAACCCCGGCAGCACCGGCAGGGCCGCCACGGCCGAGCGGGCCAGATTGGCGGCCTTCGCACCCGTGACGGCGGGGTCCTTCGCGCGCTCGGTGTCGAGCGGCACCACGGCGAGGTTCGCCACCGGAAATCCCATGATCTACTCCTCTTTCTCTGACGTCGGCCTCGATGCGGACGAGGACGGGTGGTGGCCCCATCCGCGCCACGCGGCGGTGAAGGCGGCGGGGCCGGCCGCGGCGGCGGCGATGAAGCAGCAGGTCGCAAGGGCGCTCACAGCCGTACTCCGCTCTGCGTCCGGTTGCGGGCGGTCCAGGCCGCCCGACAGGTTCCTTTGCTTGAGTTAGGCAATCATGTTTGAGTTACTTGAGTCAAGCAATCAAGTTGCGTGTATTCGTCAATAACACCGCGCGGGGTCTTGTTCGGGCGATCGACGGGGATCTAGGGTCGACCGTGAGAAGCAAGCGCTTTCTGCACGTCGGCGTCCCTCGTCGGACGCCCGAGGAGGACCGCATGTCCCCAGCCCGCCGCCGCGTCGCCGTCGTCGGCACCGGTGCCATCGTCAGCGGCAGCCACCTGCCCGCGCTCAGAGCCCACTCGGAGCGGGTGGAACTGGTCGCCGCCGTCGATGTGGACGAGGGCCGGCTCGACGCGTTCCGGGAGCTCGCGGGCGATGGGGTTGCCGGGTTCACGTCGATGGACGAGATGCTGGACGCCGTACGGCCCGACCTCGTCCTCATCGGCACGCCGCCGTCCCTGCACCGGGGGCAGACGGTCGCCGCGCTGAAGGCCGGTGCCTGGGTGCTGTGCGAGAAGCCGCTGACCCTGTCGCTCGCCGAGTACGACGAGATCGCGGCGGCGGAGGAGGCGTCCGGGGCGTACGCCTCCGTGGTCTTCCAGCACCGCTACGGCTCCGGCGCGGTGCACGCCCGCGAGCTGATCGCGAGCGGCGAGCTGGGCGCCCCCCGGGTCGCGCACTGCCAGACCACCTGGCACCGCGACGCCGCCTACTACGCCGTACCGTGGCGTGGGAAGTGGTCCACCGAGGGCGGCGGGCCGACGATGGGGCACGGGATCCACCAGTACGACCTGCTGCTGGACCTGCTCGGCCCCTGGACGGAGATCAGGGCCATGGCCGCGCGGCTCGTGCACGACACCGAGAGCGAGGACGTCTCCACGGCCCTCGTACGGTTCGAGAACGGCGCCCTCGCCACCGTCGTCAACAGCGTGCTGTCCCCGGACGAGGTGAGCCGCATCCGCATCGACTGCGCCGACGCGACGGTCGAACTCACCCACCTGTACGGGCACCGTAACGAGGACTGGGTCTACACCCCCGCCCCGCACGTCGACTCCGAACGTGCCGCCGCCTGGCGCACCCCCGCGGCGGACGTGCCCAGCTCGCACACGGCGCAGCTCGGTGCTCTGCTCGATGCGTACGACAACGGTGTCAGGCCGCCGAACAGCGGTTCCGAGGCCCGCGCCACCCTCGAGTTCGCCGCCGCCCTCTACAAGGCGGCGTTCACCGGTCACCCGGTGCACGCGGGCGAGATCGCCCCCGGCGACCCCTTCTACCCGGCCATGCACGGAGACCACCCCCACTGGGCCCCCAAGGAGCGCGCATGAGCATCCGAGTCAGTCACGTCCACGGCGAGCACATCGCGGTCGCGGCGGCGAACGGCACGGAGATCCTCCGCTACGTCTACCGCCCCGACCCCGAGGCCTTCGAGTCCCGTAAGCCGTACGCGCACCCGGTGCGCACGCTCGCCGGACGCACGGTCACCGGCTACCGGCCCAATGACCACCGCTGGCACAAGGGTCTGCAGATGACGGCGAGTCATCTGTCCGGGCAGAACTTCTGGGGCGGCAACTGCTATGTGCACGGCCAGGGTTACCTGTCGATCCCGGAGCGCGTCGGCTCGATGCGGCACGACGGCTTCCCCGAGCTGACGGTCGAGGACGACCGGGTGGCCCTGACCGAGGAGCTCACCTGGGTGGAGAACGGCGGCGCGGAGTGGGCGCGCGAGGTGCGCGGGCTGGCCGTGCACTCGGTCGACGAGGAGGCCGGCGCCTGGGCGCTCGACTGGTCGATCAGTCTCACCAACCTCCGCGACGAGCCCCTGGCCTTCGGCTCGCCGACCACCGCGGGCCGTGAGATGGCCGGGTACACCGGCCTGCAGTGGCGCGGCCCGCGCGACTTCACCGGCGGCGCCGTCTTCGCCCCGGACGCCGACGCGGACGCCGACAAGCTGATGGGCAGCCAGAGCCCGTGGCTCGCCTTCACCACCGAGCACGACGACGTCGACGGCCACTCCACGCTCGTCTTCGCCCACGCGCCCGAGAACCTCGACGGGCAGAGCGCGATCCACGAGTCGCACTGGTTCGTGCGCTCCGAACCGTTCCCGACCGTCGCGTTCTCCTGGGCGTTCTTCGAGGAGTTCGAGCTGCCGCCGGGAGAGTCCTTCGCCTACCGCTACCGACTGGTCGTCGCTGACGGCGTCTGGGACCGGGAGCGTGTCGGCTCGTACCTGAAGGGCCTGCAGTGGTGAAGCCGAGCCTTCCGCATCCGTTGCCCGGTGCGGTCGGCCTGTCCCATCTGAGCGCGTACGACTGGGAGGCCGCCGACGGCGTGTGCGGCGGCAGCCCGCATCTGCACCTGGTGTGCACGGAGGCGTACGTCGTGACCGGCGGCCGGGGCGCGGTGCAGACACTGAGCCCCGACGGCTACCGGGACATCCCCCTGGAGGCGGGCTCGGTCGCCTGGTTCACGCCGGGCACCGTGCACCGCATGGTGCAGGGCGGCGACCTGCGCATCACCGTGCTGATGCAGAACAGCGGGCTGCCGGAGGCCGGGGACGCCGTCTTCACCTTCCCGCCCGAGGTGCTCGCCGACCCCGACAGGTACGCGGCCGCGGCGGCACTCCCGCCCGGCACCGGACCGGAGACGGCGACGGCCGCGCAACGCCGCAGGGACCTCGCCGTCGAGGGCTACCTCGCCCTGCGCGAGGCCCTCGTCGCCGGCGACAACGGCCCGTATCTGGAGTTCCAGCGCGCCGCCGCCCGGCTGGTGCGCGCCAAGGTGCCGGCCTGGCGCGAACTGTGGCGGGCCGGCGCGCTGGCCACCGCCGAGCGCACCGGCGCCCAGTTGGACGCGCTGGAGCACGGCGAGCCGGTCCACCTCGGCGAGGCGACCGCGTACGAGGCCGCGCCGACCCGGCTGGGGGGCTTCGGGATGTGCGGCAGACGGGACGAGTACAACCTGCCGGGGACGACGCTGCCGTACGGCGGCGAGTAGCGGGACGGGCAGGAGGGGACGGGGGGGCTGAGGGGGGCCAACAGGAAGTCCGAGGAAGGGATGAGGTGACCTCGGCATGCCCGGACACAGGACAAAGGGGTTAGGGCAGCTGGCCAAGCACTGAGTTGTGACGGGTTTGAGCGCGCAGGGGCGAGCGTGGAGTGTCCGAGCCGGTATGGGTGCGGCCCGGTCGGCGGGCTGGCCGCCAGACAATAGTGCGGGCCCCGGGCTTGGTGCGGTAGGGAACGGAAGTTCCTTAGTCGAATGCGTGACTGTTGAGCGTGATGGTCGTTGGGTGGGGTGATGGGGGTTTCGGCTGGGCGGGGGTGAACGGGTGGGCCGGGTGCGGGAGCTGGCGGCGCCGTTCGTCGCGCTCGGTCCGTCGGGAGTGGCCGTCCGCCCGCCTCAAGGGCCTCACACCTGCCGATGAGAAGGTGCTGCGCCTGGTCGGCGCGCACCTGGGCTCGCTGGCTTCCCGTGACCTGGCCGTGCGTTGCCGGGACGGGCTGGAGCACTCCGCCGACACGTGGGCTGCCCGCAAGCGCGCTCTCACCGCGGACTCTTCGGCACGCTGGGCCGGAAGCATCACGAAGGCCACGCACAACCAGTGGGCACTCGCCCGCCGTGGCCAGCTCGCCCACATCCAGTCGCTCGAGGCCGGAGTGCGCACCATCACACACCGACTGTCCCAGTCGGTCGGAGAGCAGGGCAGCAAACGGGCGCCGGGTGGCTACCGCACGAAGCAGGAGTGGCATGCCAAGTCCCGCCGCCTGCACGTCTTGGAGGCCCGCCTCGACGCAGCCCGCGCTGATCGCGAGGCGGGCCGCGTGCACGTGGCGCGGGGTGGGAAGCGGCTGGCCCGTACCCGGAACAACCTGGAGGCCGCGGGGCTGACCGAGGTCGGGTGGCGTCAGCGGTGGGAAGCGGAACGCTGGTTTCTGGCCGCGGACGGCGAGTCCGGCAAGCGGTTCGGCAACGAGACCATCCGCGTCACCCAGGACGGCGAGGTGAGCATCAAATTGCCCGCCCCGCTCGCTGGGTACGCCAACGCCCCGCACGGCCGGTACGAGCTGGCCGGGTTGGTGCGGTTCGCCCACGGCGGCACCGAGTGGGCCGATCGCGTCGCCGCCAACCGGGCCGTCGCCTACCGCATCCACTACGACGTACAGCGCGGACGGTGGTACCTGACCGCCTCCTGGCAGATCCCGCCGACGTGGAGCATCCCGCTCAAGGCGGCTCTGGCCGACGGTGTGATCGGGGTGGACACCAACGCCGACCACCTCGCCGCCTCGACGCCCACGGCAACCCGACCGGCAACCCGCGCCGGTTCTTCTTCGACCTCACGGGCAGTGCGCAGCATCGCGATGCCCAGGTCCGCCACGCCCTCACCGTCTGCTGGACTGGTCCCGTGCCTGCGGGGTGAAGGCCATTGCGGTCGAGGACCTTGACTTCGCCGCGGAGAAGACCCGCGAGAAGCACGGCCGCAAGAAGCGGTTCCGGCAGTTGATTTCCGGCATGCCCACGGGCAAGCTCCGCGCGCGGCTGACCTCCATGGCCAACCAGACCGGCCTCACGATCATTGCGGTCGACCCGGCCTACACCTCGAGGTGGGGCGCCCAGCACTGG
Organism: Streptomyces fulvoviolaceus; assembly: GCF_000718165.1. Lineage (GTDB taxonomy): Bacteria > Actinomycetota > Actinomycetes > Streptomycetales > Streptomycetaceae > Streptomyces > Streptomyces fulvoviolaceus. The sequence continues at coordinate 56,742 of NZ_JOEY01000044.1, read as the reverse complement.
CAGAAGCCCCTCACCAGCACATCACGTAAGACGACTCGCCACGACGCTGCCGCCGTGGCGATCGGACGGCGCGCCCAGGGACATCCGATCCGGATGGGGGCACCTCCCAGGCCCTTTAGGCACTGGGGGAGGACGGCACCGCCCCGGCACCACCAGAGCGATGGTGTCGGGCATCGGACCGCCCAGGCCGGACCAGATGGTGCTGGGCGTGAGGGAACCCGCCCCCGTATTCCCGGACCACTGACACGATCCGTGCAAGCCGGACGCGGAGCGTATGCGGGGGACCAGAACGCCCAACACCGTTCGGGGCGTTCGGCTGAGCACGAGCCCTGGCAACAGGACTCACTCCCGCTCAGTCTCTAGGAACGGTTCTGCGCTTCGGCCGCTGCACTCGTGCTGTTCTTCCTCGCCTTCCATGCCTCTGTTCGCCGACATGCTGAGCGTGGGCCTCGCCACGGCCGTAGTGTGCCTGTCCGTGGTGACGGTCCCCGGCCGCGCTGTCGACCGCGTGCGCGGTCCTGCGGGGCGCGGAGGAGGGGCAACCAGCCACCGCAGGGCGGTACTTCGCGGTGCTACGGCGGCGGCTGCGGGCCGGTGATCTGGCGGCGGGCGCCGTCGCCCTGGCGGGTGCGCTGCTGTGCGCCGCGGACCTGGCGCTGGCCGGGGCGGGGCTGCCGGGAGCTCCGTTGTTCGCCGTGGTGGCCGCGGCGATCGGCGCGGCCGCCCCGGTCGTGGGCCTCAGGGCCTGCGCACGCCCCGAGTCGCTCACCGACTGGCCGGCGGCGGTACGCGCGGCCGGCCGGGACGCCGTACGGGATGTGGGCGGTTCCGGACTGGTGCTGCTCGCGGTGGCGACAGCCGCGCTGTGCGCCTGGATGATGCTGCCGCTCGCCTTTCTGGCGCCGGGGCCGTTGGCGCTCGCTGCCGTTCATGTCCGATTGACTGTCATATCCGAGAGTTAATAGCCCATTAGGGCGCATGGGGTGTGAAGGGGGAGTTGAGGTGTCAATCATCTTGTCATGGACCTGCGGTCCGACGGGCGGGCCGCAGTCTCATGGAGGTGTGGAATGCACCGCAGACTCGCCACCGCACTTGGCGCCTCGACTCTCGCCCTCATCACGGTCGTCGGCACCGCCGCGGCCGCCGACGCCGCTCCCGCCGACAAGCCCCAGGTCCTCGCCAACTGGACCCAGACCAGCGCGTCCAGCTACAGCCAGTGGGCCGCCGCCCGCGCCAACCAGGCCACCTGGAGCGCGTACGCCTTCGACTGGTCCACCGACTACTGCTCGTCCTCGCCGGACAACCCGTTCGGCTTCCCCTTCTCGGTGTCCTGCGCGCGCCACGATTTCGGCTACCGCAACTACAAGGCCGCGGGCACCTTCAGCGCCAACAAGTCACGTCTCGACAGCGCCTTCTACGAGGACCTCAAGCGAGTCTGCGCGAACTACACCAGCGCGACCAAGACTGCCTGCAACAGCACGGCTTGGACCTACTACCAGGCCGTGAAGGCCTTCGGCTGAGGATCGTGGGGCCGTGGGGCCGGGGGTGTCTCCCGGCCCCACGGTTCAGTCCGCGGCCCGGAAGGTGCGCAGCCGCAGCGAGTTGCCGACGACGAACACCGACGAGAACGCCATGGCCGCTCCGGCGAGCATCGGGTTGAGCAGCCCGGCCGCGGCGAGCGGGAGCGCGGCGACGTTGTAGGCGAAGGCCCAGAAGAGGTTGGACCGGATGGTGCCCAGGGTCCGGCGGGCGAGGCGGATGGCGTCCGCCGCCGCGCGCAGATCACCTCGTACGAGCGTCAGGTCGCCGGCCTCGATCGCCGCGTCCGTGCCGGTGCCCATGGCCAGTCCCAGGTCGGCCTGGGCCAGAGCGGCCGCGTCGTTCACGCCGTCCCCGACCATCGCGACCGAACGGCCCTCCGCCTGAAGGTGCTTGACGACGTCGACCTTGTCCTGCGGCAGCACTTCGGCGATCACGGCATCGGGGGCGATGCCGACCTCGCGGGCGACGGACTCGGCCACGGCCTTGTTGTCGCCCGTCAGAAGGATCGGGGTGAGGCCGAGGGCGCGCAGCCGGGTGATCGCCTCGCGGCTCGTGTCCTTCACCGCGTCGGCGATCTCGAGGACCGCCCGCGCCTCGCCGTCCCAGGCCACCGCGATCGCCGTACGTCCGGCCGCCTCGGCGTCGGCCCCGGCCCGCCGCAGCTCCTCCGGCAGCTCCAACGCCCAGTCCTCGAGGAGCTGTTCGCGGCCGACGAGGACCGCGTGACCGTCGACGATGCCCTGCACGCCGAGACCGGGCACGTTCGCGAAGTCCTCGGGCGTGGGCAGAGAACCCAGCTTCCGCCGGGCGTGGTCGGCCACGGCGCGGGCCACCGGGTGCTCGGACGCGTGCTCCAACGCTCCTGCCAGTCGCAGGACTTCGGCCTCGTCAGCGCCCTCGGCGGTGTGCAGGGCCAGCAGGGTCATCCGGCCGGTGGTGACGGTGCCGGTCTTGTCGAGGACGACGGTGTCGACGCGGCGCGTGGACTCCAGCACCTCGGGGCCCTTGATGAGGATGCCGAGCTGGGCGCCGCGTCCGGTGCCGACCAGTAGCGCGGTCGGGGTGGCCAGGCCCAGGGCGCACGGGCAGGCGATGATCAGGACGGCGACGGCCGCGGTGAACGCGGTGGTCAGTTCGGCGCCGGTGCCGAGCCAGAAGCCGAGTGTGCCCAGGGCGAGGGCGATCACGATCGGCACGAAGACCCCGGAGATCCGGTCCGCGAGCCGCTGGGCGGCGGCCTTCCCGTTCTGCGCGTCCTCCACCAGCTCGGCCATCCGGGCGAGTTGGGTGTCGGCGCCGATCCGGGTGGCCTCGACGACGAGACGGCCGCCGACGTTGAGCGTGGCACCGGTGACGGGATCGCCCGGGGTGACTTCCACGGGCACGGACTCGCCGGTGAGCATCGAGGCGTCGACGGCGGAGGTTCCCTCGACGACCGTGCCGTCGGTGGCGATCTTCTCTCCGGGGCGTGCGAGGAAGCGGTCACCGACCTTCAACTGCTCCACAGGGACGGTCTGTTCACCGCTCGACCGCAGCAGCGTGACATCCTTCGCGCCCAGCTCCAGCAGTGCCTTCAGTGCCGCACCCGCCTTGCGCTTGGAGCGGGCCTCGAAGTACCGCCCGGCCAGGATGAAGGCGGTGACGCCGGCGGCGGCCTCCAGGTAGAGGTTCCCGGTGCCGTCGCCGCGGGCGATCGTCAGCTCGAAGGGGTGCTTCATGCCGGGCGTGCCCGCGGTCCCGAAGAACAGGGCCCACAGCGACCAGCCGAAGGCGGCCGTCGTCCCGACCGAGATCAGCGTGTCCATGGTGGCCGCGCCGTGCCGGGCATTGGTGAACGCCGCCTTGTGGAAGGGCCATCCGGCGTACGTCACGACGGGCGCCGCCAGGGTCAGCGACAGCCACTGCCAGTACTCGAACTGCAGGGCGGGAATCATGGCCATCGCGACGACCGGGACGGCCAGCGTCAGCGCGGTGACCAACCGCTCGCGCAGCGGCCGTAGTTCGTCCGGTTCCTCCTGCTCGGGTGGGGCCGGTGCAGGCTCGTGCGCCGTGTACCCGGTCTTCTCGACGGTCGCTATCAGGTCCTGGAGCGAGACGTCACCGCCGTAGCTGACCCGGGCCTTCTCGGTGGCGTAGTTGACGGTGGCCGTGACCCCGTCCATCCGGTTGAGCTTCTTCTCGACGCGCGCCGCGCACGAGGCACAGGTCATGCCGCCGATGACGAGTTCGGTCGCGGTGGTGGTCATTGCCGCTCCTCGGGCTGATACGGGGTGGGGGTATCCTGGACGCGTCTTCCTGTATACCCCCGGTAGGTATTTGAAACAAGCTCGGAAAGTCATTGACTTCATACCCCCTAGGGGTATTTTGAAATGCATCGAGGCCTCGCACCGCAGTGCCGGAGGCCCTGTACTCCAGGAGCTGACCATGCACGCAGGACTGAAGATCACCGCGTTCGCCGCCGCGCTGGCCGCGACATTCGGTACCGCCTACGGCGTGGGCCAGAGCATCGGCCCCGTCGGCGAGGACAAGGCACCCGCACGTCATGACGCCCACAGCGAGGGCGGCGGCGAGGCGGCGCACGAATCGCCTCCGGCGGGCGGACTGCAGATCTCCGAGAGCGGCTACACCCTCGACCTGCAGACCCCGCGCGTCGCGGTCGGCAAGGCCGCCGACCTGCGCTTCGCCATCCGGGACGAGGGCGGCCGTGCGGTCACCGCGTACCGGCGGGAACACGACAAGGAACTCCACCTCATCGTGGCCTCACGCGATCTGAACACCTACCGCCACCTGCACCCCACCCGCGCTGCCGACGGCACCTGGAGCATTCCCGTCGAGCTGCCCCGCGCGGGCGGCTACCGCGTCTTCGCCGACTTCACCCCGGAGAAGAAGAACGCCGAGAACCTCACGCTGGGCGCGGACCTGGCGGTCTCCGGCGCCTATGAGCCGCAGGCTGTGCCGGCAGTCAAGGCCACCGCCGAGATCAGCGGCTACGAGGTCAAGCTGGGCGGCGGTCTGCGCCCGGGCACCGCGGGCGAACTGAAACTGACGGTCTCCCGGGCCGGCAAGCCCGTCACCGACCTGCAGCCCTACCTCGGTGCCTACGGCCACCTGGTCGCCCTGCGCTCCGGCGACCTCGCCTACCTCCACGTCCACCCCAACGGCGAGCCCGGGGACGGCACGACCGAGCCCGGCCCGGAGATCTCGTTCACGGCCACCGCGCCGAGCAGCGGAACATACCGTCTCTTCCTCGACTTCAAGCACGAGGGCAAGGTCCACACCGCGGCGTTCACGGTCCGGGCCGGGACGCCTGCGCCTGCGGCCACGGAAAGCCACTCCGAGGAGTCCGCCGACGGCCACGGACACTGAGCGGCCCGACGGCTCAGATATGCCCCGCCCGCCGTTGCCGCCGTAGCAGAAGCCCCAGATACAGGCCGCCGACCACGGCGGTCACCACCCCCACCGGCAGCTGGGTCGACTGGTGGATGCGCTGGGCAGCGTAGTCCGCGGTGACCACGAGCAGTGCGCCGGTGCAGGTGGCCGCCGGGAGGTTGGGGCCGGGGGCGCGGGTGAGGCGGCGGGCCAGTTGGGGTGCGATGAGGGCGACGAACGGGATCGGGCCCGCCGCGGCGACGGCCACCGCGCAGGCCGCTGTGGCGAGGACGAGCACCAGCAGCCGGGTGCGCTGGACCGGCACCCCCAGCCCGCCCGCCAGATCGTCCCCCATTTCCAGGATCCGCAGCCGGCTTGCGGCGAACCCGGCCAGGGGCAGCACCACGAGCAGCCCGAGCGCGGCCGGCCGGACGTCCTCCCAACTGCGGCCGTTGAGGCTGCCGTTGAGCCAGGCCATGGCCTGTGCGGCCTGGGTGAAGCGGGCCTTGGCGAGCAAGTAGGCGTTCACGCCCTGGAGCAGGGCGCTCACCCCGATGCCGACCAGCACCAGCCGGTAGCCGTGGACTCCCCGTCGCCAGGCGAGGAGATAGACCAGCACAGCTGTCGCCAGACCGCCGGCCACCGCCCCGGCCGCCACCTGTCCGCCGGTGCCGCCGACGACCAGGACGACCAGCAGGCCGCCGGTGGCCGAGCCGTAGGTGAAGCCCACGATGTCCGGGCTGCCCAGCGGATTGCGGGTCAGGCTCTGGAAGAGCGCGCCGCTCAGTCCCAGCGCCGCTCCGGCCAGGACGCCGGTCAGCAGGCGGGGCAGCCGTAGATCGTTGACGACGAAGTCGGTCCGCCGACTGCCGTTGCCCAGCAGGGTGCGGACCACGTCGGCGGGGGAGATGGCGTACTCCCCGGTGCCCAGGGCGAGTACGCCCACCGCGGCGGTGGCCGCCAGCACGAGCAGGCAGACGCTGACCGCCCGGACGTGCACGCGCAGGGAGATGCGGAGTGAGCGGGTTCGTACCACCCGTGTGGGGCGCGCTGTCTCCGGCTGTGCGGTGGTCACGCCGCCACCACTCTGCGACGGCGGACGAGGGCGATGAACAGCGGAGCGCCGACCACCGCGGTGACCACGCCCGCGTCCAACTCGTCGGGCCGTACGGCGATCCGGCCGAGCACGTCCGCGAAGAGCAGCAGCGCCGGTGCCAGCAGCATGGACAGCGGCAGCGTCCAGCGCTGGTCGGCGCCGACGACCGTGCGGGCCATGTGCGGCACGGCGAGGCCGACGAAGACCAGCGGGCCGACGGCCGAAGTCGCCGCCCCGCACAGCACGGTGACCGCCAGCAGTCCGAGGAAACGGGCCCGGTGCACATGGGAGCCCAGGGCGCGGGCGGAGTCGTCGCCCAGCGCCAGCGCGTTCAGCGGCCGGACCAGCGCCAGGGCGAGCAGCAGGCCCGCCCCGATGAACGGTGTGACGGTCGTCAGCGTCGCGCCGTCCGCCCGGGCCAGCGAGCCCACGCTCCAGAAGCGGAGCTGGTCGAGGGCCTGGGCGTCGAGCAGCATCAGGGTCTGGCCGACACCGGTGAACACGGCGGCGACCACCGCCCCGCCGAGCGCGAGCCGTTCCGGAGTGGCCCCGCCGCGCCCGCCCGAGGCCAGCGAGTACGCGAGCAGTCCCGCCAGCACCGCGCCCGCCATGGCGAACCACACCGAGGCCCACAGGCTCGTGATGCCCAGCACCGTGAGGGACAGCACCACTCCGGTGGCGGCGCCCGCGTTGATGCCGAGCAGTCCCGGATCGGCCAGCGGGTTGCGCGTCAGCGCCTGGATCAGCGCACCCGCGACGCCGAGCGCGGCGCCCGCCGCGATCCCGGCCAGGGTGCGGGGCACCCGTACGTCCCAGATCACGGCACTCGCCGTCGACCCGTCGTCGTGGAGCAGCGCGTCGACGACCACGGACAGGGGCAGCGAACGCGAGCCGACGGCGAGGCTGAGCAAGGCTGCCGCGATGAGCAGGAGCAGGGCGGCGGCCACGGCCAGGAAGCGGGTCGTCGTGCGCCGTCGGGTCACTGGTCGGCCGGTGGTGGCGGTCGTACCGCCGGCCTCAGTCGTCAAGGCCGTGCTCCTCGGACATCCTCAACTCCCGCCTGTTTCTTAGGAAAGCTTGCCTGCTGTGTGATCAGGGTCGAGCCTGGAGTGAGGGGCCGGCGTGCACCTGGGAGAAGTCGTGTGCCTGGTCGGGATGGCGACGGTGGCGGTGGCCGTGCCCGGGATGCGCAGGGCGACCTTGCGCGGGCCTGTCGCCGAACCGACCGCAGCCGAATGACGCAGCCCGGTACGCCTACTTGTCCAGCTTGGCGAAACCGGGCTCCAGGGTCTCGAGCGCCCATGGAATGCCCAGCACCGAGGGGCTCCTGAGCTGGCTCACCGTCTCCGCGTCGGTCACCAGGTAGTTGCCGTCCTTCACCGCCGACATGTTCTTCACCAGCGCGCTGGACTCGAACGCCTTCTTCAGGTCCGGCGTGGTGAACGCGATGATCACCAGATCGGCGTCGAGCCTGTCGAGCTGCTCGAAGGACAGCTCGCCGGTGGGACTGCCACTGACCGTCTTGATGTCGGTCACCGTCGGGGCCAGGCTCATGCCGAGTTCGCCCATCAGCTTCGCGGCGAAGTCGTCCTCGGAGGCGATGGTGAAGATCTTGGCCGGGGTGTTGCCCATGGACAGGGTGTAGTTCTTGCCGTCCAGAGCCGGGTGCTCGGCCTTCACTTTCGCGATGCCGTCCTCGGTGTCGGCGATGACCTTCTCGGCCTCGTCCTCCTTGCCGAGGGCCTTGCCGACCACCTGCACGTGCTCCTGCCAGGTCTGCGCGCCCCACGTCGTGGCGAAACCGACGGTCGGCGCCACCGCGGAGAGCTTCTCGTAGTCCTTGTCCAGGGTGAAGTCGGAGGTGGCCAGGATCAGATCGGGCTGGAGGGCCGCGATCTCCTCGTAGTCGATGCCGCTCAGGGTGTCGAGGAGCTTGGTCCTCTCGGTGTCGATCCTGTCCTTGAGCCACGGATACACGCCGTCGGAGCTGAAGGAGTCCTTGGCTATGGCTACGGGTGTGACGCCCAGGGCGTAGAGAGCGTCGATGTCGTCCGTACCGCCGTTGCCGAGCGCCACGACCCGCTGCGGCTCGGCCTTGATCTCGGTGGTGCCGAACTTGTGCTGGATGGACACGGGGAACGCGGACGAGGCGGACCCCGACTGCGACGCGGAGTCGGTGCCCTCGTCCTCGACGGAGCCGCAGGCCGCCGGCCCGGCGGCCAGGACGAAGGCGAGAAGCATCGTACGGAACGGTCTCGACATGGCCAGGGCAGTCCAATTCGCCGGGTGCGGAAGGGAGTTGCAGGCCGCCAGTAAAGCAAGGTAAGGCTTGCCTTAGCAATGCGTTCCGGTCGTGCCCGCCGCTCCAAGGGTTGTAAACAATCTCGTCGCACATCTTGCTCACAGTTTTACGACGGGGTTACGTTCGCAGAGCACCGGGCCCGCCCCATGCCGCTCATGACGCAGCTCTGGTCACGACGTGACCAGGACTTTCACGCGATTCGACGGCCCTCTTCAGGGAGGCACGAGTGATCCGACGCGCGTTCAAGAAGTTTTCGGCCGCACTGCTGACGGTGGCCGTCGTACCCGCCCTGGCGCTGGGCGCCGCACATGTCACGGAGGGGGCCAAGGCGCAGGGCGCGCCCGTCGTACGTACCGAGAGCGGACCGGTCAGGGGTGTCACTCGGGCGGGCGCCGACCGTTTCCTCGGTCTGCCCTACGGGGCGCCTCCCGTACGGGAGTTGAGATTCGCCCCGCCCGCCGCACCGAAGTCCTGGACGGGCGTACGGGAGGCCGACCGCCAGTCGCCCGCCTGTCTGCAGTTCGAGCCCACGGGTATCCGTGAGGAACAGGCCACCAGCGAGGACTGTCTCTACCTCGACGTGTACCGCCCGTCCCGGACTTCGCCCGGCGCCAAGTTGCCCGTCATGGTGTGGTTCCACGGCGGCGGCCACACCCAGGGCACCGGCGTCATCTACGGCGGCGGCACCATGGCCGCGAAGACCGGCACCCTCGTCATCTCCGTCAACTACCGCCTGGGCGCCCTCGGTTTCCTCGCCCATCCGGCGCTCAGCGCGGCCACGCCCGGTGGCTCCGGCAACTACGGGCGGATGGACCAGCTGGCCTCGCTGAACTGGGTCCGCGACAACATCACCCGCTTCGGCGGCGACCCGGACAACGTGACGATCTACGGCCAGTCGGCCGGCGGCTCCGCCGTCTGTGACCTGCTCGCCATGCCCTCGGCCCGGGGCCTGTTCGACAAGGCGATCGTGCAGAGCTCGGTGTGCCTGGCCGACCGCACCACGCTGTCCGCCGGAGAGGAGAGCGGGGTCGGCTTCGCCCGCGCGGTGGGCTGCACCGACGAGGCGAATGTCGTGACCTGCCTGCGCAAGGCCTGGCCCGGCACCCTGATCGCCCACCAGGCCGACTACCGCGGGAGCTCCAAGGTCGGCGGCGCCCTGCTGCCCAAGTCGCTCAAGCAGGCCTTCGAGGACGGGAGTTGGAACGCCGTCCCGGTCATGACGGGCACCACCCGCTCCGAGAACCGCCTCACCTCCACCGCCCTCGCCGGCATCACCGCGCAGGGCTACGAGGACCTGGTCCGCGAGACGTACGGAGACCGGGCGGACCGTGTCCTGGAGCTGTACCCCCTGAGCGGGTTCAAGAGCCCCTACGACGCCATCACCCAGGTCCAGACGGACGCACAGCGGGCCTGCCCGGTCCAGCAGACCGCCCAGGCGATGTCGGCCAAGACGCCGGTATACCGCTACGAGTTCAACGACCCCACCTCACCGACCCTCTACGGATTCAGCATCCCCGGCGAGGACATGTCCAACGCGCACAGCGCCGAACTCGCCTACCTCTTCGACTTCACGCTCGGCGAGAAGCCTCTCACCGCACAGCAGGAACGCCTCTCCGACCAGATGATGCGTTATTGGGGCGCCTTCGCCCACAGCGGTGATCCGAGCGTCAAGGGCGCTCCGGCCTGGCCGGCGTTCGACCCCGGACAGCGGGTCATGCAGCTGCGTACCGCAGGAGCGAGCAAGGTCGTCACCACGTTCGCCGCCGAGCACCACTGCGACTTCTGGCTCGCCTGACACCCCGTCACCCCCCTTCCTCAGCACACCCGCACGCAGAGAGCAGGGAGCAATGAGAGCGATCACCGCCCTGCGCGGCAGAGTCCGCGCGACCCTGGCCACCGTCAGCCTCCTCGGCCTCGGAGTCACCCCCGTCGTCGCCCAGTCCGCCCAGTCGGGCGACGCACCCGCACGGTCCGCGTCCACCGTCGTACAGACCACGGACGGCAAGGTCCGAGGTGCCCACACGACGGACTACGACGAGTGGCTCGGCATTCCGTACGCGGCCGACCCCGCCGGCGCCAACCGTTGGAAGCCACCCCAGCCGGTCACCAAGTGGTCAGGTGTGCGCGATGCCACCGCCTTCTCCAACCGGTGTGCGCAGAACAGCGGTTGGGACCCCGGCTACGAGAACACCGTCACCTCCGAGGACTGTCTCGCCCTCAACGTCTACGTCCCCGACGGCGCCCGGGCGAAGACCCCGGTCCTGGTGTGGATCCACGGCGGCGGCTTCACCGGCGGTGCGGGCCAGGACACCAACCCGCGCAGGTTCGTCGAGCAGACCGGCGCGGTCGTCGTCACCGTCAACTACCGCCTGGGCGTGCTCGGCACCCTGAACCTGCCCCAGTTGCAGGCCGAGAGCAAGGACGGCCCCGGCAACTACGGCCTCCTCGACCAGCAGGCCGCCCTGCGCTGGGTGCACTCCAACATCGCCCGTTTCGGCGGCGACCCGAAGAACGTGACCATCGCCGGACAGTCCGCGGGTGCCGGCTCGGTCTGCGACCACCTCGCCTCACCCACCGCCAAGGGTCTGTTCGCCCGGGCGGGCATCCTGAGCGGCGGCTGCAACCTGCAGTCCGCGGCCTCCGGCCAGGCGCAGAGCGAGGCCTTCGTCAAGGCCGTCGGCTGTGACACGTCCTCCCAGGTCGTCGCCTGTCTGCGCGCCAAGCCGGCCGCCGACCTGCTCGCCGCCCAGAAGAAGGCGGGCGTCTCCCTGTCCCTCGGCGGCTCCGCCTTCCCGGTCAACCCCGCGACCGCCGTGCAGACCGGTGCCATCAACCGGGTTCCGGTGATGCTCGGTCAGACCAACAGCGAGCGCGGCCTGTTCACCTTCCAGAACTACGACTACCTCGGTACGCCGATGACGGCCGCCGGGTACGAGACCGCCGTCCGCTCCGCCTACGGGGCCAACGCCGACAAGGTGCTCGCCGCATACCCCCTCAGCGCCTACGACACCCCGGGCGAGGCCTTCACCGCGGCCCAGAACGGCTCGACCTCCTACACCCGTCAGCAGCTGATGGGCGCACTGTCGAAGTGGGTCCCGACATACGCCTACGAGTTCGCGGAGAGCGACACCCCGCACTTCACGTCCATCTTCCTGATCCAGCAGAAGAGCGAGTCCGCCCGCGACTTCCCCTTCGGCGGGGCGATCCACGTCGACGACCTCGGCTACCTCTGGGACTACCTCGGCCAGACCCTGCCCTACGACGACGACCAGCTGGAGCTGTCCCACCAGATGATCACCTACTGGGGCCGGTTCGCCGTGAACGGCAACCCCAACGGCGCGCGCACCCCGGCCTGGCCGAAGTACAGCGTGAGGACAGGGAAGTTGATGTCCCTGGTCGCCTGTGACACCTCACCCGCGAGCGGCAGGGCGCCGGCGGCCTGCTCCAAGGCCACCGACACCTTCGACGAGGAACACAACCTCGACTTCTGGGCGAGCCTGCCCTCCTGACACCCCGACGACCGGGCCCTCAGCCGAGGGCCCGGTCCAGGTTGAAGGCCGCACTGATCAGGGCGAGATGGGTGAACGCCTGCGGGAAGTTGCCCTGTTGCTCACCGGTGTGGCTGATCTCCTCGGCGTACAGGCCCAGATGGTTGGCGTAGGTGAGCATCTTCTCGAAGGCCAGCCGTGCCTCGTCGATCCGGCCGGCGTGCACCATGGCCTCGACGTACCAGAACGAGCAGATGGAGAACGTGCCCTCGTCGCCGTGCAGTCCGTCGGGGCTCGCCACGGGGTCGTAGCGGTAGACGAGCGAGTCGGACACCAGGTCGTGGGTGAGCGCGTCGAGCGTGGACAGCCACTTGGGGTCGGTGGGCGCGATGAACTTCGTCAACGGCATCATCAGGACGGCCGCGTCCAGTACGTCGCCCTCCTCGTGCTGCACGAAGGCCTGGCGGGTCTCCGACCAGCCCTTGCTCATGATGCGCCGGTAGATCGTGTCGCGGGATTCCCGCCAGCGGTTCAGCTCGGCCGGCAGGCCGCGCCGGTTGGCCATGCGGATGGCCCGCTCGATCGCCACCCAGCACATCAGCCGCGAGTACAGGAAGTTCTTGCGGCCGCCGCGGGTCTCCCAGATGCCCTCGTCGGGCTGGTCCCAGTGCTCGCACACCCAGTCCACCAGCGCGCACACGTCGTCCCACTGGCCGCTGGAGATCGGCTTGGCCCACTTGTCGTAGAGGTAGATCGAGTCGATCAGCGCGCCGTAGATGTCGAGTTGCAGCTGGTCGGCGGCGGCGTTGCCGATCCGTACGGGCGCGGAGCCCTGATGCCCTTCCAGATGGGTGAGTTCACGCTCCGTCAGATCGGTGCGGCCGTCGATGCCGTACATGATCTGCAGCGGGCCCGACGGCTTTCCGTCGCCCGGACTGACGTGCCGGGTCACGAAGTTCATGAACGCCTCGGCCTCACTGGTGAAGCCCAGCCGCAGCAGGGCGTAGACGCAGAAGGCCGCGTCACGCACCCACACATACCGGTAGTCCCAGTTGCGCTCGCCGCCGAGTTCCTCGGGCAGGCTCGTCGTCGGGGCGGCCACGATCGCCCCGGTGGGCGCGTAGGTGAGCAGCTTCAGGGTGAGGGCCGAGCGGTGGACCATCTCCCGCCAGCGGCCCCGGTACTTGGAGGCGGACAGCCAGCGCCGCCAGTACGCGACCGTCGTGGTGAACTGCTCCTCGGCCTCGGTGCGGGCGCACCGGCGCGGCGACACCTCGCCGCCGACCTGGTCGAGGGCGAACACCGCCGACTCGCCCTCGGCGAGCTTGAAGTCCGCGCGCGCGTCCAGGCCGTCGGTCTCCAGCGGTACGGTCGCGGTCAGCCCCAGCGACAGCTTCGCGGACTCGAAGACCGCGACGTCGCCGACCATGCGGACCGTGTGCGGCTGGGCGCCGTAGTCGAACCGGGGCGCCACGCGCGTGCGGAACGGGATGGAACCGCGCACGCACAGCACGCGCCGGATGAGCCGGTGCCGCTCGGACTCCACCGAGTCGCTGCCGACGGGCATGAAGTCCTGCACCTCGCCCACGCCGTCCTCGGTGAAGAACCGGGTGATCAGGACGTTCGTGTCGGGAAAGTAGAACTGCTTGGTCCGCGCCGGCACGGCCGCCGCCAGCTCGAAGCGGCCGCCCCGCTCCGTGTCGAGGATCGACGCGAAGACACTCGGCGCGTCGAAGGAGGGGCAGCAGTACCAGTCGATCGTGCCGTCGGTCCCGACCAGGGCCACGCTGCGGAGATCGCCGATCAGACCGTGCTCGGCGATGGGCAGATAGCCCGCGTGGTCCCCCGGTGTTCCGCTCATCGCAGCCTCCCTGGCCGACACTCGCCGTGATCCCAGCTTAGGAGGGATCGGGCGGGGGAGTGCCGGGAACGGGGCAGCCGGTCCCGCACCTCGGCCATGGCGTGAAACGTGGGATACCTGTCGTTGACGCCATCCGCGGGCACACCGCAGGGTGGAGGAGTGGACCAGCGCCGAATCGTCTTCGTGATCTTCGAGGGGTTCCAGCCCCTCGACCTCGTCGGCCCGCACGAGGTGTTCCAGCACGCCCACCGGCTCTCCGGTGCCTACTCCTGCCGGATCGCCGCACCGCGGGCCGGCCTCGTGCGTTCTGTCAGCGGTCTTCCGGTGCACGCCGAGCACGGGGTGGCCGAGGTGGACCCCGTGGGGATCGACACCCTGGTGGTGGCGGGCGGCGGTGGAGTCGACCGCGCCCGGCTCGATCCGGAGCTGACGGGCTGGATCGCGGAGGCGGGGGCCGGCGCCCGGCGGGTCACCTCGGTGTGCAGCGGGGTGTTCCTGCTGGCCGCGGCCGGGTTGCTGAGCGGGCGGCGGGTGACCACCCACTGGGCGCGCGAGCAGCAGCTCGTCCGGGAGCATCCCGAGCTGGTCGTCGACTGCGACCCGATCTTCCTCAGGGACGGTCCGGTGTGGACGTCGGCCGGGGTCACCGCGGGGATGGATCTCGCCCTCGCGCTCGTGGAGGACGACCTGGGCCGGGAGGTCGCCCACGCCGTCGCCCAGGAGATGGTGATGTTCCTGCGCCGCCCCGGCAGCCAGTCGCAGTTCAGCGTGCCGCTGTGGTCGGCGCAGCCCGCCACCGATCCCATCCGCGCCGTGGTCACGGCCGTCCACGCCGACCCCGGAGCCCGGCACGGGATCGACGACCTCGCCTTGTGCGCCGGGCTGAGCACCCGCCATCTCCAGCGCAGGTTCACGGCCGAACTCGGCATCCCTCCGGCGACGTACGTCGAGCGCGTGCGCGTCGAGGCGGCCCAGCGGGCGCTCGCCGAGAGCGACCACCCCGTCGAGACCGTCGCACGCCGCTACGGCTTCGGCACCGCCGAGACCCTGCGCCGGACCTTCCACCGGCACCTCGGCGTCGCGCCCTCCGACTACCGCGACCGGTTCCGGTCCACGAAGCACCACATCTGAGGAGTACGGATGACGACTTACGGCCTGCTGATCTTCGACGGCGTCGAGGAACTCGACTTCACCGGCCCCTGGGAGGTGTTCACCGCCTCCTCCATGCTGCGCGACCACGCCGACACCGCGGTGCTGATCGCCGAACGCCCCGACCCCGTCCGCTGCAACAAGGGCATGCGGGTCCTGCCGGACCACACCTTCGACGACCATCCGCCCCTGGACGTCCTCCTCGTACCGGGCGGCTTCGGCACCCGCCGCGAAGTGGACAACCCCGTGCTCGTCGACTGGATCCGCAAGACCGCCGCCGACACCGCGTGGACCACCAGTGTCTGCACCGGAGCGCTGCTGCTCCACGAGGCGGGCCCGGCCCGCGGCCGTCGGGTCGCCACCCATCACGCGTTCGAGGACACCCTGGAGGCCAGGGGCGAGATCACCGTGGTCCGCGACGCCCGCTACGTCGTCGACGGCGACCTGGTCACCAGCCAGGGCGTCTCGGCCGGAATCGACATGGCCCTGTGGCTCATCGGCCGCCTCCACGGCCGTGAGCACGCCCGCGCGGTCCGCCGCTACATCCAGTACGAGCCCGCCCCGCCGTACCTCGCCGACGAACCGGTGATGGCCTGAGGGGCCTCGGCGTCGGTCACACGGCGAGGACCCTGATCCCCGCCTCCTCGAACCGCCGCACCATCTCCGTCCCCGCCGCCGAGTCCGTGACCAGCGTGTCCACCGACTCGGCCGCGCAGATCCGGGCGAAGGCCCGCTGGCCCAGCTTGCTGGAGTCGGCGGCGACGATCACGCGCTCGGCCCGTTCGCACAGCAGCCGGTTGATCGCGGCCTCGGCCTCGTCGTGGGCGGCGGCGCCGTGCGTGACGTCGAAGGCGACGACGCCGAGCACCGCCACGTCGATGGTGATCTGGCCGAGCACACCGTCGGCGAGCGGCCCGATGAGCTCGTAGGTCTGCGCACGTGCGACCCCGCCGGTCACCACGATCTTGAACTGGGGGCGTACGGCAAGCTCGTTGGCGATGTTGAGCGCGTTTGTGACGATGGTCAGCGCGGGCGTGCCGGTGGCGAGGTCGCCGCGCACGGCCAGGGCACGCGCCACCTCGGTCGTGGTCGTGCCGCCGGTCAGGCCCACCGCCTCGCCGGGCGCGATGAGTTCCGCCACCGCCTTCGCGATGCGCTGCTTCTCGGAGGCGTGGCGGGCCGTCTTGTAGCGCAGCGGCAGTTCGTACGACACGCCGTGCACGACCGCGCCGCCCCTGGTACGCACGAGCATCTGCTGCTCGGCCAGCTGGTCGAAGTCACGGCGGATCGTCGCGGCCGAGACCTCGAGCTCGACGGCCGCCTCCTCGACGTCCAGCCGACCGCGCTCGACGAGCAGTTCCAGCAGCGCCTGCCAACGGGCGTCGCGCGACATCCGCACCCTCCATACCTCGATCTCCCGGCGACTTTAGCGCACCCCTCCTGCGTCCAAATGCTTGATCGTGCTCGAAATATCGCTATATCTTGCATGAATAATCACAGCCCGGGGAGGGGTGCGGCATGACCCATGTCGAAGAAGAGCTGGCTAGTCAACCCGAGTGCTGGACACGGGCCGCGGTGGAAGCGGCACAGCACGGCGGGGCCCTGCCGGCGCCGGGGGAGCGGGTCGCGATCGTCGGGTGCGGCACCTCCTACTTCATGGCGCAGGCGGTCGCGGCGCTGCGCGAGGGCGCGGGTCAGGGCGAGACGGACGCGTTCGCCGCGTCGGAGTTCCCGTACGGCCGCTTGTACGACCGGGTCGTCGCCCTCACCCGCTCCGGCACCACCACCGAAGTGCTGGAACTGCTCGGGCAGTTGAGGGGGCGCCCCCGGACGACCGCGATCACGGCGGACCCCGATACGCCCGTGATGGCCGCCGCCGACGAGGTCGTCGTCCTCGACTTCGCCGACGAACGCTCCGTCGTCCAGACGAGGTTCGCGACCACCGCCCTCACCCTGCTCCGCGCCCACCTGGGACTGCACACCGACGCCGTGGTCGCCGACGCCCGCACCGCCCTCGCGACCCCGCTGCCCGAAGGGCTCGTCGACTGCACGCAGTTCACCTTCCTCGGGCGCGGCTGGACGGTCGGGCTGGCCAACGAGGCCGGGCTGAAGATGCGCGAGGCCGCACTGGCCTGGACCGAGACCTACCCGGCGATGGAGTACCGGCACGGCCCGATCAGCATCACCACCCACGGCACCGCGACCTGGATGCTCGGCGAGGCGCCCGAGGGGCTCGCCGAACAGGTCCGGGACACCGGCGGGTTGTGGATCGGTGGCGGTCTCGACCCGCTCGCCGAACTGGTCCGCGCCCAGCGACTCGCCGTAGCCGTCGCCGCGGCCCGCGGCCTCGACCCGGACAGGCCGCGCCACCTCACCCGCTCGGTGATCCTCGCCGACTCGTAGGAGGAAACATGCCCCTCGCAACCACCGGCGAGCTCGTCCACCGCGCCACCGCTGCCCACTCCGCCGTCGCCGCCTTCAACATCGTCACCCTGGAACACGTCGAGGCCGTCATCGCCGGTGCCGAGTCGGTGAACGCGCCCGTCGTCCTCCAAGTCAGCGAGAACGCGGTCAGGTTCCGCTATGGCCGACTGCTCCCGCTCGCCCGCGCGGCCGTCACCGCCGCCGAACGCGCCGCCGTCCCCGTCGCGTTGCACCTCGACCACGTCCAGAGCGACGACCTGCTGCGCCAGACGGCCGACGCCGGCTTCGGCTCCGTGATGTACGACGCCTCCCGTCTGTCCTACGACGAGAACCTCGCCGCCACCAGGGCCGCGGCCGACTGGGCGCACTCCCAAGGGCTCTGGATCGAGGCGGAGTTGGGGGAGGTGGGCGGCAAGAACGGCGAGCCGCCGCTGGACGCCCACGCGCCCGGCGCCCGGACCGACCCCGCCGAGGCCCGCGCGTTCGTCGCGGACTCCGGTGTGGACGCCCTCGCCGTCGCCATCGGCAGCGCGCACGCGATGACCACCCGCACCGCCAGACTCGACCACGACCTCCTCAAACGCCTGTCCGCCGCGCTGGACGTGCCGCTCGTCCTGCACGGCTCCTCGGGAGTGCCGGACGACGAACTGGCCGCGGCGGTCGCGGGCGGTATCGCCAAGGTGAACGTCGGCACTGCCCTCAACATCGCCATGACGGGAGCGATCCGGGAATTCCTCGCCGCCCACCCCGAGGCGGTCGACTCGCGCAAATACCTGAGTGTGGGGCGGGAGGCGATGGTCGGGGCGGTGGCCGGGATCATCCGGACGCTCGGCGGAGCGGCTACCGCTTGACGGCTTTCAACACCACGAACTTCGGGTCACTGGCGACCAGTTGACTGTTGCCGAACAGCCGCCGCAACTTCAGGTGGTAGCCGAGGTGCCGGTTGCCGATCACCCACAGCTCGCCGCCGGGGCGCAGCACCCGCTTCGCCCCGGTGAACATCCGCCACGCCGTCGCGTCGGTCGTCGCCTGGTGCGTATGGAACGGCGGATTGGTCAGCACGATGTCGACGCTGCCGGCCGGGAGTCCCGCCAGCCCGTCCCCGACCCGGAACTCGGCGTGCCCCGGTACGCCGTTCGCCTTGTACGTCGCCTCCGCCGAGGCCACGGCCTGGAACGACTCGTCCACGAACAGCACCTCGGCCTCGGGATTGGCCAGCGCCGCCGCCGTACCGACGACGCCGTTGCCGCACCCCAGGTCCACGACCCGCTGGGCGCCTCGGCTGTCCGGCAGGTGCTGAAGGAAGAACCGGGTGCCGATGTCGAGCCGGTCGGCGCAGAAGACACCGGCGTGATTGACGACGGTGCGTCCCGAGACGGGGCCGATGCCGTCCGGGAGCGTGTAGCCGTACGGCCAGGGGTTGGCGGTCCGTTCGAGCGAGGGCTCGGGCGTGCAGAAGATGAGCCGGGCCTTCTTCTCGGCGAGTGACGTGCGGGTCGGCCCGAGGATCCGCTCGAACAGCTGCAGCGTCGAGGTGTGGATCTCCTTCACCATGCCGGTGCCGACGACGACCGTGCCGTCGTGCACCGCCGGGGCCAGTCGCAGCAGCTGGTCCTCCAGCAGGGCCAGGCTCTTCGGTACGCGCACCAGCAGGACGTCGATCCGGGCGGGCGGCGGGTCCTGCGTGGTGAGCAGCTGGACGGCACCTGTCTCGGCGCCACCCCGGGCGAGGTTCGCGCGGGTCGCCTCCTGGGCGAGGAACGAGTCCGTGATCTGCACGGGCCGGTGCTCCGCGAGCGCCGTGACCAGCGCACCCCAGCGGTCCCCGACCACCACGACCGTGCCGGACAGCGGGATCCCCTCGTCGGCGAGGCGCGCGAGGTGCCTGAGCAGGTACTCGTCGGCGGCGTCCCAGGCACGCAGCCGGTCGCGCGGGTCCTCGGGGAAGCGGGCCAGCTCGAGCTCGCCCCACGGAGTCGTCATACGGTCGTTCATCGTGCGCCCAGGCTATCGGAGCCGCAGCTCAGGCCCTGTCGGGCTCTCGGGCAGGATGGGAAGCATGGATGCCGAGCTGTTCCCCAGGGCCCGTACGGAGATCGCGCCCGGCGCGGTGCACGTGCCGGACTGGCTGGACGCCGGCCGGCAGCGTGAACTCCTGGAGGCCTGCCGGCAGTGGGCCCGCCCGCCGGCCGGACTGCGCACGGTCCGCACGCCCGGCGGCGGCACGATGACCGCGCGGCAGGTCTGTCTGGGCTGGCACTGGTACCCGTACGCCTACGCCCGCACGGTCGTCGACGGCGACGGGGCACCGGTGAAACCGTTCCCGGACTGGCTGGACGAGCTGGGCCGACGGGCGGTGCGGGACGCGCTCGGGGTGCCTTCCCAGTCGTACGACATCGCCCTGATCAACTTCTACGACGGCGACGCCCGCATGGGCATGCACCGCGACAGCGACGAGAAGTCGGACGCGCCCGTGGTGTCCCTGAGCCTCGGCGACACCTGTGTCTTCCGGTTCGGGAACGCGGAGACCCGGACCCGCCCGTACACGGACGTCGAGCTGCGCAGCGGTGACCTGTTCGTCTTCGGAGGCCGGTCCCGACTCGCGTACCACGGGGTGCCCCGGGTGCACCCGGGCACCGCCCCGCCCGAGTTGGGACTGACCGGGCGGCTGAACATCACGCTCCGGGTCAGCGGCCTCTAGGTCTCCGCAGCTGCGGATCATGGGACACTCGCCCTCATGAGCGGCAAGGCGGACCCCCGGCCGGCGGGGGAAGGGACCACCTCGAGGGCGCGGCTGGACCGGGGGCGCGGTGCGCTCGGGCCCGCGTTGGAGCTCGTGCACACCGGGCGCGCGCCGACCCGGGCCGTGCTGACCGCCGAGCTCGGGGTGACGCGGGCCACGGCCGGTGCGGTCGCCGCCGAGCTGGAGGCGCTCGGGCTGATCCGTGTCGACGCCCGGCCCGGCGCGGCGGCCGGTTCGCAGGGGCGGCCCTCGCACCGGCTCGCGGTCGCCGAGGACGGGCCCGTCGTCCTGGCCGCGCAGGTGCACGCCGACGGGTTCCGGGCGGCGCTGGTCGGACTGGGCGGCCGTATCGTCGCCACCGCACCCGGCTGCGAGACCGTCGACGCCGACCCTGCCAAGGTCCTGGGATCGGTCGTGGAAGCGGGCGCCGAGCTGCTCCGCACGACCGGCCGGCGCTGTGTCGGCGCCGGGCTCGCCGTACCGTCGGCGGTCGCCGAACCGGACGGACTCGCGCTGAACCCGCTGCACCTGGCCTGGCCCGTTGGTGCCCCGGTCCGCCGTATCTTCGCGGAGTGCGTGCACGCGGCCGGCATCACCGGACCCGCGTTCGCGGGCAACGACATCAACCTCGCCGCGCTCGCCGAGCACCGGCACGGCGCGGGCCGCGGCGCCCGGGACCTGCTCTGCGTGGCCACCGGACACCGGGGCGTCGGCGGCGCGCTGGTGCTCGACGGCCGTCTGCACACGGGCAGTTCGGGCCTGGCGCTCGAGGTCGGCCACCTCACCGTCAACCCGGAGGGCCGCCCCTGCCACTGCGGGAGCCGCGGCTGCCTCGACGTCGAGGCCGACCCGCTGGCCCTCCTCACGGCCGCGGGCCGCGACCCGGGCCCCGAGGTGTCCCTGCTCCAGCAGGCCATCGACCTGATCCGCAACCACTACGACGACCCGTCCGTGCGTACGGCCGCCGAGGCCCTCATCGACCGTCTGGGCCTGGGCCTCGCGGGCCTGGTGAACATCCTCAACCCGGACCGCATCATCCTCGGCGGTCTCCACCGCACCCTCCTGGACGCCGACCCGGACCGGCTGCGCGCGGTCGTCGCCGACCGCAGCCTGTGGGGGCAGAGCGGCGGCGTCCCCATCCTCGCGTGCACCCTGGACCACAACAGCCTGGTGGGGGCGGCCGAGTTGGCCTGGCAGCCGGTGCTGGACGACCCGCTGGGGGCACTGACCCGTGCCTGAACAGACCTCTGTTCCCATGAGTGTTGAGCTGCTGGAGGCCGGACGGCTGCGTCTGGTCGAGGTGGCGGCGCCCCCGATGTCGGCTGAGCAGCGCGCGGCCATGAACCGCGCCTGGGACGAAGCGGTCGAGGCCAACCCGAGCTTCTTCGACGGACCGTTGGCGGTCTGCGCTGGGCTCGACCGGGAGCCCTCGGGCGAGCTGGTCGTCTCCTGGTCCCGGACGACCTACCGGTACCTCGCACTGCGCCGGGTCCCCGGCGCCACAGCGCGGCGTTCCCTCTTCGTGAGCGTGATGCAGCCGACCGACGACGGACGCGTGCTGGTGGGCCGTATGTCGTCATCCACCGCCGCCCCCGGCCATTGGCAACTGCCCGGCGGATCGATCGAACCTCCCACCGGCCGCACGCCCCTCGACGAGGCCGCACTGCGCCGTCACGCCGCCGTGGAACTCGCCGAGGAGACAGGCATCGACACGCCGGCCGAAGATCTCACCCGGCGTCTCGTCATCCACAGGTCGGACGGGCAGATCGGTGTCCACTACCTCGCGCCGAGCAGGCCCGCGTCCCAGCTGCATGAGCGATTCGCGGCCCTGGTTGCCGAGGAGACGGCACAGGGACATGACCCGGAGTTCGACCGGATCGCCCTGATCGGCTCCCCGGCCGAGCTCGCGGACCTCGCAGGCCCGCACGTGGTCTATCTGGAACCCCTCGTCCGCTACCACATGGACTCACGCCTCCTCGACGGTCTCCAGGATCCGCGTCCGAGGTGACCCGACCAGCGCCGGCGCGTTCTCGGACGAGGCCCACACCGTCTCCCTGAGGAAGCCCAGGAACCGCTCGGCGCCGGCCACGTCGTCGAAGTCCAGGTCGACGACGACGCAGGCGGGATCGTCGACCGGCCGCTGGACCCGGAGGAGCAGACGATCGCCGTCACCATCGAGGAGACGGCACCGGCGGAGCGGCCGGCCGTCTTCACCCGCGCCTGCGCACTCAGCCGGCGCGAGAGCGAACTCCTCGGCCTGCTCGCCAAGGGCGCGGACAGCCACACCGCGGCCCGCAGCATGTACGTCACCGAACACACCGTCCAGGACCACCTGAGGTCGGTGTTCGCGAAGACCGGCACGCACAACCGCCGGGACCTGCTCAGCCGTACGCTGGGCGCCTGAGCCGGCCCGAGTAGGCTCATGTCATGCGGATCTCCGTTTCCTCCGACATGGACGAACCCGTGGCGCGCGCTCTCGTCACCGAGCTGCGCGGCCGCGGTCACGAGGTGGTCGCTCACGGCGCGCTGCACCCCGGTGCCGACCCGCAGTGGGCCGCCTGCTCGGAGGCGGCGGCTCGCGAGGTCGCCGCCGGGACGGCGGACCAGGCCGTCGTGTGCTGCTGGACCGGCACGGGTGCCTCGATCGCAGCCAACAAGGTGCCGGGCGTACGGGCGGCCCTGTGCACGGACGCCTACACGGCCGACGGCGCCCGCCGCTGGAACGACGCCAATGTGCTGGCCCTCAGCCTGCGGCTGACCTCCGAGCCACTGCTGAAGGAGATCCTCGACGCCTGGTTCGCCGCCGAGGCCAGCGCGGACGCCGAGGACCGGGAGAACGTGGCACGCGTCGAGCGCCTGGACCTCGACAGGGCTCACTGACACAGGCTCCACAGCGCCGCCACCAGCGGTCGGCGCAGATCGGCCCGCCGTACGCACAACCCGATCGGGAACGGCTCCGGCAGCGGATCGGCGGGCACCAGGGACAGCCGGTCCCGCACCGCGCTGTGCTCCAGTACGAGACGGGGGACCACGCCCGTCCCGCAGCCAAGGGCGACCAGCGTCAACAACCCCTCGTGGCCGTCCGGTTCACAGGCCACGTCGGGGACCGTGCCGCGGGTGCGGAACCAGCGGTCGGCGGCGTCGCGGACCAGCCCGCGGTGGGGAAGGACGAAGGGGCCGTCGAGGCCGGGGTCCGGGCGGTCCCGTGCGGTGACGAGGACCAGCTCGGTGACCGCGACCGTCCGGCTCACCAGCGGCTCCGGCAGCCGGGCCGGGATCCCCGCGACGGCCACGTCGACCTCGCCCTCGTCGAGGCGGGCGAGTGCCGCGGCCGCGTCACCGGTGCGCAGGTCGAGCCGCACCTGGGGATGGGCCGCGCGGAACGGGGCCAACAGGTCGGGCAGCAAGGCTTGGCAGGCCGTCACCGTCGCGAACACGGCCAGCCGGCCCGTCAGTTCGGCCGGGTCGGGATGCTCCTCGCGGTAGGCACGCCACAACTCCAGTGCCTGGACGGCGTATTCACGGAAGCGGTGGCCCTCCGCCGTCAGTGACACGCCCCGCGGGCCCCGGTCGAACAGGCGATGCCCGAGGTCCGTCTCCAGCCGCTGCACGGTCCGGGTCAGCGTCGCCGCGCTGACATGGCAGTCCAGACTCGTCCGGCCGAAGTTCAGCGACTGCGCGAGATGCAGGAAAAGCCGGAGCTCTCGATGATCGTCCCGCATCTCGTGACCTGTCCCTTTCACTTCACGCAACAGTGCGGTGCAGGAGTTGCGCTTGCTGCAACACTCGCCGGGAGCCTACAACTCGACCATGACCTCGACCACGTACACCTCCCGCGTCTTCCCTCTCGAAACGATGGACGTCCCCGGCGGCACGGAGACCGTGCTGCGCGGTGGCCGGCACCTGTTTCCGCTGCTGCCGCAGGCCTTCGCCGGAGTGCGCCGCATCGGTGTGATCGGCTGGGGTCCGCAGGGCCGCGCCCAGGCGCTCAACCTGCGCGACTCCCTCGCCGGTACGGACATCAGGGTGACCGTCGGGCTGCGCCCCGGGTCCCGGTCGGCCGCCGACGCCCGCGCCCACGGCTTCACCGAGGAGGACGGCACGCTCGGCGACTGGCTCGCCGTCGCCGCCGACAGCGACCTGGTCGTGCTGCTGATCGCGGACGCCGCGCTCGCCGCCCACCACCAGGAGATCTTCGCGCTCCTGAAGCCCGGCGCGGCCATCGGCCTCTCCCACGGCTTCCTGCTCGGCCACCTCCGCGAGACCGGCGGCGACTTCCCGCCCGGCCATCCGGTGATCGCCGTCTGCCCCAAGGGCATGGGCGACTCCGTGCGCCGCCTCTACCAGCAGGGCGCCGAGATCAACGGCGCCGGCATCAACAGCAGTTTCGCCGTGCACGCCGACCCCGACGGCCGGGCCGCCGACCTCGCGCTCGGCTGGTCGGTCGCGCTCGGGTCGCCGTACACCTTCCGCACCACACTGGAGAGCGAGTACCTCTCCGACATCGTCGGCGAGCGCGCCATCCTGCTCGGCGCCGTGCACGGCATCGTCGAGAGCCGGTACGGCCGCTGCCGGCTGGCCGGTGCCGACGAGGTCACGGCGTACGAGAGGTCCTGCGAGAACGTCACCGGGCCGATCGCCCGCACGATCTCGCAGGCCGGGATCGGCGCGGTGCGCGAGGGCCTCGACGCGGTCGGCCGGGAGGTCTTCGACCGCGCGTACACGGCGACGTACGGACCCGCCCGCGAAATCGTCGCGGAGATCTACGACGAGGTCGCCGACGGCACGGAGCTGCGCAGCGTGATCCTCGCCGAACGGCGGCTAGGAGCCCGCCCGATGAGCGGGATCGGCGGTTCGGCCATGTGGTCCGTCGGAGACCGGGTGCGGGCTCGGCGGGCCGAACGCGAGCTGCCCGTCGACCCGTTCACCGCCGGTGTCTTCGTCGCCACGATGATGGCCCAGGTCGACGAGTTCGCCGAGCGCGGGCACCCGTGGTCGGAGATCGTCAACGAGTCCGTCATCGAGGCGGTCGACTCGCTGCTGCCGTACATGCACGCCCGCGACGTGGCCCACATGGTCGACAACTGCTCCCGCACGGCCCGCCTCGGCGCCCGCCGCTGGGGCCCGCGCTTCCAGGCCGCGTACGAACAGATCGCCTACCCGGCCGCCGAACTCCCGGCGGACGAGGCCCTGTTGAGCGCTTTCACCACCCACCCCGTCCACGAGGCGCTGGCCGCGGCGGCGAAGCTCCGGCCGTCGGTGGACATCTCGGTGGCGTAAGGCTGTTGTCAGTGGGGGCGGTTAGCCTGCGCGCATGATCGAGACGACTGAGGGCGACCGCGCCTTTCCCGCCGCCCTGACCGAAGTGGCCCGCGTGGAGTTCGACTACGACGACGGCGAGGGCGTCGACTACGAACCGTACGACGCCTTCGACTCCGCCGAGGAGACCACGGACTGGCTCCGCCACTGGACCGGCAACCACGAACTGGACGGCGACGCCTATCGGGTCTTCGGGCAGGACGGCACCGGCGGTCTCGTAGCCCTGTGGTGCGTGCGGCCGGGGCGCCCCCTCGCCGAGCAGCCCGTGGTGTTCCTGGGCTCGGAGGGCGAGCGCGGTGTGGTGGCACCGAGCCTGTCCGACTTCCTGTGGGTGCTGGCCGACGGCCTGGGGCCGATGGAGGTCGTCGAGCACGAGCAGCACGAGGGGCGCCCGAACGCGGCACTGACCGCTCTTGCCGGGCGGCACGCGACCACCCCGCGCCGCCCCACCCGGGACATCGTCACCGCCGCCCGAGCCGAGTTCCCGACCTTCTCGGACGACATCGACGCACTCTGCCGGTGAGCGACATCATTTCGGCCGAGCCCCGGACCCGCCACCGTCGTCGAGGTACTGCGCCACCCCGTGGCCGAGCGACCAGTCGGCAGGCCCGTTCTCGGTCACGGTGACGAACACGTTCCGCGGTTCGGTGCCCGCGTAGGCGTGGGCGAGTTCGGCGATCCGCCGGTACAGCGCCCGCTTCTGGTCGGGTGTACGTCCCGAGCGCAGCGTGATCGCGACGTACACGATTCCGTCGTCTCGGTGTAACTCCCAGGTAGTCGCCGTAGCGGAGCGTGCTGCCGACGCCGTCGTGGCCGACCAGGACCTGGAACAGGTCGTCGGGCGGGATGCCGATCGTCTCCCTCAGGGCGTCGTGCACGGCACGGCCCAGCGCGTCGAGCCGGGCGCCGTCGGCACTCAGGGCGTCTATGCGGACGAAGGGCATCTCGCGGTTCTCCACTTCAGGCGCGGCGCGGCCTCGGGACCAGCTCGCCGCCGCAGTTGGGGCAGATGTCCTGCATGGCCTCCGTACAGGGCACGCAAAAGGTGCACTCGTAGGTGCAGATGCGGGCCGGGGCGTCGGGCGGCAGCGCCGCGGTCTCGCAGCGCTCGCACCGATCGCGCATCTCCAGTGCCATCTCTTCACCTTTCGGCAAGGGGCCCTGGTCAGCGCCACTGCACGCCGAAGGCCCGTCCCGGGTTCCGCGTGAGGATACGCGCCACCAGCTCCTCACCCAGCTCGACCGTCAGCCGCGGCCGCACCCGGCGCAGCAGATACGGCATCCCCGGGCCGCCGTTGACCGAGCGGGCCGCCGCGGTCGTGGTGTCGCCGCCGAGGAGCAGACGGTCGCCGTGGCCCGCGTCGGCGAGCGCGCGTACGGCGTCCGGCATGCGCCAGTCCGTGGCGTGATGCGCGCGTGACGGTCCGTCGAAGGCGAGGCAGCAGCCCGCCGCCGCGGCCTGGCTGTGCACCGTGAAGTCGGGGCAGCGGTTGAGGTGGCCCAGGATCACCCGGTGCGGCGGCACCCCCAACTCGCCGCACAGCAGATCCAGTACATCCAGCGCACCGGTACCCAGCTCCAGATGTACGGCAATGGGCGCGTCCGTCGCGTGGTGGGCCTCGGCCGCCGCGCTCATGGTCCAGCGCGCGTGCGCGTCGAGGGCGTGGAACCCGCCCGCGACCTTGATCAGCCCCGCGCGGACGCCCGACGTGCCGATGCCGTCGGTGAGTTCCGAGAAGAAGACCCCGGCGAGCCTGCCACGTAGCCCGGCGAGCGTCTCGTCGTCGTAGTGGACGGCCTGGTGCAGTCCGGTCGCGGCGACCACGTGCACCCCGGTCTCCCGGGACAGCGGCGGCAGATCGGCGGCCCGGCGGCCCAGTCCGTACGGCGTCCACTGCACCACACTGTGACCGCCGCCGGCGACGAACGCCTGCAACTCCGCCCGCGCCGCGGATTCGCTCTGCAGCTCCTGCCCGGGCAGTCGGGGGCTGCCGAAGAACAGGTGGTCGTGCGCGTCGCAGACCCCCAACTGGTCGGCGGGGACGTCCCCGAGCACCGTACGGACAGCGCTCACCACTGGCGCCCCCGCGGCAGCCGCTCCCGACCCGGTGCCGACACGTGCAGCACCTCGAACACGTCACCGTCGGCCTTGGGTGTCTCGTGCGCCCAGAGCGAGAAGTGGACGAGCTCCCAGCGGCTCGTGTCCACGGCCGCCGCCGCGAACACCGCGCCGTCCTCCCCGGCCAGCCGCTCCGTCTCGCCCACCGCGCCTGCCATCACCTCGGACAACTCCGCCCCGTCCGGCACCGACTGCCGTCGCCGCACCGCCACCCGAGCCGGCGAACCGGCGGCGGCGCCCTCCTCGTACGCCAGGCCCGTCCACTGCCTGACCGACGGTCGCCCGAAGTCGTTGCTGAGCCCCTGGAAGGCGCCTCCCCAGAGGAAGGTGTTCATGCCCTCCACGGTGTTCCACAGGTAGAACGGCGCGTACTGATTCACCGGCGAGCCGTTCACGCCCCGCTCGCGCAGCAGGTACGTCTTGAAGCCGAGCCCCTCCCAGTCGTCGAGCAGGTGCCCGATCCGGGCGACGCGGCTGCGGATGACGCCCATGTCGTAGTCGGCGGGCAGGCTGAGCTCGTACTGCATGGCGTGCATCGGTGTCTCCTCAGGCCTCAGGTCGGGTAGTCGTCGGCGTCGACGTGCGCGTCCCAGTGGGTGGTCGTGCCGTCCTGCGACGCCTCGACGACGGCGAGGTGTGTCATGAAGGTGCGCGGCCCGGCCCCGTGCCAGTGCCACTCGTCCGGCTCGATCCACACGGTGTCGCCCGCGCGGATCGGCTCGACGTCACCGCCCCTGCGCTGCACCAGCCCCTCGCCCGCCAGGACGTGCAGCACCTGGCCGTGCGGATGGCGGTGCCATGCAGTGTGGGCGCCGGGCGCGAAGTGGACGTTGAACATCCGCAGCCTGGACGGAGCAGGGGGCGCGGCCAGTTCGTCGAGCCACACCGTGCCGGTGAAGTTCTCCGCGGGGCCCTGCCGGGTGTCGGGACGCTTCCTGGTGATGTGCACAGACCTGAACTCCTAACGGGGGGCGAGAAGGGAGAGCAGCCCTCGGACGCCGGCGTCGAAGGCGGTGGGTGAACCGGAGGCGCGGGCCAGGACGTAACCGCCCTGCACGGTCGCGAGGACGGTCGACGCGATCTCCTCGCCGTCCAGCGAGTCCGCGAACTGCCCCTGCTCCTTGCCCTCTTCGACGATCCCGGCGATCAGCTCGCGGATCGCGTCGAGCGTCTCGTCGACGGGTGCGCGCAGTTCGGCACTGGCGATGACGTCCGGGTCCATCGTGAGTCGGCCGATCGGGCAGCCGCGCAGCACGTCGCGCTCGCGGAGCAGATACGCCTCGATGCGCTCGTACGGCGTCCCCGGCCCGCGGAGTACTCCCTCGGCGGTAGCCCGCAACTCCTCGGCGGTGCGCCGGATCGCGGCCAGGGCGAGATCCGGCTTCCCCTTGAAGTGGTGGTACATGCTGCCCTGTCCGGCGCCCGCGCGCTCCAGGATGGCCTTGGGGCTGGTGCCCACATAACCGCGCTCCCACAGCAGCTCGCGGGTGGACTCGATCAGTCGGTCCGAGGTGCTCATGCCCTCACTGTACATACTAGTAGTTACAGAAGTCGACGGCTTAAGGAGCAGCCGGAACGCGCGTACGTACTCCCCGGGACGTACGCGCACTGCCGCTGGCCGTACGACGACCCGGACCCCCTCCCGGAGCCAGTCTCGAAGGACCAACAAAAGAGACGACCAGGGAGATGAACCGACATGCAGACTCTCGCGCACTGGGACGGCGGCCCCGGCCCGTGGATCCTCTTCTTCCCGCTGATCTGGGCGGCCGTCGTGATCGGCGTCGTCACCGTCCTGCGTCGCACCGTCTGGCGCGGCCGTCGTGGCCCGTGGCGTGCGATGGGCGACAACGGACCGTGGCGCTCGCAGACCGACGCCGGCCCGTCCGGCGACTCGCCGATCGCCATGCTCGGCCGCCGCTTCGCCTCCGGCGAGATCGACGAGGACGAGTACTGGCGCCGGCTGTCCGTCCTGGACGAGCAGTTCGGCCGTGCGACGGGCAAGGGCGGTGCGGCATGACCACCGCCACGACCACCGTGCGGACGGCCGCCCGGGTCGTCGACGCCGTGAAGGTGTACGGCAGCGGCGACACCAGCGTGAGGGCCCTGGACGGGGTGAGCGTCGACTTCCCGGTCGGCCGCTTCACCGCGATCATGGGGCCCTCGGGCTCCGGCAAGTCCACCCTGATGCACTGCGCGGCAGGCCTCGACACGCTCACCGGGGGAGCCGCGTACATCGGCGACACCGACCTCGGCGGCCTCGACGACCGTCGCCTCACCCTGCTGCGCCGCGACCGCGTCGGCTTCGTGTTCCAGGCGTTCAACCTGGTACCGACCCTGACCGTCGCCGAGAACATCACGCTGCCGCTGGACCTCGCGGGCGGCAAGGGCGACCCGGAGTGGATCGACGCGCTCGTCGACGTCGTCGGCCTGCGCGACCGACTCCACCACCGGCCTTCCGAACTCTCCGGCGGACAGCAGCAACGCGTCGCCGTGGCACGGGCGTTCGCGGGTCGCCCGGACGTCGTCTTCGCGGACGAGCCGACCGGCAACCTCGACTCCCGCTCCGGCGAGGAGGTCCTCGGCCTCCTCGGCCGGGCCGTGCGCCAGACGGCCCGCACGGTCGTCATGGTCACCCACGACCCGGTCGCCGCCGCCCACGCCGACGAGGTCGTCTTCCTCGCCGACGGGCGCCTGGTCGACCGTATGGAATCCCCGACCGCCGACAAGGTCCTGGACCGCTTGAAAGCCTTCGAGGTGCCCTCATGAACGCCTCCGTACGCCTGAGTGTGTCCTCCCTGCGCGCCCATAAGCGACGCTTCGCCGGTACGTTCCTCGCCGTGTTCCTCGGCGTCGCGTTCCTGGCCGGGACCCTCGTCATGGGCGACACCCTGCGCGCCAGCTTCGACACGATGTTCGGCAACGCGACCAGCGGCACCGACGCCGTCGTCCGCAGCGCCGAGGCCATCACCACGCCCGGGGAGAGCGAGGGCGTGCGGGAGCCGGTCGACGCGGACCTGGTGACCGCCATCGAGAAGGTCCCCGGCGTCGCGGCCGCCGCCCCCAACATCCAGGGCGCGGGCCAGCTCGTCGGCGCGAACGGCGACCCCATCGGCGGCCAGGGCCCGCCCACCCTCGCCGGCAACTGGATCGCCGATCCCGAGCTCAACGCCTATCAGCTCGCCGAAGGCCGGGTCCCGGCGAAGTCCGGCGAGGTCGTCATCGACCGCGGTACGGCCGAGCGCGGCGACCTGAAGATCGGCGACACGACGACCCTGCGGACGCCCGACCCGGTCAAGGTGACGATCGTCGGTCTCGCGACCTTCGGCGGCGAGGACGGCATGGCCCAGGTGACCTTCACCGGTATGACCCAGGCCGACGCAGAGAAGTACCTCACGGCCGGGCCCGGCGAGGCGTCGAGCATCCAGGTGCGCGCCGGTCCCGGTGTCGGCCAGCAGGAACTCGTCGACCGGCTGACTCCCGTGCTGCCCAAGGGGGTTGAGGCCATCACCGGTCAGGAGTCGACCGAGGAGAACACCGACATGATCTCCAGTCAGTTCCTGGCCATCTTCACCACCTTCCTCCTCGTGTTCTCGGGCGTGGCCCTGCTGGTCGCGACCTTCTCCATCCACAACACCTTCGCGATCGTCGTCGCCCAACGCACCCGCGAGAACGCCCTGTTGCGAGCCCTCGGCGCATCCCGCCGTCAGGTCACCGCGTCGACCCTCGTCGAGGCGAGCGCCGTGGCCGTGACCGCGTCGGCCGCGGGCCTGGCCGGCGGCATCGGTATCGCCGCCGGGCTGCAGGTACTGTTCCCGGCCATCGGATTCCCGTTCCCCGAGGGCGACTTGGTGATCAGCGTCCTGTCCATGGTCCTGCCGCTCGCGGTCGGCATCGTGGTCTGCCTCGGCTCTGCGCTGCTGCCCGCCGTACGGGCCGGCCGCACCGCCCCGATGGCGGCGCTGCGCGAGACGGCCGTGGACCAGTCGGGCGCCTCCCGCGTCCGAGCCGTCACAGGGGCGGGTCTGGCCGCGCTCGCGGTGGCCGTCACGCTCACCGGTGTCCTGGTGTCACCGTCGCTCTGGCTGCCGGGAACCGGCGCCGTCCTGGCTCTGGTGTCCTTCGTGGTCCTCGGCCCGGTCGCCTCCACGACGGCCGTACGCGTCCTCGGTGGTCCGCTCGGCAAACTGCGCGGTGTCACCGGCTCGCTCGCTCGACGCAATGCCCTGCGCAGCCCCAAGAGGACGGCTGCCACCGCCAGTGCGCTGATGATCGGCGTGGCCGTGGTGTCGCTGTTCACGGTGTTCGGCGCCTCGCTCAAGGCGACCATGGACCAGACCGTGTCGCGGTCCTTCGCCGGCGACGTCGCCGTGAGCACCCCGTCGTTCGGTGCGGGCGGCAGCGGACTGAGCCCGAAGCTGGCCGATGCCATCGACGGGCTGCCCGAGGTGGACACGGCCGTCGGACTCGGCCGCGGCGTCGCCGAAGTGGACGGCAAGGGGCGGGCGTTGACCGTCACCGACCCGGTCGCGCTGGAGCGCACCTTCGACCTCGGCAACGTCCAGGGCTCCCTGAACGCCCTCGGCGCGAACGGCATCGCCATCACGGAGAAGGAGGCCGACAAGCAGGGCCTCAAGACCGGTGACAAGGCCCAACTGACCTTCACCGACGGCAAGAAGGAGAGCTTCACGGTCCGCGCGGTCTACGGCCAGTCCGAACTCGCCGGCGACTACGTCATCACCCGCGCCGCCTGGGCCCCACACCGTACCCAGGACTCCGACACCCTCGTCGCCGTCTCCTTCAGGGACGGAGTGAGCGCCGACGCGGGCAAGGCAGCGGTGGAAAAGGTCGCCGACCAGTACGGCAACCCCGAGGTGCAGACCCGCGACGAGTACGCGCAGTCCTCGGCCGGCGGCATCGACATGATGCTCACGCTCGTGTACGCGCTGCTGGCCCTCGCGGTGCTCATCGCGCTCCTCGGCATCGCCAACACACTGACCCTGGCGATCCACGAACGCACCCGGGAACTGGGCCTGCTGCGGGCCGTCGGCCAGACGCGGTCCCAACTGCGGGCCATGGTCCGCTGGGAGTCGGTCCTGGTCGCCGCCTTCGGCACGGTCGGCGGGCTCGCCCTCGGTGCCTTCCTCGGCTGGGTGCTGGTGAAGGCCTCCGACGGCGCGAGTGACAGCGCCTTCGCCTTCGCGATGCCGCCCGTGCAGCTCGCGATCGTGGCGCTGGTGGGCCTCGCCGCAGGAGCCCTGGCGGGCCTACGCCCGGCCAGGCGAGCAGCGCGCTTGGACGTGCTGCGGGCGATCGCCACGGAGTGAGCAAGGGCAAGTGCCCACCAACGTCCATCGCCATAGGGCGTCCCGTGGGCGAACGAGCCGTACAACCTGTCACCGCCCGGTCAGCCGGCAACGGCCGACCGGGCGGGAGCGTGTCCGGGCCTGCGGCCGTCGACCGCGTGTTCGACCTCGGGGAACCTGAGCGCGGGCTTGTCCGCGACCATGTGCCGTGGTGGGCGCGCGGAACCGGCCCGAGCGGTCGGGGGTGTGGGCAGCGTGAACCACACGACCTTGCCGGACTCGCCGTCCGGCCGTACACCCCAGCTCTCGCTGACGGCGGCGACCATCGCGAGCCCGCGCCCGCAGGTGGCGAGCTGCTCGGTGTCCTCCATGTCCGCCACGACCGGCATGCGCGGGTCGTGGTCGTGCACCGAGACCATGAGCCGGTCGAGCAGCAGCTCGATCTCCACGGTGCACGTCTTGTCGGACTGGGCATGCCGGTGGACGTTGGTCAACAGCTCCGTCACACCGAGCGCGGCCCGGTCTATGAGGGGGTCCATATGCCAGTAGCGCAACTGCGCCGAAAGGATTCTGCGGACCTGGCCGATCCGCGACGGCAGGGCTTGGAGCTCCACCGTGCAGTGCCTGCTTGGGTGACTGATCACGGCTGCGACTCCCCGACTGCAAGAGGTCCGGAAGAACACGGAGTTCGGATCGATCCAGCAGAGTGCCTGCGTGAAACGGCCGCCTGCTGTCGTGGCCGGCGGGGCTGGTTCGCAGCGTTATCGCCGGTAAACCCAGAGTGACGTGAGATCAGCGTGACTCAGGAGGTGCGGGTCCGCAACTCGCGGTAGGCGGAGCCGCACGGTACGGCGATTCAGAGGCTGCGCCCCGCAGCCTTCCGCACGGCCTCGATGAACCTGCGTGCCGCGGGCGGTCCCGGTTCGCCGGGAGCGGGGTCGTGATCGCCCAGGGTCAGCAGGTACCGCTTGCCGTTGAGATCCGCGAGGGCCCGGTCCTCCGGCGCGAACCACGGCTTGGAGGCGCGCACCGCCTGCACCGGCGCGCTGTCGATCTCGCTGCCGTAACTGGTGAGCAGCTCCAGCCGGCCGTCGTTGATCCGGACCTGCCCGGCCCGGGTGAGTGAGCGCAACCGTTTCCCGATCCGCACGCCCGTAGCCGTGAACTCCGGCTCCGCCATGCCGCCCCGCCCCCTTGTGCCAGTCGGTGTGCCGGCCCGTGCTCCTGTGTGGGCCGTGAGCCGGCTCGTTTCGTGATCCAGTGTGCGCCCCCGTCCGGGACCTCTGTCCCGTCCGGTGCAGTCTGCCCGCCACCGGCGTCGAGCACCAGTACGCACACCGAGGGCGTCCGGAGCACTCGCCGAATGCGCCCCCACAGGTATGGGCGCCACCTTCCCCAGGGTGGCCTTTGGGGCTCTCAAAGGTGTGTTTATGCAGGTGAGAAGCGTGCGGAAGGTGTCTATGATCGAAGCGTCGGCCGCGCGACGCGCCGTCGGCGCAAAGCCCTAAGGAGCCCCGCCGTGACCACCCCCCAGCAGACCCGGACCGGCGAAACCCTCGACGTCGACCACAGCGACGCCACCTACCGCGGCTGGCTGAAAGAGGCCGTCCGCAAGGTCCAGGCCGACTCCAACCGCTCGGCCGACACCCACCTGCTGCGTTTCCCGCTCCCGGAGAAGTGGGGCATCGACCTGTACCTCAAGGACGAGTCGACCCACCCGACCGGCAGCCTCAAACACCGGCTGGCCCGCTCCCTCTTCCTCTACGGCCTGTGCAATGGCTGGATCCGGCCGGGCCACCCGGTGATCGAGGCGTCCAGCGGCTCGACGGCCGTGTCGGAGGCGTACTTCGCCAAGCTGATCGGCGTGCCCTTCATCGCCGTCATGCCGCGCACGACCAGCGCCGAGAAGATCCGCCTGATCGAGTTCCACGGCGGGCAGTGCCACTTCGTGGACGACTCGCGGAAGATGTACGAGGAGTCCGCCCGCCTGGCGGCCGACACCGGCGGCCACTACATGGACCAGTTCACCTACGCCGAACGCGCCACGGACTGGCGCGGCAACAACAACATCGCCGAATCCATCTTCCGCCAGCTGGAGTTGGAGCGGTTCCCGGAACCCGCGTGGATCGTCGCGACGGCCGGCACCGGCGGCACCTCGGCGACCATCGCGCGCTATGTCCACTACATGCAGCACGACACCCGCATCTGTGTGGCCGATCCGGAGAACTCGTGTTTCTTCGAGGGCTGGACCACCGGCGATCCGGACGTCACGTGCGACTGCGGCTCACGCATCGAGGGCATCGGGCGGCCGCGTATGGAGCCGAGCTTCGTGCCCGGTGCGATCGACCGGATGATGAAGGTCCCGGACGCGGCCAGCGTCGCCGCCGTGCGGGCCCTGGAGCAGGCCATCGGCCGCAAGGCGGGCGGCTCGACGGGCACCGGACTGTGGAGCGCGCTGAAGATCGTCGCAGAGATGGTGGCCGAGGGGCGCCGGGGGAGCGTGGTGACGCTGCTGTGCGACCCGGGGGACCGGTACCTCGACAAGTACTACTCGGACGCCTGGCTCGTCGAACAGGGCCTGGACATCGAGCCGTACACGGCGTCGATCGCCTCGCTGCTGGAGACGGGGATCTGGCCCGACTGAGCCTGAGAGCCTGTGTCACATCCCCAGCCGGGCGCACGCCGCCTGGCGCGCACTCCCCCAGAGGGGGGACCCCCAGCCGCGTTGCCGAAACGCCCACGTGGCTCCTCCCCCACGCTCGAACAACCTCGCGTGGGGGGACCCCCGTCGAGGGCGCTCCGGCGCCTTGCGATCGCACGCACCAGACGACGTGCGCTGATCCGACTGGGGATGTGACACAGGCTCTGACCGCTTACGCGCAGAGCCGCCGGTCCAGCGCCGTGGCCGCGTCCCGGAAGGTCCGTCCCAGTCCCGCCCGCGCCAGCTTCAGCACCAGACGCAGGGGCGCCGTCCCGTCGGCGGCGAAGGTCCACTGCACGCGTGTGCCGGTGCCCGCCGGGGTGAGCCGCCACTCCTCTACGAGGGCGCGCAGGCCCGGGGCGTTGGTCACGTCCACGCGGTACGCGTACACCTCGGCCTCCTTGGCGGCGAGGACTGTCTCCTGGAAGCGCGTACCGCCCTTGAGCCGGACCTCGCGACCGGCGCCGCCGTCCGTCGGCCGGGCCACCGCCACCGCCCGGAACCACTCGCTCCAGCCCGGCACGTCCTCGGCGAGCGCACGGAACACCGCCTCGGGGGAGGCGGAGACGTCCCGGGCGAAGACCAGACGTACGGGAGCGGTCTCGACGAACTCGAGCCCCACCGGGCGTAGTTGCTGAGGCATGGACACAACCCCCTTGTGCGGACCGGGCGGCGTCACCCTAGCTGGCGGGCAGTCAGCTGTCTTCGTCCTCGTCGGGCTCGCCCGCCACCACCAGGCGCCGCAGGTGCTCGGAGACCTCCGCGCGCGCGGAGGCCGGCAGGCCCCCGTCCGTCACCAGTGTGTCGACCTGCTCCAGTGAGGCGAACGAACTCAGGCCCACCGTGCCCCACTTGGTGTGGTCGGCGACCACCACGACCCGCCGCGCCGACTGCACCAGACGGCGGTTGGTCTCGGCCTCCGCGAGGTTCGGTGTCGACAGGCCGGCCTCGACCGATATCCCGTGCACACCGAGGAACAGCACGTCGAAGTGGAGCGCCCCGATCGCCTGGTCGGCCACCGGTCCCACCAGCGAGTCCGACGGGGTGCGCACGCCGCCGGTCAGCACGACCGTGGCCGCGCCCTGCCGGGGCCCGGAGGTGCGCTGCGCCGCGTGGAAGACGTCGGCCACCCGCACCGAGTTGGTGACGATGGTCAGATCCGGCACGTCGAGCAGATGGTGGGCCAGCGCGTAGGTCGTCGTACCGCCCGAGAGCGCGATCGCGGTGCCGGGTGCGACCAGCTCCGCCGCGGCTCGCGCGATGTCCTCCTTGGCGGTCAGCTCCAGGCCCGACTTCGCTTCGAAGCCCGGCTCGTGCGTGCTCGCCTCGACCACCGGGACCGCGCCGCCGTGGACCTTCTCCAGCACGCCCTGCCGGGCCAGCGCGTCGAGGTCGCGCCGTACGGTCATGTCCGAGACGCCGAGCTTGCGGGTGAGCTCGTTGACACGGACGCCGCCACGGCGCCGGACCTCGTCCAGGATCAGTGCGCGCCGCTGCTCCGCGAGGAGGTTCTGATTCTCACTCACGTACGCTCCGGTCCTTTCGCCTCAAGCCGTCCGACACGCCCTGCGCACCCCCTTCGACGAGGACATTTTGCCCGTCCCTGGTGCGCGGACGTCCCATCCTCGCATGGGCCGGGGTGAGCTGCGCCACCGGCTGCCCCGACGCGCACATGCCGCCCGGGCGACATTCCGGGCGTCGGATGTCACACGGATCGGGGAGATTCCGTGACGAGAGGTGTGCACCAGGCACCGAGCGGAGATCCTTGTGCCCGCACGGACACATACCGGCAGCGCGTCACGGGGGAAGCGAAACAGTGGAGCGTGCGCAACACCATGCCTCGACCGGCGGAGCGGACCACTCCGCCGCACGGCCCGAAGAATCCGGAACCGCCCTGGAACTCCTGGTCCACGGAGTGGGCGGCACGACACCCGAGAAGATGCTCGACGATCCGCGCACGGTGCGGATCACCGGCGACGGCACGGCGGCCGTCTTCCGGCGCGCCGACGACGTCGACGCGGAGAGCAGGCCTGACGACCACCGCGGCAGACCGGTGCCCGAGGCGTACGTCTGGTGCAACCTCACCTCCGGCAACGGCACCCGGGCCCTGTGGCTGTTGCTGCTGCCGTTCATGGTGGTCAACCTCGCCCATTGGATGCGGCCCACGGCGAGAGGCCGCAAGCGCACGGTCCGGCTGTACGGACTCCTCGTACGGCTGACGGGGCTGACCCTCACCGTGCTGCTGGTCGCCGCCGCCTGCGAGGTGGCGCTGGACCTCGCGGCCTGGCAGTGCGCGGGCACGCGCGCGTGTGCCGAGCGGCACTCCTGGCTGGGCTTCCTGTCGCCCGACGTGTCGGAGGGCGGCTGGTGGAGCCGGCCCGGCCGCCGTCTCGCGCTCGCGGCCCTGGTCCCGGCCGCGCTCACCGGCCTGCTCTGGTACCTGTCCCACCGCACCTGGAGCGCATACGAGTCCCAGGAGCCGATGGCCCGCAGGGCCGAGCCCGAGGAGGACACCGGCCGCACCGCCCTGGGCCGGCCCGGATTCTGGTACGGCCGCCGCCTGGTCGCCCGGCTGCGGGCCGCGCACACCGCCGCGGGGCTGCTGACCGTCGCCGCGGCGGTCTGTGCCACGGCGGCGCGCTTCGACCGCGGGCCGGGCGGGCCCGAGCTGCTCGACACGCTCGGCCGGCTGCTGCAGGCAGGGCTCGTCGCGGCTGCGGCGGCCGTGGTGTGGGTGGTCTGCCGCCGGGGCCGCAGCGAGAACCGTCTCGACCGGGAGCTCGACGAGCATCTCGTACGACGACTGCCGCTCGCCGCACTCGTCCTGCTCGTGCTCACCGCGGTGTATGCCGGGTGGGAGCGGCCGGGCTGGGAATCCGCCGGCCGGTTGCCCGGGGACGCCACCTTCGGCGGCATCGCCTTCGTCCAGGGCCTGCTGGTGATCGTCCTCGCCGTGGTGGCCCACGTCCTGTACCGCACGCATCCCGACCCCCGCGCCGCCATGCGCGGACTGGGCGGGCCCGCCGTGGCGACGCTGGCCTGCGCGCTGGGCGGAGTGATGTCCGGCGGCGTGTCGCAGCGCGTCGCCGACTGGCTGGACGGCACCGGGACTTCGTTCGCCGGTCCGCCGGTCCTGCTGACCTGGCAGGCGTCCGTGATTCCGCTGGTGCTCGTCGTGCTGCTGGTGATCTGCGGCTGGCTGTGCCGGCGGACCTGGCAGCTGAGCCGGGCCCAACTGGGCGTGGTGGAACGCGAGTACCCGGGAGAGCACAAGGACACGGCACGCACCCGGCGCATCGCACGGACCCGCGCGATGGCCGCGCTGACCGACCGCGGCCCTCTCCTGGTCGCCGTCACCTCCTCCGCCACCCTGCTCCTCGGCGCCGGAGCACTCGTCGGCGCCCTGACGACCGACAAGACACCCGGCGAGGCCGCACACCGCACCTACGCGGTGGTCGAGAGCGCCGCCGAGACCGCGGAGGCGCTCGGCTCCTGGCTGATCGGCCTCGGCTTCATCCTCTTCGTCACCTGGGGCAGGCGCGCCTACAAGGACCCCTCCGCCCGGCGTACCATCGGCATCCTCTGGGATGTGGGCACCTTCTGGCCGCGCGCCGCCCACCCCTTCGCGCCGCCCTGCTACGCCGAGCGCGCGGTACCCGACCTGACCTGGCGGATGGCCACCTGGACCCGCGCCACCGGCGGCCGGCTCGTCATCTCCGGGCACTCCCAGGGCAGCGTGCTCGCGGCCGCCGCGGCCTGGCAGCTGAAGCCGTCCGTCCGCAAACGCGTCGCCCTGCTGACCTACGGCTCACCACTGGAGCGCCTCTACGGCCGCTGGTTCCCGGCCCACTTCGGCCCGGCCGCGCTCACCGCGCTGCACCACGACGTCGACTGCTGGCGCAATCTGCACCGGCTCACCGACCCCATCGGCGGCCCGGTGCGCCTCCCCGGCGACTGCGGCCCCGAGGTGGACCGGGAGCCGCTCAAGGACCCGCTCGCCTACGGCCGTACAGATCTGCACCCGCTGCCCGCGCCCATCCTCGGACACTCCGACTACCAGGCCGACCCGGCGTTCGCCGAGGAACGGGAACGTCTGCTGGCCCGGCTGCGGCCGGACGTACCGGCGCCACGGCCTCAAGGCGAGTCGGGGAGGTCCTCGGCGTAGAGAAGCGTCAGATCGTCCGTGGTCGGGTCGTCGACGTGGGCGACCCGGCTCGCGTGCCGCTCCACCATCGCCTCGAAGGTCTGCCGGGCGGTACGGCCGTTGCCGAACGCGGGGCCCTTGGGGAGCACCGTGAAGTACTTCAGCAGGGCCTCCGAGGCGCCCGGCGCCAGCCGGTACTCGTGCTCCTCGGCCTGCTGATCCACGATCCTGAGGAGTTCCTCGGGGCTGTAGTCGCTGAAGGTGATGGTCCGTGAGAAGCGGGACGCCACACCGGGGTTGACGGAAAGGAAGCGCTCCATCTCGGCCGTGTAGCCCGCGACGATCACCACCACCGCGTCCCGGTGGTCCTCCATCAGCTTCACCAGCGTGTCGATGGCCTCCTTGCCGAAGTCCCGGCCCGAGTCCTCCGGCGACAGCGCGTACGCCTCGTCGATGAACAGCACCCCGCCGCGCGCCTTGTCGAAGGCCTCCTGGGTACGGATCGCCGTGGACCCGATGTGCTCGCCGACCAGGTCGACGCGGGACACCTCGACGAGATGGCCCTTCTCCAGCACACCCAGCGAGGCGAGGATCTCGCCGTAGAGCCGGGCGACCGTCGTCTTGCCGGTGCCGGGGGAGCCCGTGAAGACCAGGTGGCGTTTGACGGAGGCCGCCTTGAGGCCCGCCTGCTGCCGGCGCCGGCCCACCTCGATCATGTCGGTGAGCGCCCGCACCTCGCGCTTGACGCTGTCCAGGCCCACCAGCGCGTCCAGTTCACCGAGCACGGCCTTCGAGGTGCGCGAAGGCTGCTCCGGCTCGGCTGCGGCGACGAGCGGCTCCTGCTCGGTGCTGCGCTGCCC
This sequence comes from Streptomyces fulvoviolaceus, assembly GCF_000718165.1. Taxonomy (GTDB): domain Bacteria; phylum Actinomycetota; class Actinomycetes; order Streptomycetales; family Streptomycetaceae; genus Streptomyces; species Streptomyces fulvoviolaceus. The sequence goes on along the minus strand of NZ_JOEY01000044.1, from coordinate 16,322 downwards.
GGGGATCGCGCCCAGCAGGCCGGCGGACGGGGATGTCGTCTGTACGGCGGTCTCCCGCGCCGCGGGCGGCTTCGGGCCCCCGCTCTCGTCACTCGTGCAGTCCTCGACGACGGGGCCCGCTCCGGAGGCCGCGTCCGGGCCGGCGTCCGCGAACTCGTAGCCGCCGCGCGCGCATCGCTCCGTACGGCACTTCTTGAGCGTCGTACGGCAGCCGTCGATCACATGGAAGCCGTAGCCGCCACTGCCCGTGACCCGGCAGTTCAGAAAGCTGCCGCGGCCGCCGGCCGACACGTAGAAGCCGGCCTCCGCGGGGGAGTCGACCGTGCACCGCTCGATGGTGGGGTCGGCGCCCTTGGTGACGATCACGCCGGTCTGCGTGCCGTCCACGGTGCAGTTGTTGAGGGTGCCGCCGCTGCCGTGGTCGCGGAACCAGGCGCCGGTCGCCGCGTCCCGGATCCGGCAGTCGTCGAGCTGCGCGGTGGCGCCGTCGCTCACCGACACGGCGGTGTTGCGCACCTGGGAGATGTCGCTGTCGACGACGTCCGCGCGGGAGCCGCGGTCGAGGACGAAGAGGGCGTCCGGCACGTCGTGCACCCGGCAGGAGTCGAGGACCACGGTGGCGCCGTCGCTGACCCAGACCGCGGGATAGTCGCCGGTGCTGTCGAAGATCTCGCACTGGTTGGCGTCCACGCGGGTGCCCGGGTCCCAGACCGACAGTCCGTTGCGCCCGAACTGACGCACCGTCGTCCGGGTCAGCGTGAGGACGGAGCGGGAGCGCAGGTCGACCGCGTTCTCGGGAATGTCGTGGATACGGCAGTCGGCCAGCGTCAGGACCGCGTCCGTGTCGAGCGTGACGCCGTCGGCGGTGGTGCGGTGCACATCGCAGTCGGTGAGGTGCGCGGTCGCCCGGGCGGTGATCTGGACACCGCTGCCCCGGACCTCGTAGATCTCGCAACCCACCGCCTCCAGCGCGGAGTTCTCACCGGTGGCCGTCAGGCCCGCGCCCGAGGCGTGGTGGATCCGGCAGCGCTCCAGACGCGGGTGGGCCCCACCGCGCACCGCGACGCCGGACTGGCCGGCGGCGACGATCTCGCACTCCTCGAACACGCCGCCCGCGCCGTCGAGTACGGCGATGCCGACGCCGGCCGGGTTGTCCACGGTGCAGCGCCGCACGGTCGGGCGCGCGCCGCCGCGCACCTCGATCCCGGCCGCGGACCGGGTGACGATGCGGATGTCGGTGAGCTCCGGAGTGCCCTCCTCGACGAGCAGGGCGGGCGCGGCCGCGTCCTGGCCCTCCACGTGCAGGTCCTGCACCACCGCCGAGGCGCACACGGTCAGCGGTACGCCGTCCACGGGTGCGATGCGCACCGAGCCGGGCGAGCCTTCGGGGCCGCGCAGGGTCACCGCCCGCTGGACGACGAGGTTCTCCCGGTAGGTGCCCGGAGCGACGGTGAGGACGTCGCCGTCGGCCGCGGCCTCCAGGGCGGCGGCGAGCGACGCGTACTCACCCGTGCGGCGCCGCCACCGCGAAGTTCCGGTGTGCGTCACCTGGACCGTGCCCTGTGCCATGGCGTTGCTGTGCCCCCACCTTGTTGTATGCGGGTTTGTGCTGCCGAAGTGGTTCGGCCGGTCCACCGTAGCGTGCGCGCGGGCGGTGGGTTGACCAGAGCGGGAAGGCTGTCAGCTGCCGGTGCCGGTCCTGCCCCAGTCCGGGCCGGCCCGGTCCCAGGCCTGGTCCCAACGGGCGTACCGGCGACGGACCATGCGCCAGACCGCGAACCGTCTGCCGCCCTCGACGAGGCCCGTGGTGAGCAGGGCCGCGCCGAACCCGGCGAGGACGGCATGGGTCGTCGCCGTGGCGGAGTCCAGGGGTCGGGCCGACAGGCCTCCGTGCAGGTCCGTCCAGATCGTGAAGTGGTCGCCGCGGTGTGGGCTCCGGAGGTTGGCCATGACCGGGCCCTGGTGCGCGGTGCCGTCGGGCGCGGTCCAGTCGGCGAACACGCGGCTGCGCAGGGACCGCCCGGTGGAGGTCTCGGGGTCGGCGTCCAACGGGGAGCTGTCCAGCTTGCGGATCACGGTGGCCGTCACCGGCTGGCGGGCCTCGCGCTGCTCTCTCACGGACCGCTGCAGCGCGTCCTGGGCGACGCCGCCGACGAGGGTGCCGAGCACGGGTCCGGCCACCAGGATCAACAGCAGGGCCCCGAGGGCCATCCAGGCCTCGGCCAGATCCGTCCCGCGGCGCAGCGGGTTGCGCCGCCAGCGCCAGAGTCCACTGATTGCTCGCACGGTCCCGCACCCCCTTCCCGCTCCGTGATAACCCCGGCCGGAGCCGATCACGCGCGAGGACGGTCAAAGAGAGAGCGAAATCACCTGTGACCGGGTCCTCTCACGCACTTCTCACCAAACCCCAACGCACGGGCCCCCGGGCCGGGTTCCCGCCCTCCCGCCCCGAGAACGGATCTTCTTCCTATTCGAGAATCCTGACCGGATCGCCGACCCGGATCGTGCCGCGGGACCGGGGCACCAGGTTCTGCCCGAAGACCAGCTTGCTGCCGAAACGGCGGAACCGGCCCAGGCTGTGCAGGGGCTCCTTGCCGCGGCCGGCGGTGGTCTGGTCGGTCGTGGTCACGACGCACCGCCCGCACATCTTGGCCACCCGGAAGGCGACCTCGCCGATCGCGATGCTCGACCAGTCGTCCTCGGCCCAGGCGGCGGTGCCCTCGACGACCACGTTCGGCCGGAAACGGTTCATGGGCAGGGGGCCTTCGGCCGCGTGCGGGCCTTGGGAGATCAGGGAGTTCAGAGCGTCGAGGGAGGCTGCGGAGGTGAGCAGCAGCGGGTAGCCGTCTGCGAAGGAGACGGTTTCACCCGGCAGCGCGAACTCCGGGTCGACGGCCCGGCGCGTGGCGGGGTCGTCCATGTGCACGAGGCGCACCTCGGCGCCGAGGTACTCGCTGCACCAGGCGTGCGCGTTCTCGTCGGCGGGCACCCCTTCGACCTTGTCGCGGAAGATCTCCAGCGTGAGGGTGCGGTCCGGCTCGGGCACCGGCACGGACAGCGGATCCATGCCGGGCGCGGACAGCCGCACGCCGCCGCCGGCCAGAGGCTCGGCGGCGGCCAGCGCGAGGCGCGGCTGCTGGCGTTGTGTGACGACCTTTCCCCCGTCGTCGATCAGTACCCAGCGCCGGTCTCCGGCCAGCCCCCAGGGCTCCACGTCGACCTCCCGTGGAGCCGGGCCCCGGAGCGCCTTGACCGGATGGACGTGGATCGACAGCAGTTGCGAGTTCCCCATGAGGTCATCGTGCCAGGCGGCACGGACAGCCCGGGTGGGGAATCAGTACCCGCGGTACTGCTGGTTGTTGTACGGGTCCTGGTAGGGAGCCGGGGCGGGCCGGGGAGCCGCGGGGCGCATTGCCTCGTAGCCCGTGCCGGGACCGGCCTGGCGCGGTTGCTGCTGTTGCGGGCCGGGGTAACCGCGCGGCGCGGCGGCCTGCTGCGGGATGTACGCGGCGGGCGCCTGCTGCAGCGGGGAGGGCTGCTGCGCCTGCGGGTAGCCGTAGGAAGGCTGGGAGGGACCCGCGGGAAGAGCGGGCAGTGCGGACGGCAGCGCGGGCAGGTGGCTGGCTGGAACGTCGTACGCGGCAGGAACCCGGATCGGAGCGATCTGCGGGGTGCCCCGCTCGGCCACGAGCGAGTCGTAGATCGGAGTGTCCGGGAAGGAGGCGGAGTAGTAGCCGCCGCCATAAGTGGAGCGGGGGGAGGTCATGGCACATAAGTTAAGCCCACGATGTGCTGGTTGGGGAGACCGATAAGAGGGTTGTTTTCCGTGTCGGCAGTGACGCGGGATCCCCAATGCGAGCGAACTTGGCAAAATGGGGCGCCGGGCCATGGTCGGATCGTGTAAAAGCCGAGTTCCCGACCGGTTACCGCGGGTTGACCACCGGTCATCCTGTGCTGCTCATGGGAGTTCGCTGTCCTGGGGAATAGGTTGAGCGGGTAAAAGTCGATCGACCGCCGGGGTGCGTCCTGGCCTGCTGACACGTGATGGGAGCGGACATGCCAATGCCGAAAGGATCGAACGCTCCGGTTCCGACGACGGCACTGCGAGTCGAATTGGGCTGGCGTTCCGGACCCGGTGTGCCCGACGCGGATGCCTCGGCGTTGCTGCTGGTCGGGGGAAAAGTCCGCTCGGACGCCGACTTCGTTTTTTACAACCAGCCCGCGCACTCCTCCGGAGCGGTCCGTCACGAAGGCAAACGGAACGACGGCGGGCGGGTCACCGACACCCTCCTCGTCGATCTCGCGCGCGTGGAGCCCGCGATCGAGACCGTCGTCCTGGCTGCCTCCGTCGACGGTGGCACGTTCGCGCAGGTCCCCGACCTCTATATCGAGGTCCGGGACGCGGCGGCGGGCACCGTGGCCGCGCGGTTCGACAGCGAAGGTGCCACGGTCGAAACCGCTTTCGTGCTCGGCGAGTTCTACCGCCGTCAGGGCGCCTGGAAGTTCCGTGCCGTCGGGCAGGGCTACGGCAGCGGCCTGGAGGGTCTGGCCACGGACTTCGGCATCACGGTGGACGAACCGCAGCAGGCGGCGCCCGCCGCGCCATCGGTCGCGCCCCCGGTGACCATGCCGTCGCCCCCACCGCCCGGACCTTCAGCGGCACCGGTCCGGCTGACCAAGGTCACGCTCACCAAGGCGGCGCCCTCGGTCTCCCTGGCCAAGCAGGGCGGCACCTCCGGAGCCCTGCGCGTGAACCTCAACTGGCAGGTCCACAAGCAGTTCTCGGGGTGGGGCGCCAAACTCGGCCGTGCCGTCGCCATGCACGCCGACCTCGACCTCGACCTGTGCGCCCTGTACGAACTCACCGACGGCCGCAAGGGAGTCGTACAGTCACTCGGCAATGCCTTCGGGGCCCTGCACCAGCCGCCGTACATCCACCTCGACGGCGACGACCGCACCGGTGCCGTGAGCAGTGGCGAGAACCTCACGGTCAACCTCGACCACAAGCAGGAGCTCCGGCGCGTCCTCGTCTTCGTGACCATCTATGAGGGTGCACGCTCTTTCGCCGACCTGCACGCCACGGTCACGCTCCAGCCACAGCACGGCGCCCCGATCGACTTCACCCTCGACGAGTGCACGGTGCCCTCGACGGTCTGCGCCCTCGCCCTGATCACCAACACCGGCAGCGATCTGGTCGTGCAGCGCGAGGCCCGGTACCTGGTGCCCGAGCGCGGGGTGAGCCCGCAGCGGACCGTCGACCACGTCTACGGGTGGGGCATGAACTGGACGCCCGGCAGGAAGTGAGCGCTCAGGTCTCGTCGCCGACGACGGCGTCCGGGCGCGCGTAGGTGCGGCCCTTCCAGGCCGCGCCGCGCCCCCTGTAGTGCTGCACCGCGGAATCGACCGTCATGAAGAGGTAGAGGAAGGCGGTGAACGGCAACAGGGGAGCGAGCCACAACGGCTGCCGGTAGTAACGGAGCATCGGGATGTACGTCCCCGTCATCACCAGCCACGCGAGACCACCGAGGGCCGCGGCCGCCGTACGCCCCGTGGCCAGGCCCGCGACCATGGCCACGGGCGGCACCAGATAGATCAGCGCGAGCCCGGCCACCGTTCCGAGGAGCAGCAGGAGGCTGTGCCGCAACTGCGCGTACGCGCTGCGCGACACCATGCGCCACAGGTCGTGCAGTCGGGGATACGGACGCACGCTGTCCACCCGCTCGGCGAGCCCCAGCCAGATGTGGCCGCCACCGCCCTTGACGGCCCGCGCGAGGGCCACGTCGTCGATGACGGCGTGCCGGATGGCGTCCGGGATCCGTGCCCGCTCGGCCGCCTCGGTTCGCAGCAGCACACAGCCGCCCGCCGCGGCCGCCGTCCGCGCTCCCCGCCTGCCGATGCGGCGGAACGGATACAACTGCGCGAAGAAGTAGACGAAGGCCGGCACGACGAGCCGCTCCCACAGGCTCTCCACCCGCAGCCGGGCCATCTGCGAGACGACGTCGAAGCCCCCGGTGCGGGCCGCCGCGACCAGCTCGCGCAGGCTCTCCGGCTCATGGGCGATGTCGGCGTCCGTCAGCAGCAGGTACTCGGGGTCACGCGCGCGTGCCAGGCCGATGCCGTGGCGCACCGCCCAGAGCTTGCCCGCCCACCCCGCCGGCGGCTCGCCGGGCGAGGACACGGTCAGCGGCAGCCCGCCGTATCGCCGCGCCAGCTCGTGCGCCAGTTCCCCGGTGCCGTCCGCACTGCCGTCGTCGACGAGGAAGACCTCCGCCCGCCCCGGATAGTCCTGCGCGAGCAGCGAAGGCAGACTCGCGGGCAGGACCGCGGCCTCGTCCCGGGCCGGCACGACGACACACACCGACGGCCAGTCGTCCGGTTCCCGCCGCTCGGGAAGCCTGATGTCCGTCCGCCAGAAGAAGCCCTGGCAGAGCAGCAGCCACAGCCAGGCGGCGAGTGATACGGCGGCAGTCCACGCGATGACGCTCACGCGCGCAGTCTGCCGCACCGGACCGGCCCGCAACGGCTCATCGTCTATCGTGGCCGGGTGAAGATCGCGCTCATGGACTCCGGAATCGGTCTGCTGGCGGCCACTGCCGCGGTACGGCGCCTGCGGCCCGACGCCGATCTCGTGCTCTCCCTGGACCCCGACGGCATGCCCTGGGGTCCGCGGACTCCCGAGGACGTCACGCAGCGTGCCCTCGCCGTCGCCGAGGCCGCCGCCGCGCTCGCCCCCGACGCCCTGATCATCGGCTGCAACACCGCCACCGTTAACTCCCTCACCGCCCTGCGCGCCCGCCTCGAGCCCGGTCTGCCGGTCATCGGCACGGTCCCCGCGATCAAGCCCGCCGCGGCCGGCGGCGGTCCCTTCGCCATCTGGGCGACACCCGCCACCACGGGCAGCCCATACCAACGCGGGCTCATCGAGGAGTTCGCCGACGGCGTGCCGGTCACCGAGGTGCCCTGCCACGGGCTCGCCGAGGCGGTGGAACACGCGGACGAGGCCGCGATCGACGCCGCCGTCGCTGCGGCCGCGGCCCTGACCCCCCACGACGTGACGACCGTCGTCCTCGGCTGCACCCACTACGAACTGGTCGCCGAGCGCATCCGCGCCGCCGTGCAGCGCCCCGGCCGTCCGCCGCTCGTCCTGCACGGCTCCGCCGGAGCGGTCGCCGCCCAGGCGCTGCGCAGGCTCGGCGAGCAGCCCGCCCCCGGGGCGGCGGCCGACGGCACGATCACGGTGCTGCTGAGCGGACGCGAGGGCGCACTGCCCGCGCCCGCACTGGCCTACGACGAAGGACGGCTCCTCCAGGCGGTCACCCCCGCCCGGTGACCCCGCGGTGTACGCCGGGTGAGGGCAAAGCGGACGTTTCGCGTCCGGCGCGCGCCCGCCCGGCCCAGTCACCCTCCGCATCGCGCTATCCCTGCGGCAAAACCTGAGTAATCTCTTAGGCATGAAGGACCACCCCCGCGGCGAGCACGCCTCGCACCCCGAGGTCTGGACCGGACGTGCCTCCAACCGGTTCCAGTGGCTCCTGGCGCTCGGCGGCGCCGCCATCGTGGCGCTCGGCATCGAGCTCGCCGTCGACTCGGCGTGGACGTCCGGCATCGCCCCGCTCGTCATGGCCGTCGTCGGCTGCATCGCGGCCGGGCTACTGGTCCTCTTCCTCACCCTCGCGTTCGTGCACGTCGCCCTGAAGGTCGATACGGACTCCCTGGAAGTGCGCTGCGGCCACGTCGGCGTGCCGCGCCGCCGCATCCCCCTGTCGCATGTCGCCGGCGCCGAGTTCGACGCGCATGTCAATCCGCGCCAGTGGGGCGGCTGGGGCTACCGCTGGCGGCCCGAGAAGGGCACCGCCGTCGTCGTACGACGCGGCGAGGGCGTGGTGCTGCAGCTGTGGGACGGCCACACGTTCACGATCACCGTGGACGACGCGGAGGCCGCCGTACGCATCATCAGGGACCGGTTGCGGCCCACCGCCGCAGGTCCGGTGCGCTGAGTTCACGGAGTCAGGCGGTCATTGCGCGGGCGTACGTCCGTCTCCCTCTGCGGTGACTCGTCGGCGAGGGGGCGTGCCGTGGCCAGGCCCGCCAGCAGTCCCGCACCCACCGACACCGTGGTGAAGCTCAGCGCGTTCCCGACCGCGGCGATCGCCGCCAGTACCGTCAGGGCCGCGCCCGCTGTGAGGACGACCGGTGTGGGCCGCGACGAGCGCCACAGTGCGTGCAGCAGCCAGCAGAACGCCGCCGCCAGCAGGACCACGCCGACGACACCCTGTTCGGCGGCCAGCTGCAGGGGCGCCGAATGCGGTTTGCCGTCGGGGAGCAGCGACTGGGACGCCGTTGTGCTGAGCTCCCCGAAGCGGCCCGGTCCCACGCCCAGAGCCGCGTCCGCGCGCGCCAGGTGCAGGGCGTCGTGCCACAGGTCGATCCGGTGCCCCGTCAGCTGGCCCTCCAGGGACGCGGCGAGCCCGTCCGGCACCGCGTTGCCGGCCACCGCCCAGGTCAGCCCGGTCGCCAAGGCCGCGGTCAGGGCCAGTCCCGCGATGCCCACGCCGCGGCGGTGCATCCGGCCGGCGGCGAGCGAGCACAGCAGCACCGCGACACAGGCGACGAAACCGGAGGTCGAACCGAGAACGGCCGCGGTCGCCGTTATCCCGGCCGCCAGTACACACAGCGCGAGCCGCAGCGCCGGGGCCTTCGCGGCCCAGGCCGCGCAGCACGCGGCACCGGCGGACAGCGTCAGCAGCGCGGCCGTGGCACCCGCGTGACCCAGCGGTGCGACGTACTCGGGGCCGGGCGCGAGGTGGGGGACGCCCACCGTCAGCCCGAGCCCGGTCAGCGCGCCGGCGCAGGGAGCGGCGACCGGCAGCAGCGCTCCGCAGATCCGGCCGGCGGCATAACCGGCGGCCACGGCCAGCAGCGCGAGCAGCACGCCCTCCGGGCGGCCGTCGTGCACGGCCGCGGTGATCAGGGACCAGGTGGCACAGGCCCCGAGCACCACCATGCCCATCGCATCAGAAACGTTTCGTCTGTCGCCGTCCTCCGAACCGGCCGCAGACGTCACCCCCGTGGAACCCACCCCGCCCCCCGAACCCCGGTCCCCCCGACAGAGACTCTGGCTCACCGTAACGGCTGATGGGCGATTTGTGGACGAGTTGCGTTGAGATGCGCAGTGCGACGCGGCGGATCCGCGGGAGCGTGCCCACCGCCACCGACTGGACCGCGCTGTCGGCCCCAAGGTCAACCGCCGTACACTCCCGGAGTGACCGTCACCGCAACTTCTGTGGACGATTCGGACCAGCTGGAACCGCAGTCCGCGCCCGCATCGCGCTGGACCGCCAGGCTCATGCGTCTCGTCCCGGCCGCCGTCGCGGCGCTCTCCGGAGTGCTGCTCTACGTCAGTTTCCCGCCCCGCACCCTGTGGTGGCTGGCCCTTCCGGCCTTCGCCGTCTTCGGCTGGGTGCTGCGCGGCCGCAGCTGGAAGGCGGGCCTCGGTCTCGGCTACCTCTTCGGTCTGGGCTTCCTGCTGCCGCTGCTGGTGTGGACCGGCGTGGAGGTCGGCCCCGGACCCTGGCTCGCGCTGGTCGCGATCGAGGCGATCTTCGTCGCGCTGGTCGGCGTGGGTGTCGCCGCGGTGTCCAAGCTGCCCGGCTGGCCGGTGTGGGCGGCCGCGGTGTGGATCGCCGGAGAAGCGGCACGCGCGCGTGTGCCGTTCAGCGGCTTCCCCTGGGGCAAGATCGCCTTCGGACAGGCCGACGGCGTCTTCCTGCCGCTCGCCGCGGTGGGCGGCACTCCGGTCCTCGGCTTCGCGGTCGCCCTGTGCGGCTTCGGTCTGTACGAGGTCGTGCGCCTGGTCGTGGAAGGGCGGCGTACCCGTGCCGTGCGGCGCTCGGCGGCGGCCGTCGCCCTGCTGAGCGTGGCCGTCCCCGTGGTGGGAGCGCTGGCCGCCCGGACGCTGGTGAGCGACAAGGCCGAGGACGGCACCGTGACGGTCGCGGTCATCCAGGGCAACGTGCCCCGGGCGGGACTGGAGTTCAACGCCCAGCGCCGGGCCGTGCTCGACTACCACGCGCGCGAGACCGAGCGGCTGGCCGCCCGGGTCGCGGCGGGCAAGGTCGCGAAGCCCGACATCGTGCTGTGGCCGGAGAACTCCTCGGACATCGACCCCTTCGTCTACGAGGATGCGTATGCCGTCATCGACAAGGCGGCCAAGGCGATCGACGCCCCCATCTCCGTCGGCGGCGTCGTCGAGCGGGACGGCAAGCTCTACAACGAGCAGATCCTGTGGGACCCGGTCAAGGGGCCCACGGACACCTACGACAAGCGGCAGATCCAGCCGTTCGGCGAGTACCTGCCACTGCGCTCGCTCATCGGCGCGATCAACAAGCAGTGGACCTCCATGGTCAGCCAGGACTTCAGCCGCGGCAGCAAGCCCGGCGTGTTCGACATGGACGGCGCCAAGGTCGGCCTGGTCACCTGCTACGAGGCCGCCTTCGACTGGGCCGTGCGCTCCGAGGTCACCGACGGCGCGCAGATGATCTCCGTGCCGAGCAACAACGCGACCTTCGACCGCAGCGAGATGACCTACCAGCAGCTCGCCATGTCCCGCGTCCGCGCCGTCGAGCACAGCCGGACCGTCACCGTGCCGGTGACCAGCGGCGTCAGCGCGATCATCATGCCCGACGGGAAGATCACGCAGAAGACCGGCATGTTCGTGGCCGACTCACTGGTCCAGAAGGTGCCGCTGCGGTCGTCCGAGACGCCGGCCACGAAGCTCGGGATCCTGCCGGAGATCGCTCTGGTGCTGGTCGCCGCGGGCGCACTCGGCTGGGCGATCGGCGCCGGAGTGCGCGGGCGACGCGCCGGTGACGCGTAGCCGTACGCCGGTCGTACGTCCCTCGGAGCACGGGAGAGTCGTGGAACCGGCCCGTTAGGGTCGGGATCATGGCTACTCCTGATTTCATCCGCACCCTGCGGGAATCCATCGGTCACGAACCGCTGTGGCTGCCCGGCGTCAGCGCGGTCGTCTTCGACGACGCGGGCCGGGTGCTGCTCAACCGCCGTTCCGACACCGGCAAGTGGTCGCTGATCGGCGGCATCCCGGAGCCGGGGGAGCAGCCGGCTGCCTGTGCCGTGCGGGAGATCCACGAGGAGACGGGCGTGCGGGCCGTCGTCGAGCGGGTCGTCCTCGTCCAGGCACTGAAGCCCGTCACCTACGGCAACGGCGACACCTGCCAGTACATGGACATCTCGCTGCTGTGCCGGGCGGTCGGCGGCGAGGCCCGGGTCAACGACGACGAGTCGCTGGAGGTGGGCTGGTTCGCGGTGGACGCCCTGCCGCAGCTGAACGAGTTCGGTCTGCTGAGGATCAAGATGGCGATGTCTGATGCACCCACATGGTTCGACCCCACGAGTCCCGAGTGAAGTATGGGCGCTGACCACATGGGGTGGCGGACAGGCGCTGCCTAGGGTCGGGGCATGACCGCTCGCAGCGCCCTTCCGGGACCCCACGCCCCCGCACTCGACCTCGGCGGCCGTACCGCCCTCGTCACCGGCGCCGCCGGCGGCATCGGCCGTGCCTGCGCGCTGCGGCTCGCGGCCGCCGGGGCCAAGGTGAGAGCGGTCGACCGCGACGCCGCGGGGCTGGAGGTGCTCGCCGAGGAGTCCCGGGGCCTGACGGGCACCGTCGAGCCGCACGTCCTCGACCTCACCGACCTGGACGCCGCCGAACACGCCGCCGCGGGCACCGACGTCCTCGTCAACAACGCCGGGCTCCAACTGGTGCGCCCCATCGAGGAGTTCCCGCCCGACGTGTTCCACACGGTGCTCACCGTGATGCTGGAGGCGCCGTTCCGGCTGATCCGCGGAGCCCTGCCGCACATGTACGGGCAGGGCTGGGGGCGGATCGTCAACGTGTCCTCGGTCCACGGTCTGCGCGCCTCCGCCTTCAAGTCGGCCTATGTGGCCGCCAAACACGGCCTGGAGGGACTGTCCAAGACGGCCGCCCTCGAAGGCGCGCCACACGGCGTCACCTCGAACTGTGTGAACCCCGCCTATGTGCGCACCCCACTGGTCGAGCGGCAGATCGCCGACCAGGCCAGGGCGCACGGGATCCCCGAGGAGCGCGTGCTGTCCGAGGTGCTGCTGCAGGACAGTGCGGTCAAGCGGCTCATCGAGCCGGGGGAGGTCGCCGAGGCCGTGGCGTACCTGTGCAGTCCGCACGCCTCCTTCGTGACCGGTACGTCGCTGGTGCTCGACGGGGGCTGGACGGCGCACTGAAGGGCTGAGAACCGGCCGCGTGCGGAGTTGTCCACAGGGCTGACGAGGTGACGGTGCGATGAGGAATCCTGTGAGCATGTCCCGCGATCACGTGCAGTCCGCCGAGCGCCCCGTCAGCAGCGCCGAGGTGCCATTCCTCGAGCTGCTGGCCCGGGGTGCCGCCGCCGAGACGTACGAACAGCCGGTGCTGCTCGCCCGCGCCGAGGGACTGCCGGCCGAGCGGATCGCCGCCCTGGAGCAGGCCAAACTGCTCGCGCTGCGTGTACGCACGGAGCTGGAGGGCAGGCGCCGGCGGGAGGCCGAGCTGTCGGCGCTCTTCGAGACCGCCCACGACCTTGCCGGACTGCGCGACCTGGACGCGGTGTTGCAGGCCATCGTGCAGCGCGCCCGGTCACTGCTGGGCACGGACGTGGCGTACCTCAGCCTGAACGACACGGTGCGCGGTGACACCTACATGCGGGTCACCGAGGGCTCGGTCGCGGCCCGCTTCCAGCAACTGCGGCTCGGAATGGGCGAGGGGCTCGGCGGCCTGGTCGCCCAGACGGCCCGTCCGTACGTCACCGACGACTACTTCGAGGACGATCGCTTCCAGCACACCCGCGCCATCGACGCCGGCGTCCGGGACGAGGGCCTGGTCGCGATCCTCGGCGTGCCCCTGATGCTGGGACACCACGTCATCGGGGTCCTCTTCGCGGCGGACCGGCGCGCCCGGGTCTTCGAGCGGGAGCAGATCGCGCTGCTCGGCTCCTTCGCCGCGCTGGCCGCGGCCGCCATCGACACCGCGAACCTGCTCGCCGAGACCCGCTCGGCCCTCACCGAACTGGAGCGGGCCAACGAGATCATCCGCGACCACAGCGGTGTCATCGAGCGTGCCTCCGACGTCCACGACCGGCTCGCCGAACTCGTGCTGCGTGGCGGCGGCGTCCACGACGTGGCGGCCGCTGTCTCCGAAATCCTCGACGGGACCGTCGAGTTCGCCGAGGCGGCCGCCGCTCCGGCCGGGGCGCTGGAGGTGTCCCGTACCGAAGGGCACGCGGTACGGCACGAGGACGACTGGATCGCCGCGGTCGCCGCCGGAGGCGAACAGCTCGGCGCGCTCGTGCTGCGCGGCCACCCCGGGCTCGACCCTGTCGACCAACGCACCCTGGAACGCGCAGCGATGGTCACTTCGCTGCTGCTGCTCGCCAGACGGTCCGCCGCCGAGGCCGAACAGCGCGTGCGCGGCGAGCTGTTGGACGACCTGCTCGACGCCCGCGACCGCGACCCGCGCCTGCTGCGCGAGCGGGCCTCGCGGCTGCACGCCGACCTCGACGCCACCCATGTCGTGCTCGCCGCCCGCCTGGACGGGACGGCGGCCGACGCCGACCAGGAGGCCGCCGCCCGTCGGCGCCTGTGGTCCGCCGCCTCGCACCTCGCCGCCACCCGGCACGGACTGGCCGCCGCCCGCGACGGCGGCACCGTCCTGCTGCTGCCCCTCGCCGCCGGCGACACCGCCACCGACCTGGCCCGCCGAACCGCACGGGAGCTCGGCACCGCCGTCCACGAGGCGGTGACCGTCGGTGCCTCCGCCCCGGTCGAGGACCTCGCCGTCCACCCCGACACGGTGGCCGCCGCCTACGAAGAGGGCCGCCGCTGCCTCGACGCCCTGCGGCTCCTCGGCCGCTCCGGGAACGGCGCCGCCGCCGAGGACTTCGGGTTCCTGGGACTGCTCCTGGCCGGGGAGCGGGACATCGCGGGCTTCGTCGAGCGCACCATCGGCCAGGTCGTCGCGTACGACGACCGGCGCGGCACCGATCTGCTGCGCACCCTCGACGCGTACTTCGCCTGCGGAATGAGCCCGGCCCGCACCAAGGACGAACTGCACGTCCATGTGAACACGGTCGCCCAGCGCCTGGAGCGCGTGGGCCGCCTGCTCGGCGACGACTGGCAGAGCCCCGCCCGCGCCCTGGAGATCCAACTCGCCCTACGGCTGCACCTGTTGTCGGCACCGGCGCAGCACTGACCCGACGCAGCACTGACCCCCCGTACGCGCGGGCGTACGGGGGCCGGTCAGGCGGTCGCTCAGGCGGTACGCGCGTCGGCCTTCCGGGCTGCGGCGGGCTCGGCGTCGGCGGCGGGCTCCACCTCGGCCAGGTCGCGGTGGCGGGTCTCCTTGGCGACTCCCACCGCGACGACCGTGAGGACGGCCGCGGCGATGACGTACAGGGCGATCGGGGTGGAGCTGCCGTAGTCGGACAGCAGCGCGGTGGCGATCAGCGGTGCGGGCGCGCCCGCCGCGACCGAGGCGAACTGGGCGCCGATGGAGGCGCCGGAGTAGCGCATCCGGGTCGCGAACATCTCGGAGAAGAAGGCGGCCTGGGGTGCGTACATCGCGCCGTGCAGCACCAGCCCGACGGTCACGGCGAGGATCAGGTTGCCGAAGCCGCCGGTGTCGATGAGCCAGAAGAACGGGAACATCCACAGACCTATGCCGACCGCGCCCAGCAGGTACACGGGACGGCGGCCGACGCGGTCCGACAGCGCGCCCCAACCAGGGATCACCGCGAAATGCACGGCCGACGCGATCAGCACGGCGTTCAGCGCGGTCTGCTTGGAGACACCGGCCGACGTGGTGGCGTAGACGAGGATGAACGCGGTGATGACGTAGTAGCTGATGTTCTCCGCCATGCGCGCGCCCATCGCGATCAGCACGTCACGCCAGTGGTGCCGCAGCACGGAGACCAGCGGCAGTTTCTCGACCTCGCAGGTGCCGGCCGCCCTGCGGGCCTCCGCCTGCGCCAACGCCTGCTTGAACACGGGCGATTCGTCGACGGACAGGCGTATCCACAGACCGACGATCACCAGCACACCGGAGAGCAGGAAGGGAATCCGCCAGCCCCAGTTGACGAACGCTGTGTCCGACAGGACGGCCGTCAGCAGGGACAGCACACCCGTCGCGAGCAACTGCCCCGCCGGCGCCCCGGTCTGCGGCCACGAGGCCCAGAAGCCGCGCCGCCGCGCGTCCCCGTGCTCGGACACCAGCAGCACCGCCCCACCCCACTCGCCGCCGAGCGCGAAGCCCTGCACCAGACGCAGCACGGTCAGCAGTACGGGAGCGGCGGCTCCTACGGTCGCGTGCGTCGGCAGTAGCCCGATCGCGAAGGTCGCCCCGCCCATCAGCAGCAGGCTCAGCACCAGCAGCTTCTTGCGCCCGAGCCGGTCGCCGTAGTGCCCGAAGACGAGGGCGCCCAGCGGCCGGGCGGCGAATCCGACGGCGTACGTCAGGAACGACAGGAGTGTGCCGACGAGCGGGTCGGAGTCCGGGAAGAACAGCTTGTTGAAGACGAGGGCGGCTGCGGAGCCGTAGAGGAAGAAGTCGTACCACTCGATGGTGGTGCCGATGAGACTGGCGGCGACGATGCGCTTCAGGTTGTTCGGCGTCGGTGGAGCGGTTGCTGCGGAGGCCATGTGCGCCACTTCCTCGTGTGCGGTGGGGACGGGTACGTGTCGGCACACCGTAGAAACACGCAGGTCAGGCGCACATGTGGTGGGACAACATAGTTCGGGGCACGGCTATGCGTCAGACCACCATGCTCGCTCGCGGAGCGGCGGCTCAGGGGCTTGTTGAGGGACGGAATGACTGCTGTCCAGGACGCGTCAGTTGCTAGAGCTGAGCAGTTTGCGCGGACAGGTGTGGCGTTGGGGATCGGGCGAGGCACTCAAACAGGGGGGGGGACAGCTCCAGGCCGGTGCGCTCCGTCCGTGGTCGAGCAGTCCCATCTGAACGCGGGCCCAGAACGATTTCATCATCTCGTTGTCCGCACAGTCCTCGACCGATCCCATCGAGGGCAGCAAACCGGAGGACCGGGCACGTTCGGTGACAGCCCAGGAGCCGAACTGCATGCCGTGGTCGGAGTGGATGATGGTGCCGCCGGGCCGTGTGGCGATTGCCGATGGCCATGGCCAGGGGGTGGAGAACTGCTGGGGTGTGGCTGGGTGGGAGTGTGTTCTGGCATGTGTGGGTGAGCGTGGAGGGTCCCGGCGGGCGGCTGGGTGCTGTCGTC
>NZ_JOEY01000043.1 GCF_000718165.1 Streptomyces fulvoviolaceus | reverse complement strand
CACGGTCCCGGCCTCCCGGTCGGCCCGCTCACGCTCCAGCCGGTCCTCCAGCACCTGCAGGCGGCGGGCCTTGGCATGCCACTCCCGCCGGCTGCGGTAGCCACCCGACGCCCGCTTCGAGCCTGTTGCGCCGACCGGCAGCGCCAGCCGGTCCGCGATCGTCCGGATCCCCGCCTCAAGAGACCGGAGGTGGGCGAGCTGACAGCGGCGGGCCAGCGCCCACTGATCATGCGTGGCCTTGGTGATCGACCCCGCCCACCGGGACGACGACACCGGCGTCAGGCCCCGCTTACGCGCCGCCCACGTCTGCGCGGAATGCTCCAGGCCCTCCGCGCAGCGCACCTTCAAGTCCCGGGAGGCCAGCGAGCCGAGGTGCGCGCCGACCAGGGCGAGGACCTTCTCGTCGGCGGGCGAGAGCTGCTTGAGCCGGGTCCGGATTGCCACGCCCGAGGGGCCGGGCACGACGAACGACGCCGCAAGCTCCCTCAACCCACCCACCCCACACCCCCCCATACAGCCCCTCGAATAACCCGCTCATCACACCCAACGAACGAACACCACACGGAAAGGTCACACATTCGACGAACGAACCCCGATTCCCCTCCCGGGACGACAGCACCCAGCCGCCCGCCGGGACCCTCCACGCTCACTCACACACGCCAGAACGCACTCCCACCCAGTCAGACCCCAGTAGTTCCCAACCCCTGGCTGGACGATCCGGAGTGGTTCGTACGGCGGATCGTGGCGTTCCTCGAACAGCGAGACGTGCTGCCGACGGAGCCGGACGTCACTTCGCGTACGCCGTCATGAAGCGGTCCCGGAACTTGTCCATGCCCCATACCGGTCCGTTCGCGGCGGGCTTGAGGCCCTCGGTCCAGCCCCAGTCGGAGATCCTGTCCAGGACCTTCGGGTCGCGGGCGACGATGGTGATCGGCACGTCCTTGTTGGTGCTGCCGGAGGTGACGGTCGGGACGGGCTGGTGGTCGCCGAGGAACACGAGGACCGTGTTGTCGTCGCCGTAGCGCTGGACCCACTCGGTCAGGCTGTCCAGGGAGTACTGGACGGCCTTCCGGTACTCGGTGCGCACGCTCTTCCCGCTCTTCCAGACCTCCGAGGGGTTCGTGCCCTCCTTCTTGATCTGCTCGAAGACGGAGCCGTCGCCGAGGTCCTCCCAGTCGATCATGTGGGCGATGGGCGACCAGGGCTGGTGGCTGGAGGCGAGGATGATCTCGGCCATGATCGGGTCACGGTTCTTCTTGCCGTGCTCCAGCTTCTCGAAGGCCTCCAGGCTGAACTGGTCGGGCACGGGCGTCCAGCTGAAGTAGGGGCCCTGGTAGCCGAGGTGCTCGGAGTCGTAGATGTGGTCGAGGCCGAAGTACTTGCCCTCGGGCCAGCTCTTCCGCACACCCGGGACGATGCCGACCGTGCGCCAGTCACCGGTCTTCTGGAAGTAGCTGGTGAGGGTCGCGCGTTCGCCGCCGGTCAGGGTCCGGTACCGCTGCTGGTTCTTGACCCACAGGCCGGACAGGAACGTCGAGTGGGCGAGCCAGCTGCCGGCGCCCGCCACCGGTGACCTGAGCCAGCCGCTCCGCGACTCGAATCCGGCCGCCTTGAGCCGGCCATTGCCTTCCTTGAGCGTCGCGTCGATCTCCGGCGCCATCGCCGGGTCGTCGATCGCGACACGGCCGTAGCTCTCGACGAAGGTGAACAGGACGTCCTTGCCCTGCAGTCCGGTCAGCAGCTGGTCGGGCGGGGTGTCGGCGAAGGCGTCGACCGTGGCCTGCTTCTTGAAGACCTTGGCGTCCCCCAGGCCGTTGCGCACTGCCTCCACACGGTTGGCGAGGTACGTGGTGTTGCCCTTGGTGGCGACCGTGACACCGCTGAACTGCACGCCTGTGGTGAAGCAGGTGATCCATACGGTGCCGAGGACGAGGGTGGTGTTGACGGCCACGGATCGGTGCCGCGACATGACGTTCGTCAGCCGCACCACGGCGAGGATGCTCAGCGTGAGCACGACGAGGAGCAGGACGATCACCCCGGTCACCGCGAGCACCTGCCCCGATCGGCCGAACGACTCCCTGAGGTACTCCGTGGCGTCGTCCAGCAGAATCCAGTCGAAGACCAGGTCGAACGGCCGGGCCAGGAACTGCCAGAAGCCGATGTCGAGGAACTTCAGGACGGTGAACAGTCCGAGGAACACCCCCGAGACGACGGCCGCGATCCGCCGTGGCTTCGCCGGCAGCGCGAGCAGCAGGCCCGCCAGCAGGATTGCTTCGGCGGGGATGCGGAGGAACGACTGGAACGTCATCCGGTCGATCCGGGTGGGCAGGAGCAGTACGGCGAGCACCAGCACACCGGCCAGGACGTGCGTCCCCACGTTCACACCGCGTGCCGTACGGGGGTAGCGACGGCGCCAGCCGAACCAGCCGGACTTCTCGGTGGGGCCGGTCTCCTCGGCGACGTCCTCGGCCGTCTCCTCGCCCGCCGGTTTCTCCACGACGGTGCCGGCGTCCGCGTCCGCCCCGTCCTCGGTGGAGTCCGACTGCTGACGAGCGCGAGTGAAGAGCGACACCCGGTGGTCCTTCCGTGCTGTCGTGCGATGGCGTGCGGCGAAGCGGTGGCATGGCAAACAGGGCCCGGTATTCGAGCCTGCCACCACCAGTACGTCCGCACGTCACCTTCGGTTCAATCGCACGGGGCCGGAACCAGCCGATTCACCCGTCCGCCGCCACCGACACCTGCCGCGCCCACCGGTAGTCCGCCTTGCCGCTCGGGGACCGCTGGATGGACTCAGCGATCACCAGCTGGCGCGGGATCTTGTACCCCGCGAGCCGAGCCCGGCAGTGGGTCTGGACGTCCTCCAGGGACGGCCGTGCCGCGCCCTCCCGCAACTGCACCACGGCCGCCACATGGTGTCCCCACTTCACATCGGGCACCCCGGCCACCAGCGCGTCGTACACGTCGGGATGGGACTTCAGCGCCTGCTCGACCTCCTCCGGGTACACCTTCTCGCCCCCGGTGTTGATGCACTGGGAGCCCCGGCCGAGGACGGTGACGACGCCCTCCTCGTCGACGGTGGCCATGTCGCCGAGCAGTACCCAGCGTTCGCCGTCCTTCTCGAAGAAGGTCTCGGCGGTCTTGCGCGGGTCGTTGTAGTAGCCGAGCGGCACATGGCCGCACTGGGCGACCCGGCCCACCTCGCCCACGGCGACCGGCTCATGGCCGGCCGGATCGACCACCTGGGTACGGGAGTTGACCCGGACACGGAAACCGCGCTCGGGACCGGCGTCGTCCGTCGCCGTACCGTTGAAGCCGGACTCCGAGGAGCCGAAGTTGTTGAGCAGCATGATGTGGGGCACGAGCGCGAGAAACTGCCTGCGCACGGTGTCCGACATGACGGCCCCCGACGAGGACACGCTGAACATCGACGACATGTCGGTGCCCTTCAGCGGGCCCTCCAGGGCGTCGATCAACGGCCGCAGCATCGCGTCGCCCACCAGCGACATGCTGGTGACCTTCTCCTTCTCGATCGTCCGCAGCACTTCCTCGGGCACGAACTTGCGGTGCAGCACGACCCGTTGACCGAAGTTGAAGCCGATGAACGCCGTCAGCGTGGAGGTGCCGTGCATCAGCGGGGGAGCGGGGAAGAAGGTGATGCCCGCACCGCCCGCCGCGACACGCTCGGCGAGCTCCTCGGGCTTCTTGACCGGCGCGCCGGTCGGCGCGCCGCCGCCGAGCCCCGAGAAGAACAGGTCCTCCTGCCGCCACATCACGCCCTTGGGCATGCCGGTGGTGCCGCCGGTGTAGATGATGAACTGGTCGTCGCCCGAGCGTGGCGGGAACCCCCGCTCCGGGGACCCGGCGGCTGTGGCGTCCGTGAAGGTCGTGGCGTCCGTGAGGGCTGTGGCGTCCGTGAGGGTTGTGGACTCCTGCGCCCCGACCCGCACCAGGTGCCGCAGCCGGTCCGTGAGCGGCAGTGCCGCCGCCACCCGGTCCGTGAACTCCGTGTCGAAGACCAGGCCCACCAGATCGGCGTCCCGGTAGAGGTACACCAACTCGTCCTCTACGTAGCGGTAGTTGACGTTGACCGGCACGATCCGCGCCTTCAGGCAGCCCAGCACCGTCTGCAGGTACTCGACGCCGTTGTAGAGGTGCAGACCGACGTGCTCGCCGGGCTGTATCCCGCTGCTGAGCAGATGGTGGCCGATGCGGTTGGCCGCGGCGTCCAGCTCCGCATACGTCAGCCGGCGTTCCGCCCCCGTGCCGGGGTGGTCGATGTACACGAGCGCCTCGCGGTCCGGGACCACGTCGACGACCGACTCGAACAGGTCGGCAAGGTTGTACTCCACCGCTCCTCCTGACCCACCTCGGACGGTCTGACTCTCCACCGGTTCGCCGGTCATCAGAGCAAAGGGCACCGCAACTGTGAAGGGTCCGCGCGAATAAATCTGACTGCCTGTCAGAAAACTCTTGAAGTGCTCCGGCGCCTCCTGCAACCTGTTCTCGTTCTTTCAGAGGGGAGATGGGCGATGGGTGGGACGGAACACCTCACCGTGCAGCGCGAGGGCGCCACACTGGTGCTCACGCTCAACAGGCCGGAGGCGAAGAACGCACTCTCGTTGCCGATGCTCGTCGGTCTCCACGACGGCTGGGTGGAGGCGGACGCGGACGACTCGGTCCGCTCGATCGTCTTCACCGGGGCGGGCGGCTCGTTCTGCGCGGGCATGGACCTCAAGGCCCTTGCAGGGAAAGGGATGGAGGGCGAGCAGTACCGGGACCGCCTCAAGGCCGACCCGGACCTGCACTGGAAGGCGATGCTGCGCCACCATCGCCCCCGCAAGCCGGTGATCGCCGCCGTCGAGGGGTACTGCGTCGCGGGCGGCACCGAGATGCTCCAGGGCACCGACATCCGGGTCGCCGGCGAGTCCGCGACCTTCGGCCTGTTCGAGGTGAAGCGCGGCCTGTTCCCGATCGGCGGCTCCACGGTCCGCCTCCAGCGCCAGATCCCGCGCACCCACGCCCTGGAGATGCTGCTCACCGGACGCCCGTACACCGCGCGGGAAGCCGCCGACATCGGGCTGATCGGGCACGTCGTGCCCGACGGCACGGCGCTCGCCAAGGCCCTGGAGATCGCCGAACAGATCAACGCGTGTGGGCCGTTGGCCGTCGAGGCCGTCAAGGCCTCGGTGTACGAGACCGCCGAGATGACCGAGACGGATGGACTCGCGGCCGAACTCAAGCGGGGGTGGCCGGTGTTCGACACCGCCGATGCCAAGGAAGGTGCACGCGCCTTCGCCGAGAAGCGGCCCCCGGTCTACAAGCGCGCGTAGCGCTCTGCCTGGTGCGGCGGTTCGGCGACTGCTGGCCGTCTGTGGCTGGTCGCGCCCACGCGGCGGAGCCGCAAATGTCACAGCCCCGCGCCCCTTTGGGGCGCGATGCCCCGCCCCTGCTTCGAAGGAGGCAAGCCCCTGATGCCCGAAGTCCTCAAAGCGCCCCTCGTCGTCGAGTTTCCCTTTACCCGATCCCTCGGCCCCGTCCAGAGCGCGTTCCTCACCGGCCTGCGTGAACGCGTCGTCCTCGGCGTGAAGACGACCGACGGCCGCACCCTCGTCCCGCCCGTCGAGTACGACCCCGTCACCGCCGAGGAGATCCGGGACCTCGTCGAGGTCGCCCCCACCGGCACCGTCACCACCTGGGCCTGGAACCACGCCCCCCGCCGCGGCCAGCCGCTCGACACGCCCTTCGCCTGGGTCCTGGTCCGCATGGACGGCGCCGACACCGCCCTCCTGCACGCCCTCGATGCCCCAGGCCCCGACGCCGTGCACACCGGCATGCGCGTCCGCGTCCGCTGGGCCGAGGAGCGGTCCGGCGCCATCACGGACATCGCCTGCTTCGAGCCGTACGACGGTGATCCGGCCGAACCCACCGGGCACAGCGGCGAGTTCGAGGCCCCGATCACCGGCATCGTCGCCCCCGCCCGCCTCGACTACACCTACTCGCCCGGCCGCGCCCAGACCGCCTACATCAACGCCCTCTCCGCGCGCCGGGCCGTCGGCGAGCGCTGCCCGTCCTGCCGCAAGGTGTACGTGCCGCCGAGGGGTGCCTGCCCCACCTGTGGTGTCGCCACATCGGAACAGGTGGAAGTGGGTCCCCGCGGCACAGTCACCACCTTCTGCATCGTCAACATCAAGGCGAAGAACCTCGACATCGAGGTGCCCTACGTCTACGCCCACATCGCCCTCGACGGCGCCGACCTCGCCCAGCACGGCCGTATCGGCGGCATCCCCTACGACCAGGTGCGCATGGGCCTGCGCGTCGAGCCGGTGTGGACGGAAGGCGCCCGCTTCCCCGACCACTACCGGCCGACCGGCGAACCCGACGCGGAGTACGACACCTACAAGGAGCTGTTGTGACGCGTGAGATCGCGGTCGTGGCCTTCGCCCAGACCGACCACCGGCGCACCACCGAGGAACTCTCCGAGGTCGAGATGCTCATGCCGGTCCTGCACGACGTGCTGGACCAGACCGGCCTGAAGACCGCCGACATCGACTTCACCTGCTCCGGCTCCAGCGACTACCTGGCCGGCCGCGCCTTCTCCTTCACGCTCGCCCTCGACGGCGTCGGCGCCTGGCCGCCCATCTCCGAGTCGCACGTCGAGATGGACGGCGCCTGGGCGCTGTACGAGGCGTGGACCAAGCTGCTGACGGGCGATGCCGACACCGCTCTGGTGTACGCGTACGGCAAGTCGTCGCCCGGGTCCGTGCGTGACGTACTGACGCGCCAGCTCGACCCGTACTACGTCGCCCCCCTGTGGCCCGACTCCGTTGCCCTCGCCGCCCTTCAGGCGCAGGCGCTCATCGACGCGGGCCACACGGACGAACCCGAGCTCGCCGCCGTGGCGTCCCGCAGCCGCGCGGACGCGACCGCCAACTCCCATGCACAGCTCAGGGGTTCAATACCGCAGGGCGACTATCTCGTACGGCCCCTCCGTACCGGCGACTGCCCGCCCATCGGCGACGGAGCCGCCGCCGTGATCCTCGCCGCGGGGGAGCGGGCCCGGGAACTGTGCACGCGGCCCGCCTGGATCCGCGGCATCGACCACCGCATCGAGGCGCACAGCCTCGGCGTCCGCGACCTGACCGACTCGCCCTCCACGCGTCTGGCCGCCGAGAAGGCCGGCGCCTTCGAACGGCCCGTCGACACCGCCGAGTTGCACGCGCCGTTCACCTCGCAGGAGGTCGTCCTGCGCAAGGCACTGGGGCTCGACGACACCGTGCGCGTCAACCCCTCCGGCGGGGCCCTCGCCGCCAACCCGATGATGGCCGCCGGACTCATCCGCATCGGCGAGGCCGCCGCCCGTATCCACCGGGCCGAGTCCGACCGGGCCCTCGCCCACGCCACCTCCGGCCCCTGTCTCCAACAGAACCTGGTCGCCGTACTCGAAGGGGATCCGCGATGAGCAAGGAGCCCGTGGCCGTCGTAGGCATCGGCCAGACCAAGCACGTGGCGGCCCGGCGGGACGTGTCGATCGCCGGGCTGGTGCGCGAAGCCGCCCAACGGGCCCTCGACGACGCCGAGTTGATGTGGGCCGACATCGACGCCGTCGTCATCGGCAAGGCGCCCGACTTCTTCGAGGGCGTCATGATGCCGGAGCTGTACCTGGCCGACGCGCTCGGCGCGGTGGGCAAGCCCATGCTGCGGGTGCACACCGCCGGCTCGGTCGGCGGCTCCACCGCGCTGGTCGCCGCCAACCTGGTCGCCGCCCGCGTGCACGGCACCGTCCTGACCCTCGCCTTCGAGAAGCAGTCCGAGTCCAACGCCATGTGGGGTCTGTCCCTGCCGATCCCCTTCCAGCAACCCCTGCTGGCCGGGGCGGGCGGATTCTTCGCCCCGCACGTGCGCGCGTACATGCGGCGCAGCGGCGCGCCCGACACGGTCGGCTCGCTGGTGGCGTACAAGGACCGGCGCAACGCGCTGAAGAACCCCTACGCGCACCTCCACGAGCACGACATCACCCTGGAGAAGGTCCAGGCCTCGCCGATGCTGTGGGACCCGATCCGCTACTCGGAGACCTGCCCGTCCTCGGACGGCGCCTGCGCGATGGTCCTCACCGACCGCGCCGGAGCCGCCCGCGCGCCACGGCCGCCCGCCTGGATGCACGGCGGCGCGATGCGCAGCGAACCCACCCTCTTCGCGGGCAAGGACGCCGTGTCGCCCCAGGCCGGCAAGGACTGCGCCGCCGACGTGTACCGACAGGCCGGGATCGCCGACCCGCGCCGGGAGATCGACGCCGTCGAGATGTACGTGCCGTTCTCCTGGTACGAGCCCATGTGGCTGGAGAATCTCGGCTTCGCCGACGAGGGCGAGGGCTGGAAGCTCACCGAGGCCGGGGTGACCGAGCTGGACGGCGACCTGCCCGTCAACATGTCGGGCGGCGTCCTGTCGACCAATCCCATCGGCGCCTCCGGCATGATCCGCTTCGCCGAGGCCGCGCTCCAGGCACGCGGACAGGCCGGGGAACACCAGGTGGAGGGGGCCAGGAGGGTACTCGGGCACGCCTACGGCGGCGGATCCCAGTTCTTCTCGATGTGGCTCGTGGGGGCCGAGCCGCCCCCCTCCTGAAAGGTCCCCCTCACGTGGCCTGTTGGCGTCAGGAACCGATCGCTAGGCTGACCGCGGACGACGCAATCGGGAGGAGCACGGACGTGGCCGAGACCACCATCCAGCAGCAGCCGCTCACGGGCTGGGACAAGCCCGAGCTGGACCTCAGCAGCGCCGAATGGCACTCCAGCAGCCGTGGCCTGGGGGATGTCCAGATCGCCTTTGTCGAGGGGTTCATCGCGATGCGCAACAGTGGCCGCCCGGAGAGCCCTTCCCTGATCTTCACCCCCGCCGAGTGGGGTGCGTTCGTGTCGGGGGCGCGGGAAGGAGAGTTCGACCTCACCTGAGCCGACCCCGGGCCGACCCGGGGGTGTTCCTCCCGTATTTCCGGACACGCGACCCTGAGCGCCTTCCTGGTGCCGATGCCTGAGCGAGGCTGGCCCCAGGAAGGGGAGGGTTGTATTCCGGAGGTGAGGAACCCATGAGCACGCTGCCGGTGATCGCTGCGGTCGACGGTTCGGACGACAGCCTGTGCGCCCTGGACTGGGCCTTCGACGCGGCCCGCAGACGCGCGGCGCCACTGCGGGTGGTCCATGTGCGGCAGTACGCCGCCTGGGCCCAGCCCGAGGTCCTGGCCGCCGGACCGCCCGATCCGGACGACGATCCGGTCCTCGACCAGGTGCGAAGGTATCTGGAGGGGCGCGTCGACCGGCCGCTGACGGAGTACTTGAGCAGGGAAGGCTCCCCGGCTGCCGTGCTGCCCGAACTGGGCTCCACCGCTCAACTGCTGGTGCTCGGCTCCCGCGGCCGCGGCGGCTTCGCCAGTCTGCTGCTCGGCTCCAACGGCATGGCCGCCGCCCGCGACGCCGAGTGCCCGGTCGTCGTGGTGCCCCGCCCCGGACGTGAGGTCCACGGTGAGGCACCGGCCGAGCCCGGCCCCCGGGTGGTCGTCGGCCTGCAGGTGGACAGCCCGGACGAGGCGACGCTCGACTTCGCCTTCACCGAGGCGGGGCTGCGCGGCGCCCGCCTCCAGGTGGTCGCCGCCTACCGGTGGCCGCTGCAGAGCTGGGCGGTCCCGGGCGAACTCGTCCCGCTGATGATCGACCAGGACGCTGTCGAGAGCGAGAACCGCGCCCTCGCCGAGGGCTTCCTCGCCCCGCACCGCACCCGGCACCCCGATGTCCGGGCCGAGCCGTACGTGGCCCCGGGCGACGCGGCGGGCCATCTCGTCGCGGCCTCGAAGGACGCCGACCTGGTCGTCGTCGGCCGACACCGACGACGCCTGCTGGCACCCGCCCGCATGATGGGCTCGGTCGCCCAGGCCGTCCTGCTGCACGCGGCGAGCCCGGTCGCGGTGGTGCCGCCCGCACCGCAGGAGGAGTAAGGGGAGCGGCCGTCACGGCCACAAGAGCTGCTTGCGCCAGCCCTCGCCCTCCCGCAGATACGTCAGCCGCGTGTGCCGTCGCTCCTTGTCGCCCTGCCAGAACTCGACCGACTCGGGCCGTACGGTGTGCAGCGTCCAGCCCGGGGCCACCAGATCCGGCTCTGCCTCCAGCCGGGCCAGCGACTCCTTCACCGCCGTGTCGCGCTCGGCGAGATCCGCGAGCGGCCGGGACTGGCGGCCGAGCAGCGCCTCCGCGCGGGCCCCGACGCCCCGCGCCAGGAAGTCGGCCGCGCTGTCCTCGGCACTCGCCGCGACGACCGGGCCGCGCACCCGGACCTGCCGGGCCAGCGGCGACCAGTAGAAGGTGAGGGCCGCATACGGCCGCACGGCCAGGTCGCGGGCCTTGACGCTGCCGCCGTCCGACGCGAACTGCCAGCCCTCGGGCCCGACCCTCTTGAGGATCAAGGTGCGTGCCGTCGGGTCGCCGTCGGTACCGGCCGTGGAGACGGTCATGGCGTGCGGTTCGCGCACACCCGCCTCGAAGGCCCCGAGCAGCCACCCGGAGAACAGCTCGGACGGGGTGTCCGGTGTCGCGGCGGGATCGAACTGGGGAATGTCGCCCGCGAACACCTCGAGGTCACGCAGCAGCTGACGCAGATCATCCATGGACCCTTTGAGTGCTAATGGATGCGATCGAACCTATCATTAGCCCCATGCAGGACTCGATCAGCAGGGACGCCCACCTCGCCCTGGACCTCGCCCTCACCATCCGGCACGACGGACACGGAGGCGTCGCCGACGACCTCACCGACCCCGCCGGTCTCACCGCCTGGGTCACGGGCCACCCCGACACCGTGCCGGACACCACGGCCTTTGCCGCCGACGAGGCGACGCTCGCCGCCGTCCGCGACCTGCGCGCAGCCGTTCGCTCCCTTTTCGCCCGCGCGGTACGTCCCGGCGAACCGAGCCCCGCCGACGCGGCACGCCTCATGCCCGTACCCGAGGCCGTCGACCGCCTCAACAGGACCGCCGCCCGCACGCCGACCGTCCCGGTGCTGCAGTGGGTCGACGGTGCCGAACCCGTCGTGGACCGGCAGGCGGTGGCAGGTGCGGGAGAGCTCGCGGCCGTCCTCGCGCAGGCGGCGATCGCCTTCCTCGGCAGCCCCGACCGGCAACGACTGCGCGCCTGTCACGCCCCGCGCTGCGTGCGCTACTTCCTAAAGGAGCACCCGCGGCAGGAGTGGTGCAAGCCGTCCTGCGGCAACCGTGCCCGGGTGGCCCGGCACCACCAACGGCACAAGGCCGCCGACAGCCTCGGCCAGTAACGGTGGAAGCGGTTCGTGCGCACCCCGTGAGGCGTACGCTGAGGTGCCTGTAGGTCACGGTGCGCGCTCGCTCCCCGCGCGGGCGTACCACCGGGGCGGGGGGTGCGCCATGACACAGCGCAGTGCACGCAGCAGCAGGACTCTCTTCGAACGGGAGAGTGAACTCGCCGCCGTCGACGAGGCGTTGGGAGAGCTCACCGGCCTGCGCACGGACGGGGCCGAACCGCACGGCCGCCCGCACGGAGCCCTGCTCGCCTTCGCCGGCCGCGCCGGCATCGGCAAGACCACCCTGCTCGCCGAGGTCCGCCGCCGGGCCGCGGCCCGGGGCTGCACCGTCCTGTCCGCCCGCGGCGGCGACCAGGAGCAGCGGGTCGCCTTCCACGTCGCCCGGCAGCTCCTGCAGCCACAGTTCGCCGGGGCGGCCGAGGTCGACCTCCGTTCCTCGCTGGGCAGTTGGTACGGCATCGTCGGCCCCGCGCTCGGCCTGTGCGCCCCGACCGACGGATCCCCGCCCGACCCACAGGGCCTGCGCGACGGGCTCGACTGGGTGCTCACCCATCTCGCCGTACTGCGCGCCCCGATGGTGCTCGTTCTCGACGACGCCCACTGGGCAGACCCCGAATCCCTGGGCTGGCTGGCCGCGTTCGCGCCCCGCGCAGAGGAACTCCCGATGCTGGTCGTCGTCGCCTACCGGCCCGACGAACTCCCCGATCACGCCGAGTCGTTCAGGGGACTGCCCGGGCGGGCCGGCGGACGCCCGCTCGACCTGGAGCCGCTCAGCGCCGTCGCCGTCGCCGGTCTCGTACGGGAGACCCTCGGTGCCCACGCCGACGACGCGTTCTGCCGTGAGTGCTGGGCCGTCACCGCGGGCAACCCGTTCGAGGCCGTCGAGCTGACGGTCAAGGTGCGCGACCGCGGCGTCGCCCCCACCGAGGCCGCGGCCCACCTGCTGCGCGATCTCGGCGCCGCCGTCAAGGGCAGCGGCCTCGTCACCCGCCTCGAACGCCTCGGCACCTCGACCGTGCGCTTCGCCTGGGCCTGCGCCGTCCTCGGCACCGAGATCCATCCGCTGCTCGCCGCCGCCGTCGCCGGACTGGGCCACGAGGAGGCCGCCGACGCGGCCGACGCCCTGCGCGGCGCCCGCATCCTCACCGGCGTCGAGTCCCTGGAGTTCGTGCACCCGCTCATCGCCACCGCCGTCTACCGGGCCATCCCGGCCGGTGTCCGCGTCGCCCTGCACGGCCAGGCAGCCTGGTGCGTGGTCAACGACGGACGGGGCCCCGCCGCGGCCGCCCGGCACCTCCTGGAGACCCATCCCGACGGGGACCCCTGGGTGGTACAGCAGCTGCGCGCCGCCGCCGTGGAGACGCTGCGGGCCGGTGCCCCGGACTCCGCACGCAGCTACCTCGCCCGCGCCCTGCGCGAACCGCCGCCCTCCGAGGACCGCGCCGCCGTCCTGTACGAACTGGGCTCCGCCTCGCTGCTCACCGAACCCGCCACCACGGTCAACCACCTGCGCGCCGCCCTCGAAGAGCCCATCGCGGACGCCGAGTTGAGGCACCACGTCGTCTACCGGCTCTCCCAGGTCCTCGCCCACAGTGACCGTCTCGCCGAAGCCTCGGACACCCTGGCCCGCGAGATCCGCGTCACCGGCGACGCCCGCGTCAAGCTGCGCATGGTCGCCGAACAGTTCATGTGGGATGCCTTCCGCGCCGACGAACCCGACCATCCCTCGCGCTCCCGCCGCCTCACCAGGCTCGCCGACCGCCTCTCCGGCCGCGACCTCACCGAGCGGTACATCATCGGCCTGCGCGCCTGGGACGCGGTACTGCGCGGCGAACCCGCCCACATCGCCCTCCACCACGCCGAACGCGCCCTCGCCGGAGGCCTCGGCTGGGCCGAGCCCGACCGCGGATTCGAGGTGCCCGTCCTGGTCGCCCTCGCCTTCACGTACGCCGACCGGCCCGGCCGCACCGAGGAACTGTTCGCCGCCGGGATCGCCGACTTCGAGCGCCAGGGCTGGCGCGGCGCCCACCTCTCCTTCGCCTACACCCTGCTCGCCTACGTCCGCTTCCGCCGGGGCAGGCTCGCCGAGGCCGAGGACTTCGTCCGCGCGGGGCTCAGGCTCGCCGAGCGCGTCGGCCCGGGAACCCCGGCCCACTGGTACGCCGTCGGCATCCTCATCGAGGTCCTGCTCGCCCGCGGCCGGGTCACCGAGGCCGCGCAGATCGGCGACGACTACTCCTTCGAGGCCCCCTTCCCGGCCGCCGTCGTCTTCCCCGACGCCCAGACCGTGCACGGCGAGCTGTTACTGGCCCGCGGCCGCCCCAAGGACGCGGCCGCCGAGCTCGCTGCCGCCGGCCGCCGACTCGACCCGCGCGGGATGCGCAACCCCGCCTGGTGCCCCTGGCAGCTCCACCTCGCCCGCGCCGAAAGCCACGACGCCCCCGAGCGCGCCGTCGCCACCGCTCTCGAAGCGGTCGCCCGTGCCCGGCAGTTCGGCGCACCGTCCGCCGTCGGCCAGGCACTGCGCCTCGCCGCCGAGGTGTCCTCGGGCTCGGCCCGAGTGAAGCTGCTGGAGGAGTCCGTCGTCCACCTGGAGCGCTCACCGGCCGCCTACGAGCTCGCCTCGGCCCTGGTCGCCCTCGGTACGGAGCTGCGCCGCACGGGCCGCCCCGCGGAGGCCGCCGAGCACTTGTACCGGGGGCTCGACGCGGCCGTGCAGTGTGGGGCCGACGGCCTGGTGGAGGCGACCCGCGACGAGCTCGCCGCGGCCGGTCTGCGCCCACGGCGCCTGCACAGCACGGAGACGGACACGCTGACGGCCCGCGAACGCACGGCGGCGAACCTGACGGTCCAGGGCCGTACGGAGGCCGAGATCGCCAAGGAACTACGGATCGACGAGCCGACGGCGGTACGGCTGCTGTCGGGGGTCTACCGAAAGGTGGGCACGGACCGTACGGGCCTGGGAACAGCACTGGGTCACTGACAGCCAAGGCCGGGCCGGCCAACTCAGGGGTGCGGGGCTGTATCGATATGCGGCTCCGCCGCGTGGGCGCGACCAGCCTCCACCACCCGCACCCGCACGACAGCCTCGCGGCCCATTACTATTGGCGGCATGTCGTTCCTCCGCCGCCGCAGTGCCACTCCCGCCGGGCCCGACTTCGACGTACTGGCCATGGACCCGGGCGACTGGCCCGGCAATCTGGGCGCGGGGCTGCTGCCCGCTCCCGACGGCACCTGCCAGGGCGTGTTCCTGCGCTACGACCTGTTCGGTGGCCGCGGCCCGGCGATGATCATCGGCAATCTGCCCGAGGGCTCCCCGGCCCGCGAGATCCCCGAGGGCGAGATCCCCTTCGAGGTGGCCCAACTGCTGATCGCGCTGGAGAACGAGGAGGAGGTGACCGTCGTCGGCACCGAGGACATGCCGGTGATGCAGGGTGACAACCTTCTGATCGTGCGCCGCCTCAAGCTCTCCGAGAGCCGGATCTCCTGCGTGCAGTTCGACCGCAGTGACAACGTCCTGGTGACCATCGCCGCGTGGGACCGTCCGATCACCGACGACCTGTACGCCCTTCTCAAACCGCTGCCCGCGGAGCTGTTCCAGCAGGGCTGAGGTCCCGCATGCGTTGTCATGACCCTTGTCGCCGAGGTCATCGGACCTCTAGCGTCAAGGGTCATGTCGCATGAGTCGCACGAGCCCCATCAGTCTTCCCGAATCTCTCGAAGAAGCACACTGAAGGCCGCAGTCGGCGGCGCCGGTGGTCTCGCCCTTGGCGTGAGCGCGTTAGATCCCACCCAGGCTGCGGCCGCAGAGTCATCCGATGTATCACCGGAGTCTCCGGTGCTCTGGTACTCCACCCCGGCCGCCGACTGGGAACGCGAGGCCCTGCCCCTTGGCAGCGGCGCCCTCGGCGCCATGGTGTTCGGCACCCTCGCCTCCGAACGGCTGCAGTTCAACGAGAAGACCCTGTGGACCGGCGGCCCCGGCTCCGTCCAGGGCTACGACCACGGCAACTGGCGCGAGCCCCGCCCCGGCGCGATCACCGCCGTCCAGGACGACCTCGACGCGCAGACCACGCTCGATCCCGACGGGGTGGCCGCCCGCCTCGGCCAGCCACGTGTCGGCTACGGCGCCCACCAGACCTTCGGCGACCTGTACTTCGACGTGCCCGGCGCCCCGACAACGACTCCGGACGACTACCGCCGCGACCTCGACCTCGACAGAGCGATCGCCTCGGTCGGCTACACCGGCCAAGAAGTGCGACACCAAAGGGAGTTCTTCGCCTCCCACCCCGACGGCGTGATCGTGGGCCGCTTCAGCGCCGACCGGCCCGGCAGCGTCACTCTCACCCTCCGCTACGGCTCACCGCGCACCGACTTCACCGCCTCCGCCACCGACGGAACACTGACCGTCCGCGGCGCGCTGGCCGACAACGGCCTGCGCTTCGAAGCGCAGATCCGCGTCCGCAGCAAGGGCGGCACCGTGACATCGAACGCCGACGGCACGATCACCGTGACCGGGGCCGACAGCGCGTGGTTCGTCCTGGCCGCCGGCACGGACTACGCCGACACCTACCCCGACTACCGGGGCCCGGACCCGCACACCGCCGTCACCCGGACCATCGCGAAGGCGGGCGACCGCTACGAGTCTCTGCTTGCCCGGCACGTCCACGACCACCGAGCGCTCTTCCGCCGGGTCTCCCTGGACATCGGACAGTCACTGCCCGAGGACGTCCCGACGGACCGGTTGCTGTCCGCCTACGCCGGCGGCACGAGCGCGGCGGACCGCGCCCTGGAGGCTCTCTTCTTCCAGTACGGCCGCTACCTGCTCATCGCCTCCTCGCGCCCGGGCTCCCTGCCCGCGAACCTCCAGGGCGTCTGGAACCAGAGCACCACACCCCCGTGGTCCGCCGACTACCACGTCAACATCAACCTGCAGATGAACTACTGGCTCGCCGAGGCCGCGAACCTCGCCGAGACGACGGCGCCGTACGACCGTTTCGTCGAGGCCCTGCGCGCCCCGGGCCGCCGTACCGCGCAGGAGATGTTCGGTTCACGCGGCTGGGTCGTGCACAACGAGACCAACCCCTACGGCTTCACCGGCGTCCACGACTGGTCGACCGCCTTCTGGTTCCCCGAGGCGGCGGCCTGGCTCACCCAACAGCTCTACGAGCACTACCGGTTCGGCGGCTCCACGGACTACCTGCGCACCACCGCGTACCCCGTGATGAAGGAGGCCGCCGAGTTCTGGCTCGACAACCTGCGCACCGACCCACGCGACGGAACCCTCGTCGTCACCCCCAGCTACTCGCCCGAGCACGGCGACTTCACGGCGGGGGCGGCCATGTCGCAGCAGATAGTGCACGACTTGTTCACCAACACCCTCGAAGCGGCCCGGGTGTTGGGGGACTCGGCCGACTTCCGCCGTCGGGTCGAGGAGGCGCTCGACAACCTCGATCCCGGTCTGCACATCGGTTCCTGGGGTCAACTCCAGGAATGGAAGGAGGACGTGGACGACCCGAAAGACGAACACCGGCACGTCTCCCACCTGTTCGCCCTCCACCCCGGACGTCAGATCGAGCCCGGCAGCGAGTGGGCCGAGGCCGCCAAGGTCTCCCTCACCGCACGCGGGGACGGTGGCACCGGCTGGTCCAAGGCCTGGAAGATCAACTTCTGGGCCGGGCTGCACGACGGCGACCACGCCCACCTGATGCTCGGTGAGCAGCTCAAGCTCTCGACCCTGCCGAACCTCTGGGACACCCACCCGCCGTTCCAGCTCGACGGCAACTTCGGTGCCACCTCCGGCATCGTGGAGATGCTCCTGCAGAGCCGGCACGACGTGATCGAGATCCTGCCCGCCCTCCCCGCCGCCTGGCCGAAGGGCTCGGTCCACGGCCTGCGCGCCCGTGGCGGCGCCACCGTCGACATCGAATGGGCGGCCGGCCGGGCGACGCGCATCGCGCTCCAGGCCTCACGGACCCGTGAACTCACCCTGCGCAGCAGCCTGTTCGAGGGCGGCCAGACGGCCTTCAAGGCGGTCGCCGGTCGGCGCTACAGCTGGGAGCCGTGAAGTGTCGTGGACCCGAGGGCCGGCCGGGGGAAGCCCCCGGCCGGCCCGCAGGCGAGCTAGACCCCTGACGGAACCACGTCCACGTCGGCCGCCCGTACGAAACCCACCCGGTGACCGAACTGGATCTCGTAGTACAGATCCTGACCGACCACCACCTTGTGCGAGTCCGTCGTGAAGGTGACCGCGTAGTAGTACTCGCCCGGCACCTGATCACCGACCACGTACTTCTGGCCTGCGGGCAGGGTGTACGGCAGTGGCGACACCGCCTGTGCCGGGACTCCCGTCGGGTAGGCCGAGGCCTCCGGGTACGCGCGCCCGTACACCGGGACGCTCTTCACATCGCCCTTGGGAGTCACCACCAGGCCCCCCGCGGGCACCGCCGTCGGGTCCTTCCTCGGGTTCCTGAACCAGGCCTCCTGACCCAGGTACCAGATCGCCGTCCAGTCGCCGTCGCGGCGGGAGACCGCGTACTGCTGGCCGGTGGAGACCCGCGAGGAGATGTCGTTCACCCCGGTGGTCGGGGTCGTGCCCAGGCCGATGTCCTTGATCAGGGGGTACGACTCGCCGGGACCGGAGTACAGCCGCACCTCGCTCGAACCATGGACGGCGCACGGCTCGCCCTTGGTGACGCAGCCCGTGTACTCCGGCTGGTTCGTCGTGTAGTCGGGCCGGATCGTCACCAGGCCGCCGTGCTTGCCGGCGGTGGCCTTGAAGGGGCGGCCCAGCAGCTCGAAGTAGTGCCGCCAGTCCCAGTAGGGGCCGGGGTCGGTGTGCATGCCGCCGATGGTCGAGGTGGTCGGGCCCGGCACGTTGTCGTGGCCGAGGATGTGCTGCCGGTCCAGCGGGATGTCGTACTTCCGGGAGAGGTACTTCACCAGCCGGGCCGAGGAGCGGTACATCGCCTCCGTGTACCAGGCGTCCGGGTTGGCCAGGAAGCCCTCGTGCTCCAGGCCGATCGACTTGGCGTTGACGTACCAGTTGCCCGCGTGCCAGGCCACGTCCTTCGCCTTCACATGCTGGGCGATGTGACCGTCGGTGGAGCGCAGGGTGTAGTTCCACGACACATAGGTGGGGTCCTGGACCAGGTTGAGGACGCCGTCCCAGGCGCCCTCCGTGTCGTGGATGACGATGTACTTGATGCTCTGCGAGGCCGGGCGGTCGCCCAGGTCGTGGTTGCCGTAGTCGCCCTCCCCGAACTCCTCGTACGGTGCCGGGATCCACTCGCAGGACACCGACTTCGGGCATTCGGTGTCGGCGGCCGACACGGTGCGCAGCCCCGTCCGCCCGAGCTGCCCGGTGTCGGGGGCCAGGTCCGGTTGCGCGGCCAGCGCGACCAGCTGCCCGGCGTCCGTGGTGCGCTCCTCACCGGTGCGGATCACGTCGTAGACGTCGTTCGCGTAGGCAGCCGCCGTCGCGCTGTCGTCCGCGCCGGAGAAGCGGGCCACGGCGCCGTACCAGTCCGCCGGATCCGCGCTCGGCGGTTCGCCCAGGTCCTTCTGGGCGGCGGCCAGCAGCGCGGCGCCGCCGGCCACGTTCGCGACGGGGTCGGTGCGCAGGTCATCGGCTGGGAGGCCGGTCAGCTCGGCCGCCTTGGACAAGGTCTTGAGGCGGGCCGGGAACTCGGTGGTCTCCGGCACCTTCGTCTCGGGGAGCAGGGCCGCGCGGGCGCTGTCGCCGCGGGCGTCCTCCGTGCCCTCGCTGTGGTGCGGCGCCGTCGTCTCGGCGAGCGCGGTGCGGGCGTCGGTGAGGTGCATCGGTCCGTAGCCGCCGGTCACACTCGGCGCCCCGGCGTGCGCGTCCCAGCGGGACTGCAGATAGGAGACGCCGAGCAACACGCTCTGCGGCACGTGGTACTCGGCGGCCGCGGAGGCGAACGCCAGCTGGAGTCGGTCCGCGGAGGACTGCGCGGCACTCTCGGAAGGGGCGGCGCCGAGCAGCGGCAGCAGCAGGGCCGCGGTGGCCACCGCTCCCGCTGCCGCTCGCCTCCGGCTGTACCCGGCTGCTCTGTTGGGGTCGGTGACGGATCCTCGCAATGCAGCCTCCTGGGACGGTCGGGCGAGATGAGCCGTGCGGGGCCGGGCGTGCGTCAGTGGTACCGGCTGGCCGACGATCCGTCAATCATGCCCAGGGGAAGGCGTTTTCCCCCGTCCATCAGGGTTTACGGGAGTTTCGTGGCGGAGGCTTCCGGGCCTGCGGGGCGTCAGTGGCTCAGGCCAATGAGCACAGTGCGAGGAGAGCGGGGTTCCGGACATACGAAGGTCCGCGGCGCGCCGCTGTCCAGGGCGCACCGCGGACCACCATCCCCGTCAGCGAGTGCCGACCGCCGCGCGTACGGCCCGTCGGGCCAGCTGGCAGTCGTCGTGCAGCCGCCTCAGCAGCAGCCGTTGCTCCTCGCCGGACGGCGCAGCACCCGGGTGGGCCGCTCCCGGTGCCGCCGGGGTCGTGTCGTGCATCGAACGCTGCACGGCCGTCTCGTAGGTACGGATCTCACGGGTCAGTACGAGCATCAGGTTCACCAGGAACGCGTCCCGCGAGGCAGGCCCCGCGGACTGGGCGATCTGGCTGATCTGCCGCCGGGCCACGGGTGCGTCGCCGAGGACCGACCACAGCGTCGCCAGGTCGTACCCGGGGAGGTACCAGCCCGCGTGCTCCCAGTCCACCAGCACTGGACCGGCTGGTGAGAGCAGGATGTTCGACAGCAGTGCGTCGCCGTGGCAGAACTGGCCCATGCCCTGTCGGCCCGCCGAGTGCGCGATGCCGTGCAGCAGCTTCTGCAGGTCGCCCAGGTCCCGGTCGGTGAGCAGCCCCAGCTCGTGGTACCGGTTGATGCGGGTCGCGTAGTCCAGCGGGGCGTCGAAGGTGCCGGCCGGCGGCCGCCAGGAGTTCAGCCGGCAGATCGCGCCGAGTGCCGCCCTGATGTCCGCGCGCGGCGGGGCCTCCGCCGGGTGCCGGTGCAGGGCCGCGACCCGGCCCGGCATCCGCTCGATGACCAGGGTGCAGTTGTCCGGGTCGGCCGCGATCAGGCGGGGCACCCGCACCGGCGGGCGGTGCCGGACGAACGAGCGGTATGCGGCTATTTCGTGCCGGATGCGCTCGGCCCACACGGGGGAGTGGTCGAGTAAACACTTGGCGACGGCCGTGCTGCGTCCCGTCGTGCCGACCAGGAGCACGGAGCGCCCGCTGCGGCGCAGAACCTGCACCGGGGCGAACTCCGGGCAGATCCGGTGCACCGACGCGATCGCCGTGCGCAGCTGGGCGCCCTGGGGGCCGGACAAGTCGAGTCTCCCGCTGAGCGGTTGGGTTCCGAGCCCCGGAGCGCGCCGCGTCCGGCCAGGAACTGGCACGGGGGCCGTCGGGCGCGCGGGGTCGAGGTAGGGGCCGCTGCCCGCCGGGCGGGGGTGCAGCGACCGGGGCGGGGCGGACACGGAGGACGATGCTGCGTACATGGGCGAAACAGATCCCTTCGTGTGCCTGCTGTGCCTTGCGTGTGCTCGAAGAGCAGTCGCGCTACCCGGCCCGGCCCCGTGGGTGCACCCTGGGGAATGTCCCTGCGGCGACCGGGTCGGGGTGGCGCGTTCCTACCTGACACCAGATGCGCAGTGGCACACCATCTGGCGCACCCTGGCGAAGCCTGGCGAATAGTCCCGGAGCAACTGACACGGGGCTACTGTCAACTCAGCCGAGTACCTGGGGGCTTGACGTGAGCGGACAATCCAACACCCGCCTATCGGACCTGTTCGGCCTGGCCGGCTGGTCCAAGGGCGAACTCGCGCGGCTGGTCAACCGGCAGGCGGCGGCCATGGGCCACCCCCAGCTCTCGACCGACACCTCGCGGGTGCGGCGTTGGATCGACACGGGAGAGATCCCGCGCGATCCGGTGCCGCGGGTGCTGGCGACCCTGTTCACCGAGCGTCTCGGCCGTGTCGTGACCATTGAGGACCTCGGTCTGGTCCGGCACGGGCGTACGGGGAAACGGCCAGGCGGCGGGAGTGCGGAACATCCCGACGGCGTGCCGTGGGCGCCCGAACGGACCGCCGCGGTCCTCACCGAATTCACGGGAATGGACCTCATGCTCAACCGACGCGGCTTGGTGGGTGCGGGTGTCGCGCTCACCGCAGGATCCGCACTAAGCAGCGCCATGCACGACTGGCTGCACACCGATCCGGCGCTCACCGCCGATGCCCCCCAGTTCGACGACCCCCTGCACGCCGACCCCGCTGGGTTCGACCGTTACGAGGCCGCCCCCATCGGATCGCAGGAGATCGAGGAGCTGGAGCGCTCGGTCGAGGTGTTCCGGGCCTGGGACGCGGCCCGCGGCGGCGGGCTGCAGCGCAAGGCAGTCGTGGGCCAGCTCAACGAGGTGGGCGGCATGCTCGCCTACCGTCACCCCGACCATCTCCAGCGGCGCCTGTGGGGCGTCGCCGCCAACCTCGCCGTCCTCGCGGGCTGGATGTCGCACGACATCGGCCTCGAACCCACGGCCCAGAAGTACTTCGTCATCGCCGCCCACGCGGCCCGTGAGGGCGGCGACCGGCCCCGCGCCGGGGAGGCGCTCTCCCGAGCGGCTCGCCAGATGGTGCACCTCGGCCGGCCCGACGACGCACTCGACCTGATGAAGCTCGCCCAGTCCGGCTCCGGCGAACAGGTGCTGCCGCGCACCGAGGCGATGCTCTACACCATCGAGGCCTGGGCGCAGGCGTCGATGGGCAAGGGCCAGGCGATGCGCCGCACCCTCGGACAGGCGGAGGACCTCTTCGTCTCCGACAAGAGCGACGTACCGCCGCCGAGCTGGATGCAGACCTTCAAGGAGGAGGATCTGTACGGCATGCAGGCCCTGGCCTACCGCACGTTGGCGGAGTTCGAGCCGGGTGCGGCCGCGCACGCCCAGCACTACGCGGAGAAGGCCCTGGCCCTGCGCGTCGACGGACGGCAGCGGTCGAAGATCTTCGACTTCCTGTCGATGGCCTCCGCCTGCTTCATCGCCGACGACCCCGAACAGGCGGACCGGTACGCACGCCTCGCCCTGGTGTCGATGGGATCCAACTCCTCCCACCGCACCTGGGACCGGCTGCGCCAGATGTACCGGCTCACCGCGGAGTACTCGAGCTACCCGAAGATCCACGAGCTGAGGGAGGAGATCCGGCTGGCACTGCCCAGGCCGAAGGGAAGGGGAGGCAACAGCGCACAGGCGTGAGCACGGGCACAGGGGGCGTGTGCTGCCGTACCTTCGCGGTCACCTCTACGCGGTCACCTACTAGGCAAGTCGCCTTCTAGGCAGTCACCTTGGCGACGAGCACGCAGGCGTCGTCCTTGCGCTCGGCCTCGCCGAACTCCTCCATGACCATCCGCACGCAGTCCTGTGCGGTGCGCGCCTCGGCGAAACGGGGGGCCAGGTCGAGGAGACGGTTCACGGCCGCTGTCCCTGCCTCACTCTCGGCTTCGCTCGAGCGGGGGGACCCCCACCGCCCGGGCACCAGTCCGTCGGTGTGCAGCAGGAGCAGGTCGCCCGGTTCAAGGGTCTCTTCGGCCTGCGCGTAGACGGCACCGGAGGTCGCGCCGAGCAGGACGCCGTCGGGTGAGTTCAGCCTGCGCCCCGCCCCGCCCCGGAACAGCAACGGGGCGGGGTGTCCGGCCTGCGCCCAGACCAGGGTCCGGGTCTCGGGCCGGTAGCGGCAGCACACGGCGCTGCCGAGGGCCGGCTGGACGGTGGCGTCGAGCAACTGGTTGAGCCAGGCCATGAGTTGGCCGGGCTGGGTGCCCGCCATCGCCATGCCGCGCACGGCGCCCAGCAGCGTCGCCATGCCCGATGTCACCGCGACGCCGTGCCCGGTGAGGTCGCCGACGCTGAGCAGTGTCTCGCCGTCGGCCAGTTCGAGCGCGTCGTACCAGTCGCCGCCGATCAGCGCG
The DNA here is from genome assembly GCF_000718165.1 of Streptomyces fulvoviolaceus. Lineage (GTDB taxonomy): Bacteria > Actinomycetota > Actinomycetes > Streptomycetales > Streptomycetaceae > Streptomyces > Streptomyces fulvoviolaceus. The sequence continues at coordinate 160,883 of NZ_JOEY01000043.1, read as the reverse complement.
CTCGTCGAGGAGGGGAGGTAGTGGGCCGCGAGGTCCAGGGTCTCGGTTCCCTGCTGCGGGAGCCGCAGGGAACCGCGCCACGGCGGCAGCACGGCCTCCTGCAGCTCGACCGCGAGCCGGTGCTCGGTCTGCGCGCGCTGCTGGTGGCGTTGTAACGAGTCACGGGTCTCGCTCACCGCCCGCTGACTGCGGCGCAGTTCACTGACGTCCCGCAGCACGGCCCACATCGAGGCGGTGCTGCCGTCGGCGTCGAGCACGGGCTCGCCCATCATGTGCACGGTGCGTACGGAACCGTCCGGGCGCACGATCCGGAACTCCCCGTCGATGCGCTGCGCGTCGACGAGACAGTCCGTGACCATGGTCGTCAGCTTGGGGCGGTCCTCGTCGAGCACCAGGGAGGGGAGTTCGTCGAGCGTGAGCGGGGGAGCGGCGGGGGCGCGGCCCAGGATCTGGTAGAGCTCCCCGGACCAACTGGCCTCGTCCGTCAGCAGGTTCCACTCCGCACTGCCGACCCGGCTGAGCAGCGAGCCGCGCCGGGAAGCGGGCGGCGCGGTTCGGGCGACGGGCTCCGGCCCGGACGTCGTCGGCGCGGGCGGCGGGCCGTCCCGCAGCTGGGCCAAGTGCTCGTCCAGGTCATTGAGTTGATGCAGCGCGAGATCGCACAGCGCGCGCTGCCACCGCTCCTGCGGGTCCGAACCGTCACTGGGCGCGTCCCGCCGTACGGCGTCCACGTCGCCCTTGAGCCGCCGCGCCTGCGAGATGAGCGCGTCGACCGAGCCGCGTCCGGGCGGCTGGGCGGCGGGGCGGTCCGCAGAGAGATGGGACGGCATGACGCACTCCGATGCGGGGACGGTACGACCAAGGCGGACGGAAGGACCGTTACGACTGTTGCACAGGCCGCGACGCGCTGTAAGGGATTTGGCAACACACGATACGGTGGTGCTTCTGGCATATGCCAAAGGCTTCACGGAGTGATCGGGGTGCGCGTGTGGCGTACGTCGTCGAATGGGTCAAGTCGTAGACGGTGTACGTGACTTGACGGGGCGTCGGGGTGGCCGACCTGGTGTTCAGTTGTGTGTTCGACGTCCTTGTGTTCTAGCCAGTCTGGCACAGGTGGATCGGGCCGTGCCAGGGCACGCACACGGGGTCGGGAGTCGTCGGCTCGACGGGTGTCGGTGTGGGCCTCGGTTCAACGGGCGTGGGCGTGGCGGGCGTTGGGGTGACCGGTGTAGGTGCGGCCGGCGTGGGTGTCGGGCTGGCAGGCGTCGGTGTCGCCTCGGGCGCCTGCGTGGGCGGTGTCGTGTTCTCGGGCTCGGCAGTCGTGGCCTGCGGAGGGTCGCTCGGGGCGTGGCCTCGGGAGCCGTTTCCGGTACGTCCGTCTCGGGAGAGGCGTCACCCGACTCTCCCGGCTTCGCGTCCCGTGTCCCGGTCCTCGGCGGCGCCACCGACGCGGCGGCCGACGTCGGAGCGGCCACCGGGCTCTCGGCCGTGATCGCCCTCTGCTGCGGCACCGACGACGACCCGCTCGCGCTCATGACGATCCCGGCCGCGACGGCGGCGCCCGCCACCGTCGTACCGATCGCGGTCATCGCGGCCGCGGGCACCTTCGAGCCACCGTCACCGCATGACGTACGGCGTGCAGGAAGCCGCCGCCGTGCCCGCCCGGGGCCGCACCGGCGGACCCCGCCGCGAGCGGGAGCAGGAACTTGCCCGCTCCGCCCAGGACGAAGATCGGCAGGGCCGGACCCACCAGCGCGGGCAGCCGGTCGTTGGCACGCATCAGTACCGCGAGCCGGGCGCGGCAGTCGTCGCAGCCGTCGACGTGGGCGAGGAGCTGCTCCGTCCGCCGGGACGTCGAGGCCTCGCGGACGTACGCGGGCATGCGGTCCCAGTGCGCCTCGCAGGCGGGATCGCCGGGCACCCCCGGGTGCGATCGCAGGAAGGCCCGGCGCATGCCCTCGCGCGCCCGGTGCAGCAGGACGGCCGTGGCGCCCTGCTCGGTGCCGATGCTCCGGCCGACGTCCTCCAGCGGCCGCCCCTCCGCCTCCGCGAGCCACAGCGCCTTCACCCAGCGTTGCGGCAGCTGGCCAAGGACGCGGACCAGAAGGTCGACGGAGGAGATGTGCTCGGCGGGGTCGTCCTCCGCCGCACCGACCTCGACACGCTCGGCGACCCAGGGGTCCTGCGGCGTCTCCCGGGCGGCGCTGCTGCCCACCGTCGCCGCGAGGTGGCGCGCGGTCGTCATCAGGTACGCGGGCACATTGTCGACCTCGTGCCCCGTGGACAACCGGCGCCAGACCCGGAAGTGCGCCTCGGCGACCAGGTCCTCGGCGACCCACGGGTTACCGGTCAGTGAGCGGGCATAGGCGACCAGGCGCGGCGGGGCTGTCGGGCATGGCAGGAACTCTCCCGTCCCCTGCGGTGGGTTCGGGCAAGTTTGCAACCCTAAATAAAGAATGCACCTTTTGGGCGTGATGCAGGTCACATCAACTTCTTCGGGGTTCGGCGTAATGCAAACGGCACCTGCGAGGTCGTAAGAGCACCGGAAACAACCGGCCGACCTCTCACCCGCAGTGGAGACCGAGCATGGACATCACCCTCGAGCAGCCCGCCCGCGCCCGCCTGATCACGGCGGAGAACCGGGAACTGCCCGTTCCCGCGACCCTGCGCTACACCGCCGCCGACCCCCTGGCCGTGTGTATCGGCTTCCCGCCCGAGGTCTCCCTGGACGGCGAGGGGGTCACCTGGACCTTCGCCCGGGCCCTGCTGGCGGAGGGGCTGGCCGGGCCGGCCGGCAGCGGTGACGTGCACATCTGGCCGTGCGGCCGCAGCGTCACGGTCGTGGAGTTCCACTCCCCGTACGGCCTCGCCCTGCTCCGGTTCGACACCGCCGCCCTGCGCCGCTTCCTGCTGCGGACGTACGCGGTGGTGGGCGCCGGGCAGGAGGACCTGGGCGCTGCCGTCGAGCAGGGGCTGAGCTCCCTCTTCGGGAGTGTCTGAGCGTGTCGCGGTCTCAGTACCGCAGTACCCCCGCGATCCCGTCGGCCCCGCCCAGTGTGCCGTCCGGCACGAAGCGGACGTCGGCGCCGGTCTCCAGGCACTGCTCGACGATCTCGTCCACGATGTCCTCGCGGGCGTCGAGGTCGCTGCTGTCGGCCGGGACGAGATGGTCGCCGGCGTCGTCGCGCACCGTGACCCGGTAGTTCTCCTCGACGGCCAGCAGCCGTACGCGTCCGTCGCGGGCGTTCTGCCAGACCTCGTCGACACCGGCCGCGAACGCCCGGCGTCCACGGGCCGACTCGAGTTCCCGTGCCACGGCGTCGGTGTTCTTGCGGGCCTCGGCGGCGACCAGTGGTCGCACGGCCTGCCACACGGCGTCCGGGGTGCCGTGCGCGAGACCGCCGTGCGGGATGTGCACCGCGTCCTTGGTGACGCTGCCGACCTCGTCCAGCGCGGACAGTGCCGCGGTCTCACCGGTGATGTAGAGCGGGCGAGGGTCCTCGCGCAGGATCCTGCCCAGCGCGGTGTCGGCGTCGCGCAGGAAACGACGGGTGCCTTCGTCGCGGAAGGTGCTCGGCAGATCGCCGATCCGCTCCTGGCGCTCGGCGTCGAAGTTCTCGCGCGTCCTCGTCAGCGGGAAGCCGACGGCACGGTGCTCGGTGACCCGGTCGATGCCGCCGTTCCACAGCGTGGCCCGGTCCGTGGAGACCGAGAGCACCCAGAACGGCCGCTCGGAGGCCTGCGCGGAGACGAGGTTGCGGGTCAGGAACGTGTCCGACAGGACCACGCGTTCGGGCACTTCACGGGCGAGTGACCACACCTGGTGCTCGCCCGGGGCGGCGAAGATCACCAGGCCGTCCTCGACGTGCGCCAGATCGACCTCGGCGAGTGCCTGGTCGAGCTGCCGGGACACGTCGATACGCCGCTCCCGGGGAACCGCGGGATCGGCCTCCAGCTGCTTCTTGGCCTCGGCCACCACATTGCGCAGCCGGACCGGATCCTGGGCGTTCTCGGGTTCGCGGCGGTGCGTGGGCGTCAGCACGGACACCGCGGGATAGGTGCGCGGACGGCGCAGCTCGGTGAGGGTCGCGGGACTGAGTGCGTGCTCCATAACAGCACCATAGGACCGAATCGCCGATCAGGCATTTGGGGCAACTTGATCGGGCAATCAGGGCAATTCGTTGTTAGCGTCACTCGGGTCGCCCGACGACGCTCGCGCATCGTCGGCGCCACGACGGGGGACGCCCACGCGTCGGAGGACGCCATGTCGAAGGCCGTCACCGCCGAGGCCCAAGTGACCGGTACCACCGCGAAGTTGAGCCTTCCGACCCTCACCACCATGGTCGTCGGCTCGATGGTCGGTGCCGGTGTCTTCTCGCTGCCGCGCCGGTTCGCGCAGGAGACGGGTGTGGCCGGGGCGCTCATCGCCTGGGCCGTCGCCGGCACCGGCATGCTGATGCTGGCCTTCGTCTTCCAGAACCTCGCCGTGCGCCGCCCCGACCTCGACGCCGGTGTGTACGCGTACGCCAAGGCCGGCTTCGGTGAATACCTGGGTTTCTTCGCGGCGTTCGGCTACTGGGCGAGTGCCTGCGTCGGCAATGTGACGTACTGGGTGCTGATCATGTCGACGATCGGCGCGATCGCACCCGCGCTCGGCGACGGCGACACCGTGCTCGCGGTGGTGCTCTCCTCGGTGGGGCTGTGGCTGTTCTTCGCGCTCATCAGCCGAGGCGTGAAAGAAGCGGCGGCGATCAACCGCATCGTCACGATCGCCAAGATCGTGCCGATCCTCGTCTTCGTGATCCTCGCGCTCTTCTACCTCAAACCGCACGTCTTCGCCGAGAACTTCGGCGGCGCCGACTACGCCGGCTCTCTGTTCCAGCAGGTCAAGGGCACCATGCTGGCGACGGTCTTCGTGTTCCTGGGAGTCGAGGGCGCCAGCGTCTACTCCCGGCACGCGCGGCGCCGCGAGGACGTCGGCCGGGCGACGATCCTCGGCTTCCTGAGCGTCTTCGCGATCTTCGCCTCGGTGACGATCGTGTCGTACGGCCTGATGCCCATGAGCGAGATCGCCGAACTGCGCCAGCCCTCCATGGCGGGCGTGCTGGAGCACTCGGTCGGCACCTGGGGCAAGGTCTTCGTCAGCGTCGGACTGATCGTCTCCGTGCTCGGCGCCTATCTCGCCTGGACGCTGATGGCAGCCGAGGTGCTGTTCGTCGCCGCGAAGGACGAGGACATGCCGCGCTTCCTCGGCCGCGCCACGGCCGCCGACGTGCCCGTGCCCGCGCTGGTGATGACGACCCTGCTGAGCCAGATCGTCCTCGTCGTCACGCTGTTCTCCGACGACGCCTTCAACTTCGCGCTGGATCTGACCAGTGCGCTGACACTGATCCCGTTCCTGCTGGCGGCCGGCTTCGCGGTGCGGGTCGCCGGCGGCGCAAGGCGGCGAGAGCTGACGGTCGCGGTTCTCGCCACCCTCTACACCGCGTTCCTCATCTACGCGGCCGGCCTCAAGTACCTCCTCGTCTCCCTCATCATCTATGCCCCCGCCACCGTCCTGTTCGTGATGGCCCGCCGGGAGCAGGGCAGACGGCCGTTCTCCCCGCGGGAGTTCGTCGTCCTCGCCGTCTCGATCGCCGGCGCCGTCATCGGGATCGTCGCCCTGGCGCTGGGCTGGATCAGCCTCTGACCTCCTCTGACCTCCTCGGACATTCGGAAAGGTGCACCCGTGACCAGTCAAGACACCACGAGCCGGCCCGTGTACGGCGTCCACTCCGAGGTCGGCAGGCTGCGCAAGGTGCTGGTCTGCGCGCCCGGGCTCGCCCACCGCAGACTCACCCCGACCAACTCCGACGACCTCCTCTTCGACGACGTCATGTGGGTGGAGAACGCCCAGCGCGACCACGCCGACTTCGTCAACAAGCTGCGCGAACGCGACGTCGACGTCGTCGAGTTGCACGATCTGCTCGCGCAGGCGATGGCGGTCCCCGGCGCGCGGGACTGGCTGCTGGACCGCAAGATCACCGCCAACGAGGTGGGCCTCGGCCTCATCGACACCACCCGCGCCTATCTCGAGTCCCTCGAACCCGACCGGCTCGCCCGCTACCTGATCGGCGGCCTGGCCACCACCGATCTGCCGGAGGAGTACCGCTCCGCCTACGTAGGACTCGCCCGGGAGTCGACCGGCGTGCGCGAGTACCTGATGCCGCCGCTGCCCAACACCCTGTACACCCGCGACACCACGTGCTGGCTGTACGGCGGCCTCACCCTCAACCCGCTGTACTGGCCGGCCCGGCACGACGAGACCCTGCTGATGAAGGCGATCTACACCTTCCACCCCGACTACGCGCGCTCCACCGTGTGGTGGGGCGATCCCGAACTCGACTGGGGTCAGGCGACGTTCGAGGGCGGCGACATCATGCCGGTGGGCAACGGCGTCGTCCTGATGGGCATGAGTGAGCGGACCTCGCGCCAGGCGATCACCCAGGTGGCCGCCGCGCTGTTCGCGAACGGCGCCGCCGAACACGTCGTCGTCGCCGGCATGCCCAAGTTGCGCTCCGCGATGCACCTGGACACCGTCTTCACCTTCGCCGACCGCGACCTGGTGACCCTGTACCCGGCCATCATGGACGGCGTCCACACCTTCTCCCTGCGGCCCGCCGACAAGGCGCCCGGCGTCGAACTCGTCGACGAGGGGACGACCCCCTTCGTCGACGTCGTGGCGAAGGCGCTCGGTCTGCCGGAGTTGCGGGTCGTGGCGACCGGCGGGGACGTGTACGCCTCCGAGCGTCAGCAGTGGGACAGCGGCAACAACGCCGTCGCCCTGGAGCCCGGCGTGGTCTTCACCTACGACCGCAACACCCAGACCAACACGCTGCTGCGCAAGGCCGGCATCGAGGTCGTCACCATCGTCGGCGCCGAACTGGGGCGTGGCCGGGGAGGCGGGCACTGCATGACGTGCCCGATCGTGCGGGACCCGGTCGAGTTCTGACGGTACGGACCTACGGTTCCAGGGGTTCGAGCACCGCGATCGCGCCCTGGGCCACCGCGCACAGGGTCTCCGTGCCGTCGTCGCCGACGGTGCTCAGGTCGCAGCGGCACACGACACGGGTGCGACCGGCCCGCACGACCTCGGCGCGGGCGCGCAGCAGCCTGCCCCGTGCCGGCCGAAGGAAGTCGACGGTGAAACCGGCGGTGGTCACCGCGGAACCCGCCACGGAGCCCGCGGCGAAGGAGAGCGCGTTGTCCACCGCGTAGCCGAGGACCCCGCCGTGCACGGAGCCGTACTGCTGGAGCAGGTCGTCGCGGATGTCCAGTTCGAGAGTCGCCTCGCCCTCCCCGAAGGCCGTCAGACGGGCGCCGACCAATGCACTGAAGGGCTGCGCCGCGAGGACCTTCCGGGCGAGGGTCAAGTCCAGGACCTGGTTCATGAGCCACCTCACTTCACTAGTGAAGCGAGAGTGGCGCGAGCCCGTCCCGTCTGTCAACATCGGCCCATGTCCGAGCCCGGCGACCAGCGCCTCTACTTCCTGTTGCAGCGGGCGGCACACCGGCTGCGCACCACCGCGGACCGCCGCTGCCTGGCCGCCGCCGGGGTCACCACCGCCCAGCTCGGCGCCCTGTTCGCGGTCCACGACCAGCCGGGCATCACCCAGCAGCAACTCGCCCGCACCCTCGGCCTGCGCGAATCCGCGGTCACGGGCCTGGTCGGCAGGCTCACCGGGGCCGGCCTCCTCGGCAGGCGGCCGCACCCACGCGAACACCGGGCCGTGGTACTGGAGTTGACCGAGGCGGGGGGTGCCGCTCTGCAGGCCGCCCGCCCGGAGATCGACCGCTTCAACACCGAGTTGCGTGCGGTGCTGGGCGACGACGGGTTCACCGGGGCCGCGGCTGCCATGCATCGGCTCGCCCACTGGGAGCCGTAAAAACCCTCACCCTCAGTCGTCCTCGGGCCCGCAGGAGCTGCCGCTGGCCGGCAGGGAGCCGTACAGGAGGAAGTCGTCGACCTTGCGGTGCACGCACTTGGAGGACGCGTAACCGGTGTGGCCCTCGCCCTTGTTGTCGAGCACCACGGCCGAGTCGCCGAGCCGCTCGGCGGTCTCCACGGTCCAGCGGTACGGCGTCGCCGGGTCGCCGCGGGTGCCCACCAGGAGCATCTTCGCGGTGGGGACGTCGCGCACCTTCTCGCGGATGAAGTCGGTGCCCTTCGGGCGGCCGTAGCACATCAGGTACTCGGTGAGCCGGTAGCGGCCGAAGACCGGGGACGCCTGTTCGTAGGCGGCCCGCAGCCGGTTCAGGTCCTTGGCGATGCGGCCGGCGTCGGGGCGGTCGGGATCGTCCGCGCAGTTGATCGCCATCAGCGCCGCCGGAAGATTGTCGAGCGGAACGTCCTCCTCGTCGGCGAGAGGGATGTCCGTCTCGCCGTCGGAGCGGAAGGCGTCGGAGCGGAACGCGTAGCCGCCATCGGAGAAGCCCAGGACGCCCGTCGTGTCGCCCTCCTCCACCAGCTGGGCCAGCGCCCGCTCCAGCGAGGGCCACAACTGCTCGCTGTACAGGGCCTGTCCGATGGCTCCCACGAGGTCCTGCCCCGAGAAGGCCTCACCGAAGGCGGTCGGTACGGGGTCCTCGTCCATCGAGTCGACGAGTTGTACGACCTGTTCCCTGGCCGAGCGTGCGTCGGTGCCGAACGGGCAGGCGATGTCCTTCACGCACCAGCCCACGAAGTCGTCCAGTGCCTGCTGCTGTCCCGCGGCTCCCGCCACGCCCTGCTCGGAGAGCGGCTCGGTGAGCGTGTCCACGCCGTCGAGGACCAACCGGCCCACCTTCTTGGGGAACTGGGCCGCGTAGACCGCGCCGAGCCGGGTGCCGTAGGAGAAGCCGAGGTAGTTGAGCTTCTTGTCGCCGAGGGCCTGGCGTATGACGTCCAGGTCGCGCGAGGCGTTCACCGTGCCGATATGGGGGAGTACCGGCCCGGAGTGCTCGGCGCACTGGTCGGCGGCCTGCTTCAACTGCTTGAGCACGGCCCGCGGGTCGTCGCCGGGGTCCGCTTCCTCGTCCATGGCGTCCAGGGCCTCGTCGGTGCCGTCGCCGCAGCTGACCGGTGAGGACCTGCCGACGCCGCGCGGGTCGAAGCTGACCACGTCGTAGCCGTCGGTCAGCTCCATGAACTCCTTGCCCCCGGCGGCCAGTTCACTCACGCCCGGGCCGCCGGGCCCGCCGAAGTTCACCAGCACCGAGCCCCGCTTCTTCCCCGTCGCCTTGTAGCGGCCGAGTGCCAGGTCGAGGGTGCCCGCCCCGGGTTTCGCGTAGTCGAGGGGGACGGTCACCTTGCCGCACTGGAAGTCGTCCTCCAGGCTCTCGCACCTCGCCCACTCGACCTTCTGCCGGTAGAACCGCGACAGGCCGGGTTCGGAGCCGTCCCTCGCCACGGCCGGCAGTCCCGCGCCGAGCAGGGCCAGACCGATGGCCCCGGAAATCGCGCAGCGCCGGGCCTTGGACCGCGTCGACAGCTTGGCCAGCATCCATGCCTCCAGGGGCGCCCATCGCGGACCGGAAACCGGCGCCCTCGATCACGATAAGCGGGCCTCGCAGGCCACGCCTCCGGGCGTGCGGGAGCCCGGAAGCTGCCCTACCCTGTGCCCCTCTCGTTGCGCATCGGACGGTTTTGCCGCCAGTTCGACGACCATGTCGCTCGATGGGGTGAAAGGCCGATAAGCCATAACTCGGATGGTTCGCCTGCGTTTTATGCGGTGCGGGCGAGTGCCCGCGTCCATGTCTGGAAGGCAGGGAACCTATGAGACGGGTTACCCGAAACGGTGTGCTCGCCGTCGCTGCGGTATCCGGGGCGATGGCGGTGACCGCACCGGTGTACGCCGACTCCGCGGCGGACGGCGCCACGGCCGGCTCGCCCGGGGTGATCTCCGGCAACACCATCCAGCTTCCGGTGCACGTTCCGGTGAACGTGTGCGGGAACACCGTCAACGTGGTGGGGATCCTCAACCCCGCCGCGGGCAACACGTGTGTCAACGAGGACTCGGTCGGCGACGGGGCTTCGGCACCCGGCGGCGCCACGTCGGACGGCGGCGCCACGGCCCAGGGCGGCGGAAAGGATTCGCCGGGTGTGATCTCGGGCAACGGCGTGCAGCTCCCGGTCCATCTCCCGGTGAACGTCAGCGGCAACTCCGTGAGTGTGGTCGGCGTCGGCAACGCGGCCGTCGGCAACGAGTCCGTGAACACGTCGGGGGACCAGCCTGTCGGCCCCGACCGGCCGGCGAAGCCCAGTGCACCGCCCAAGGGGCATCCGGCCCCGCAGCCAGTGCCGCACCCGCAGCCGGACACCGCGGCCGCCCTCGCCCACACCGGCACGGACCAGACGCTGCCCGCCGTCATCGGCAGCACGGCGCTGGTCCTGGGCGGAGCCGCGCTGTACCGGCGCTACCGCCCGCGGGCGGTGCGCTGAGGGCGCGCTCCGCGACGGAGGACGGAAGGCCCCACCGGGCGCGTGACCGGTGGGGCCTCCGCCGTGAGCAGCACCATCCCGGAGTCGCCGTAGTCCGGCAGGGACGCGTCGGCGTCGATGCGGGTGACGGCCAACTCCCGGGTGAGCGGCGCGAAGACCGCGGTGACGACCTCCGGGTCCACCGGGCAGCCCGGCCACCGCGAGGCCGGCCCGATGCGATAGGTCGGCATGTTCTCCATGAACGCGGCCACCAGATGCCCGCCCGGCACCACGCAGCGGACGAAAGCCCGGCAGAAGTCGGCGAACTCGGCGAAGTCCTCGGTGGCACCCTCGGCCACGAAGTGCATGGAGGCCAGGTCGTATCCGCCCGGCTCCAGGTCCCGGACGTCGGCGTGGACGACGTTCACCTGCGCCAGGGCCCCGGCCAGGGTCGCCGGCACGGCGGGGTTGAGGCGTCGGCACAGGGCGTGGAACGGCAGCCAGCTGGCGTCGGGTCCGCAGACGAGCTGCCGTTCGAGGTAGGCGACGTTGCCGGCCCCCGCTTCCACGGCGTCCACAGACCGGCTCGCGGCGGACGCGAGGATCAGCGGATAGAGATTGGGGCCGGCCCCGAACTCCACCGAGCGGGCGACGTCGCCCGGCGCGAAACGGCGGTAGAACGCGGAGTGGTGGGCGATGACCGCGGCGTCCGAGCGGTGCAACTCGCGGTAGTTCTCCGCGAGATAGTCCGCGATCGGCCAACGGTCCCAGTCCACGTCGTCGTTGTGCGTGGTCATTGTCGTGTCACCCCCTCGGCCGCAACGGGAAACGCGCGGACAGCGCGGTCAGGGTGCGGTTGAGCCGGTCGATGTCGTCGTCGGAGTTGAGCGCCGTGATCTGGACCCGGAACCCGACCCGGTCGTGCGGTACGAGCGGATACGGGGCCAGCGTCACGTAGATGCCCTGCTCCCACAGGAACGCGGCGACCGCGTCGAGGTCGGCGGGGTCGGCCAGGGGGATCTCGACGATGGGCAGCCGGTCGGTGTTGAGGGTGCTCACGTCGAGGTCGTCGAGATGGTCGAGCACGCGGACGGTCTTGCGGTACAGGTCGCCGCGGAGGGCGTCGCCGCGGCGGTCGTTCACCTCCAGGCCGGCCAGCGCGGTGGCCAGGGACGCGGTCGGTGACGGGCCCGAGTACAGATAGGGGGCGGCGGCCGTCTTCAGCCGGTTCTTCAGGTCGGTGGGCAGCGCGAGGAACGCCAGCAGCGAGGAGTACGCCTTGGAGAAACCGCCGGCGAGCACGATCCCGTCGTACGTCTCATCGGTGTGCCGCACCACGCCGTTGCCGCGCGCGCCGTACGGACACGGCTCGCCGGGTCCCCGCTCCCCGAGCACACCGAAGCCGTGCGCGTCGTCGACGTACAGTGTCGCGCCCCGCTCGCGGCACAGGGCTGCCAGCGTGGGCAGGTCCGAGACGTTCCCGCTCATGCTGTTCACACCGTCCAGGCAGACCAGCCGGGGAGCGGCCGCGGGCACCGAGGCGAGCAACGCGTCCAGTTCGGCGGGCCGTTCGGCGTGGAAGCGGTGCAGGGTGGCGCCCTGGCCGCGGGCCACGAGGCAGCCGTCGTACACCGTCCGGTGCGCGCTCGCCTCGACGAAGACATGCCCTCCGTCGGCCAGGAAGGGGATCACCGAGGCATGGATGAGGGTCAGCGTCGGCAGCAGCAGTGTGTCCGGCGCGCCGAGGAGTGCGGCGAGCCGTTCCTCGATCACGGGGTACAGGCGTGGACTGCCGAGCAGCCGCGACCAGCTGGGGTGCGTGCCCCACCGCTGTACGGCGGGCTCGATACGGGCGGCGATCTCCGGATCCCAGTCGAAACCGAGGTAGTTGCAGGAGGCGAAGTCGATCAGCCAGTGGCCGCGGCTGCGGATGCGTCGGCCCCGTACCTCGTCGATGACCGCGTCGCTCATCGGGCTGGTGCGCCGCAGGTGTTCCAGGTCCGACCGGCCCGGAGTACGGCGTTCCGGCGCGGGTGGGGTCCGGAGGGCGGGGCGTGAGTTCGACAGGTCGGTGCCCGGCGTGAAACGCCCGCTGTCCTGCCGTAGCGCCCGCTCGCTCTGCTCCACCGTCATCGGCCGGGCGAACAGATATCCCTGCCCGAACCGGCACCCCATCCCCGCCAGCAGATCGCGCTGCGCGGGATCCTCGATGCCCTCGGCGATCACCTGCAGTCCCAGGGTGTCGGCGAGCCGGACGATGCCCTCGACGAGGGCGACCTGCCGGGGGTCGCGCGTGATGCCGTCGATGAACGTCTTGTCGATCTTCAGCACGTCGATGGGGAAGTCCCGCAGATAACGCAGCGAGGAGAAGCCGGTGCCGAAGTCGTCGACCGCGATGTGCACGCCCAGCTCCTTGAGGGCGCGCAGCACCGCCTGGATCTGCGCGTCGCGGCGCAGCAGCACCGTCTCGGTGAGTTCCAGCTGGAGCGAACCGGGGGCCAGGCCGGGCGTCCGCAGCGCCTGGCCGACCTGGTCCACGAACCCGGTGTCCCGGAACTGGCGGGCGGACACGTTCACGCTGACGTACGGCGGACTCACCGGTCCGGGCAGGTGCTGCAGGCCCACGATGTCGCTGACCGCGTTCTCCAGCACCCACGACCCCAGCGTGTTGATGTGCCCGGTCTCCTCGGCCAGGGTGATGAACTGCTCCGTCGACACGGGCCGGCGCGGGGCGTGCGGCCAGCGCACCAGCGCCTCGAAGCCGACCACCTCGCCCGCGGTGATGTCCACGACGGGCTGGTAGCGCAGTGCGAAGTCCTGGTCGGCGACCGCCCGGGCGAGCCGGCTCTGCAGATCGTGCCGCTCGACCATGCGGGCGTGCAGCAGGGGCCGGAAGCGCCGCCACTGCCGCTTGCCCGCCGCCTTCGCCGCGTACAGGGCGAGGTCGGCGTGCCCCAGCAGCTCCTCGGCGCCCGCGCTGTCCCGCGCCGTGGCCACGCCCACGCTGGCCGAGACGCTGACCGACTCGTCGCCGAGCACGAACGGCCTGGTCAGCGTCTGCACCACCTGCGCCGCCAGCAGCTCGGCGTCGAGCGGCTCCCGCGCCCCCTCCATCAGGACGGCGAACTCGTCACCGCCCAGCCGGGCCGCGGTGTCCGTGCGCCGCAGCATCCGGGACAGCCGGTTGCCCGCGGCGATCAGCAGATGGTCGCCCGCCGAGTGCCCCATCGTGTCGTTGACCTGCTTGAAGTCGTCCAGGTCGATGAAGAGCAGACAGGTCAGGGACGACTCACGACGGCCGCGCAGCAGGGCGCGTTCGATCCGCTCGAGGAGCAGCGTCCGGTTGGGCAGACCGGTCAGCGAGTCGTGGAAGGCCCGCTGGGTCAGTTCGTGCTCCAGCCTGCGCTGCTCGGTCACGTCGCGCAGCGTGACGACCAGCCCGGCCACGGTGCGCTCGTCCCGGAAGTCGCTGCACCGCACCTCCACCTCGACCCGGCCGGCCCGGTGCCGCACCCACCAGTGGTCGTGGGCCGCACGCGGCCCGTTGTCCCGTACGGCGGCCAGCTCACGGGCGGCCCGGTGCCGGTCCTGGGGATCCAGCAGGTCCGGCAGCGACGTGCCGGCCAGGTCGGCGGAGCCGAACACGGCCGCCGCGGACGGGCTCGCGTACCGGATCGCGTCGTCGTCCTCGACGATCAGGATGACGTCGGAGGTGTTGTGGACCAGGGTGCGGAAGTACGCCTCGCTCTCCCGGCGGACGACCTCCTGCCGCAGCACGACACGTTCCATGGCCAGCCCCGCGTGCGAGGCGAGGATCTCCAGCGAGCCCCGCGTCTCGTTGAGCGCCCCGGCCGGGCCGGCGACGAGCAGGACGCCGGGGACCTCCGGGGCCGGACGGTCGGGCGGGTTCAGGGGACACACCAGGACGGCCGGCAGACCGTCCAGCAGGGCGGCGATGTCGGGGCCGAGGTCCTCGGGAGGCATCATCCGGGTGTCGCGTGGGACCAGGGCCGCCGCCTGTTCGGTCGGGAGCAGCAGGGTCCGGTGGGCGACCGTGGATCCCAGGAGCATGCCGACGGCCGCCTCGCAGGACCTGGCCACCTCCTGCTGCCGGACCGCCGACACCAGCGAGGCCCCGGCCCGGCGCAGGGCGAGCTCGCGCGCGACCGCCTTGCGATGGGCCACGACCATGCCCGCCAGGCGCAGGATGACCAGCAGGAAGAGCACGCCGGAGAACGCGGCGATCACGGCCGCGTCGTGCGGCGCGTCGGCCAGTCCCTCGTACAGCAGGATCCCGGGGGCGATCAGCGTGGCCACGGCCAGCAACAGCAGCCGGCGCGGCGGTGGGAGGAGGGATCCCCGCTGGGGCACGGCGGCGGTCAGCTGCACCATCGAGGGGTGCAGCGCGGCCAGACCCCAGGCCGTGTAGAAGACGATCCACCCGGCGTCCAGCAGCGTGCCCGTCTGCCATAGCGTGTTGAGCTGAAGGATGCCGTACGCGATGTCGAAGCCGAGCAGTGTCACCGTGCCGACGACCAGGAGCTGCACCGAGCGGTTGTGGCCGTCGATCGGGCTCGGCGCCAGCAGCCTGGCCAGCAGGGCCAGGACCAGCACGTCACCCAGGGGATAGGCGATGCTGATGGCCCGCTGCTGCCAGGTCAGCCCCTCGACCTCGGTGAGCGGCTGCACCAGGTACACCCACACCGGCAGCGCCAGCCCCGCGGTGAAGATCAGCGCGTCGAGCAGGCTGGGCAGGTCGCGACCGGCCCAGCGATAGCGGACGAGGCCGGAAAGCCCGACCGCGAAGAGCGGATACGTCGCGAGGTAACAGGCGTCCGCGGGGGAGGGGAACGGGTTGGAGGCGTGGAAGTACTCCTCCATCACGTTGTAGTACGTGTCGCCCGCGATGAAGGTGAGCAGCGCGGCGGCGAGGACCCACCAGGGCCATCTGTGGGCGGGTCGGTGGAGGCTGCTACCGGCGAGTATGGCGATGACACCGGCGAGACCGATGACGGCCCACAGGGGCGTGCGCGCGCTGGGGACCGTCATGTACACGGCGGTGGCGACGGCGGCCAACGTGATGTGGGCGACCATCAGCCGATGAGCCGGAAGCAAGGGCAAGCGCCTCCTCCGCTGGAGGAGACCGGGCCGTCCACCTGGTCCGGGTTCCTTTTCGATCGTAGGCACCGGGAGCCGACGGCTGCATCCCGAGACCGCGGAAGCTACCGCTGGTGAAAGCGGCGGTGCAGCGCACGCACCTCGTCGACGAGCTCCGGCACCGGCCCCTCCACGACCACGCCGGGCGCCACCTCGTGCACGGGCAGCGTCCGGACCGGCGGCGCCGGAACGCCCAATTGGCCGAGCCACTCGGCCAGTTGCTCCGACGAGGCCACGTACACGATGCGCCCGAGGCCCACCCAGGCGTGCGCGGCCGCGCACATCGGGCAGTGCTCGCCGGAGGTGTACACGGTCGCCGCCGCCCGCTCCTCGGGCGTGAGATGGGCCGCGGACCAGCGCGCCAGTTCGAACTCGGGGTGCCGGGTGCGGTCGCCGGAGGCCACCCGGTTGTGGTCCTCGCCCAGCACCGAGCCGTCTGCGCCCACCAGCACGGAACCGAAGGGCTCGTCCCCGGATTCCAGCGCCTCGGCCGCCAGCGCGACGCACCGGCGCAGATACGGCAGTTCGCTGTCCTTCACGGCCATGGCGTACGGCCCTCCTCGTGACGTGGATCTTCGCTGGGCAGCCTATGTTCGTCGGCGCGCGGCCGGGAAGGCGTACCGGCGGCCCAGCGTCACCGCGGTGAGGGCGAGGGCGACCAGCGGAAGCGCGGTCCAGGGCAGGGCCCCGGCGCCGAGGTTCTCCAGGACGACACCGCCGGTGAGCGAACCCACGGCGATGCCCGCGTTGTACACGGTGGTCTGCAACGAGGTCGCCACGTCCGCGTGCTCGGGCCCCGAGGCGTCGACCAGCGCCGTCTGGATCAGCGTCGGGGCACCGCCGAAGGCGACGCCCCACAGGGCCACGGCGGCGAGCAGCAGGGCAGGAGCCCCTGCGTGCAGTCCGAGGGCGAGCATCACGGCGACGCACAGGGCGAGCGCGCCGAGCAGGGTGGTGCGCAGATGCCGGTCGACCAGCACCCCGGTGAGCCAGATCCCGACGACCGTGGCTGCTCCGAACACCAGTAGCACCAGGCCCGTACGACCGAACCCCGCATGCGCCGCGAACGGGGCGACGTACGTGTACATCACCTGATGCCCCACCAACAGGAACAGTGTGACGGACAGGACGGCCGGGATCCCCGGCAGCGCGGCCACCCGCCCCAGCGGCATCCGCGCGCCCGGCGCCTCGCCCGGGAAGCCAGGCACCCGCCACCGGACCCAGAACGCCAGCAGCACGGCGAGCCCGGCCAGCACACCGAAGGCAGCGCGCCAGCCGAGCGCCCCGGCCACCGCGGTCCCCGCCGGCACCCCCAGGGACAGGGCGAGCGTGATCCCCGCGAGCACGATCGCGATCGCCCGCCCGCGCCGCTCGGCCGGCACCATCCGGGCCGCGTACCCGACGAGCATCGCCCACAGCGTTCCGCCCATGCACCCGGCGACGAGCCGGGCCCCGAAGGTCAGGGCGTACGACGACGACAGGGCCACCACCGCATTGCTGAGCGCGAACCCGAGCAGCGCACCGACGAGCACCGGCCGGCGCGGCAGCCCGCGCAGCAACGCGGTGAGCGGGACCGCGGCGGCGAACGAGGCCACCGCGTACCCGGTGACCAGGAACCCGACGCGCGCCTCGGAGACGCCGAGGGCCGGTGCCATGCGGGGCAACAGTCCCGCGGGCAGCAGCTCGGTCATGACGGCGGTGAAGGCGGCCGTGGACAGGGCGAGCAGCCCGGACCAGGGCAGCGGTGCGGGTGTGGGCACGGCTGTGCCCTTGGCCAGGGAGGTGGTGGACATGGGACCATGCTCGGACCTTCACATCAGTGTGAAGGCAAGGGCGAACCCGGAGCGCGTCATGAAGATCGGCGAACTGTCCCGCCGTACCGGCGTCCCCACGCGACTGCTGCGCTACTACGAGGAGCAGGACCTGCTCCACCCCGACCGGGCCGAGAACGGCTATCGCGACTTCGGCGAGCCGACGGTCCGGGATGTCCAGCAGATCCGCGGGCTGCTCGACTCGGGTCTGACCACGGAGATGATCCGCGCGATCCTGCCGTATCTGTCGGGCCCGGAGGAGATCCTGCTGCCTCCCGAACACCTGACGCCCGAGACGGCCGCCCTCCTGGAGGCTCATGTCGACCGCATCCAGGCCCGTATCGACTGCCTGGCCCGCAACCGCGACCGGCTGAGCGCGTATCTCGCGGCGGTGCGGACCGAGGCCGGGCAACCGTAAAACGATATTGCCGCGCGGGCTTGCGGATGATGGAGTGGGCACATGGATCACGTTGGGGTACTCGCGCTCTTCGACCGGGACATGCGTGAAGGCGCCCAGCCGGACGGCCCAGGTGCCCGCGTCGAGCGGGTCGGCGGTGTGGTCCGCCAAGTCGCCGATGCGCACGGCTGGAACGGCGTCGTCTGGTCGGACTTGGACGAGGCCGGCGCCGACGCGGCGATCGCCGAGCAGATCGCCCACTACTCCGGGCTCGGGCACGAGTTCGAGTGGAAGCTGTACGGGCACGACCTGCCCGTCGACCTCGGACAGCGGCTCAGGGATGCCGGGTTCACCGCCCTGCCCGAGGAGACGCTGATGATCGCCGAGGTCGCCGACCTGACCCTGGACGTCGAGCCGCCCGAGGGGATCCGCCTGCTGCCGGTCACCGACCGGAGGGGCGTCGACCTCGTGGCGGACGTGCACGAGGAGGCGTTCGGCACCGACAGTTCCCGGCTGCGGCACCAGCTGCTGGCCCGGCTGACGGACGACCCGGACTCGGTCGTCGCCGTGGTCGCGCTCGCCGGTGACGTGCCGGTGAGCGCGGCCCGCATGGAGATGGTGCCCGGCACACGCTTCGCCGGCCTGTGGGGCGGCGGCACCGTCGAGGGCTGGCGCGGCAAGGGCATCTACCGCGCCCTGGTCGCCCACCGGGCCCGCGCGGCCGTGGATCGCGGATACCGCTACCTCCAGGTCGACGCGATGAGCGCGAGCCGCCCCGTCCTGGAACGCCTCGGCTTCGAACCGCTGACGACCACGACGCCGTATGTGTACGTGCCGTAGCACCACATTTTTCCGGCACCGCCGGGATGTCACATCCGGGACCGCCCGATCCGTCGCATGGTCATGACGACGAACCGGAAGAACCAGAGCATCCTCCTGGCGGGCGCGAGCGGCGTCCTCGGCGGACACATCACCCACGCCCTGACCGAGGCGGGCCACAAGGTCACCGGGCTCGGCCGGGGACAGGGCAACGGCGTCCGAGCCGACCTCATGGACCGTGACGCCCTGCTGCGCGCCGTCGACGGACAGCACTTCGACACCGTCATCCACGCGGCGACCGCCCTGCGCAAGTCGCCGATGCGCCACCGCGACATGCACGCCACCGACGCCCTGCGCGTCGACGGCACCGCCCACCTCATCGAGGCCGCACAGGCCACCGGCGCGAGCCGCTTCATCTCCGAGTCGATCGTCCTCGGATACGGCTACGGCGACTTCGGCGACCAGCTGCTCACCGAGGGCGACCCCTTCGGCCCGCGCGGCACCACCCCGGAGCTGGAACGGCATCTCGAAGGCATGCGCATCAAGGAGCAACTCACCTTCGGCACAACGGGGTTGGACGGCATCGCACTCCGCTACGGGCTGTTCTACGGCCCTGGCGGCACCGAGGCCATCGTGGACATGCTGCGCAAGCGGCAGCTGCCCGCCCCCGGCGACCACGGGCGCGTCCTGCCGTGGATCGAGCTCACCGACGCGGCCCGCGCGATGGCCGCCGCGGTCGAGCACGGCCGCGCCGGCCAGGCCTACAACATCGTGGACCGCACGCCGCTCGGCTTCCGGGGCCATGTCCTGTGCGTGGCCGAGGAGTTCGGTGTGCCGAAGCCGATGACCGTACCGCGCTGGCTGGTGAGGCCGATGTCGTACGTGCACGTGATGATGCAGGCGAGCATGCGGGTCTCCACGGCCAAGGCCGAGCGGGAACTGGGCTGGACACCCGTGTACGCGTCGAGCCGCGACGGCCTGGCCGCCCTGCGGGCCGCAGCGCACTGATCACAGGTCGAGCTGGTACTCCACCGCCTTGTGCGTCGGTAGGTACCCGAGCGCGTCGTTGACGGCGAGCATGGGCGCGTTGCTGTCGGCGGTGTCGGTGCACAACCCGGAGAGTTCCGGGTGCTGTTCGCGGGCCCCGCGGATCGACGCCGCCTTCATCCAGCGGGCCAGGCCCCGGCCGCGGTGTTCGGGCAGGACAGCGGTGCCGTAGTGCTGGCCGTCGCCCAACCCGTCGCCGGGCACGACGAGTTCGGAGAACCCGACCACCGTGCCGTCCGCCGTGTCCACGGCGGCCACGGTGTGCAGCAGGTCCCCGCGCTTCGCGACCGCCTCGGCCGCGGCGACCACGCGCTCCACGTCCCAGACGACCGCGCCGTAGTCGGTTCCCTCCATCGGCATGTCGTCCATGGCCCGCCGCGAGTCGGCGTACGACCGCGCCAGCTCCGTCGGCACGGTGCCGGCCCACTCGGTCAACCGGTAGCCCGGATACGGCCGTTCGACGAGCGCGCCGATCGCCGCGAGATCGGCGTCGTCCAGCGGGAGCCGGGCATACGTCAGGGCCAGCACCCCGCGAAATCCCCGCGCGGCCAGGAACAGGTCGGCGGGGGAACCCTGGACCGCCTGCGCGAGCACCGACCTGCGTCGCTCGGCCCGCGCCGCGACCACCGCGGCGTCCAGCAGCCGCGTGCCGACACCCTGGCGCCGCTCGGCGCCGTGCACCGCGATCTCCAGCTCGGCGAGGTGCTCCTGGCCCTCCTTCGTGAACAACCGCAGGAAGGCGGACCCGAGCGGAACCCCGTCGGCCCCGGCGGCCAGCCAGGCGAGGCGGCGGCTCGAGGCGCCGGGTTCGGAGTCGGCGAGCGGGGTGAGGTGCAGGGACAAGTGGGTCTCCGTCACGGGGAGTCGGGGTGAGCGGTCGAAGCTGAGCGCTCCGCGGAAGTGCCGCGAAGTGCCGCCGTTCCGCTGCGGCGTCCTCGTGGGTGGTCGCGCAGTTCCCCGCGCCCCTCCCTGCGCCCCTTCGGGGCGCTGTCGAACCGCAGCGGACTTCGCCGGACCTGTTGTAGCCGCCGTGCCGTGACGGGCGCAACGGGATTTGCGGCGCGTCGGAGTCGCCCGACGCGCCGCTTTCTCTCCCGCCGTGACGTCGTGTTCCCGCGAACGTCAGCGGCGTCCCCTCGACCGGTCCAGCGCCGCCACGCCGACAGCGGCGAGGCCGATCTGGATGAGCCACTCGATCCAGTCGAGGCCCTTGGTGTCGGCCACGTCGAAGGCGCCGGCGATCGCCGAGCCGATCAGCGCGGCCACGATGCCCACGACGATGGTCAGCAGGATCCCGATGCGCTGGCGTCCCGGGACCACGAGCCGGCCCACCACGCCGATGACGATGCCGATCACGATGGCACTGATGATGCCGTCGATCTCCATCTCCGCCCCTTTTCGTCAAGACCCCCGCACTGGTTCGGTTGCCCGCTGGAGACGGGGACAGTCCGCAGTACGCCTGTTCAGCTTTCGGGTTGCCATGTACCGTTCAATCGACCGGTCGCACGGGTCCGTGCGATCGAAGTTCTACGCGCGCAGATGCCCTTTGTCTACGCGCGTAGGTCCGGCCCCGCACAGCTCCTTCCCCCTTCCCCTCACGGAGGTAAGCCGGATGCCAGGACACACCAGACCCCACAGACCCCGCCGCAGACTCAGCGCGGTTCTCGCCGGGATCGGCCTCCTCGTCACGGGCACCGCCGTCCAGGTCGCCGCCACCCCGGCCGCCGCGGCCACCCCGCACCGCATCCTGTTCGACAACGCCCACGCCGAGACGGCCGGCAACGCCGACTGGATCATCTCCACCAGCCAGCCCGACCCCCTCGGAGAGGACTCCTCGCCCTCCTCCGAGAGCGACTGGACCGGCGCCATCTCCTCCTGGGGCGTCGCCCTGCAGCAGACCGGCGACTACAGCCTGAAGACGCTGCCCTCGGGCAGCAGCCTCAGCTACGGCGGCTCGTCCACGACCGACCTGTCGAACTTCGACACGCTGGTCCTGCCGGAACCCAACACCCTCTTCACCACCGCCGAGAAGACGGCGATCATGACCTTTGTCCAGAACGGCGGCGGTCTGTTCATGGTCTCCGACCACACCGGCGCCGACCGCAACAACGACGGCGAGGACGCGGTCGAGATCCTCAACGACCTGATGACCAACAACAGCGTCGACTCCACCGACCCGTTCGGCTTCTCCATCGACTCGCTGAGCATCTCCTCCGACTACCCGAGCGCCATCAGCGACAGCTCCGACCCGGTGCTGCACGGTTCCTTCGGCACGGTCACCAAGAGCCTGATCGCCAGCGGTACGACGGCCACCCTCAAGCCCGCCGACAACGCGAACGTCAAGGGCCTGCTCTACCGCACCGGTTACTCCGGCAACACCGGAGCCTTCTTCGCCACCAGCACCTTCGGCAGCGGCCGCGTCGCCTTCTGGGGCGACAGCTCGCCCATCGACGACGACACCGGCCAGTCCGGCAACACCCTCTACGACGGCTGGAACGACTCCGGTGCCACCAACGCGGCCCTCGCCCTCAACGCCACCGAATGGCTGGCCGGTGCGAGCGATGACGACGGTGGCGACGACGGGGGTGGCGACGACGGTGGCACCTGCACCGCCGCCCAGCTCCTGGGCAACAACGGCTTCGAGTCGGGCAGCAGCACCTGGAGCGCGACCAGCGGTGTGATCACCAGCTCCAGCAGCGAGTCCGCCCGGACCGGCTCCTACTACGCATGGCTCGACGGCTACGGCTCCGCGCACACCGACACCCTGTCCCAGTCGGTGACCATCCCGTCCGGCTGCACCACGGCCGCCCTCAGCTTCTACCTGCACATCGACACCGCCGAGACCACGACCAGCACCGCCTACGACACCCTCAAGGTGCAGGTGCTCAACAGCTCGGGCACGGTACTCGGCACCCTGGCCACCTACTCCAACCTCAACGCGGCCAGCGGCTACACACAGCGCAGCTTCAGCCTGGCGAGCTATGCCGGCCAGACCGTCACCCTCAAGTTCACCGGTACGGAGGGATCCACCCTCCAGACGTCGTTCGTCATCGACGACACGGCACTCAACGTCGGCTGACCCCTGCCGGAGCCCATCCGGTGGCGGCCAGTGCCTCGGCCGCGATGTCGGTCACTGTGCGCCCGTCGGTCACCACCCGCAGGGTGCCCGCGGGCGCACGCTCGTCCAGGAGCCGCGCCTTGCGGGCACTGTTCCTCAGCTCTTGCTCCAGTTCGGAGCCGAGCTCCCGCCCGGTCAGCCTCCGTTCGACCGTCTCGTCGGTGGCGGTGAGCAGGACCCGTACGATCCGGACGGCGTCCCCCATCGCCCGCCGGAACATGCCCGTCGCCTCCTCCAGGACGCTCACGGTGTTGGTGTAGACGAGGCGCCGGTAGCCGAGCTCGGCGTAGTTCCCCCACACGGCCGTCAGGTTGCGCTCACCGATGGCGGCCCGGTGGGGATCCCCGTCGGGCGCCGGATGCACCTGCCCCATGAAGTCCCCGTCGATCACGGCGTGTGCGACCGCGGCCGCCCGCAGCCGGGCCGAGACCTCCCAGCCCACGGTCGTCTTGCCGACCCCGGCCCGTCCGCCGATGAGCAGCACCTCCGCGTGATCCATACGGGCAGCGTGCCAGTCGGAGTCGCCGGCCGGCCACGGAGTTTCACGGCCTCAGGCTCCAGGTCCGCAGGGCGATGGGGTGGCCCCTCGACACCCGCCGGACCGGTGCGTCGTCCGTGAGGGCGAATCCGCAGGACCGGGCGACCGCCTCGCTCGCCGCGTTCTCGGCGTCGATGCACAACACCACGCGTCGGGGCCGCAGTTCCCGCGCGGCGTACCCGGAGGCGAGCCGCACCGCCCGGGCCGCCAGGCCCCGCCCCCGGTGGGCGGCGCCGACGCCGTACGCGAGTTCCGCGTCGCGTTCGTCCGACTGGCTGCGGAACAGGAGTATTTCGCCGAGGGGGCGGATGCCGTCCGTGGTGATGGCAAGCTGCACCTTGCGCCCCTGGGCCTGTCCCTCCCGCGCGCCCGTGAGGTAGGCGCGCGCGGCGTCGAGGTCGAAGGGGGAGGCCACCGGGGTCCACCGGGCGATCTCGGGATCGTCGTAGAGCGTGACCAGGTCGGCGAGGTCCTCGTCCGACCACTCGCGCAGCCGGAGCCCGTGGCCTTCGAGCCGCAGCGGTGACGACAGGGTGAAACTCCGGTTGGTGTCCATGTGTTGATCCTGCCCCAGAGGAGGCGGCCAGGTGGAGGAGTCGGTGCTCGGCGGCGGTGCGGTCAACGAGGTGGTCCGGGTGGGAGCCACGGTGCGGCGCACACCGTCGGGGCGGTCGGGTTTCGTACGGGAACTGCTCGCGGTGTTCGAGCGCGCCGGGTGGCATGGGGCGCCTCGGTTTCTGGGGACGGACGGACGCGGCCGGGAGACGTTCGGCTACATCGAGGGACGGGCGGCCGTGACACCGGGGGAGCGGGCCGCCGCCCGTACCGACGCGAGCCTCGTCCGCGTGGCCCAACTCGTCCGGGAGTTCCACGACTTGACGCACGGCACACCACTCGCCGCCTACCAGGACGTCGTGTGCCACAACGACCTGGCTCCGAAGAACACCGTGTACGCGGTGGCGGGCGGTGAGTGGCGGCCGCTGGCCTTCATCGACTGGGACCTCGCCGCTCCGGGCGAGCGGATCCACGACGTCGCCCACGTGTGCTGGCAGTACCTGGATCTCGGGCCGGACGTGCCCGACGTACGGGAGGCGGCTCGGCGGCTCCGGCTCGTCTGCGATGCCTACGGCCTCGACGGACGGGACGGGCTCCTGGACGCGATCCTGTGGTGGCAGGACCGGTGTTGGAGGGGGATCGAGGCCGGGGCGGCGCGCGGCGAGCCGGCGATGGTGGGCCTGCGTGGACAAGGGGCGGTCGACGAGGTGCGGGCCGCAGGGGAGTGGGTCGCCGGTCACCGGTGCGAGCTGGGGGCCTTGCTGCACTGAGACGATCGCCGGGCTCTACGGCTCCGCGTCAGGCGTCAGGCATCTGAGTGGCCGAGAGGGTCGACCGGGTCGGTCTTGTCGGGCTGCGGTGTCGAGTCCGCGAGGCTTGACATGCAGGTAAGTGCCTGCATAACGTTGAGTGTGCGATCAGGAGACGACTCGGAGATGGACAAGGTCTTCAAGGCGCTGGCCGACGAGACGCGCAGACGGCTGCTTGACCGGCTGCACGAGCACAACGGCCAGACCCTCGGGGAACTGTGCGAGCGCATCGACATGGCGCGGCAGTCGGTGACCCAGCACCTGGCCGTCCTGGAGGCCGCCAACCTGGTCGCGACGGTGCGACGGGGGCGGGAGAAGCTGCACTACCTCAACCCGGTCCCGCTCCACGAGATCCAGGAGCGGTGGATCGACAAGTTCGAGCGCCCGCGCCTCAGCGCGCTCGGTGCCGTGAAGCGACGAGCCGAGGAAGCCATGACCGACAAGCCCGCATTCGTGTACGTCACCTATATCCACAGCACGCCCGAGAAGGTCTGGGACGCCCTCACCGACGCCGACCTGACCGCCGCCTACTGGGGCCACCGCAACGTCTCGGACTGGCAGCCCGGCTCACGCTGGGAACACGTCCGTACGGACGGCTCCGGCATCGCCGACGTGGTCGGCACCGTCGTGGAGAGCGAACGCCCCAGCCGCCTCGTGACCACCTGGGCCGCCCCCGAGGAGGAGGGCCGGCAGGACAGGCACTCCCGGGTCACCTTCGACATCCGGCCGCACGCCGACATCGTCCGCCTCACCGTGACCCACGAGGACCTCAACGACGAGGGCGAGCTCTCCGACGTGTCCGGCGGCTGGCCGGCGGTGCTGTCCAACCTCAAGTCCCTCCTGGAGACCGGCAGCACGCTGCCACAGGCGCCGTGGGAGGTCCCGGCGAGCTGACCGGGGCGTGAAACGGCCGGTCCGCGAGGCGCGGACCGGCCGACGTGTCGTCCTTTCGGGGTGTTCCTACGGCTTGGGGGCGCTCTTCGCCGCCGTACCGGTGCACATCAGCCCCAGGATCACTGCGAGGGCGCCGATGATGATGTTGTTCAGTGCGACACCGGCGTCCGGGCTGTCGCCGACGACCCAGGGCGCGATGATCATCCAGACGCCGACCGCGCAGAAGGCCCAGCTCAGGCCGTACATGCGCTCGGGAGTCTGGGTGAATCCGAGGGCCAGCAGGCCTATCGCGATGCCGACGATGAGGTTGTGCGTCACGAGCGCCGGCTGACTCGTCGTGTAGTGGAGTATCCAGGGGGATACGGCGCAGTACAGACCGAGGAGGAACACCGGTCCGTCCACGAGCGCCACATCGCGACCGCCGAGCATACGGGCGTAGCGTGCCCGCATTTCGGATGCGTCAGGGTGGCTGGTGATGTCACCTCTGGTGGGCGAGACGTTGGCCATTTCTCGTCTCCTTTGACTTGCAGGCCTGACCGCGTCTGGCGCGGTATGCGGTAAGCGCCGCGTACGTACATTCTGCGCTTATTTCGCCTTTATGTGTAGAGGTCAGCGGGGCCGACGGTACGGCTGTGGCCGCCGAAGGGCCCGTCCGGGCCCGCGGACACATGTCGACGCGGATTCAGGGCAGGCGCTTGGTACGGGGACTCGCTTCGAGTCGAGTCGAAGGTCGATGCCGGAGGTGGCTGCGGCTATGGGCGCGAAGGTGTTGGAGCGGTTTCCTGCGGGGGCTCCGCGCGGATCGTGGCCGGCGGAGGAGTACGCGGCCCGGCGCCGAGCCGAGGGGTTGCCGGCAACGGTGGTGATGGACCTGCAGTCGGACGCGTTCCTCGTGGTGGTGCCCGCCCGCGACGAGGACTGACCCTTCAGTCAAGCGTTCCGCCCATCAGTCAAGCGTTCCGCCCAGCTCACCGGCTCTGCGCACGAACGCCTCGTACAGGTCCTGCGCCGCCCGGGGCGCGGACTCGGCGCGGCGGCGCTGGAGCATCAGCAGGACCTCGGTGGAGTCGTCGGAGATCGGACGGTAGGTGATCGCGCCCCGTCGCTCCAGGGGATCGCCGATGACGCTGAAGTCGGGCAGGAGCGTGGCGCCCAGCCCTTCGGCGACCATCAGCTTGCCCATTTCGGCGCCGTCGGTGGAGAACGAGAAGTCGGGGGAGCGGCCCCGCAGCAGCCGGTGGGCGTACCGGTGCATCACATAGCCGGAGCGCATCGCGATCACCGGCTCCGGACCGTCGAGCACATCGTCGACCGTGACGGCGGGCAGCGTGGCGAGCGGACTGTCCGGGCGCAGACACAACACCGGACGTCCGCGCAGCAGTTCGGTGCTCTCGAAGTCGGCGGGCAGGTCGTCGCCGTCCAGATGGTTCACCAGACCGAGGTCGAACCCGCCCTCCAGCAGGGCCCGGTGGATCTCGGACTGCTGAGCGCCCACCACCTCCACCTGCGTCGCCGGATGGGCGGCACGGAACTCCCGTACGGCCGGGATGAGCAGCGGTACCGTGGCCGCGTTCACCGTGCCGACCCGCACCATGCGGCTGGTCCGGTGCTGCTCTCCTGCCGCGCCGCGCAGCCGGTCCACCGCGTCCAGCACGTTGATGATGTGCGGCAGCAACTCCCGGCCCTCGGCACTCATCCGGGCCCCGGACCGTTTGCGTTCCAGCAGATCGACGCCCAACTCACGTTCCAGGTTGCGCACGGTCTCGCTCAGCGCGGGCTGCGAAAGACGGAGTTCCTCGGCTGCCCGGCGCAGCGAACCGAGCCGGGTGACCGCCGCTATGTATTCCAGCTGCTCTATTCGCACTCACGCACAATGCGGCGTTCCTGTCGCATGGTTCAAGGGTTTCCCTGTCACACGTTCGTGAAATTCAATGGTCCGGGATGCGAGACCGGTCGGGTTTTCCTTGACGCCTCTCGCCGTCGGCTGCCACGATCGATGGCATGAAGATGCGACTGGACCTCACGCGGCGACGCCACGTCGACCTCGCGCGCGTCTCCAGCGCCTCCTGTTGCCCCGCGGCCTGATCCCCGCCCCGATCCGCCGCGCCCTTTCCGCACCGCCTGAATTCACACCGACTTTCGTGCCGGTCGGTTTCGGCGTGCCCGAAAACACATTTCGCAACAGGAGTTCCGCATGCCTGCCGCGCCCGTCAAATTCGCCTACTGGGTCCCCAACGTCAGTGGGGGACTCGTCACCAGCAAGATCGAACAGCGCACCGACTGGGGATACGACTACAACCGCGAACTCGCCGTCCTCGCCGAGAACAACGGCTTCGACTACGCGCTCAGCCAGGTCCGCTACATGGCCAGCTACGGCGCCGAGTACCAGCACGAGTCGACCAGCTTCAGCCTCGCCCTGCTCCTCGCCACCCAGCGCCTGAAGGTCATCGCCGCCGTCCACCCCGGCCTGTGGCACCCCGGCGTCCTCGCCAAGCTCGGCGCCACCGCCGACCACCTCTCCAACGGCCGCTTCGCCGTGAACGTCGTGTCGGGCTGGTTCAAGGGCGAGTTCACTGCCCTCGGCGAGCCCTGGCTGGAGCACGACGAGCGCTACCGCCGTTCGGAGGAGTTCATCCAGGCCCTGCGCCAGATCTGGACCGAGGACCACACCGAACTCGCCGGTGACTTCTACCGGTTGCGCGACTTCTCCCTCAAGCCCAAGCCCCTCAACACCCCCGAGCGCCCGCATCCGGAGATCTTCCAGGGCGGCAACTCCACCGCCGCGCGACAGATGGCCGGCCGGGTCTCCGACTGGTACTTCTCCAACGGCAAGGACTTCGACGGGGTCACCGAGCAGATCGCGGACGTCCGCAGGTCCGCCGCCGAAGTCGGCCGTACGGCACCCAAGTTCGGACTCAACGGCTTCCTCATCGCCCGGGACACCGAGGCCGAGGCCCGCGAGACCCTCCGGGAGATCGTCGCGCAGGCCGACCACGAGGCCGTCGAGGGCTTCGGCGCGGCGGTCAAGCAGGCCGGCCAGTCCACCGGGGACGGCAAGGGCATGTGGCAGGACTCCAGCTTCGAGGACCTCGTTCAGTACAACGACGGCTTCCGCACCGGCCTCATCGGCACGCCCGAGCAGATCGCCGAGCGGATCGTCGCCTACAAGAAGCTCGGCGTCGACCTGCTCCTCCTCGGCTTCCTCCACTACCACGAGGAGGTCGAGTACTTCGGCAAGCGCGTGCTGCCTCTCGTGCGCGAGCTGGAGGCTCAACTCCCGGAGACCGAGGGCGAGTCCGTCCCCGTTCACGCCTGACCAACCCCCACCTTCCGCACCGCACTGCGCGAAAGAGGTCATCAGCATGAGCACCGCCACGAACACCGACTGGCAGACCCGTCCGGCCCCGCAGTCCGCCCGGGACTGGATCGCCCGCGCCGCCGAGGTCGCCGCCGTCCTCGCCACCGACGCCGCCGCACGCGACCGCGCCGGCGCCACCCCGTACGCCGAGGTCCAGCTCCTGAAGGACTCCGGCCTCGTCACCCTGCTCGGCCCCACGGAACACGGCGGCGCGGGTCAGGACTGGCCCACGGCGTACCGGGTGGTCCGCGAGGTCGCCAAGGCCGACGGCTCCGTCGGCCAGCTCCTCGGCTACCACTACCTGTGGAACTGGGCCGCCCGCCTGGTCGGCACCCGCGAGCAGTGGGAGCACGTCGAGGCGGAGGCGGCCAGGAACCGCTGGTTCTTCGGCGGGGCCGTCAATCCCCGCGACAAGGACGTGCTTGTCACCGAGGACGGCGACGACCTGGTCTTCACCGGCCGCAAGTCCTTCTCCACCGGCAGCAAGGTCTCCGACGTCACCGTCCTGGAAGGCGTCCTGGAGGGCACCGACCAGCACGTCTTCGCGATCGTGCCCTCCGACAGCGAGGGCCTGACCTTCCTCGACGACTGGGACAACATCGGCCAGCGGCTCACCGAGAGCGGCGGCGTCATCCTCGACGGGGTGCGCACCCCGTGGGCCTCCGCGGCGGGCTACGTCGACAAGCAGTTCCAGCCGCGCACCTACAACACCCTCAACGTCCCCACCATCCAGCTGGTCTTCGTCAACTTCTACCTGGGCATCGCGGGCGGCGCGCTGGAGACGGCGGCCACCTACACCCGTACCAAGTCCCGGTCGTGGCTCCATGGTGGCCACGAGCGGGCGGTCGACGAGCCGTACGTCATCGACGTCTACGGCGACCTCACGGCCAAGCTCTGGGCGGCCGAGGCCCTCGCCGACGCCGTCGCCGCCGAGGGACAGAAGCTGCACGAGGACCCCGACGCGGTCACCGAGCAGACCCGCGGCGACTTCGAGGTGCGGGTGGCCGCGGTCAAGGCCCGTGCCACCGACGTCGCCCTGGAGATCTCGAACCGCATCTTCGAGGTCACCGGAGCCCGCTCCACCGCCACCGCGGAGGGCCTCGACCGGTTCTGGCGCAACGTCCGCACCCACACCCTCCACGACCCCGTCGCCTACAAGCGGCGCGAGGTCGGCCGCTGGGTCCTCGAAGGCGAACTGCCCGAACCCACCTGGTACTCCTGACCGCTTCCCCAGGGGCGCCTCCCGCCGCGGAGGCGCCCCTCCTCCCCGAAAGAGGACCGCATGGCCACCGTCCTGTCCGTCTCCGGCAGCCCTTCCGCCTCCTCCCGCACCAACCGGCTGCTGCGCCACCTCGACCGGCGCCTGATCGCACAGGGCCACGAGGTGATCCCGCTCGACGTCCGGACCATCCCGGCCGAGGCCCTGCTCGGCGCGGACTTCAAGCACCCGGCGATCGTCGAGGCCACCGAGCTGTTCGCCCGCGTCGACGGCGTGGTCGTCGGCACCCCGGTCTACAAGGCGTCGTACTCGGGCGTCCTCAAGGCGCTCCTCGACCTGCTCCCGCAGTACGCCCTCACCGGCAAGACCGTGCTGCCGCTCGCGACCGGCGGCACCACCGCCCACGTCCTGGCCATCGACTACGCGCTCCGCCCCGTCCTCAGCTCCATGGGCGCGGCCCACATCGTGCAGGGCTGGTTCACCCTCGACAAGGACATCACCGTGCACGAGGACGGATCGCTGACCGTCGCGCAGTCCGCGACCGAGGCCCTCACCCAGGTGGTCGACCAGTTCTCCACCGCCCTGGGCCACCGGCCGGTCCTGGCCGCGGCGAGCTGAGCGCCGTGACCACCCCTGACGCCGTGTCCGCCCATGTGATCGCCGACGACGCGGAGGCGCTCGCCGTCGCCGCGTCGCTGGCCGAGGAGTTCCGCACGGGCGCCTCCGCACGGGACGTCGAACGCAGGCTGCCGCATGAGGAGTTGGACCGGCTGTCCGCGTCCGGGCTGCTCGCGGTCACCGTCCCCGCCGAGCACGGCGGAGCGGATGCCACCGCACAGACCCTCGCCGAGGTCTTCCGCCTGCTGGGCTCGGCCGACGGCAGCCTCGCCCAGATCCCGCAGAGCCACTTCGCCTACGTCAACGTGATCCGCCGTCAGGGCACCGAGGAGCAGAGGAAGTTCTTCTTCGCCGAGCTGCTGGCCGGCCGCCGCTTCGGCAACGCCCAGTCGGAGGCGGGCACCAAGCACGTCCAGGACATCCGCACCCGCCTGGAACCCCAGCCCGACGGCTCCTACGTCCTCGACGGCGTCAAGCACTACTCCACCGGTGCCCTCTTCGCCGACTGGATCCCGGTGCTCGCCCGCGCCGAGGACGACAAACTCCATGTCGCGTACGTGCCTCGGGACGCGCCGGGCCTCACGGTGATCGACGACTGGGACGGCCTCGGTCAGCGTACGACCGCCAGCGGCACCGTCCGCCTCGAAGGGGTCGAGGTACCGGCCGACCGGGTCCTGCCCCATCACCTCACCTTCGAGGGTCCGCAACTGCACGGTGCGGTGGCACAGTTGCTGCATGCCGCCATCGACGCGGGGATCGCCGGGGGAGCGCTGGCCGAGGCGGCGGAGTTCGTACGGACCAAGAGCCGCCCCTGGTTCGAGAGCGGCGTCGAGACGGCCGCCGAGGATCCGTTGCTGATCCAGCGCTTCGGCGAACTCGCCCTCCAGGTACGGGCATCCGAGGCACTGGTGCGGGAGGCCGCCCGGACCGTGGACGCGGCACGCGCCGACCTCACCGATGACTCGGCGGCCGAGGCGTCCATCGCCGTGGCCGCGGCGAAGGTGCAGGCGGCGCAGGCCGCGGTGGAGGTGGCGAGCGCGTTGTTCGAGGTGTCCGGCACCCGCTCTGCCCTCAACTCGCTGAATCTGCACCGGCATTGGCGCGACGCCCGCACCCACACCCTGCACGACCCGACCCGCTGGAAGATCCAGCACATCGGCCGGTACGTGCTGAGCGGCACCAAGCCACCTCGTCACGGCCTGCTCTGAAGGGCGCCCCTGATGACCTGTTCCCGCGGACATTCCTGATCGGAGACCCCACGTGTCACTCACCTTCCACTGGTTCCTCCCCACCAACGGCGACAGCCGCCACGTCGTCGGCGGCGGCCACGGCACGCCGGCCACCGTCTCGGGACGGGACCGGCCGCCGACGGTCGCCTATCTGAGCCAGATCGCCCGCGCCGCGGAGGATCTCGGCTTCGAGGGGGCGCTCACCCCTACCGGCGCCTGGTGCGAGGACGCGTGGCTGACCACCGCGATGGTCGCCCAGCAGAGCGAACGGCTGAAGTTCCTGGTCGCCTTCCGGCCCGGCTTCGTCTCGCCGACGCTCGCCGCGCAGATGGCCTCCACGTTTCAGCGCCAGACGGGCGGGCGGTTGCTGCTGAACGTCGTCACCGGTGGCGAGAGCCATGAGCAGCGGGCCTACGGCGACTTCCTCGACAAGGACGCCCGGTACCGCCGTACCGGTGAGTTCCTGGAGATCGTACGGGGGTTGTGGGAGGGCAAGACGGTCGACCTGGCCGGCGAGTACCTCCAGGTCGAGGACGCGAAGCTGGCCAGGGTGCCCGACCCGGTGCCCGAGGTGTACTTCGGGGGCTCCTCGCCCGTCGCCGGAGAGGTCGCAGCGAAGTACGTCGACGCGTATCTCACGTGGGGCGAGCCGCCGGCGCAGGTCGCGCAGAAGATCGCCTGGATCCGGGGGCTGGCGGCGAAGGAGGGGCGGACGCTGCGGTTCGGGATCCGGCTGCACGTCATCACCCGGGACACCTCCGAGCAGGCCTGGGCGGAGGCGAACCGGCTGCTGTCCGGGTTCGACGCGGAGACCGTGAAGTCCGTGCAGGCGGGGCTGGCGCGGAGTGAGTCGGAGGGGCAGCAGCGGATGCTGGCGCTGCACGCGGGTGGGAGCCGGGACGGGTTGGAGATCTACCCGAACCTGTGGGCCGGGATCGGGCTGGTCCGTGGGGGAGCGGGGACCGCGCTGGTCGGTAGCCATGAGGAGGTGGCCGAGCGGATCAAGGAGTACGCGGCGCTTGGTATTGAGGAGTTCATTTTCTCCGGGTATCCGCATCTGGAGGAGGCGTACTGGTTTGGGGAGGGGGTGTTGCCGAGGCTGGCTGCGGAGGGCTTGTGGGAGCACCCGTTCCGGAAGGGTGTGGTTCCGTCGGCTCAGGTGCCGTTCGCGAGTTGAGTGTGTGCGTTTCGGTTGTGTGGCGGCTGCGGGCCCGTGGGGGCTGGTCGCGCCCACACGGCGGAGCCGCACAATGTCACAGCCCCGCGCCCCTAGGTGGGTTCAGATGGTCAGCGCCTTCAAGTGTGCCGTGCGTGACTGCGCGGTCTGACCCTGTACCAAGAGGAACAGGCCTTCCCTGGCCAGGCGTTGGGCCTTATTCGTCAAGGTCAGGGAGCGGCCGCCGCCCGTCACGACCGCTGCTGTTGTCGCCGCCTGCATCAGCTCGTACGCCTGTGTTCTGATCGACAGACGGTCCCCTAGGCGGGTCGGGTCGTCGACCAGGGCGTAGGCCTGATCGCGGACCTTGGCCAGGCGGGCGCGGAGCGGCACGGCAGTCTCCTCGTCCAGCAGCGCCAGTGCCGCCTCCGTGATGCCGAAGACCGCCGGGTTGGCGTTCACCGTCTTCGGGCGGTCCGTCGCCGCCCACCGGTCGTACGGCGTCCGGAGCGCCACCGCCTCCTCGGGCAGCCAGAAGCCGTCCAGCTCCAGGGACACCGTGCGGGCCGCGGTGAGCGCCGCCAGGCGCATCGGCTCCGATGCCCGCAGGCCCGGCTGCTCCCGCGCCTCGGTGAAGGCGAACAGGGCCTCGTCGGCCTGCGTGACGCCCGCGAGCAGCATCACGTCGTTCAGGCCCCACCCCGTGTACCAGGGCACAGTGCCGTTGAAGCGCCAACCGCCCCGCTCCCGGGTGACGCGGACCGGGATCCGCGGGTACGCCCGCAAATGGGCGTAGGCCACTCCGGACAGCAGCTCGCCGCGCGCCAGCCGGCCGAGCAGGCGCTCGCGCACCGGGGTCTCGCTCTTGGCCAGCGTCTGTACCGGCGTGTGGTGCTGCGTCTGCACGAACCACGTCGAGCAGCAGGCGCCGGCCAGGATCTCCGCCGTCTCCCGCGCCACCGCGCCGGGTGCCGCCGCCCCGCCGTACTCCTTCGGAGCGCTCACCCCGAGCAGGCCCGAGCGCTTGATCTCCTCGAGGTGGCTCGCGGGCACGCCCTCCTGGTCGACGCGCTCGGCGTGGGGTGCCAGGAGGTCGTCGGCGAGGCGGCGGGCGCGGGTGACGAGGGGGTGCGGTGGGGTCATGGACAAGATTCTTCCGGTGTCGTGGCGTGCGGTGTCGATCCGGGGGTGTGCCGTTCGTGTAGGAGGTGAGAGAACACTCCGATGGCGAGGAGACCGTCATGCAGTACTACCTGCTCAACGTGATGCAGCCCGGATGGGACGAGTTGCCCGCCCCTGAGGTGCTGGCCGAGATCGGCGAGCGGCTCGACGCCTTCCACCAGGAGCTGCGGGAGGCGGGGGCCTGGGTCTTCGCCGGCGGGCTGCACAGCCCGGAGTCCTCCACCGTGCTGCGGCCCCGCGACGGCGACGTGCTGATCACCGACGGCCCGTACGCAGAGGGCAAGGAACAGCTGGGCGGCATCTGCGTCATCAAGGCGCCCGACCTGGACGCCGCCCTGGAGTGGGGTCGTAAGGCCGCACTGGCCACCACCCTGCCCATCGAGGTGCGCCCGTTCATGCACGAGTCCGAGGACTGATGCCACCGGACGTCGAGGCGGTCTTCCGCGCGGAGTACGGCCGCGCGGTCTCCGTCCTCGTCCGCTTCCTCGGCGACATCGATCTCGCCGAGGAAGCGGTCCAGGACGCCTTCACCACGGCCGTGCGGCGCTGGCCGGAGACGGGCGTGCCGCCCAGCCCGGCCGGGTGGATCATCACCACCGCCCGCAACCGCGCGATCGACCGGCTGCGCCGCGAGTCGACCAGAGAGGCCCGCCACACCGAGGCCGCCCTGCTGCACACCCCCGACGCGCCGCCCGAGGAGGGCCCCGTGCGCGACGACCGGCTCCGCCTCGTCTTCACCTGCTGCCACCCCGCGCTCGCGCCCCAGGCACAGGTCGCGCTCACGCTGCGCCTCCTCGGCGGGCTCACCACCGCTCAGATCGCCCGCGCCTTCCTGGTGCCCGAGCCGACCATGGCCCAGCGTCTCGTCCGGGCCAAGGCGAAGATCCGCAATGCGCGGATCCCGTATCGCGTGCCCCGCGACGCCGACCTGCCCGACCGGCTCAAGGGGGTCCTCGCCGTCGTCTACCTGATCTTCAACGAGGGGTACGGCGGCACGCCCGGCCTGTGCGCGGAGGCCGTACGCCTCGGCCGCCTGCTGACCGAGCTGATGCCGGACGAGCCCGAGGCCACCGGCCTGCTCGCGTTGATGCTCCTGGTCGAGTCCCGCCGGTCCGCACGGCAGGACGACAGCGGTGAGCTCGTGCCGCTGCCCGAGCAGGACCGCGGCCGCTGGGACCGGGATCTGATCACCGAGGGACAGGCCCTCGTCCGCCGCTGCCTGCGCCGGAACCGGCCGGGGCCGTACCAGATCCAGGCCGCGATCCAGGCCGTCCACAGCGACGCGCCGACCGCCGGGGCCACCGACTGGGGGCAGATCCTGCAGCTCTACGACCAGCTGATGGGCGTTGCTCCGAGCCCTGTCGTGGCCCTCAATCGCGCGGTCGTCGTGGCCGAGGTCGAGGGGCCGGGGGAGGCCCTCGACCTGGTGGACTCGCTGGACCTCGACGGCTACCACGTCCTCCATGCCGTCCGGGCCGACCTGCTGCGCCGCCTGGGCCGCGACAGGGAAGCCGTACGGGCCTACGAGACGGCCGCCGCGCTCACCGAGAGCCCGGCGGAACGTGCCTACCTCGAACGCCGGTGCCGGTCACTCAAGGGCGGGAACCGTGGAGATCCAGCTCCGTGAGCACATCGAAGTCCAGCCCGTCGGCGCGTGCCAGGTAGATCCGCTGGCGCACATGGCTGCCCCGCAGGTGCAGCAGCCCGCGCGGCCCCTCGTACGACACCGTGCCGGCCGCCGCCCCGATCGCCGCCACATCGAGCGTCCCGGCCTGCTTGAGGAGTGCGGCGAGCAACAGCACGCCCTCGTAACAGGATTCGCCGAGGCTGCCGAGCACGGGCGCCTCGATGCCGTACCGGGCCGCGTACTGGCCGTGGAAGTCGAGCGTGTCCTGGTTGGCCAGCGAGGCGAAGAACCCGGCGGTGCTGTAGAGGTCCGTGGTGGCCGAAGGGCCGCTCGCCATCAGCATGTTCTCGTCCATGAGTGTGCTGAGCCGCAGACAGCGCGCATCGAGGCCGTAGGCCGCGAAGGCGCGGTTGAAGCGCACCGCGTCGCTGCCCACCAGCAGCATCAGTACGCCGTCCGCGTCCGAGCGTTCGATGCGGCGCAGCACGGGCTCGAAGTCGTGGGTGCCGAGCGGGAGATAGACCTCGCCGTTCACGGTGCCGCCGGACTCGCGCGCGTACCCATGGGCCGCCCGCGCCGTACGCCGGGGCCACACATAGTCGTTGCCGACCACGAACCACCGTCGCACCTTGCGCTCGTGCGCCAACAGGCCCATGGCCGGGCGAAGTTGGTCGCGTGGTGTCTCGCTCGTCAGGAACACGCCGGCCGTGTGCTCGCCGCCCTCGTACAGGGCCGTGTAGACGTACGGCACCCGATGCGCGATCCGTGGCGCCAGCGCCTGCCGCACCGAGGAGATGTGCCAGCCCGTGACTCCCCGGACGACACCCAGATCCACCAGGGCCTCGACATGGTCGGCGATCTCGCGCGGCGACCCCCCGCCGTCGACGGGCAGCAGCCTCAGCTCCCGCCCGAGCACGCCGCCCGCGCGGTTCACCTCCTCGGCGGCCAGCTGCGCGCACAGCTCGCACGTGGGCCCGAAGATCCCCGCCGGTCCCTGCATGGGAAACACGAAGGCCACGCCGAGCACGGAGTCGTCTGGCGTGAACCACTCGGGGGCGGGGAGGTCGTGCCGGTGCATGCCGTCATGATTTCGGGTCCACCCGTCGAACTCCAGTCCGTCTCATACGGTGTGGCCCGCCCGTGACCCACGGATGCGCTGCCCACCCCCGGCGGCGACGCTCGACGCGTCGACTCGCGGGTGACGAGCGCCTCACGGAAAGTAGTTTCGATGGCCCCGGAATTTATGGAGGCCGCCAAAAGGTTGGTATATACATCTGACTGTCGAGACCGCCCCTGTCGGCCGAAAGGCCCGCACATCCCCAGCGAGGCACCGTGAACCACTCCACCCCCGAGCAGCCCGCCGACGTCGTGGCCCGACTGCGCGCCACCTTCCGCACCGGCCGCACCAAGCCCGTCGAGTGGCGTACGACCCAGCTGCGCCGTCTGCGCGAGATGCTCACGGAGAACGGCGCCGACCTGGCCGCGGCCCTCCATGCCGACCTGGGCAAGAGCTCCACCGAGGCCTACCGCACCGAGATCGACTTCGTGATCCGCGAGATCGACCACACCCTCGACCACCTCGCCGACTGGCTGCGCCCCGAGTCCGCCCCGGTCCCGGCGCACCTCGGCGGCGACGCGACGGCCTGGACGCAGTACGACCCGCTCGGCGTCGTCCTCGTCATCGCCCCCTGGAACTACCCGGCCCAGCTCCTGCTCGCCCCGGTGGTCGGCGCCCTCGCCGCGGGCAACGCGGTGGTCGTCAAGCCCAGCGAGATGGCCCCCGCCACCTCCGCCGCCATCGCCCGCCTGCTGCCCGCCCACCTCGACACCGACGCGGTCGCCGTCGTCGAGGGCGGCATCCCGGAGACCACGGCCCTGCTGGCGGAGCGCTTCGACCACATCTTCTACACCGGCAACGGCGCCGTCGGCCGCATCGTCCTGCGCGCCGCCGCCGAGCACCTCACCCCGGTCACCCTCGAACTGGGCGGCAAGTCCCCGGCGTTCGTCGACCGCGACGCCGACCTCGACGTCGTCGCCGACCGGCTGGCCCGCGGCAAGTTCCTCAACGCCGGGCAGACCTGCGTAGCCCCCGACTACGTGCTGACCGACCCGGAGACCGCCACGGCCCTGGAGCCGCTGCTGGCCCGTGCCGTCGAGACGCTGTTCGGCACCGACCCCGCCGCCTCCGGTGAGTACGGCCGCATCGTCAACGAGCGGCACTTCGACCGGCTCTCCGGCCTGCTCGACTCCGGCCGTACGGTCGTGGGCGGCGTCGGCGACCGTACGACCAAGTACCTCGCGCCCACCGTCCTCGCCGACGTCGACCCCAAGTCGCCCGTCATGCAGGAGGAGATCTTCGGCCCGATCCTGCCCATCGTCACCGTGCCCGGTCTCGACGAGGCGATCGGCTTCATCAACGACCGCGACAAGCCGCTCGCGCTGTACGTCTTCACCGCGTCCGAGGACACCCACGCCCGCATCGCCGCCGAAACCTCCTCTGGCGGCCTCGGCTACGGCCTCCCGCTCGCCCATCTCACCGTCTCCGACCTGCCGTTCGGCGGGGTGGGGGAGAGCGGCATGGGCAACTACCACGGCCGCTACTCCATCGAGACGTTCAGCCACCGCAAGGCGATCCTGGAGAAGCCGCTGCACTGACAAGCGAGCTGTGCCTTATCGGCCGGCCGTAGCTCCGCGGACAGCAGCAGTTCGATCGCGCCCTGGGTCATCAGGCCCAGGGCGCGATCGCGTTCCCTGTGGGGCGGCCGGAGGCGTCGGGCGTCGGGGCGGCGGCAGTTGACTGGTCTACACCCTTGACTGGTACATACCAAAGCGGTTGAGTGTGGCTCCACACCCCCCACCACGGCCGCCCCCACGCCGTGGCCGGTCAGACCGGCAGGTGCGACAAGGGTCTGCTGCGCGCTGCCCTTGTCCGGGAGCGGCCGTGCTCCGCAAAGGAGTTGATCCTCAGTGTCGAGGCGTCGTATCGCCGCAGTCCTGTCCTCGCTCGCCCTGGGAAGCGCCGCTCTGGTGCTCCAGCAGGCACCCACCGCGTCCGCGGCCGGGTTCGTCGTGAGCGAGGCGCAGTTCAACCAGATGTTCCCGAGCCGGAATTCGTTCTACACCTACAGCGGCCTCACGGCCGCCCTCGACGCCTATCCCGGCTTCGCGAACACCGGCAGTGACACGGTGAAGAAGCAGGAGGCCGCCGCCTTCCTCGCCAACGTCAACCACGAGACCGGCGGACTGGTGTACGTGGTCGAGCAGAACACCGCCAACTACCCGACCTACTGCGACTGGAGCCAGTCGTACGGCTGCCCGGCCGGCCAGGCCGCCTACTACGGACGCGGCCCCATCCAGCTGTCCTGGAACTTCAACTACAAGGCCGCCGGCGACGCGCTCGGCATCGACCTGCTGAACAACCCCTGGCTGGTGCAGAACGACTCGGCCGTGGCCTGGAAGACCGGCCTGTGGTACTGGAACACCCAGACCGGCCCCGGCACCATGACCCCGCACAACGCCATGGTCAACAGCGCGGGCTTCGGCCAGACCATCCGCAGCATCAACGGCTCCCTGGAGTGCGACGGCAAGAATCCGGCGCAGGTGCAGAGCCGCGTGGATGCCTACAACCGCTTCACCTCGATCCTCGGGACGGCCCCCGGAGACAACTTGTACTGCTGAGTGCCGTACAGGAGATCGCAAAGTGCGTACGACGGTGCGCCGGAGGTATGTCATCATCCGCCGATGACCTCCGAAACGATCACCGCAGACGCGGCAGGCACCTGGAAACTCGGCGATCTCACCGTCAACCGCATCGGCTTCGGCGCGATGCGGCTGACGGGCAGCGCGGCCTTCCACCTCGGGACGCCGAGTGACCGGGAGCGGTCGATCGCCGTGCTGCACAGGGCGATCGAGCTCGGTGTGAACCACATCGACACGGCCGCCTTCTACTTCTCCGCCCTGCGCTCCGCCAACGAGATCATCAACAGTGCGCTGGCCCCGTACTCCGACGACCTCGTCATCGTCACCAAGGTCGGACCGTTCCGGAACTACTCGGGGGAGTGGGGCACTTCGGCCCGCCCCGACGACCTGCGCGGCCATGTCGAGGAGAACCTGCGCCAGCTCGGGCGCGACCACCTCGACGTGGTGAACCTCCGCCGGATGAGGCAGGACTCGATCGCCGAGCACTTCGGGGCGCTCGCCGACCTGCGCGAGGAGGGCCTGATCCGGCATCTCGGCATCTCGGACGTCGAACCCCGGCACCTCGCCGAGGCGCAGGCCATCGCGCCCGTGGTGTGTGTGCAGAACCGGTTCGGACTCGGCTCCCGCAACCCCGCCACCGACGAGGTCCTGCGGATCTGCGGCGAACAGGGCATCGCCTTCGTGCCGTTCTTCGCCATCGCCGGCGACGGCGGCGCACAGGGAGCCACCGCCAGCCACGACGAAGCGGTTCTCGCCCTCGCGCAGGCGCACGGCGTGAGCCCCGCCCAGGTCCGGCTCGCCTGGTCCCTGGCGCAGGGCCCGCACGTGCTCGCCATCCCCGGCACCGGCAACCCCGACCACCTCGCCGAGAACGTGGCCGCGGGCGCGCTCAGGCTCACCGAGGACGAGCTGGGCACCCTCAACTCGCTGCACAAAAAGGCGGATTGAGCGTCAGACGGCCCACACGCCGTCCCGCATCAGATGTCGACCGCGCAGCTCGTGCTCGCCGTGCCAGGCCTGCACGGCGAGGGGTCGCGCCTGGAAGAACGCGTACGACGCGTTGTACCCCAGGGGGTGGGAACTGCCCGCCGGTAAGCATGGAGGAGAGTGGATTAGCTCGATCGTGTGATGGTCGGCTTCCGGGCTTGCGGTGCCCTGGGCCATCCGGGTTAGCGTGATCGTGCGATCTGGGACGCCGGGTACGGCGCCAGCGTGCAGGGCCCCTGCTCCACCAGCGAGATGGTTCAGGGCCTCCCCGTCGCCTCTGGCCGCATCCACATGGCCAGATCGTGAGGGACTCCGCCCCTCCGGGACCGGACCACGGACAGGATCCGTGTCGCCACCCGGAGGCGAAAGCGGACGACCAGTGCGCCCAAGACCGTTCGGGGCGTGCCGGTGAGCGGACCCACTCCCGCTCACTGCCCAGGAACGGTTCCACCCTGTCTTCGCGACGGAGGAGGCAGGTCCTGTGCGCCTCGGTCCGGGGCCCTGCGCCCCGGGACCGAGGACTCGGGACTCAGCCGAGCTGTTCGTGCAGGAAGGGCACCGTGCTCTGCCAGGCGAGGGCGGCCGACTCGGCGTCGTACACCGGGCGTCCGTCGTTGAAGAACGCGTGATCGGCCGGGTAGAGGCGGAGGTCCGCGGTGATTCCGGACTGCTCCTCGATGGCCTTGCCCAGGCTGTCGATGCTCTCCACCGGGATGCTCTGGTCGAGCTCGCCGTAGTGGCCCAGGACCTGGGCCTTGAGGCCGGAGAAGTCGGGCAGCTCGCCCTGGATCACGCCGTAGAACGGCACCGCGGCGCTCACGCGCGGGTCGGCGGCGGCCAGGTACAGCACGAAGCCGCCGCCCATGCAGAAGCCGACCGCGCCGACGGTGTCCGAAGTGACCTCGGGCAGCGACAGCAGATGGTTGACCGCGCCGGAGAGCAGCTCGACACCCCGGGACACGGGGAGCGCCTGCAGCATCCGCAGGGCCTCCTCGCTCTCGTGCGCGACGTTGCCGCCGTACAGGTCGGGGGCGAGGGCGACGAAGCCCTCCTGCGCGAGGCGGTCGGCGACATCGGCGATGTGGTCGGTCAGGCCCCACCACTCCTGGATGACGATGACGCCCGGACCGCTTCCGGACGGGGGCAGTGCCAGATAGCCGTGCGCGGTGGTGCCGCCACTGGGGAAGGTGACGTTCTGGTGGGCGGGAGCTCCGGTCGACTTCGGCAGTTCGGTCATGGGACTCGACTCCTGTGCGGCAGTGCCTGGTGGGGGTCGTCGGGGCCGGGGCCCCGCGCGTGATCACCAGCCTGCCACGCACGGAGTTCACTGCGGGCGGCACCCCCGCGAACTCTCTTCCGGACCGACTGGCGTCCGTGACGTTTTACGTATAACCTCTCCCGTCAATCGCCCGTCTCCCTCACCCGTTCCGAAAGGTCTCGATGAGACGCATCGCCCTGGTCACCCTCGTCGTCGACGACTACGACGAGGCGATCCGCTTCTACACCGAGGCCCTCGGTTTCCGGCTCGTCGAGGACGCGCCCCGTCCCGACGGCTCCCGCTGGGTCGTCGTACGGCCCGACGAGCGGGAGGGCGGCACCGACCTGCTGCTCGCCCGCGCCAAGGACG
The DNA here is from genome assembly GCF_000718165.1 of Streptomyces fulvoviolaceus. Taxonomy (GTDB): domain Bacteria; phylum Actinomycetota; class Actinomycetes; order Streptomycetales; family Streptomycetaceae; genus Streptomyces; species Streptomyces fulvoviolaceus. Next base: position 118,598 of record NZ_JOEY01000043.1, on the reverse strand, counting down.
AGGCCCAGCGCGGCCGGGTCGGGGACCAGACCGGCGGGCGAGTCGGCTTCTTCCTGCACACCGACGACTTCGCCCGCGACCGCGCCCGGATGCTCGCCGCCGGCGTGACCTTCCTGGAGGAGCCGCGCCACGAGCCGTACGGCTCGGTCGCCGTCTTCCAGGACCTGTACGGAAACCGCTGGGACCTGCTCCAGCCTGCCGGCTGACGACCACGCCCGCTCTCCAGCACCTGCCCAAGAAAGATCCACCATGACTGCTACGCGCGTAGACGCCGACACGATCCGCCGGCTGCCCAAGGCCGTGCTGCACGACCACCTCGACGGCGGCCTGCGCCCCGCCACCGTGGTGGAGCTCGCGGCCGAGGCCGGTCACACCCTGCCCACCACGTACCCGGACGAGCTGGCCGCCTGGTACTACGACGCCGCGAACTCCGGCGACCTGGTCCGGTACATAGCCACCTTCGAGCACACCCTCGCCGTGATGCAGACCCGCGAGGGCCTGCTGCGCACCGCCGAGGAGTACGTCCTCGACCTCGCCGCCGACGGTGTCGTCTACGGCGAGGTGCGCTACGCCCCCGAGCTGAACACCAACGGCGGCCTGACCCTCGCCGAGGTCGTCGAGACCGTCCAGGAGGGGCTCGCGGCCGGCATGGCGAAGGCCGCGGCGGCCGGTACCCCGGTCCGCGTCGGCACCCTGCTCTGCGGTATGCGGATGTTCGACCGCGTCCGCGAGGCCGCCGACCTGGCCGTCGCCTTCCGTGACGCGGGCGTCGTCGGCTTCGACATCGCCGGCGCCGAGGACGGCTTCCCGCCCGCCGACCACCTGGCCGCCTTCGAGCACCTGCGCCGCGAGAGCGTGCCGTTCACCATCCACGCCGGTGAGGCGCACGGCCTGCCGAGCATCCACCAGGCCCTGCAGGTGTGCGGCGCCCAGCGCATCGGCCATGGCGTCCGGATCACCGAGGACATCGTGGACGGCAAGCTCGGCCGTCTCGCCGGCTGGGTCCGCGACCGCCGTGTCGCCCTGGAGATGTGCCCGACGTCCAACCTCCAGACGGGCGCTGCCACTTCGATCGCCGAGCACCCGATCACGGCCCTGAAGGACCTCGGCTTCCGCGTCACCCTCAACACCGACAACCGTCTGGTGTCGGGCACGACCATGACCCGTGAGATGTCCTTGCTGGTCGAGGAGGCCGGATGGACGGTCGAGGACCTGCGCACGGTCACGGTGAACGCCCTCAAGAGCGCGTTCATCCCGTTCGACGAGCGCAAGGCCCTCATCGAGGACGTCGTCCTGCCGGGCTACGAAGCCGCGCTCTGAAGCAGCCCCCGGATGTAGGCGGCCTGTCCGACGTGTTCGAGATCGTCGGACAGGACGCTGACCAGCCGGACGCCCAGACTGACCGGCGGATCCCAGTTCTCGTCCACGATGCGTTCCAGGTCCTTGGCGGCCAGGTCGCGCAGGGCGCCGAGGGTCTGCGCGTGGACGGCGTCGTAGTAGCCGGTCAGCAGCTCGGCCGAGTCGACCCGCACCTTGGCGACCTGGGCGGAGCTGTGGCCGTACCCGGTGTCGCGGCCGGGCAGGTCGAGGGCGAACCGCTTCTCCCAGTCCTGGGTCAGCCACACCTGGTCGAGGCCGAAGGCGTCGGCCACGTGGTCGTCCTGGACCCGGGTGAGGTGCCAGACCAGCCAGGAGATGGAGTTGGCGTCGGCGCCGGGGCGGTGGTTGAGGTCGTCGGGGCCCAGGCCTTCGACGGCGGCGTGGACTTCTTCCTGGATGCGGGTGTACGCGTCGATGAGGATGTCCTTTGCATGCATGGGGTCCAGCCTCGCGCATCTCCGCCTGTTATGCGCTCTCTGTTTCCCCTGTTTCGAGCAGCGCCATCAGGGCCCGCGCCGCCGGGCTGGTGGCCTGCGAGGGCGGCAGCAGGGCGACGGTCTCGTACACGGTCTCGCCGGTGCCCTTGACCGGGAGGGCGGTCAGTGACTCCCGCTTGTGCCGGAAGTGCCGCGGCACGACGGCGATACCGAGGTTCTCGTCCACGAGGTCGAGGAGGCTGTGCACGTCGTTGACCTCCAGGGCGACGCTGCGGCGCACGCCCGCGGCGGCGAAGGCGGCGTCGGTGGTGCGGCGCGGCCCCCAGTCCGGGTGGAAGTCGACGAAGACCTCGCCGCCCAGATCCTCCGGCGTCACGGCCGCACCGGCGCGCGCGAGCCGGTGGCTGGGATGGCACAGGACGGTCATCGGCTCGCTGGTCAGCGGCACGGCGCGCAGCTGGTCGGAGTCCTCCTGCGCTCCCCGTACCGCGAAGGCCAGGTCGAGGCGCCCCGCCGCGACCTCCTCCGCGAGCGCGCCCGAGCCCGCCTGCCGCAGACAGATCTCCACGTCCGGGTGCTCCCGCCGGAACGCGGCGAGCAGCCCCGCCACATGCACCCCGGCGATGCACTGCTCGGACCCGAGCGCGAGCATGCCCCGCAGCACCCCCTGCACCGCGGCCACCGCCTCGTGGGCCGCCCGCACCTGTGCCAGGATCCGCTCCGCCTCGCCGAGCAGCGCCCGCCCGGCCGGCGTGAGCGTCACCCGTCGGGTGGTCCGCACGAACAGCGGGGTCTGCAGCTCCCGCTCCAGCGCCCGGATGGAGGCGGACAGGCCGGACTGGGACACCAGCAGGCGTTCGGCGGCCCGGGTGAAGTGCTGGTCCTCGGCGACCGCGACGAAGTGCTGGAGATGGCGGAGTTCCATGATTGAGAAGCCTATCCGCTGAATTCCATCGGATTCTTCTGTTGGACCAATGCACCCAGGTCGCGAAAGAGTGGACACCGGTAGTGGACACCGGTTCTCAGGAAACCGTGGTTCTCAGAAACCGTGCCAACCCCTCTGGAGTCGCGTTGTACACCGCACACACCGACCGCTACGCGGACATGCCCTACCGGCGCACCGGACGCAGCGGCCTGAAGCTTCCCGCGCTGTCGCTCGGCCTGTGGCACAACTTCGGCCCGGCGGACCGCACGGTCGAGACGCAGCGTGCCATCCTGCGCCGCGCCTTCGACCTCGGTGTCACCCACTTCGACCTGGCCAACAACTACGGTCCGCCGCCCGGCGCCGCCGAGTCCGCCTTCGGCGAGGCGCTGAAGGCCGACTTCGCTTCCTACCGCGACGAGTTGATCATCTCCACCAAGGCCGGCTACCTCATGTGGCCCGGCCCGTACGGCGAGTGGGGCTCCCGCAAGTACCTGCTGTCCTCGCTGGACCAGAGCCTGACCCGCATGGGCCTGGACTACGTCGACATCTTCTACTCGCACCGCCCCGACCCGGAGACTCCCCTGGAGGAGACGATGGGCGCCCTGCACTCCGCGGTCCAGCAGGGCAAGGCGCTGTACGTCGGCATCTCCAACTACTCGGCCGAGCAGACCCGCGAGGCCGCCCGCATCCTCGGCGAGCTGGGCACCCCGCTGCTCATCCACCAGCCGCGCTACTCGATGCTCGACCGCCGCCCCGAGGACGAGGGTCTGCTGGACGCACTCGACGAGCTCCAGGTCGGCTCCATCGTCTTCTCCCCGCTGGAGCAGGGCCTGCTGACCGGCCGCTACCTCGACGGCATCCCGGAGGACTCGCGGGCCGCGAGCGACAGCCCGTTCCTCAACTCGGACGCGGTCACCGAGGACCTGGTGCAGCAGCTGCGCGAGCTGAACGACATCGCCAAGTCCCGCGGCCAGACGCTGGCCCAGCTGGCGCTGGCCTGGGTGCTGCGCGGCGGCCGGGTCACCTCCGCCCTCGTCGGTGCGAGCAGCCCGCAGCAGATCGAGGACAGCGTCGGCACCATCCGCAACCTCGACTTCGACGCGGACGAACTGGCCCGCATCGAGGCCGTCATCAAGGCATGACCTGCAGGGCGGTCACGGCCACGTGCAGTTGAGTGCGCTGGGCACCGGACTCCAGGTCGGTGCCCAGCAGCCGTTCGATGGTCCGCAGCCGCTGGTAGAAGGCCTGCCGGGACAGGTTCACGTGCTTGGCGGCGATCGACTTGTTGCCGGCGGCGTCGAGATACGCGCGCAGCGTGTCGAGCAGGTCGCTGCCGTGCCGTGCGTCGTGCTGGACGAGGCGCCCGAGCCGCTGCTCCACGTACTTCTGCACGCGCACGTCGTCGCGCAGCGAGTAGAGCAGCTCCGGCAGGCCCAGGTCGGAGGAGACGTGGAACAGCCGGTGCCGTGAGGTGGGACCGATGGCGTCGGCGACCTCCTCGGCCTCCCGGAACGACCGGGTGACCTGGTCGAGTTCGGTGACGCCCGGCCCGACCGCGACGACGACGTCCTCCCCGAACGTGGCCCGCAGATCACGGGCGAGACGCTCCGCGACGGGCTGCCAGGCGGAGGCCCGGGCGAGCGCCAGCAGCAGCCCGCAGCGCCGTTCGGAGAGGTCCCCGATCAGGGCCTTCAGGCCGGAGGCGGGTAGTTCCTTGGCGAGATGATCAGCCACGGAGACATCGTCGGCGTGGTCGATGACGACCGGCACCAGGCGGTGACCGGTCGTGGGCAGTCCGAGCGCCTCCGCCCGCAGCCGTGCCTCGGTGCGGCTGCGGTAGCGCCAGTGCAGCAGGTCGAGCAGGACGGAGCTGTGCGCGCGCCGGTCCCATCCGGGATGACCGGTGAGCCTGGCCAGGGTGAGGGCGGTGGCGGCCTGCTCCAGGATCATCGTGTGCTCGGGACCGAACGGCGGCCCGACGGCAAGCGGCAGCATCACCAGCCGCCCCCAGCGGCTGCCCCGCTCCTCGACCGGCGCCACGAGCCACCCTTCGGGCCCGCTGACCGCGGCCCGCTCCGGTGTCTCGGCGGTGCGTGAGCGGCGCGGCCAGGCCTCCAGCACCTGCCCGTCCACCGGGCCGGCCGCCGCCCAGACCACCGCGTGGTGGATCAGGTTCTCCAGCACCACCGGACAGCCGCTGAGATCGGCGGCGGCCTGGACGAACTCCTCCGGCTCGGCCCGCCGGAGCGTGAGCTGGGTGAACAACTCCTGCACATGCTGGGCGCGGCGCAGCAACTCGCCCTGCGCGTCCAGGATCAACGCGTGCACGGTCTGCGTGACCTCGATGAACCGCACCCCGCGCGCCAGCACGACCAGCGGCAGATCACGCTCCCGGCACGCGCTGACCAGCTCGGGCGGCGCCTGCTGATACCGGCGCCCGAGCTCGACGACCAGCCCCGCCACTCCGACGTCCGCCAACTGGTCGACGTAGGCGCGCAGTTGGGTCGGATCCGAGGGGTGCGGCATCCCGGTGGTGAGGACGAGCTCCCCGCCCTCCAGAAAGGAGGCCGGGTCGAGGAGCTCGGTCACATGAACCCACCGAACGGTCCGCCCCAGCTGCCCTTCACCGGCCGCCACCCGGGGCAGCCCAGCGGCGAGGACGGGCAGTCGCAGCACATCAGCGACCGTGAGAAAGGGCATGGGCGCTGACTCCCGGAAAGATGAGCAACGGTGCTGGTGGAGAGACGGTACCCCCCGAAGGGGCGCGGGGCTGTGACATGTGCGGCTCCGCCGCGTGGGCGCGAGCAACCACGACGAACCCCCAGCCGCCAACGCACCAGGCGCCCTACGGCGAAAAGGCGAATCAGGGCCGCCGAGCAATAAGATCAGCGACCGTCGCAATGGGAGACGTCCGCGTACGACCCCGCGCCTCGTGAAGGTCCGCCAGCCGGTACGCCACGTACAGTCCACGCACCCCCAACCACCGCAACGGCTCCGGCTCCCACGTACCGGGCCGATGCCCGGTCCACGGCAGCCGGGTCAGCCGCGACTCGCGACCGAGCACCAGGTCAGTGAGCGTACGGGCGGCAAGGTTCGTCGAGGTCACGCCATGTCCCACATAACCCCCGGCCCATCCGAGCCCCGTCGCCCGGTCCACCCCCACCGTCGCCGACCAGTCACGCGGCACCGCCAGTACCCCGCACCAGGCGTGCTCGACCCGCGCGCCCTCGGTCTGCGGCAGCACCCCGTACAGCGTCGACGTGAGCTCGGCGATCGTACGGTCGGCCACCCGCCCGTCCGAGTCGGTGCGCGAGCCGAACCGGTACGGCACCCCGCGACCGCCGATGGCGATCCGGTCGTCCGGGGTCCGCTGGGCGTACAGGTGTCCGTGCGCGGTGTCGCCCAGGGTCTCCCGGCCGGCCCAGCCGATCTCCTCCCAGACCTCCTTCGGCAGCTGCTCGGTGACGATCATCGAGCTGTTCATCGGCAGCCAGGCGCGCCGCAGCCCCTTGAGGGAGGCGGTGAACCCCTCCGTCGCACGCAGGACGAAGGGCGCCCGGACCGTGCCGTACGGGGTGACGGCCTGCCCCGGCTCGATGACGGTGACCGGGGACTTTTCGTAAAGCGTCACGCCCAGCCGCTCGACCGTCTCGGCCAGCCCCCGGACCAGCGCGGCGGGTTGCAGCCGGGCGCAGTGCGGCGTCCAGGCGGCCGCCGTCATCCCGGCGATGTCGATGCGGTCGGCGGCCTCCTCGGGCGTGAGCATCACCGAGTCCGTGACGCCCCACTCGTGGTCGGCCTCGGTCTTGTGGCGCAGCCGGGTGGCCTGGGCGGGGGTGCGGGCCACGCGCAGGGTGCCGCCCTTGACGATGTCGGCGTCGATGCCCTCGCGTTCGGCGACGGCGATGATCTCGTCGACGGCCTCGTTCATCGCCCGCTGGTAGTCGAGGACGGCGTCCCGGCCGTACTGCTTCGCGAGCCGGTCGCGGGCGCCGGGGACCAGTCCGGAGGCCCAGCCGCCGTTGCGGCCGGAGGCGCCGAAGCCGGCGAACTCGGCTTCCAGGACGGTGATCCGCAGCGAGGGGTCGGCCAGTTTCAGGTAGTACGCGGTCCACAGTCCGGTGAGCCCCGCGCCCACGATGCACACATCGGCGTCGCGGTCGCCGGGCAACGCCGGGCGGGGGGTGGGCAGTTCGGTGAACCAGTGGGAGATCCGGCCGTTGACGGGGCCGGGACGGCCGAGCGTGGTCGCGCTCAAGAGGTGTCCTTTCGGAGCGGGTGCCGGGAGGGTCAGACCCCGAGCAGGCCGGGCAGCTCGGACAGGTCCTTGATCTCCTCGTACGGCTGATACGCGGCGGAGCCCGAGAAGCCGTACCGGTTGACCCAGATCCGCCGCATGCCCGCGTACCGCTTGGTCGGCATGATGTCGTACTCCCAGCCCTGAGCCGTGTGGATGATGTCCTCCGGGCCCCGGCCGGTCGCCTTCATCAGGTACTCGAAGGCCTGCGGCAGCGGCTTGTACGCACCCGCCTGCTCGGCGGTCAGGACGTAGTCCCACTCCACGCCGAGCTCGTCGACCGCGTACTGGATGAGGTCGTCCTCGCTGTTGGAGAGGATCGCGATGTCGTACTCGCTCTTGAGGCGGCGCAGCGCGTCCGGGACCTCGCGGAACGGCTTGAACTTCTTGATGGCCTCGATCAGCGCGTCGCCGTCCTCGTCCCGGTACTCCAGACCGTGCAGCAGCATGACGTTGCGCAGGGTGCGGCGGACGATCTCGCGGTAGGGCCGGTACTCGTCGACGACGCCCTGGAAGCGCATGACGTACGCGTCGTGGTGGAACTGCTTGGGGTCGACGCCGAACTCCGCCAGCCGGTCCTTGACGATCTCGTGGGTGGCGGCCTGGGTGTCGAAGTTGATGAGGGTGCGGTAGCAGTCGAAGCTGACGACCTTGCGCATGTGATGAACTCCTATGTACGGAAGGGGTGTTCAGGAACGGCTGCTGGCCTCGGCCAGCCCCAGGTCCTTGGTCTCGGGGGCGAGGAAGTACGACACGACGAGTCCCGCCAGGGTGATCACCACCGCGACGCCCAGCGTGCCGCGCACGCCCAGGTCCTCGGCGGCGATGGGGAGCAGGAAGGTGGAGGTGGCGGATCCGACCCGGCTCATCGCGGTGGCGATGCCGACGCCCGTGGCCCTGAGGTCGGTCGGGAACAGCTCGCTCGGGTAGACGAACTGCAGGCCGCTGCCGGCCGCCTCGAAGAACTGGAAGGCGGCGAACAGCGCCACCACCAGGAACGCCCAGTGCAGCGGCAGCACGGCCAGGGCGATGAGCGAGACGTTGATGCAGATGAACGTGCTGATCAGCAGCGAGCGGCGGCCGATCCGGTTGACGACCACCAGGCCGAGCGCGATGCCCGCCACCGCGATCGTGGTGATCAGCGCGCTGGCGCCGTACGTGCTCTCCACGCCGAACGCGGACAGCATCTGCGGCTGGAAGGAGCGGACCGCGAAGGCGGGCGCGACCTGACAGATCCAGAAGACGGAACAGAAGACGACCGGGACCGTGTAGCCGCGTTTGAAGATCTCGACGAGGTTGCCGAGACCGGAACCGCTGCGCTGCTCCTGTCGCGTCTCGGAGACGAGTTCGTCGGTGTCGACGTCCTGGCCCAGGTGCTTGCGTACGACCGCTCGCGCCTCCTCGATCCGGCCGCGCGAGGCCAGCCAGCGCGGCGACTCGGGGATGCCCGCCCGGAAGACGAGGAAGATCAGCGCCGGCACGACACCCGAGGCCAGCATCCAGCGCCACGAGTCGTCGCCGAGACCGGTCAGCGCCCAGCCCGCCCAGTAGCTCACGCCGTACCCCACCCACCAGGCCAGCACCAGACCGGACAGGGCCGGGCCGCGCATCCGCCGGGGGACCAACTCGGTCGTCAGGGCGGAGGCGATGGGGTAGTCGGCGCCGATCGCGATGCCGATCAGCAGCCGCAGCACCATGAGCTGCCACGCCTCGGTGACGAAGAACTGGAGCGCCGAGAAGACCACGAACGCGGCCAGGTTGAGGACGTACATGAGATGGCGGCCCACCCGGTCGGTGATCGGGCCGAAGACCGCACCGCCGAGGAACACCCCGACCAGGACGGACGCGGCGATCAGGCCGGTCCACAGGGTGTCGAGGGCGAGTGCCGGGGTGATGAGGCCGAGGGCGACACCCATCACGCCGAGCAGATAGCCGTCGCAGAACGGGCCGCCCATCGCGACGAGCATGATCCGGCGGTGGAAGGAGGTGATGGGCCCGTCGTCGAGCGACGAGGCTCCGCCTGTGGTTGCTGATGAGGTCACGGACATGCTTGAGGCTCCTGGGGGACGCGGAGGCTGCGAGGGGACGCGCGCCGGCAGGGGGACCGGAGCGGAGGAGGTCGTGCGTCAAGCATTCGAATGCGTACGCCGCTGTACGCGGGGCGGATCAGCGCTGATGAGGCGATCCGGGGTTGGCCATCACCCTGGTTCAGCGGACGGCCACCGTCAATGAACACCGTGTTCCCTCGGCGAACCCCGAGTGGACACTCTGTTCCTTGACCCTCGCACCCCATCACCCACAGGGTGATGGATGTCCCCCCGAACCCGCCCGGAGGCACCCGCTGATGACCACCACCCACGTCGTCGACACCGTCCCCAAGCAGCTGTTCATCGGGGGGAGTTGGCAGGACGCGGCCGAGGGCGGCCGTTTCGCCGTCGACAACCCGGCGACCGGCGAGCAGCTGTGCGAGGTCGCCGACGCCTCGCCCGCCGACGGGCGACGTGCCCTCGACGCGGCGGTCGCGGCGCAGGAGGCCTGGGCCGCCACCGCACCCCGCGAGCGCAGCGAGATCCTGCGCCGCGCCTACGAGATCCTCCTCGACCGGCGCGAGGACCTCGCCCTCCTGATGACCCTGGAGATGGGCAAGCCGCTGACCGAGGCGCGCGGCGAGGTCGGCTACGCGGCCGAGTTCTTCCGCTGGTTCTCCGAGGAGGCCGTACGCATCGACGGCGGACTCACCCGGACCCCTGACGGAGCCAACCGCGTCCTGGTCATGCGCCAGCCGGTCGGCCCCTGCCTGCTGATCACCCCGTGGAACTTCCCGCTCGCCATGGGCACCCGCAAGATCGGCCCCGCGATCGCGGCGGGCTGCACCATGGTCCTCAAGCCCGCCCCACAGACCCCGCTCTCCACTCTGGCACTCGCTCAGATCCTCACCGAGGCCGGACTCCCGGCCGGTGTGCTCAACGTCGTGACCACCACGGACGCCGCCGACGTGGTCGAACCCCTGCTGCGCGGCGGCGGCGTGCGCAAACTGTCCTTCACCGGCTCGACGCAGGTCGGACGGCTGCTCCTGGCCCAGTGCGCCGACACCGTCGTACGGACGTCCATGGAGCTCGGCGGCAACGCGCCCTTCATCGTCTTCGAGGACGCCGACCTCGACCGGGCCGTAGACGGCGCCATGGTCGCGAAGATGCGGAACATGGGCGAGGCGTGCACCGCCGCCAACCGCTTCTTCGTCCACCGGTCGGTCGTGGACGCGTTCGCCGCCCGGCTCGCCGAGCGCATGGCCGCTCTCTCCGTCGGCCCCGGCACCGAAACCGGCTCCCAGGTGGGCCCGTTGATCGACGCCGCCGGCCGGGCCAAGGCCGACGGTCTCGTCCAGGACGCGGTGACGCGCGGCGCCAAGGTGCTCACCGGAGGCGAAGTCCCGGACGGGCCGGGCCACTTCTACCCGCCGACGGTGATCACCGAGGTTCGCCCGGACTCGGAGCTGATGGCCGCGGAGATCTTCGGACCGGTGGCCGCGATCCTCACCTTCGACGAGGAGGACGAGGTCGTACGCGCCGCCAACGACACCGAATGGGGCCTGGTCGGCTACCTGTTCACCCGCGACATCGACCGCGCCCTGCGCGTGGGCGAGCGCCTGGAGACCGGCATGGTCGGCATCAACACCGGCCTGGTCTCCAACCCCGCAGCACCCTTCGGCGGAGTCAAACAGTCCGGGCTGGGCCGCGAGGGCGGGCGTATCGGCATCGACGAGTTCCTGGAGTACAAGTACCTCGCCATCCCCGTGGTGGACGGCCGTGGCTGACCGGCTCGTCGTCCTGCACCACGGCATCCTGCCGCCGAACGCGGAGGACATCGAACGCCTCGCGGACACGGTGTACGCCACCGAGGAGGAGCTGCCGCTCCTCCTGCCCGGCGCGGACGTCGTCTTCTGCTGGCACTCGATCACCACGGTGGTGGCCGAGGCCTGGCCGGCGGACCCGGCCCTGGCCCCCGACTGGGTGCACGTGGCCGCCGCCGGCGTGGACCCGCTGCTCTTCCCGGCGCTGGTCGACAACCCGGAGGTGACGCTGACCAACTCGCGCGGCGTGTACGACGGCGCCATCGCCGAGTACGTCCTCGGCCTGGTCCTCGCCCTCGCCAAGGACTTCCCCGGCACCTGGGAGCATCAGCGGCGCCGCGAGTGGCGGCCGCGCGACAGCGAACGCATCGGCGGCCGGTCGGCGCTGGTGTGGGGCACGGGCCCGATCGGCCGGGCCGTCGCCCGCATGCTGCGTGCCGTCGGTATGCGGGTGGTGGGCGCCGGGCGCACCGCGAGAGCCGACGACCCGGACTTCGGCACGGTGCACGACAGGACGAGCCTCGCGGCCGCGCTGGCCGAAGCGGACTACGTCGTCCTCGCGGCCCCGCTCACCCCGGCCACCCGCTGCATGGTCGACGCCTCCGTCCTCGCCGCGATGAAGCCCGGCGCCCGTCTGGTCAACGTCGGACGCGGCGCCCTCGTCGACGAGGAGGCGCTGGTGCGTCACCTCGCGGACGGTCGGCTCGCCGGAGCGGCCCTGGACGTCTTCGCGCAGGAACCGCTGCCCGCCGCCTCACCGCTGTGGGACATGCCCGGCGTGATCGTCTCTCCGCACACGGCGGGCGAGGTGACCGGCTGGCGGGCCGACCTGGCGGACCTCTTCCTGGACAACCTCAGACGCAGGAGCGAGGGGCACGGGCTGCTGAACGTGGTCGACAAGCACAAGGGCTACGTCATGGACACGGCGCCTCAGCTCAGCCGCTCCTGAATCCGGACGGTGACCGACTCACCGGCCTCCTTCCCGATCGCCCGCCGCACCTCGGCCTTCACAGGCAGCATGTGGGTGCCGTCCCCGAGAGCCATGAAGGAGCTCTGGAAGGGGTGCCCGTCGATCGTCCCGCGAACCTTGACCAGCCCTCGGGTGCCGAAGAACTCGACGGAGGCGGGCCAGCGGACACACGTCCAGCTGCCTTTCTCCGGGCTCCTGCTCAGGACCGCGGCGAATTCCGCGTCCACTTTTCCGGTCGTACTCATGGTGTCCTCCGCTTCCGGTGCTCTCCTCTTCAAGAGACCACCGGAAGCCGGAAAACTCATCGCGACTCTCGACCCCTCACGCCCCCGCCGGCACCCGGTCCAGGAACCCGAGCACGTCCTTGATCCGGCCCTCGGCGTTCAGCGTGACCACGTCGGAGCCGGCCACGGGTGCCGAGCCTCCCTCAGAGGGGGTACCCCCAGCCTCGCTCACCAGCTCCCAGGAGAAGCGCGCCGTGTCGTGGTGCCCGTCGACGGCCCCGGTGAGCCGGAAGGCGAACCCCGGGAACTGGTCGTGGGCCGCAGCGATCACGGCCGCGATCTGCTCGTGGCCGCGGACATCGGCCAGTGGATCGGTGTAACTGCCGTCCGCGGCCCAGGCGACGGCCACCGCTTTCACCCGCGCCTGGGGTTCACGCGCGTTCCAAGCCTCGAAGTAACGGGCGACGGCACTCTCGTAACGGTCGGTGTTCGCAGACATGGGGAATCAGCCTCCGTCGAGGTCGTTTCTGCTGGTAGGAACCGGGATCCCCGCTCACGGCGACCCGGTACCGCAACCATGCCCGCACCGGCCGGGAAGGTCGATTACCCCTCGGGTAATGACGCCGCCGACGTGTACGCGTCATTTTTCGGCCAAGAGGTGGCGCTGAATATGCCAGGAGACTGGCCGGAAATTCGTGGTGACAGTGTTTCGGTAGTGAACATACTCAACTGACAGGACCCTCACATCCAGCGAAGGGTCCGTCACGCACAGCGCATGAGCCGCGCAGTACCTGAGCCGCACGGAAAGCGAGGCCCAGCCCACAAGGCTAGCGAAGCAGCGGGGGAGTGGATCGTGCACGACGAGTTCCTGTGCCATGTCACGGGATACGGCACCTGCGACGGCCGGCGGATCGGCGTACCACTGGGAACCTACCGGGCTCCCACCCTCGCCCTCGCCCTGTGGTGGTTACGGGACCGTGCCTGTTGGATCGCGGATCGTTTAGACCCTCAGCCCGAGGCCGAGCACTTTCCGTCCGGCGCGCTCGCCCCGGTCGCCGACACCGTGCTCGACGTACCTGCCGTACTGCGCACCTGGTGCGGCGACATGTCCCAACAGGAGCTGTGTGCCGAGGAGTTGGCGGCGGGGCGGCTGGTGCGGATCGCCGCCACCGACGACACCACCGAGTACGAGCTGCTGGCCGAGTCCGTGGACGCCCTGCGCATGCAGCGGACCGCCTCCATGCTGTTCACGCCCGTCGCCTGACGTTTGACGCCGGGCGCCGATCCGGGTGAATCGGTAGAATTCAGGCATGGTGGATCGGTCGATGGCACCGACGGCGCCCGAACTCGTCCTGGAGACGGACACCGGCTCCACGGTGATGAGTCCGAGCCACGACTATCACGTCGGGCGCGACCCGTTGAGCGACGTCGTGATCGACGATGCCCGGGTCTCGTGGCACCACGCGGTGCTGCGGCCCGAGGACGACCACTGGACCATCGAGGACGAGAACAGCACCAACGGCACCTTCGCCGACGGCCGCCGCATCCACGAGTGGGGCGTGGGGCCGGGCAGCGTGATCCGTTTCGGCAGCGCCTCCGACGGCCCGTGCGCGGTCCTGGTCGGGCGCCCCGCCCCGGCCCCGGAGCGCCCGTCGGCCGTCTCGATGCCAGGCCTGACCGGCACCTTCCGGCAGCCCACCGCCGTACGGCCCCTGCCCACCCGTACCGTCCGCATCGGCCGCGCCGACGACAACGACCTCGTCATCGACGATCTGGTCGTCTCCCGCCACCATGCCGAACTGCGCGCCCTGCCCGACGGGACGTACGAGATCGCCGACCTCGGCAGCCACAACGGCACGTTCCTCAACGGCGGACCCGTCGTCCGCGCCCCGCTCGGTCCCGGTGACATCGTCGGCATCGGCCACTCGGCGTTCTGCCTCGTCGGCGACCAGCTCCAGGAGTTCGTCGACACCGGCGAGGTCTCCCTGGACGTCCAGGACCTCACGGTCGCCGTCGACCACGGCCGCAAGACGCTGCTCGACGACGTGTCCTTCCCGGTGGGGGAGAAGTGCCTGCTCGCGGTCGTCGGCCCGAGCGGCGCCGGAAAGTCCACGCTCCTGAACGCCCTGACCGGTCAGCGGCCCGCCGACCACGGCACCGTCCTCTACGACGGCCGCGACCTCTATCGCGACTACGCGGAACTGCGCCAGCGCATCGGCCTCGTCCCGCAGGACGACATCCTGCACGCCCAGCTGACCGTCCGCAGCGCCCTGTCCTACGCCGCCGAACTGCGCTTCCCCCAGGACACCGCGAAGGCCGAGCGCCGGGCCCGGGTCGACGAGGTCATCCGGGAACTCGGCCTGGAACAGCGCGCCGCCCAGCCCGTGCACAGTCTCTCGGGCGGACAGCGCAAGCGGGTCAGTGTGGCCCTCGAGCTGCTCACCAAGCCGTCCCTGCTCTTCCTCGACGAACCGACCTCCGGCCTCGACCCCGGCATGGACCGCTCCGTGATGCACATGCTGCGCGGCCTCGCCGACGACGGGCGTACCGTCATCGTGGTCACCCACAGCGTCCTGAGTCTCGACGTCTGCGACCGCCTCCTCGTCCTCGCGCCTGGCGGGAAGATCGCCTACTACGGCCCGCCCGAGGACGCCCTCGCCTACTTCGGCTTCGAGCAGTGGCCGGAGGCCTTCGAGGCCTTCGAGCGGGACCGGGACCGGGACTGGGCGACCGACTTCCGCACCTCGCCCCTCCAGCGGCGGTACGTCACCGACGCGAGCGCACAGCCCCGGCTGCCCCGCTCGGAGCCGGTCATCATCGCGCCCCCGCCGAGGCCACGCAGCCGGTCCGCCCAGCTCGGCACGCTCGTCCGCCGCTACACGGCCGCACTCGGCGCCGACCGGACCTTCCTCGTCATCATGATCGCGCTGCCGTTCGTGATGGGCGCGATGGCCCGGGCCCTCGCGGGCAGCAAGCTGACGCAGGAGACCGCGATGAACGCGCTGCTCATCCTGTGCGTCGGCGGAGTGCTCACCGGTGCGGCGAACGCGGTGCGCGAACTCGTCAAGGAGCGCACCATCTACCAGCGCGAGCGGGCGGTCGGGCTGTCCAGATCGGCGTACCTGATGTCGAAGGTGGTGGTCCTCGGGACGATCACCGTGCTGCAGGCCGTGGTGCTGACCCTGGTCGCCCTGCTCGGCGTGGACCTCAACGCTCCCGGCGGCGAAGGCGTGTTGATGCCACCCCTTGTCGAGATCACCGTCGCCGTCGCCCTGCTGGCGTTCACAGCGATGATGCTCGGCCTGCTGGTCTCCGCGATGGTGCGCAAGGAGGAGGTGACGATGCCGCTGCTCGTGCTCCTCGCCATCGTCCAAGTGGTCTTCTGCGGCGCCCTGTTGAAGCTCGACGGCGTGCCCGGGATCGAGCAGCTGTCCTGGCTGGTGCCCTCGCGGTGGGCGCTCGGCGCGATGGCCGGCACCGTCGGGCTGGCCCGGATCGTGCCGGGCGAGCTGACCGGCGATCCCCTGTTCCGGCACTCGGCCGGGGTGTGGCTGCTCAACATCGCCATGCTGATCGTGCTGTCGGGAGCCTTCGGCTTCGTGGTCGCCCGGCTGCTGCGCCGGCACGAACCTGCCGTGATGCGGAAGTAGGAGCGTGATGACGACCCCCGGCTTCCGTCCCACCCACGTCGTCCCCGGCATCGGCATGCCCGCCTGGGAGGCCCCCGACCCCGCCCGGCCCACACTGCCCCTCGACCCGCTGCTGCCGGTCCGGCTCGTAGAGCGGCGCGGCGACTGGGGACACGTCCTGTGCGCCAACGGCTGGTCGGCCTGGGTCGACGCCCGCTTCCTGCTCGCCGTGCCGCAGGACCCGCCCGCGGCCGAAAGCCCCCTGACCCGCACCGCCGACCCGCGCCCCCTGCTGGCCCGCGCCGACGAGACGCTCTCCCGCTACCGGGTCGCCGTCGACGAGCTCGCCGCCGGCGGCCTCGACGGCGAGGCCTTCCAGGGCCGTACGCGAGGACTGCGGATCGGCGTGGTCGTCGACGGGGAGTCCGTGTGGCTGTACGACGCCGCGCACGCGCGGTGGGTGTACGCGGACGGGACCCGGCTGAGCACCTACGCGACCGACGACGGACCCCGTGCCGCAGCCGAGGATCCCGGCCACGCCCCCACCCAGGTCGTGATCCCCGATGGCACGTGAGACGAGCCTGTTCTCGGGCCGTCCCTCCGAACTGATCGGCCGGCAGGTGGCGGGCTACCGCATCGAGCGCGAGATCGGCCGCGGCGGCATGGCCGTCGTCTACCGGGCCCGGGACCTGCGCCTGGACCGGACCGTCGCGCTCAAGCTGCTCGCCCCCGAACTCGCCCGCAACGACACCTTCCGCAAGCGCTTCAGCCACGAGTCCCGGGTGGCCGCCGCGATCGACCACCCCAATATCGTGCCGGTCTTCGAGGCAGGCGAGACGGACGGCGTCCTGTACATCGCGATGCGGTTCGTCGCCGGCAGCGACCTGCGCCATCTGCTCGACAGACAGGGGCCGTTGCCCCTCGCGACCGCCCTGCGGATCGCCGCCCAGGTCGCCTCCGCGCTCGACGCGGCCCACGAGCACGGGCTGGTCCACCGGGACGTGAAGCCCGGCAACATCCTGGTCGCCCGCGGCACCGACAGCGACCACCCCGAGCACGTCTACCTCACCGACTTCGGCCTCACGAAGAAGTCGCTGTCCCTGACCGGGTTCACGACGGTCGGCCAGTTCGTCGGCACGCTCGACTACGTGGCCCCCGAGCAGATCTCGGGCCGCCCGGTCGACGGACGCTGCGACGTCTACGGCCTCGCCTGCGTCGTCTACGAGACCCTGGCGGGCCGCCCGCCCTTCCGCCGCGACGACGACATGGCCCTGCTGTGGGCCCACCAGTACGACGCGCCGCCCGCGCTGACCGAATCCCGGCCCGACCTCCCGGCACCGCTCGATGCCGCGTTCGCGAAGGCCCTCGCCAAGGCCCCCGACGACCGCCACGATTCTTGCCTCGCCTTCGTCGCCGCCCTGCGAGCAGCCGCGGAGGGCGGTCACCTGCCGACGGAGGTCGCCCTGAGAGCCGTGGAACCGGATGTGGCCGCGCCGCAGCCGCCGCCCCGGTGGGCCGAACCGGTCTTCCGTGAGCACTGAGCGCTCCGCCGGATGGCCGGTGCGTCGACCGCGGGTCCGTTGTGGCTGGTCGCGCCCCTCGGCGGAGCCGCATATCGACACAGCCCCGCGCCCCTTCAGGGCGCTGCCGCACCGGACTTCTGGCCTCGCTCAGCCCCTCAATCCTGCCCCAGGCCGTTCAACGGCACGCGCCGCGCCCGCACCGTGCGGTGGCTGATCCGCCAGCCCGCGTCGACCCGGACCACCACATCCTCGTACGTCACCGACCCGCACGAGCCGTCCGCCATGACCCCCAGGCCCTTGGAGCGGGCGCGGACCCTGCCCTCGGACACCTCCTCGACCACCACGTTGGTGACGTGATGCGCGACAGGGTTCCCCGCACCCGACGCCAACGCCGTGTCCTTGAGCGCGGCAAGCCCGGTGACCTCACCTTGGCCGAAGTCGGACAGGTCGTAGACGACGTCCGTGGTGAAGACCTCGACCGCCCGGTCGAGCTCCCCGGCGTCCACCAGGTGGCCGTGCACTGCGATCAACTCGGTGACGGCCAGGCGGTCTTCGAGAGCCAGCGTCATGTCCTGCCCTTTCCTCGGCTGAGCGCACCCTGTCACGCCCGGCGGTACGCGTCAGCCGGTTTTGAGCTCACCTTTACGCCGCACCGGCCGCGCCAGCAGCGCGCCGAGGAACCCGGTGACCAGCCCCCACAACAGGCCGAGCCCGACCGCGGCCCACAACTCGGGCTTCAGGAAGAGATCTCCGCCCAGGTCGCCGCCGAGGTCGCCGATGCCGAGCACCGACAGGCCGTACTGCGCGGAGATCCGGCCGACGAGGCAGATCATCAGCACTGTGAGCGCGACCGCGACCGCCATGTGCACGGCGTGCTGCCAGGCCCGCATCCGGGCGGGGGAGCGCGCCGCCATCAGGAACGCGGCGGCCAGCAGCAGCACGGCGTCGACGACCACCAGCCACCACACCCGGCCGTCGTGCTCGGCGAGCGTGCGCAGGTTGAGCGCGGCGGTGTCCGAGGAACGCAGCACCTCGTCCAGCACATGCGGCATCGGCAGCCCGAACGGGCCTTCCACCCGGCCGTTCCAGGTGGCGCCGAGCCCGATCGTGAGCGTGAGCCAGACCAGGTTGGGCATGCCCAACAGGACCACGGCGAGCGTCTCGGCCGCATGCCCGCGCGTCACCGCCACCACGAGGGCGATGACGGTCCCGAGGACGACGTAGGCGAGCAGCAGCACGACCATGGCGTACGCCGCCGGCCGCACCGACTCCTGGAAACGCAGCAGCCGGGCAGGCAACGCGGCCCCGCGCGACACCAGCAGGGCCAGCACCAGCACACCCGCCAGCCACAGCAGGCCGAACAGCACGGTCAGCGGCACGTCGGTCTTGAAGCCGACCTTCGGCGAGACACCGAACAGGTCGCCGAGATCGGCGAGTGTGTCGCCCCCGAGGGACAGCTCGAAGGTCTGGCGGGCTCCGTAGGCCAGTCCGAGGAGCGTGAGCAGCCACAGGACTGCGATCCGAGCGGCCCAGCCGGCCAGTTCCGCGGCTCCCGCGACCGCCCGGTGCCGCAGCGGGCGCAGGAAACCCGCGCCGAGAACCAGCGCGCCGACCAGCGTGACCGACAGCGGGATCACGGTGAGCCCGGCCTGGGTGTCGGCGAGCGCTCCCGCGTTGCCCGACAGCTCGATCGTGCCGCCGACGGCCGTGACCACGGTCGCCGCGACGACCCGCGGGAACGCGTTGTCCGGAAGGTCCGACGCACCGGCCGCCCACAGTCCGAGCCCGGCCGTGACCCCCATGGCCACCAGCGCGCCCAGAACCGTGGCCACGGCCTGGACCCAGCCGTGGCGGGCGACGACTGCCTGGTCGGAGAGGGTTCGCGAGCTCACCCTGCCACGCTAAGCAGCGCCCGCGCGCCGCGCCCGCCGGGAGGGCCGTCCGCGTCGGCTTGCGAGCCGTACCGGACTGGAGCACACAATGGGTTCGTCGTGGAACAAAGCGGTACAAACATGGCGAAAGCTCATCGGACGCCGATTGAACGCCGCAGGAATCCCACGTCGGGAAGAAGACCTCGTGAGCGTCGAACCTCCGTCCTCGGGCCGCCCCACAGGACCGCCCTCCGGCCCGCTGTCGGGCCCCTCGCAGCCGCCCTCGGGCCCGCCCTCGCAGCCCCCGGGCAGCAGCGGCGGAGCGCCCGAGCCGGAACCCCACCGGCCCTGGTGGAGATCCGTGCCCCGCGTCGCGGTGCTCGCCACCGCCGTGGTGGCCGCCGTGGTCCTGGCGGTCGTCCTCACCCGCTCCGACGGCGGCTCGAACCAGGCGAGCGGCGAGGTCTTCCTGCAGGCCGCAGCCAAGACCGGCCCCGACCCCTTCACCGAGTCGACCGCGACGGACAGCTCCGCCCCACCGGTCTCCGCCTCCCCGACCACCGAGTCCGCGCCCGCGAACGCGGTACGCGGCGTCGACGGCGGGGCGCCCGGCCTCTACGGCGGCACCCGCAACGTCTCCAGCTGCGATGTGGAGAAGCAGATCAAGGCCCTCCAGGCGGCCCCGGCGAAGAACAAGGCGTTCGCCTCGGTCGCCGGCGTCGCCCCGTCCGGAGTCCCGGCCTACCTGCGCTCGCTCACGCCCCTGCAACTGCGCATGGACACCCGCGTCACCAACCACGGCTACCGCGACGGCGCCGCCACCAGCTACCAGGCCGTCCTGCAGGCGGGCACGGCAGTTCTCGTGGACGACCACGGGGTACCCCGGGTGCGCTGCGCCTGCGGCAACCCGCTCGGCCCGCCCGTCGCCCAGCAGACGACCCCCCGGCACACCGGCGACTCCTGGTCGTCGTACCGCCCCTCGAACGTCGTCGTGGTCGCGCCTTCCGTGACGGTCATCAACATCTTCGTGGTCTACGACCCCGACCGCGACGACTGGTTCTCCCGCCACCCCGGCGACACCGGCGACAAGGACCAGAAGACCGACCCGCCGGCGCACCAGCCCTCCCCGTCGGTGAGCATGTCCACTCCGACGACGCCGCCGACGTCACCGTCCTCCCCGTCGCCCTGCGTCTCGTCGCCCACCACGGCCACCGGAACCCCCAGCGGCTCGACGACCCCGTGCCCGCCGACCTCGACCGCCCCGTCCTCGTCGGCGCCGGGCTCCGAGACGCCCTCCACCGAGCCCCCGACGAGCGAACCTCCGACGGCCGAGCCGGAGTCACCGGCCCCGCTCGCATCCGACACGACACAGTCGGCGAACATGTACAGCACAGCCGGGTCGACGGCGGTGTCCCCGGGGGTGTGACGCAGCCCGAAGACTGCCGCGCGCCGCTCGGGGTACGAGCACTGGTGCAGCAGCGTCCGGCCAGTCCGGCTTTTCGAGAGAGAAACGCATGATCGAGCACCTGGGCGGGGCAGTGATACCGACTGGTTTCGACGTGCCCGTGGAACCGCTACGGCGGGCGGCACACTACACCGGCGAGCCCGGATGCATCGCCGAGGCGCGGTCCTTCGCCGCGCACTTCCTCGGGCAGCTCAGAACCGAGTGGTGCGCGGCCATCGACGACCGCGCCCACGACGAGGTCCTGCTCGTGGTGAGTGAACTCGTCACCAACGCGGACCGGCACAGCAGAGGCCCGTACATCCTGGAGCTGGAAGGCACCGACGCCGGAGTGGCGGTGGTGGTCTACGACAGCAGCGCCGCACTGCCCCGGCGCTTCCCCAGGGATCCCGAACGCGTCGGCCGGCACGGCCTGGAGATAGTCCACGCGCTGGCGGCGGACGTCGCCGTGGAGCGTGTGCCGGTCGGCAAGCGCGTGCGCGCCGTTCTGGGCTTCAGCAAGGAGTGAGCCCGACGGGCCGTCGGGCGCGGGTGCCGTCCCGGACCTGCACAGGGAGGACCTGCACAGGGAGGCGGCACCCGCTTCCGGATGCCCGGGTCAGGCGCAGCCCAGCTCGCCCAGCATGCCCTCGCGCAGCCGCGCGATGATCCGCTTGATCAGCCGGGACACATGCATCTGCGAGCAGCCGAGGCGCTCGCCGATCTCAGACTGGGTGGCCTCCTCCACGAACCGCATGTGGATGATCTGCCGGTCGCGCTCGCTGAGCTCGGCCATCAGCGGCGCGAGTGACTGGAAGTCCTCGACGAGCCGCAGCCCGTTCTCCTCCACGCCGATGAAGTCGGCGAGGACCGCTTCGCCGCCCTCGGGCCCGTCGCCGGTGAGCGCGGCGTCCAGGGACGAGGAGTTGTAGCCGTTGGAGGCGATCTGGGCCTCGATCACCTCGCTGTCGGCGATGTTCATCAGCGTGGCGAGTTCGGCGACCGTCGGCTCGCGGTCCAGCCGGCTCGCGAGCTCCTCGCGCGCCTTGGCCAGTTCGACCCGCAGTTCCTGAAGCCGCCGCGGTACGTGCACGGCCCAGGTCGTGTCACGGAAGAACCGCTTGATCTCGCCGACGATGTAGGGCAGCGCGAATGACGTGAACTCGACCTCCCGCGAGACCTCGAACCGGTCGATGGCCTTGATCAGGCCGATCATGCCGGTCTGGACGATGTCCTCCATGTCGTCGCCGCGGCCCCGGAACCGGCCGGCCGCGAACCGCACCAACGACATGTTCATCTCGATGAGTGTGTTGCGCGCGTACTGGTACTCGTGTGTGCCTTCCTCGAGTTCCGACAGGCGCTGGAAGAACTGGCGGGACAGCTCCCGCGCGTCGCGCGGAGCAACGGCCCGTGGTTCCTCGACTCCCGGCAGTGGTCCCTCACCCGTCCTGGCCCCGGCGGTCTTCTCGGTGACCTGTGTCTCCGGCCGGACCACGGCGCTGACAGCGGTGTCCATTACCTCTCCCACGAGTTCACGGCTCGACGTCTGCCTCTTCGGCCTGGGTTGTCTCGGGTCCTGCTCGGCGTTCGAGGCTGGTAAGTACCCGCATCACGACAACGTATGCGCGTTCGGGCCACCGGACGACGAACTCCCGCAGGTCCCTCACCTTGCGCGTACCCGGTGAGTGACCGCACATGCCCGTCGCGTGTCCCCGTGGCGGGAAATCGCTCAGGCCTCCACCCGGGGCGCGGTGATCAGCTCGTGGAGGTGGCGCTTGGTGACGCGGCCGTCGTAGTGGGTCTCGATCAGTTCGCGGATGCAGGTCAGCAGGCCCTCGCGGAGCGTGCTGTCGA
Source organism: Streptomyces fulvoviolaceus (assembly GCF_000718165.1). Lineage (GTDB taxonomy): Bacteria > Actinomycetota > Actinomycetes > Streptomycetales > Streptomycetaceae > Streptomyces > Streptomyces fulvoviolaceus. The sequence continues at coordinate 96,197 of NZ_JOEY01000043.1, read as the reverse complement.
GGGCGCGGTGACCGGAGTAGGTGAGCAGTACGTCGATGTACTGGTCGGCGGTGTAGGTGATGTCCTGGGCGTACCGGGTCACCGTGACGTTCCCGAAGCGCGGGCAGCGCTCGAACTCGGCGGTGTCCGTGGGGATTTCGGATGCCTCCTGGAGCCGCAGCCCCGGCGGTGTGGCCGGATCCCAACGTTCGTAGCAGGCCTGGGCCCGGTTGAAGAAGTCCGTGGTGCTGTTGCCGCCCGCCACATGTTCCGTGGTGACGACCGCGAGATGTCCCCCGGGGGCCAGCGCGTCCGCCGCCTTCTCCACCCGCACGGCCGGGTCGAGCCAGTGGAAGGCGGTGGCGCACACCACCAGGTCGAACGGCTCACGCGGCAGCGGCCAGCGCTCGAACTCGGCCACCTGTACGTCCACGTCGGGGAACATGCCGAGCTGCCGCCGGGCCACGGCCGCCATCGCGTCGCCCAACTCCACGGCGGTGACACGACAGCCCAACTCCGCCAGCGGGACCGTGAGTTTGCCGGTGCCGGGAGCAACCTCCAGAACACGGCTGCCGGGGTCGAGGGATGCCGTGCGAGCCAGGTCCTCGATCAGGGCGCGGGGATAGCCGGGCCGAGCCCGGTCGTACAGCTCCGCATCCTCGTTGAACGTCTCACGCAGCACCGTGTCCACACCCTTCGCATCCGCGATTCCACCCAGGGCAGAATGCCGAAGTCTTCCCCTGACGGCCAGCAAATTTAGGCTGGAGAGGTGAGCAACCAAGCGCCGAACCAAGCCCGCGTCATCCCCCTGCGCCCGCCTGCCGCGCGCCCCGGGACCGCCCTCCCCCACTCTCGGCTTCGCTCGAGCGGGGGGACCCCCACCGTGTCCGAACGCCCAGTGTCCGCACGCCCCGCCACGACCCCACCCCACCCGCTGCCCCCGGCTCCTGCCTCCAAGGAACCCCTGTGGCGCGACCTGGTCGGTGACGTCCTGCGTCGCGAGCGCCTCGCCCAGGAGCGCACGCTCAAGGACGTGGCCGACGCGGCGCGGATCTCGATGCCCTACCTCTCCGAGGTCGAGCGCGGCCGCAAGGAGGCCTCGTCGGAGGTCCTCGCGGCCGCCGCCCAAGCCCTCGGCCTGGGCCTCGGTGACCTGCTGTCGCTGGCCCACGGGGAGCTGGACCGACAGCGGCACACCGGTCGCAGGGCGTCGAACACGCCGTACAACGGGCTCTGCCTGGCCGCCTGACCGACTACCGGCGCCTCAGACTCCGACGAGGCGCCGGCTCACCACCTCGTCGGCGAGCCCGTACGTCACGGCTTCCTGCGCGGTGAACACCTTGTCCCGGTCCATGTCCGCGCGCAGCGTCGTGATGTCCTGGTGCGTGTGTCGGGACAGCACCTCCTCGACCTGGGAGCGGATCCGCACCATCTCCTTGGCGTGGAGGGCGAGATCGGAGATCATGCCCCGGCTGCCGCCGCTGGCCGGCTGGCCGAGCAGCACACGCGCGTGCTCCAGCACGAACCGCCGCCCCGGATCGCCTCCGGCCAGCAGCACGGCCGCCGTGGAGGCCGCCTGTCCCACACAGAACGTGGAGATCGGCGCCTGCACGTAGGTCATGGTGTCGTAGATCGCCATGAGTGAGGTGAACGAGCCGCCGGGCGAGTTGATGTAGATCGCGATCTCGTTCTCCGGCGCCGACGACTCCAGGTGCAGGAGCTGGGCGATCACGACGTTGGCCACCCCGTCGTCGATCTCGGTGCCGAGGAAGATGATCCGCTCCGACAGCAGCCGGCTGAACACGTCGGAGGACCGCTCGCCGTTCGCGGTCCGCTCGACGACGTAAGGAATCGTGTAGTTCGCCATGTCACAGTCCCATCCGTCGCTTCGAGACGGCCGGGCGGACGTCGGCGAGCGACTCCAGGACCCGGTCCACCATGCCGTACTCCCTGGCCTCCTCGGCCGTGAACCAGCGGTCGCGGTCACCGTCCCGGGCGATGGCCTCCGGGCTATGGCCGGTGTTCTCGGCGATGAGCCGCTCCATGGTCACCTTGGTGTGCTCCAGGTTCTCCGCCTGGATCTCGATGTCGGCGGTGGTGCCGCCGACGCCCGCCGACCCCTGGTGCATCATGATCCGCGCGTTCGGCAGGGCGTACCGCTTGCCGGGCGTGCCGCCGCAGAGCAGGAACTGCCCCATGCTGGCTGCGAATCCCATCGCGAGCGTCGAGACGTCGTTCGGGATCAGCCGCATCGTGTCGTAGATGGCGAGGCCCGCGTGGACCGAGCCGCCCGGACTGTTGATGTACAGGCTGATGTCGGTGCGCGGGTCCTCCGCGGACAGGATCAGCAGTTGGGTGCAGATCCGGTTCGCGGAGACCTCGTCGACCTGGGTGCCGAGCAGGACGATGCGCTGGGCGAGCAGCTGGGCGGCCAGGTGGTCGTCGAAGCGGGTGGGCGGGGTGTCGCCCTCCTCGGCCCGGGGAGCGAGCGTGGTGAGTGGAGTCATCGGTTCTCCTCGTGGTGGCGGGGATGCCGTTGACTCCACTCTTGACCTCGGACGACGCCCCTCAGTGCTTTCTCTGCCCGCGGCAGATTCGCCGAGGGCAGAGCGGGCCGCTACCGCGTCAGCCGACGCCCTTCTCGCGCAATTGCCGGAAGAACGCCTGCACATCGCCCACCAGCAGGTCCGGCTCCTCCATCGCCGCGAAGTGCCCGCCCCGGTCGAGCTCCGTCCAGCGCACGATGTTCTCCGTCCGCTCCGCCTTGTGGCGGAGGGGGATCTGGGGGTCGCCGGGGAAGGAGGCCACCGCGGTCGGGGCGGTCGAGGGCTCGTGCGGTGCCGCGATCCGATCGCCCTTGGCGTGGGCGCGCTCGTAGTAGACGCGGGCGGACGAACCCGCCGTGCCCGTCAGCCAGTACAGCATCACGTTCGTCAGCATCAGGTCCCGGTCGACGGCCTCCTCGGGCAGTTCCTCGGAGTCCGTCCACTCCTGGAACTTCTCGACGATCCAGGCGAGTTGGCCGACCGGCGAGTCCGTGAGCGCGTACGACAGGGTCTGCGGGCGAGTGGACTGCACATGGAAATAGCCCGTCCCGTCCCCGAACCACTGGGCCCACCGGCGCCACGAGGTGAGCGTCCGCTCCCGCTCCTCCGGGCTCAGTGCCTCCAGCTCCTCGGGGGTCGGCTCGGTGGCCGCCTGCGCGCCGGGCAGCAGATTGAGGTGGATGCCGATGACCCGGTCGGGGTGGACACGGCCCAGCTCGCGGGAGATCCCGGCGCCCCAGTCGCCGCCCTGGGCGCCGAACCGGTCGTAGCCGAGGCGGGTCATCAGCTCGACCCACGCGTCGGCGATCCGGCGCGCCTCCCAGCCGGTCTCCCGGGTCGGCCCGGAGAACCCGAAGCCGGGAATGCTGGGCAGCACGACGTGGAAGGCGTCGGCTGGGTCACCGCCGTGCGCGGCAGGGTCCGTCAACGGCCCCACGATGTCGAGGAACTCGACGATCGAGCCCGGCCAGCCGTGCGTGATGATCAGCGGGGTGGCGTCGGGCTCGGGGGAGCGGATGTGCGCGAAGTGCACGTGCGCGCCGTCGATCTCGGTCGTGAAATGCGCCCATTCGTTGAGCCGCGCCTCGGCCGCCCGCCAGTCGTACTCGTGGCGCCAGTACCGCACCAGGTCACGCAGGTAGCCCGACGGAACGCCGTACGCCCACCCCACCCCCGGCAGCTCGTCCGGCCACCGGGTCCGGTCGAGGCGGTCGTGCAGGTCGTCCAGGTCGCTCTGCGGTATGTCGATGCGGAAGGGCTGGATGTCACTGGCCGCGGGCGAAGACGTCATGCTCGCGATGCTAGTTCCGAACCGTGTAGCGGCCACCTGGATTAACCGGCCACGCGACCGATGAGTTCCGGGGCGAGGATCGGTCGATACAGGTGACAGCGTTCCGCACGCCCAGGAGGTACTCATGGCAACCGACGGTTTCACCACGTGTCTCTGGTTCGACGGCCAGGCGGAGGAGGCCGCCCACTACTACGTCTCGGTCTTCAAGAACTCCAGCATCGGCAAGCTCGCGCGTTACCCCGAGGGAGCGCCCCAGCCCGCCGGCAGCGTGCTGACCGTCGAGTTCACGGCCAACGGCCACAAGTTCCTCGCGCTCAACGGCGGCCCTGAGTTCAAGTTCACCGAGGCGGTCTCCTTCATGATCTTCTGCGAGAACCAGGAGGAGATCGACTACTACTGGTCCAAGCTCACCGAGGGCGGCGGCGAGCCCGGCCCGTGCGGCTGGCTCAAGGACAAGTACGGCGTGTCCTGGCAGGTGATGCCTTGGACAAGGCCTACGCGGGCGAGTGACACCCCCGCATCCGCGGGCCAGGGCGAAGCGGCCGCCCCCCTCGAGGGTGGCGGCCGCTTCGCCATGGCCCGCGTAACCACTCGGTTTCCCGAGGTTAATTTCCGCCCCCAAAGGGTTGGCGACCGACCGCCCGCTCGTTATCGTTCACGCACTTCACTCAATCGTTCCGCTGAACGAATAGCGAGAGGGGCGGTCGGTACATGTCCGACTTCCACCATCCGGGACGGCGGTCGGTACTCGCCGCGGGCGCGGCCTCGGCGGCCGCGCTGCTGTCCGGCTGTACGGGGGCCGCGGCCACCCCCGTCCTGCCGGCCGCCGCCGGGCAGGGCACCCCCGACCGCGGCGGGACCCTGCGCATCGCCCGGCCGCCCGCCTCCGACGCCGAGACCCTGGACCCGGCGAGCGCCCTGTCCGCGTACGAGTACCTGGGAGCGCTCTACAACCGGCTCGTCCGCGTCGCCGCGAACGGCGATCTCGCCCCCGACCTCGCCGAGTCCTGGGAGTCCGACGGCAAGGCGCGCACCTGGACCTTCCGGCTCCGCAAGGGCGTCACCTTCCACGACGGCCGCCCCTTCACCTCCGCCGACGCGGCCTACACGCTCCGCCACATCCTCGACAAGGCGACGGCCTCGCCGCAGGCGGCCGTGCTCACCCCGCTCATCGACCCGCAGAAGCTGCGCACCCCCGACGCCCACACCCTCGTCGTCCCGCTGAAGACCCCCAACGCGGAGTTCCCGAGCCTGCTGACGCACTACAACTGCTACGTCGTCCCGGACGGGAGCGCCAAGTCGATCGGCCGCACCGGCATCGGCACCGGCCCCTTCAAGCTCGAGTCGTTCGCACCGGCCGGCCCCGGCCGGGTCACCGCGTACCCGGACCACTGGGCGGGCCGCCCGGTCCTCGACGCCATCGCCTTCTACTCGGTCGCCGACATGTCCGCGCGCTCCAACGCCCTGCTCGCGGGCCAGGTCGACCTGCTCTCCCAGACCAACCTCGACTTCGCGACCGCCCGGGTGGTCGCCGCCTCCGACCGGGCCACCATCGCGCGCGTGAAGAACGCCCAGTGGTACGTGCTCCCGATGCTCACCACCGAGAAGCCCTTCACCGACGTCCGCGTACGGCAGGCGATGAAGCTCGCCTACGACCCCGAGCACGTCGTGCAGGTCGCACTCCAGGGCGCGGGCACCGCCGGCTGGGACAACCCGGTGCCGCCGAGCGACCCGGCATACATCTCCGCCCACCCCAAGCACGACCCGGAACAGGCGCGGTACCTGCTGAAGAAGGCCGGCCACGAGGGACTCGCCGTCGACCTCTACACCTCCTCCTACGACCCGCTGTTCACGCCCATGGCCCTCGCCTACCAGGACTCCGCCAAGCGGGCCGGGATCCGCATCCGAGTCAAGACCGCCTCCGCGGACTCGTACTACACACAGATCTGGATGAAGAAGCCGCTGATGGCGACCTACTGGTTCACCGGCAGACCTGTCGACCAGCTCTTCACCGAGATCTTCCGCAGCGGCTCCTCGTACAACGAAACGGCCTGGTCCGACAAGGACTTCGACGCGCTCCTCGACCGCGCCCGCGCGGAGACCGACGACACCCGGCGCCGCGATCTGTACGGCGAGGCGCAGACCATGGTGATCGAGAAGGGCGGGGCGATGACCCCGATGTTCGCCGACCGGCTCGTCGGGATCTCGCGCAAGGTCCGCGGATACGCCGAGCACGGCTTCGAGTTCGACTACCTCGGCATCGGCCTGAAGGGGGCCTGAGCATGTTCTCCTTCATAGCCCGCCGCACCGCGGCCGGCCTCGGCACCCTCCTCCTCTCCTCCGTCCTGGTCTTCCTCGCCGTGCAGGCCCTGCCCGGCGACGTCGCCACCCAGGTCCTCGGCAAGGACGCCACCCCGGACGCGGTCTCCGCTCTGCGGGGGCAACTCGGACTCGACCAGCCCGCCTGGGAGCGCTACGTCGACTGGATCAGGGGCGCACTGCACGGCGACTTCGGCACCTCGCTGGTCTCCGCCAAGCCCGTCGGTGGCGAAGTCGCCATGTACCTCGGCAACTCCGCGCTCATCGCCCTGATCACCGTCCTCTTCGCGGTCACCGGATCGATCGTCCTCGGCGTTATCGCCGGCCTCTACCGCGACCGCTGGCCCGACCACGTCATCTCGACCGCCGGCCTCGTCGGCATGAGCATCCCCGAGTTCGTCGTCGCGACCGTGCTGGTGCTGTGCTTCTCGGTGGCGCTGCCGTGGTTCCCCGCGGTCGTCCTGTACGGCCCGGAGGCGAGCGTCGGACAGCTCCTGCCCGCCGTCTGGCTCCCGGCCCTCGCACTCGCCATCGTGATGGCCGCCTACATCGTCCGCATGGCCCGCACCTCGGTCATCGACGTGATGGCGAGCGAGTACGTCACCACCGCCCGCCTCAAGGGCCTGTCGACCTGGCGGGTCGTCACCCGGCACGCCCTGCCGAGCGCACTCCTGCCCACCCTGCACGTGATCGCGCTCAACGTCGCCTGGCTCGCGGGCGGAGTCGCCGTCGTCGAGAACGTCTTCAACTACCCCGGCATCGGCAAGCTGATGCTCTCCTCGGTACAGAACCGGGACCTGCCCGTCATCCAGGCCATCGCCCTGATCAGCGCGGTCGTCTACGTCGCCTGCAACCTCGCCGCCGACCTCGGCGCCATGGCACTCAACCCCCGGCTCCGCACCCGCGGGAGGACCCGATGACCACCCTCGACACCCCACCGCTGACGGTGGTGGCACCGGGACGCGCCGCCCGTGCCTGGCGCACCCTGCGCTCCTCGCGCACCGCCCTCGTCGGTCTCGCGATCGTCGCCGTCCACGTCGTCATCGCGCTGCTGGCCCCGCTGCTCACCTCCTACGACCCCATCGCCAACGACGCCTCGCACGCACTCCTCGGCCCGAGCTGGTCGCACTGGGCGGGCACCGACCAGTACGGCCGCGATGTCCTCGCCCGGGTGCTGTACGGCGGCCGGTACGCGCTCGGCGTCTCGGTCACCGCCACCGTGCTGACCGTCGGGCTCGGCACGGTGCTCGGGTGCGCGGCCGCGCTGCGCGGCGGCTGGTTCGACGACGTGTTGGGGAGAGTGCTGGACGCGGTGCTGTCCGTACCCGCGATCCTCACTCTGCTTGTCGTCGTCACGGCGCTCGGCACCGGCCCGCTGGTCATCGTGCTCGCGATCGCCGTCGTCTACGTGCCTCAGGTCGTCCGTGTCGTGCGCGGCGCCGCCCTAGCCGTCGTCCCCGCCGACTATGTGACCGCGGCCCGCGCCCGCGGGGAGGGCACCTGGGCGATCCTGCGCCGGGAGATCCTGCCGAACATCACGGACGTCGTGTGTGTCGAGTTCGCGATGCGCGCCTCCTGGGTGGTGCTGCTGATCTCCTCGCTGTCCTTCCTCGGCTTCGGCGCCGACCCGCCGACCCCGGACTGGGGGTTGATGGTCGCCGAGAACCGCACCGCCATCACCGTCGTCCCGATGGCGAGCCTCGCGCCCATCATCGCTCTGGCCACGCTCGTGGTCGGGCTCAACCTCGCGGCCGACGGCCTGTCCAAGGCGTGGGGCGTGGACCGGCTCAGGGAGGGCTCCTGATGGCCTCGATCGTTTCCGTCAATTCCCTGTCCGTGGCCTACCGTTCCGGCGGCCAGGACGTGTCCGTCGTGCACGAGGTGTCGCTGGAGGTCGCCAAGGGGCGGACGCTCGCGCTCGTCGGCGAGTCCGGCAGTGGCAAGTCGACCATCGCCGCGACGCTCCTCGGGCATCTGCGGCACGGCTCCCGGATCACCGGCGGCTCGGTCCAGGTGGCCGGCTCCGACGTCTTCGCCCTTCCCGCACGGGAGTTGAGGCGGCTGCGCGGCAATACGGTCGCGATGGTCGGCCAGAACGCCGGCCACGCGCTCACGCCGTCCATGCGGATCGGACGGCAGATCGCGGAGGCGGGCGGTACCGTGCCCGTCGTCGAGCTGCTCGAACAGGTCCGGCTGCCGCGCCCTGCCGAGCTGGCCCGCCGCTACCCGCACGAGCTGTCCGGCGGCCAGCAGCAGCGCGTCGCCATCGCCATGGCCATCGCGGCCCGCCCCGACGTGCTGGTCCTCGACGAGCCGACGACCGGCCTCGACGTGGTCACCCAGCGCAGCGTCCTCGACCTGATCGCCGCCCTGCGCGACGAACTCGGCCTCGCAGCCGTCCTGGTGAGCCATGACCTCGGGGTCGTCGCCCACATGGCCGACGAGGTGACGGTCCTGCGGTCGGGCCGGGTGGTCGAGGCGGCGCCCACGCGGCAGCTGTTCGCCCGCCCCCAAGACCCGTACACCAGACGCCTGTTGGCGAGCGTGCCGCGCCTCGACGACACCGGGCTCGCTCTCGTCGGCGAGACGGGGGAGCGGGAGGTCAGGCCCAGGGCCGACGTGCCCGACGACGCCCCCGTGGCCGTCCGTGCCCAGGACGTCACCATCGACTACGGCAAGTCGCGCACCGTGCACGGCGTCTCCTTCGACGTCCGGCGCGGTGAAGTCCTCGCCCTCGTCGGCGAGTCGGGCAGCGGCAAGTCCACCCTCGCCTGGACCCTGGCGGGCCTGCGCCCACCGTCCGGCGGCACGCTGACCCACGAGGCGGGCGACCTGGCCGGGCCCGCGCACAGGCGGCCGCTGTCCCTGCGGCGCCGGGTGCAGCCGGTCTTCCAGAACGCGGACACCTCGCTGAACCCCCGCCGCTCGGTGGGCGACGCCGTCCGGCGCCCCCTGCGGTTCTTCGGCACCGCGGCCGACCGTACCGAGGCAGCCGAGCGCGCCCGCCGGCTCATCGCCGACGTACGCCTCGACCCGGCCCTCGCCGACCGCCTGCCCGCGCAGCTGTCCGGCGGCCAGCGGCAGCGCATCGGCATCGCCCGGGCCCTCGCGGGCGAGCCGGACGTCCTGATCGCCGACGAGATCACCACCGCGCTGGACGTCTCCGTGCAGGCCGACGTCCTGCGCCTCCTCGACGACCTGCGCCGCGAACGCGACCTGGCCTGCCTGTTCATCAGCCACGACCTCGCCGTCGTACGAGGCATCGCGGACCGCGTCGTCGTCCTGCGCCACGGCGTCGTCGTCGAGGAGGGCCCGACCGAGGCCGTGTTCGCCGCGCCCGGGCACCCGTACACCCGGCAGCTGATGGCGGCGGCCCTCGAACCCGACCCCGACGCACAGCCCTATGTCGACGACACCCTCGACTGGGTCGATGCGGCGGACGAGGACGACCTCTGGACCGACCAGGGCGACAGTCATCGCGTCCGACGCTGGCGTCCCCTCAACGCCCCTGTGGCGGAAGGAGTTTCGTGAAGTACCGCGAGCAGTTCGAGCGCCGGGTCGTCCGCGAGGACGTCTGGATCCCCACCCGGGACGGAAGCACCCGGCTGCACGCCCGCGTCTGGCGCCCGGCCGACGCCGAGAGCGACCCGGTGCCCGCGCTGCTCGAATACCTCCCGTACCGCAAGAGCGACTGGACCGCTCCCCGCGACGCCCAGCGCCACCCCTGGTACGCCGGTCACGGCTACGCCTCCGTCCGCGTCGACATCCGCGGCCACGGCGACAGCGAGGGAACCCCCGGCGACGAATACGACGCACAGGAACTCGCGGACGGCGTCGACGTCGTCAACTGGCTGGCCGCACGGTCCTGGTGCACGGGCAAGGTCGGCATGTTCGGCATCTCCTGGGGTGGCTTCAACTCCCTCCAGATCGCCGCCCTCGCCCCCGAACCGCTGAAGGCGATCGTCACCGTCTGCTCGACCGACGACCGCTACGACAACGACGTCCACTACACGGGCGGAGCCGTCCTCGGCATCGACATGCTCGCCTGGGCCGGCACCATGCTCGCCTTCGCCGCCCGCCCGCCGGACCCGGCGAACGTCGGCCAGGACCGCTGGCTGCCCATGTGGCGCGAACGCCTCGACGCGCTGGAACCCTTCCTGCACACCTGGCTGGCCCACCAGCAGCGCGACGACTACTGGAAGCACGGGAGCGTCTGCGAGGACTACACCGCGATCGACGCGGCGGTCCTCGCGGTCGGCGGCTGGAACGACCCGTACCGGGACACCGTGCTGCGGCTGGTGGAGCACCTGCCCGCGGACCGCGTACGGGGACTCGTCGGCCCCTGGTCCCACCAGTACCCCGACCGCGGACTCCCGCCGGGTCCCGCGATCGGCTTCCTCCAGGAGACCCTGCGCTGGTGGGACCAGCACCTCAAGGGCATCGACACGGGAGTCATGGGGGAGCCACTCCTGCGCGCCTGGATCACCGACCCGGTCCCGCCGGCCACTTCGTACGACGTGCTGCCCGGCCGTTGGGTGGCCGACACGAACTGGCCCTCGACGAAGGTCAGTTGGTACGAGCGGCCGCTGGGAACAGGGTCCACCCCGGTCGTCGTACGTTCACCGCAGCACACCGGCCTCGACGCCGGCCGCTTCTTCCCCTTCGGCAACGCGAGCGACCTGCCTCCCGACCAGCGCGAGGAGGACGGACGCTCCGTCTGCTTCGACTCCGAGCCGTTGACCGGGCGCGTCGAGATCCTCGGCCGCCCCCGAGTCCGGCTCCGTCTCGACAGCACAGCGCCCCGCGCCCATGTGATCGCCCGTGTCTGCGACGTCGCTCCGGACGGCTCGTCCACGCTCGTCACACGCGGTGTGCTGAACCTGTTGAGCCGGCACGGGCGCGACCGGGCCGTCGAGTGGACGCCGGGGACGTACGAGGACGTCGAGTTCGAGCTCAACGCCATCGGGTACGCCGTCCCGCCCGGCCACCGCATCCGCGTCGCCGTCTCCGACACGTACTGGCCGTGGGTGTGGCCGCACGGCGAACGCGGTGAGCTGCGCGTCGTGCCGTCCGACAGCGCCGTACTCCTGCCCGTGCGGGAGACCGTTGAAGACGCCGCCGAGCCGCCGATCCGCTTCGAGGAGCCGGAGCAGGCCCCGCCGCTCGCCGTGACCTACGACCGGCCCACGGACCCGGCTCCCGAGCGGCTCGTCACGCACGACGTGGCGAAGGGGGAGTGGACGCTGGAGGTCGACCCCAACTACGGGGGATCGCGGACGTATCCGGACGGTCTGCGCTACGCGGAGAGCGCACGGGAGACGTACCGCATCCGCAGCGACGACCCGCTGTCCGCGCAGGCGGTCTCCGAGTGGCACATCCGGCTGCAGCGCGGGGGAGACGGGGACGGGTGGGACGCTGAGATCATGGCGCGGACGGAGCTGCGGGCGACCGCCGCGGACTTCATCATGGACAGTCGCATCGAGGCACGGGCGAACGGAGAGACAGTGGCCAAGCGCGCATGGCACCGCACCACCCCGAGGACTTCCGGATGAAGGCCGCGAAGCCCCAGCAGCCCGCGAAAGGCCCCCGCCGTGCCGTCCCCGCCGCCGACCGCACCCGCCAGCCCACCGAGGTGCGCCGCCGCCTCATCGTCGAGGCGGCCGTGCCGCTCATCGCCGAACGCGGATACGCCTCCGTCGGCGTGCGGGACGTGGCCGCCGCGGCCGGTGTCTCCGTCGGCACCGTCACCTACCACTTCGGCAGCGTGCAGGAGATCCTCTCCGAGGCGATGGTGCTGCACATCGAGCGGTACTACGCGGCGCTGAGCGAGACCGCCGAGCGGGCGACCAATGGGGCCGAGGCGCTCAGGATGCTGGTGGACGCGCTGTTCACCGAGGACACCGACCGGCACTGGCGCATGTGGTTCGACTACTGGAACGTGGGTGACCAGGCCACCGACGAGGCCTTCGCCCGTGGGCAGGCCCAGCGCTACGAGGCGTGGCACCGGCAGATCCGCGCGCTGGCCGAACGGGGCGTAGACGACGGGGAGTTCGCCGGCGAGGACCTCGACGGCTTCACGGTCCGTTTTGCCGCCCTCGCCGACGGCCTCGCTCTCCAACGCCTGCGCCAGGCACCCCCGTTGAGCACTCAGGACGCCCGCCGGCACCTGAACCGGCTCATCGAGACCGAGCTCCTTCGCCGATCACCCGGGTGATCTCCCGCGCGACGCGCAGGATGCCGGGGGAGCGGACCGGGCAGGGCTTCGGCGTGGACGTCGTGGGCGCCAGACAGAAGTGCAGGTAGTCCTTGTCGAGGTGGAGGGCCGTCCGGTCGCGGTCCGGCTGGGTGCAGTAGGCGGGATGCTCGTGCTCGTAGTCGGTGCACGGCAGGTACTGGACCCAGTTGTAGCGGGCCCCGGCGGCGCTCACCTCGGCGCCCCCGTCGGCGGCCAGGTCGCCGGAAGCGGCGGCCTGCTCCTCGTAGAGCTCGTTCACGCGCCGGACTCGGTCCGGGGTGATCGGATCCGGCCCCTGCAGCACCCACACGATCCGCGGGCGGCGCTCACCGCCCGCCGCGGCGATCTGCTCGGTGAGCCTCCTCAGGTCGGCCTTGTACCTGCTGAAGTACTTAGCCGGGGAAGCAGCGTGGCTGATCCCGTCCATGCACCACGTGTAACCCCAGGCGTTGCCCCAGAACTGCAGCACCACGAAGTCCGGGTGCAGCGAGCGGACCAGCGCGGCCGCCTTGTCGCGGTCCGGCACCAGCGAGCGCTCCCCGGTGCCCTCCAGGTAGTCGCACAGCGTGGTTCCCGAGTACGGCGCGCTCGTGTACGTCGCCCGCAGGTCCCGGCGCAGTTCCTGCCCGACCACCTTCTGCGCCTCCATCGCGAGCGAGTCGCCGAGATACAGCACCCGGGGCGCGGTGGCGGCGGGGGCGCTCGCGGAGGCGGGGGCCCGCTGGTGTGTCGCGGCGGCCGAGGTGCCGGGCACGTCGGGGGAGGGTGGCGCCGTTTCCGGCCCGGACGAGGGGTCCGTGCAAGCGCCGAGCAGCAGCACTCCGGTCAGCAGCACCCCCACGATCCACGGTTTCCGCATGCAGCAACTCCCGCCCCGGACACCGAAAAACGGTTCCCCAGGCAAGCACAGCCCGGCAGAAGGGGGAAGACGTACGGCGGAGTTCAGGCGCCGTCCGGCCGCTCCAGGAGATCCAGCAGGTCGGTCAGCGGCAGCGGCTTGGTCAGATGGGCGTCGAACCCGGCCGCCCGGGACAGGGCACGGTCGGTGCCCTGGCTGAAGCCGGAGACCGCGATCAGCCGGAGCCGCTCGCCGTCCGGCCGGGCGCGCAGGGCGCGGGCGACCGCGTAGCCGTCGATGTCCGGCAGACCCAGATCGCACAGGACGACGTCGAAGGGGTGGGCGGCGGCGAGGGCGTCCCCGCCGGTGTGCACCGCCGTGACGTGATGGCCCTGCCGCTCCAGAAGGGTGCGGTAGGTCGCGGCCAGGTCCGCGTTGTCCTCCACGATCAGCACGGACATGTGGTGAGGGGCGGGCCGGGCGGCCACGGGCCGGGGCGGAGGCGGGATCTCGGAATCGGTCGTCGGCAGTGCCACCGTGAACGACGCGCCCTTGCCCGGCCCGTCGCTGTACGCCGTGATCGTGCCGTCGTGCAGTTCCACCACCGTCCGTACCACCGAGAGCCCCAGCCCCAGACCTTCGGGCGTGTCGGGCCCCGCCGGCGCCGCGCGCATGAACACGCCGAACAGCTCCTCGGTTTGGCCGGGGTCGAAGCCGATGCCGTCGTCCCGCACCGTCAGCCGGGCCCGGCCGTCCTCGGCCACGAGATCCACCTCGGTGTGCCCGCCGGGCCGGGTGTACTTGAGCGCGTTCGACAGCAGGTTGGTCAGCACCTGGGCCAGCCGCAGCCGGTCGCCGTCCACGACCAACGGCTCGGCCGGCAGCCGCACGTCGAGGCTGCGGCCCGAGTGCCGGAACAGGCCATGGATGTCGGCACACGCCCCGTCGACGACGGACCGTACGTCGACCGGCTCGCACACCAGCTCCAGCCGACCGGTCACCGCCCGGGTGCCGTCCAGCAGGTCGTTGCTCATCCGGGCCAGCGTGCCCAGCTGCCGCTCCAGGACGGACAGCGCCGGATGACCGTCCGGCATGTCGAGGGCCAGCAGTTCGGTGGCCGCGGTGGCGGCGGCCAGCGGGTTGCGCAGCTCGTGCGAGAGCGTGGCGATGAACCGGTCCTTGGCCCGCTGCTCCTCCCTGAGCCTGCGGCCCGCCGCGTCCAGGTCGGCGTTGGCCCGGCTCAGCTGCTCGTTGACCTCGCGGATCTCCCGCGCCCGCACGAACAGGTCGATCTCCATGCCCTCCGCGCGCATCTGCGCCTCGGCGGCGGCCCGGTGCTGCTCGCGCTCCACCCGGCGCAGATGCACGAACTCCGTGACGTCCTCGACCCGGTGGATGATGTACATCACCCGCCCGTGGGCATCCAGGACCGGCGAGTTGACCGGGCTCCAGTACCGCTCGTCGAAGGCGCCCTCCTCGCTCGCCGGGATGTCGTAGCGCTGCAGTGCCATCGTGTCCGTACGGCCGCTCGTCGCCACCGTCTCCAGCGAGCGGCGCAGATTGGCGACACCGTCCGCCGACGGGTCCTCCGGATTGTCGGGGAACACGTCGAAGATGAGGCGTCCGACGATGCTCCGCTCGGTGCGGGTGGCCGTGAGGTAGGCGCGGTTGACCTCGACGATGGTGAAGTCGGGGGTGAGGATCAGCAGGGGGGACAGCACTGCGTCGAACAGGCGCCGGAAATCCGGGGCGTCGGGCATGGGCGGACCTCTCGGTCGGGCTCAGGGGTCGAGGCGGTAGCCGTAACCGCGGACGGTGGTGATCCTCGGGGCGGGAGCGGGCAGCTCCGCGAGCTTGCCGCGCAACCGGTACACGTGCTCGACCACGGTCGCGGGCTGCTGCCAGGACGAACCCCAGATCCGGTCGAGCAACTGCTCCGCAGAGAAGACCCGGCCGGGCGCGGCGGCCAGCATCTCCAGCAGGGCGTACTCCTTGGGGCGCAGGGTCAGCAGGACGCCGTCCACGGAGGCCTGGCGCGCCGCGGTGTCGATGCGCAGGGAACCGGCCTGGAGCACGGTCGGCATCTCCGGCGGCTGCGAGCGGCGCAGCACGGCGTGGATCCGGGCCACCAACTCCCGCTGCGAGAACGGCTTGACCAGGTAGTCGTCCGCGCCGATCTCCAGGCCCGCGACCCGGTCGGTCTCCGCCCCGCGCCCCGTGACCACGATGACCGGAAGGCGGCTGGTGGAACGCAGCGCCCGCAGCAGCTCCAGCCCGCTGCCGTCCGGCAGACCGAGGTCCAGGACGGCCAGATCGACGCGACCCTCGTAGAGCGCGGACTTACCGGCGCGAGCGTCCATGGCCCAGGTGACGGTGAAACCCGCGCGCTCGAGATAGGAACTGCACATCAGTGCGAAGTCGCGGTCGTCCTCGATCAGAGCGAGGTGTGGGCGCATGCCGCATCACCTGGCCCGACTGGCGTCCGCTCGTTGTGTCGCTGATGAGCGGGCGTTGATGCCCCGACCATGTCGTGAAGGTAGAACAGTGAATGCCACGGTTCAAGGGGAGCCGCGCAGGGGGAGTTCCGGCGCGGGCCCGTGCGGCGCGGGGAGGTTCACACCGCCGCACGAGCCCGCGCCGGAGCGCGCGCCCCGGCGCGAGCGCGGGGCACGAGAGTGGGAGCGGGAGACGGAACAGCGTGTACGAGAACTACCTGGAGCCCGTCACCACCGCGTCCTGGCCACCGCCCGGTGACCACGCACTCCGGCGTGCCGCCGACGGCCTGCTGGTCGCCGAACTGCGCGGCGAGATCGATCTCGCGACCGTCACTCAACTGCGCTGCTGGCTGGACTCCGTCGTGTCCCTGAGGGCACCGGCTTACCTCGTCGACCTGCGTGCGGTCGACTTCATCGACTCCGCCGGACTGAACCTGCTGCTCCGCCTGCGCCGCAGGGTTCTGAAGGAGGACGGAGCGTTCGCCGTGCTGTGCACGGCGAACACCCGGCGGCTGATGGGCGCGCACGGCACCCTGGCCGTCCTGGATCCGGCGACCACACCGGCCCAGGCGGCCGCTCGGTTGTCCGCGGACTGACCGCGCCTCACACGCGGTCGGCCGCGATCAGCAGGTACTGGAAGCTGCCGTTCCGGTATGCCGTGAGGAAGGTGTCCTCGATGCCGGTGACCAGATGGTCGGCCTGCCGGCGCAGTTCCCAGTACGGCATGGTCGCCTCGGTCAGGTCCTCCACGTGCACCGGCACGAGCCGGTGGCGGGCCAGGGCCCGGAAGTACGCGGACCGGGGATGGATGTCGCAGATGTAGTGGGCGTTGATGAGGGAGACCTCGCGGGAGGCCCGCCCGTAGGTGTCGTTGTAGCAGCCGGTGACCACCACATAGCGTCCCCCGCGGCGCAGCAGCCGGGCGTGCTCGGCGAACAGCAGGTCCAACTCGACGTACATGGAGGACTCGTTGTTCCAGGACGCCGCGTACGCCCCGGACCGTAGACCGGTGTCCAGCATGTTGCGGTGGTGGTAGCGCACCCGATCCGCGATGCCCCGCTTGCGGGCCTGCGCGTTCGCGAACTCGGCCTGCTTGGCGGAGATCGTGACCCCGTCGGAGTGGCAGCCGTACCGCAGATGCGCCACGACGCTGCCGCCGCCGCGTCCGCAGCCGGCGTCGAAGACACGGTCCTCGGGGGAGAGTGGACCCAGATGGGCGGCCAGGAGTTCGGCCTGGCCGTGTTCCAGACGGTGCAGTTCGGCGGTGATCCGCTCGCGCCGCCGGACGGGGTCGGGCTCGTCGAGCACCGACAGATCGACGGCCCCGACGCCGTAGTGGTGGTGGTAGAGGTCGTCGAGCTTTCCGAGTTCGAGGTTGACCGGGTTCTCCTCGGCGTTCCAGTAGTCCGCGACGTGGGTCTGGTACGTGGACTGGATGGGCACCGGTGCGGTTGCGGCTTCGGCGGTCGTCAACGATGGCTCCTCGTGCTGGGTGTGACGGTGAGTCAAAGTGCCTGCCCCTACCAGTAGTTGGGCAGGTGATAGCGGTGACTGTTGGTGGCGTGCCACTCGTGGTTCCCGGCCACCCAGTCGGAGAGGCCCTGGACGTAGCGCTCGACCAGGGGTGATGTGGCGGACAGCAGGGCGGATTCCTCCTCGAACGTCTCCATGATCCGGTTGTGGATCTCGACGGCCTTCAGATAGGCGGCCTTGAGCCCGCGGCGCTCGTTCGCGGCGATGACCATCGGCAGGTTGAGGTGGGTCGGGTCGCTCGCCAGTTCCTTGGTGAAGGAGTAGAGGTCGTTGACGAGCGTGGTGGCGTTGCCGGCGAGCGCGGTGATGCGCTGGATCTCGGGGCGGGCGTACACCGCCTCGGGCAGTTCGTAGCCGTCCACCGCGTCGACGACCGACAGACAGGGGCGGAAGTTGTTGAACTGCCGCATCACCAGGTACTCCCACACCTGGGGCATGTACCGGCTCTCGCCCCAGGCGGCCTCTCCCAGGTACCCCAGGTGCAGCCGGGCGATGTCGTGCAGGAACCGGTCGGTCTGGCTGGGTGTGGCGACGACGGCGTAGTCCTTGAGGGCCCAGTGGTACGAGCGCAGTGGTCCGTCGCTCTGCATACCGCTCAGCCACTGCTCCTGCAGCCCGGGCGGGCCGTGGAACGGGTCGAGCGCGGACTGGGCCAGGATCAGCCGCCCACCGAGGCCGCTGCGGGAACCGCCCCTGTCCTCGTCCTCCTCGCAGTAGACGTTGTCGACGAGGTTCTCCGCGAGCAGCAGCTTGCCGGCGACGGTGAGGCGCTCCAGATCGGCCGCCCGGGGATGCTGGAGCACTACCGCCCGCCCGAACTGGAACCCCGAGAAGTCCCCGCTCCACGCCTTGGGGAACAGGTCGAGGCGATGGGCCCAGGCCTCCAGCCCGCGGTCGACCTCCTGGGCCTTCACGGGGTCGGCGGGTGCGACCTGCCGGTACCGGAGCCCGGGGATCGCCCCACCGCGCCGGGTCCGCAGGGTTCTGGCGATGTCCGGTGGCCCCGGAAGGGACTGTGTGCTCATCGCGGTCACTCGGCGGTCCGGCCGACCTGGGCGTTCTCCAGGATCCCGACGGCGTCGGGCACGAGGATGGCCAGGGAGTAGTAGGCGGTCACGAGGTAGCGGATGATCGAGTTGCCGTCGATGCCCATGAACCGCACGTTCAGACCCGGCTGGAACTCCTCCGGGATGCCGGTCTGGTACAGCCCGATGGCACCCTGGTCGCCCTCCCCGGTGCGCAGCGCGATGATGCTGCTGGTGTGCTGCGGGCTGACCGGGATCTTGTTGCAGGGGAAGATCGGGACCCCGCGCCAGGCGGGGATCTCGTGTCCCTCGACGCTCGCCGTGCCGGGCACCAGACCGCGCCGGTTGCACTGTCGGAAGAACGCCGCGATCGCCTTCGGGTGGGCGAGGAACAGCTTGGTCTTGCGGCGCATCGCCAGCAGCTCGTCCAGGTCGTCCGGAGTGGGCGGCCCGGTGAAGGTGCTGACGCGCTGCCCGTAGTCGGCGTTGTGCAGCAGTCCGAACTCCCGGTTGTTGACCAGCTCCCACTCCTGGCGTTCGCGGATCTCCTCGACGGTCAGGCGGAGTTGCTGCTCGGTCTGGTCCATCGGGTTGTTGTAGAGGTCGGCGACCCTGGTGTGGACCCGCAGCACGGTCTGGGTGAGGGACAGTTCGTACTCGCGCGGGGCGAGGTCGTAGTCGACGTAGCCACCGGTGAGGGTCGGCTCGCCGACGTGGCCCGCCTGCACCGGGACGTCGGCCTCGCCCTTGCGGTTCATGGGCAGCTTCTGCTGCTCGGCGTAGGCCTGGAGATGTGCCGCGAGGGACGGCACCCGGTCGGTGAACTCCGTGACCACGCTCCACGGGAGCACCAGCAGCACGCCCGCGGTCTCGGCCCGCACCGAGCTCAGCCACAGCGGGTCGGGCTGGCCGATGGCCTCGTCGCCCATCTGGTCGCCGTCGGTGACGACCCCGACGATCTCCTCCTCGCCGTACTTGCCCTCGGTGAAGCGGGTGAACCGGCCGTGCACCACGAGGTACGTCTCCGTGACCGGCTGCCCGGCCTCGTGGAGCACCTGCCCGGCGCGGACCTCGCGGACCCGGAAGCGGGTCGCGACCTCCTTGAGCACGTCGAGGTCGGAGTACCCGCGCAGGACCGGCAGTTCGGTGAGCGTCCCGGGGATGACCTTGATGTCGTCGGCGCCGTTCTGCTCGAACTGCACCCGTCCCCGGCCGACGCGGAGCTGGAGGCGCCGGTTGACCCGGTAGGTGCCGCCCTTGACGTCCACCCAGGGCAGCATCCGCAGCAGCCAGCGCGAGCTGATGGCCTGCATCTGGGGTTCGGACTTGGTGGTGGTGGCGAGCTGCCGGGCCGCCTGGGTGCTGAGACTGGTGAGCTGGGCGTCGGAGTTCGGTTCGGGGGCGGATTCGTCGACGGCGGGACCGGTGGCGCTGTCCGGAGTGGACACATTCCCTCCTGGGAAGCGAGCGGGCTGGCCATGCGCGTGTACAAGCCAAACAGCCACCGGGGCGGGCGGGTCAGGGCGTGAAGGGGGCGGCTTCACGTACCGGAGATCCCAAACCTCGTCCTTGGGGCAGACGGCGCATCCCGTGGGCCGCCGCACCTCTCGGGTGCCCCAACACGCCGTTCAGACCAGGTCGTTGACCAGCACCGCCGCCCCGTCGAAGCGCCCGGCCTTCAAGTCCGCGAGCGCCCGGTCGGCTTCCGACAGCGGGTACGCGTGCGTGGTGGCGCGCACGCCGTACCGGGCGACCAGCGCCAGGAACTCGCGGCCGTCCTCGCGGGTGTTGGAGGTGACGCTGCGCAGCTCCTTCTCGTAGAACAGCTCGCTCTCGTAGTGCAGCGGCGGGGTGTCGCTGAGGTGGATGCCGGCGACCGCCAGGATCCCGCCCCGGTCCAGGGCCCGCAGTGCGACCGGGACCAGGTCGCCGACCGGGGCGAACAGGATCGCGCTGTCCAGCGGCTCCGGCGGCATCGCGTACGCGTCCTGCGCGGAAGCCGCGCCCAAGTCGAGCGCCAGCCGCCGCGCGGCCTTCCCCCGGGTCAGGACGTGCACGGTGGCCCCCTCGGCCAGCGCGACCTGCGCACACAGGTGGGCGCTGCCCCCGAACCCGTACAGCCCGAGCCGTCCGCCCGGTGGCAGGGTCGCCCGGCGCAGCGCGCGGTAGCCGATGATCCCCGCGCACAGGAGCGGTGCCAGGGCCACGTCGTCGACACCGTCCGGCAGCCGATACGCGAAGTCCGCGGGTACGGTCGTGTACTGCGCGTAACCGCCGTCGGCGTCCCAGCCCGTGTACCGCGAGTCCGGGCACAGGTTCTCGGCCCCGCGCACGCAGTAGGCGCAGGTGCCGTCCGTACGGCGCAGCCAGGCCACCCCCACCCGGTCGCCGACCGCGAAGCCGCTCACCGCCGCCCCGAGGCCCGCCACCACGCCGACGACCTCGTGCCCGGGCGTCACCCCCGCCCGGCGCACCGGCAGGTCGCCCTCGGTGACGTGCAGGTCGGTACGGCAGACCCCGCACGCCCGCACGTGCACGAGGAGCTCGTCCGCGCCCGGCACCGGGACCGGTTTCGCCACGAACCGGAGGGCTCCTTCCTCGACCGGCCCCGGAGTCACCACGGACCACGCACGCATTGTTTCGCCCGTCATACCGTTCCCCGTCCCACCGAAGACCGTCCCGTCCCTCCCAGTCTGAAGCGGACTCGCCCGTTCGACGCGCGGTCCGGCGTCCCCGTGACTAGCGTGAGGAAACGGACCATCCACCGATTCGGAGAGGGCCGCAGTCATGGCCGTACAACCTGAGGGAACCCCCTGTTGGGCCGATGCGATGTTCAGCGACGTCGAGGGAGCCAAGAGCTTCTACGGCGACGTCCTCGGCTGGACCTTCGGCGAGGCGTCGTCGGAGTACGGCAACTACACGCAGGCCTACTCGGACGGCAAGGCCGTCGCCGCCGTCGTCCCGCCGATGCCGGGCCAGGAGGGGCAGTCACAGTGGTGCCTGTACTTCGCGTCCCCGGACGCAGCCGCCACCGGCGCCAAGATCCGTGACAACGGCGGTGAGCTGCTGATGGAGCCGATGCAGGTCGGCGACTTCGGCACGATGTGCCTGGGCCGCGACCCCAGCGGTGTCGTCTTCGGCGTGTGGCAGGCGGGTGTCCACGAGGGCTTCGAGGCGCCGCCCGAGCAGCCCGGCGCGTTCTGCTGGGCCGAGGTCTTCACCCGCGAGCCCGAGAAGTCGGACGCGTTCTTCCCCGCCGTCTTCGGCTACACCGCCAAGCAGATGCAGGACGACGCGATCGACTTCCGTATGTTCAACCTCGGCGACAACACGGTCCTCGGCCGCATGAAGATGACGGACGAGTTCCCGCCCGAGGTGCCGCCGTACATCAACGTCTACTTCACCGTCGACAACTGCGACGACGCCGTCGCCAAGGCCACCAAGCTCGGCGGCATCCTCAGGTTCGGGCCGATGGACAGCCCGTTCGGCCGGTTCGCGGCGCTCAGCGACCCGCAAGGCGCGAGCTTCTCGGTGATCGACGTCACGACGACCGCGGGAGAGATGCCGCAGTCCACGGACGTCTCCTGAACCCTGTCCGAGCGCCTCGCCCGTCCGTGGCATGATCGGGCCCATGCGTGAACGTGTTGTGGCCGCGTGCGACGGAGCGTCGAAGGGGAACCCCGGACCGGCGGGCTGGGCCTGGGTCGTCGCCGACGAGACCCAGACCCCGACCCGCTGGGAGGCGGGGCCGCTCGGCAAGGCCACCAACAACGTTGCCGAACTCACTGCCCTGGAGCAGCTGTTGGCGGCGACCGATCCGGACGTACCGCTCGAGGTCCGGATGGACTCGCAGTACGCCATGAAGGCCGTCACCACCTGGCTGCCCGGCTGGAAGCGCAACGGCTGGAAGACGTCCGCCGGCAAGCCGGTCGCCAACCAGGACCTGGTCGTCCGCATCGACGAACTCCTGGACGGGCGCGCCGTCGAGTTCCGCTACGTCCCCGCCCACCAGGTCGACGGCGACCCGCTCAACGACTTCGCGGACCGCGCGGCCAGTCAGGCGGCGGTGGTCCAGGAGCCCGCGGGCAGCGCCCTCGGCTCGCCGCAGCCGCCGCCCTCGCCGGACACGCCGACGAAGAGCGCCCCGCGCCGCCGGCCCGCCGGGGCCAAGTCGGCCCGGCAGAACGGCGGTTCCGCGCGCACGATCAAGGCGAAGTTCCCCGGTCGCTGCGCGTGCGGCCGCTCGTACGCGGCCGGCGAGCCGATCACGAAACTCGCCCAGGGCTGGGGCCACCCGGAGTGCCTTGCAGAGGCGGCCGGGTAGCGCGCGGTTGTCGTCGGACGGTGCTCAGCTCACGACGCCGCGCCAGCCTCCGGTCTCCTGACCGCGCTCCTCGATGAACCTCTTGAAGCGCTCCAGGTCGCCCTTGGTCTGCCGCTTCACGAACCCGAGCTTGTCGCCGACCTTCTCGGTGATGCTGTCCGGATGGAAGTCCAGCTGCAGCATCACCTTGGTGTGCCCGTCGTCGAGCCGGTGGAAGGTCACCGCACCCGCCTGCCGGGCCGCACCGGCGACCGTGGTCCAGGCGACCCGCTCGTCCGGGATCTGCTCGGTGATCTCCGCGTCGAACTCCCGGTGTACTCCGTGGACGTTGGTCACCCAGTGCGTGAGCGTGTCGGTGCGCTGTTCGATGCGGTCCACCCCGTCCATGAACGCGGGGAACGTCTCGAACTGCGTCCACTGGTTGTAGGCGGTGTGCACCGGGACGCCGACCTCGATGGATTCCTCGACCTGCGACACGGGTGAATCACTCCTTTGTCCTGTCGGGTGTGTCCGGCGCGGGTACCGCGTGACCTGTGGAGCAAACCGCCGACCGGCACCCGTCAGTCGGTGTCGAACGTGTAGTGGACGGTGTGGTCCAGCAGGTCGGCGGGGCGCGTGTCGTTCCACGGCTTCATCGTCTCGCCGAGGTCGACCACGTCCGGTGTCCCGGCGGCCGGCACATAGCCGGAGTCCGGGTGCCGCCGCTGCCACTCGGCCCACAGCTTGTCGACGTAGGCGTGATGCAGCCAGAACACCGGGTCGTTGGGCGAGACACCGGTGGCCATCTGCCCGCCGACCCAGACATGGACCCGGTTGTGCAGATTGGCGCCGCGCCAGCCCTCCAGGTGGTTGCGGAAGCCGTCTGAGGCGCTGTTCCACGGAGCCATGTCGTACGTCGGTATCGTCAGGACCGACTCGACCTCGCCCCGGGTCGGCAACTCCCGTACACCGCCGCCGAGGGCGCGCCGCAGATACGTACGCCCGTCGACGCGCACGGTGATCGGCCAGTCGCCGGTGGACGCGGCGAACGGGCCGTCCATCACCCGGCCGTCGCGGCTGCGCCCGGTGCCGCCGAGGAAGTCGGGGGCCCACAGCGAGGCCCCCGCCGAGCGGTCGGTGCTCCAGTCCCAGTAGGGCAGCGCTACCGAGGCGTCCACCGACCGCAGGGCGCGCTCGAAGTCGAGCAGGAATCTGCGGTGCCAGGGCAGGAAGGACGGCGAACGGTGGCCGGTGCGCTCGCCGTTGTCGGTGTCGCCGACGATGAAGGCGTTGTGCGTGGTGACGAACTCGTCGTAGCGGCCGCTGCGCTTGAGTTCCAGGACGGCGGCCACGAAGCGCCGCTTCTCGTCGGTGGTCAGGCTCGCCTGGTTCTTGCGGACGGTCACGTGTGGGTCTCCCAACGGGTGTGCGGGGCTGGTCAGTTGGCGGAGAAGGGAAGAAGCTCGGCGCCCTGCAGTTCGTCGACCGCGGTGCGTGCGGCGGCGCGCGGTGTCGGCACCGGCGCGTAGTGGCTGACCACGCTGATCCAGGTGCCGTCGGCGTTGCGCATCACGTGCAGTTCCACGCCGTCGACGAGGACGGTGTATCCCGTGCCGTGGTGGTGACCGCCGACCGGACGGCCTTGTATCCGGCGACCCTTGTAGACCTCGTCGAAGGTTCCGGGGGAGTGGTGAGGGTCGGCGGACGCCTGCGCGGGGACGACTGTCCGGACACCGGCCGTAGCGGCCAGGGCGACTGTGGTGGTGAGCGCGCGGCGACGGCTGAGCTCGGGCATGCGGGACCTCCTGAAGATGTTCGGGTTGACGACTCCGCATGCCTATCGGCCCGGCCGAGAGCGGGAGAAATCGCCCGAGCATGGTTGGCCCGGATCCGGACAATTACTCAGATGTCGTACAGAGTTGAACAAAGATGATCTTGCTGTGGAGAGGGTCCGCCGGCCCCCGGAAGAGGGAATTCCTTCTCGCGGGCGCGGTGATTCCGGTGATCCTTCGCGAGGGAACCGGCTGGCGGTGGCCTGTCTCACCCGGAGAAAGTGACGTGATCGCGAAGGCGGGAGCTCGGCACCTCGGCTGCTACTCTGCGTTGCCAAATGACCGCTTTGGGTAATTCCTGGGGGTGCGTGTGAAGGTCGCCTGCATCGGCGGCGGGCCCGCCGGCCTGTATCTCTCGATCCTGCTGAAACGGCAGGACCCGTCCCACGACATCACTGTCCACGAGCGCAACCCGGAGGGCTCCACCTACGGCTGGGGCGTCACCTACTGGCGCGGACTGCTCGACAGGCTCCACACGCACGACCCCGAGTCGGCCCGCGCGATCGAAGAGCACTCGGTCCGCTGGAACGAGGGCGTCGCCCGAGTACGGGACCTCGCCACACGACGCGGCAGCGACGAGGGCTTCGGCATCGGCCGCCACCGTCTGCTGGAGATCCTCGCCGCACGGGCCCGGTCGCTGGGCGTACGGCTGGAGTTCGAGCACGAGATCACCGACGGGAACCTGCCCGCGGCCGACCTCGTCGTCGCGGGCGACGGCGTCCGCAGCACCCTGCGCTCGCGCCACGCCGGCCACTTCGGCGCGGAGCTCAAGGAAGGCCGCAACCAGTACATCTGGCTCGGCACCAGCAAGGTCTTCGACTCCTTCACCTTCGCGTTCGTCGAGACCGACCACGGCTGGATCTGGTGCTACGGCTATCCCTTCGGCCCGGAGCGCAGCACCGTCGTCGTCGAGTGCGCACCGGAGACCCGGGTCGGCCTCGGCCTCGACCGCGCCGACGAGGCCGAGGGACTGGTCCTCCTGGAGAAGCTGTTCGCCGATGTTCTGGACGGCCACCCGCTGATCGGCCAGGACGGCGCGCAGTGGCTCGGCTTCCGCACGCTCACCAACCGCACCTGGCACCGCGACAACCTCGTCCTCGTCGGCGACGCCGCGCACACCACGCACTACTCCATCGGAGCCGGCACCACCCTCGCCCTGGAGGACGTCATCGCGCTGGCCGGAGCCCTCGGCGAGACCGCCGATCTCCCGCAGGCCCTTGCCCGTTACGAGCAGCAGCGCAAGGCGGAACTGCTCTCCATCCAGAGCGCGGCCCGCTACAGCGCCCAGTGGTACGAGAACCTGCCGCGCTACATCGGCCTCCCCCCGGAGCAGATGTTCGCCCTGCTGGGCCAGCGGCACTCGCCCCTGCTGCCCTACGTCCCGCCCCAGCTGTACTACCGGATCGACCAGGCAGCCGGGCAGTTGGAGGCGCTGCGCAGGTTGAAGCGCTGGCTGGGGCCGAAGGTCGCCCGGACCGTGCACGCGCGGGCGCTGGCCTCCCGCAAGCACTGAACTCGATCGGCGTCCTCAGACGAAGTGGTCGGTCTGCTGAGCGGGTGACCTGGCCAGGTGTGCGGCAACGGCCATGACGATGACGGAGACCAGGGTGATACCGGCGCCGACGTAGAGCGGCGCCGTGTAGCCGAGACCCGCGGTGATGGCCAGGCCGCCGAGCCAGGCGCCCAGCGCGTTGCCGATGTTGGACGCGGACACGTTGGCGCTGGCGGCCAGTGCCGCCCCGTGGGCGAAGTCGGTGACGCGGGTGATCATGCCGGGCACACTGGCGAACCCGGTCAGTCCCATCAGGAACACCAGGATCACCGACGCGGTGGCGCTGGCGGCCACCAGGCCGAACACAGTCAGGGTGACGGTGAGTCCGAGCAGGGCGAGAACCAGGGCACGGTCACGGTCATGGTCGGCCGCTCGCCCGCCGATCAGGTTCCCGACGACCAGGCCGACGCCGTACACCATCAGCAACCAGGCGACATCCGCGGAGGAGAAGCCGCCGACCTCGGTGAACGTGTAGGCGATGTAGCTGAACGCGCCGAACATCCCGCCGTAGCCGAGCGCGGTGGCCGTCAGGGTCAGCCAGACCTGCCAGGACCGGAACGCACGGAACTGGTCCCGTAGGTCCGAGCGCGGGCCCGTCTCTGCCGCGTCGCGGGGGACGAGGGCGACGATCCCCGCCAGCGCGAGCACACCGATCGCGGTGACCGCCCAGAAGGCCGCTCGCCAGCCCCAGCGTTCACCGACGAGCGCACCGAACGGCACGCCCAGCACGTTCGCGAGCGTCAGCCCGGCGAACATGACCGCCACCGCGCGGGACTTCCTCTCCGGCGCGACGAGACTACGAGCGACCAGCGAGCCGATGCCGAAGAACGAACCGTGGCACAGCGCCGCGACGATCCGCCCGAGCAGCATCACCGGATAACTCGGCGCGATCGCGGACAGCAGGTTGCCGATGACGAACAACGCCACCAGGCCGACCAGGACCTCCTTGCGGGGCAGTCGTGCCGTCGCCGCGGTCAGCGCGATCGCACCGATGGCGACGCTCAACGCGTACCCGGAGATCAGCCAGCCGGCGGCCGCCTCGGACACCGCGAAACTCGACGCGACCTGCGGCAGCAGCCCGGCGATCAGGAACTCGGTCAGACCGATGCCGAAGCCGCCGAGGGCCAGCGCGATGAGTCCACTCGGCATCCGTCGCTCTCCGATCACGCGCCCGACGAGTCGCACCGGGGCACCACTATGCCACCACGGGTGCGGCGTTCGTACGGGTGTCCGTCGCCCTGCGGCCGCACGCCCAACTGGGCCGCGGTATTGGGTGAATGGGAATTCATCGCTATGGTGAATTGCCATTCACGTCTACTTTTCCGCCCGAAGCCGGAGTGCCGATGGATCAGACCGGCCCGATACCCCACCCGCACGGCGGGAGCCTGCGGGCCCGGCTCACCGTTCCGGTGCTGGCGTTCGGCGGCACCCTCATGGCGGTCATGCAGACCGTGGTCGTACCCCTGCTGCCGGACCTGCCCCGGCTGACGGGAGCCTCCGCGGCCACCGTCTCCTGGATGGTCACGGCGTCCCTGCTGTCGGGAGCCGTCCTCACCCCCGTGCTGGGCCGGGCCGGCGACATGTACGGCAAGCGGCGGGTCCTGATGACGGCCCTCGGCCTGATGACCCTCGGCTCGGTCGTCTGCGCGCTGTCCGACGACATCGGCGTGCTCATCGCGGCCCGCGCCCTCTCGGGCGCCGCCTCCGCCGTCGTACCGCTGTCCATCAGCATCCTGCGGGACGAACTGCCGCCGGAGCGCACGGGCGGTGCGGTGGCGCTGATGAGCTCGACCCTCGGTATCGGTGCCGCGCTGGGCGTGCCCCTCGCGGCGCTGATCGTGCAGTACGCCGACTGGCACACCATGTTCTGGGTGACGTCGGCCCTCGGAGCCATCGGCGTGACGTCCGTGTGGTGGGCGGTGCGCGAGTCACCGGTCCGCGAACTGGGCCGCTTCGACGTCACCGGAGCGCTGGGACTGGCCGTCGGGCTGGTGTGCCTGTTGCTGGGTGTGTCGCAGGGCGGGCAGTGGGGGTGGGGCAGCCCTGCGATCGTGGCGCTGTTCGTGGGCGCCGTCGTCGTACTGGGCCTGTGGTGGTGGCAGCAGCTGCGGGCCGAACGGCCCTTGGTCGACCTGAAGTTGGTGGCCCGGCCCAGGATCGGCCTGTCCCATGTGGCCGCGCTGCTCACGGGGTTCGCCTTCTACGCCAACTCCCTGGTGACCGCACAGCTGGTGCAGGCGCCCGAGGCCACCGGATACGGGCTCGGGCTGTCCATCGTCGACACCGGTCTGGTGCTGCTGCCCGGCGGCTTCATCATGCTGCTGTTCTCACCTGTGTCCGCCCGCATCTCGGCGGCCCGCGGCCCGCGCGTCACGCTCGCCATCGGGGCCGCGGTCATCGCCCTGGGGTACGCGGTGCGCATCGTCGACAGTCGCGACCTGTGGATGATCATGCTGGGGGCCGCGGTCGTGGGCACCGGCACCACCCTCGCCTACTCGGCGCTGCCCACGCTGATCCTGCGGGCCGTCCCGGTCACACAGACCGCGTCCGCCAACGGCGTCAACGTCCTGATGCGGACCATCGGCCAGGCCCTCTCCAGCGCCGCCGTGGCCGCCGTACTCGTGCACCACACCAGCCCGGTCGAGGGGACCCCGCTGCCCACCCTGCACGGCTACCTGCTGGCCTTCGCCATGGCGGGCGCGGTGGCCCTGGCGGCGTGTGCCGCGGCGCTGACCATCCCGGGCGACCCCGTGCCGGACGGGACACGCCGGGCCCGGGGGCGGACCCGGGGCGCCCGGGACGAGGCGATGGAGGGAGCATGAGTGTCGTGAGCACTCCACCCACCGTGTCCCCGACCGAGTCCGCACCCGTGCGCCGGGACGCCGAGGCGACGAAGGCGGCCATCCTGAGGGCGGCCCGGCACCTCATGGCCCGGACCGCCCACGCCGACATCACGCTCAAGGCGGTCGCCGAACGCGCCGGTGTCAGCCCGCCGTTGATCGTGAAGTACTTCGGCAACAAGGACACCCTCTTCACTCGCGTCATGTCCTTCGAGTCCGACGCGGCCGTCCTGCTGGACGCACCCCTGGACGGGCTCGGCCGCCACATGGTCCGGCACGTCCTGGTGAGCCAGAGCGAGCGCGGCGCCGACCCGCTGCTGCGGATCGCCTTCGCTCCCCTGCAGGGCGAGGGGGGTGACGTCCTGCGCGTCAACTTCCGCACCCAGGTGGTCGAACGCCTCGCCGAACGCCTCCCCGGCCCCGACGCAGGACTGCGCGCGGAACTCGCCGTGGGCACGCTGCTCGGCCTCGGCGTGATGTACGGCATCGCCCGCGGCGCGCATCTGCGCGCCGCGGCGATCGACGACATCGTGGACCGCTACGCACCCACGGTCCAGGCGCACCTCACGCCCTAGTCGAACAGCCGGTCCAGGAAGGCGTTCCCGAACACGCCGTGGGGATCTAGCCGGTCCAGGACACCGGCCGCCTGCCCCCAGGCAGCCTCGCCGAACGACGCGGGCACCGCCGTACCGAGC
Source organism: Streptomyces fulvoviolaceus (assembly GCF_000718165.1). Classification (GTDB taxonomy): domain Bacteria; phylum Actinomycetota; class Actinomycetes; order Streptomycetales; family Streptomycetaceae; genus Streptomyces; species Streptomyces fulvoviolaceus. The sequence goes on along the minus strand of NZ_JOEY01000043.1, from coordinate 66,714 downwards.
ACCTCCTCGTCGCTCCACACGGCAGCGTCCGTGTAGGCCCAGCCCTTGGACCACTCGACGCGGGTGAGGGCGTCCGTGCCGTCGTGGGAATCCAGCAGGAACAGCTCGATCTCGCGCAGGAACGCCTCGGCGTACGGTGTCCCGGGCAGCGTCAGGATGTCGAGCCACACGGCGGTGTCCCACTCCGGGTGTGCGTCGCTCGCCCGCAGTGCCGACAGCAACGGGGCCCGGGCGCCGTCCAGTTCGGCCTCGGCCGGGTCGTCGAGGCCGGTCACCCGGATCTCGACGGTGCCGTTGACCGGGAAGCGGCCGAGCGCCGCGTACGCCGTGAGCCGCTCCCGGTAGTGGTCGGTGAACTCCGAGACGACCCGCTGCACTTGATCCCGGGTGGTGAGCACGGCGTACCCGTTCGCGGTCACCCTGAGTGTGGTCGGCTTGATGTACAGCAGCGTGTTCTTCGACGGCCCCCAGATGTCCGCGGACAGCGTCGCCACGAGCCCCAGCGCGGCCGCGTCGAGCTGGGCGTTGCCCAGCACCGGGGCCAGATACCAGGCCGCGTCCGAGACCATCCGCCCGGCCAGGTCCGCCACCAGGGTCGGGACGTTGTCGGAGAACGGATAGTTGTACGGCGATGTCACGCGCCGCGACGTGAGCGGCTTGGTGGGTTCGACGCTCCACACCTTCAGCCACGGGAACTCGGTGAAGGCGAACCAGATCGCCTCGACCCGTCCGGCCTGTTCCAGGTAGCTCGCGAGGGTCCGTCCGTCGCTGCCGGGCGCCGCGAAGAGCTCGCCGGCCGGGATGTCCGTACGGCTCACGCACCGCAGGTTGCTGTTCGCGCCCACGCGCAGCACGACCTCGGTGATCAGCGCCCGTCCGAGGTGGGTCAGGAGCGCGGCGGCGTCGGCCTCGTCGCGGTCGTAGGTGCGCAGCACGTAGGCGCCGCTGTCCTCGTCCCACACCACGGCGGTGAGCGACAGGATGCGATTGCTGAGTGAGCCGTACGTCTGACCGGGCAGCCGCTGCTCGCCCTCGGCCGGTACGGCGGAACCGTGCGCGTCGATGGCCAGGGCGCCGCCCAGCGTGAGGTCGCCGGGAGCGGGGGCGGCGGTGACACCGAGCCCGTGCTCCTCCAGATAGGTGAGCAAGGCCTCCAGCGTGACGCCGGTGCCGGCCCGCACGGCGGAGTCGGAGTCCAGGGACAGGCCGGTGAGGTGGGAGGCGGTGTCGACGAGGAGAACCGGCGCGTCCGACGCCGTACCCTCCGTGATCGTCAGGGGCGACCAGCCGTGTGACGAGCCGCGGGCACGCACCCGCCAGCCGTGCCGCCAGGCCCAGTTGACGACGGCGACCGCCTGGGCGGGGTCGGTCGGAGCACAGGCCCACAGTCCGTCGGCGGTGATCTCGCCGACCCAGTTCCGGTATGCCGAACGATAGAGGGCCACGTCCGCCGGGAAGTCCGGCAACTGCTCGGCCGCGACCGCTGGATCCGCTGCTATGAGGACCGGTACGGCGGCCAGGGCGGCGGCGCTGAGGAGAAAGCCGCGGCGGCTCCAGGACGGGTCTTCCTGGCGGTGGTTGTTCGCTGAACGATCAGTCACGGGCACACGGTAGGGCCCAGTTGACACGTTCATGCCTCCTGTCGAGTCGTGTCACTCGTGTGAGTGAACGATTCACAGGTGACCGGCCGGAGGATCTGGTTCCGTGCAGGTCGGTGACGGATGACAGACTGGCGTCATGGACGAGCGCACATTCGGTAGGTCGCAGCAGCACGCATCCGTCGTAGGTCTCGGCACCTGGCAGCTGGGTGCCGACTGGGGAGACGTCGACGACAAGGAAGCACTCACCGTGCTGGAGGCGGCGGCCGAGTCGGGGGTCACCTTCTTCGACACGGCCGACGTGTACGGCGACGGACGCAGCGAGCAGACCATCGCCACGTTCCTCGGCAGCCGCCCCGACCTGCACGTGCTGGTCGCGACGAAGATGGGGCGCCGCGTCGACCAGATCCCGGAGAACTACGTACTCGACAACTTCCGTGCCTGGAACGACCGTTCGCGGCGCAACCTCGGCGTCGACCGCATCGACCTGGTGCAGCTGCACTGCCCTCCGACGCCCGTGTACTCGTCGGACGAGGTGTTCGACGCTCTGGACACCCTGGTCGAGGAGGAGCGCATCGCCCACTACGGCGTCAGCGTGGAGACCTGCGAGGAGGCGCTGACCGCGATCGCCCGGCCGGGTGTGGCGAGCGTGCAGATCATCCTCAACCCCTTCCGTATGAAGCCCCTGATCGAGGTCCTTCCGGCGGCCCAGGAGGCCGGTGTCGGCATCATCGCCCGCGTCCCGCTGGCCTCCGGCCTGCTGTCGGGGAAGTACACCAAGGACACCGTCTTCCCCGAGAACGACCACCGCACCTACAACCGGCACGGCGAGTCCTTCGACCAGGGCGAGACCTTCTCGGGCGTGGACTACGCCACGGGCGTCGAGGCGGCCGCCGCGTTCTCCGCCCTCGCCCCGGAGAGGTACACCCCGGCCCAGCTCGCCCTGCGCTGGATCGTCCAGCAGCCGGGTGTGACCAGCGTGATCCCCGGCGCCCGCTCGCCCGAGCAGGCCCGCGCCAACGCGGCCGCCGCCAAGCTGCCGGAGCTGTCCGACGAGACGCTCGTCGCGATCCGGGACCTGTACGAGAAGCGGATCAAGGACCAGGTCGAGAACCGCTGGTGAACCCGCACGGCCCCGGGAGCAGCCGCCCCGCTGCTCCCGGGGCCGCTTGTTTGGCCGATCGGCGGCTGGTTACACGGACCGCATGGTGGAGGAAGACACGCGGACGGGGCGCGACGAGTCCGAGGAAGAGCGGGCCGACCGCAGGTGGGCCGAGCTCATCCAGGAGGTCCGCGTGGCCCAGATGGGCGTGCAGATCCTGTTCGGCTTCCTGCTCACCGTCGTGTTCACCCCGAAGTACGCCACCCTGGAGGACACGGACCAGACGATCTACATCGTCACGGTCGTCCTGGGCGCCTGCGCGACCGGCGCGCTGATCGGGCCGGTGTCCCTGCACCGCCTGGTCTCCGGGCGGAAGGTCAAACCCCAGGCCGTGCACTGGGCCTCCCGGCTGACCTTCGTCGGCCTCCTGTTGCTGCTCGCCACGACGACCGCCTCGCTCCTGCTGATCCTCAGGGTCGCCACCCACGACGACTATGTGCCCTGGCTGGTCGCGGGAGTCGTCGGGTGGTACCTGCTGTGCTGGTTCGTGCTTCCGGCGTGGACCCGGTACCGCTATACGACGCGCTGACAGGGAGGCCGGCCAGCTGCCGGTCGTGCAGGCGGCCGAGCAGCAGCACCGAGACGGTGGCGCCGATCAGGGCGCAGAACATGTCCCACTGGGTGTCCCACACATCGCCCTGGGTGGCCAGGAAGGCGTCCGCCGCCTGGCCGCCGATCACCGCGGCCGCCCACTCGAGCATCTCGAAGACGGCGCTGAAGGCGAGACAGGCGCACACGGTCAGCGGCGCCAGCCAGCGGCTGCCGCGCAACGGCGAGGTGCGGCTGAGCAACTCCCGTACCAGGACGGCCGGTACGAAGCCCTGCATGAGGTGGCCGAAGCGGTCGTACGGATTGCGCTCCAGCCCGAACGTGTCGCGCACCCAGTCGCCGAGCGGCACCTCCGCATAGGTGTAGTGACCGCCCACCACCAGGACGAGCGCGTGCGCCGCCAGCAGGCAGCACAACAGGTCGGTCAGGGGAAAGCGCCGCCAGGTCAGCACGATCAGCGGCAGGCCGACCAGCACCCACACGGTTTCCAGGAACCAGGTCGTGCGATCGCGCGGACCCCAGGCGGACAGGGCCAGCGCGGCGACCACGAACACGGCGAGCGCAGGAGGCAGGGGCCGTCGTGCAGCGGTCATGAGGGGCTCCTTCTCGGTGGAGTCCTCATCGTCGGGGGTGGGGGCCGAGGACGGCATGAGTACGGCTACTCAGCCGGCGTCCGCATCAGCCCCCGGCGATGACCGACGCCAGGAAGTCCTCGACGCCGACGTCCTCCCGACCCGGCGGCACGGCCTCCTCGGTCTCCCGCAGGAAGGCCGCGAGCGCCGGGGCCCACGCGAACACGACGGCGTGCTGACGGCCCCCATCGGGGCGGGCGTCGCCGAAGAAGTCCATGCGCAGCTCCTCCCACATGCCGGTCGACACGGGGCACAGCCGTACGTCCCCGACCCCGACCGGACGCAGCAGGCCGTCGGCGAGCATCTCCCGGTCCAGCCGCCACCGCGCCAGCACCCGGCCGTCATGACTGAACACCGCGGTGACGGCGAACGGGTCCGCCGCGTCGTAGCTCAGGTGGGCGAGCACGGGGAAACGGTCCGTGTCGCTCGCCTGGAGCTGGACGACCAGGGTCTTGAGCGCGGTCTTGTGCGCGAAGGAGTTCACCTGAGGGCCTCCGGGGTGAAGGACGTAGAGCCCTCTAGTACCCCTCCCGCGCGCACAATGCTCAGTCCTGCGGCGGATTCTCCTGCCCACCACCGCGCAGCGCCGTGAGGCAGGTGGCGATGGCCTGCTGGAGTTCCTCGAGGCGCTGCACCATGTCGTCCTCGTAGAAGTCCTGGGCGTCGTCGAAGGTGAGCTCCTCGAACGCCTTGGTCGCCTTCTGCAGGCTGCTGTAGAACTTCGTCCGCTTTTCCTGGACGCGGAGTTCGGGGTCGGCCTCCACGGCCTCCGCGACGAGGGACTTCATGGTGTCGAACGCCTCGGTGGCCCACTCGCCGGAGTCCTCGCCCTCGTCCAGCTCGTCGAGGAGCGACAGGTGCCGCTCCGCCTCCTCGCGGAGGTCGACGGGCGCGTCGATGGTCTGTCCGGCGGGCGTCTTGACCTGGCCCGACTCCGCGATCTGGCGGACGTAGCCGATCCGGTCGGACGTCCTGCTCTCGGTGGCGACCGCCTTCTTCAGGTCGTCGGTGCGCACGACGTCGCGGGCCAGCTCGGCCTGCAGCTCCGGGTCCTCCTTGATCCGGTCGAGCAGCGCGCTGCGGGCCGCCCGGGCGGTGGAGGGGTCAGCGAGGATCGCGGCGCGCAGGGCGGTCGGGTTCTCGGCCACCTCCAGCGCCTTGGTCGGGCGGATGCCCTCGGCCTCGGCGGCCTCGGCGATGGCCGTGCCGCGCTCCGAGGTGGCGCTGTTGCGGGAGACGTAGTAGCTGAGCCAGACGTCGGCGTCCGGCAGCTCCACCTCCTGGCCGGGCGCGAGGGCCTCGAAGTGCGGGACGAAGCCGTCGTCGGCGGCCCGGTCCCAGGCCTTGTAGTAGCGCATGACACGCTCCGGCGAGCACCCGGCCAGCTCGGCGAACTCCTTCGCGGACACCTTCGGCGTCTCGTCCGCGCTCTGGCCGCCGGGCCGTACGCTGCGCGCCACCATCAGGCCGAAGGCCCATCCTCCGGTCCGCGCGTAGACCCCGAACTCGCGTGCGTCCCGGGCGACGAGGTCGGACAGGGGCGCGGGGGACGTCTCAACCGACGTTTCGGACGACGTCTCGGACGGGTCGATCGCAAGGGTCACGGGTGACTCTCCTGGGCTGGGCTGGGCTGGTCTGTTCGTGCACTTCGACTGCACTTCGACTGCACGAGGTGCAGCTCGGAAGCCTAATGGGCCCACCGGAGAATCCTTGCCGTCCTTGAGGTCCGTGAGATGCGCGTCGCTCTTCGAAAACCCTCTCGATCACGGCGGACGATCGGGAGAGGATGCCCGTATGAGTGTCCGTTCCCTGCCCACAAGTACCCCCGCCGCCCAGGGCGTCGACGCTTCTGGCGTCCAGGACTTCCTCGACGCCCTCGAAGCCGCGCCGGACATCGAGCCGCACAGTCTGATGGTGCTGCGGCACGGTCACGTCGTGGCGTCCGGCTGGTGGGCGCCGTACACCCCCGACCGCCTGCATCTTCTCTACTCACTCAGCAAGAGCTTCACCGCGACGGCCGCCGGATTCGCCGTCGCCGAGGGGCTGATCCGGCTGGACGACCCGGTGATCTCGTACTTCCCGGAGTTCGAGGCCGACATCACCGACCCGCGCAGCCGCGCGATACTCGTCCGGCACGTGGCGTCGATGTCCAGCGGGCACCTGGAGGAGACCTTCGACCGGGCGCGCGCCCTGGACCCCGAGGAACTGGTCCGCGGATTCCTCCTGCTGCCCCCGGACCGCGATCCCGGCACTGTCTTCGCGTACAACCAGCCGGCCACGTACACGCTTGCCGCGATCCTCCAGCGCGTCACGGGCCAGCCGCTCACCGAATACCTGCGGCCCCGGCTCCTGGACCCGCTCGGCATCGGCGAGTTGGCGTGGATCAGCGACCGGACGGGCCGCGAGCTGGGCTTCAGCGGGCTGCACGCCACCACCGACGCGATCGCCCGGCTCGGCCTGCTGTATCTGCAGGGCGGTGTGTGGGAGGGCAAGCGGCTGCTGCCCGAGGAGTGGGTGGCCGAGGCCACGCGCGTGCATGTCGCGAACGCGGACGGCACCCCTCAGGGCGCGCTGTCGGACTGGCAGCAGGGCTACGGCTTCCAGTTCTGGATGTCCCGGCACGGCTACCGCGGGGACGGGGCCTACGGACAGTTCTGTGTCGTACTGCCCGAGCAGGACGCCGTGATCGCGATCACGGCGGCGACCGAGGACATGCCGGAGCTGTTGAACCTGGCGTGGAAACACCTGCTGCCCGCCTTCGCGCCCGGCCCGCTGCCCGGCCGGGAGGCGGCGGACGCCGCCCTGGCGGACCGCCTCACGCGGCTCGCCCTGCCGCCTGCCGCGGGCAAGCCGACGCCCCCGGACCGTACGGAGGCCTGGTCCGCCGCCGAATTCACGCCGTACGGCGGTGCCTGCGCCGACCAGCCGACCCTGACCGGCGTCGGGGTCGGGGCGGACGCGGCCGGCTGGACTCTGACACTCATCGAGGACGGTCACCGGCTGGATCTGCGGCTCGGGGAGAGCGGGTGGAGGGTCGAAGACACGCCGGTGCCCACCGCGGTGAGCGGGGGCTGGACCGACGCGGACACCCTCGCCCTCGACGTGGCGTTCCTGGAGACACCGCACCACCTGGTGGTGACGTGCTCTCTCGTGGACCGGACGTTCACCGCGCGCTGGCGCACCACGCCGCTGCACGGCGGTCCGCTGCGCCGGCTGCGGGCGCCCCGCTCAGTCTGAGGGCAGCCGGAAGGTTGTCAGGAAGGTGTCCAGGGCCTCCCGGTTCGCGGAGTCGTTCCAGTCCGCGGCCGGGGTGGTCCACCGCAGCGAGTAGCCGCGTCCCTCGCCGATGAGGAAGCCGCGGCCGAAGGTGCGCACCTGCGTCCCATCGACCTCGGAGAGCCACTGCATGTCGGCGGCCTCGCGGCCCTGATACGTCGTCGCCCGGATCTCTCCGATGCGCTCGTACGCGCCCTCTTCCTTCAGCCCCGGCTCGACGTCGTCGCGCCAGACGGCGACGGGATCGGCGCCCACACGTTCGCTGTAAGTGACGGCGAGCGTGCGCGGGTCGCCGGTGGCACCGAAGGTGACGCGGTACGCCAGATCGGACTGGCGTGTGGTGCGCAGCGCTTTCCAGCCCTTGGGGAGGGCGACGGTGAAGCCCTCGGGGGAGTGGTACCGGCTGTATCCGGCGGGCAGTGCCGTACCCGATGGGGACGGGGATGCGGTCGGCGTCGGCGTCGGTGTGGGTGTCGGCGTCCCGGACGGACTGGGGCTCTGTCCGCCGGTGTTGCTTCCGGGCACGGAAGCGGAGGCAGAGGCGGATGTCGGGGTGGAAGGGGACGGGCGGGTCGCCGCGCCCGTCCCGGAGGAGTCGTCGTCCGTCAGCTGGCGGGTCACCACGAGGACGGATACGGCGACCGTGACGACGGCGAGTGCGGTGCCGGCGACCAGGGTGCGCCTGCTCCAGCCCGGGGCCGCGGCGTACATCCCGCGCAGCCGGGGCCTGGACACCGCCTGCAGGGTCCCGTCGGGGTCCTCGTTCAGCACCCGGGTGAGCGCCTCGCGCACCACCGGACGGGTCAGCCGTTCCCTGGAGTTCTTGCGGAGCAGCCCCTGGACGGTCGGCGTGAGCGGCCCGGCACGCACCGGCGAACGCAGCGGCAGGCGGTCCACCCCCCTCAGGGTGGCCTCCGGCTGGTCACGGTCGCGGAAGGGCGGGCGTCCCTCGACCAACGTGTAGAGGATCGCGCCGAGCGCCCACAGGTCGGCGGCCGGCCCGATGCGCTCGTCGCGGGCCTGCTCCGGCGAGGCGTACGACGGTGCGGTGAGCCGGGGGGCGAGGGTCGCGCCGGCCAGCCCGAAGCCGGTGACCACGAGGGAGCCCTGGTTGCGGACGAAGATCTGTCCCGGGCTGAGTTCGCCGTGGGTGATGCCCTCGCCGTGTGCCGCCTCCAGGATGTCGAGCAGCTCCAGGCCGATGCGCGCCGCCCGTGCGTAGTTGAACGTGCCCTGCCGGGCGACGAGTTCGCCGAGCGGGATCCCGTCGATGCACTCGGTGACGGTCCACAGGGTGCCGTCGTCCTCCCCGGCGTCGATGACCGTGGCGACCCGGCCGGGGCACAGCATGCCAAGGGTCTCGGACATGCGGATGACCCGCGCGGTGGCCCGCAGCGAGGTCTCTCCGTCCGGGTCGGCCGGGAGCCCGATCTGTGTGAGAAGGCAGGGATATCCGGTCGTGGCGTCTTCGCCGTACCAGCAGATACGGTTGGTCTCGCGGTGCAGGACATCCAGGAGCCGATACCTTCCGGCGACCAACTGCTGCGTGGAGACGTGCGCCTTGACCATGGTCATCCCTCGCTGAACCCCTGGCTCTCACCTTTCACACAGGTACGGGGAGTACCGCGGTGTGTGTTCAACGAATTCCCAACCGATGGCCATCGCTTTCCTTTTGTTCGGCTGCTTTACGGCGGGTCAGCAGAACTGTCCGGCCGTTGACCGGAGTTGGGCGCCGCCTGCCTCGGAGCCTCAGCGCAGCCCGAACCGCTCCGACCACGCCATGACGTCGGCGGTGGTCGCGTTGCCCCCGCACAGGACGAGCCCCAGCCGGGCGCCGTCGCCGACCCGCTGGAGCACCTGCCGGGCCGCGGGCAGAAGACAGCCGGCGGCCGGCTCGGCCCACACCTTGGCGTGCTCGGCGAGATCGAGACAGCCCCGCACCGCCTCCCGGTCCGGCACCACCAGGACCTCGGTGACCAGTGCCGTCACATGGTCGTACGTCAGCCGGGACACGGACGGGGCGCTGAGGGTGGACACGATCGAGGACAGCGTGACCGGCACCGGTCCGTCCGCGGCCAGTGCCTCGGACATGGCCTGGGCGCCCTCGGTCTCCACGCCCCAGATCCGCACGCCCGGGCGATGGGCCCGCAGCGCCGTCGCGACCCCGGCGATCAGCCCGCCGCCCCCGATGCTGACGAGGACGTCGGTGATGTCGTCGGCGTCCTCGGCGAACTCCAGTCCGACGGTGCCCTGTCCGGCGATCACCACGGGGTCGTCGAAGGGGTGGACCAGCGTCAGCCCCTCGTCCCGCAGCCGGGTCACGAGCGAGAACGCGCCGTCCATGTCCTCGGTCAGCCGCAGCGACGCACCGGCGGACTCCACGATCTCCACGGACCGGGCGGGCGCCGACCGCGGCATGACCACCGTGGCCTTCACATCGAGGGCGGCGGCCATGACCGCGAGAGCGATCCCGTGGTTGCCGCCGCTGACCGCCACGACCCCGGCCGCCCGCTCGGCCTCGCTCAGCGAGAGCAGCTTGGCCGTCGCCCCGCGGGCCTTGAACGAGCCGGTGCGCTGGAGCAGTTCGAGCTTCGTGGTGACCGGGGCGCCGAGCAGCGCGGACAGGCCGGGGCTCGGCAACGTCGGGGTGCGTACGACGTGTCCGGCGATCTGCTCGGCCGCGTGCTCGATGTCCGTGATGCCGATCAAGACGGTCTTCCTTCCGGCGCGGGGTGAGGATCCGTGCCGTTTCGAACCCTGTCCCGGCGGGCGGCGGCGGTCAACTCGGTTCAGAGATCACGCCGTACGAGATAGTGCAGCAGGGACCGCAGCCCGTCCGCCGCCCCCGCCTCCAGCGGCACGCCGGCGAGCGCCGCCTCCACGGCCGCGATGTTCCTGCGCGCCTCGGCCAGGGCCGCCGTCCGGCCACCCGCCTCGCCCATCAGCGCGGCCAGCACCTCGGGCTCCGCGTCCGCTTCCAGAAGCCGGGCAAGGCGCGCGGCCGTGGGCGTGGGGGAGTCGAGCGCGAGCAGCACCGGGAGTGTCTTCTTCCGCTCGCGCAGATCGCCGTGCACGGGCTTCCCGGTGACGAGGGGATCGCCCCAGATCCCCAGGACGTCGTCGACGACCTGGAACGCGACCCCCAGATGCCGCCCGGCCAGGCCGAGGGCGGCGACCGTGGCCGGGGGTGCGCCACCGAGAGAGGCGCCCAGCGCGGCCGCACAGCCCAGCAGCGCGCCGGTCTTGTGCTCGGCCATCGTCCGGTACTCGGCCGGCCGCACCCGCTCGGGACCCGTCCAGGGACGCGCGGCGAAGAGCAGGTCGTCCGCCTGCCCGCGCACCAGGTCGGCCAGCGCCGTGGACAGCAGGCGTACGGCTTCGGGGCCTGCGGGTGCGGCGGTGAGCGTCTCGACGGCCAGGGCGAACAGGGCGTCACCCGCGAGGACCGCCGGGCCGGTGCCGTACGCCTTCCACACCGTGGGGCGACGGCGCCGGGCGGAGTCGCCGTCCATGATGTCGTCGTGCAGCAGCGAGAAGGCGTGCACCAGCTCCACCGCGACCGCCGCGGAGACTCCGGCCCGCCCGGGCGCGCCGGCCGCCTCGGCACCCAGGACGGCGAGCGCCTGCCGCACGCCCTTGCCGCCGGACGCGTCGGCCGGGGCACCGCCGACCTCGCACCAGCCGAAGGAGTACGCGGCCATCTCACCGACCCACGGGTGCAGACGGCCGACGGCTTCCCGCAGCGCGGGTTGCACCAACCCGCGGCAACGGTCGAGGACCTGGGGCGCGGCGATCGCGGAGGTGAGGGTCGTCACCGTACGACCTCCACGCCGAACTCCTCCTGTGCTCGCTTCACCATCTCCCGTGCGTGGCGCAGACCGATCCGGTCCAACACGCGGGCGAGATCGGCCAGTTCGGCCGCGGTCTCGGCGTGGTCGCGACCCAGTCGGGCCACGGACTTGGCCAGCCCGAGCCGCGCCAGTGCCTCCCCGCGCGGCTCGCTCATGGCGCGGAACTCCGCGAGCGCCTGCTCGTAGAGCGCGCGGGCCTCGGTGTAACGCCCCGCGCGGTACAGGACGTTGCCGCGCATCTTGTGGTTGTACGCCAGCGCGCTGGACAGGTTCATCGCGCGGCATGTCGTCTCCGCCTCGGACAGCAGCCCGAGCGCCCGCTCGGCGTCGCCGTCGCGCACGGAGACGATGTCGGCCAGCCCGCGCAGCGCCCAGGCGTGACCGCGCCGGTCGTCGGCGCGCGCGGCTATGTGGGCCGCCTCCTCGAACATGGCGTACGCGGTGTCGTACGACCCGGTGTTGCGGTGCATCTGCGCGATGCCCGACAGCGCCCACACCGTGTGCCGTGCCTCGCCACGCCGACGGGCCTCGGCCAGCAATTGCTCGTGCAGGCGGCCGACGGCTTCGTAGTCGCCCTGGATACGGCCGGTCTCGGCCAGGCCGGCCAGTGAGTAGCCGCGGACCACGACGTCCCCGCCGCGTTCGCCCAGGTCGGCCGCGAGCTCCAGCAGCCGCCGGGCCAGGGCGAACGCCCCGCGCTGCCGGGCCAGCGTGCCTCCGCTCCACAGGGCCCAGGCCATGGCCGCGGTGTCCCCGGCCTCCCGGGCGGCGCGGTAACTCGCCTTCCACGCCCGGTCCGCGTCGGTGACCCGGCCCAGCCGGCGCTGCGCCTCCGCGACCGCGAGTCCTGAGCGCGCCGCCTCCCTGTGCTGCCCGGCCCGCTGGGCCGCCCTCAACTGCTCGGTGCCGGCGGCCAGTACATCGTCGAGCGAGGAGTTCACGGACAGGGTGGTGAGGGCGCCCTGATACTCCGGGGCGAATGCCTTGCCGTACATGGATGCCTTCCGGTCCGTATGCACGCCATGTATACGCTCTGTGTATACATGACGTGCATAGTGCGTCGAAAATCAGCCCTGACCCAGGGGGTCAGGGCATCACCTGCTGCCGGTCAAGACGTGGAAGGAGTCGATCCGGTTGCTCGTGATGTGCAGATGGTTTCGTGGAAGCTCAGTGCTGCTGCGCCTTCTGCGGCGTCACCTCACTCGGTCGTACGACGACGTACCCCGAGCCCTGCAGGGTCAGCTGCACCGCCTCACCCGAACCACCGCGCAGCATCGACCCGATGGACTGCGACCGGTGCAGCGAGGTCTGGAGGCCCGCGGTCCAGCCGACGACCGCGTCGGTGTCGACGAACACCGGGTACTGCGGCGAGACCGGAATGACCAGCGGATTGCCCTCGCAGACCAGGCCCAGCCTGCCGCGGCCGGTGAAGACGCTGTTGAACAGGCCGCCGCCGGCGATGCCCGCGCCCTTCACGGTCGAGATCCGGTACGCCAACGAGGCGTCGAAACACAGGACGTTGCGGCCGTTGACCGTGAACTCGTCGCCCTGCTCGACGTCGACGATGAAACAGTTCTGCGCCTCGTGCGCGAACCACGCCTCGCCCTGCCCGCGCACCGCCATGAGCGGCAGCCCCTCGCCGGTGACGGCGCGCTTGAGCATGCCGCCGACCCCCTGGCCCTTGCGCTCGAACTGGAGATTGCCGCGGTAGGCGACCATCGCCCCCTGGCGGGCGAGCATCTCGCCGTGCACCGCGTACCGGATGCACTTGGAGTTCTCGACCGTCATGCCCGGCTCGGTGGCCGGCTGCACCATGTGCTCGCTGGAAAAGAGGTCACCCTTCATGGGGGCATGGTGTCCCGGAGGGGTTCGTTCCGCCAAGATCGCGGACATACCAGGATGTCTCAGGAGTCCTGAGGGGTCCTTACAAGACCTCAGGAAACCTCAGTAGATCTCAGGAGACCTCAGGCACCGAAGAGTTGCGTCCAGTACGTGCCCGCCGGACCGCCGCCCGCGAAGCCGATCCCTATGTGGGTGAAGTCGGGCTTGAGGATGTTGGCGCGGTGGCCGGGGCTGTTCATCCAGCCTTCCACGACTTCGGCGGGGGAGCGCTGGCCGCAGGCGATGTTCTCGCCGATCGAGCGCCGGGTGGAGCCCGCGGCGGCGGCCCGGTCCCAGGGCTGCGTGCCCTCGGGTGAGGTGTGGGAGTAGAAGGCCCGGGCTGCCATGTCCGCGCTGTACGCCTGCGCGGCGGTGGCGAGCAGGGGGTCTACGGCGAGGGGGCGCAGCCCGGCCCTGGCTCGCTCTCTGTTGGTCAGGTCGACGACCTCGGCCGCGGTCCGCGTCAGGTCGGTGGGCCCGAGCGGCCTGGCCCACAGGGCCGTCCAGTAGGTGTCGCCGGAGCGGCCGTCGGTGACATGTCCCAGGCCCGCGTGGGTGAAGGCCCGGTCGTGCAGCGTGCGCCGGGGCTGTTCGGTGCGCAGGCAGTACGCGAGGAACTCCGCGGGGGTGCGCGGGCCGGAGACCAGGTGCTCGCCGACGGTGAGGTACGCGTAGCCGGTGGCGGTGACGCGCTGGTAGACGGAGACGCCGTCCGGGCTCTCGGTACCGAGGCGTCCGGCGGCGGCCATCGCGGAGGCGTGGGCGCGTGCTGCTGCAGCCAGGCGGGTGTCGAGGGTGACCGGGGGTGAACCGCCCGTCGCCCGGGCGGAGTTGACGAGACCGATGAACCCGTCCGGGTCGGGGGAATCGGAGGAGGGGGCGGGTGGTGCCGGGTGCGTGGGGAAGCTAGCAGCTGGTGCCGGGGGTGCCGGGGGTGCCGGGGGTGCCGGGGGTGCCGGGGGTGCCGGGGCGACCGGTGTGTCGTCCATGACGTCCACTCCGAAGTCCCGGGCGAGTCCCGCGAGCCCGTCCGCGTACCCCTGCCCCAGCGCGCGCAGCTTCCAGACGTCGCCGCGCCGGTAGATCTCCGCGAGCAGCAGGACGGTCTCGTGCCGCGGGCGTGGCGGGGCGAACCGGGCGAGCGGCCGGCCGCCCGCACCGCTGACGTGCAGGGTGGGGGCGGGCAGTCGGCCCAGGGGAGTCGTGGGGTCGGCGGGGCTGACGACCACCGTGACCCGGGTGGCCCCTGAGCGCAGTCCCGGCGGATCGACGGTCAGTGTGTCGCCGTGCAGCCGGGCGCCGGGAGCGGACGGCTGGTTGTAGAAGACGAAGTCGGTGTCGCCCCGGACCTTGCCGCCGTCGTCCGTGATGAGGGCGGACACGTCGAAGGGGCCGGGCACCCGGACGGCCACGGCGCCGCCCGGGAGGGGCAGATTGCCCCCGGGGACCAACTCGCTCATCGTGCCGCCCTGGTGTTGTCGTTCGGGACCCCGACGGGATCATCCGGACAACGTGCACCAGGGCGCGAGGGTTCCTCAGGGCCGCGTCAGTCCAGGGTGATCCCCGGAGCCATGTCCTCGTGCCGCTCGACGGTCGCGGCGCCGCGCAGTGCCTTCGTCGACTTGCCGCAGAACGCGGAGTCCAGGGTGCGCAGCATCGTGTTGAGGACCGTGCCGTTGTTGGAGGTGTTGGCGAGCGCGGCGAGGCTGCGCTTTCCGTCCTTCGAGGCGAACGCGTACGTGTAGAAGCCCTGGACGGCGCCCGTGTGGCCGTACACCGAGACGCCGCACGACAGGTCGCGGCGGCGCAGCCCGAGGCCGTACGACTGGACGCCGCCCGCCGGTACCCATCGCCGCATCTGCTTCAGTTGCGCGGCGGAGGTCAGCTCGCCGCGGAGCAGGGCGGACAGGAAGGTGTTGAGGTCGCGGGTGCTGGAGATGAGCGCGCCCGCGCTCTGCGCCCACGACACGGTCTGATTGGTCGCGTCGACCAGCGCGGCGCCCGCCCGGTCCGGGGTGAGATAGCCGTGGGCGTGCCGGCCAGGGATCTTCGTGCCGGGGTGCACGTAGAAGGTGTCGCGCAGCGTCAGTGGCTTGATGATCCGGTTCTGGTACTCGGTCCGTACGGAGTGACCGGTGAGCTTCTCGACGAGCATCCCGGCGACCACGAAGTTGGTGTTGGAGTACGAGTAGACGGCGCCCGGCGTATTGGTCCGCGGTCGCCGCAGGGACCGGTTCACCAGCTGCCTGGGGGTAAAGACCTTCTTGCGGACCGCCTCGAACCCCGGGACCGTGCTCGCGAACATGTCGTTCGTGTAGTCGTACAGGCCGCTGCGATGGCTCAGCACGTGCCGCACCGTGATCCGGTTGTCGGGCAGCAGGCCCGGCAGGTAGCGGTTGACCGACGCGTCGAGCTTCAGCTTCTTCTCGTCGACCAGTTGGAGCAGCACCACGGCGGTGAAGGTCTTGGTGACGCTGCCGATGCGGAACCGGTCGGCGTTGCCGATGGCCCGCCCGCTCTTCCGGTTGGCCACACCCACGGCCGTCTTGAGGACCGTCCCGCGGTCGTCGACGCGCGCCATCGCACCCGGCGCGCCCTGCCGCAGCGCCGCGCGCAGCACGCCGCGCAGACCTGCGAGGTCGGCCTCGGGCAGGGCGCCGGCCTCGGCTCCCGGTGCTTCCCGGGGCGCGGCGTGGGCGGGGGCCGACAGGAGGGACAGCAGAACCGCCCCGACAACCGTCCCCGTGCGCACTCTTGCTGATGTCATCCGGCTCTTCTCCTGTTTCTGCCCGGTGATGCCTCGCGCTCATTGATGCGAGATCGATCACATGCATGCCAGGCAACCGACCTGCATCCCGTCACATCTCCACAGTCGACGCACAGTTGGTCACTTGCTGATCGCTGAGCGATGCGGATCCGCAAAGTATCGCCCTGAAGAGCACGAAAAGTGATGATTCGGGCTTTACATGTACATGACTCATCCGTAAGGGTTTCGTTCCGGGGCCCGACCAGCCCCCCTGGCGCCCAAGCGCGCCATGTCCCAGGGCGGTTGGCGATGCCGGCCGTCTGTGCGCGAAGGAACCCTCAACAGTGCGCAAACCTCATATACGCAGCCTGGCGGTCGCCATCGCGGTGACGACGGCCGCCACCGGCCTGGCCGGAACGGCCGTCGCGGAGCCGTTCACGGGGGCGGGCCAGGTCACGGCCACCGCCGGCACCTCCGCCGCATCCGTCCTCGAGGCGGCCCGAGCCGCCGCCCTTTCCCACGCGTCCGCGACAGGTGTCGTTTCGGGCGACGAACTGCGCGCCCTGGACGTGATGATCGACCCCGGGGGCGGGCGGCACGTCCGGTTCGACCGGACCCACGACGGCATGCCGGTCCTCGGCGGTGACCTCGTCGTCCACCTCACCGAGCGGCTGGCGTACGCCGGCGTCACCCGCGCCGCCGACCGCAAGGTCGCGCCCGCCGTGAAGTCGGCCGAGCTGACGGCCCGCCAGGCCGAGGAGAAGGCCGCCGCCGTAGCGAAGGGTGACGCGGGCAGTGCCGAACTGGTCGTGGACGCCCGTGACGGCGCCGCGACCCTCGCCTACCAGGTGCGGGTCAGCGACAGCGGCACCGCCGAGGCCGGCGGCTCCCGCACGGTCGTCGTCGACGCCCTCACCGGCAAGGTCCGCAGAAACACGCCGGACAGTGACGAGTTCCTGTCGCCGAAGCTGGTGGACACCCTGCGCGAGCGCGGCGAGACGCTCGACCCCGACACCGACCCGCAGACGGCCGGCCTCACCGCGACACCCGCGGCCGGCGCCACCGGCTACCCGGCGACCGCCTCCGGCACCGGCAAGTCCCTCTTCGTCGGCAAGGTCCCCCTCACCACCACCCGGACGGCCCGCACCAGTTACCTCCTCAAGGACCCCAAGCGCTGGGGCACGGAGACTCGCGACGCGAAGGGCCAGGAACTGGAGCAGTTCGCGCGGGGCAAGAAGTTCACCAGCACGACCAACAAGTGGGGCAACGGCGCCGTCTCCAGCCGGGCCAGCGCCGCGGTCGACGCTCAGTACGGCATCACCAAGACCCTCGACTTCTACAAGAAGACCTTCGGCCGCAAGGGCATCGCGAACAACGGCAAGGGCGCCCGCGCCATGGTCCACTTCGGCAACAAGGTGGCCAACGCGTTCTGGGACTCGTACTGCAATTGCATGCTGTACGGCGACGGCGACGGGGACATGATCAAGAAGCCGCTCGTCGTCCTCGACGTCACCGGCCACGAGCTCACCCACGGGGTCGTGGACGCCACCGCCCGGCTGGAACCGACCCGCGTGGACGCGGACGGCAACCAGTACGGCGAGCCCGGCTCCCTGAACGAGTCCCTCGCCGACATCTTCGGTACCAACGTCGAGTTCAGCACCAACAACGTGAAGAACCCGCCCAACTACCTGGTGGGTGAGAAGCTCGGCCTGGACCAGAAGTTCCTGCGCCGCCTCGACAAGCCCTCCCTCGACAAACTCGAAGGCGCCATCGACTACTGGTCACCGGCGGTGTACGACGCCGAGGTGCACGCCGGCTCCGGTGTCTCCTCGCACGCGTACTACCTCCTCGCCGAGGGCAGCGGCAAGAAGACGATGGGCGGCTTCACCTACGACTCGCCGACCTACGACGGTCTGCCTGCAGCGGGCATCGGACGAGCCAAGGCCACCGCGATCTTCTACCGGGCGCTGACCCGCTACATGGTCTCCAGCACCGACTTCCACGGCGCGCGCGTCGCGACGCGCAAGGCGGCGAAGGACCTCTACGGGGCGGGCAGTACGGAACTCAAGGCGGTGGACCGGGCCTGGGCCGCGGTCAACGTGACGGCCGCCAACACGCCGGCGGCTCGCGACTGACCGCACGACGACGCCGGTGATCCGGGCGCCCG
Organism: Streptomyces fulvoviolaceus; assembly: GCF_000718165.1. Lineage (GTDB taxonomy): Bacteria > Actinomycetota > Actinomycetes > Streptomycetales > Streptomycetaceae > Streptomyces > Streptomyces fulvoviolaceus. The sequence goes on along the minus strand of NZ_JOEY01000043.1, from coordinate 48,852 downwards.
TGCGGGCGGAGGCGCCCGGACCCAATTCCGCTTCTTTTATTGACGACGGAAAAGAACCCCTCTAGGTTCCCGGCCATGCGCCCGACCCCTCGCGCCGAGACGTTCCCCGTCAACACACCAGCCGCTTCCCAGGTGTTCACCACCGTGCTGTCCCAAGGCCCCCTCGCCCGACTGGAGGTGGCCCGGCGCGCGGGACTGTCCCCGGCCGCTGTCACCAAGGCGGTCCGGCCCCTGATCGAGGCCGGATACCTGGTGGAGGACGCGGACGAGGCGGCGCGTCCCGCGCTCGGGCGACCCGCGAACCTCGTACGGGTCGACGGGGGACGGGCGCTGTTCATCGGGGTCAAGGTGACCGGCGACGAGATCATCGGAGTCCTCACCGACTTGTGCTGCCGGATCCGCGTCGCCCGGCACGTGCCACTGCCCGACCGCGCCCCCAAGGTGGTGCTGGCGTCGATCGCGGACCTGGTGAAGGAACTGCTGGCCGAGGCGGACGGTGCCCAAGCCCGAACCCAAGACCAAGACCCGGTCCCGGTCCTGGGCCTCGGCATCGCCGTCTCCGGCGACGTGGACCGGGGCGAAGGGACCGTCCGCTACTCGCCGTTCCTGGAGTGGCGCGACGTACCGCTCGCCGAACTCGCCGCCATGACCACGGGGTTGCCCGTCACCGTCGACAACGACGTGCGCGCCCTGACCGTCGCCGAGCAGTGGTTCGGCGCCGGCGCGGGCCTCTCCGACTTCGCCGTGGTGACCGTCGGCGCGGGCATCGGCTGCGGTCTCGTCGTCCACGGCCGAGTGGTCGCCGGCGCGCACGGCGTGGCCGGCGAGATCGGCCATGTGACCGTCGACCCGGCCGGCCGGCTCTGCCACTGCGGCAACCGCGGCTGCGTGGAGGCGATCGCGGGGGAGGCCGCGATCGTCCGGCAGATCCGCGAGGCCACCGGAGTCGAACTCGCCGACGCGGCCGAGGCCGTGGCGCTGGCCCACCGAGGAGTCGCCGGGGCGCGGGAGGTCTACGCACGGGCGGGCGAGGCGATCGGCCGCGGTATCGCGACCGTCGCCAACCTGCTCGGCCCCGAGCGCGTGATCATCTCCGGCGAGGGCCTGGCCGCCTACGACCTGTTCGCCGAGCAGATCCGCGAAGCGTTCGTCGCGGCCGCCTTCGGTTCCGCCGCACAGTGCGACGTCCTGACCCGCCCCCTGCCCTTCGAGGAGTGGGCGCGTGGGGCCGCGGCCACCGCGATCCAGTCCTTCATCCGAGCCGACGTATAGCCAACCCACCCGCACCCGCCACCTTCAGGAGGTACGACCCATGCGGTCATCCTCGTACTCCGCCATGCCCGCACGCGCTCTGAGAGCCCTGGTGGTGCTCGCCCTCACGGCAGCCGCCGCCCCGGTCGCCCACGCCGACAGCGGCACAGAGGCCTCTTTGGCGACCAAGCCCTACATGGGCTGGTCCAGCTGGAGCATGCAGTCGTCCAAGTACCCCGGCCTCAACCCGGACGGCGACTACAGCTACCTCACCGAGGCCAACGTCCTCAAGCAGACCGACGCGATGGCCGCCAAGCTCAAGAAGTACGGCTACGAGTACGTCAACATCGACGCCGGCTGGTGGCGGGACACCACCTGGAAGCCCGCGTTCGACGAGTACGGCCGCCAGAAGGCCGACCCCGTCCGCTTCCCCAGCGGGATGAAGGCGGTCGCCGACCGCATCCACGCCAAGGGACTCAAGGCAGGCATCTACCTCCCGGCCGGCCTGGAGAAGGAGGCGTACGGCGGCGGCCGCACCCCGATCTGGAATGCCGACGGCTGCACCACCGCCGACATCGTCTACGACGACCTGCGCACCACCAACGGCTGGGACAGCTCCTACAAGCTGGACTTCTCCCGCCCCTGCACCGCGAAGTACATCGACTCCCAGGCCCAGTTGATCGCCGACTGGGGCTACGACTTCCTCAAGCTCGACGGGGTCGGCCCCGGCTCAGGGAAGAGCGGTGACCAGTACGACAACGTTGCCGACGTAGCCGCATGGAACGAGGCGATCGCCGCCACCGGACGCCCCATCCACCTCGAACTCTCCTGGTCCCTCGACATCGGCCACGCCGCCGACTGGAAGAAGTACTCCCAGGGCTGGCGCATCGACACCGACGTCGAGTGCTACTGCAACACCCTCGTCAGCTGGGAGAACTCCGTCGACGACCGCTGGGACGACGCCCCCGCCTGGACCCGCCACGCCGGCCCCGGAGGCTGGAACGACCTCGACTCCCTCGACGTCGGCAACGGGCAGATGGACGGCCTGACCAAGGCGGAACGGCAGAGCTACGCGACCCTGTGGGCCATCGCCAAGTCGCCCCTCTACACCGGCGACGACCTCACCCGCCTCGACTCCTACGGCCTGTCCCTGCTCACCAACCGCGAGGTCATCGCCCTCAACCAGGACGGCACCCCGCCCGCACGCCCGGTCACCCCGTCCGACCCGCAGCAGGTGTGGGCCGCGAAGAACCCCGACGGCACCTACACCGTCGCCCTGTTCAACCTCGCCGACGCCCCCGCCGCCGTCACCGGCGACTGGACGACCCTCGGCTTCACCGGCAAGGCTGCCGTCCGGGACCTCTGGAACCACGAGAACCTCGGCACGTACAAGAACCGGATCACCCAGGCTTTGCCGGCGCACGGTTCGCGCCTGTTCACGGTCGCTCCGAGGGGCACTGAAGTGACCTTCACCGCTTACGAGGCCGAGTCCTCCGGCAACACCCTCGTCGGCAACGCGTCCGTCGCCGACTGTTCCGCCTGCTCGGGCGACCACAAGGTCGGCAACCTCTACCTCGGCGGCAAGCTGACCTTCAACGACGTCGTCGTCGACAAGGCCGGCACCTACCAGGTCAAGGTCGCCTACATCAGCGGCGACTCCCGCTCTGCCGCCATCTCCGCCAACGGGGGCGGCGCCACGCGCCACAAGTTCCCGTCGACGGGGGACTGGGGGATCGTCGAGACGGTGAGCGTGCCCGTGAGTCTCAAGGCCGGCACCAACACGATCACCTTCGACAGCGGCACCGGCTACGCACCGGACATCGACCGGATCGACGTGCCCAAGTCGTCCTGAACGATCCTCCAGGAGCCGCTATGAACACGGAACTGTCCAGACGCAGCCTGCTCGCGCTCGCCACGGCGACCGGAGCCTTGACCGCCCTCCCCGCCTTCACCGCGTCGGCCGCACCACAGCGTCCCGACAACTCGGCGTCGCACGACAGCAGTTCACACGATCACCTGTGGTGGCAGGCTCCCGCCGACGAAGGCTCGATGATCGAACAGGGCCTGCCCATCGGAAACGGCCGCCTCGGCGCCCTCGCGAGCAACGACCCCGGCCGCGAACTCCTCCTCGTCACCGATGCCACGATGTGGACCGGCGGCCTCAACGACACGCTCGACACCGACGGCCAATTTCCCTACGGCCGCGACGACTTCGGCTCCTTCACGTTGCTCGCCCGGCTCGCCGTCGAGATCCCCGACCACGACCTGTCCGCCGTCTCCGGGTACCGCCGCACCCTCGACCTGGCCCAGGGCGTGATCACCACGTCGTACGTCCGCTCCGGCGTGACGTACCGTCGGCAGATCTTCGCCAGCCATCCCGACGACGTGATCGTCCTGCACTTCAGCCAGAGCGGCGGCGGCCGCTACACCGGCACCGTCACACTGGAGGGAACGCACGGCGAGGGGAGCTCGGTCTCGTTCGGGGCGGCCTTCCCGAACGGGCTGCGGTACGGGGCCGCCGTCACGGCGTACGGCACCGGAGGCTCCGTCACCGTCCGAGGCCCGGACGTCTCCTTCTCCGCATGCGAGGAGCTCACCGTGGTGTTGAGCGGCGGCACCAACTACGCGCCCGATGCCGCCGCCCACTACCGCGACCCGTCCCTCGACCCCGAACGGCTGGCCCGCACCAAGGTCAGGACCGCCGCCCGCCACTCGGCGGACACCCTGCTGCGCACCCATGTCACCGACCACCGCGCCCTGTTCGGACAGCTGGACGTCACACTCGGCACGTCCTCCGAAGGGCAACGCTCCCTCGACACCTGGGAGCGGCTGCGGGCTCGCGCCCGGGACGGGGCGCCGGACCCCGAACTCGAAGCCCAGTACCTGCAGTTCGGCAGGTATCTGATGATCGCGGGATCGCGCGGCAGCCTGCCGCTCAACCTCCAGGGGCTGTGGCTGGACGGCAACGACCCGGACTGGATGGGCGACTACCACACCGACATCAACCTCCAGATGAACTACTGGATGGCCGACCGGACGGGCCTGTCCGGATGCTTCGACGCGTTCACGGACTACTGCGTGGACCAACTCCCGGCGTGGACCGAGCTGACCCGGACCCTGTTCAACGACCCCCGCAACCGCTACCGCAACTCCACCGGGAAGATCGCCGGCTGGACCGTCGCCATCTCCACCAACATCCATGGCGGGATGGGCTGGTGGTGGCACCCGGCGGGCAACGCCTGGCTGTGCAACTCGCTCTGGGAACACTACGAGTTCACCGCCCGCCGCTCCCATCTGGAGAAGATCTACCCGCTCCTGAAGGGCGCCTGCGAGTTCTGGGAGGCCCGGCTGCTCACCATGACCCTCCCGGGCACCTCGAAGGAAGTCCTCGTCGCGGACAGCGACTGGTCGCCCGAGCACGGTCCGCTCGACGCCAAGGGCATCACCTACGCCCAGGAGCTGGTCCGGGCGCTCTTCGGGAACTACTGCGCTGCTTCAGCCGAGTTGAAGAAGGACACCGCCTACGCCAGCATCGTCGCCGGCCTGCGCAAGCGCCTGTATCTGCCGCAGGTCAGCCCCACGACGGGCTGGCTGGAGGAATGGATGTCCCCCGACAACCTCGGCGAGACCACCCACCGCCACCTGTCGCCGCTCGTCGGTCTCTTCCCCGGCGACCGCATCCGCCCGGACGGCTCCACTCCGGCCGACATCGTGGACGGCGCCACCGCCCTGCTCACCGCACGCGGCATGGACAGCTTCGGCTGGGCGAACGCCTGGCGCAGCCTGTGCTGGGCACGGCTCAAGAACGCGGACAACGCCTACCAGCTGATCGTCAACAACCTCCGCCCGTCGACCCACGGCAGCAACGGCACCGCCTTCAACCTCTTCGACATCTACGAGGTCGAGCAGGGCCGCGGCATCTTCCAGATCGACGCGAACTTCGGCACCCCCGCCGCGATGATCGAGATGCTCCTGTACTCGCGACCGGGCCACCTGGAGCTCCTCCCCGCCCTCCCGGACGCCTGGGCCGCCTCCGGATCCCTCGTCGGAGCGGGCGCACGCGGCGGATTCGTCGTCGATCTACGCTGGAGGGATGGGAAACCGACCGAGGCACGGATCCGCAGCGTCGGCGGCCGCACGACGACGGTCGCGTACGCAGGGAGCTCCCGCACGGTGACGCTGAAACCCGGTGCCACCGTCACCCTGAGGGACTTCGACCGGTGACACGCCGCATCACCCGGGCATGCCGCCTGCTCGTTGTCACGCTCACGGCCGCAGTCCTCCAGGCCACGCCCGCGCCGGCCGCCGACAGCCCGCCCGACGGCGTCATCACCTGGGGCACGAGCGCCGACCGCATCGGCGACGCGGCCGCCGACCGCGGTTACCGCATGGTCGTGCACACCAGCGTCGCCGGACGGGACCTGCGCATCCGGCTCTCCAACGCCTTCGGGGACCGTCCGGTGACCTTCGACAGCGTCTACGCCGGCATCCAGCAGGAGGGTGCCGAACTGGTCCGCGGCACCAACCGGCAGCTCACCTTCGACGGCTCCCGTTCCGCCACCGTCCCGGCCGGCGCCACCGTGTACAGCGACCCGTTGCCCGGGAAGCTGCCCGCCCAGAGCGATCTCGTCGTCAGCATCCACACCCCGGACGCGGCGGGCCCGATCACCGGCCACTGGATGGCCATGCAGACCTCGTACGCCACCGAGGGCGACCGCACCGCCGAGGAGAGCGGCGCCCACTGGACCGACACGATCGGGTCGTGGTTCTACCTCGACGCGGTCTCGGTGCGAGCCGCCGCGCACACCGGCGCCGTGGTCGCCCTCGGCGACTCCATCACCGACGGCTGGCAGTCCACGACCGATCTGAACCGCCGTTGGCCCGACTACCTGGCCCGACGGCTGCAGCGCACGGACAACGCGGTCAAGGGCGTGGCCAACGAGGGCATCGCCGGCAACAAGGTGCTGGCTGACGGCGCCGGACTGAGCGCCCTGAACCGACTGGACCGGGACGTCCTCTCCCAGCCGGGCGTGCGCACCGTGTTTCTCTTCGAGGGCGTCAACGACATCAAGGCCCACACCGGAGTCACCGCCCAGGAGTTGATCGACGGCTATCGGGAAATCGTCGACCGGGTGCACGAGGCCGGGAAGTGCGTGGTCGGTGCCACCGTCGCGCCCTTCAAGGGCTGGCCCGAATGGGACCCGGCCGCCGAGGCCGTCCGCCAGGAGGTCAACCAATTCATCCGGAACAGTGGGGAGTTCGACGCGGTCACCGACTTTGACAGGATCCTCCGCAGTCCCTACGACCACGAGCGGATGCTTCCCTCCTTCGACGGCGGCGACCACATCCACCCGAACGACAAGGGGATGCAGGCGATGGCGGACGCCGTCGACCTGGGGAGCCTCGACTGCACGAGCCGCCGATGAGGTGTCACTCCGGGGTGATGAGGCCTTCGCGGTAGGCGACGGCCACCGCCTCGGTACGGCTCGCGGCGCCCAGTTTCGCGAGGATGTTGGACACATGGACGCTCGCCGTCTTGCCGCTGATGAACAGCTCCTCACCGATCTGGCGGTTGCTGCGGCCGAGCGCGAGGAGCCGTAGCACGTCCTGCTCGCGGGCCGTGAGCGTCGAGGCACGGTCCTTGACAGCCGGAGTGTCCGACAGACGGCCACGACGCATCAGGACGTCCACCTGTTCCAGCAGAAGCTTGGCGCCGAGCCGGGCGGCCGTCTCGCGCGCCGCGCGGGCCTCGACGGCAGCTTCCTCGCGCCGGTCGGCCGCGAGGAGGGCCTCGGCCAACCGCAGTCGGCAACGGGCCGGTTCGTACAGGTCGCCGAAGCCGAACGCGGCGACCGCCTTCGCCCAGGCCGCCGCGTCCGGCCCGGACACGGCCCGCGTCCACTCCGCCTCGGCACGGGCCAGCCACGCCTGCCCCTCCGGGCCCTGAGGTCTGCCTTCCTCGCCGTGCACGGCGGTGGACCGCGCGAGTTCCACGAGTTCGCCCGCGGTTTTCGCCCACCTGGCTGCCCCGGACTCGTCACCGGTGAGGCGCAGTTCGGTGGCGCGGTCGGCGACCGCCGACAGGGCGAGGGTGGCCAGCCGGACCGTGACATAGGGCGGCGTGCCCTTGTCGTCGGTGAGGGCCTCGACCGTGAACCGCGCCCGCTCCACGGCCCCCTCTGGGTCCCCCTGCAACGCAGCGGCATCGGTCAGGACGATGCCCGCGACGAGCGTGGCCATCCAGTCGAACGGCCCGTCCAGCAGCGCGCGGGCGCGTTCGGCGGCCTTGAAGTCACCCCGCGCGAGTGCCACGTACAGCGCGGGCGCGATGGTGTAGCCGCCGGCCGCGGTCAGCACCTCGGCGTCGGTGGTCGCCGCGCGGACGCACTCGTCCCAGCGGCCCAGCGTGTAGAGGACCAGCAGCCGGAGATAGCGCATCTCCATCGGATACGGCGAGGACGCCAGCCCGGCGCGGCGGGCGCGGTCCAGCCCCTCCGTCAGCAGGGGCAGGCACTCGTCCAGGTCACCGGACTCGAAACAGCCGATGGCGAGATTGAACAGCGCGCGCATCTCCACCGGCGCGTTGCCCGCACGGCGCGCCAGTTCCCGGGCCTGCCGCAGCCGTTCCCGTCCCTCCGGGGAGCGGCGGCCGCCCCCTTCGAGGATGGCCAGTGAGATCAGCAGATCCGCCTGGGCGTCCGCGACCTTCAGCTGTTCGGCGGTGCGCAGGGCTTGGCGGGCGACGCGCAGCGCGGTCTCGTTCTCCCCGACATGCCGGGCCGCCAGGACATGGGTGGCCGCCGCCCACACCCAGGTGCGGGTCGGGGGCTCGGCCGGGATCATGGCGAGCGCCTCGCTGCTGTAGGCGAACGCGGCCGTCAGATTGTCGACGCTCATCAGGTTCCCGGCGAGCGTGTACCGGACCCGGGCGGCGAGTTCGGAGTCCGCGTCCTGGCCGACGCCCGCGAGCGCGGCCCGGGTGAGGGAGACCGCGCGGTGTGCCTCCCCGGTGTGCGCGGCCGCCGCCGAGGCCCGCAGGGTGAGCGTCACCCGGTCGACGCCCTCGCTCGAGGGGCGTGCGGACTGCTCCACCGCCGACCACAGATCGAGGGCCGCTTCCAGGTGCCGTAGCTCCTCGGCGGGCGCACCGATCCGCTGGGCGTGGTCCGCGGCCTCCACCGAGGCGGCGAGCGCCTCGGCCAGGTCATGGCTCGCCCGGTAGTGATGGGCTCGCTCCGCCGCGCTCTCGGCCCGGTGGCCCCGCCCGGCGAGCAGCCGGGCGAACGCGCCGTGCAGCCGGGAGCGTTCGCCCGGGAGCAGGTCGGCGTAGACCGCCTCGCGGGCGAGCGCGTGGCGGAAGGAGTAGGTGTCGCCGTCGCCGGAGACCAGCAGTTGGCGTCCCATCGCCTCACGCAGCGCCGACTCCAGCTCCTCGTCGGGCAGCCGTACGGCGTCCCGCAGCAGGTCGTGCTCGATGCGGCGCCCGGCCACGGCGGCGGTGCGCAGCACCTGCTGGGCGGTGTCGGACAGCTGCTCGAAGCGGATCAGGAGGACGTCCGCGAGGCCGCTGGGCACGCCGCCGGCCTCGGTGTCCGTGGCCGCGAGGAGTTCCTCGGCGTAGAAGGCGTTGCCCTCGGCGCGCTCGACGATCCGCCGGACCGTGGTGTCCGGTAGGGGACGGTCCTGCAAGGCCCGCACCAGACGCGTCACTTCGGCGTCGGCCATGGGCCGCAGCTCCAGCCGCTCCACGGAAGGCAGCCGCACCAGCTCCGCCAGCAGCGGGCGCAGCGGATGGCGGCGATGCAGATCGTCCGCGCGGTACGACGCGAGAACCGCCAGCCGGTGCGTGGGCGCACCACCGGCCGCGCGCTGGAGGATGCCGCGGCTGAGCAGGAACCGCAGCAGGTCCCGGGACGACTGGTCGGCCCAGTGCAGGTCCTCCAGGACGAGCAGCAGCGGAGCGATGTCCGCGAGGTCGGCCAGCAGCCCCGCCATGCCCTCGAACAGCCTGAGCCGCCCACCCGAGTCCCGCACGGAGTCCGTCCCGGCCCCGAGCAGCCGCTCCACCACCGGATGCGCACCGAGGACGGCAGCGAACCGCTCGTCGCCCGCGAGCACCCCCAGCACCTCGGTGAACGGCATGTACGGCAGACCGACGTCACCGAGATCGACACAATGCCCGGTGAGCACCGTCATCCCATCCCGCGCGGCCTGTCCAGCCACCTCGTCCAGCATCCGTGTCTTGCCGACTCCGGCGTCCCCGGCGACGAGCACGGCACGTGCCTCACCCGCCCGGGCACGCCCCAGCACACGGGAGAGGCGATCGAGTTCGTCGTCCCGACCAATAAGCGGCGTGGTGAAAGAGGTCTGCGGCACGAAACCAATCCTGTCACTCACCACTGACAGCGCCCGAGTCGATCCTCAGGGGCGCGGGGCTGTATCGATCTGCGGCTCCGCCGCGTGGGCGCGACCAGCCGCGGACTACCCGCAGCCGGAACACCCCCACCCTCTAGGCGCGCAACACCCGAGCCCAATCCTCCGGCACCCGCCCGGCAGGGCCCGGCGCAGGCTGATCCGCAGGATGACTGACCGGCGCCGCAAGCTCAGGCCCCGCCTCGAACATCTCACTCGTCGCGAAGTTCCAGTACCACTCCTCACCCGGCTCATAGCTCTGCACCAGGGGATGACCAGTGGCCCGGAAATGACCAGTCGCATGCTTCGCGGGCGAGGAGTCGCAACACCCCACGTGCCCGCACTGCGCACACCGCCGCAGATGGAACCACCACCCGCCATCGGCGTCGCACTCCACGCAACCGCGGCCGCTCGGCGGCACACCGGGGTCGACTCCGTCGATGCGAGTCATTCGCCCTCCTCGGGACTGTCGTTCTCAACGGCGGTGAGCGGCAGAAGGACCTGGAACCGCGTGTCGCCCGGCGAGGACTCGACCTGGAGGCTCCCGTGGTGCTTGTTGACGACGATGCGCCACGAGATGTCCAGACCGAGCCCCGTACCCTCGCCCACCGGCTTGGTGGTGAAGAAGGGATCGAAGATCCGGCTGCGGATCTCCTTCGGCACCCCGGGCCCCGTGTCACGGAACTCCACCAGCAGCCGGTCGTGATCGAGCGCCGTCCGCACGGTGAGCGTCCCCTCGCTCTCCATCGCCTGCACCGCGTTGTCGATCAGGTTGGTCCACACCTGGTTGAGCTCCGCCGGGTACGCCGGAATCCTCGGGAGCGTACGGTCGTACTCCTTGACGACCTTGATCTGCTGCCCGATCTTGCCGGAGAGCATCAGCAGCGTGCTGTCGAGGAGTTCGTGCACGTCCGCCACCTGGTACGGCGCGCGATCGAGCTGTGAGTACTGCTTGGCCGCGTCGACGAGGTGCGAGATGCGGTTGGTCGAGTCGTTGATCTCGTCCATCAACAGCTCGGTCTCGACGGTGTAGTTGAGCCACCCGATCGCGTTCGGCAGGATCTCCTCGTCCACGGCGGCCGCGACCTGGTCCAGCCAGTCCGCGTCGAGACCGGCCTGTACGAAGGTGGGTGCGATCCGCCAGCCCTCCTGAATGTCATGGTCGTCGAGCCAGTCGGTGACGGCGTCCTCCCGGTCGGAGGCCTCCAGTGGGCTCAACGAGGGGGCCTTGGCGACGCGTTCGGCGGTGCGCTCCTGGATGTCGATGAGGTTCGCCATGACCTCGGGGGAGTAGGAGCCCTGGGCGATGATGGCGAGCTTGTGCCGCATCTTGCCCACGCGTTCCCGCAGGGTCGCGGTCGCCCGTACGGCCGCCGCCGCGGGGTTGTTGAGCTCGTGCGTCAGTCCGGCGGACAACGAGCCGAGCGCCAGCAGCCGTTCGCGCTGCCCGATGGCCCGCTGCGTGTTCTTCGAACCGAAGAACAGCCCCTCCAGGAGATGGACCGCCATCGGGAACCACTCCTGCATGAAGCGCGCGAACGCGTCCGCGGGCAGCACGAAGAATCGCGTCGGCTCCGTGACGCGCATCGAGTTGTTGTACGCCTGCCGCACCCGGTCACCCAGGTAGGCCTGCATGGACCCCGAGTACACCCCGCGCTGCGAGGTCCGGCTGACCTCCACGTCGTCGCCGCCGACCCGGCGGGACAGCACGACCGTGCCCTCGATCATCACGTAGAAGCAGGTGGCGGGTTCGCCCTCGGTGTAGACGGGCCCGGGCTCGAACCTCTCCACCCGGCCCGCGGCGCACAGCTGTCCCAACTGCTCGGGGGAGAGCTTCTCGAACAGGAACAGCGCCCCGATCTCCTGCGGGCTGCACGGCATCAACTGCCCGCTCACGACTGCTCCAGATACCGGTGGACGAGCATCACGGCCATGGCTCCCTCTCCGACGGCGGACGCGACCCGCTTCGCGGACTCGGCGCGCGCGTCGCCCGCGACGAACACGCCGGGAATGTTGGTCTCCAGGTGGTACGGCGGCCGGTCCAGGTCCCAGTCCGCCGGTGGTCGTCCGTCGGGGGTCAGGTCGGGGCCTGCCAGGATGAAACCGTGCTCGTCGCGCAGCACCGTGCCGTCCAGCCAGCCGGTCAGCGGGGCCGCGCCGATGAACACGAACATCCACTGCGCGTCGACGAGTTCGGTCTCCCCGGTCTCCGTGTCGCGCAGGGTCAGCTGCTCCAGGTGGTCCGAGCCGTGCGCCGCCTCCACGACGGTACGCGCGCGTACCGAGATGTTGGGCGCCTCGTTGATCTGCTGGATCAGGTAGTGCGACATCGACGCGGACAGGTCGGCACCGCGCACCAGCAGCGTCACCGACTTGGCGCCCCTGGCCAGGTACATCGCCGCCTGCCCGGCGGAGTTGGCGCCGCCGACGATGTAGATGTCCTGCCCCTGGCAGGAGGCCGCCTCGGTCAGTGCCGAGCCGTAGAACACCCCGCACCCGGTGAGATCGGTGCAACCCGGCGCCTCCAGCTGCCGGTACGACACGCCCGTCGCCAGGATCACGGAGTGCGCGGCGACCGCCGACCCGTCCGAGAAACGCACGGTGCGTGCCGCGCCGTTGATCTCCAGACCCGACACCTCGCGCGCGGTGAGGATCTCGGCGCCGAACTTCGCCGCCTGCCGTCGGGCCCGGTCGGTGAGCTGCCCACCCGACACACCGTCGGGGAAGCCCAGGTAGTTCTCGATGCGCGAGCTCTGCCCCGCCTGGCCGCCGGTCGCCGACCGCTCCACGAGAACGGTCCGCAGCCCCTCCGAAGCCCCGTACACCGCGGCCCCGAGCCCGGCCGGGCCGCCGCCGATGACGACGAGGTCGTAGAAGTCCGCGGTGGGCGTCGTGGCCAGCCCCACCCGGGAGGCGAGATCGGGCGCCTCCGGCTCGACCAGGGGAGTGCCGTCCGGGGTGATCACCACCGGCAGCCGCTGTCCGTCCTGCCCCGCGGCGGCCAGCAGACGCTGCCCCTCGGGCTCGTCGGTGGAGTACCACCGGTACGGCACCTGGTTGCGGGCCAGGAACTCCCGCACGTCCGAGGAGCGTGCCGACCACCGGTGCCCGATCACCTTGGTGGCGGGCACCGGCCGGTACTCGCTGCACCGCCACGCCTCCAGGAGGTCGTCCAGGACCGGATACAGCTTCTCCTCCGGCGGGTCCCACGGCTTGAGGAGGTAGTGGTCGAGGTCGACGACGTTGATCGCGTCGATCGCCGCGTTGGTGTCCGCGTACGCGGTCAGCAGCACCCGTCGCGCGCCCGGGTACACGTCCAGGGCCTGTTCGAGGAACTCGATGCCGTTCATCTGCGGCATGCGGTAGTCGGCCAGGATCACGGCCACGAGGTCACCGCGGAGCTTCAGCTCACGCAGCGCCTCCAGCGCGGACTCGCCGGACTCCGCGCGCACGATCCGGTACGACGCCCCGTAGCGCCGCCGCAGGTCGCGGGCGACGGCGCGGGACACTCCCGGGTCGTCGTCCACGGTCAAGATGACGGTCCGCGCTGTGTCGGCGGCCTGTGCCATACGTCTCCCACCCCGAGAGGTCGCGATCAGGGCACGGCGTCCCCGTCGTCACCGGCCCGGTTCCCGCCCATCGTATGTTCGATCGTCCCGCTTCGCGCAGGTATAACCGGAGCCCCCGCCGGGGCCTCAGCCGCGGCGCGGGCCGAGCACGCAGAACTCGTTGCCCTCGGGGTCCGCGAGCACCACCCACGGCTCATCACCGCTCTGGCCGACGTCGGCGTGACGCGCGCCGAGGGCGAGGAGACGGGCGACCTCCGCCTCCTGGTCGTCCGGGCGGAAGTCGAGGTGAAGTCGGTTCTTGACGACCTTCGCCTCCGGGACCGGAGCGAAGATCAGCCCCGGCAGCCGGTCCTTCTCGGGCCGGATCTCGAACTCGTCCGGCGCGTCGCCCACCACCACCCAGCCCAGCGCCTCGGCCCACCAGCGCCCGAGAGCCGCGGGGTCGGTCGCGTCCACGTTGACTTGCTCCCATTCCAAAGCCATGGGGGCAGCGTAGTGAAGACTGGCCATGACGGACGTGACCGCGAACAGGGAGGCCGCCGCATGACCCGCCCGATCACCGCAGGGATCGACGGAACCGAGGAGAGCCGCGCCGCACTGGACTGGGCGGCGCGGGAGGCGGTCCGGCGGGGGCCGGCACTCAGGGTGGTGCACGCCTGGCGGTTCGAGCCGTACGAGGCGATCGATGCCGGAGACCCGGACACGCAGGGCGGATGGGTGCGGGACACGCTGGCCGAGGCCGTCCGTACCGTGACGGCACGTCACCCCGGACTCGACGTGTCCGGTGACGTCCTGGAGGGCGACACCGTCGAGTCGTTGGTCGCCGCGGCGGCGGAGGCCGAGCTGCTGGTCCTCGGCTCGCGCGGCCACGGGCCGGTCGTCGGCTTCCTGCTCGGCTCGGTGGGCCAGCAGGTGATCGCCGAGGCGGTCCGGCCCGTCGTCCTGGTGCGCGCCGGGGACCGGGCCACCGCGGAGGCCGCCGGCCTGGAGATCGTCGTGGGCCAGGAGGGCGATCCGGAGGACAGTGCCGACACGCTGCGGTTCGCGTTCGAGACGGCGGCCGCGCGCGGGGCCACGGTGCGTGCCGTACGGGCCTGGACCCTGCCCCCGGTGTTCGCCTACAGTCCGGGCTCGATGAAGCTCCTCGACGAGGCCGGGGGCCTGGAGCCGTACGAGAAGAAAGCCCTGTCCGCGGCCCTGCAGCCGTGGCGGGAACGCTTCCCTGGCGTCCCGGTCGTCGAGCACGTCGAGATGGGCAGCGCAGGGCAGGTGCTGCTGTCGGTGGCCGGCCGGGCCCAGCTGATGGTCGTCGGCCGCCGGGCGCGCCGTACCGCCGTGGGCGCCCGGATCGGCTCGGTGGCCCACGGCGTCCTGCACCACGCGGACTGCCCGGTGGCCGTGGTCCCCCACGCCTGACTCACTCCGAGGCGGTCGGCTGGAGCGTCTCCCGCGCCGTGGGAAGGATGTTCTTGATGTAGTCATCGACCGCGGTGTCGAGCCCGATGTCGTGCTGCGCGCGCTCGGACATGTACCAGCGGTGTTCCAGCAGCTCGTGGTAGATCTCGGCCGGGTCCACCGAGCCGCGCATCTCGAGGGGCACCGCCCGCACCGTGGGCCGGAAGACGTCCCGCACCCAGCGGTGGGCGAGTACCTCGGGGCGGGCGCCGAGCGGGTCGCCCGGGGCGTAGTCGTCCTGGGTGGCCATCCAGCTCTCCAGGTCGTTCAGGAGCCGCCGGGCCTGGTTCTCCTCGGTGTCCAGGCCGGTCAGCCGCAGCAGCTGGCGCTGGTGGTGGCCCGCGTCCACGACCTTCGGCACGAACGTGACCGTGTCGCCGTTCGGCGCGTGCTCGATCTGCATCTCGGCCACGTCGAAACCGAGGTCGTTGAGGCGGCGGATCCGGCGCTCGATGTAGTGGTACTTGCCCGCCGGGTACACGGAGGTGCGGGTCAGCTCCTCCCACAGTCCCCGGTAGCGCGCGCAGATCTCCATGCCGAACTCGATCGGGTCCACGGAGGGGTGCAGCGCGCCGGACGCCTCCAGGTCGAGCAGCTCGCCGCTGATGTTCACCCGGGCCAGGTCGAGGTCGTAGTCGCGCTGTCCGGTGCTCAGCTGCGGATGCAGGTCGCCGGTCTCCGCGTCGACCAGGTACGCGGCGTAGGCGCCCGCGTCGCGTCTGAAGAGTGTGTTGGACAGCGAGCAGTCGCCCCAGGCGAACCCGGCGAGGTGTAGACGCACCAGCAGTACGGCCAGCGCGTCCATGAGCCGGTGCATGGTGGCGGGCCGCATGGTGGTCTCGAACATCGACCGGTACGGCATCGAGCCGCCCAGATGCCGGGTGACCAGCACGGACTCCAACGGAGCCTCGTCGGCGTCGGTGCGTCCGGTGACCACGGCCAGCGGGTCCACCGCGGGGATGCCGATCCGGTCCAGGTCGCGCAGCAGCTCGTACTCGCGCAGCGCCGGACGCTCGGCGAGTTCCTTGACGGCGATCACCTCGTCGCCGGCGCGGGCGTAGCGCACGACGTGGCGCGATATGCCGCGCGGCAGCGGGACGAGGATCTCCTCCGGCCACTCCTCCAGAGGCAGGTGCCACGGCAGTTCGAGCAGGAGCGCGGGGTGCTCCGGGTTGGTCGCGCTGATCTGCAGTGCCATGGGCGGGGTGTCCTTGCCTCTCCGGTGATCGTCACCTCACCTTAGAGTGCGCGCTCCTTGGCCTGAAGTGCCGCTTCACGGACCGGACCGCGATGCACGGGCCCGTGCCCCGGCAGCAGCAGGTCGCCCTCCAGCCCCTCGAACGCGTCGAGCGAGGCCACAGCCCGGGCGCGCTCGTGGTGGAACATGTCCGGCAGCAGCTGTGGGCCCTTGATCCGTGAGGTGGGGTGACCGCTGACCAGGGCGTCGCCCGAGATCACCACTCCGCGCTCGGGGAGGTGGAAGGCGCTGTGCCCGTCGGTGTGGCCCGGCGTGTACACGGGGACCGGGCTGCCGGGCAGGTCGAGCGGGCCCGTTGCCGGGAACGCCTCGGGGGCGGCGACCGGGACATGGGCCGTGCCGCCCGAGCGGATCGCGTGCACCGCCCACGGCAGCACACCGGGCCGCCAGCCGTTCTTCAGGACCGTCCCGACGGACACCTGGTGCAGGAACTCCCGGCGCGCGTGCGGCAGTTCGGCCTCGTGCAGGTACACGGGCGTGCCGTAGGTGCTGCGAAGGTACTCGGCGGAGCCCAAGTGGTCGTTGTGGGCGTGCGTGACGAGGACGGCCGTGACCGCTTCCGGTGAACTCCCCACCTCCGTAAGGGAGGCGAGGACCTGCTCCCGGTCCCCGGGGTAGCCCGTGTCCACCAGCGTGACGGCATCCCCCTCGGTGAGGATCACCCAGTTGGTGTTGCTGCCGTGCACCAGGTAGGTGCCGTCCGCGACTTGCCGCACGTTCGCCTGCATGATCGTCCCGCCCGCTGAGGTCCTGCCCCCGACGCTCACAGCAAAGCAGATGATCACGCGATCCGGAGCGGCGGGTACCGGTCACACCTGGGGGCGAGGCTGCCTCCGGCACCGTCCGCCGGAGGCAGCCCCCTGCGCGCAGCCGAAGCAGCCGCCTCTCTGCCTCACTGCACGCCGTGCGGGCGGAACTGGATGCTGATGCGCGGCCCCGCGGCACGCGTGGTCTTCGGGATGGCGTGTTCCCAGGTCCGCTGGCAGGAGCCGCCCATCACGATCAGGTCGCCGTGGCCCAGTGGTCTGCGGACCGTGTCGCCGCCGCGCATCGGGCGCAGCAGCAGGTCCCTGGGCGAGCCCACGGAGAGGATCGCGACCATCGTGTCCTCACGGGCACCGCGCCCGATGCGGTCGCCGTGCCAGGCGACGCTGTCCCGGCCGTCGCGGTAGTGGCACAGCCCGGCCGTGGTGAACGGTTCGCCCAACTCGTCGGCGTAGTACGCCGTGAGCGCCTCGCGTGCCTCCTCCAGCACGGGGTGCGGCAGCGCGTCGCCCGCGCCGTAGAAGGCGAGCAGCCGCGGTACGTCGACGACGTGGTCGTACATCTTGCGTCGCTCCGCACGCCACGGCACCTCGGAGGCCAGCTGTTCGAACAGGGCGTCGGAGCCGGCGAGCCACCCGGGCAGTACGTCGATCCAGGCGCCGAGGCCGAGCTCGGTGCGGCGCACCCCGGTGAGGGAGCCGAGCCGTAGCTGGTCGGTCTGGTCGAAGAGGGAGCCCTGGAGGTGCGTGGTCATGGATCCAGCGTACTCCTTATTCGAACATCTGTTCCCATTTAATCCGTCGGTCGGCCGGAAAATCTCCCGACCGGCCGACTCTTTCGATACACCGCTGTATCGGATACATTCGCGTATCGAACGGAGGGCCGGACATGGCGGTGGAGCAGACGACCGGGCGCGTGACCAGGCGTCGTGTCCGCACGCGGGCCAATCTCCTGGACGCAGCCTTCTCGGTCTTCGCCGCCAAGGGCTTCGGGCGGGTCTCGATCGAGGAGGTCTGCGAGGCCGCCGGCTACAGCCGGGGCGCGTTCTACTCGAACTTCGACAGCCTGGACGAGCTGTTCTTCGCCCTGTACCGGCAGCGCGCCGACCTGATCGCCGAGCAGGTGGCGGACGCGCTGGCCCTCGACGGACCGGGGCTCGACGTACCCGCCGCCGTCGACCGGGTCACGGAAGTGCTGCTCCTCGACCGGGACTGGCTCCTGGTGAAGACGGACTTCCTGGTGCACGCCGCCCGCGAACCGGAGGTCGCGCGGACCCTGTTGGAGCACCGGGCGCGGCTGCGGCAGGCCATCGCGGACCGGTTGGCGCGGGGGCACACCCCACTGCGCGCCGTGCTCGGCGACGTCTACGGTGCCGCACACGCCGTCGTGGCCGCGTACGACGGAGTCACCACTCAACTGTTGCTGGACGGGGACGTCGAGCGTGCCCGGGTCTGGCTCAAGCAATTGCTCACCGCGCTGCTCACCGACGGCAGCGACACAACCGTATGAGGAAGGGACGGTCGCCATGGATGCCGACGTCATTGTCGTCGGAGCGGGGCTCGCGGGTCTGGTCGCGGCGCACGAGTTGACCAGCCGGGGCCGCAGGGTCGCCCTGGTCGACCAGGAGAACGCCGCCAACCTCGGCGGCCAGGCGTTCTGGTCCTTCGGCGGGCTCTTCCTCGTCGACTCCCCGGAGCAGCGGCGCCTGGGCATCAAGGACTCCTTCGACCTCGCCTGGAACGACTGGCAGGGCAGCGCGCAGTTCGACCGGGTCGACGACGAGGACTCCTGGGCGGTGCGCTGGGCGCGCGCCTACGTCGAGTTCGCGGCGGGGGAGAAGCGGTCCTGGCTGGAGGGGCACGGCATCAAGTTCCTGCCGACCGTCGGCTGGGCCGAGCGCGGCGACCTGAGGGCCGACGGACACGGCAACTCCGTGCCCCGCTTCCACGTCGCCTGGGGTACCGGCACCGGAGTCGTGGAGCCGTTCGTCGACTACGCCAAGCAGGCCGCGCGCGACGGGCTGCTCACCTTCTACCACCGGCACCAGGTCGACGAGCTCGTCGTCGAGGACGGCACGGCCCACGGGGTGCGCGGCACCGTCCTGGCCGAGGACAACTCGGCCCGGGGTGTGAAGTCCAACCGCGACCGCGTCGGCGACTTCGAGCTGACCGCACGGGCGGTGATCGTCACCACCGGCGGCATCGGCGCCAACCATGACATCGTCCGCCGCTACTGGCCCGAGCGGCTCGGCACCGCGCCCGCCGAGATGGTCACCGGCGTACCGGCCTACGTCGACGGCCGGATGCTCGACATCAGCGCGGGCGCGGGCGTACGGCTGGTCAACCGCGACCGCATGTGGCACTACACCGAGGGCCTGCAGAACTGGGACCCGATCTGGCCGGGCCACGGCATCCGCATCCTGCCCGGCCCGTCCTCCCTGTGGTTCGACGCCCTCGGCCGCCGCCTGCCCGACCCGTGCCTGCCCGGCTACGACACCCTCAGCACCCTGAAGTACCTGCGCACCACCGAGGACATCGCGGAGTACGACCACTCCTGGTTCATCCTCACCCAGAAGATCATCGAGAAGGAGTTCGCGCTGTCGGGCTCCGAGCAGAACCCCGACATCACCGCCAAGGACCGCGCCGGTTTCCTGAAGGAGCGCGTGCTGGGCAAGGGAGCGCCGGGGCCGGTCGACGCGTTCCTGCGCAAGGGTGCGGACTTCGTGACCGCCCCCGACCTGGAGCAACTCGTCTACAAGATGAACGAGTTGACCGACAAGGCGCTTCTCGACGCCGCCGGGATCCGGCGTCAGATCGAGGCCCGCGACCTGCAGATCGCCAATCCCTACAGCAAGGACTCCCAGGTACAGGGCATCCGCAACGCCCGCCGCTACATCGGCGACCGCCTCGGCCGTGTCGCCTCCCCGCACCGCATCCTCGACCCGGCCGCGGGCCCTCTGATCGGCGTCAAGCTGCACACCCTGACCCGCAAGACCCTCGGCGGCATCCAGACCGACCTCGACTCCCGTGCCCTGGGAACCGACGGCAAGCCCCTCGACGGTCTGTACGCGGCGGGCGAGGTCGCCGGCTTCGGAGGCGGCGGCGTCCACGGCTACAACGCGCTCGAAGGCACCTTCCTCGGCGGCTGCCTCTTCTCGGGGCGCGCGGCCGGGCGGGCGGCGGCGAAGCAGACCGCCTGAGCAAGCCGAACGGCCCGTCTCCTCACGGTTGGAGGAGACGGGCCAGCACGGAGGCGTGACTCTGCTCGGGGGTCTTCGAGGCGGTCAGCAGCGTCACCGCGCCCTTGCCGGTCAACTCGCGTACGTGGCCGAGTAGTTCGGTCGCCTCCGGAGTGGCGAGCTCCGCCTCGTAGCGGCGGCTGAACTCCTCGTACGACCCCTCGCCCGTGTGGTACCAGCGCCGCAGCTCGGTGGACGGAGTGAGGCCCTTCGGCCACTCGTCCACCCGCGCCGCGTCCTTCGACAGGCCGCGCGGCCACAGCCGGTCGACCAGGACGCGAAGGCCGTCCTCCGGCTCGGGGGCTTCGTAGACGCGACGCACGCGAACGCTCACGGTGGGGCCTTCCTGCGCAGGTGGGTGTGTCGGGAGCGTACTGCGGAGGGCTTCGCGGGACGCGGCGCGACTTGACCTGATCGAGGTCGAGATGCGGGGAGGGCGGCCTCTACTGTGAAGCCGTTGCCCACCCCCACCTGTAGGAGCGCACGTGCCAGAGGCCGTCAGACGCACCTTCGTTGTCGCAACCGTCCCCGTAGCCCTCGTGGCGCTTCTGGGCGCCGCCGCACCTCCGTCGGCCGGCTCGTCCGGCGTCGGCGACCCCTACTTCCCGCTCGCCGGCAACGGCGGATACCACGTCGGCCACTACGGCCTGACGCTCCGTTACGACCCCGGCACCGGTCACCTCGTCGGCAAGGCGGTCATCTCCGCCCGTGCCACCCAGCGGCTCTCCCGCTTCGACCTCGACTTCAACGGCCTGACGGTCACCGGCCTCACGGTCGACCACGCCAAGGCCGACTTCAGCCGCGACGGACAGGAGCTCGTCGTCACCCCGCGCCATGTCCTGCGCAAGGGCCAGCGGTTCGACGTCACCGTCACCTACAAGGGCACCCCGGGTCCGGTCACCGACCCGGACGGCTCGCTCGACGGATGGATCCCCACCGACGACGGGGCCTTCGTCGCCGGGGAGCCGCAGGGCGCGATGACCTGGTTCCCGGCGAACAACCACCCCACGGACAAGTCGTCGTACGACTTCACGATCACCGTCCCCAAGGGGCACACGGCGGTCGCCAACGGAGTCCTGCTCGGCGAGCGGACCGCGCACGGGAAGACCACGTTCCGCTGGCGCCAGAGCGAACCCATGGCCGCCTACCTGGCCACGGCGACCGTCGGCAAGTTCCAGGTGGAGCAGTTCACCACCCGCGACGGCATCAAGGTCTACAACGCCGTCGACCCGCGCGAGGCCGCCGACGCGGCGCCCGTACTGAAGAAGCTGCCGTCCGTCCTGGAGTGGGAGAGCAAGCTCTTCGGGCCCTACCCCTACCGCGCCGCCGGGTCCATCGTGGACCGCGCCCCGAACGTCGGCTACGCGCTGGAGACCCAGACCCGCCCCGTGTACGACTCGGCACCGAGCCTGAGCACCCTCGTCCACGAGAGCGCGCACCAGTGGTTCGGTGACTCCGTCTCCCTCACCTCCTGGAAGGACATCTGGCTCAACGAGGGCTTCGCGACCTACGCGGAGTGGCTCTACGACGAGCAGCACGGCGGCGACAGCGCCCAGCAGGCCTTCGACGCGCTGTATGCGCGTCCGGCGAGCGACGGCCTCTGGGAGTTCCCGCCCGGCGACCCCGGCAGCGGCGCCAACATCTTCGGCACCCCCGTCTACGCCCGCGGTGCGATGACCCTGCACGTCCTGCGGAAGGCCGTGGGGGACCGGGCGTTCTTCCGGATCCTGCGGGCCTGGGCGGCTGAGCACCGTAACGGCAACGGCACGACCGCGCAGTTCGTCCGGCTGGCGGAGCGGGTGTCCGGGAAGAACCTGGACGACCTGTTCCAGATCTGGCTGTACACGCCGGGGAAGCCGAACAAGCCCTAGCTCGAGTTTTGACCTCCACTCGGTTACCAGGAGGCGCTGGGTGGCGTGAACGGCTACGAGCAGGTCCGGCTGGGAGGGACCAAGAGCGGGCCAGCTGGGTGATGACGGCCGCCGTCGAGGCCCCGCGCTGGGGGCCGGCCCGACAGCGAGTGACGTCAGGCGGACCGGCTGACGTCGTCGAAGTCGGTGGAGGCCGACAGCTCGGCCCATGCCAGCAGGTCGCGCTCGAAGGCGTCGCGTCCGGCCTGGACGAGCTGAAGCGCGTCGGTGCCGAGCAGCAGGCGTGTCGGCGGCCGGTCGGCCGCCACGATGCGCAGCACCGCGGCCGCGGCCTTGTCCGGGTCGCCCGGCTGGTGCCCGCTGCCGTGGATGCGCCGGGCGCGCAGCGGCTCGAACAGCTCGTCGTAGTCGGCGATCACACGGGGTGCGCGGATCATCGAGCGGCCGGACCAGTCGGTCCGGAAACTGCCCGGCTCGACCGCGGTGACATGGATGCCGAAATCGGCGACCTCCTTGCCGAGCGTTTCGAGGATGCCCTCCACCGCGAACTTGCTGCCGTGGTAGAAGCTGAGGCCCGGCATGGTGATCAGCCCGCCCATCGAGGTGACGGCGATGATGTGGCCCGAACGGCGCTCCCGCATGTGCGGCAGCACGGCCTTGATCACCACCACGGTTCCGTAGACGGTTCACCTCGAACTGACGGCGAAGGTCATCCATCGACGACTCCTCGAAGAGGCCGTCATGGCCGTACCCGGCGTTGGCGACGAGTACGTCGACCGGACCCAGGTCGCGCTCGGTCTCGTCCACGACCGTGTCCACCGCGTCATGGTCGGTCACGTCCAGGATGCGGGCGTGCGCGTCGCCGGCGAGCGCCTCAAAGGCCCGTGCGTCGGCGGGCGTGCGCACCGTGCCCACCACCCGGTGGCCCGCGGCCAACGCCGCGCG
Source organism: Streptomyces fulvoviolaceus (assembly GCF_000718165.1). Taxonomy (GTDB): domain Bacteria; phylum Actinomycetota; class Actinomycetes; order Streptomycetales; family Streptomycetaceae; genus Streptomyces; species Streptomyces fulvoviolaceus. The sequence goes on along the minus strand of NZ_JOEY01000043.1, from coordinate 26,088 downwards.
CGAGTGCGCGGCCCAGGCCGGTGCTGACGCCGGTGATCAGGAATGTCTTGGTGTCCGACACAGGAGTTCCCTTCGTGCGATGCGAACAGAGGCCGACCGGGGCGGTTGGGCCCCGGTCGGTCTCGACACGTTCCACTTCAGCACCGGAATCGGCTGCTGATCGACTTCCGGGGGGGCCGCTTCGCCCCGGGGACAGCCGGACCGGGGGACTGCCAGGCCCCCTTTCGCGGGCCGCCGGGGCGAACTTGGGCCCTATCGTGAACGGCATGGACCGCAACGCAGCTCTCGGTGAGTTCCTCCGCTCTCGGCGGGCACGGATCACCCCGCGCCAGGCGGGCCTGTCCGACGACGGCGGCTCTCGGCGAGTGCCAGGACTGCGCCGCGAAGAGATCGCGCAACTGGCGGGCGTGAGCGTCGACTACTACGTACGCCTGGAACGCGGACGCCGACTGAACGTCTCCGAGTCCGTGCTGGACGCCATCTCCCGCGCGCTACGCCTCGATCCCGTCGAACGCACCCATCTGTTCCAGCTCGCCAAGCCCACCGCAGACAGGCCCCGCCGCACGGCGACGCGTCCGCAGCCGGTCCGCCCGGGGCTGCGCGACCTGCTCCGGATCCTTGAGCACACCCCCGCCCTTGTGCTGGGGCGGCGACTGGACATACTCGCGTCCAATCAGATGGCACGTGCGCTGCTCACCGACTTCGACGCGCTGCCGCACCGCGAGCGGAACCTGGTGCGGTTCATGTTCTGCGACGAGACCGCCCGCTCGCTGTATACCCACTGGGACACCCACGCCCAGGACATTGTCGCCTCGCTCCGGCGCGACGCCGGACGCCATCCCCACGATCCACTGCTGGCCGAACTCGTAGGCGAACTCTCGATCGCGGATGAGGACTTCCGCCGCTGGTGGGCCGACCAGAACGTGCATCGGCACACGCATGGCAGCAAACACTTCCACCACCCGATCGTCGGCCCGCTCACCCTCAATTACGAGTCCCTCACCCTGCCCGCCGACCCGGACCAGCGGCTGAGTGTCTACACCGCCGAGGCAGGCTCCAGCTCCGAAGAGGCGCTTCGGCTACTGGCCGCGTGGATACGGCAGCCCGAGACCTCGCACGGGCAGCACGCAGATCATTAGACGCCCGCCGGTCCGCGAGGAGCGATCGGCCGCCGGTTCAGCCGGAGCTCCTCCGGGCGCCCGCGCGCCGCTTGAGCGCACGGCGTTCGGTCTCGCTGGTGCCACCCCAGACACCGATGCCCTGCCCGGTGTCCAGCGCCCACTGCAGACACTGCTCCCGGACGGGACAGCGCCGGCAGACCGACTTGGCCTGCTCCGTCTGCACCAGCGACGGGCCGGTGGTACCGATCGGGAAGAAGAGGTCGGGGTCCTCGTGGCGGCACGCGGCACGGGCTCGCCAGTTGTCCATCAAAGTCACCTGCGATCGACGTCGTATGTGCCCTCGTGGATGATTTACTCGCTTCCGGGTCACCTGTCGATGCGTGGTGAAACAACCGGGTCCTGTGGGACGTGTCCGGGACGGGGTCACTGCTCCCGGATGCCCCAGGGGGAGCCGTACGCCGTCAGCAGGTCGAGGAAGGGCCGGGCCGGGAAGGCCTCCGGGCCGAGGACGCCCGAGCCCGACCAGGCACCGGTGGCGAGGAGTTCGAGGGCGATGACCGGGTTGACGGCGGTCTGCCACACCACCGCCTGGCTGCCGTACTCCGCCATCGACCACTGGTTGTCGACCACGTGGTACAGGTACACCTCGCGCGGCATCCCGTCCTTCACCCCCCGCACCCAGGTGCCCGCGCAGGTCTTGCCGCGCATCCGCTCGCCCAGCGTCGCCGGGTCGGGCAGACAGGCGGCGACCAGGTCCCGGGGCGAGACCGCGACCGGGCCGGCGGAACTGGGCACGGTCACCGGGTCGGTGCGGTCCAGGCCCAGCAGGTGCAGCGTCCTGAGCGTCTCGATGAACTCGCGGCCCAGGCCGTACTTGAAGGTGACCCGCCGTGCGTCGACCCAGCGTGGGACGAGCAGTACCTCCTCGTGCTCCACGTTCACGCACTCGACGGGGCCGATGCCCTCCGGGAAGTCGAACACCTCGGGCTCGCTGAACGGTTCGGTCGTGAACCAGCCGCGGTCGGCCTCGTAGACCACCGGCGGATTGAGGCACTCCTCGATGGTGGTCCAGATGCTGAAGGACGGCGCGAAGTCGTAGCCGTCGACGGTCAGGTTCGCACCGTCGCGGATGCCGATCTCCTCGATGTCGTCGAAGAGTTCGTCGGCCGCGTACCGGGCGAACACGTCCGACAGCCCCGGCTCCACGCCCATGCCGACGAGCGCGAGCGCACCCGTCTTCTCCCAGTCGTCCGCCTGCGCGAACTGCTCGTCGCCGAGCTTGACCCCGCACTCCTCGTGCGGCCGCTCGGGGTGCGGCCGGGACAGCGACATCGCCATGTCGAGGTAGTCGGCGCCTGCCGTTCGCGCCGCCCGGAACAGGGGCATCACGAACCGTGGGTCGGTGGCGTTGAGGAGGATGTCGCAGCTGTGCTCTTGCAGGAGTGCCACCACGGCCGCCTCGTCGCCCGCGTCCACGTGCTCGGCACGGAAACGGACCCCGTCGTCGCCGAGAGCCGCGACCGCCGCCTCGGCCCGCGCCGGGTCGTAGTCGGCCACGACCATCGCCTCGAAGAACGGCCGCCGGGCGGCGATCCGGGTGATGGCGGTGCCCACACCACCGGCTCCCACGAGCAGTACACGCATGACAGGTCTCCCTCTGCTGACGGTCGAAGACGTGGGGCCCCGCGGTCGATACAACGCCGCGGGCCCGCATAAGGTCAATGCCGTTGGCATAAGGAGGCCGGGGTGCCCAAACAGGTCGTGCCCGAGGAGAAGTGGCGCCGCCGCAGGCCCACCAAGAGCGGCACCGTGCTGTCCGAGCAGTTGATCGTCGAGACGGCGCTGCGCATGCTGCGCGAACACGGCAGTGCGGGCCTCACCGCCCGTCGCCTGGGCCTCGCCCTGGACGCCGACCCGAGCACGCTCTACCGGTACTTCCGGGGCATGGACGACCTGACACTCGCCATCGGTGACGCGCTCATCGGCCAGGCGCTGGAGGGCTGGCGGCCCACGGGGGAGTGGCGGCCGGACCTGCGCGCCGTCGGGCTGCGCATCCATGGCGCCTACGTCGCCCACCCGCAGGCCGCACTGCTGACCACGAGCAGGGTCACCGGCCGCGCGAACGAACTGGCCGCCGACGAAGCGGTCCTGGACGTCCTGCGCACGGCCGGGTTCCCGCTGCCGGACACCGTGCGGATCTACCACGCCTTCATCGACCAGACCCTGGCCTTCGCCGCGCTCGACGCCGCCTCGCTGGCCCTGCCGAGCGCCTCGCAGCACGCCGACGAGGACATGTGGCGCTCGACCTACGCGCGGTTGCCCCGGGAAACTCACCCCCGCATCGCCGAGGCCGCACCCCTGCTCGCCACCCGCATGGTCACCAGCGCCTACCCGACGGCCCTGGACATGCTGCTGGACAGCGCCGAGACCCGGCTGCCGCCACCGGAGGTCCAGGGCGTGTCTTAGAAGTTGCTGTTGTGCTGGGTGGGCCCTCCGGGGAAGTCGCGGGCGGCCATCCAGATCGTGAGGTCGCGGGCGATCTGGGCGATGCTGGTCTCGGTGGCGATGTCGTGTTCGCGGCGGGTGGTGTCGCGGCGGACCACCTCGTAGCCGCCTTCGTCCAGGACCGCGACGGAGGTGAACCAGGCCGGGTCGTCTTCGCCGGGCTGGATGACGACGAAGGTGTTGTCTGAACCGTTGAGGTCGTCGATCAGCATGAACAGCGCGTCCTCGGACGGGTCGTCGATCCGGTCGCCGTTCTCACTGTCGGCGCGGTAGTACGCAGCCCCCATCGCCTTTGTCTCCCCTCGCCCCGCACCGAGATCATCACGGTACAAGGCGAGACACGGACCCCGGTTCTGAGCACGGCCTGGCCGAGCGGCAGATTTCTGGTCGTAGGCGCCGGAGTGCAGCAGATCCCAACGCCGCGCGGCAGCGCCGCTCACGTCCCCGACGGCCGCGGCTGCTCCGGCGGAACCGAGCTCTCGGCAACCGCCATCCACTGGTCCAGGTCGGTCTGGGTGAACTCCTCCCACGGGGGGATTCCGGGGAGCTGGCGGAGGAGGTCGTAGGCCTCGGGGATCTGGGCTCCGCGGAGGACCGGGCAGTGGCAGCCGGCGATGACCTCGGCGTTCAGGTGTTGGAAGTCGGTGACGACCGTCCCGAACTTTTGGGCGTCCACCAGGGTGACCCAGGGGGAGACCAGGCTTCCGCCGAAGAACTGGCCGTCGCGGAATTCGTCTGGCGACAGCGCCGCCATTTCGGGCATAGGGGTCGGCACGTTCGTGGCGAAGGTGTCTACGGCCCACAGGACGTTGGCCTTCGGGTCGAAGAGGGCGCGGGTTGTGGGGTTGTCGTACAGGGGTGGTCGCTTGGCGACCAGGGTGCGATCGCCCGCGTCGATCGTGTCGCCGTCGGTCATGAAGCGGCACCGGTTGATGGGGGTCTCCCACTCGTCGGCCATGCGTCCGATGGAGAACCATGTCGTCAGCAGGGTCGCGTTCGGGCATTCCGCGAGGACCGCCAGGAGGTTGCCGGCGTGGTCGCGGTCGTCGTGGGTGAGGAAGATCCACCGTACGTCCAGGGGATCCACGATGGACCAGGCTGCCTCCAGCCACTGGGAGCGCACTGCGGGCGCCCCGGTGTCCACGAGGACCGGTTCGGTTCCCCGGATCACCATCGAGTTCATCGGGAAGTGGCCGACCGGCGGGGCCTCGAGGGCCCACGGGATGACGAACGTCTCCTCGGCGATCTTGTACGGCTGCAGAAGGTTGAAACTCTCCAGGGTTGTCATCGCTGCTCTCCCTAGGACGGAATCGCCGCAGCGTCCATGAATCCAGTGCAGCCCCGTGCCGGGCTGTCGTCAAACGCAGAACTCGTGACGGTCGGCTTCGGTGAGCGACGAGGGGTGCGCGGTCGGCGCTGGCCGGTCCCGGGCCGTGCTTGGGCGGGCGACCGTTAACGCCCGTGGGTGCTGTGTGGGACTCTCAAAACGTCCCCTGGGCGCGCAGCGCCTCGGCGGCAGCCGCCACCACCGCCTCGGCCACGGCGGCCAGCGCCGGTGAGTCCAGCTTCCACTGCTGCCAGTACAGCGGTACGTCGACAAAGCGATCCGGCGCCAAGGGGACGAGGCGGCCGGCGCGGAGCAGCGGGTCGGCCTGTACCTCGGGGACCAGTCCCCAGCCCAGGCCCGCCGCGACGGCCTCGACGAAGCCCTCCGACGTGGGCACGGAGTGCCGTACCGCACTCGCCCCGCCCCGGCCCCTGCGCAACCGGCGGACAAAAGCGTCCTGGAGCTCGTCGCTCCGGTCGAAGGTCATCACCGGAGCGTCCGGGAGCGCCTCGCGCAGCGGCCCGTCGAGATGCTTCTCGACGAAGGCCGGGCTCGCCGCCGCGAGGTAGCGCAACCGGCCCAGGGCGCGGACCGAACAGCCGGCCACGGGATCCGGCGACGAGGTGACCGCGGCCATCACCAGGCCCTCCCGCAGCAGTTCCGCCGTGCGGGTCTCGTCCTCGTGGCGCAGCTCGAAACAGAGCCGTGGTTGCTCCGGCACACGCGTCAAGGCACTCAGGAACCACGTCGCCAGGGAGTCCGAGTTCACCGCGATCGAGACCCGTGTCGGCTCCGTCTCGCCGCGCATGCCGAGCTCGGCACGTGTGTCCCGTTCCAGCCGGGCCAGCTGCCGGGCGAACCGCACGACCACCTCGCCCGACTCGGTCGGCCGCACGGGTTTCGTGCGCACCAGCAGCACCCGGCCGGTGCGCTGTTCCAGGGCCTTCACCCGCTGGCTCACCGCGGAGGGCGTCACATGCAGGGCGGCCGCCGCCGCGTCGAACGTGCCCTCGTCGACCACGGCGAGCAGTGTGCGTACCTGGTCCAGGGGAAGCTCGGTCGTCATCACGACGGCTAATGGTACGTAAGAATCTTTAGCTGTACGCGCAGTGATCGATTCCCTAGCGTCGATGCCATGTCCGCTTCTCTCGCCGCCGCGGCCGCCGGATTCGGCACCGGCCTCTCGCTCATCGTCGCCATCGGCGCCCAGAACGCCTTCGTCCTGCGCCAGGGGATCCGCCGCGACGCGGTTCTCGCCGTGGTCGGCATCTGCGCCCTGTCCGACGCCCTGCTCATCGCCCTCGGTGTCGGCGGTGTCGGCGCCGTCGTGGTCGCGTGGCCCGGGGCGCTGAACGCGGTCGGCTGGATCGGTGGCGCGTTCCTGCTCTGCTACGGCGCTCTCGCCGCCCGTCGGGTGTTCCGGCCGGGGGCCGCCCTGCGGGCCGAGGGTGAGGCGGCGGGCTCCCGTCGGCGGGCGGTGCTGACCTGTCTGGCGATGACCTGGCTCAACCCGCACGTCTACCTCGACACCGTGTTCCTGCTCGGCTCCATCGCGGCCGACCGGGGCGAGCTGCGCTGGACCTTCGGGCTGGGGGCCGCACTCGCCAGTGTGTGCTGGTTCGCCGCACTCGGCTTCGGTGCGCGGCTGCTGGGTCGCTTCCTGGCCAGGCCGGCCGCCTGGCGGGTGCTGGACGGACTGGTGGCCGCGACGATGGTCGTCCTCGGGGTCGCGCTTGTGGCCGGGGCGTGAAGTCCACAACGCGCAGTCCACAAGCTGAGATTGCGGATCCCGCATGCTTGGACGGTGCTGCGATAGTGAACCCCGGACCCGAAAGATGTAACGAGCACCCAGGAAGCCCGTGGACACGAGTGAGAGCAGCACCGGCACCGATTCGCAGCCGCCCGCGAAGGAGACGGCGCAACCGGCCCGGCGCGGATGGCGCCGCTTCGCGATGGACACCCGCCCGCTGCGCATCCCGGCCTACCGCCGCCTGTGGACCTCGACCATCGTCACGGCCGTCGGCAGCCAGCTCACCGCCGTCGCCGTGCCCAAGCAGGTCTACGACATCACCGGCTCCTCGGCCTGGGTCGGCGCCGCGAGCATGGCGGGCCTGCTGCCGCTGATCGTGTTCGCGCTGTGGGGCGGGGCGATCGCCGACAGCATGGACCGCCGCAAGCTCCTTCTGATCACCAACAGCGGCATAGCCGTCACCTCGGTGCTGTTCTGGCTCCAGGCCGTCACCGGACTGGCCTCGGTGGCGGTCCTGATGGTGCTGCTCGCGGTGCAGCAGGCGTTCTGGGGTCTGAACGCCCCGGCCCGCAACGCCTCCATCGCCCGGCTGGTCCCCGAGGAGCAGCTGCCCGCCGCCAACGCCCTCGGCTCGACCGTCATGCAGACCGGTCAGGTGGTCGGCCCCCTGCTCGCCGGCGTCCTCATCCCGGTCATCGGCCTGCCCGAGCTGTATCTCATCGACGCCCTCGCGCTGTGCGTCACGGTGTGGGCGGTGTACAAACTGCCCTCGCTGCCGCCGCTCGCGGCCGCGGCGGCGCGCCGGGCGGGTGTACGGGAGATCGTCGCCGGCTTCCGCTACATCTCCGCGCACAAGGTGCTGCTGCTGTCCTTCCTCGCCGACATCATCGCGATGGTCTTCGGCATGCCCCGCGCCCTGTTCCCGCAACTCGCCTCCGAGACGTACGCCCCCTACGGCGAGGGACTGGCGCTCGGTCTCCTCTTCGCGGCGATCCCCATCGGCGCGGTGCTCGGCGGGCTGCTCTCCGGCACGTTCTCCCGGGCCCGCCGCCACGGCTGGATGGTCATCGGCGCGGTCGTCGCCTGGGGCGTCGCCATCACCGGCTTCGGACTGAGCGGCAGTCTGTGGCTGGCTGTGGTCTTCCTGGCGGTGGCAGGCGTCGCCGACATGGTCTCGATGGTCTTCCGCGGGGCGATCCTGCTGTCCGCCGCGACCGACGAGATGCGCGGCCGTATGCAGGGCGTCTTCACCGTCGTCGTCGCGGGCGGCCCGCGCCTCGCCGACGTCCTGCACGGCACGGCGGGCTCGGCCTTCGGCGCGCGCACCGCGGTCGTCGGCGGCGGGCTCCTGGTCGTCGCCGTGATGCTGAGCCTGGCCTTCGCGGTGCCGGCCCTGCGCCGTTACCGCGTCTGAAGCCCCGCGCGTTACAGGACGCCGCGCCGATGCGTCCCGTACTGCTCCATGAGCTTGCCCCGGGTCTTCTCCAGCCGGTGGGCGAGGATCTCGGCGACGCTGCGGACCAGGATCATCCCCAGCTGCTGGTCCTCCTCGCACAGTCCGAGCACCGCCGCCGCGTCGAACTCGTAGGCGCGTACGGGGCTGAAGGCCTCCGCGCCGAAGTCCCACTGGTACGGCGGGAACAGCCAGGACCAGCCGAGCAGGTCGCCGGCGCCGAGACTGGCGACGGTCACCTTCTGGTGGGACGTCACCTGCTGGGTGAGGGAGACGGCGCCGGAGCGGATGACCCAGAAGCGGTCGGCCGTCCCTCCCGCCTCGAAGATGTGGGAGTCCTCGGGGAAGGAGACCTCCCGGGCCAGCGTCATCAGACGCTGACGCTGGGGTGGAGGAAGGGCGATCAGCAGTTTTATCGCTTTGGTCATGACGCGGGGCTCCTCGCCGGCGATGGATTCCGGTGTTGTGCCTACGCCCATTTCAGCGGCTGCCGCCGTCCGGGGCACCTCGGCGGACGGGCTGACTCTTCGCGGCATGAAAAAGCCCTGGCTGGACGGGGGAGGCCAGCCAGGGCAGTAAGCGGTGGCGTCGGAGGACGAGTGGATCCACCCCGTCGCCACGTATGAATGAACCGTAAACCACTCATGGCGGTTCTGCGTAACCAAATCCGGGTCACGTGACCCGTTTCACTCGTCGCCCGCGTTCCGGTCACCCTTGGGCGGCGCGGCTCCCGGGGGTCAGGATCTCGTCCAGCACCCTCAGCACGGCCTCGTAGGCCAGGGTCCGTACGGCAGCGTCACGGGCACCGTCGGGATCGGCCGGCCGCAGTTCGTCACTCCGTGCCCGCCAGACCCGCTCCTCCTCCACCGCACAGGTTCTGGCGCGCCGGATGCGCCGCAACAGTTCGTCTGAGTCCACGACATCGGTCATAAGGTCCGCCTACCCCCACAACGCGATCGAATGGCCCGGCAGCCCGCCCGGAACGTCCCGCGACGGAATGTTTGGCAGCGCCCGGAGAGGTCAGCCGAAGAGAGAGACCCGCGGAATCCGCGCAGCGTACGGCACCGTCGCTGCGGTGGGATGGGGCAGCCGCCGTGCGCGACACGGCCGCCGCGGGCGTGGCCGGGCCCGGCTTCTGTTCCCACCGATCACGGAGCCATCCGTTTCACCGATCAGGAAGCCAAGGCAATGTGCGAGGAGCACAGGACCGAATCCGCCCTCGACCCCTCCGCCGCGGACCGGCGCGGTCCGCCCTGTCCGTGCAGGCCTGCCGAGGCGCGCAGGGCCGTGGAGCAGGCCGTGACCGAACGCTGCCGCGCCACCCACACCCCCTGCGACGCCGAGGCGCTCGCGGACGCGCTGCTCGTCGCCTCGGAACTCGCCACCAACGCGATTCTGCACGGCGGCGGCATCACCGACTTCCACGTCGACGTCGAGGGCCCGGACGTGCGGGTCTCGGTGAGCGACCGCAGCAACGCACTGCCGGTGGCCAGGACACGGGTCGACCCGCACGGGAGGTGGCGGCCCGGCGGCCACGGCTGGCCCATCGTCTGCCGGCTGGCACGCGACATCCGCGTGACGGACCTGCCCTCGGGCGGAAAGCGCATCACCGCCGTGGTGCCCCTGCCCTGAACGCCTCTCGTGTGCGAAACGGAGTGCGGGCAGCGGAGTTTGGGCCCACGACAGCAGGGCAGTCGCAGTTTCGTGCTTCGGACCGGAGGCGCGCCAGCGGGAGCGGTACGGCTGCTCCGGGGCTCTCCGGGTCCTGACGGCGACCCTCCCGCGGTTCATACCTGACACGACCGTTCAGGAGCGATTCCGCATGCTCATCGACATGTCGACAATCCGTCCCGGCACCCACGACCGTCCGTCCGCCGCGAACAGGCGGCGGCACGACGACGCCCCCGACACCGCAGCCCTCTTCACCCGTCTGGCCACGCTGGACGACGGCCCCGAACGCGACGCCGTCCGCGACGAACTCGTCACCGCCTGGCTGCCGATGGCCCACCGCATCGCCGGCCGCTTCCGAGACCGCGGGGAGTCGATCGAGGACCTGCGACAGGTGGCCGCACTGGGGCTGGTCAAGGCGATCGACCGGTTCGAACCGGACCGGGGCGCCTTCGAGAGCTACGCGGTGCCGACCATCACCGGCGAGGTCAAGCGCCACTTCCGGGACCGGATGTGGGCCCTCAGGGTGCCCCGCCGGGTACAGGAACTGCGCAACAAGGTACGCGTGGCGCGGCGGGAGCTGGCCCAGAGCCCCGGTGCCGCCGAACCGTCGCCCGCCGACATCGCCGCCCACACCGGGCTGACCGAGGACGAGGTCGGCACGGGCATGGAGGCTCTCGAAAGCTTCAGCACCCTGTCCCTGGACGCCGAGCTCTCGGCCCGCGAGGACGGCTACAGCCTCGCGGACAGCCTGGGTGCTCCGGACGCCTCGTACGACGTCGTCGTCGACCGCGAGTCCGCCAAGGAAGGCCTGCGCCGGCTGCCCGAACGCGAGCGCGCCATCCTCTACATGCGCTTCTTCGAGGACATGACACAGAGCCGTATCGCCGATCAGCTGGGCATCTCCCAGATGCACGTCTCGCGGCTCATCAGCCGCAGCTGCGCCCGGGTGCGCAACGAGGCGCTCGGCGAGCAGGCCCGCCGCCGCGGGGCCGGGGGACCGTCGGCGGCCTGAGCGAGGAGGTACGAGGCGATGCTGATCCCTCACCCCGCCTTCCTGCGGCGACTGGTGGAGGAGTACGAGGCGATCCGGGCCCAGGAAGTCGCGGCCGCGGCCGAACCGAGCCCGCGGACGCTGGACCTCGCCTACACGCTGTGCGTGTCGACGGGCACGCGTGACGTGAGACTGGCTCTGGAAGCCGCCCGCCGCATGCTCGCGGCCGCGCCCCGGCGCGCGCCTCTGGCGGAGTGAGAACAGCCGCTCCATCCCACGGACCGCGTGTGCCTACCCGCGGGCAGGGCAGTCGGACTCCAGGAGGTCGACATGAACACGGGCTCCCTGTCACGGACCGGCCGCCGCGAAGCCAGGCGCGCGGCGAGCGGCCCGGCGACAGAAGGTGCCGCGCGGGCGGGCTTCACCGCGCGCGGCGTGATCTACCTGCTGGTCGGTGTCCTGGCCCTGCAGATAGCGTTCGGCGACGGCACACGGCAGGCCGACCGCACCGGCGCCCTCGCCGAACTCTCGGACAAGCCGTTCGGCGCCGTCCTGCTGTGGGCGCTGGGCATCGGGCTCGTCTGCATGGCCCTGTGGCGGCTGTCCGAGGTCCTCTTCGGCTCGGTCGGACAGGACGGCCGTACGGCGAGGAAACGGCTCCTGGCGGCGGTCCGCTGTGTCTTCTACGCGTTCGTCGCCTACTCCGTGCTGTCCTTCGCCGTCGGTTCGGGCGGCGGCCGCTCCAGCGACAAGCAGTCCAAGGACGTCACCGCCCGGGCCCTGGAGGTGCCCGCCGGGCAGTGGCTGGTGGGCGCGGCCGGGGCCGGGATCGTCGTGGCCGGCGTGTGGATGTGCGTGCAGGCGGTGCGCCGGAAGTACCGCGACAAGCTCAAGCTCGGCGAGATGGGCCCGCGGGTACGAGGGCTGGTGGATGTGGCGGGTGTGGCCGGCGGGGTGGCGCGCGGAGCGGTGTTCGCCGCCGCGGGAGCCTTTGCCGTACGTGCCGCGGTCGACTATGAGCCCAAGCGGGCGAAGGGGGTGGACGACACCCTCCGCTCGTTCGCCGACACCCCGCTCGGGCCGTGGCTGCTGGCCTGCGTCGCCGTCGGTCTCGTGCTGTTCGGGGTGCTGTCGTTCGCGATGGCCCGCTGGCGCCGGGTCTGAGGCGCGCCAGGCTGGGCACCCGAACCGGATGAACGAACCCGAGCTTCCGCCCGACGGCCGGCCCGTGGACGTCTACCTCGACCTCCTCCGCATCCGCATGGCCTCGGAGGACTACCAACTCCTGCTCAGTGTGGTCGAACCGGTCCTGCGGGCCATCGACGAACAGCACCTGCACGCACTCGACTTCGCGCTCGACGACTCCCACTCCGACGGACTGCCCCAGGAAGTCCGCGACGAGGCCGCCCTGGTCATCGCCACGGCCGTCACGGGCAGGCTGGACAACAAGGTGATCGAACTCCAGGTGGACGACACCGGCCCGGTCCGGGTGGTCACCGACGCGGACACCGCCGCCGACCCGGAGCGCCTGGGCAAGATCGCCGCCTACATCCGCGAACGCCATCGGCTCAACGAGGAGTTGCGCGGCATCGCCGAGGCGAGCGGCCTGCCCACGGACCTCTGACCGCGGGGACGGGGTCAGTTCTTCGGCGCCGCGACGGGAACGCCCAGCGGCCGGGCCAGACCGGTCACCGACTCGTCCAGCCGCTGCAGATGCCGCAGCACCCGGTCGGTGACCCGGCCGAACCGCGGCGTGCCGGGCACGTCGGACTCGAGGAGCGAGGCGATGCTCGGCCCTCTCTCGATCGCGACCTCCGCGTGCTCGTCGGCGACGCGTGCGGAGATCGCCGCGATGTTGTGCCCGGTCCGCCGCCAGGCCCGGCGCAGCCGCGGGTCCGCCGCGATCGAAGGGTGGGTGGGCAGGAGTTCGGCCGTCGCGGCCAGCGAACGCGCGTGGTACGCGCACGTCTCCAGAAGGGCGACGACGTAGCGGGCGGTGTCGCGCCGGGCCCGCAGGGGTGTGATCGGGTGGGTGAGCGGCTGGGTCGCGGCGCGCAGGTCGGCCAGCGCCTGGTCCAGGTCGCGCGCCTTGTCGAGCAGTTCGGCCGGGGTGCCGCCGCTGAGCTGGTCCACGGCGGTCTCGGTGACGTCGGCGAGCCGGTCCAGCACGGTGACGAGGAGTTCGTTCGTACGGCGGTCCGTGCGCACCGGCAGCACCAACGCCGCCGCGACGACCCCGCAGGCGGCGCCGAGCGCCGTCTCCTCCACGCGCAGGACGAGCACCGAGAGGCTGTAGGTGTGCAGCAGGGTGTAGAGCAGCCCCAGCGCCGCGGTGACGAAGAAGGACATCAGCGTGTAGGAGAGCGGTGCGGTGTAGAACATCGCGAAGACGAACACCAGGACCAGCGCGAACGCCGTCCAGGTGTGCTGCCCCACCAGCCCCGCCAGGACGATTCCGGCGACCACACCGAGTACGGTTCCGAGCAGCCGGCGGTAGCCCTTGACCAGGATCTCGCCGGTGGAGGCGGTGTTGATGAACACGATCCAGCAGGTCAGCACCGCCCAGTACCAGCGCTGACTGGAGAGGAACTCGCCGCCGACCATGGCGAGCGACGATCCTACGGCGACCTGCACGGCGGCCCGCGTGGTGGGCCGTTGTAGGCCGGTCGGCTCCCCCTCCTCCTCGGCGTCGAGGACCGCGTCCTCGGCGTCCAGCTCCTCGCGCGAACGGGCCGTCGCGGGGGAGTCGTCCGAGTCGTCCTGCGGCCCGTCCAGGGCGATCCGCAGCCCCAGGACCGCGCGGGCGGCCTCGCCGATGCCCCGGAACGCGTCCTGGACGGCGGGTGGGGCGGGCGGCAGGTTCTCCTCGTCCCGGTACCCCAGAAGCCGGTTGCGGACGTGGGACAGCGCGGTTCCGGAGCTCCCGGCGACGGGACGCAGAACGAGTGCGCGCAGTGCCTGCAGGTCGCGGCGGAGCGTGGCGAGCGCTTCGTCCCGCCCGGGCAGCCGGCCCGCCGCCGGAGCTGGCGCACCCGGCAGGTGCAGGGTCAGCGTGTCCGCCCGTTCGGCGCTGCGGGCCGTCAGCAGCAACAGGCCGAGGCGCTCGGCGGCGATCTCGGCGTCCGCGATACGCCGCTGCACGAGCCGCGCCACGCCTTCGTCGGAGGTCCCCTCCTCTAGCCGGCCCTGGATCATCAGGGCCGTCTCGTGCAGCCGCGCCGTGCCCTCGCGCACGTTCTCCAACGCCTCGTCCACGTCGTCCGGTCCGGCGTCGAGCAGCTCCAGCTGCGCGGACACCAGCTGGGCGAGGCGGGCCCGGAAGGCCTCCCGGAGGCGTTCGAGAATGCCCTCGGGAGTCTCCGGTACGAGCACGAAACGCACCGCTGCGCTGCACAGGAAGGCGACGACGATGACGCCGTACAGCCGGGGCAGGCCGGACACCGTGGCGCTGACGAACAAGGACAGGAAGTAGATCTGGAAGCCGATCAGCCCCAGCGCGGTGCCCCGGTCGCCGAACCGGCGGCCGTAGACGGCGCAGAAGATGAGGGCGACGAAGAAGAGGTCACCGGCCACCACCCGGGAGCTCAGCAGCGCGCCGAGCGACACGGAGGCCAGCGCCACGGGCAGGCCCAGCGCGAGCGTGACGGCCTGCGGGCCGCGCTGTTTCTCGCGGATGGCGAAGGTCGAGACCATCGCCGCCATGGCCCCCGCCACCAGATGTGTGACGTCGGCCCGCAGGAGAGTGAGCACGGCCAGCGTGAGCGCTATGGCACCCACCGTCCGCAGACCGGCGGTCAGCCGCAGCAGCCCCGGGTCGGACGCCGCGCCGCGGTCCCTGAGCCGTGCCCGCACCGACCGTCCCGCTGCCTTCACGCCGCCGTACTCACTCCCGTGTCACGTCATGATCCTTGACTCAGCATGTCACGACGTGTGCCGCGCTACTCCTCGCGGTCCGCGCCCTCGACTTGGGCCCGCACCTGTTCCGGCGTCAGGTACGAGTCGGTGTACTCGAAGTCCCTCAGCTTGGCGGCCTTGCGGGACTGGAAACCGGTGCGGACGAAATCGTCGCCCGCGAGCGCGTTGAGAACCCAGTTCGTCATCACCCGGGTCTTGGCGACGTTGGTCCGCAGCGCCGACCAGTGGTAGCCACGGGCGACGGCCTGGGCGGGCAGACCGCGCAGTTCGATGCCGAGCGGCTTGGAGACGGCGTCCTTGCCGCCGAGGTCGACGACCAGGCCGAGGTCCTTGTGGACGTACGGCTTCAGCGGCCGGCCCCGCAGCGTGGCGATGACGTTGTCGGCGACGAGCGGGCCCTGCCGCATGGCGTGCTGCGCGGTGGGCGGGCAGACCGCGCCCTCCTGGCCCTTGGCCTCGTCGGGCACCGCGGCGGCGTCGCCGAGCGCGAAGACACCGTCCTGGCCCGGCACGTTCATCTCGGCGGTGACCGCGAGCCGTCCCCGGACCGTCTCCGCGCCGAGCGTGGCGATGAGGGGGCTCGCGACCACACCGGCGGTCCAGATAAGGGTGCGGGTCGGGATCACCCGGCCATCGGTGAAGGTGACCTCCTCGGGCCCCGCCTTCTCGATGGAGACGCCCAGGGAGATGTCGATGCCCCGCCGGGTCAGGATCTGCTGCGCGCTGCTGCCCAGCTTGTCGCCCAGTTCCGGCATCAGCTTCGGCGCGATGTCGATGAGATGCCACTTGATGAGCCCCGGGTCGATACGGGGGTAACGCTTGACGGCGGCGTGGGTGAGCTTCTGCAGACACGCCGCGGTCTCGGTGCCCGCGTAGCCGCCGCCGACGACCACGAACTGCAGCCGGGACGCGCGTTCGGCCTCGTCCTGGCTGGCGTCGGCGAGGTCGAGCTGCGAGATGACGTGGTCGCGGACGTAGGCGGCCTCGGCAAGGGTCTTCATGCCGAACGCGTGGTCCGTGAGGCCGGGGATGTCGAAGGTGCGGGTGATGCTTCCGGGGGCCAGCACGATGTAGTCGTACGGCTCGTTGACGATCTGGTCGGTGATGGTGCGGATGACGCAGACCTTGGACTTCAGGTCCACGCCGATGGCGCCGCCCGGGATGATCCGGGTGCGGTACTTCTTGCTGCGGCGCAGGGAGACGGCGATCGACTGGGGCGTCAGCACACCCGAGGCGACCTGGGGCAGCAGGGGGAGATAGAGCTGGTAGGCGAACGGCGTCACCAGGGTGACGTCTGCTTCGTCCGGGGAGAGTTTCCGCTCCAGGCGGCGAACGCACTCCACGCCGGCGAAGCCTGCGCCAACCACCAGGATCCTGGGTCGTGTCACGGTGTTTCATCCCTTTCTGCGGCTCCAGGCGGTCTGCCTCGAACGCCATTCATCTGCCCGTGGATCGCTGCTTCGCACCTCATCGATCCCACCGTGCCCTGTGCCGTTCCGCGAGCGGGGCGCGGCAGTCAGACGAACGCGTCGAGCATCATCATGTCCGCCCGGGCCCGCGAGCGCACCGGGGGGAGTGGTGAAGGCCGTGCGGGGACCGGACGGGACGGCACCGTTTGTGAGGGCCCGGGCGCCGAATGTGCGTGCGTGAGGAGGGTATTGGGTGCTGTGAGCCCGGTCGGCACGGACCGTCCGGCCGACGGCTCGGGACCCGTGCGGGGCTCGGGAGGAAGGAACAGCGTGGCCATAGACAGAATCTGGTCGTACGCGTCCGACAGCGGGCACGTCGAGGGGCAGGACCTGACGGGGTTCACCGTCGTCGCGAGCGACGGCACGCTCGGGCGGGTGGACCGGCAGGCCGACCCGTTCGGAATGGGGCATCTGGTCGTCGACACGGGTGTCTGGGTGTTCGGCAGGAGCGTGCTCGTACCGGTGGGTGTCGTCACCGGCATCGACCCGGGGGGCCACCGGCTCACACTGGCCTGCACCGGGGCAGAGGTGAAGGCGGCGCCCCGCTTCCAGACCGACAGCGAGACCAGGGACCGGGAGTACCTGGCGGCCGTCGGCGCCTACTTCCTACGGCTCGTGACCACGGCCTGAGACGGTCACCAGGGCAGGAACGCGTGGACGTCCTTGCCGCGGTCGTCCGTCACCACGCTGACCTGGTCGCACAACGCGTGGACCAGGTGCCAGCCGATGCCCCCGCCGCCGTGCCGCGGATCGAAGGAACGGGGCGCGGGCGGCGTGGTGCTGGTGTCGCGCAGCGTCACATGGACGCCGTCGAAGGTCCGGCGCATGCGCAGCGTGAAGGGGCCGGGGGCGTACTGGACGGCGTTGGCGGCTAGCTCCGTGACGACCAGCAGGATGTCGTCCCAGTGTTCCGGGCTGGCGGGGGGTGCGTCCCGCGCGAGTCCGCACAGGAAATCCTCCGCGGCAAGCCGTGCACCCGTCACGTTCTGTGGCTCTCCCACAAAACGTGTGGTCTGGCTCGGTATTGCCTCGGAAGTCAGTGTCTCGTCCCAACGCGGCTCGGTGTCAGCGGTGCTGTCGTGTGTTCTCTCGCGTCGCCACTGTGCCGTGTTCCCGAGCCCACGGAGCCCAATCGTCCTTGCGGCCCGGTACCGGGCGGCCGCTCACCGGAACACGTTGTCCGAATCGTCCCAGCTCAGCAGCTCGTCCGGCGCACTCCGCCGAGCGGTACCCGAGCGTGCCTGGTACATCGCGTCGATCTCGAACGCGTACCGGCGGGCGATCTCGTCCCGGCGCAGCTTCATCGACGGCGTCAGCAGTCCGTTGGCCAGGTCGAAGGGTTCCGCGAGCACCCGGAACACCCGGATGGACTCCGAGCGCGACACCGTGCTGTTGGCGGCGGCCACGGCGCGTGCGATCTCCTCCCGCAGCGCGTTCTCCTCACGGGCCTCGCGCGCGTCCCGGCCCGAGGGGTCGTGCTGGGTTGCCAGCCCGCGCCAGTGCGCCAGGAACTCCGGGTCCAGGGTGATCAGGGCCCCCACGCAGGGCCGGTTGTCGCCCACCACCACCGCCTGGTGGACGAGCGGATGCATCCTCAGCCGCTGCTCCAGGGCGGCCGGGGCCACGCTCTTGCCGCTGCTCGTGACGATGATGTCCTTCTTGCGGCCGGTGATCGTCAGATAGCCGTCGGAGTCCAGCCGCCCGAGGTCCCCGGTGGCCAGCCAGCCGCCGTACAGAGCGCCCCGTGTCGCGGCCTCGTCGTTGACATAGCCCTGGAACACCGACGGCCCGCGCACCAGGATCTCCCCGTCGTCGGCCACCCGGACGTCCGTGCCCGGCAGGGCCTGACCGACGGTCCCGGACTTCTCCCGGCCCAGCGGCTGCATCGTGATCCCGGCGCAGGTCTCCGTGAGCCCGTATCCGTCGTGCACATAGATGCCGATGCCCTCGTAGAACAGGGAGAGTTCACGGTTCAGGGTCGAGCCGCCCGAGGTCGCGCGGCGCGCCCGGCCGCCCAGTGCGCTTCGCAGCCTGCGGTACACCGTCCGTTCGTACAGGGCGTGTTGGAGCCGCAGGTCGAAGCCGGGCCCCGGGCCCTCGCCCAGCCGCTGCCGCTCGCAGGCCGCGGCGAAGTCCCGTGCCGTGCCGGCGGCCCGCTCGAAGAGGGCGCCGCGGCCCGTCTGCTGGGCGGTCCGCAGGAAGTTCTTGTAGATCTTCTCGAACACCGACGGTACGGCGTAGAAGTACGTGGGGCGGAAGGAGCGCAGGGACTCCGCCAGCGCCTCCGCGCTCAGGTCGGGCTCGTGGGCCATCAGCAGGCCGCCGCGCACGCACAGACCCTGGATCATCAGGCCGTACACGTGCGAGAAGGGCAGAAAGGCGAGGACGGAGGGCTGCTGCCCCGGCGGCGCCGCCGTGTGGCCCCAGCCCGCGAGCAGTGTGTCGCAGGGGCTGGCCAGGCCGCGGTGACTCAGCGCGCAGCCCATGGGGTGTCCCGACGTGCCGGAGGTGTAGGCGACGACCGCGGTGGAGTCCGGCAGCACGATGCGGCGCAACGACTCGACCGTGGCCAGCGGGATGAACTCGCCCCGCTCCACCAGCTCCTGGAGCGACCCCGCGTCCAGCTGCCAGACATGGCGCAGCCGCGGCAGATGCGCGCACACGGAGCCGACCGTCATCACCGCCTGCTCGTCCTCGACCACCACGGCCACACAGCCGGCGTCCCGCAGGATCCACTCGACCTGGTCGCGCGACGACGTCGGATAGATCGGCACGACCTCGGCGCCCACCGCCCACAGGGCGTAGCTCAGGACCGTCCACTCGTAACGGGTGCGCGCCATGATCGCCACGCGGTGGCCCGGCGAGATCCCGGACGCGATCAGCCCCTTTGCCAGGTCCATGACCTCGTCCCGCAGCTCCACGGCCGTGACCTCCTCCCAGCCGGAGGTCTCGGTACGGCGCGCGATCATCGGGAGGGTGGGGTTCCGGGCGGCCATGTCGAAGACGCTGTCGGCGAGACCGCCGGTCGAGTGCGAGGCGGACGGAGGAGCGAGGACGAAGTCGCGCATGTGCTGGTCCTGACGTGTGCGGGGTGTGACGCCGCCGTCGAGCACGGTCATCTGCGGTGCTCGAATGTAGTCGAGGTGGGAGCGGAGGGTAACCGAATTGGAGAAGTATCCCCGCTCTAGTTGATCTCGACCTGGTCGTGTGCTGTCGAGGCGGCTTCACGCCTGGGTGTGGCGCACGCACTCGGTGACCACGTCCCGCAGGCTCCCGGTGCGCTCCATCAACTCGCGTTGCACCCGGGCGCCGTTGCCGTGCCGCAGGAGCCCGGCGCAGACGTCCTGGGCGCGGTCGAGGTCGCCGCTGTCGGCGAGCGCGTCCCCGACGTGCTCGAGCAGCGCCCGCACCACCGTCTCCGCGGGCATGCGCCGCAGCGTCGCCGGGTGGAGCAGCTCGTCGGTCAGCCCGGACCGCGCGGCCCGCCAGGCGGCCAGCCGGAGCAGGCTCACGCTGTGCTCCGCAGGCTCCCGGCCCGCCCGCCACTCACGCGCGGCGGTCTCCACCAGGCCGCGGGCGAGGGTGGCCACGAGTACGGCGGTGTCCGCGTGCAGACAGACGTCCGCGACCCGGATCTCCACCGTCGGGTACTGCCGGGACAGCCGCGCGTCGAAGTAGATCATCCCCTCGTCGAGGATCACGCCGGTCGCCACCATGGCCGCGACCCGCCGGTGATAGCGCTCGGCCGAACCGAAGGGCTCGGTCGGACCGGCCGACGGCCACCGGTGCCACACCCGGCTGCGGTAGCTGCTGTAGCACGTGTCCTTGCCCTGCCAGAAGGGCGAGTTGGCGCTCAGCGCGGACAGCACGTACAGCCACGGCTGCATCCGGTCGATGACGGCGATGCCCTCTTCGTCGGACTCGACGGACACATGGACGTGGCAGCCCATCACGAGCTGTTCCTGGGTGGCGATGCCGTACTGCTCGGCCATCCACCGGTAGCGGCGCCCGACGCTGACGGACGGGCTGACGGGCAGCGGTGAGGTGGCCAGTGCGGCGACGGTGCAGCCGATCTCCCCGGCGTGCCGGGCGGCCTCCTTGCGGCAGCGCACGATCTCGGCGTGGAGCTGGTCCATGCCCGACTGCGGGTGCGTCGCGAACTCGAGCATCTGGTTGTGCAGCTCCGTCTCGAAGACGTCCTGCTCGGCGTCGTCCTGTACGGCCCGGGCCAGTACCGCGGCGGACAGCGCCTGCGGTTCACCGGTCTCCGGGTCGACCAGCAGGAGTTCCTCCTCCACTCCGACGGTGCGCACGTGATGCCGCCCTTCTGCCACGACGACGATGTCGTACGACCCGACTGCCCAGGGGGCGGCCCCTCACACTGACGTGAACCAGACCGTCGCGAGGGGAGGCAGCGTGAGCCGGACCGCACCGTTCTCCGGCTTGACCGGGTCGGGGTTGGTCACGTCGCTGCCGCCATAGCGTGCCGCGTCGGTGTTCAGGGTCTCCTGCCAGGCGGGGACGCCCTCGGGGACGGCGAGACGGTAGTCGTGGCGGACGACGGGGGAGAGGTTGGAGACCGCGAGGAGGGGGGTGCCGTCCGTGTCGTACCTGAAGAACGCGAAGACGTTGTCCTCGGCCGCGTCGCCGACCACCCACTGGAAGCCGGCGGGGTCGGTGTCGCGCTGCCACAGGGCCGGGGTGCGGCGGTAGACGATGTTGAGCTCGCGGACCAGGTCGCGCACGCCCCGGTGGTCCGGCTCCGCGCCGTAGGCCGGGTCGAGAAGCCACCAGTCCGGGCCGTGTGCCTCCGACCACTCGGCGCCCTGCGCGAACTCCTGGCCCATGAAGAGGAGCTGCTTGCCGGGGTGCGCCCACATGAAGCCCAGGTACGCACGGGCGTTGGCGCGTTGCTGCCACCAGTCGCCCGGCATCTTCGACACGAGGGACTGCTTGCCGTGGACGACCTCGTCGTGCGAGATCGGGAGCACGTAGTTCTCGCTGTACGCGTACACCATCGAGAAGGTCATCTCGTTGTGGTGGTACTTGCGGTGGACGGGCTCGTGGGCGATGTAGCCGAGCGAGTCGTGCATCCACCCCATGTTCCACTTCAGACCGAAGCCCAGTCCGCCGCTGTCGGTGGGCCGGGTCACCCCGTCCCAGGCCGTGGACTCCTCGGCGATCGTCACCACACCGGGCGCCCGCCGGTAGACCGTCGCGTTCATCTCCTGCAGGAAGGCGACCGCGTCCAGGTCCTCCCGGCCGCCGTGCACATTGGGCGTCCACTGGCCGGAGTCCCGCGAGTAGTCGAGGTAGAGCATGGAGGCGACGGCGTCCACGCGCAGCCCGTCGATGTGGAACTCCTCGCACCAGTACACGGCGTTGGCGACCAGGAAGTTGCGCACCTCGACCCGTCCGAAGTCGAACTCGTACGTCCCCCAGTCCGGATGCTCCGCCCGCCGCCAGTCTCCCGGCTCGTACAGCGGGTCCCCGTCGAACCGGGCCAGCGCCCAGTCGTCCTTGGGGAAGTGCGCGGGGACCCAGTCCATGATCACGCCGATCCCGGCCCGGTGCAGGGCGTCGACGAGGTACTTGAAGTCGTCGGGAGTACCGAGCCGGGAGGTCGGCGCGTAGAAGCCGGTGACCTGGTAGCCCCACGAACCGCCGAAGGGGTGCTCGGCGACCGGCATCAGCTCGATGTGGGTGAAGCCCAGGTCCTTCACGTACTCCGGGAGCACATCAGCGAGTTGACGATACGTCAGTCCCTGTCGCCAGGACGGCAGATGGACCTCGTACACCGAGAGCGGGGCCTCGTGCACCGGGACCTCCCCGCGCCGTGACATCCAGTCCTGGTCGCCCCACTCGTGGTGAGAGGAGGTCACCACGGAGGCGGTCGCGGGCGGCACCTCCGTGGCACGCGCCATCGGGTCGGCCTTGAGGAAGCGGCTGCCGTACCGGGAGGTGATCTCGAACTTGTACCGTGCGCCCTCACCGACACCCGGCAGGAAGAGTTCCCAGACGCCCGACGAGCCGAGGGAGCGCATCGGGAAGGCCTGTCCGTCCCAGAAGGTGAAGTCCCCGGCGACCCGGACGCCCTGGGCGTTCGGCGCCCACACCGTGAAGCGGGTTCCGGTCACGCCCTGGTGGGTCATCGGCTCGGCGCCGAGCGCCGTCCACAGTTGCTCGTGCCGGCCTTCGCCGATGAGATGGAGATCGGTCTCGCCGAGGGCGGGCAGAAAGCGGTACGGGTCGTGCGCCTCCTGCTCCCCGTCCGCGTACGACACCAGCAGCGTGTACTCCGGAATCGCGTCGAGGGGGAGTACGCCGGAGAAGAGGCCGTCCCCCTCCGACGCGAGCCGTCTGCGCTCGCCGTCGACCACGACGCTCACCGAGCGGGCGAACGGGCGCAGCGCCCGGAAGACGGTCCCACCCGGGACCGGATGGGCACCGAGCAGCGCGTGCGGATCGTGGTGGGCCCCGGACAGCAGGCGCTCACGGTGGGCAGGGACCAGTGGGGGAGCCGCACCGCAGTGGGTCGGTCCGGAGGGCTCGGGCAGCGAGGTGTCGTGCAGGGCCACGGCGTCAGTCTCCTCTCACGGCGAGGCGTTCGATCGCCGCCATCGGTACGGGGAGCCAGTCGGGGCGGTGCCTGGCCTCGTAGAGGACCTCGTAAACCGCCCGGTCCGTTTCGTATGCGCGCAGCAGTCCGTGTTTCTTGCGCGGGTCCCAGCCGGCGCGGGCGGCGTAGCCCGCGCAGAAGGCCTCCCGGCAGCGGCGGGCCCACTCCGGACGCCAGGGGCGGCGCTGGCGGGCGGCGTAGTCGAAGGAGCGCAGCATGCCCGCGATGTCCCGCACCGGGGACTGGGCGGTGCGCCGCTCGGCGAGCGGGCGGGAGGGCTCGCCCTCGAAGTCGATGACGAACCACTCGCGACCGGCCCGCAGCACCTGGCCGAGGTGCAGATCGCCGTGGACGCGCTGGGCCGGCGGCCCGGCGTCGCAGGTGGCCAGCGCGCCGAACGCGGCCCGCAGACCCGGGACGAACGGCTTGAGCGCCGGTACGCAGCACGCGGCGGAGTCCAGCCGCTCGGTCATCGCCGCCGCCGTGAACTCGTTCTCGCCCGGCGCCCCGGTGGGGAAGGCCGAGGCCAGCGCGAGGTGCACCTCCGCCGTGGCCTGTCCCAGCTCGTGCGCCTGCGCCGTGAAGTCGTCGCCGGTCTCGAGGGCGCGTAGAGCCAGTGCCCAGCCGTCGGACGCGTCGCGCAGGTACGGCTGCAGCACGCCGAGCGTCGCCTCCTGCGGATGCGTGGTCCGGAACCAGGCCACGGGCGCGGGGACACGGTGGCAGCCCTGCCTCGCCAGCGCGACCGGCACCTCCAGATCGGGATTGACGCCGGGCTGGATGCGGCGGAAGACCTTCAGGATCAACTCGTCGCCGTACACCAGCGAGGAGTTGGACTGCTCGGCTTCCAGCAGCCGCGGCGGAAGCCCGGCGGGCACCGGCAGGGACCGGTCGCCCTCGAAGCGCAGCGGACCGGCCGCGCCGGGATGCCGCAGCCGCTCCAGGAGCAGCTGGGCGGACCGCGGGTCGTGCAGCGCGTCGTAGACCGTCAGACCGGCGAGCGGGCCCTCCTCCGCACGGCCGATGAGCGCCCGGCCGAGCCGCGGCGACAGATGCTCCCGTACGCCGAGCAGCAGCTGGTAGCAGTCGCCGGCTGGGGTGGCGCCGCCGGGCGCGGGCACGCCGCCGTGGCCGGTGTGGACCAGCAGATGCAGACAGCCCGGATACAGCTCGGTCATCGACAGCAGGCTGAGCTCCGTGACCGGCCGGTCCTTGCCCGCGAACCAGCGCTGGCGTGGCAGCCACTGGCGTAGCAGCTCGCCGAGCGAGGCCAGGGGATCGGCCAGGAGCGTCCGTCTGGGGCGGACGGATGCGGTCTTCGGCATGGTGACGCGTCCTTTCGTCGGCACACGCTCAGAGGCACACGCTCAAAGTCGTCGACCGATGCGGGATGCGACTCGGGAGAGCCGGAACCAGTAGAAGCCGTGCCCGCCGAGCGTCAGCAGATACGGCAGCTCGCCGATGGCCGGGAACCGCACCCCGCCGAACAGCTCGACCGGGTGCCTCCCGGCGAACTCACGCAGATCGAGCTCGGTGGGCTGCGCGAACCGGGCGAAGTTGTTCACACACAGCACCAGGTCGTCCTCGTACTCCCGCAGGAAGGCCAGCACCGCCGGATTCGAGGACTGCAGCTCGGTGAACGTGCCAAGGCCGAAGGCGGGGTTCTGCTTGCGGATCTCGATCATGCGGCGGGTCCAGTGCAGCAGCGACGAGGGCGACGCCATGGAAGCCTCGACGTTGGTGACCTGGTGGCCGTAGACCGGGTCCATGATGGTCGGCAGGAAGAGGCGACCGGGGTCGGCCGTGTCGCCGAGCCAGATGTTGTCGCCCATGCCGATCTCGTCGCCGTAGTAGAGGATCGGCGAGCCGGGGAGTGGCGTATTCCGCCCACATGTAGTCGCGTTCCTCGTCGGTGACCATTTCGAGGGTCAGCTCGTCGTGGTTCCGCAGGAAGATGCCCCACTGGCAACTCGACGGGATGGCCGGGGTCTTGGCGAGGATTTCCGAGACCGGATAGCGCGATTCGCGGCGCACGGCCATGAAGATGCGCGGCATGACCGGGAAGTGGAAGGCCATGTGGCATTCGTCGCCGCCGCTGGAGTAGTCGCCGAAGTAGTCGACGACGTCCTCCGGCCACTGGTTCGCCTCCGCCAGCAGCACCGTGTCCGGATACATCGCGTCGATCTCGCGGCGGACGCGCTTCAGGAACTCGTGGGAGGCGGGGAGGTTCTCGCAGTTGGTGCCCTCCTGCGCGTACAGGTAGGGCACGGCGTCGAGGCGGAAGCCGTCGATGCCGAGGTCCAGCCAGAAGCGGAGGGCGGCCAGGATTTCTTCCTGGACGGCCGGGTTCTCGTAGTTGAGGTCCGGCTGGTGGGAGAAGAAACGGTGGAAGTAGTACTGCCCTCGCACCGGGTCGTGGGTCCAGTTGGAGGCCTCGGTGTCGACGAAGATGATCCGGGCGTCCTGGTACTGCTTGTCGTCGTCGGCCCACATGTAGTAGTCGCCGTAGGGGCCGTCCGGGTTCTTGCGGGATTCCTGGAACCACGGGTGCTGGTCGCTGGTGTGGTTCATGACGAAGTCGATGATGACGCGCATGCCGCGCTGGTGGGCGGCGTCGACGAATTCCACGAAGTCGGCGAGGTCGCCGAACTCGGGCAGCACGGCGGTGCGGACCAGTACCTCGTAGAAGACCGCGCGTTTGAACCAGTCGGGGTCCCGGTCCTTGGCGGGGGTGTCCTCGAAGGTGTCGTGGACAGGCTCGTTGACAGTCACGCTCTGGACCCTCCGATCTGCGGTGTCCACCGCTGGGCGTGGAACACGTGCGCGGGTGCCCGGCCGGGCTCGAGGCGCACATAGTTGTTCCTGCCCCAGCGGTAGGTCTCACCCGTCAGTTCGTCGTGCACGGACAGGGACTCGTGCCCTTCCAGGCCGAGTTGCGGCATGTCCAACGAGACCGTGGCCTCCTGGGTGTGGTGAGGGTCGAGGTTGACGACCACCAGAACCGTGTCCGGGCCCGTGCGCTTGCTGTACGCGATGAGCGCGTCGTTGTCGGTGGGGTGGAAGCGGATGTTCCTGAGCTGCTGGAGGGCGGGGTGCTGCCGCCTGATGGTGTTGAGGCGGGTGATGAGGGGGGCGATGGTGTCGCCGGTCTCCCAGTCGCGGTGTTTTATCTGGTATTTCTCCGAGTCGAGGTATTCCTCGCTGCCGTCCCGCAGCGGGGTGTTCTCGCAGAGTTCGTAGCCGGAGTAGATGCCCCAGGTGGGGGAG
>NZ_JOEY01000042.1 GCF_000718165.1 Streptomyces fulvoviolaceus | reverse complement strand
GATTTTTGGCACGCTGTTGAGTTCTCAAGGAACGGACGCTTCCTTTGTACTCACCCGAGAGAATCTCTCGTGGCTTTCCTCCGGGCGCTTCCCTTCGGTGTTCCAAACTCTATCAGTGTTTTTCCGGCCCCCTGACCACCGTCCTGCAGGCATGCAGAAGGTGATCCCGAGATAGGATCTGACAAGTTGGGTGCTGCCAGGTGAGGACGCTTGGTCGCGTCACTCGGCCTCAAGCAGGAGTACGACTGTACACGGGGCCTCGAAGAGGGTGCAAATCGATTGGGCTGGTGGTCTAGACCACTAAGCGGTATCTTTCGTGCGGAACCCGAACTTCATATGACATACGCTGCTGCGCAGTGCGCCGTCCGGGACAGGCAGTGACGGCCCATACACGCAGCTCCACCCCTGGGAGGCTTCCCATGACCACCGTGACGTCCCCGCTTGCAGGACACGCCATCGGACTGGCCGCCGTGCCTGATCCGGTCTTCTCCGGGGCCATGGTCGGCCCGGGTACGGCGATCGACCCCGTGCGTGAGCCTTCCGAGGCTGTCGCGCCCGTGGACGGAGTGATCGTCTCTCTTCACCCGCATGCCTTTGTCGTCGTGGACGAGCAGGGCCACGGCGTGCTCGTCCACCTGGGTATCGACACCGTGCAGCTCAACGGCGAGGGTTTCGAGCTGCTGGTGAACAAGGGGGACACCGTGACGCGCGGTCAGGGCGTGGTGCGCTGGAACCCGGCCGCCGTCGAGGCCGCCGGCAAGTCCGCGGTGTGCCCGATCGTGGCGCTCGAGGCCACGGCGGAGGCGCTCTCCGATCTCCGCGACAACGGCGACGTGAAGGCCGGCGACAGTCTCTTCCTCTGGAAGTGACGTCAGTGCCGTCGTATGACGGCGTGTAGGGACAACCACCGCGGCGGCGGGACCCGCCGCACTATCGGAGACGGGTGAGATGGAGACAACGCTGCGAGGCGTCGGCGTAAGCCACGGTGTGGCGATCGGCGAGGTTCGGCACATGGGAACGGCGGTACTGGAACCGCCTGCCAAGCAGATTCCGGCTCAGGACGCGGAGCGTGAACAGGGAAACGCGCGCAAGGCCGTGGAGGCTGTGGCGGCCGACCTGATGGCACGCGGCAATCTGGCGGGGGGCGAAGCCCAGGCGGTGCTCGAGGCGCAGGCCATGATGGCCCAGGACCCTGAGCTGATGGCGGACGTGGACCGACGTATCGCCGTCGGCAGCACGGCCGAGCGTGCTGTGTACGACGCGTTCGCCGCGTACCGCGAACTGCTGGCCGGTGCCGGTGAGTACCTTGCCGGGCGCGTGGCCGACCTCGACGACGTGCGGAATCGTATCGTCGCTCGCCTGCTCGGAGTGCCCATGCCGGGTATCCCGGACAGCGACGAGCCGTATGTCCTTGTGGCGCGTGACCTCGCTCCCGCCGATACGGCTCTGCTCGACCCGACCCTGGTTCTCGGCTTCGTGACCGAGGAGGGCGGGCCGACCAGCCACAGCGCGATTCTGGCGCGGGCTCTCGGTGTCCCGGCCGTCGTGGCGCTGCCGGGTGCCGGCGAGCTCACCGAGGGCACGGTGATCGCCGTGGACGGCAGCACCGGCGACATCTTCGTGAACCCGAGCGACGAGAAGAAGGAGCAACTGGAGGCCGCTGCCGCCGAGCGCAAGGCCGCCCTGTCGGCGTCGAGCGGACCGGGTGCCACGGCCGACGGCCACAAGGTGCCGCTGCTGGCCAACGTCGGTGGTCCGGCCGACGTGCCGGCAGCCATCGAGGCCGGAGCCGAGGGCGTCGGTCTCTTCCGCACCGAGTTCCTCTTCCTCGACGACAGCAAGACTGCTCCGTCGGAGGAGAAGCAGGTCGAGGCGTACCGGCAGGTGCTCGAGGCGTCCCCCGAGGGGCGCGTCGTCGTGCGTGTGCTGGACGCGGGTGCGGACAAGCCGCTGGACTTCCTGACGCCTGCCGACGAGCCGAACCCGGCGCTGGGCGTGCGCGGCCTGCGGTCGTTGCTCGACCACCCGGAGGTGCTGCGCACCCAGTTGACCTCGCTGGCGAAGGCTGCCGAGGGGCTGCCGGTCTACCTCGAGGTCATGGCGCCGATGGTGGCCGACCGTGCCGACGCCAAGGCGTTCGCGGACGCGTGCCGTGATGCGGGGCTGCAGGCGAAGTTCGGCGCGATGGTGGAGATTCCGTCGGCCGCGCTGCGCGCGCGCTCGATTCTGCAGGAGGTCGAGTTCCTGTCCCTGGGGACCAACGACCTCGCGCAGTACACCTTCGCCGCCGACCGTCAGGTGGGTGCGGTGTCCCGTCTGCAGGATCCGTGGCAGCCCGCGCTGCTGGACCTGGTGGCGCTGTCCGCCGAAGCGGCGAAGGCCGAGGGCAAGAGCTGTGGTGTCTGTGGCGAGGCCGCGTCCGACCCGCTGCTCGCTTGTGTGCTGACCGGTCTGGGGGTCACCTCTCTTTCCATGGGTGCGGCGTCCATTCCTTACGTCCGGACGACGCTGGCGAAGTACACGCTGGCGCAGTGCGAGCGGGCTGCCGCTGCCGCGCGGGCGGCGGACAGCGCCGAGGAGGCGCGCAACGCGGCTCAGGCGGTGCTGTCCGGCGAGTAGTCGGATCGAGTCGGTCGTCCACGGCCGGTGAGGGGCGCTCCACCTTCGGGTGGGGCGCCCCTCCCGCGTTCAGTGGTGGTGTCCCGGCGCCTGGCCCTCCATTCCGAGGTCGGGTGGCACGCAGTAGTCGACATCCGACTCCGGGGAGATCAGATCACCGGAGTCGACGTCGGTGCAGTAGGCGTCGAAGACTTCTCCCGCAGTGAGGGGTTCGAGGCCGTCGCCGCGCAGGCGCCAGCCGTAGATACGGTCGACCGTTCCTGGAGCGCTGGTGCGCATGACGAGTCCCCCGGGACTCTGCGTGGCGATGCCGAGGGCCAGGACGGTGGTGAACTCGAGGGCCTCCGCCTCGTCGAGTTGTACGGCTCCGTGTTCGTCCTCGTCGCCGTGGAGGACGGAGACCAGTGTTTCCGGAGTGCCCGTGATGCTGCAGACGAGGTGGCGGTCCCCCGGGTGGGCCGTGTCGAGGATGCGGACGAGGAGGTCGGACGCGCGGGTGAAGGCCGCTCGGCCGAAGTCCTCC
Organism: Streptomyces fulvoviolaceus; assembly: GCF_000718165.1. Lineage (GTDB taxonomy): Bacteria > Actinomycetota > Actinomycetes > Streptomycetales > Streptomycetaceae > Streptomyces > Streptomyces fulvoviolaceus. Next base: position 90,169 of record NZ_JOEY01000042.1, on the reverse strand, counting down.
CCGCAGGAGGCGCAAGCGCCCAGGCGGGCCAGGAGTGTGGCAGCGTATTCCCAGGTGGCCTGGCGGACGGCCTCGTCCACCAGAGCCGGCACGAGGTCGGTCAGGGACTGGCCGTCGTAGGGGATGGTCGGTCCTGTGCTCGCGAGTTCCGCCGTGAAGCGGGTGCGGCTCGACGGGGCGTCGGGTTCGAGTCCTGCTTCCTCGCAGAACTCGGCGTACTCCTGTGGGTCGAACAGGGCGATGGTGGTGTGGCTGCCCTGTGCGGCGCGGGTCCTGAGGAGGTCTTCGACCTGTTTCAGGTAGGTCGTGTGGTCGTCGAAGGTGAAGCTGCGGTAGCGCCGCATGGCGCGGAAGTCGTGCTCGTCGGTGAGCAGGCCGATGGTGCCGGCGATTTCGCGGCGCAGGACGCGTCGCATGGTCGGGTGGTCGGTGTGCGCCATGTTTCCCCCAGTGCGCAGTCGATCAATGCTCACTCACAGTAACCGGTGGCACTGACAACGGCGTCTGGACGAAGCGATCGCGGACCAGTCGGTGCTGGATCACGCAGGTCACAGCGATGAGGGCACCGAAAGCTGGCCCTCCTGTCGGTCCGATGGCGATGGCCGTGGTGACGGCGAGTGGTCCGATGCTGCGACGGGTGGACTGGGCGAGGCCGTGGTCAACCCCTGGCGTCAGGTGCGCTTGCGGGCCAAGTCCTCGTAGAAGTGGAGCAGTTCTAGGTTGTCGATGGAACCCGCGTTGACCGCCTTCTCCAGTGGGGTGCCCTGGAGAAGGCGCTTCACCGGGACCTCGATGCGCTTTCCGGTGAGGGTGTGCGGGATGCCGGGCACCTCGATGACCTCGTCGGGCAGGTGTCGCGGGGAGAGTTGTTCGCGGATGGTCTGCTTGATGCGGTCGAGGAGGGCCTGGTCGAGGACGGCTCCGGGGATCAGGTGCACGAAGAGCGGCATCCAGTAGCCGCCGTCGGGCTGTTCGATGCCGATGACCAGGGATTCCCTGATCTCGGGGAGGCGTTCGACGGCCTCGTAGATGTCGGCCGAACCCATGCGCACGCCCTGGCGGTTGAGCGTCGAGTCGGAGCGGCCGTGGATGACGACCGAGCCGCGGGAGGTGACGGTGATCCAGTCGCCGTGGCGCCACACGCCGGGGTATGTGTCGAAGTAGCTGTCGTGGTAGCGGCTGCCGTCGGGGTCGTTCCAGAAGTGGATCGGCATCGACGGCATGGGGTTGGTGACCACGAGTTCACCGACCTCGTCGACGAGGGGTTTGCCGCTGGCGTCCCAGGACTGCAGGTCGGTGCCCAGTCCGGGTGCCTGGAGCTCGCCGATGTGCACGGGGAGGGTGGGTACGGCTCCCGCGAAGCAGGAGCACACGTCCGTGCCGCCGCTGACGGAGGCGATCCAGAGGTCGGCCCCGCTCTCTGCGAACTCGTCGTGCAGCCAGCGGAATCCGTCGGGCGGGAGCGGTGATCCGGTGGTGGCGACGCACTGCACCTTGGAGAGGTCGAAGTCGCGTACGGGGTGCACGCCGGCCTTGCGGCAGGCCATGACGTACGCGGCCGAGGTGCCGTAGAGGGTCGCCTCCGTACGTTCGGCGATCCGCCACTGGGCGCCCGTGTCGGGGTAGCCGGGGCTGCCGTCGTACAGGACGACCGTCGTGCCCGTGAGGAGGCCGGAGACGAGGAAGTTCCACATCATCCAGCCCGTCGAGGTGTACCAGAAGAAACGGTCCTCGGGGCCGAGGTCGCAGTGCAGGCCGAGCTGCTTGAGGTGTTCGACGAGGATGCCGCCCTGGGACTGGACGATGGCCTTGGGGAGGCCGGTCGTGCCCGAGGAGTAGAGCACCCACAGGGGGTGGGCGAAGGGCACCTGCTCGAAGACGGGCTCTGTGTCGGCGCTCGACAGGGACGACCACTCCAGGGCGCCTTCGGGGGCCTCGGTACCGAGGAGGGGGATGTGGACGACGGCGCGCAGGGTGGGCAGTTCTCGGCGGAGTTCGGCGACCGTCTCGCGGCGGTCGTGCTCCTTGCCGCCGTAGCAGTAGCCGTCGACGGTGAACAGGACGACCGGTTCGACCTGTTGGAAGCGGTCGAGGACACTGCGGGCGCCGAAGTCGGGGGCGCAGGACGTCCAGACGCCGCCCACGGCGGCCGTGGCGAGGAGGGCGACGACAGCCTGCGGGATGTTCGGGAGGTAGCCGCTGACGCGGTCTCCGGGCCGTACGCCGAGGGCGCGCAGCTCGGCGGACAGGGAGCCGACCTGGCGGCGGAGCTCGGCCCAGGTCACCGGGAGTGGTTCATGGGTCTCGTCGACGTACAGGAGGGCCGGTTCGTCCGCGCGGGTCGCGGCCGCGCGGAGGGCGTGCTCGGCGTAGTTGAGGGTCGCCCCGGGGAACCACTGGGCACCGGGCATCGAGCGATCGCCCAGCACGCGCGCGTAGGGGGTGGAGAACCGAACGTCGAACCACCGCGTGACGGCTTCCCAGAACGTGTCCAGTTCGTCGACGGACCAGCGGTGGAGGGCCGCGTACCCGCCCTCGGCCGGGGCACCGTACTGTTCGGCTGACCACGCCTGGAACCTGGTGATCTGGGCCTGGGCGATGCGTTCCGGATCTGGCTGCCAGAGCGGCTGGGGGTTCACGGTCGACATGGGGCGGCTCCCGGACTGTGCGCGTCGTGTGCGTCTTCCGCGCACGGGCTGGGGTGTGCGCGTCACGCGGCTGACACGGACGATGCCATGTGATCAACTTCTGCGCCAGGGTGCGCCCCACATAGTCCGTGTCGTGAAGATGTGGTCTCAGCACGGGTGAACGGCAGTTGAACGGCACGCGCGTGTGGGGCGTTGAGTGGCAGGGTGAGCAGCATGAACGGTCGTGACCTGGTGCGTTCGGTGAAGGCGGTCGGTTCGGCGGGGGCGGCCCAGAGGTTGCGTACCGTACGGGCCGCGTGGCGCAGGAGGCGTGCCGACGCCACGGGGCTGCCACCGCGGGGGGCCGAGCGCGCGCGGGTGCCCGGGCCGGTCCAGGGGGTCGAGCCCGGGCCTGGTGGCGGCGTGGTCCGGTTCAGCCGCTCCGAACTGCGGATCGTCGTCGCGGTGAACGGGGCCGTGTTCTGGGGCTGGGACGGGGCGGGTCCCGAGCCGTCGTACGCGCTCGCGGGCCGCTGCCCGGAGCCGGACCCCCGGGCGGTGCTGGAGCCGGACAAGGACGGCGGGTGGCGGGTCGTGGCCGAGCGCGTGACAGTCGTCGTCTCACGGTACGGCGCGGTCGAGGTGTGTACGCCCGGAGGGGTGACGCTGCGCCGGGATCTGCCGCCCCGGTGGTGGGAGCCGGTGGGTGGTGGCGCGGCGCGCTGGATGCAGCGGTCGGAGGTGGCCGCGGACGCGCGGTTCTTCGGGCTCGGGGGACGCGCCTCAGGCCCTCGGCTACGGGACGGGACATACCGGCTGTGGAACACCGATCCGGGCCGTGCCTTCGGTCCCGGCGACGATCCGCTGTACGTCACGATGCCGGTGCAGCTGGTGGTGGCCGACGCCGCCACGCATCTGGTGTTCCACGACACGTCGTGGGACGGCACGGTGGCCCTGCGCGAGGGCGAGGAAGGTGCCGGTTCCGGGCACGACCGGGCAGGCACGTGCGTCCTGCGGATGGACGGCGGCCCGCTGCGCTGCTGGGTGATGGTGGGCACTCCCGCGCGCGTGCTGCTCGCCTGGGCGTCGCTGACGGGCGCCCCCGCGCTGCCGCCGGCCTGGGCCCTGGGCCACCATCACGCGCGCTGGGGCTTCGGCAGTGAGCAGGAGGTGCGGCGGATCGTCTCGGGCTATCAGGAGCGCGGGCTTCCGCTCGACGCCGTCCATCTGGACATCGACCACTACGACGAGCACCAGGTGTTCACCGTCGACCATGAGCGCTTCCCCAAGCTGCCGGTGCTGGCCGAGGAGCTGCGGCGGGACGGGATCCGGCTGGTGTCGATCGTCGATCCGGCGGTCAAGGCAGCCCCGGGGAACGCCGTGTACGACAGCGGGACGGCCGAGGACGCGTTCGTGCGGGACGCCTCCGGGCGGATCGTGCGGGGGGTCGTCTGGCCCGGAGAGGCTGTCTTCCCGGATTTCACGCACGCGCGCGTGCGTGCCTGGTGGGGTCGTCTCTACGAGGAGCGGCTCGCGTCGGGGTTCTCGGGTTTCTGGCACGACATGAACGAGCCCACCTCCTTCAACGCCTTCGGCGAGTCGACGCTGCCACGATCGGCCAGGCACTCCCTGGAGGATCGGGGTGGTGACCACCGCGAGGCGCACAATGTCTACGCGCTGTGCATGGCCCGGGCCGGGTACGAGGGGCTGCGCGAACTGGCGCCCAAGGAGAGGCCTTTCGTGTTCTCGCGCTCCGGGTGGGCCGGGATGCAGCGCTACGGGGGCACGTGGTCCGGTGACGTGGCCACGGGCTGGCCCGGCCTCAGGGCTTCGTTGTCGCTCGTCATGGGGCTCGGGCTGTGCGGGGTGCCCTATTCGGGGCCGGACGTGGGCGGCTACGACGGGAGCCCGTCGCCCGAGCTGTATCTGCGTTGGTTCCAACTGGGCGCTTATCTGCCGCTGTTCCGTACGCACGCGGGGCTGCGGGCCGGGCGCAGGGAGCCGTGGGAGTTCGGTGCCGAGGTGCTGGAGCACGCGCGCGTGGCGCTCGTCGAACGCCGGCGGCTGCTGCCGTACTTGATGACGCTGGCGCAGCTGGCCCGTCGTACGGGAGCGCCCTATGTACGGCCCCTGTGGTGGTCGGCACCCGAGGACCGGGCGCTGCGGGACTGCGAGGACGCCTTTCTGCTGGGTGACAGCCTGCTGGTGGCGCCGGTGCTCGATCCGGGGGCGGACGTGCGGGCGGTGCAGCTGCCCCGGGGGCGCTGGTACGACACGGCGACGGAGCAGGCGTACGAAGGCCCCGGACAGGTTCTCGTCGACGCTCCCCTGTCGCGGATTCCGGTGCTCGCGCGCGCGGGCGCCGTCGTCCCGGTGCGTGGGGACGACGGCGGACTGGAGTTGGAGGTGTGGGCGCCCGCTCGGGGGCGGATCGGGGGCGGGCTGGTCGTGGTGGACGCGGGCGACGGGTGGGACGAACCGGAGATCGAACACTACGTCGCCCGCTGGAAGGGCCGACGGGTGGTCGTTCAGCGGGAGGGTGAGGGCGGCTTGAGCGAGACGTCCCACCCGGTGCGGATACGAGGAGTCTCTGACAGCTCCGACAGCTGAGCTCAGATGTAGCGGCCCTCGAACCAGGCCCGTACGGCCAGTGTGTGCAGGGGGAAGGCGAGCTCCTCCGGCCTGCGCAGGAGGTGCCAGCCCTCCGTCTCGTCGGTGGCCGCGGACCGCGGGAGGCCTTCGGCCGGGCGCTCGGGCAGGAGCCCGAACAGCAGGAGGTGCCCGTCGGGTGAGCTCATCGCGTCGATCAGTCGTACGTCGCGGCTCGCCGCGTCGATGCCGGTCTCTTCCTTGAGCTCACGGACGACGGCGTGCCGCCACTCCTCGCGGTCGTCGATGAAGCCCCCGGGCAGGGCGATGCCTCCGCGCGCGGGGGCGATGGTTCGGGTGATCACCACCAGGGCGGTGCCCTGTGTGTCGTACACGGGCTGGAGGGCGATCGCGACCGGCAACGGATTGCGGTAGTGCACGGTGGTGCAGGCGGGACAGGTGCGGGGCCAGCCCGCAACGCCCTCCCCGTAGGGCGCTCCGCAGCTCGAACAGTGGGAGTCGGGCGCGGAGTTGGGGGTGGAGTGCTGAGTTTCGGACACGCGGCGGACTGTATCCGATCACTGGGAGGACGTCGCCGGGGGGCGGCTCAATGACTGCTGATCAGCGATTTCCAGGACACCGGGAAGTCGAAATAGGTGTCCGGATACGGCTCTGGCTTGAAGGCGTAGTGCCACCACTCCTCGGCGAGATTGACGAATCCGAGGCCCTCCAGCGTGCTCTTCAAGAGGAGCCGGTTGGCGCGCTGTTCGCCCTGGATGCGCGGGTCGAGGGTGTGCGCGAGGGTGTCGAAGCAGTCGAATCCGGTGCCCATGTCGACGGAGTTGTCGGGGAAGCGCTCGTCCTTGGGGGCGTAGCAGGGCACCAGGGGCTCGCCGGGCACGTACGGCCTGGTCTGCCTCGCCGGGAGCTTCACGATCGTGAGGTCCATGGTGGAGCCACGGCTGTGGCCGGATTTCTCGGCGATGTAACCGTCCTCGAACAGGCGGGTCTTGTCGACGTTCGGGTAGAACTCGCCCTTCATCGCCTGGTCGTCGAGGTCCTCGGCCCAGCGGACGAAATGGTTCACGGCGCGCTGCGGCCGGTAACAGTCGTACACCTTGAGGGTGTAGCCCTGACGCAGCAGCTTCCGCTGTGCCTGGTGGAGCGCCTGGGCGGCGGGCCGGGTGAGGATGCAGAGGGGCTGCCGGTAGCCGTCAATGGGCTCGCCGACGAAGTTGTGCGGGGTGAAGTAGCGCATCTCCTGGATGATCGTCGGGTCCACGGTTCTCAGCGCCACGAAGTCCTCGGGTGCCTCGGGTTCGGTGGTCGCCCGGGCGCCGGCGGAGGAGACGGTCACGGCCAGCAGGGCGGCGAGCGCGGTGATCAGTCCGCGCAGAGTGCTGGAGATTCGTGTCATGTCTCCTGCATCTATCAGGAGCGTGTTCCGTCCGGGAAGCGATCGGATGCATTCGGCACCGGATGTACGACGGGAACGGCCGGAACCACCCCCGTGGGCCCCGGCCGTCCCTACCGATACGACGACGCAGAAGAGGCACGTCCGGTTCTGCCGACCCCTCTGCCGCTTTCCGGTCACCCGTGACAAACTTCTGACGTTCCGTCAGATTCGGGCTTGGGGAGGGACTGTGGCGCGCACTCGTACACCCGTCGTCGCGGATTGGTTCACCGGCGACAGCGACGACTTCACGCTCCTCGGCACGCGCTGCTCCGCCTGCGCCTCGGTCTTCTTTCCCCGCGAGGACATCCATTGCCGCAATCCCTGGTGTGCCGGCGGTGATCTGGCGGAGGTTCCGCTGTCGCGGCGAGGGCGGGTCTGGTCCTACACGGACAGCCGGTACCGACCTCCGTCACCCTATGTGACCGATCCGGAACTTCCGTGGGAGCCGTACGCGTTGATCGCTGTGGAGCTGGAGTCCGAGCGGCTCGTGGTGTTGGGACAGGCGGTTCCCGGGGTCACCGTCGCCGATCTGACGGTGGGCATGGAGGTGGAAGTCGTCCCCGGTGTGCTCCACGAGGACGCGGAGACGACCTGGACGACCTGGCACTGGCGGCCTACGGGGGTGACGGCATGACGGGAGAAGTGGCGGTACTCGGCGCGGGCATGCATCCCTGGGGCAAGTGGGGGCGACGTTTCGTCGAGTACGGCGTGGTGGCGGCCCGCGCGGCACTCGCCGACGCCGGGCTGGACTGGCGGGAGGTCGGCTCGATCGTCGGTGCGGACACCGTGCGTGGCGGGTATCCGGGGTACGTGGCGGGGGCGACCTTCGCCAAGGCGCTGGGCTGGCAGGGGGCCCGGGTGGCGAGCGTGTACGCGGCGTGCGCGTCCGGGGCACAGGCCGTCGGCATCGCGCGGGCGCAGATCCTCGCGGGTCTCGCGGACGTGGTGCTCGTGGTGGGTGCCGATGCCGCGCCCAAGGGGTTCTTCCGGCCCGCGGGCGGGGACCGGGCCGACGATCCGGACTGGCTGCGGTTCCGGGTCCTCGGAGCGACCAATCCCACGTACTTCGGGCTGTACGCGCGCCGGCGGATGGCCGTGCACGGGGACACCCCCGAGGATTTCGCGCAGGTCAAGGTGAAGAACTCCGCTCTGGGGGCGCTGAATCCGTACGCGCGCTACCGCAAGCGGGTCACCGCCGAGGAGGTCGCCGCCTCCGCCGTCGTGGCCGATCCGCTGCGGCTGCTCGACATCTGTGCGACCTCGGACGGCGGGGCGGCGCTGGTGCTGTCCAGCATGGAGTTCGCGCGTCGCCACGGGGTGGCTGAGCCCGTCCGGATCAGGGCCGTGTCCACGGTGACCCCGACGTATCCGAACACCGTGCTGGACCTTCCGGACATCGCGACGGACTCCGCGGCGGCGGTCGACCCGGCCGCCGAGACCTTCCGTGCGTCGATCGCGCGCGCGGCCTACGAGGAGGCCGGTGTCGGGCCCGAGGATCTCTCCCTGGCCGAGGTGTACGACCTGTCCACCGCCCTGGAGTTGCAGTGGTACGAGGATCTGGGGCTGTGCGGGGAGGGCGAGGGCGCGAAGCTGCTGCGAGAGGGCGCTACGGCACCAGGCGGGCGCATACCCGTCAACATGAGCGGCGGGCTCGCCTCCTTCGGGGAGGCCGTTCCGGCCCAGGCGATCGCCCAGATCTGCGAGCTGACCTGGCAGTTGCGGGGTGACGCGGGTGACCGGCAGGTCTCGGGCCCGCGCGTGGGGATCACAGCGAACCAAGGGTTGTTCGGGCACGGGTCGGCGGTGGTCGCAGTGAGGTGAGCAAGGGCTTTCTCATACGCTGTGTGAGCATCCCGGAATCGTGCGTGAACGTCTCATGAACTGCGCCTGGGCGTGCGCCAACAGCGCCATCATGCTTCCGTGCGCTCCTGGACGGATACTCTCCGCTTCGCTTTCCAACCGGTGGTCAATCTGACGACCGGCGGGGTCGCGGGGCTGGAGATACTCGCCCGCCCGGAGGCCGGCGACATTTTGGCCGAGGCCCGCCGCGACCCCGAACTCGACGGGAAGCTCGCGGTGTTGGCGGTCCGGGCGGCGGCGCGCAGAGAGACCTTGCTGCCGCTGCACGTCAATGTCTTCGCCGGCACGCTTGCCGACCTCGGCGGACTCACCTCACTGCACAGCGCGGTGCGCGAGGCGGGGCGGCTGCCGTGGGAGGTGACGATCGACGTCGTTCCGCCGTACACGCACGTGCCGCATCAGGCCTTGCTGGAGGCGGTGGCCGAGTTGCGGGGCCAGGGCTTCCGGATCAGCGCAGACGGCGTCGGGGACGGGGACGTACCACTACGACTACTTGTCGACATGTCGCCCGACCTGGTGAAGCTCGACGCGTCGCTGCTGGCGCGACCAGCGGCGGTGCGGGCCATGCGGGCCCTGTGCGACGAGCTCGGGGCGCTGCTCTGCGTCGAGGGAGTGGAGACCGAGCTGCAGTGCGCTGCCGCGCTGTCGGCCGGTGCCCAACTGGCGCAGGGCGAGTTGTTCGCGCCGCCGTCCCGGCTGCCCGCCGCGGACGTATACGTCCCGCCCCGCTCCCCCGGTGACGCGGCGCAACCGCCGTCGGGCCCGTCGGTGCGAGAGTTCGTGCGGCCCGCCGCCCTGTTGCCCGCCACAGCGTCCGCCGGCCAGGTGCGGGCGCTGCTGACCGGGTCGTCCGAGGTGTCCGGGGTGCTGCTCGTGGACGCAGACGGAGTACCGGTCAGGTCGGTGCACCGGTCCCGCTTCCTGCTGTCGATGTCGGGGCGCTACGGCCATGCCCTGTACGCCGATCGCCCCGCGGCCAAGCTCGGCGACGTGCCGCGGACGGTGGGCATCGACGCCACGGCGTGGGAGGTCCTGGACGTGGTCGCCGTCGGCAGCCGGGACCGTACGTCGGACGACGTCGCCGTGATCGACCGGTACGGCCGGTGTGTGGGCGTCGTACGGCTGGCGGATCTCGTACGGGCGCTGTCCGAGACCCGGGTCGAGGAGGCGGCCGGGCTCAATCCGCTGACGCGGCTGCCCGGTTCGGACTCGATCACGAGCGAGGTGGACCGGCGCATCCTGGACGGTCGGACGTTCGCGCTGAGCTGGCTGGACGTCGACCACTTCAAGCAGGTCAACGACGGGGCCGGATTCGCCGCGGGCGACGAGCTGATCCGCTCGGTGGGGCAGGCGCTGCAGCACGCGGCGACCGGCAACACGCGCGTGGGCCACATCGGCGGGGACGACTTCCTGGTCCTCGCGGACCCGGAGGGGTTGGTTGCGCTGGCCGCCTCCGTGCTGGACGCGCCTTGGACGGCGGGCGGGCTGCCCGTGACGCTGTCCCTCGCCACCGTGGTCTGCGTGCCGGGCAGCGTCGTGGACCACCGGGAGGCGGCCGCCTGTCTGGCACCGCTGAAGAAGGCCGCGAAGTCGCTGAGCGGGACGAGTTGGGTGGTGGGCCGGGCCGGACTGCCGGGGTACGAGATCCGTCGTGGCTCGGAGGTGTCGACCGCCCAGGCGGGATAGTCGGCGCAGGCCTGAGCATCCGCGGACGGCCGTCCTGCGAGTGAGAGCCCGGCGTCGCTATACGGCCGTCTGCGCGGATGCGGGACTTGTTGCCGACGTCATGCCCGCGCAGGCTCCGGCAGGGCGTTGGCACTCCCCCAGAGCGCGCCCTGGCCCGGGTTCCGTATCCCGGGCCGGAGTTGGCTCCCCCGCAGTCCTGTCGTGCGCGCGACGCCGGCCCGCCCGTCCACCCAACCCCGTCCCAGCAGCCGCGGCCGGTCCTGCCGTCTGTTTCCCGGCACCGGCGCCCCACGGGCCGTGGGCACGCGAGACGCAGGCTCTGGCCACGTGCCCCTCAACCGTTGCCGTCGGCGACCTTGACGCTCCCCGGGGGCCGGTGAACACTTCCGGTGTCAGTCGACATCGCCGTACATTCTCGGCGTATCCAGGCACTGCGCCGCGCGGGCCCGTCTGAGCCAAGGCCCATACCCCCACGGGCGATTCGGCTGCGACGGCACGCTCGTCGCGGACGCCGGGCGGGGCGCGGGACTCTCCCTGCCCTCGGCAGTTCGCCAAGGGAACCGCACCCTGCACGGAGGACCGGGGCCGATCGTCCCGGGCCAGGGCCTAGGAGCCGCCATGAGCAACGGAGACATATTCGTCGGCGAGATCATCGGTACAGCGATTCTGATTCTCTTCGGCGCCGGCGTCGTCGCCGCCGTCGTACTGAACTACTCCAAGGCGAAGGACGCCGGCTGGGTCGTCATCGCGTTCGGCTGGGGCTTCGGCGTGATGGCCGGGGCATACACCGCAGCGCCGCTGTCCGGTGGGCACCTCAATCCGGCGGTGACGATCGGGATCGCCATCGACACCGGGGACTGGGACAAGGTCCCGATCTACATCGCCGGGCAGATGGTCGGCGCCATCCTCGGAGCGGTTCTGTGCTGGCTGGTTTACTTCGCCCAGTTCCAGGCCAACGCCGAGGAGGAGATCGCGCAGCCCACGCTCGGGATCTTCTCCACCACGCCCGCGATCCGCAATCCCGTGGCGAACCTCATCACCGAGATCATCGCGACCATCGGTCTGGTACTGCCCATCCTGGCCTTCGGCCTGACCAAGGGGCTCGGCGAGTCCGGCACCGCGATCCTGATCGTCTCGTTCCTGGTGGTCGGCATCGGTCTGTCGCTCGGCGGTCCCACGGGGTACGCCATCAACCCGGCCCGTGACCTGGGCCCCCGCATCGCCCACGCCCTGCTGCCGATTCCCAACAAGGGCACCTCGGACTGGGGTTACGCGTGGATCCCGGTGGTGGGACCGCTGATCGGCGGGGCGCTGTCCGGGCTCATCTTCAACGCAGCCTTCTGATCCAACGCAGCCTTCTGAAGGAACCGACGAAGGGGACGTCATGACGGACAAGTTCGTCGCCGCCATCGACCAGGGCACTACTTCCAGCCGCTGCATCATCTTCAACCAGGACGGTGCGATCGTCGCCGTCGACCAGCGCGAGCACCGCCAGATCTTCCCCAAGCCCGGCTGGGTGGAGCACGACGCCACCGAGATCTGGTCCAAGGTGCAGGCGGTGGTCGCCGGAGCGATAGCCAAGGCCGGGCTGCGCGCCGACCAGCTCAGCGCGCTCGGCATCACCAACCAGCGGGAGACGACGGTCCTGTGGGACCGCGCCACGGGCAAGCCCGTGCACAACGCGATCGTGTGGCAGGACACGCGCACCGCGGCGCTCACCAACCAACTCGGCGGCTCGGACGGGCAGGACCGTTTCCGCGAACAGACCGGACTGCCGCTCGCCACCTACTTCTCCGGTCCCAAGGCGGCCTGGCTGCTCGACAACGTGCCGGGCCTACGCGCGCGTGCCGAGAACGGCGAGATCGCCTTCGGCACCATCGACTCCTGGCTGATCTGGAACCTCACCGGCGGCACGGACGGCGGACAGCACGTCACCGACGTGACCAACGCCGGGCGGACCATGCTGATGAACCTGGAGTCCCTCCAATGGGAGCCGTCCATCCTCTCCGCGATGAACGTGCCCGAGGCCGTCCTGCCCGAGATCAGGTCGTCCGCCGAGGTGTACGGCACGGCTGTCGGCCAACTCGCCGGCGTACCGGTCGCGTCCGCGCTGGGCGACCAGCAGGCGGCCGTGTTCGGGCAGGCCTGCTACGACGTGGGGACGGCGAAGAACACGTACGGCACGGGGAGCTTCCTGCTGCTCAACACGGGCAACCGGCCGGTGCCCTCGAAGAACGGGCTGCTCACGACCATGGGCTACAAGATCGGCAGTGAGGCGCCGGTCTACTGCCTGGAGGGGTCCATCGCCATCACGGGCGCCCTCGTCCAGTGGTTCCGCGACCAGCTCGGCATCATCCGTACCGCCGACGAGATCGAGACCTTGGCGGCAAGTGTCGACGACAATGGCGGCGCCTACATCGTGCCCGCCTTCTCCGGCCTGTTCGCGCCGTACTGGCGCTCCGACGCGCGCGGGGTCATCACGGGTCTGACGCGGTACGTCACCAAGGCGCACCTCGCCCGGGCCGTGCTCGAGGCGACGAGCTGGCAGACCCGCGAGGTCGTGGACGCCATGTACCAGGACTCCGGGGTGCACATCACCACCCTGAAGGTGGACGGTGGCATGACCAAGAACAACCTGCTCATGCAGCACCAGGCGGACGTGCTGGACGTCCCGGTGGTCCGGCCCAAGGTCTCCGAGACGACGTGCCTGGGCGCCGCCTACGCGGCCGGGCTCGCCACCGGCGTGTGGAACGACCTCGACGAGCTGAAGTCCCACTGGCAGAAGGACGTCGAGTGGACGCCCTCCATGGACGCGTCCGTCCGTGACCGCCAGTACCACAACTGGCGCAAGGCCGTGGAGAAGAGCTTCGGCTGGGAGGAGGACGGCCAGAACTAGGCACACGCGCGCGTGCGTGAGCCGTGGACCGCGGCCCGTACCCCTGTCGGCGGGGGTACGGGTCGTGCGCGTGGCTCAGGTGGTGACGGACTGGCGGCGCGCCGCATACGACATCGCGTGCTGGACGACGCCGACGAGGACCTCCTTGACCGACTCCCGGTCGCGGGCGTCGCACAGCACGAGCGGTACGTCCTCGGCGAGGTCGAGGGCCTGGCGGACGTCCTCCACCGGGTAACGGGCGGACCGCTCGAAGCAGTTGACGCCGACGACGAACGGTATGGAACGCCGCTCGAAGTAATCGACGGCGGCGAAGCAGTCCTCCAGGCGGCGGGTGTCGGCGAGCACGACGGCACCGAGCGCGCCTTCGGAGAGCTCGTCCCACATGAACCAGAACCGCTCCTGGCCCGGCGTGCCGAAGAGGTACAGCACCAGGTCCTCGCGGAGCGTGATGCGGCCGAAGTCCATGGCCACGGTGGTGGTGTGCTTGCCCTCCACGCCACTCGTGTCGTCGACCGGGCGGCCGGCCTCGGTCAGCAGTTCCTCGGTGCGCAGCGGCCTGATCTCGCTGACCGCGCCGACCAGGGTCGTCTTGCCCACGCCGAAGCCGCCGGCCACCAGGATCTTGAACGTGACGGGCTCGACCCGGGGCTTGCCGCGCTCAGAACGCCCGAAGATCATTGCTCTCTTCTCCTGCTGGATGGGGGTGGGACGACGGTGGGCCGTAGCCTCCACCGCCAGGGGTTTCGATGACGAGTACGTCGCCGGGGCCGACGTCGGCCGCGCCGCTTCCGCCGAGTTCGGTGACCGTGCCGTCCGCGCGCTCCACGCGGTTGGCGCCCAGCGCGCCGGGTTCGCCGCCCGCCATGCCGTACGGCGGGACCCGGCGGTGCTGGGACAGCGTGGAGACGGTCATGGCCTCGTGGAACCGGATGCGGCGTACGGCGCCGTCCCCGCCGGGCCACCGTCCGGCGCCGCCGCTGCCCCGCCGTAGGGCGAACTCGTCGAGCTGGACGGGCAGTCGCCACTCCAGGACCTCGGGGTCGGTGAGCCGCGAGTTGGTCATGTGGGTCTGGACGACGGGCGCCCCGGGAAAGCCGTCGCCCGCGCCGGAACCCGAGGCGACCGTCTCGTAGTACTGGTGGTGTGCGTTGCCGAAGGTGACGTTGTTCATGGTGCCGGAGCCCTCGGCCTGGACGCCCAGTGCCGCGTACAGGGCGCCGGTGATCGCCTGCGAGGTCTCCACGTTGCCCGCGACGACGGCGGCGGGCGGCTCGGGCGCGAGCATCGAGCCCGGCGGTACGACGATGTCGAGCGGGCGCAGGCAGCCGTCGTTGAGCGGGATGTCGTCGTCGACCAGGGTGCGGAAGACGTACAGGACAGCCGCGTTGACGACCGCGAAGGGAGCGTTGAAGTTGCTGGCCAGCTGGGGGGACGTACCGGTGAAGTCGACGGTGGCGGAACGGTTTTCGCGGTCCACGCGCACGTGTACCCGGATGACGGCGCCCGAGTCGGTTTCGTAGGCGTACTCGCCGTCGACGAGGGCGTCGATCACTCGGCGTACGGCTTCCTCGGCGTTGTCCTGGACGTGCCTCATGTACGCCTGGACGACGTCGAGGCCGAAGTTCTCGATCATGCGGCCGACTTCGTCGACGCCCTTGCGGTTGGCGGCGATCTGGGCGCGCAGGTCGGCGAGGTTGGTCTTCGGGTTGCGCGAGGGGTAGGGCGACTCGGTGAGCAGGCGGAGGGTCTCCTCCTCGCGGAAGCGGCCGTTCTCGGCGAGCAGCCAGTTGTCGAAGAGGATGCCTTCTTCCTCGATGGTGCGGCTGTTCGCGGGCATGGAGCCGGGGGCGATGCCGCCGATCTCTGCGTGGTGGCCGCGGGAGGCGACGTAGAAGAGGATCTCCGGGTCACTCTCCGTGTCCGTCGTGGTCTGGGTGTCGAACACCGGAGTGATCACGGTGACGTCGGGAAGGTGCGTTCCGCCGTGGTACGGGTCGTTGACCGCGTACGTGTCCCCCGGCCGCATTCCGGAGCCGCGCCGCGTGATGACCTCCTTGACGCTCGTGCCCATCGAGCCCAGGTGGACGGGGATGTGCGGGGCGTTGGCCACCAGGTTTCCGTCCGGGTCGAAGAGGGCGCAGGAGAAGTCCAGGCGTTCCTTGATGTTGACGGACTGGGCGGTGGACTCCAGGCGGGCGCCCATCTGTTCGGCGATGGACATGAAGAGGTTGTTGAAGACCTCGAGCAGAACCGGGTCGGCTTCTGTGCCGAGATCGGAACTCTGTGTAATCGCCGCGCGTTCCATGACCAGATGCCCGTCGTCGGTCGTCGCGGCCCGCCAGCCGCCGTCGACGACGGTCGTCGCACTGGCCTCGGTGATGACCGCGGGGCCGGTGACCGTGTCGCCGGGGGGCAGGTCCTCGCGGCGGTGGAGGGGTACGTCGCGCCAGGTGCCGCCCGTGTGGAGGCGGACGGTCTCGGGCGCGGCCGGGTGGCCCTGGTAGACGGCCAGGGCGGAGAGATCGGGGGGTTCGGTGATGCCGGTGGCTTCGACGGAGAGGGCTTCCACGACGATCGGGCGGTCGAGCGTGAAGGAGTACGTGGCGCGATGACGTTCCTCGAAGGCGTGCTTCATCGTGCCGGGCTCGGTGAGCTCGACGGTGAGGGTGGTGTCGGTGCCGTCGTAGCGGAGTTGGGCGCGTCGGGTGACCCGGATGCGGTCCTCGGGGACGTCCTCGGCGAGGAGTTCGGCGCGGGCGGCGCTCTCCAGGTCGTCGGCGGTCTTGTGGACGCCTGCCATGGCGGCGACCTCCAGGGGTGCCTCCACGGACTGTTCGCGCATGGCCGTGGTGTCGGCGAGGCCGATGCCGAGGGCGGAGAGGACCCCGGCCATGGGTGGCACGAGGACGGTTCGGATGCCGAGCGAGTCGGCGACCATGCACGCGTGCTGTCCACCCGCACCACCGAAGGTGGTGAGGGCGTAGCGGGTCACGTCGTGGCCCTTCTGGACGGAGATCCGCTTCACGGCGTTGGCGATGTTGGACACGGCGATCTGCAGGTAGCCCTCGGCGACCTGCTCGGGGGTGCGGTCGTCGCCGGTGCGGTCGCGGATCTCGCGTGCGAGGGCGGCGAAGCGCTTGTGGACGACAGTGACGTCGAGGGGCTGGTCGCCGTCCGGGCCGAACACCTTGGGGAAGTGGGCGGGTTGGATGCGGCCGAGCATGACGTTGGCGTCGGTGACGGCGAGCGGGCCGCCCCCGCGGTAGCAGGCGGGACCCGGGTCCGCGCCCGCGGAGTCCGGCCCTACGCGGTAGCGGGAGCCGTCGAAGTGCAGGACCGAGCCGCCGCCGGCCGCGACGGTGTGGATGTCCAGCATGGGGGCACGCAGTCGGACGCCGGCGATCTGCGTGGTGAAGACGCGTTCGTACTCGCCCGCGAAGTGCGAGACGTCGGTGGAGGTACCGCCCATGTCGAAGCCGATGACGCGATCGAAGCCGGCGAGTTGCGACATGCGGGCCATCCCGACGATGCCGCCTGCCGGGCCGGAGAGGATGGCGTCCTTGCCACGGAACTGGCCGGCTTCGGCGAGACCGCCGTTGGACTGCATGAACATCAGCCGTACGCCTTCGAGTTCGTCGGCGACGTGCTGGACGTAGCGGCGCAGCACGGGCGACAGGTAGGCGTCGACGACGGCGGTGTCCCCGCGCGGGACGAGTTTCATCAGCGGGCTGACCTCACTGGAGAGCGAGATCTGCGGGAAGCCGATGCGCGCGGCGAGCTGTCCGATCGCCTGCTCGTGGGCGGGGTGGAGATGACTGTGCATGCAGACCACGGCGACCGCGCGGACCCCGTCGGCGTACGCCTGCTGAAGAGGACCGGTGAGGGCGTCCAGGTCTGGGGCGCGCAGGACAGTGCCGTCGGCGGCGATGCGCTCGTCGGCCTCCACGACCCGTTCGTAGAGCAGCTCGGGGAGTTCGATGCGGCGGGCGAAGATGTGGGGGCGGTTCTGGTAGGCGATGCGCAGCGCGTCCCGGAAGCCGCGGGTGACGATCAGGAGGGTGCGCTCGCCCTTGCGTTCCAGGAGGGCGTTGGTGGCGACGGTGGTCCCCATGCGTACGGCGTCGACGGGGTCCTGGGAGCGGTCCAGGAGTTCCCGTACGCCCGCGACCGCCGCGTCGGCGTAGCGCGCCGGGTTGTCCGACAGCAGTTTGTGTGTGAGCAGGCGGCCGTCCGGGCGTCGCGCGACGATGTCGGTGAAGGTGCCGCCTCGGTCGACCCAGAACTGCCAGCCTGTCGTCACGTCCGTCTCCCCGATCGCACTGCTCGGAACCGTATCTGCAGGCTGGTGGCCGACCTTCTGCAGATGGTCGTCGACGATGGGTCAGATCATATCGGCAGGGCTGTTCCCGTGCCCGGTCAGCGCCACGGGGCGCTGCTCGGCGAAGGCGCGACCAGGAGGCGCGCCGGCTCCCCTAGGGGCGGACGTCGATCACAGCGCCCTGAGGCCGCTGATCACGTCCCGCAGAATGCTCTCGTCCGGCAGTTCGGCAGGGGGCACGGGCCGGTTCACATGGACGAACTCCGCGGCCACGAGGTCGCCTATGAGGACCCGCACCACCCCGATGGGCAGGTCGAGTTCGGAGGACAGCTCGGCGACCGACTGCGGGGCCTCGCGGCACAGGTCGACGATGTCCACGTGCTCCGGGGACAGCGAGTGGTCGCCTTCCGGGTCGTCCGCCTGGGGTTCCGTGACGACCACCGCGATGAGGTCGAGGCGGTGCTGGGCCGCACTGGTGGTGCGGCCGCGCGTCATGGCGTACGGACGGACGACCGGTCCGGCCTCGTCGTCGAACCAGTGGCTACTTCCCTGACCGTCTGTGCTCATGTCATCCCACTACCCGCCCTGAGGCAGATCGGTGCGCGGAGCGGCGGCCAGATGCACACCGACTCGCTTGACCAGGAGCGTCATCTCGTACGCGACCAGGCCGACGTCCGAGTCGGCGTCCGAGAGAACGGCCAGGCAGCTGCCGTCGCCGGCGGCCGTCACGAACAGGAAGGCGTCGTCGAGCTCGACGACCGTCTGCCGGACGTTGCCCGCCTCGAAATGCCGGCCCACGCCCTTGGCGAGGCTGTGAAACCCGGAGGCGACGGCGGCCAGGTGCTCGCTGTCCTCCCGGGTGAGGTCCTGGGACACTCCCGTCGGCAGGCCGTCGCCGGAGAGCACGAGGGCCTTGCGGATGCTCGCGACGCGGTCCACCAGGTCGTCGAGCAGCCAGTTGAGCTCGCCGTTGTTGTTACCCGCTGTGTGGCCGGTCGCCTTCGGTGCGGTCATCGACCGTCCCCCTTAGTCGTTCGATGTGGTGCTGCGCCGCCGGGCGCGTCGTCGCTCGCGGCGTTCTCCTCGCGGCCGCGCTGCCAGCCGCGCTGGAGCGAGGCCATACGGCTGCGTACCTCGTCGGCGTCCCGCTCGGCGGACTCCGCCGGGTCGGCGGTACGCGGCTCGGGGCTCTGCTTGAGTTGGGGGGCCAGGTTGGCCTGCCGTACCCGTCGGGGCAGCGGTGCGTTGCCGGAGCCGGTCTCCTGCGGGCCGAAACCGGCACTGCGGGCCGAGTCCCCGGAGGAACTCCGCGCCTCGTCGACCGAGCCGCTCGACGCGATCTCGGCCCGCCGGGTGCGCCTGGGGAGGGCGGGGGCCCCGGACGGCTCGCCGAGTTCGCGGCCCGGTGCCGCCGACGACGGGGTCGCCGGGGACTCGGTGAACTCGCCGAGCCGGTCGGCCACGTCGGTCCCGCGGCGCAGGGGCGCCGCACCACGGCGGCGATTCGGCAGCGGCGGCGGCGCCTGCGAGCGCGTCGCGCCCGGGCCCGCCGTCGGAACCTCGTCCGGCTCGTCCCGCCTCGGCCGCTCGTCGGTGACCGGGCGGCCGTGCGAGCTGACCAGCTTGGGGGTGTGGCGGCGGGCCAGCGGCACCGGGGCGTTCGGATGGTCGTCGCCGGTGGACTCGGCGTCCAGGCCGTCGCGCCGGCCCGACGTCCCCTCCTCCACCTGGGCGATGGAGCGGCGTGGGCGGAACAGTCCGCCACGTTCGCTGTCCTCGTCGTCCAGCGCGCCCGGGAAGTCCTCCAGGGCGTCCAGGTCGACGGGAGCCTCCAGTTCGACCGGACCGTCCAGCAGGGCCGCGGGCAGGCCCGGCAGCTGCGCCGGTATCTGGGAGAGCGCGGCGCGGCGGGCCTCCTCCAGCTCGGCCTCCTTCGAGGGCTGGGGCCGGTCGAGGCGGAAGCCGATGCCGTTGGTGTCGGGGATGTCGTCGGTCAGCAGCGAGTCGGGGATGAACACGACGGCCGTGGTGCCGCCGTACGGCGACGGCTGCAGCGAGACCCGGACGTTCTGCCGCTGAGCGAGCCGGCTGACCACGAACAGGCCCAGCCGGTCGGTGTCGGACAGCTCGAACTCCGGGGTCTCGGCGAGCCGGAGATTGGCGTCCAGGAGTGCGTCGGCGGCCATGCCG
Organism: Streptomyces fulvoviolaceus; assembly: GCF_000718165.1. Classification (GTDB taxonomy): domain Bacteria; phylum Actinomycetota; class Actinomycetes; order Streptomycetales; family Streptomycetaceae; genus Streptomyces; species Streptomyces fulvoviolaceus. Next base: position 70,547 of record NZ_JOEY01000042.1, on the reverse strand, counting down.
AGGCCACGGTCGTGGATCTCCAGGGTGAAGCCGTTGGCGACCCGCTCGCCCACGACCTGGACGGCGGTGTGCGGCGGCGAGAACACCGTGGCGTTCTCCAGGAGTTCGGCCACGAGATGGGTGAGGTCCGCGACGGCCGGACCGGTGACGGCGACCCTGGGCAGCCTGCGGACCTCGATGCGCTCGTAGTCCTCGACCTCGGCGACGGCGGCGCGTACGACGTCCATGAGCTGGACGGGCTTGCGCCACTGCCGGGAGGGGGCGGCCCCGGAGAGGATCACCAGGCCCTCGGCGTGTCGGCGCATGCGGGTGGTCAGGTGGTCGAGGCGGAACAGGTCGGCGAGTTCGTCGGTGTCCTCGGTCCGGCGCTCCATGGTGTCGAGCAGTGTGAGCTGCTTGTGCAGGAGGACCTGGCTGCGGCGGGCGAGGTTCACGAAGACCTCGGAGACACCGTCCCGGAGCTCGGCCTGTTTGACGGCGGCCTCGACGGCGGCGCGCTGCAGGGTGTTGAGTGCCTGGCCGACCTCGCCGATCTCGTTCCTGTCGAACTCCAGACGCGGGACCTCGGTCTCCACGTCGACCTGCTCGCCCACGGAGAGGCGGCGCATCACGCTGGGCAGTCGTACGCCGGAGGCCTCGTGGGCGTCCAGACGCAGTTGCCGCAGGTCGCGGATGAGGGCGCGGCCGACGCGTACGGACAGGAACAGCGAGAAGAGCAGGGCGGCGAGGCCGAGGACGCCGACGACCGCCGCCTTCACGATGACGTTCATCGCGTCCGGGCGGACACGGTCCTGATAGCGGTCGCCCGCCTGGTCGTCGAGCGTGGCGAGCTCGTCGAGCACGCTCCCGGCGGCGGCGTCCCAGCTCTTGGCGCTGACGGTGCCGCTCGTGCCGGGGTCGGTGTTGACGACGGCCTGCTCGGCCGAGCGCAGTGGAGCGGTGCCGGCGTTCTTCCAGAAGCTCTGGAAGCGTTCGCGCTCCGACGGCGGCAGCACCGGCAGGCTGATGTCGTACATCATGGTGCGCTGGGCTACGAGGTCGGAGACGTCACGGATCTCCTCGCGGGAGAGCTTCCCGACCACCAGGGCGGAGCCGAGCAGGGCGTCCTCGCGGGAGAGCAGCTCGCGGGCGCGGGTGAGGTTCACCAGAGCCCGGGCCTGCTTGTCCAACTGCACGCTGTCGACGCCGTCCAGGGTCGCCAGCAGGGCGTAGCAGGGGTCGACGAGACGGTTGTACAAGTTGAGGGCCGCAGCGCGGGAGACCGTGCCCTCCTCGACGGTGCGCCGCAGCGAGTCGATGCCGTCGAAGGCGTCCAGGACGGCGGTGAGGCGTTCGTCGTCGTCCGGGTCCAGTCCGTCACGGACATCGGGATTCTGCGCGTTCTTGCGGACCTTGACGATGGCTTCGTCGGTGGCGTCCCGCGTGCTGCGCAGTGCGGACAGCGCGTCCGACGCCCGTGGGTCGGCGAGGTAGACGAGGGTCTGGCGGCGTTCCTGCTGGAGGACACGGACGGTGTCCTCGGTGGGGTAACCGAGCTTCTCGACGACGGCAGACACCTGGAACAGCTGGGCGACTTCCCGGCCCGTGAGTGCCGTGGCGAAGCCCCAGACCGCGACCAGGGACACCAGCGGCACGAGAAGCAGCGCCACGATCTTCCGGCGGATCGACTTCCCGCGAAAGCGCATGGCCTCCCCCAGCTGGACCCCCGCCGGCCGGGGGTACACATGTACGTCAACAAACGTCGCGAGCCTACTACTGACGCACAGGTAACTCGAAGAGCCGTCCGGAGGCTGAACTTCCGCGCCGGCGGCGAGACATGGGGAGTTGTCCGGCCATTGCGGGAGATTGCCTCCTGCCGTGCGACGACGACCGTCGGACCGGATCCGATCGGACCGGTCGGCCAGTTGGCCGGAATTTTGCGCTTCTCCTGTGCCTTTCGGGAATCTTGAGGACGTCTCGTTCGTCCTTGTCTTCGGGAAATGGGGGCGGAATCGGCCACAGGAGCCGCATCCCGCAACCGGGCGGCGTAAAACAGCGCAAGCCGGGCAGCCAGTGGGAAGCCCGTTCTACGGGCACGAGGCGAGAGGTCTGCCGGCGGTGGGGAGTGACACGTTGATGGGCACGGCGGAGCGACAAGAGGCGCCGGGGAACGGCGTGGTGGCGAGCGTGGCGGCACCGCGGCTCCCCGAGGCGCGGAATCACGAGATTCCGGCGGACGGGGGCGAGGCGGGCGGGCGCGACGTTCCGTCGGCCGCGGCAGGCAACGGCGGCGTGCGGAAGGCCGGCGAGAGGGTTTCGCCACAGGAGCAGTCGTACAACCAGCCATTGTGGATCGAGGAGCCCGCACGGCGGCGACGGCTGCCGGATCCGGTGCGTGTCTCGGCGGTGCGGGCGGTGCTCATCATCGCCGTGACGCTGGTCCAGGCGATGGTGGCGTTCCTGTGCACCCTGGCCGGTTCCTGGCTGGCGTTCCCGATGGTGCTGAGCAGCGTGGCCAGCACCGTGGTGGCCACCTGGGGCGCCCTCGACGTCTGGGTGACACGCCAGGTGTGGAACCAGCGCCACGGCGTGGTGTCGACGCCGAGCAGCACCGCGCGTGCCCTGCGACGCGAGCGGCGCCGGGCACGACGACAGACACGCGCCACAGAGCGCGCCCAGGAGCGGATACGGCAACAGGGCGGCACGGGGCAGCTGTCGCACCTGTGAGCACTGAGCGCTCCGCGGAAGTCCGGTGCACCGGCTGCGGATGCGTCGTGGCCGGTCGCGCAGTTCCCCGCACCCCTTCAGGGCGCTGCCGTACCGCACACGACTTCGCCGAGGCTGCTTGGAAGCCGGTGCCGCGCCTGAAGTCCGGTCGACCGGGCCGAGCTCAGAGCGCGGCCGGCACCACCCGGCTCTCCTCGCGGGCGAGTTCACGGCGTACGCGCATGAACGGGCGGGGACGGTTCACGGAGAGCACCGCGGTCGTACGGCCGTCCCGCTCGTACAGGGCGAGGAAGCCGCCCTCGGCCGGTGCGCCGTCGGCGAGTTCGCCCTCGGCGATGCGGACGTTGTCCCCGTCCCGGCGCCGGCCTGCGAACTGGATGCGTGCGCCGTACTGGTCCGACCAGAAGTAGGGCAGCGGCCGCGCGGTCTGCGTGGTGCGTCCGGCGAGCAGGTTGGCCACGGCGACGCGCGGCTGTTCCGTGGCAGAGGTCCAGTGTTCGGCGCGGGATCCGCCGACACGGGCGACGTCGCCGACGGCGACCACCTGCGGCAGCGCGGTCACACAGCCGTCGTCGCACAGGACGCCGTCGTGCAGGGTGAGCGCCGAGCCCGCCAGCCAGGCGGTGTTGGGGAGGGCGCCGATACCGACGATCACGATGTCGGCGGGCAGGACACGGCCGTCGGCGAGCTCGACGCCGGTGACGGTGACCGTGCCGCGCAGCCCGGCGACTCCGATGCCGGTGACCAGGTCGACCCCGCCACGGCGGTGCAGTGCCGCACACACGGCGGCCATCTCGGCGCCCAGTTGGGGCACTAGCGGGAGCGGGGCGGCCTCGACGACGGTGACGGTGTGGCCGAGGCCGGCGCACGAGGACGCGGTCTCGGCGCCGATGAAGCCGCCGCCGATGACGACGATCCGCTGGGGGCCGCGGCCGAGTTCCTCACGCAGGGCGCGCGCGTCGTCGAGGGTGCGCAGGGTGTGGACCCCGGCGAGGCCGTCGCCCGGCAGGCGGCGGGCCGAGGCGCCGGTGGCGATGACGACTCCGTCGGTGGACACGGTCCGGCCGCCGTCGAGCAGCACGGTCCGGCCGCGGGCGTCGAGGCCCCGGGCGCGGGTGCCGAGCAGCCACTCGGCGTCGAGCTCGGCGGTCTCCTCGGCGTCGGTCAGGGCGAGCTGTTCCTCGTCGGCGCGGCCGGTGAGGAAGTCCTTCGAGAGGGGAGGCCGGTCATAGGGGCGATGGCGTTCGTCGCCGACGATCACCAGTCGCCCGTCGAAGCCCTGGGCGCGCAGTTCCCGGGCGGCGTACAGCCCGGAGAGCGAGGCGCCGACGACGGTCACGGTCCTCATGCGGCGGTCCCCTCCTCCGCGGCGAGATGGACGTGGACAGTGCCGTCGTCGACGGTCACGCGGTGGGTGCGGACGGCCCGACGCGCCGGGAGGCAGGTCGGAAGGCCCGTACGGAGATCGAATGAAGCGGCGTGCAGCGGGCATTCGACCAGACAGCCCTCCAGCCAGCCCTCCGAGAGGGAGGCGTCCTGGTGGGTGCAGGTGTCGTCGATGGCGTACAGCTCGCCGTCTTCGGTACGGAACACGGCGATCGGCGGTGTCGTCTCGATGCGGACGGACTCGCCCTCGGGGAGGTCTTCGAGGCGGCAGACGGGAATCACGGGCCCCCCTCACGGTCCGGGACACTCGTACCGGACCTGTGTGGTCCAGGAGATCAGGGAGTTCGGACCTTCGTCGGTCCGGAGGCAGTGCAGTCAACACGGGCAACACGGTCAGCGAGCGCCGGAACCTCATCGGTCCGGACGGTTCGGACCCCTACCGGGGACCGGACGCTTCGGTAACATGATGTTTCGTATGGCGCACGAGCAAGCGCTATGCGCAACAGAATCCGGGCGGGGCGACCGTCGCGTCAAGGGTTTCCCGAAGATGCGGTCCAAACAGGGCCCTCAGGTGGTGAGAGTTGAGCCATGACCCGCACGCAGAAGCAGTCCGAGCGCAGTGAGGAGAAGGCCGCGATTCCGGAGAAGAACGGCAGAGGCGCGGGCAGCGCCGTCCAGTCGGTGGATCGCGCCGTGAGCGTCCTGGAGATCCTCGCCCGGCACGGCGAGGCGGGCGTCACGGAGATCGCCGAAGAGCTGGACGTGCACAAGTCCACGGCGTTCCGGCTGCTCGGCGTCCTGGAGAACCGCGGCCTGGTGGCCCAGGCCAAGGACCGCGGCAAGTACTACCTGGGCGCCGGCGTACTGCGCCTGGCGGGGGCAGCGGCAGTGCGGCTGGACATCTCGCAGGAGGGTGTCCCGGTCTGCCGGGAGCTCGCCGACGAGCTGGGCGAGACGGCCAACATCGCGGTCCTGGACGACGACGCGGCGGTCAACATCATGCAGGCCCGCGGCACCGCGTCCGTGACGGCCCAGAACTGGCTGGGCCGGCGCACCCCTCTGCACGCCACCTCCAGCGGAAAAATCCTGCTCGCGCACATGCCGCCGACCCTTCGTGAGGGCCTGCTCGCGCGCTCCCTGCCTCGTTTCACCGAGCGCACCATCACCGGCTCGTCCGCCCTGCGCGGCGAGTTGGAGGCCGTGGTCGAGCAGGGCTACGGCATCACCATCGAGGAACTGGAGCTGGGCATGGCCGCCGTGGCCGCCCCGGTCCGCGCACACGACGGCAAGGTCATCGCCGCGATCAGCGTGTCGGGGCCGGTGTACCGCCTGAACAGCGACCGGGTGCCGGAGGTGGCCAAGCGCACGGTGGCGGCCGGGGCGGAGCTGTCGCGCCGCATGGGATACGGCTTCTAGACGCGCGATCTACGCCTGACGACCGACCTCCGAACAGACACACAGATCCACGAACCGCGGCGCGGGACCGGGAATCTCCTGGTCCCGCGCCGTCGTGTGTCCGGCAGGTTTCGTCCCACAGATTCCTTTTGCCAAGGGTTAACTCGCACCTCTTGACGGCCGCTCGATGCCTTCTCAATATGTTCCTCAACGCGCAACCCATCGCGCATTGCGCAACAGCAGAGGAGCCTGGTCGTGCCACACGAGGTCCGTGCCGTAGTCGCTGTGAAGAAGGGCGCACCCGTCGAGGTGCAGACGATCGTCGTCCCCGACCCGGGTCCCGGCGAGGTCCTCGTCGCCGTGCAGGCCTGCGGGGTGTGCCACACGGACCTGCACTACCGCGAGGGCGCGATCAACGACGACTTCCCGTTCCTGCTGGGCCATGAGGCGGCCGGCACGATCGAGGCGGTGGGCGAGGGGGTCACCGACCTCAAACCCGGCGACTATGTGGTGCTCGCCTGGCGCGCCCCCTGTGGCACCTGTCGTTCCTGTCGCCGCGGCCGCCCCTGGTACTGCTTCGACTCCCGCAACGCCACCCAGCCGATGACCCTGCTGGACGGCACCCCGCTCTCCAACGCCCTCGGGATCGGTGCCTTCGCCGAGAAGACCCTGGTGGCGGCGGGTCAGGCGGTGAAGATCGACCCGGCAGCCCGCCCCGAGGCCGCGGGTCTGATCGGCTGCGGCGTGATGGCGGGTTACGGCGCCGCGGTCAACACCGGCAACGTGGGCCGGGGCGACTCGGTCGCGGTCATCGGCTGTGGCGGCGTCGGCAACGCGGCCATCGCGGGCGCCTGCCTCAACGGCGCCATGAAGGTCATCGCCGTCGACATCGACGACAAGAAACTCGACCAGGCGGAGAAGTTCGGCGCCACGCACACGGTCAACTCCCGTGGCACGGACCCGATCGAGGCGGTCCGCGCGCTCACCGACGGCCACGGCGTGGACATCGCGATCGACGCGGTGGGCCGCCCGGAGACCTTCAAACAGGCCTTCTACATGCGCGACCACGCGGGCCTGCTGGTCCAGGTCGGCGTCCCCTCCCCCGAGATGAAGGTCGAACTCCCCCTCATCGACGTCTTCTCGCGCGGCGGCGCCATCAAGTCGTCCTGGTACGGCGACTGTCTGCCGAGCCGTGACTTCCCGTTCCTCATCGACCAGTACCTGTACGGGCTGCTGGACCTGAACGCCTTCGTCACGGAGACCATCGCGCTCGACCAGGTCGAGGAGGCCTTCGCCAAGATGCACCACGGCGAGGTGCTGCGCTCGGTGGTGGTGTTGTGAGCACCAGAGGAACCGTACGCATCGACCGGGTCGTCACCAAGGGCACCTTCAGCCTCGACGGCGAGACCTTCGAGGTCGACAACAACGTCTGGCTCGTCGGCGACGACGAGGAGGTGCTGGTCGTGGACGCCGCGCACGACGCCCGGGCGATCCACGAGGCGGTCGCGGGCCGCCATGTCACCGCCATCGTCTGCACCCACGCCCACGACGACCACGTCGACGCGGCGCCCGAGCTCTCCGTCCTCACGGGCGCGCCCGTCCTCCTGCACCCCGACGACTTCGAGCTGTGGTCCCACACCCACCCGGGCCGCAAGCCGGACGGCGACCTGACCGACGGCCGCGTCCTGACCGTCGCCGGCGTCGAACTCCAGGTGATCCACAACCCCGGCCACACCTGGGGCAGTTGCTCGCTGTACGCCCCCTTCCTGAACGCCGTCTTCACCGGCGACACGCTCTTCCACGGCGGCCCCGGCGCCACCGGCCGCTCCTACTCGGACCGCCCCACCATCGAGGCGTCCCTCCGCAACCGGCTGCTCACCCTGCCCGGCGACACCGTCGTCCACACCGGGCACGGCCAGGACACCACGATCGCCGCCGAGCGCTCGAACGTCCCCGCCGCCTGACCACTCCCCCTGCGCGTTCACCGCCGTCCCCGGCAAGGAGGGGCATGTCCAGCACGCCCGAAAACGGCCGCACGCCCGAAAACCGTCCCCACGGCGCCTCCGAGACCCACCCACAGGTCCCCCGAGTCGTCATCATCGGCGCCGGCATAGTCGGCTGCTCGCTCGCCGACGAACTGACCGCCCGCGGCTGGACCGACGTCACCGTCCTCGAGCAGGGCCCGCTGCCCGCTCCCGGCGGCTCCACCTCGCACGCGCCCGGTCTCGTGTTCCAGACCAGCCCGTCGAAGACGCTCGCCGAGTTCGCCAAGTACACGGTCGAGAAGTTCGTCTCCCTCGAGGTGGACGGCGTCTCCTGCTTCAACCAGGTCGGCGGCCTGGAGCTGGCGACCACCCCGGAGCGCCTCGCGGAACTGCACCGCAGGGCCGGTTACGCCGCCGCCTGGGGCATCCGCGGGGAGGTCGTGAGCGCCGCCCGCTGCAAGGAACTCTGGCCGCTGGTCGACGAGTCGGTGGTCCTCGGCGGTCTCCACACCCCGGACGACGGCCTCGCCCGCGCCCTGCTCGCGTCCCGCGCCCAGCTGGAACGGGCCACCGAGAGGGGCGCCCGGTTCCTGGAGCGCCACACCGTCACCGGCATTGAGAAGGAAGACGGCCGTATCAAAGCAGTCGTCACCGACCAGGGCACCTTCCCCGCCGACCACGTCGTCTCGGCGGCCGGCTTCTGGGGCCCGGTGATCGGCCGCATGGCGGGCATCGACGTACCGCTGCAGCCGCTCGCCCACCAGTACGCGAGGACGAAGCCGCTGCCCGAGCTCGGCGAGGCGACCGAGGAAGCCTCGAAGCCCATCCTCCGCTTCCAGGACCGCGACCTCTACTTCCGCGAGCACACCGACCGCATCGGCATCGGCTCCTACGCCCACCAGCCCCTGCCCGTCGACCCGTTCGCGATCCTGCCGTACGACGAGGCCCGCGCGCAGGACATGGAGATGCCCTCCTCCTATCCCTTCACCGAGGAGGACTGGGCACCGAGCTGGGAGGACTGCCGTTGGCTGATCCCGGCCCTGCGCGAGGCGGAGATCGAGACCGGCTTCAACGGCGTCTTCTCCTTCACCCCCGACGGCATGCCGGTGCTCGGCGAGTCGCGGGAGCTGCGCGGCTTCTGGCTGGCCGAGGCGGTCTGGGTCACGCACTCCGCCGGTGTGGCCAGGGCCGTCGCCGAGTGGATGGTCGACGGGCGGCCCTCCCTCGACCTGCACGAGTGCGACCTCACGCGATTCGAGGAAGCGCAGCGTTCACCGTCGTACATCCGTGAACGCGGTTCACAGCAGTTCGTCGAGGTGTACGACGTCCTCCACCCGCTCCAGCCGATGGAACAGCCGCGTCCGCTCCGCGTCAGCCCCTTCTACGCCCGCCAGCAGCAACTCGGCGCGCACTTCCTGGAGGGCGGCGGCTGGGAGCGCCCGCACTGGTACGAGGCGAACGCGCCCCTCACGGAGGGACTGGACATCCCCGAGCGCGACCCCTGGTCGGCCCGCTTCTGGTCCCCCATAGCGGCCGCCGAAGCCAAGGCCACCCGCGAGAAGGTCGCCCTCTACGACATGACCCCCCTGCGGCGCCTCGAAGTCACCGGCCCCGGAGCCCTCGACTTCCTGAACCGCATGACCAGCAACAACCTGCGCAAGAAGCCCGGCGCGGTCACCTACACCCTCCTCCTCGACGAGCGGGGCGGCATCCGCTCCGACCTCACCGTCGCCCGTCTCGCCCCCGACCGTTTCCAGATCGGCGCGAACTCCCCGGCGGACCTCGACTGGCTCACCCGGCACGCCCCGGCCGACGTCCAGATCAGGGACATCACCTCCGGCACCTGCTGCATCGGCGTCTGGGGCCCCCTCGCCCGCGACCTCGTCCAGCCGCTGACCCGCGACGACTTCTCGCACGAGGCCTTCGGCTACTTCCGCGCGAAGGAGACGTACCTCGGGCACGTCCCGGTCACGGCGATGCGCCTGTCGTACGTCGGCGAGCTCGGCTGGGAGCTGTACACCAGCGCCGACCTGGGCCTCAGGCTCTGGGACACGCTGTGGGAGGCCGGCCAGGACCTCGGTGTGATCGCCGCCGGCCGCTCCGCCTTCAACTCCCTGCGCCTGGAGAAGGGTTACCGCGCCTGGGGCACCGACATGACCGACGAGCACAACCCGTACGAGGCGGGCGTCGGCTTCGCGGTGCGCACGGACAAGGAGTTCGTCGGCCGCGAGGCACTCGACAACGCGCCCGTCGCCCGCAAGCTCACGCCTCTCCTCCTCGACGACCCCGCCGCCGTGGTCCTCGGCAAGGAGCCCGTGTTCGCCCCCACTCTCGGCTCCGCTCGAGCGGGAGGTGCCCCCATCGGCACCCCCGCCGGCTACGTGACCAGCGCGTCGTACGGCTACACGCTCGGCCGCTGCATCGCCTACGCCTGGCTGCCGGCCGAACTCACCACGGGCGCCGGCGTCCACATCGAGTACTTCGGCGAGAAGATCCCGGCGACCGTGGCCGAAGAGCCCCTCTTCGACCCGAAGATGACCCGCATCCGTCGCTGACCAGCGCTGACGCACCCTCAGGAGGTGTGAAATGTCCCCCACTTACGACGTGATCGTCATCGGCCTCGGCGGCATGGGCAGCGCCGCCGCCCACCACCTCTCCGCCCGCGGCGCCCGCGTCCTCGGCCTGGAGAAGTTCGGCCCGGTGCACAACCGCGGCTCCAGCCACGGCGGTTCGCGGATCACCCGGCAGTCGTACTTCGAGAACCCGGCCTACGTCCCGCTGCTGCTGCGCGCCTACGAGCTCTACGACGACCTGGAGCGGGCCACCGGCCGCGACATCGCCACCCTCTGCGGCGGCGTGATGCTCGGCCCGCCCGACTCGCCGACCGTCTCCGGCTCACTGCTCTCGGCCCTGGAGTGGGACCTGCCCCACGAGATGCTCGACGCGAAGGAGATCCGCCGCCGCTTCCCGACGCTCACGCCGAAGGACGACGAGGTCGCGCTGTACGAGAAGAAGGCGGGGCTGCTGAAGCCCGAGAACACGGTGGCCGCCCATATCCAGCTGGCCACCCGCCAGGGCGCCGACCTGCACTTCGAGGAGCCGATGACGCGCTGGGAGCCGTACAAGGACGGCGTCCGCGTGCACACGGCCGAGAACACCTACACCGCAAGCCAGTTGGTGATCTGCCCGGGCGCCTGGGCACCGGAGCTGCTCACCGATCTCGGGGTGCCGTTCACCATCGAGCGCCAGGTCATGTACTGGTTCCAGCCGAAGCAGGGGGTCGAGCCCTTCCTCCCGGAGAACCACCCCATCTACATCTGGGAGAACGCGGCAGGCGTCCAGGTCTACGGCTTCCCGTCCATCGACGGCCCCGACCTCGGCGCCAAGGTCGCCTTCTTCCGCAAGGGCCAGGTCACCACCCCGGAGACCATCGACCGGACGGTGTACGACCACGAGGTCCAGGCCATGGCGGACCACATGTCCGGCTGCGTCCCGGGCCTGCCCGGCGCCTATCTCAAGGCCGCGACCTGCATGTACTCCAACACCCCGGACGAGCACTTCGTGATCGCCCGGCACCCCGCGCATCCGGAGTCGGTGACGGTGGCCTGCGGCTTCTCCGGACACGGCTTCAAGTTCGTGCCCGTGGTCGGCGAGATCCTCGCCGACCTGGCCCTGACCGGCTCCACCGAGCACCCGATCGGCCTCTTCGACCCCGCCCGCCTCGCCGCCGCGCCCGCCTGAGGAGCACGCACGTGACGACGACCCCCGCCCCCGAGAGCCCTCTCTCCACGGCCCACCAGATCTCCCCCAGTCTGATCGCCACACTGCCGGGGAACTACTACACCGACCCGGAGATCTTCCGCCAGGAGTCGGAACACCTGTTTGAGTCGATGTGGTTCTGTGCCGTCCGCAGCGCCGACCTGGACAAGCCCGGCGCCTTCCGGACCGTGCAGATCGGCCGCGAGAACGTCATCATCAACCGCACCCGCAAGGGCGAGCTGCGAGCCTTCCTCAACATCTGCCGCCACCGCGGGGCCCGGCTGTGCATGGAGGAGTCCGGCGAGGTCAAGCGCAGCCTCCAGTGCCCGTACCACGCATGGACGTACGACCTCGACGGCAAGCTGGTCGCCGCGCCCAACCTGATCAAGATGCCCGATGTCGACCGGGTCGAGTACGGGCTGATCAAGGTCCATCTGCGCGAGTGGCTCGGCTACGCCTGGGTGTGCCTGGCCGACGAGCCGCCCTCCTTCGAGGACGCCGTCATGTACGCGGCCGTGGAGCGGCTCGGCGACCCGGCCGCGATCGAGCAGTACGGCACCGAGAACCTCGCGCTCGGCAAGCGGATCGTCTACGACGTCAAGGCGAACTGGAAGCTGATCGTCGAGAACTTCATGGAGTGCTACCACTGCGCGACGATCCACCCCGAGCTCACCGACGTCCTCCCCGAGTTCGCCGACGGCTACGCCGCCCAGTACTACGTCGGCCACGGCGCCGAGTTCGGCGAGGAGATCAAGGGGTTCACGGTCGACGGCAGCGAGGGCTTCGCGAAGCTGCCGTCCGTCTCGGACGACCAGGACCGCCGCTACTACGCCATCACGGTGAAACCGACGGTCTTCATCAACCTCGTACCGGACCACGTGATCATGCACCGCATGTTCCCGATGGCCGAGGACCGCACGATCGTCGAGTGCGACTGGCTGTACGCACCGGAGGTCGTCGAGTCCGGGGCGGACGTCTCGAAGTCGGTGGAACTCTTCCACAGGGTGAACGAACAGGATTTTGAAGCCTGTGAACGAACGCAACCGGCGATGGCGTCGCGAGCGTACCGGAAGGGTGGTGTGCTGGTCCCCAACGAGCACCACATCGGGATCTTCCACGAGTGGCTCTTGGAGAAGCTGGGAGGCAGTCATGCCGGACCTGTTCATTGACGGCGCATGGCGGGGCGCGGTCGACGAGCGCACGCGCGAGATCCGCTGTCCCGCCGACGGCTCCCTGGTGGGGGTCGTGGACGAGGCGGGCGGCAAGGACACGGTGGAGGCGATCGCCGCCGCCCGCCGTGCCTTCGACGAGGGGCCCTGGCCAAGAACCTCGCCGAACGACCGCGGTGACCTGCTGCTCCGCGTCGCCGACCTGCTCATCAGGGACAAGGACACGCTCGCGCGGGCCGAGTCCCTGGACACGGGGAAGCGGCTCGTGGAGAGCGAGTACGACATCGACGACATCGCGAACTGCTTCCGCTACTTCGGGCGGCTGGCGGCGAGCGAGACCGGCCGGGTCATCGACACGGGCACCGAGAACGTGGACAGCCGGGTGGTCTACGAGCCGGTCGGCGTCTGCGCGCTGATCACGCCGTGGAACTACCCGCTGCTGCAGACGGCCTGGAAGGTCGCCCCGGCCCTCGCGGCCGGCAACACCTTCGTGCTCAAGCCGAGCGAGCTGACCCCGCACACCGCGATCCACTTGATGCGCCTCCTTGACGAGGCCGGACTGCCCGCGGGCGTCGGCAACCTCGTCCTCGGCGCGGGACCCGAGGCAGGCGCCCCGCTCGGCGACCACCCGGACGTGGACCTCGTCTCCTTCACCGGCGGCCTGCAGACCGGCCGCCGGCTGATGGTGGCGGCGGCCGCGACCGTGAAGAAGGTCGCACTGGAACTCGGCGGCAAGAACCCGAACATCGTCTTCGCCGACGCCGACTTCGACACGGCCGTCGACATGGCGCTGACCGCGGTGTTCCTGCACTCCGGGCAGGTCTGCTCGTCCGGGGCCCGGCTCCTGGTCGAGGACTCACTGCACGACCGGTTCGTGGACGAGGTCGTACGACGGGCCCAGCTGATCCGGCTGGGCGGACCGTTCGACGAGCAGGCGCAGACCGGGGCATTGATCTCCGCGGCACACCGGGACAAGGTCGAGGCGTACGTCGCCCAGGGGCTGGAGGAGGGAGCCGTGCTGCGCTGCGGCGGCGTCCGCCCCACGGGACCGGGCCTCGACGAGGGCTTCTACTACCCGCCCACCGTGCTGGACGAGTGCTCCGCCCAGATGTCGGTGGTCCAGGAGGAGTCCTTCGGACCGGTGTTGACCGTCGAGCGCTTCACCAGCGAGGACGAGGCGGTGCGGCTCGCCAACGACACCATCTACGGCCTGGCCGGCGCCGTGTGGACGACCGACGAGGCCAAGGCCGCGCGCATGGTCAAACGGCTGCGCCTCGGCACGGTCTGGATCAACGACTACCACCCCTATGTGCCGCAGGCGGAGTGGGGCGGTTTCAAGCAGTCGGGCTTCGGCCGCGAGCTCGGGCCCTCGGGGCTCGCCGAGTACCGCGAGGCGAAGCACGTCTGGCGCAACACCGCACCGGTGCCGCAGGGGTGGTTCGACTAGAACTTCCCTGATCCAATGGGGCGTTGGCCTAAACCCACCCGTAACAAGCAGCACATCACCCCCACGTATACCTACCCCCCTCACCGATCCCGGCCCCCGCACGAGCCGCTCCCCTCCCCTCCTCCGGCCCCTCAGGAGTCCGCTCATGACGACAACCGAGCAACCAACAGGACCACAGACCGACGACGCCGAACTCGCCGAGTTCGGTTACAAGCCCGAGCTCAAGCGCACGCTCGGCAACTTCCACACCTTCGCCGCCGGCATCAGCTACATCTCGATCCTGACCGGTACGTTCCAGCTGTTCTACTTCGGCTACGGCAGCGGCGGCCCCGCGTACTGGTGGTCGTGGCCGATGGTCTTCGTCGGCCAGTTCATGGTGGCCCTGTGCTTCGCCGAGCTGGCGGCCCGCTACCCCGTCGCGGGCTCGGTCTACAACTGGTCGAAGAAGGTAGGCAATCCGCATCTGGGTTGGCTGGCCGGCTGGACGATGCTGATCGCGTCGATCGTGTCGATCTCGGCCGTGGCACTCGCCTACCAGCTGACGCTGCCGCAGATCTCCGACGTGTTCCAGATCGTCGGCGACGGCACCGGCAAGTACGACGTGGCGACCAACGCGGTCATCCTGGCCGCGGTGTTGATCCTGTTCACGACCCTCGTGAACGCCTTCGGCGTCAAGCTGATGGCCACGATCAACTCGGCGGGCGTGTTCATCGAGCTGATCGCCACCGTCGTACTGATCGTCCTGTTCGCCGTGCACATAACGCGCGGCCCGCAGGTCGTCACGGAGACCAACGGCACCGGGGCGGGGTACGGCGCCGGCTACCTGGGCGCGTTCCTGGTGGCCTCGCTGGCCTCGGCGTACGTCATGTACGGCTTCGACACGGCCGCCTCGCTGGGTGAGGAGTCCGTGGACCCGTCCCGGAACGCGCCCCGCGCGATCATCCGGGCGATCGTCGCCTCTTTCGTCCTGGGCGGACTGATCCTGCTGCTCGCGCTGATGAGCGTCTCCAGCCTGAAGAGCGGGGAGTTGTCCACGGACGGTCTCCAGTACATCGTCCTCGACGTGCTCGGCTCCACGGCCGGCAAGGCGATGCTGTGGTGCGTGCTGATCGCGGTCACCGTCTGCGCGCTCGCCGTGCACACGGCGGCGATCCGGCTGGCGTTCGCGATGTCCCGGGACAACAACCTGCCCGCGTCCTCGCTGATGGCCAAGGTCAGCCCGCGTTTCCAGACCCCGGTGCTGCCGGCCGTGATCATCGGCATCCTGGCGCTGGCGATCCTGGTGGTCAACATCCGCCAGCCGCAGATCTTCACGGTCGTCACCAGCATCGGCATCATCATGATCTACCTCGCCTACCTGGGCGTCACCGGGCCCATGCTGGTGGCGCGGCTGCGCGGCAAGTGGCAGCCGGCCGGCGACGGCAAGTTCTCGCTGGGCCGTTGGGGCCTGCTCGTCAACATCGTGGCCGTGCTGTGGGGCGCGGGCATGACGATCAACCTGCTCTGGCCGCGTGCCTCCGTCTACAACGCGACCGCCCCCTTCCACTGGTACCTCCAGTGGGGCGCGGTCCTGTTCGTCGGAGTGATCATGGGCGGCGGCTTCGCCTACTACTGGTTCATCCAGCGGCACCGGACCGGTGTGCTCGCCGAGCACAAGCTCGAGGAGACGGCGCCGGCCGCTCCCTTCGCCACCCCGGCGGCCGACTGAGTTCAGGCTGCGATGCGGCTGTGTATGCGGCTACAAGGAGGTCAACACTCATGAACACCGATGAGTTCGACTACGTCGTGGTCGGCGGCGGCACCGCGGGCAACGCGGTGGCGGCCCGGCTGTCCGAGGACCCCTCGGTCACCGTGTGCGTCCTGGAGGCGGGGCCCAGCGACGTCGGCGACGACGACATCCTCAAACTCGAACGCTGGATGGGCCTGCTGGAGTCCGGCTACGACTGGGACTACCCGGTCGAGCCGCAGGCCAGCGGCAACAGCTTCATGCGGCACGCCCGGGCGAAGGTGCTGGGCGGCTGTTCCTCGCACAACTCCTGTATCGCCTTCTGGGCCCCGGCGGAGGACCTCGACGCCTGGGCCGCCGGCGGCTGTACGGGCTGGAGCGCCGCCGATCTCTTCCCGCTCTACCAGCGGCTGGAGAACAACGACGCTCCCGGCGACCACCACGGCCGCACCGGCCCGGTGAAGCTGCGCACGCTGAAGAGCGACGACCCGTGCGGTACGGCCCTGTTGGAGGCGTGCGCGCAGGCCGGGATCCCGACGACGCCCTTCAACACCGGCTCGACGGTGGTCCGGGGCGCCAACTGGTTCCAGATCAACTCCGACGAGAACAACATCCGCCAGTCGTCCTCCGTGGCCTACCTCCACCCGGTCATGGGCAAGCGGCCGAACCTGGAGGTGCGCACGGGCGTACGCGCCAAGAAGCTCGTGCTCGACGGTCGGCGCTGCGTGGGCGCCGAGTACCTGGACCCGGACCTGATCCACA
Organism: Streptomyces fulvoviolaceus; assembly: GCF_000718165.1. GTDB lineage: Bacteria > Actinomycetota > Actinomycetes > Streptomycetales > Streptomycetaceae > Streptomyces > Streptomyces fulvoviolaceus. Next base: position 54,212 of record NZ_JOEY01000042.1, on the reverse strand, counting down.
CCCGGACGGTACGGGCCCGACGCGAGGTGATCGTCTCCTGCGGGGCGATCGACACCCCGAAGCTGCTGATGCTGTCCGGCATCGGACCGGCCGCGCATCTGCGCGAGGTCGGTATCGAGGTCGTGGTCGACTCGGCGGGCGTCGGCGAGAACCTCCAGGACCACCCCGAGGGCGTGATCATGTGGGAGGCCAAGCAGCCCATGACCACCACGTCCAGCCAGTGGTGGGAGGCGGGCATCTTCTACGACACCGAGGAGGGCCTGGACCGGCCCGACCTGATGTTCCACTACGGCTCGGTGCCGTTCGACATGAACACCGCGCGGTGGGGCTACCCCACGTCGGAGAACGCGTTCTGCCTCACCCCCAACGTGACGCGCGCGAAGTCACGGGGGACGGTGCGGCTGCGGACGCGGGACTACCGGGACAAGCCGATGGTGGATCCGCGGTACTTCACCCACGAGCACGACGTGCGGGTGATGACGTACGGGCTGAAGCTGGCCCGCCGCATCGCCTCGCAGCCGGCGCTGAGCGGCTGGGCGGGAGCCGAGTTGGCCCCCGGCCCGGACGTCCAGACCGACGAGGAGCTGCTCGACTACATCCACAAGACCCACAACACCGTCTACCACCCGTCCTGCACCGTGAAGATGGGCGCGGACGACGACACCTCGGCCCCGCTCGACGCGCGGCTGCGGGTCAAGGGGGTCGAGGGTCTGCGGGTGGCCGACGGTTCGGTGATGCCGGATCTCGTCACCGTCAATCCGTGCATCACGACGATGATGATCGGCGAGAAGTGCGCGGATCTCCTGAAGGAGGACGCCTGATCAACCGGCGGTCGGCGCGGGCCGTTTGAACATCCGCGTCGCCGTGATCTCGCTGTGTACCGCTTCACCTTCTCCGGCCGGGGCCTGCTGCGGCAGTCCCGGCCGGAGGTGTTCCTCCACGCTGATGTACTTCAACCCGGCCCGCAGGTCCGCGTCGTTCCGCAGCCGGATGACGAGCGGGAACTCGGCGAGCGCGGTCGTGTCGAACAGGCCGGTGGTGTAGAGGAGTTGGACGCCCAGGGCATCCGACACCGCGCGCTGGAGTTCCAGCAGATAGGTCGCGTTGGCCCGCCCGATCGGGTTGTCGAGGAACAGCGTGCCGGCATGCCGGTGCTTGTCCCGTCCCCGGTCATTGCTGCGGAGCGCCGCCATTGTGCAGTACAGCGCGATGGCCGCCGTGAGCAACTGCCCACCGGAGAACACGTCGCCCATCTGCCCGACGGGCACGCGCTCGGCCCTCAGCACGGCATCCGGCTTGAGGATCTCGACGGCGACCCCCTTGGGCTCAAGGGCCGCGCCCACACCCCGCAGCAGCAGCGACATGCCGTCCCGCCGCATGTCGGAGTTCTTCTTCACGGCCGCCCGGGTCGCCTCGTCGATGACCTCGCCCAGCCGCTCGGTCAAAGTCGCCTGGTCGGGCTCCTCGAAGCGGATGCGCAGGAACTCCTGCCCGGACCACTCACCGAGGCCTTCCGGCAGCCGGGACAGCCGCTGGGCGGACCTGAGCGTGGCGAGGGCCGACTCTACGAGCCCCCGCAGCCGGTCCACGATCGAGTCCCGGTTCCGCTCCAGCTGCGCCAACTCGTCGGTGAGGACCCGGAGTCGGGGCGCGAACGCGTCGGCCCACTTCTGCGCGTGCTCGGGCAGCGCCGAGGCGGGCAGCTCACGGATCTGCTGCCGCGCCGGGGTCCGAACCTGTTCGTAGCGCGTGGAGTTGGCGTGCCGGACGAGCACGTCGCTCGCCTCGCGTACGGCGGACTCGGCGGCGGACAGGTCGGCGGCGCAGCCGCGCAGCGACCGGCGCGCCTCGGCGGCGGACTGCCGGGCCTCCTCCGGGCTGCCCGGGTACGGCTCCGGCTCCTCCTGCTCCTCCTCCGAGGCGTGCTCACGCATCAGGTCGCGGAGCATCGCGGCGATCTCGTCGAATCCGCCGGCCGCGTCCTCAGCGGCACGGTGGGTGTCGAGGAGCTCGGCGTGCGCCTCCCGCGCCTGGTTCAACGCCTCGGTACGGGAGGCGAGTTCGGCGGTCGCCGTGCGCAGCAGCGCCTGGGCGTGCTCGGCGTCGCGCGGCTGGAGTTCCTCCGACAGCTCGGTGTGCGCCTCGCCGTCCTCGGGCGCGTGCCGCTCGGCCTCGCCGCGCAGCCGGCCGAGCTGCTCGCTCGCGGTCGACATCCGGGTCTCCAGGAGCTGCACCAGCTCGTCGGCGCGGGCGACGGCGGCCTGTCGGGAGGGCCCGTCGGAGCCGTCGGGCGACTGGAGCAGCTGCTCCGCGCGTGTGCGGACCTTGTTGCTGAGCCGGTCCAGCTCGGCGCGCGCCGCGCTCTCGTCGCTCTCCGCACGGGCCTGCTCGGCGCGCAGGTCGGCGCCGACGCCGACCTTCTCGTACAGCTGGGACGCGGCCCGGTAGGCCTCGCGCAGGGCAGGCAGGGACGCCTTGGACGCGTCCGCGTCGTCCGCCGGTACGTCGTCGGGGGCGCCCGCGATCTCGGCGCGCTCGGCGCGCAGCGCGCGGGCGGTGCGGCGGGCGTCGTCGGCGCCGCGCTGGGCGGCGCGCCGGTCCTCGTCGGCGGCGCGGGCGCGCTCCAGGCACGTCTGGGCGCGGGCCTCCGACTCGGTGGCCTCGTCGGCGAGTTCGCGCAGCTTGACCTGCCAGCCGGCCCGCTCGCGCAGACGGTAGGCAAGCCCGGCGAGGGCGTCGGCGGCGCGCCGGGCCTTCTGCGCGGCCTCCTGCCGCTCGTCCCGCGCTTGTGCTGCCTCGGCGGCGGCTTCGTCGGCCTCGGCGCGGACGGTCCGGGCCTCGGCCAGCTCGGCCTCGGACTCCTCGGCGAACACCCGCGTGTCCTGCGCGGCCTGCGCCAGCTCGACGAGCCGCCCGGCCGGGCAGCCGGTGCGCCAGGAGGACAGCCGCGCCGCCAGCTCCCGGTCCTTGCCGAGCCGGGCCGCGAGCGACCGGATCTCCTCGTCGCGCTCGGTCGCCCGCGCACGCAGCGCCTGCCGTTCCTCGTCGGCGGCGTGCTCGTCGTGCATGGCGGGGTTCGGCGGTACGAGGAAGACGTCCCCGTTGTCCGAGTCGGGCGCCGGGGTCGGTGCGAGCAGGGCGGCGGCCGTACCGACGGCGACGGCGGACCGTGGCAGCAGTGCCGCCTCGCTCAGCGCCTCGCGGGCACGCGCGTGCGTGGCCGGGTCGGTGATGATCACGCCGTCGACCAGCTCGGGCCGGGCGGCCAGCACGCGCGCGTGGTCGGCGGGGTCGACGGCCTGGGCGAGGTAGCGCCAGCCGGGCAGCGCGGGGATGCCGTGCTCGCCGAGGAACTCGACGGTGGCCAGCACGTCCGGGCCGGGCGGCAGCAGCCCGCCGTCGCCGAGCGCGCCGAGGATCCGGGAGTCGTCGGCGGCGGCGGTACGCAGTTCGAAGAGCTGGCGTTCGGCCGAGGAGACGGTGTCGTCGAGCAGTTCGCGCAGCTCGTCGGCGAAACGGTCCAGGTCCTCGGGGGTGAGCGCCCCCTGGTCGCCGGCGTCCGTGTCGTGCCGGGGCTGCGGGACCACGGAACGGGCGTCGCCGCCGCTCAGACTCAGCAGCTCCGCCAGCCGCGGCTCCGCCGCCAGGGCCTCGGCGAGGCGGCGCTCGGCACCGTACGACCGCTCGGCCGCCGTGGCCGCGTCCGCCGCGCGGGCCGCGGTCAGCTCGGCACGGGACTCCGCACCGCCCGCTTCGCGCGCGTGCTCGGTGGCCCGCCGCGAGGCCTCACGCGTGGTGTCCCACGCGGCGACGGCCGTCTTCTCGGCATCGCTGGCGGCGAGCGCGGCCCGTGCCGGGTCGGCATCGGGTGCGCTGTCGTCGAGCCAGCCCGCGCGCACGGCCTCGGCGGTCTCCTGCTCGACCTCGCTCAGCCGCTGGCGAAGGTGACCGACCTCGCTGCGGGCGCGCTGTGCCTCGGTGGCGGCGGCGGTGGAGTCCCGGTGGGCGGACTCGCCGATCTCCTGGAGTGCGGCGGACCGCTCCTCCCCTTCGTTGGCGAGGGTCTCGGCGCCTTCGGCGGCCGCGTGCAGGGCCCGTACGAGATCGACGGCGGCCTTGGCGCGGGCGGCCAGCGCGGGGGCCGCGTCGCGTTCCGCCTCCTGGATCGCGACGGCCACGCGCGCGACCCGGTCGGCGGCGGCGCGGTGACGCAGTACGGCCTCTGCGGCCTGCCAGGCGGAGTGCAGCGTGCGCGCGTCGGCGAGCTCGCGCTTCTGCGCGGCGGCCGACTTCTCGGTGGCGGCGAGCGCCAACGAGGCGTGCCGGTAGGCGAGTTCGGCGGCGATCAGCGCGCTGCGCTCCCGACCCGCCTCGGAGTGCGTGGCGGCGTACGCGGCGGCGGTGACCCGCTGTGCGAGGTCGGCCGCCCGCACTCGCTCCTGGGCGCCCCGCGCGGACAGCCGCCGCGCGAGGGACCGCGTCCGGCGCTCGGCCCCGGCGTGGATGTCCCGCGCGCGGGAGCGGGCCTCGGCGGCCTCGACGATCCGGCCGAGCAGGTCGACCGACCCGGCGGTGAAGTCCCGTTCGGCGATCAGCTCCGCCCGGCGCCCCAGCTTGTTGCCGAAGCCGCTGACGAGGTCGGCGAGACCGTCGGTGTCGCGCGTGTCGGTCACGGCGCGCAGCAGCAGGTCGGTGAAGTCGGAGTCCTTCTTCACCGCGAAGAGGCCGGCGGCCTCGCCCTCGTCGGCGTTCATCTCCCGCTGGTAGCGGAAGAGTTCGGGGTCGAGGCCCAGGTCGCCGAGGTGCTCGATCCACCGGTCGTGGATCTCCTCCCAGTGCACCTCCAGATGCGGATACGCCTTGCCCGCCTCGGTGAGGGCATCCCTGAAGCCCTTCATGGTCCGCCGGCGCCCCTGCGCGCCCGACTGCCCCTCGACGGACGGCCGTACGGCGGTGGACTCGGCGACCGGCAGGTTGTCGAGGCTCAGCCCGGGCCCGGGCCGGAAGGAGTACCAGGCCTCGGCGAACTTCCGCGGGTCGTTGGAGACCTGACGTCCCCGCCACTCACTGGCCTTGCCGACGACAATGCACTCGCCGGTCAGCACGTGCTGCCACTCCAGCGCCACGTGCCCGCAGTCGTCGGCGAGCAGGAACTTCCGCAGCACACCCGAACTCGCACCACCGAGGGTGTTGCGATGGCCGGGCAGCATCACGGAGAAGATCAGCTTGAGCAGGACGGACTTGCCGCCGCCGTTCTCCAGGAAGAGCACACCGGCGGGCGCCGGGCGCCTCGGCGGACCGACGGGCTCCTCCTCGAAGAACTCCGCCTGGGTGGGCGCGGGGTCGGGCACTTCCGCGCCCACACCGCGCAGGTCAAGCACGGTGTCGGCGTAGCGCGCACCGGCGGGACCGATGGAGTAGAGGCGGACCCGGGACAGCTCGTACATGGCGGACTCTCGTAAGTCTTCGGCAGGTGGGGGGAGTTCAGGAGGAGGTCGACGCGTGGAACGGCAGTCCGGCGTCGGCCACCAGCCCCAGGTCTTCGCTGTCCTCGGCGGGCAGCAGGGTGGGTGTGCCGTCGGTGACCGGGACGACGCCCAGCTCGAGGAGCTCGGCCATGGCGGCACTGCCCGCCATGTCCCGCACCTGGAGCTGGTAGCGGGCGGTCGTCCGATACGTACCGCCGTTGTCGTCACCGGTGCGCTGCAGGAATCCGGAGTCGGTGAGGAAGGCGGCGGCCTTGCCGACGATGCCGGTCGTCGACCCGGCGAGCCGACGCGCGTCCTTGGTGGCACCGGTCGCGCTGCGTCTCGCCCAGATCCGCCAGGCGGCCTCGAGACCGGGTGCGTCGGTCGCCGGGTCGGTGTTCTCCCCCACCTCCTCGGCCCGCTCCTCCAGCCGCCGACATGCCTGCCGTACGAACGCGTCGACGCCGTTGACCGAGACGCGCCCGATGTACCCGTCGTCGGCAAGGTCCTCGGGTCGCGGAAACGCCATCGCGGCGACGGCGAGATGGGCCAGCCCGTGCAGGAACCGGTCCCCGGAGTCGGCGGACGTCCGGCGCGCGTAGTCGCCCATGCGCACGGCGAACACCGAGTCCTCGGCGGCGGTCACGGCCATCCCCGCGCGTGGGGACACCTCAAGGACGACGAGCCCGAGCCCGGCGGCCACGGCATCGGCGAGCCGCGCGAACGGCGGGTCCTCCCGATACCGCCGCAGCAACTCGGTGTACTCCTGGTCCCGCGCGGGCTGCAGCTTGGGCTGCAGCCCAAAGGCGACAAGCCGAGCCGCGTCGGCGGCGTCGGCGGGCGTGACGGCAGCGGGCGCCGAAGGGGCGGGGGCCTCCGCGTCACTCCACTCGACGTGCTCGCTCACGACTCAATCTCCTCGAACTTGAAAACGGGGGAGCAGCTTGCCCACCTAGGGGCGCGGGGAACTGCGCGACCAGCCACAGCGGACCCGCAGCCGCCCACCGGCACAAACATCACGCCGCCTCCGCCCGATCCGCAGCCATCCCCACCGCATCCAGCAACGCCGTCCCCACAATCAGGTCGGCCCCACCGAACTCGGGATCATCAAGCTCGGTCCCGTCATCCACGGCGAACACCAGCTTCTCCTCGCCCTGCCGGTAGGCAGTCCCCACCGCCGGACTGGCTGCGTGAACAGCCAACAAAGCAACGAGATACGGCAACTCGGGATCCCGCCGACGAGCCTCGGCCAGCAACCCCGAAAGCCGTCGCGGCGCATCCGCGGGCAGATCAAGGAGCTCCGTCGCCGCCGCCAGCTGTTCCTCACTGAACCGACTGTCGTCCGGCGTGGCGATGAGATCCGGCTCCGGCATCTCCGCCCCCAGATGCTCCCGCTCCAACGGCGGCGTCAGCAGTATGTCGACAAGGTCACCCACCCGCACCGACACCGGCGTACGCAACCCGGTCCCGCGAGCGAAGAACGCGTCGGTGACCCGGGCCGCCTGCTCCAGCGGCAACGGCAGAACGGGCGCGACCAGATGCCCGTACAGATCTATCCCGGACGTCGTCATGGGCGTGGCGAAGGCCTGCCGGTCCTGCTCCGCACGGAACAGCGGACCCGCCTCCAGCAACCGCGACTGCAGCTGCGTGTGCCGCCGGATGCAGTCCTTGACGATGTCGACCAGCTCGGCGGCCCGCCGCTTCTGCTCCGGGTCCTCCGACTCGTCCCGCGCTCTACGAATGTTCGTGAGGATCGCGTTCTCGTGGCGGTACCGGTCGGCGACGTGGTCGAGCGCCTCGGTGATCATGTCGGGCACGGCGTTGAGCCAGTCCACGGCCCGGACATTGCGCCGGGTCGCGTCCAGCGCCCTGCGCAGGGTCTCCGAGTACTGCACGGTCCGGTACCGGGCCTGCTCGGCGGCCAGCTGGGCGTCGGCCAGCCGCCCTCGGCTGATCAGCACCTCCAGCTTGACCTCGGCGGCAATCTGCGCGCTGGTGACGTCGGTGTCGAGGGCGCCGACGAGGACGTTGACCGCCTCGTCCGTCGTACGGAGGTACACGGAGCCGCCGGGTCCGGGCACCTCCTCGATCAGCTTGAAGTCGTAGTCACGGCGGACATACGTGCCGTCCGTGGCGAACGTGCCGTACACCGCGCGGAAGCCACGGTCGACGCTGCCGACGTTGATCAGGTTCTCCAGAACCCAGCGGGCCACGCGCTCATGCTCGGTGACCGGCCGCTGCGGGGCCTGGGCGGCGATGCGCGGGATGAGCCTGGCCACTATCTGGTCGTGATCCGCGCCCGTGTCGAAGTCCATGTTCAGGGTGACCAGGTCGATGGCGGAGAGGGCCACCTCCGCCATGCCGTACACCGAGTACTCGCCCGCGAGGTTGGCCTTGCGCGCATCGAGGTCGTGCAGCGGCGCGGTGCAGGCGAGCGCGCGCAGCCGCCGCGCCAGCCCTTCGTCGGCGGCCGGGCCCGGTGCGGGGCGCGGCCCCGCGCTGAGCTGGGGCGGAACGCTGTCCGTCGATGCAGGCGAAGTCACGGTGCACAGACTAGGTCCTCGGTCTGACAACTCCCCAAACGACGCGGATCGCCTCCGGCGGTCGGGCGGGCGACTACCGGTTGTGTTTCAGCTGCGGGCCGGTGGGGGCTTGTCGCGCCCCACGCGGCGGAGCCGCATATCGGACACAGCCCCGCGCCCCTAAAGGGCGTTTTCGTCCCCCACCCTTCGCCTGTACACCTCGACCACACGCTCCAGCGAGTCCTCCAGGTAGACCCCCAGCAGATTCTCGGCCTCCTGCCGGTCCCCCGCCTCCAGCGCCTGGAGGATCTGCTGGTTTCGGGCGAGGTACGGCTCATGCAAGGCCTTGGGGTCGTCCGCGACGTGGAAGGCGAGGCGCAGCTCGGCGAAGACGCTGCGCATCAGCTCGTTGGTGCGGTCGCTGCCCGCGAGCGCGACCAGCTCCCGGTGGAAGTGGATATTGGCCGTACCCACCACTTTCCAGTCACCTTCGTGCGCTGCCCGCCGGCCCTCCGCCACGACCTCGGCGAGCCCGTCCAGCGCGTACGGCGGCTCGCCCAGCCCCCGCACCACCGCGCACTCCACGAGACCGCGAGTGCGGTAGATGTCCTCGACGTCCTCCACGGTCAGGACCCGCACGAACACGCCCCGGTTGAGCTCGTGGACGAGCAGGCGTTCGTGCGTGAGCAGCCGGAACGCCTCGCGCAGTGTGTTGCGGGAGACGCCGAGCGCGCCGCCGATGCTGTCCTCCGACAGCCGTGTCCCGGGCGGGAAGTAGCCCTCGGCGATGCGGCTTCTGAGGATGTCCGAGACCCGTTCGGCCGTGCTCGTACGACTCAGGAGGGCGCGGTCGTCGGCCAGTCCGCTCAGCTGCTCTGCCATGCCCGGAATTCAACCGCAGACACGAGAACGAAACAACAGGGGTATTGAAGGATCGTTGAACGATCCTCTACCTTGCTGTTCACCGCACGGCTCTGCTCCGCACCCTCCGTCCTCCCACTGCGAGGTGCCCATGAGCACGACCCCTCCACCGCAGGCCCTGACCACCGACGCACACCCCTCGACGACCGAACGCCCCGCCGATGACGGGGCGTTGGGCTGGTTCCGGGCCCTCGGTCCGCGCGGCCGCCGCGCCTTCGCCGGCGCGTTCGGCGGCTACGCCCTGGACTCCTACGACTACTTCACCCTGCCGCTGAGCATGGTCGCGCTGGCCGCGTACTTCGGCCTGGACAGCGGCCAGACCGGCCTCTTCACGACCGTCACGCTGGTGGTCTCCGCCGTCGGCGGCGCCCTGGCGGGCGTGTTCGCGGACCGGGTCGGCCGGGTCAAGGCGCTGATGATCACGGTGATCACCTACGCCGTCTTCACCGTGGCCTGCGGCTTCGCGCCCAACTACGAGACGCTGCTGGTCTTCCGGGCCCTCCAGGGCCTCGGGTTCGGCGGCGAGTGGGCGGTCGGCGCGATGCTGGTCGCCGAGTACGCGAGCTCCAAGCACCGCGGCCGCACCCTCGGCGCCATCCAGAGTTCGTGGGCCGTGGGCTGGGCGCTGGCCGCGATCATGTACACGCTGGTGTTCTCGTTCCTGGACGACGACCTGGCCTGGCGCGTGATGTTCTGGACCGGCGCGCTGCCCGCGCTGCTCGTCGTCTGGATGCGGCGCCGGGTACAGGACGCTCCCGAGGCGGTCGCCGTACGCGAACAGAGTTCCCAGAAGGGCTCGTTCACGGCGATCTTCAAGCCCGGCCTCCTACGTACGACGATCTTCGCGGGGCTGCTCTCCACCGGTGTCCAGGGCGGCTACTACACCCTCGCCACCTGGGTTCCGACCTACCTGAAGAGCGAGCGCGGCTTGTCGGTCGTCGGCACCGGCGGCTATCTGACGTTCCTCATCTCCGGCGCCTTTCTCGGCTACCTGACCGGCGGCTACCTCACCGACCGGCTGGGCCGCCGGCGCAACATCTGGCTCTTCGCCCTGCTGTCGGCGGTCTGCATCCTGGCGTACGCGAACATCCCGAGCGGGGCCAACACCCTGCTCCTGGTGCTCGGTTTCCCGCTCGGGTTCTGCATGTCGGCGATCTTCAGCGGCTTCGGGTCCTACCTGAGCGAGCTGTACCCGACGGCGGTGCGGGGCACGGGCCAGGGCTTCACCTACAACACCGGCCGCGCGGTGGGCGCCATCTTCCCCACGACGGTCGGCTTCCTGGCCGACAGCTGGGGCGTGGGCGGCGCGCTGGTCTTCGGCGCGATCGGCTACGGCATCGCGGCGCTGGCCCTCCTCGGCCTGCCCGAGACACGCGGCAAGGAGCTCACGTGAACCGTACGGAAGACCGCCCCCTGCCCCTCGTCGACGAGTACGCGCACGCGTGGAGCCCGGAAGACGCCCGCTTCCGCTTCCGCGCGGGTCTGGCGGGCCCCACCGCCGGGGTCGCGGCCGGCCACACCCAGGTCAACCTGATCTCGGTGCCCGCCGACTGGGCGTACGACATGCTGCTGTTCTGCCAGCGCAACCCCAAGCCCTGCCCGGTGCTCGACGTCACGGACGCCGGCTCCTTCACGACCGTCCTCGCGGACGGCGCGGACCTGCGCACCGATCTGCCGCGCTACCGGGTGTGGGAGAACGGCGAGCTGGTGGACGAGCCGACGGACGTGCGCGCGCACTGGCGCGGCGACCTGGTGTCGTTCCTGATCGGCTGCAGTTTCACCTTCGAGTGGGCCCTGTCCGGGGCGGGCGTCCCGATCCGCCACATCGAGCAGGGCCGCAACGTCCCGATGTACGTCACCGGCCGCGAGTGCCGCCCGGCGGGGCGGCTGCACGGCCCCCTCGTGGTGTCCATGCGGCCGGTGCCGCCGGAGCATCTGGCGGCCGCGATCCGGGAGAGCAGTCTGCTCCCGGCGGTGCACGGCAGCCCCGTACACTGCGGCGATCCCTCGGGGCTGGGCATCGACGACCTCGGCCGCCCCGACTTCGGCGATCCGGTGGACGCCGAACCCGACGACATCCCGGTGTTCTGGGCCTGCGGAGTGACCCCGCAGGCCGCGGTGATGGCCTCACGCCCGCCGTTCGCCATCACCCATGCACCGGGGCAGATGTTCCTCACCGACGCCCGCGACGAGCAGTACCGCGTGGCCTGAGAAGGAGACACGAAGGATCCATGACCTCCATCGATCTCAACGCCGACCTCGGCGAGGGCTTCGGCCACTGGCGGCTGACCGACGACGAGCAGTTGCTGTCCGTCGTCACCAGCGCCAACGTGGCCTGCGGGTTCCACGCCGGGGACGCGGCCACCATGCGGCGGGTGTGCGAGCTGGCGGCCGGGCGCGGGGTACGGATCGGCGCCCAGGTCTCCTACCGGGACCTGGCGGGGTTCGGGCGGCGCGCGATGGACGTGCCGCCCGCCGAACTGGCGGCCGAGGTGGCCTACCAGATCGGTGCCCTGGAGGTCTTCGCGCGGGCGGCGGGCACGCGCGTGTCGTACGTCAAGCCGCACGGCGCGCTCTACAACCGGGTCGTGCACGACGAGGAGCAGGCCGGCGCGGTCGTCGACGGCGTGCTCCTCGCGGACGCCACGCTGCCCGTGCTCGGGCTGCCCGGTTCGCGCCTGCTGGACGTGGCCGGGAAGGCGGGGCTGCCGACCGTCACGGAGGCGTTCGCGGACCGCGCGTACACCGAGGAGGGCACTCTGGTGCCGCGCGGACAGGACGGCGCCGTGGTCACCGACCCGGAGGCGGTGGTGGAGCGCTCGCTTGGCCTGGCCCGGGACGGTGCGGTCGCCTCCCACTCCGGCTCCCGCATCGAGGTCACAGCGCGTTCCCTGTGCGTGCACGGGGACACCCCGGGGGCCGTGGAGCTGGCCCGCCGGGTCCGGGAGCGGCTGGAGGCGTCGGGCGTCCGGGTGGAGGCCTTCGTATGAGGGCGCTGCCGGTCGGTGACGGTGCCCTGCTCGTCGAGGTGGCCTCGGGCGACGAGGCCCAGGCCCTGCACGCCGAGTTGGTGCGCCGCCGCGCGGAGGGCTCGCTGTCGGTCCGCGAGATCGTGCCCGCGGCCCGCACGGTCCTCCTCGACGGCCTCGACGATCCGGCCCGTCTGGCATCCGAACTGACCGCCTCCGACGTACCGCCCGCTCCCCCACGCGCGCGTGACGTCGTCGAGCTCCCGGTGCGCTACGACGGCCCGGACCTGGCCGATGTCGCCGCCCACTGGGGTATCCGCGAGGAGGAGGTGGCTCGCATCCACGCGGACACCGAATTCACCGTCGCCTTCTGCGGATTCGCCCCGGGTTTCGGCTACCTCACCGGTCTGCCGACGCGCTTCGACATCCCGCGCCGGGCAACCCCGCGCACGGCTGTCCCGGCCGGGTCGGTGGGCCTGGCGGGCCCGTACACCGGCGTCTACCCACGCTCCTCGCCGGGCGGCTGGCAGCTGATCGGCACCACCGACACGGTGTTGTGGGACCACGCGCGCGTACCGGCCGCACTCCTTTCGCCGGGCACGCGCGTGCGCTTCGTGCCGGTGGGGGCGGCGTGACCGACCGCGCGCTCGCCGTCGTACGGTCCGGGGCGCTGACCACCGTCCAGGATCAAGGGCGCCCCGGGCACGCCCACCTCGGCGTACCCCGCTCCGGGGCTCTGGACGGACCCGCGGCCGCCCTCGCCAACCGCCTGGTCGGCAACCGGTCCGAGGCGGCCGTCCTGGAGACCACGCTCAACGGCTGTGCAGTACGCCCGCGTTCGACGGTCACCGTGGCTGTCGCGGGCGCGCCCTGCCCGGTCACGGTGGACGGCCGTCCGGCAGCCTGGGCCGCACCGGTGCGCGTGCCTGCCGGGTCACTCCTGGATGTCGGACCGTCCCTCTCAGGGCTACGCAGCTACGTGGCCGTCTCCGGAGGAATCGCCGTCGAGCCGGTCCTCGGCAGCCGCTCCACGGACCTGCTGTCAGGCCTCGGCCCGGCACCGCTCACGGACGGCACGGTGTTGCCCCTGGGCACCCCGGACGAGCTCCACGCACGCGTGGACGTCGCTCCGCAGCCGGCGCCCCCGACCGAACTCGTCCTACGCGTCACACTCGGCCCCCGAGACGACTGGTTCGCACCCGAGGCGGTACGCACCTTCACCACCCGCACGTTCCGAGTGTCCTCAGCGAGCAACCGCATCGGACTACGCACGGCAGGCCCGGCCCTGGAGAGGACGCTCAAGGGCGAACTCCCCAGCGAGGGCATGGTGCTGGGCGCGGTTCAGGTCCCGCCGGACGGCAGACCCGTCGTCTTCCTGGCGGACCACCCGACCACTGGGGGCTATCCGGTGATCGGGGTAGTCCGCGAGCCAGACCTGCCGGCAGCGGCCCAGGCGGTACCGGGAACCCCGGTGCGCTTCATCAAGGTACGCAGCCGCTAACGCCCTCATAGGGGCGCGGGGAACTGCGCGACCAGCCCCCACGCACCCGCACCCGCCAACGACCCCTCAAGCCGCCTCCACCTGCTGCTCCCCCGACGCCACCGACAGCGCGGCGAGTGCCGCAGACACCGCCGCGGAGGCCCGCAGATCAAGCCGCGCACTAGTCCCCCGCGCGCGATGCCGCATCTCATCCGCGGCAAGCGTCAGCAACTGCGGCAGCAGATCGGTACAACGCCGCACCACCCACCCCGTACCCGCCGTGGCCAGCCACAACAGGCTCGCCGACTTGGTGGGCACCGGAAACTCGGGCTCGGGCGAGGGAGCCGTCCCCGTCGCAAGCCCCCGCTCCGCCAGCAACGCATGAGCCCGCGCGGCCAGTTGCCGGTGCCCCCGTTCGCTGGGATGCAACCGATCCGCGCTCCACATCGCACGGTCAGTGGTCCAAGTCCCCTCGGCCGCATGCAAATGCACGGCCCCGTACCGCTCGGACAGCGCGTGCACCACGGTGTTGACCGCCCGCTGCCGCCGGGCCAGCGGACGCGCCAGCGCGCCCGGCAGCCCGAGCATCGTGCCGGGGTCGGGCAGGCATGCCGTGAGCAGGACGGCGCCCTGTTCAGCGAAGGCCGCGTACACGCGGTCGAGCCGCGCGGCCACGGCATGGATGTCGAACGTGCAGCGCAGGGTGTCGTTGACGCCGACGACGACGGACGCGATGTCCGGCCGCAGGGCGAGCGCCGCGGGCAGCTGCCGTTCCAGGACATCCCGCGTCTGCGATCCGCTCACCGCGAGGTTGGTGAAGGCCACCTCCCCCTCGCCGAGCCCGCCGGCGAGCAGTGCGGCCCAGCCGCGCCACCCCTCGCCGACGGGATCGCCCACGCCTTCGGTCAGCGAGTCGCCGAGGGCGACGAAACGCGGGGCTCTCATGCGACGCCCCCAGGCACCCCGGGCCGTACGGCCGTCACCGCGTCGTGCGCGGCGAGGAACGCCTCGACCGCCGTTCCCCACCCGAAGCACTCCGCACGCGCGCGTGCGGACTCCCGGCGCTGGGCCGCGGGACGGTCGAGGAGCATGTCCACGGCGTCCGCGAAGGCCTCGCCGTGGTCCGCGGCGACGGCCCCGGCGGAGCCGATCACCTCCGAGAGCGCGGAGGACGCACTCGCCACCACGGGCGTACCGCAGGCCATCGCCTCCAGGGCCGCGAGCCCGAACGTCTCGGCGGGCCCCGGCGCCAGGCACACGTCGGCGGAGGCCTGGAGCGCGCCGAGCAGCCCACGGTCGGAGACGTGCCCGAGGAAAGTGACCGGCAACCCGCGCTCGCGCGCCCGCTGTTCCAGCCGCGCCCGCAGCGGCCCGTCCCCTGCCACCACCAGCACCGCCCGCCGACCGCGCCGTACCAACGCCTCCAGGGCGTCCAGCGCGGTGCCGGGCCGCTTCTCGACGGACAGCCGGGAGCACATGACGAGCAGCGCCTCGTCCTCGCGCGCGTGGACGGCCCGCAGCCCGGGGGCGCGCAGCGCGGGGTGCCGCGCCACCAGGTCGACGCCCAGCGGCGCCCGTACGACGTTGCGTGCCCCGATCCGCACGAACTCCCGCTCGGCGAACTCCGTGGTGCACACCACGCGCGCGTACGTGTGCGCCGTACGGGTGTTGAGGGCGTCGGCGGCACGCCGGGCCGCCTCCTCCGGCAGACCCCAGGTGCGGAGCACACCGTCGGCGGTCTCGTGGGAGACCATCACGGCGGGCACCCGGGCCCGTCGCGCCCACTTGCCGGTCCACCTGAGCGTCGTGCGGTCGGAGACCTCCAGCCGGTCGGGCGCCAGTTCCTCCAGCAGCCGGGCCACCCGCCGCTTGTCGGCGAGGACGCGGTAGCCGCCGGTGCCGGGCAACAGCGGGCCGGGCAGGGTGATCACCCGTCCCTGCTCGGTCTCACGGTCGCTCACGCGCTCGCCGGGCACGATGAGCACGGGGTCGTGGCCGGCGGCCTTGAAGCCCTTGCCGAGCTCGCGCAGGGCGGTGCGCAGTCCGCCGGAGGCCGGTGCGACGAAGTTGGCCAGCCGCACTATTCGCAAGGCGCTCATGCCGCCATCACCGTATTCCGCGTGGCGAGCACGGACGCGTAGTGCCCGATCAGCTGGTCGCCGACTGCGGCCCAGGTGCGCCCCTCGACCATCGCCCGCGCGGCGGTGCCGTAGGCGGCCCGCAGCCCGGGATCGGCGGACAGGGACCAGACGGCGTCCCGTACGGCGGCCGCGTCGCGCGGCGGGACCAGGAGCCCGGTGCGCCCATGGGCGACCAGGTCGAGCGGGCCGCCGGCGGCGGGGGCGACGACGGGCACGCCGCTCGCCATGGCCTCCTGCACGGTCTGGCAGAAGGTCTCGAAGGGACCGGTGTGCACGAAGAGGTCCAACGAGGCGAAGATCCGGGCGAGTTCGTCGCCGGTGCGGCGGCCCAGGAAGACCGCGCCCGGCATGGCCTGCTCAAGGTTGGGCTGGCTCGGCCCGTCGCCCACCACCACGACCCGGACGCCCTCCAGGCGGGAGGCGTCCGCCAGGAGCTCGACCTGCTTCTCGGGGGCGAGCCGGCCGACGTAGCCGACGATCAGCTCGCCGTTCGGGGCGAGTTCACGGCGCAGCGTCTCGTCCCGCAGTTCGGGACGGAAGCGGGCGGTGTCGACGCCGCGCGCCCACAGCTTCACCCGGGGCACACCGTGCGTCTCCAGGTCGTGCAGGGCGGCGCTGGACGGGGCGAGGGTGAGGTCGGCGGCGGCGTGGACGGAGCGGATGCGGCGCCAGGCTGCCGCCTCGCCCGCGTGGACGTAGGTGCGGGCGTATCCGGCGAGGTCGGTCTGGTAGACGGCCACGGCGGGGATGCCGAGCCGGGCGGCGGCCGCCATGCCGCGGACGCCGAGGATGAAGGGGCTGGCCAGGTGGACGACGTCGGCACGGTGCTCGACGATCGCCGCGGCCACGCGCCGGCTGGGGAGGGCGACGCGGACCTGGGGGTAGCCCGGGAGCGGTAGGGAGGGGACACGGACGACAGGGCACGGCGCCAGGGCATCGGCCCCGGGCCCGGTACCGGCCGCGGTGGCCGGTGCGACGACGAGCGGAGAGTGACCGCGATCTACGAGGTGCCGGGCGGTCTGGAGCGCGCAGTGGGCCACGCCGTTCACATCGGGGGGAAAGGATTCGGTCACGATGACGACACGCATACCCGTGTTGTCGCCGTACTGGACGTGCCCGCGTCAACGTGGATCTTTCCGAAGGAGGAACGTCCCATGAGCGTTCCGCTGCACACCCGGGCAGGTCAGGCCACGTCCATGCGCGCCTGACCCGCGGGTCACCCCGTGTTCACACAGCCGAGGAATCGGGCCCGATCCGGCTACGAACGGCCGTCTGGACCTCGGCCTCCTCGGCCGGATCCGCAGCGAGCCGGCGGAGCCGCTCGACGACCCTGGCGTCACCGGTCTCGGCGTGCCGGGCGGCGATCTCGCGGGTGGTCTCCTCGCAGTCCCAGAGGCACTCGACGGCGAAGCCGGTGGCGAAGGAGGGGTCGGTTGCGGCGAGCGCGCGGGCTGCGCGGCCGCGGAGATGGGACGAGGCCGTCTCTCGGTAGATATGGCGGAGCACGGGTGCAGCGCAGGCGATGCCGAGCCGCCCGGTGCCGTCGACGAGGGTCCACAGGGTCGGTGCGTCGGGGCCTTCGCCCCGCACGGCCTCCCGGAGTGCCGCGAGGACGAGGTCCTTGTCCTGGGCCGCGCCCCGGCAGGAGAGCATGCGTCCGGCGGCGGCGCCCAGCGGGTCGGGCCGGCGGGCCCAGCCGCGCGCCCGGTCGACGGCGGCGACGCTGCGCATGCGCTCGAAGGCGTCGACGGCGGCCTCCACGACGGCTGTCGAGCCGGTGACCACGGCAGCCTCGATCAGGTCGAGGGCACCCGGATCATTGCTGTCGGCGAGATAGCGCAGAGCGGTACAGCGGGCTCCGTCGGTGCCGTCCTTGGCGGCGGCGAGGATCTCGGGCCGGTCCTCGGGGCCGGCGACGGCCGTGAGGCAGCGGGCGGCGGGCACATGCAGCGCGGCGCCACGGTCCATACCCTGCTGAGCCCACTCGAAGACGGCCTGCACGCTCCACCCCGGACGGGGCCCGGTAGGTCGCATCTGCCGCTGCCAGCGGTCGAAGCAGCCGGTCTCCTGAGCGGCACGCACGCGCGTGGCGATCGATTCGCGCGGATCGTCGGCCCACAGCCGCCAGGGCCGGGGTTCGAAGGCGTCGCGCACGACGGTGGCCAGCTCGGCCTCGCCCTCGGCGTCGGTCGCGAAGCGGGCCAGCACGGGCGCCGCCAGGGCACGCAGCCCGGCGTCGTCGTCGCGCAGCGCCAGTTCGTCCAGCGCCCAGGCCCAGTTGGCGCCGGAGGCGGCGTACCTGCGCAGCAGTTCGAGCGCGTCGCGCCTGCCGTAGGAGGCGAGGTGACCGAGGACCGCGAGGGCGAGCCCCGTGCGGGACTCCTCGGTGTCGAAGACGTCCTCGACGTCGAAGAGATGCGCCTCGATCTCGTCCAGCTCGCCGTTCAGGTCGAGGTAGAGACGGGCGTAGTACAGCGAGCGGTTCTCCACCTGCCAGTCGTGGCGGGGGTCGCGCAGCACGCAGTGGTTGAGCGCCGCGAGCGCCTCGGCGCGCGGGGCGGTGAGCGCGTGCAGTGTGCCGTCGCCGCGGCCCCGCTGAAGCAGGCCGAGCAGCGTACCGCTGGGCGCTATGACCGGATCGAACATGGGAAACAGCCTCACATCAAGCGTCGACGCAACCGGGGACGTGCATTACCTGGCCGCGTGCCAACACGTCGGGGCGCCCGCCGTTTCCTGCTTGCTGTAAGCCATCTTCCTCTGCCTCTCGTCGGTGGCCCATGCGGACCGCATCACGGTCCGCGCGGTGCGGCAACATCTGCCCAGCCATCACGTCCGTGAACCACGACGTCATGATGACTCGGCAGTTCCATCTGCCGCGACCGAAATTTCGGCGGCCAGTTACCGCCTCCCCCGTTTTCCGTGTTTTACCTGGTCAGAGCATCCGGATCAGTGTGCGCCGAACAATTCAAGCAGATTCGTCTTGCCGAACATCCGAGCGGTGTCGACGGCCGACGGGGTCCCCGCGGCCGGGTCGGCACCGCTCTCCAGAAGCGCCTTGATGACGTCTTCAGCACCCTTGAAGACGGCCCCGGCGAGCGGGGTCTGACCCCGGTCATTGATCCGGTCCGCCTCGGCACCCCGGGTGAGCAGCGCGCGCACGGCGTCGGCGTGGCCGTGGTAGGCGGCGAGCATCACCAGGGAGTCACCACGGTCGTTGGTGAGGTTGGCCGGAACGCCCGCGTCGACGTACGCCACGAGCGCCTCGGTCTGCCCCTGCCGGGCCAGATCGAAGATCTTGGTCGCCAGCTCCACGACCTCGGGGTCGGGGGCTTCAGTCATCGGCCGGTCCGCCTCTCGTTACAACCGTTCAGGTGAATCGCAAGGGTACTGGCTTCCGCCACACATGACCGGACACCCGCCAGGCAAAGATCACCACGACTCCACCCGGGGCAACGGCCTGCTCAGGAGGCGCTCAACACTCCTCCACCAGGGTGAAATCCACGGGAATTCACCCAGTTGCACCTTTTATCGTATGGATACATCCTGTGATCCTGGAAGTACTCATGGTGACTGTCCCCACGAACCAGGAGAACTCAAATGATCCTGTCCATCTCAGGTGTGGTGCTGCTCGGCATCATCGTCTTCCTCTTCTTCCGCAAGGACGGACTCAAGGCGTCCCACGCCCTGGTCTCGGCCCTGTTCGGCTTCTACCTCGCGAGCACGGCCATCGCCCCGAGCATCAAGGCCGGCGGCGAGAGCCTGGCGAGCCTCCTCGGCGGCATCACGTTCTGACGCCGTTCCTCCCGTCCGTACGCACCTTCAGGAGACAGCAGTGGCCCGGCGCCCCCTCCCCCGCATTCTGAGCAACGGCAGCGCACAGATCGCCAGGAGCCGGGAGCTGGCCCGGACGGCGGCCGACAGCGCCACCGACGTCCTCCACCCGCTGATCACGATCACCCGAGGTCTGCGCCGGCTGGCATCGGCCGGGCGGCGCAAGTGGGCTGACACGCCCAAGGACAAGCGCGGGCCGCTGCTTTTCCTGGTGGCCTCGGTGGTCCTGGTCGTGGCGCTCGTTCCGTACGGCCCGCTGCTCGCCGTCATCAGCCTGATGGCGGCGGCAGCATGGCAGGGCCGGGACCGCACACCGTCGGCGCCCGAGGGACCCGACGAGTCGCAGACACAGCGCCTCCAGTCGCTGTACGAAGCGCTGGTCCCGTACTTCTCGACCGCCGAGGACCCGGCCCCGCTGTACGCCCACGGGGGCGAGTGGGGGGACGCCTTCCCCGCGTACGACTTCGACGGCACCGGCCGCATCACGCACCTGGTGATCCGCTATCCGGCGTACTTCACCGACGGCGAGGCCGACTGCCGCGCCCGGATCGAGCAGCTGCTGCACGCCAAGTCGGGCCGCGGCCGCGAGTACCACTTCACCTGGGACGAGGAGGGCAACCAGCTCACGGTCGTCGTCCTCGCCCCGCTGCCCACCGACATCGCCGCCCAGCGCTTCGTCACCGCACCCGGCGAGACGGTCCTCGGCTTCACCGACCCCACCCAGGTCCAGCGCACGCTCCCCCTCACCCACGGGGAGGAGCAGCGCGACGTCCCGCCGGTCGTCTGGCGCACCGGCATCCGTTCCACCGAGCCCCACCTCCTGGTCCTGGGCCAGCCGGGCAGCGGCACCTCGACCCTGCTGCGCTCGATCGCACTGCAGGCACTCCAGTACGGCGACGTGGTGATCGTCGAGGGCGGCGGCACCGGCGAGTACGCCTGCCTGACCGGCCGGGACGGCGTCCTGGCCGTCGAGTGCGGACTGACCGGCGCGCTGGCGAGCCTGGAATGGGCGGCCACCGAGACGGAGCGGCGCCTGATCTCCACGAACCGCGCCCGTCAGGCGGGCCTCCCGTCGCCGGAGGACACCAAGCGCCCGCTGTGGATCCTGCTCGACCGCCCGAGCGCCTTCGCCCACCTCGCCGCCGCCGACGACCGCAAGGACCCGCAGTCCCTGCTTCAGGTGCCCCTGCGGCACGGCCGCGCGGCGAACGTCACGGTGGTCGTGGCCGACCAGTTCGACAGCGCGGAGGCTCTGAGCGAGCCCGTACGACAGCACACGCGCGCGCGTGTCGTCCTCGGCCCGGCGACGCCGGACCAGTTGGAAGCCGTTCTGGGCACGCCCCCGCACACGACTCCGGTCGCGCAGGTTCCGCCCGGCCGTGGGTACGCCCGTCTGGGCACGGGGCCGGTCCATCGCCTTCAGGTGCCGGCGACGCCGGACCCCTACGACGAGGCGACGAGCGACGCGGACCGACAGGCCGTACTGGCGCTGCTACCGGCGCGGACCACCCCGGCGGACGCGGAGACGGTCCCCCTGGAAGCGGAAACGGTGGCTGCCGAAGCGCCATGACGTCCGGATGCGGGCCGGTGGGGGCTGGTCGCGCAGTTCCCCGCGCCCCTTAGGCAGGCACAGCTGCCCTCAGCCGTATGGCGCCCCCCTGGTTGCAGTCGAGCGACACCCGCCCCCGCCCAACCCCACCACCGTTCATGCCACGAACGTCCGAGGCGCCTCTCCACCCCCGGACCCCCCGCTCTCCACGATCCGCGCCGCCGCGGCCAACCGTGCCGCGGCCTCGTCCGCCACGGCGCCCCCCACGGTGAACGGCAACCGCACATACCCCTCGAAGGCCCCGTCGACCCCGAAGCGGGGCCCGGACGGCACCCGCAGGCCCACCCGCTCCCCCGCCTCGGCAAGCCGCGACCCCGAGAGCCCCCCGGCCCGCACCCACAGGGTCAGCCCGCCCTTGGGCACTTCGAACTCCCACGTCGGCAACTCCCTGCGCACCGCCGCCACCAGGGCGTCCCGGTTCTCCCGGGCCTGATCGCGCCGCAGTTCCACGGCCTGCGCCCACCCCCCGGTGCTGAACAGCCAGTTCACGGCCAGTTGCTCCACCACGGGCGTGCCCAGATCGGCGTACGCCCGCGCGGAAACCAGGCTGCGGATCACGTCCGGTGCCGCCCGGACCCACCCGATGCGCATCCCCGCCCAGAAGGCCTTGCTGGCCGACCCGACGGTGACCACGGTCGACCCCGCCGGATCGAAGGAACACACAGGCCGCGGCATCTCGACCTCCGGGTCCAGCCACAGCTCGCTCATCGTCTCGTCGGCCACGAGCACGGTCCCCGCCGAGCGGGCCGCCTCCACCAGCTGCCGCCGCTGGTCCTCGCCGGCGAGCGCGCCGGTCGGGTTGTGGAAGTCGGCGACGACGTAGGCGATCCTCGGCGCGGCGTCCCGCAGCACCTGCCGCCAGCGGTCCATGTCCCAGCCGGTCAGCCCCTCGGCCATCGCCACGGGCACGAGCCGGGCGCCCGCCGCCCGCATCAGCTGGAGGATGTTGGCGTAGGAGGGCGACTCGACGGCGATGCGCTCGCCACGACCGGCGAACAGGTGACAGATCGCGTCGATCGCGCCCATCGCACCCGTCGTCACCATGATCTGCTCGGGCATGGTCGGGATCCCGTGGGCGCTGTACCGCTCGGCGATCATCGACCGCAGCGCGGGCAGCCCGGCCGGATAGTCGCCGTGCGTATGGGCGTACGGCGGCAGTTCCTCCAGGGCGCCCTGCACGGCACGGGTCAGCCAGGGCTCGGGGGCGGGCAGCGCCGCGCACCCCAGGTCGATGATCGAGCCGAGGGCCTCGGGCGGCAGCGGCTCCAGCCCGCGCGCGGGCAGCGGGTTGCCGGCCGGCACGGCGGTCCAACTGCCGGCGCCGCGCCGCGACTCCAGGAATCCCTCGGTGCGCAGGGCCTCGTAGGCCGCCGCGACCGTCGTACGACTGACGGACAGGGACAGGGCGAGCTCCCGCTCGGCGGGCAGCCTGGCGGCGACCGGCACCCGGCCCTCCAGCACCAGCAACCGGATGCCGTCGGCGAGCGCGCGATAGGCGGGCGGACGGCGCGTGCCGGGGCCCGCCGGGCGGTCCTGCTGGGAGTTGAGCAGCCGGGCGAGCTGCGCGGCCCCCATCGCCGAGGTCCACTGCGCCATGTAAATCAGTCCACCTTCCCCGAATTGGCCATGGATGATGCTTCCACCCAAGCCACAGGGTGTCATGCATCAGGCCACTACCACCACAGGGGGGCACTTCTTGTCCACGAAGAACCGTCTCGGGCGACGGTTGATCCAGCTGTACATCGGTCTCGCGCTGTACGGGGCGAGTTCGGCGCTTCTCGTCCAGGCGGGCCTGGGCCTCGAGCCCTGGAACGTGCTGCACCAGGGCCTCGCCGAGCTCACCGGCCTGACGATCGGCGTCGTGTCGATCTTCGTCGGCGCAGCGGTGCTGCTCCTGTGGATCCCCCTGCGTCAGCGGCCGGGCCTCGGCACGGTCTCCAACGTCTTCGTGGTCGGCATCGCCATGGACGGCACCCTCGCCGCGCTCCCGGAGGCACACACCCTGGCCGTACAGATTCCTCTTCTCGTGGCCGGCATCGTGCTCAACGGAGTCGCCACCGGCCTCTACATAGCCGCCCGTTTCGGACCGGGCCCCCGGGACGGGCTGATGACCGGGCTCCACCAGCGCACGGGCCGCTCGATCCGCCTGATGCGCACGGCCGTCGAGGTGGCCGTCGTCGCGACCGGCTTCGTCCTGGGCGGCACGATCGGCATCGGCACCGTTCTGTACGCCGTGTCCATCGGCCCACTCGCGCAACTGTTCCTGCGGGTTTTCGCCGTTCCGTCGGCATCCGACGGCAGCACGGTCGTTGCCAAGGGGCAACCGCAGCGGGCGATACTGCGACCGTGACCTCGCGGATACGCCACCCCTACCTCGACCATCCCGGCCCGATCCCCTTCGCCCACCGGGGCGGAGCGGCCGCCGGCCTGGAGAACACCGCGCTGCAGTTCCGGCGGGCGATCGAGGCCGGCTACCGGTACCTCGAGACCGACGTCCACGCCACGGCGGACGGCAAGCTGGTCGCCTTCCACGACGCGACCCTGGACCGGGTGACCGACGGCGCGGGCCGGATCGCGGACCTGCCCTGGGCGGACGTACGGCACGCGCGCGTGGCGGGCAAGGAGCCGGTGCCGCTCTTCGAGGAACTCCTGGAGACCTTCCCCGAGGCACGCTGGAACGTCGACCTCAAGGCGGAGCCGGCGCTCCACCCGCTCCTGGAGCTGATCGAGCGCACGGGCACCTGGGACCGGATCTGCATCGGCTCCTTCTCCGAGGCGCGGGTCGTGCGCGCCCAGCGGCTGGCCGGGCCGCGCCTGGCGACGTCGTACGGCACCCGGGGCGTGCTCAACCTGCGGCTGCGCTCGTGGGGCGTCCCGGCCGCGCTCCGCCGCTCCGCCGTCGCCGCCCAGGTGCCCGAGGCCCAGTCGGGCATCCAGGTGGTGGACCGCCGCTTCCTGCGCACCGCCCACGCGCGCGGGCTGCAGGTACACGTGTGGACCATCAACGAACCCGATCGCATGCACCGGCTCCTGGACCTGGGAGTCGATGGCATCATGACCGATCACATCGACACACTGCGCAAGGTCATGGAGGACCGCGGCGTCTGGGTCTGACCCGGCCGACCCGCCAACCCGCGCACGGCACCTTCACGGGGGAAGCGAGGGCACGGGTGGGCACCGACACCGTGCGGACGGGTTCGGCGGACGAGGCCGCCGAGCGCCGGCGCGAACAGCGCGGCTGGTACTTCTACGACTGGGCCTGCTCCGTCTACTCGACGAGCGTGCTCACCGTGTTCCTGGGCCCCTATCTGACGTCGGTCGCCGAGTCGGCGGCGGACGCGGACGGCTTCGTGCATCCCCTGGGCATCCCGGTGCGCGCCGGATCGTTCTTCGCGTACTCGGTGTCCCTGTCGGTGATCGTGGCCGTGCTGGTGATGCCCCTGGTGGGCGCCGCCGCCGACCGCACCGGCCGCAAGAAGCCACTCCTGGCGGCGGCCGCCTACACCGGGGCCGCGGCGACGACGGGCATGTTCTTCCTCGACGGCGACCGCTATCTGCTGGGCGGCTTCCTGCTGATCGTCGCGAACGCCGCCCAGTCCGTGGCGATGATGCTCTACAACTCCTACCTCCCGCAGATCTCCTCGCCCGAGGAGCGTGACGCGGTCTCCTCGCGGGGCTGGGCCTTCGGATACGCGGCGGGCGCGCTGGTGCTGGTCGCGAATCTCGTCCTCTACAGCGGCCACGACTCCTTCGGACTCTCGGAGAGCGCGGCGGTCCGCATCTGCCTGGCCTCCGCCGGGCTGTGGTGGGGCGCCTTCGCCCTGATTCCGCTACGACGGCTGCGCGACCGCCGCGCCGAGGCGAAGGCCACGGGGAAGCCGACGGCTCCCGGCTTCCGACAGCTGGCCGCGACCGTCCGCGACATGCGCCGCCACCCCCTGACGCTCGCCTTCCTGCTGGCGTACCTCATCTACAACGACGGCATCCAGACCGTGATCTCCCAGGCCTCGCTCTACGGCTCCGAGGAGCTGGGACTCGGCCAGTCGACACTCATCGCGGCGGTGCTGCTCGTCCAGGTGCTGGCGGTGGTGGGGGCACTGGCGCTGGGCCGGCTGGCCCGCACGTACGGCGCCAAGCGCACGATCCTCGGCTCGCTGGTCGCGTGGACGGTGACGCTGGGGGCCGGGTACTTCCTGCCCGCCGGCGCGCCCGTGTGGTTCTTCGTGCTGGCCTCCGGCATCGGGCTCGTCCTCGGCGGCAGCCAGGCCCTATCCCGCTCCCTGTTCTCGCATCTCGTGCCGCCCGGCAAGGAGGCCGAATACTTCTCGGCATACGAGATGAGCGACCGGGGCATGAGCTGGCTGGGACCGCTGCTGTTCGGGATCACCTACCAGCTAACCGGAAGTTATCGCGACGCGATCATCTCGCTGGTGGCCTTCTTCGTCATCGGATTCGTGCTGCTCGCACGGGTTCCGGTGCGGCAGGCGATCAGCGACGCGGGCAATCCGGTTCCGCAGAGGATTTAGCGTTCAGCACGAAAGCGCTGTAGTGTACGCGTTTGGCCTGCCAGGCGTACCGTTACTGCGCGTCAAAGATGCCGAAACGCTGGGTGACATCTGCTAGCAGATGTGACAAACCGGGCGCCGGTGGGTACAACAAGGGGCGGCTACGACGGGCGACGCATGACCCGGAACGGGACCCGGAACGGGAATCTTTACCGCCGACCGGACGTTGACCGGATGACGACGACAGCGACACCTGTCCTGTGGGCGACAAGCCCGGGAGGCACGATTCATGAGTGAGCGAGCTCTTCGCGGCACGCGCCTCGTGGTGACCAGCTACGAGACGGACCGCGGCATCGACCTGGCCCCGCGCCAGGCCGTGGAGTACGCATGCGAGAAGGGACATCGCTTTGAGATGCCCTTCTCGGTCGAGGCGGAGATCCCGCCGGAGTGGGAGTGCAAGGTCTGCGGGGCCCAGGCACTCCTCGTGGACGGCGACGGCCCTGAAGAGAAGAAGGCCAAGCCCGCGCGTACGCATTGGGACATGCTGATGGAACGACGCACCCGAGAGGAACTCGAAGAGGTCCTCGAGGAGCGTCTGGCCGTACTGCGCTCCGGTGCGATGAACATCGCTGTTCATCCCCGGGACAGCCGGAAGTCGGCCTAGTCCCGGCCAGGCCGGAGCGGAACAAACACCGCACGCAAGTACCGCGGGCGCCGTACGTGAGTCACTCACGTACGGCGCCCGCGGTTTTGTGCTTGGGGCGACCGCCAGGCTCAGCGCGTCAGCGGCGGCCTCGGCTCCTGCGGGCCGTCTCCGGGCTCGTCCCGGACGACCTCGCCCGGGACCACCTTGCCGTCGGGACGGTGCATACGGGCCTGCTGGAAGGCATCGCCCAGGGTGCCCGGGGCGGCCTCGCGCAGCTTGCGCTCGACCGTACGTTCCGCGAAGCGGCCGATGGCCTTCTGGACCGGCGGGAGCAGCAGGAGCAGGCCCACCGCGTCGGAGACCAGGCCGGGGATCATGAGGAGCAGGCCGCCCAGCATCATCAGCCCATTGCCGCTGCCGTTCGCGGTCGACGGGGCCCCGCCCCGCTGCACCGCCTCGTTGAGGTTCTGGAAGGCGCGCCTGCCGGCCCGCTTGATGACCACCGAGCCGAGCACGAAGCCGGCGAGCAGCAGCAGGAACACCGTGAAACCGCCGGTCGCGCCCGCGACCACGGTCAGCAGCCAGATCTCCAGCACCAGCCAGGCGGCGATGCCCAGCGGCAGGAAGGTGCGCAACCGGGAACGCCGGGGCCGGGCGGGATACGTGGGAGTCGGAGCGCCAGTCGTCATGCTTCCAGTGTGCCTGGGACCGGCTCAGCACGGGATAAGGGAATGATCAACCGCGACTGTGAAGTCGTGGTGCTACGACTGTGAGGGCTCTCCCCGTCACTACTGCTGTGAAGGCCTGCCCCGGCCCACGATCTTGCCGACCCGCTCCCCCACGCCCCACGTGGTGACCCGCCACAGGGCCTCCACAAGGATGTCGCGGCTCATCTTGGAGTCGCCGTGCTCGCGCTCGACGAAGGTGATGGGGACCTCTACGACGTGGTAGCCGGCCTTGACCGCGCGGCGGGCCAGGTCGACCTGGAAGCAGTAGCCCTGGGAGGCGACCTCGTCGAGGCCGAGGCCTTGGAGGGTCTCGGTGCGGAAGGCGCGGTAGCCGCCCGTGATGTCGCGGAGGGGGAGGTCGAGGGCGATACGGGAGTAGAGGCTGCCGCCGCGGGAGATGAACTCGCGGGACTTGGGCCAGTTCACGACCCGGCCGCCGGGTACCCAGCGGGAGCCGAGGACCAGGTCGGCGCCCTTGAGCGCGGTCAGCAGGCGGGGCAGTTCCTCGGGCTGGTGGGACCCGTCGGCGTCCATCTCGATCAGGACGCCGTAGCCGTGCTCCATGCCCCAGCGGAAGCCCGCGAGGTAGGCGGCGCCGAGGCCCTCCTTGCCCTTGCGGTGCAGGACCTGGACCTGGTCGTCGTCGACGGCCAGTTCGTCGGCGAGCTTGCCGGTGCCGTCAGGGCTGTTGTCGTCGGCCACGAGCACGTGCGCCTCGGGGACGGCCTTGCGAACGCGGCCGACGATGGCCTTGATGTTCTCCGCCTCGTTGTAGGTCGGGATGATCACCAACGCCGTGCCGAGCGGGCCGAATTTCCTCCCCGGATTTTGTGCCGCGAGGGTCCCGTCGCCGTCGTTCACTGCTGCCCCTTCAAGTCCGTACGCAGGGGTCCACCATAGTGGCCGCCGCCTGCTATGACGCGACAAGCCGTTCGTATGGTGGTGTCGTTTCCACAAGAGTGGGGTAAGACTGCGCTTTTCGGTACCTGTGTCTCAGGAGCTGTGTGCTGCGGATGGGGGCCCGGCGCCCTTCGGGCCGACCTGGGACCCGCTGGCTGCGGATCGACCGAAAGCCGTTGTCTACTGAGCGCCCGGGCCCCACCCGGGTCACACCTTCCCGACCGGCCGGAACGTTCCGTCGCCGTGGCGCGGGCGCTGAGCCTGGCTCCCAGTGGCGGTGCGCCGGTGCGGCACACCGTCCCTGACCCAGCGGCGCTGCGACGAAGAGGCGGAGGTTCCCGGTCGGGCGTCCGGTGGTGGACTCGGCCGAACCTACCGGCCCCCTGCTATTGCCTGTCAACAGCCGTTTGACCTGCGGGTCTTCCGTCAATGCGCTGGTCAGTGCGGAGGATACGCAGGTCGCGCGACGGTACGGGGCGGCCGATCGGGGCCGCGCCACCCCCGGAGATCACTCGCCCGGCCGTACGAAGACCGTCCGGCCGCCCACCACGGTGCGCAGGCAGACGGGGAGGTCGTGGCCCGGCGTCAGGTCGGGCAGACCCGGAGTGCCGGAGCGGGGGTCGGTCGACCAGCGGGCGACCCGGTCGTCGGGGGCCTGGACGACGAGCTCGTCGGTGCGCCACACGGCGTAGTCCGCGGGGGCGCCGGGCACCAGGACACCCGCGTCGTCCCGGCCGACGGCCCGCCAGCCGCCGCGCGTATGCGCCGTGAACGCGGCGCGCGCGGAGACGCGGTGCTCGGGAGTGTGGTGGAAGGCCGCGGCACGGACCGTGCCCCAGGGGTCGAGGGGCGTGACCGGGCTGTCCGAGCCGAAGGCGAGCGGGACGCCGGCGCGGAGCAGGGCCGCGAAGGGGTTCAGGGAGCGCGCCCGGTCCACGCCCAGGCGCTGGGCGTAC
The DNA here is from genome assembly GCF_000718165.1 of Streptomyces fulvoviolaceus. Classification (GTDB taxonomy): domain Bacteria; phylum Actinomycetota; class Actinomycetes; order Streptomycetales; family Streptomycetaceae; genus Streptomyces; species Streptomyces fulvoviolaceus. The sequence continues at coordinate 25,536 of NZ_JOEY01000042.1, read as the reverse complement.
ATGCCCTCCTCGCCGCCCCACAGCGCGTCGAAGGCGGGCTGGACGGACGCGGTCAGGCCCAGCTCGGCGAAGGCCGCGATCGTCTCGGGCGTGAGCATCTCGGCGTGCTCGACACGGTGGCGGGCGGCGCGGACGCGGGCGAGGCCGAGCTTCTCGGCGGCTGCGCGGACGCCGTCGACCACGGTGGTCACCGCGGCGTCTCCGATGGCGTGGAAGCCCGCCTGGAGGCCCGCCTCGGTGCAGGCGACGACGTGGGCGGCGACGGCCGCGGCGTCCAGGTAGGCGGTGCCGGTGTGGCCCGCGTCGGTGTAGGGCTGGTGCAGGCAAGCGGTGTGCGAGCCGAGGGCGCCGTCGACGAAGAGGTCGCCGGCCGCGCCGACGGCGCCGAGCTCCCGTGCCTTCTCGACATCCTGTTCGGCCCAGTACCCGACGACGCGCGGACCCGGTTCCTCACCGGACAGCCGCAGCAGCCCGGTGAAGTCGTCCTCGGAGGAGATCTCGGGGCCCGCGCACTCGTGGACGGTGCCGATGCCGAGGGAGGCGGCATGGGCGAGAGCGGCGCGCTGGGCCTCGACGCGCTGGGCGGGCGCGACGGAGCCCAGGGCGGTGGCACGTACCGCGTGATGGACGTCGGCGGTGAGCGGGCCGTCCACGGGCCCCAGGGACGCCATGTCGAGCAGGGCCGTCGTGACGACCGCCGAGTGCACGTCGATACGGCTCAGGTACAGCGGGCGGCCGCCGGTGGCCTCGTCGAGCTCGGCGCGCGTCGGGGGGCGGCCTCCCGCCCAGCGGGAGGCGTCCCAGCCGTGGCCGAGCAGCACACGGTCGTTCGGGCGGGCGGCCGTGAAGTCCCGTACGAGGGCCAGGGCCGCGTCCAGGGAGGGCGCGTCGGACAGGTCGAGGCCGGTGAGGGCGAGGCCGGTGGACGTGGTGTGCACGTGGGCGTCGGTGAACGCGGGGGTGACCAGCGCGCCGTCGAGGTCGAGCACTTCGTCGACGCCGTCCGCGAAGGCGTCCGCGGCACCTTCCGAGCCGACCCAGGCGACTTGTCCGCGCTCCACGACCATCGCGGTGGCGAAGGGGTCGGCGGGGCTGTGGACCTCGCCGCGACGGAGAAGGACGGTCTGGGGCTCGGGGCTACGCTCACTCATGGGGACCAGTCTCGCGCCTGTCCGGGGCCACTCCGAACAGGGGGCACCGGCAACGCCCTAAGGAGCGCGGGGCTGTACCAATATGCGGCTCCGCCGCGTGGGCGCGACCAGCCCCCACCGGGCCCGCGCCCGAGAACCGACCGACATCTGAACGGCGGCGATCAGATCCGCGGCGGCCGCGCCTCGTACGGCGTCGACAGCACCACCGTTGTCCGCGTCGAGACCCCCGCCAGCGACCTCAGCCGCGCGAGCAGTTCCTCCAGCTCATGCGGCGTGGCCACCCGCACCTTCAGGATGTAGTTCTCGTCGCCCGCGACGCTGTGGCAGGCCTCGATCTCGGGCACACCCGCGAGGCGATCCGCAATGTCGTCCGGGGCACTGGGATCGAACGGCTTCACCGAGATGAACGCGGTCATGGGCAGCCCCACCGCCTCGGAGTCGACGACCGCGGCGTAACCGCGGATGACGCCACGCTGCTCCAGCCGCCGCACCCGCTGGTGCACGGCCGACGTGGACAGGCCCGTGGCCTTGCCCAGGTCTGTGTAGCTCATCCGCCCGTCCTTGACGAGCAGCTGCACGATTTGTCGGTCCAGCTCCTCCATGGCGCAAGAACCTACAGTGCGGCTGATCTCCACGGATACCTGAGCGGTCCAGGTCATGCCCGGTTCGTGATGTGGCCGAGAGCTACCTGTGAGCCGTCTGAGGGACAAAACGACCGCGCCGGGCACCTGCGAGTGGCATGTGACGAAGACCACACCCCCGTGAGGGCCTCCGTGATGTTCTCGTGATTACCGCCGAGACGGGGCGGGAAGTGCTTGCTGTGGTCGAGGCCGCAGTGCCGTCACGGCCCAGCCCGAGGGGGAGAACCCAATATGCAGAGTCTTAAGCGCCCTGGTCGTACCGCACCCAAGCGACTCCAGGCCGTCGTCGAGCCCGAGCCGGAGGGCGTCGAACCCGACGCCTTCGACGACGAACTCGACGCGTACGACACCTTCGAGATGTACCGGGTGATCTGCCCGGACTGCGCGCAGCCCATCGCCCTGCTGGCGGACGAGGAGGTCCTGCCGGAGCACGCGCTGTGCGCCTCGCCGTGGAACCCGTTCGGGCTCACGGTCTGCGCCGGTACGGGCCGCAAGGCGTCCGACGCCCGGTCCGCGGACGAGTCCGCGGAGCCCCAGGAGCAGGACACCGCCCTCCTGTTGACGCTCCCTCAGGGGCTCGACTGGCGGACGCAGCCCTTCTCGCACGTCGGCGGCCCGGGTTCGCGCCCCATGCGCGTGCCGGTGATGCGCCGCGCGGCCGCCTGAGCCGCCTCGCTCAATCCCAGTAGTTGCCCTGCACCATGGCTCGCAGGCTGCCGTGGTGCAGGATCAGTGTGTCCGGATCCGCCGGGACGGCCACTTCGCCGAAGTGCGCCTGGCGGTAGGCGACGCGCAGCATGACGATCGCGTGCCGCAGCGCGGCGTACAGCGTGTAGAAGTCCATGTCGCGCGGGGTGTGGCCGGTGAGTTCGGCGTACCGCGTCTCGATCCGGTCGCGGCGCAGGAAGTCCGGGAGCCCGCGCTGGCCGAAGGCGACCGTCAGGTCCTGGAAGAAGCGGTGCAGGTAGACGGTCCAGCCGAGGTCGACCTCGCGCGGGGCCGGGGCCGCCATCTCCCAGTCGAGTACGGCCACGGGGTCGAAGCCGTCGTAGACGACGTTCCCGATGCGCGCGTCGCCCCAGTTGAGTACGGGCATGCCCGGATCCGTGGGCCAGAGTGCCTCCAGCCGGTCGAAGGCCTCCTCGATGAGCGGTGACGGGGCGAGCCCGTCAACCACCCAGGCGTAGTAGGCGCGTTGGGCGGTGACGTGGCGGCGCAGCGCATCGCCTTCACCCGGAAGCGTGAGGAACTCGGCCTCCTTCACGGGTACTTGGTCGTGCAGGCGGGCCAACAGCCCGATCGTGGCCGCCTCCAGGCGCTCGCGCTCCGCGTCGCTCGCCGCGTGCAGCCAATTGCCCTCGTACGTATAGGGCATGACGTCCGGCGGCACGCGCCCCTCGACGCGCTCCATGACGAAGAACGGCGCTCCGAGTGGTCCGGGGTCCTCCTCCAGCCACCGCACCCTCGGCACCGGGAGGTCCGAGCACTCCCCCACGACGCGCATCGTGCGGTACTGGCGGACCATGTCGTACACCGGGAAGACGGTGTACGCCGCCGGGTCCGCCGCGAGCCTCAACGCGCAGGCACGCAGGGGTGGTTCGGGGTGCTCGATGTCGAAGAGCAGGGTCTCGCTGGACATTCCGTTCGACGCGGGGACGGTCACGCCCACGGCCTTCGCGCCGGGCAGGCGGGTGCCGAGCCAGCCGGTGAGGCGGTGGGCGAGTTCCTCCGGGTCGCGGGTGCTGGTGCGGGGCCGGGGTGCCGTGGCCATGTGGCCAACCCCCTTATGGCGCAACCGAGTCGAAGCCGGTGAACCCGCTCGGGTCGTGCCTGCCGAACGAGCCGTGCTCGAAGATGCCGTGTCCGACCCGGCCGTCCAGCCGGAAGCGGGCGGCGTGGTCGGTGACGCCGTACGCGGCCAGGGGATGCGGCCGTGCGAGGTCGTAGGTACGGCGATCGGTCCAGCCGCGGCCGCGCCAGGTGCCGTGCTGCCAGTCGTCGGCGGGCGGGTAGCCGGCGCCGATCGCGAGCGGGGAGGAGGTGAGGACCTCCACGTCCAGCTCCAGCGGCTTGCGGACGTCGGCGAGGTGGATGAGCGCGCGTTCCGGGTGGCGGGTGCCGGAGCGGTAGGTGATCTCGGGCTGGGGCCAGCCGAGTTGGCGGTCGGGGTGGCCGGGGCGGACGAGGGTCGCGTCGTTCAGCGAGCGGTACCCGTCGGCGTCCTCCTGGACGATCACCATCAGGAAGCGGTCCTCGAAGCGGACCGGGCACCAGAGCCAGTGGAAGCCCTGCGTCGGGTGCTCCTCGGCGAACCGGCCGCCCTCCTCACCGGGGACGGGCCGCACGCCCCAACTGCGGTCGCGGGTCCCGGTCCAGGAGCCGGCGTCCACACGCGTCTCCTGTCCGCCGACGCGGATCCAGCCGTCGCAGTGGCCCGCCTGCACGAAACGCTTGCCCTCCAACGTCAGCCGGCCGCCCCGCCGCTGGACGTGGTGCGGCTCCCAGAGGGCCGGGAAGTCCGCCGACCAGTGGATCTCGTACGACAGCCCGTCCGGGTCGTCCGTGGCCGCCTCGCAGCTCAGGACGAAGTCCCTGAGCGGCCGTTCGACGAGGATGCGCAGGGGGCCGACGGCCGGCGCCATCCGGGTCTCGTCCCGCAGCGCGTCCGAGGCGCGCACCGCGTGCAGGGTGTCCCCGACGCGCAGGGTCGCGTACGCGTCGATCACCCCCAGGTTCGGGTAGACCCCGAGCCCCAGGATCAGCAGCGCCCGTCCCGCGTGGTCGAACACGTGGAAGATGCAGCGGTCGTAGGCGTTGCGGTCCCCGGTCGCCACGTGCTTCATCGACAGGGGCACCTGGTGCACGGGGTACTCGTCGAGCGGTATCGGGCGGTCGTCGGTCACGGCCAACCTCCCTCACGGCGGCTGGGCTGACGGTACGTCAGACAGCTTCCGGAGGCCAGATGCGCGGCCGGACGTCCACGAGCCGTACTGCCGGACGTCCGCGAACTCACGCCCGAATCCGGACACCGGTGACCTGTCCACCGACCTCCGCGTTGCCCTGGTATGACCCCCACATATTCAACGACCGGGCGTCAGCGCCGAGTGTTCGTTCCCCCTCCCTACGTCACTCCACCCGCAGAATCGGTTCCGCTCGCCCCGCCCCCGACCCAGGACCCACCCATCTACCGCGACCTGATGCGTACCTGGGCCGACCGCGGCCGCACCCTCCCGGGGCACCACGACCCGGAGTGGGTCCGACTGGCGGCACCCCAGGTCGCGCGGGGCCAGTTCAGCGGGTCTCGGGACCCGCTAGGTGACGGGCGATGACCATCCGCTGAATCTGGTTCGTGCCCTCGACGATCTGCAGGACCTTGGCCTCGCGCATGTACCGCTCGGCCGGGAAGTCCGCGGTGTAGCCGTACCCGCCGAGGATCTGGACGGCGTCGGTGGTCACCTTCATCGCGGTGTCGGTGCAGTGCAGCTTGGCCATGGCCGCCTGCTTGGCGAACGGCCGTCCGGCGTCGCGCAGTCGGGCCGCTGTCAGGTACAGCGCCCGCCCTGCCTCGATCTGGGTCGCCATGTCGGCGAGCATGAAGCGCAGGCCCTGGAAGTCGGCGATCGGCCGCCCGAACTGCTGCCGCCCGGTGGCATACCCGACCGCCTCGTCGAGTGCCGCCTGGGCCACACCGATCGCGCAGGCCGCAATACCGAGCCGCCCGGAGTCGAGCGCGGACAGGGCGATCGCGAAGCCCGCCCCCTCGTCGCCGAGGCGCCGGCCGTCGCCGACCCGGACCCCGTCGAAGTGGACCTGCGCGGTGGGTGAGCCCTTCATGCCCATCTTCTTCTCCGGCGGCGCGGCGCTCAGGCCGTCCGCGTCGGCGGGGACCAGGAACGCCGTGATCCCGCGCGGGCCCTCTTCGCCGGTGCGCGCCATGACGGTGTAGAAGTCGGCGACTCCGCCGTGCGTGATCCAGGCCTTGGTGCCGGTGATCACCCACTGGTCGCTGTCCCGGACGGCTTTCGTACGAAGGGAAGCGGCATCGGATCCGGACGACGGCTCGGAGAGGCAGTAGGCGCCGAGCAGGCCGCCACCGAGCATCGCGGGCAGGTGTTCGACCTGCTGTTCCTTCGTGCCGTAGGTGGCGAGCGCGTAGGAGGCGAGCGTGTGCACGCTGACGCCGAGGCCGACGGTGAGGCGGGCCGCGGCGAGTTCTTCGAGGACCTGGAGGTAGACCTCGTAGGGCTGGTCGCCGCCGCCGTACTCGGAGTCGTACGGCAGGCCGAGCAGTCCGGATTCCGAGAGCAGCGTGAAGACCTCGCGCGGGAAGCGTCCGGCGTCCTCCTCCTCGGCCGCCTTCGGTGCGATCTCGTGCCGTGCGATGTCACGGACGAGCGAGATCAGCTCCCGGGCCTCGTCCGTGGGCAGTTGACGGTCCACCGGCTGCGGGGCGCGGTCGGGCATGGCGACGCTCTCCTCCCTGTTGGGCACTGGCGGACGGGCGCCCTGGGTGGGGGTGGCCTCCGCCGGGTCTCACGGGTGCCGGTCGCTGCCCTTCCGGGTCACGGAAGCTGCTGACCAGCGGCTGTGCGCTGTGAGTATGCCCGATCGGGGACACCGAGTCACCAGTTAACGACCGCTCACTTCAAGAATACCCGCCCTGTCATCCTCACTCACGTGAAATTGGTCCGAACCATTGACCGAAGTGGTCTAGTCCTCCTAGTCTCCCGTCCAACGCTTGACCGCGTTCATGCCAATCGGCACGCGTTCCCCTCACCCCCCACGAGGAGACACCGATGCACAATGACCACCGTCCGCGTGCCCGCTTCCGGGCACTGATCTCCGCCGCGTGTTGCGCCCTCCTCGGCGCCGGCCTGCTGGCCGGCGCGAGCAGCGCGACCGCCGAGCCCTCACCCTCCAAGGCCTCGATCGTGAAGCCGAAGGCCGCCGGTTCCAAGGTCGTCGGTTACTTCACCGAATGGGGCACCTACGACCGCAAGTACTACGTCAAGAACATCGAGACGTCGGGCTCGGCGTCCAGGCTCACCCACATCAACTACGCCTTCGGCAACGTGACCGGCGGCAAGTGCGCGATGGGCGACGCCTACGCGGCGACCGACCGGACGTACACCGCCGCCGAGTCCGTGGACGGGGTCGCCGACACCGTGGACCAGCCGCTACGCGGCAACTTCAACCAGCTGCGCGAGCTGAAGAAGAAGCACCCGGGCCTCAAGGTCCTCTGGTCGTTCGGCGGTTGGACCTGGTCGAGCGGCTTCGGCGAGGCCGCGCAGAACCCGGCCGCGTTCGCGCAGTCCTGCTACGACCTGGTCGAGAACTCCCAGTGGGCCGACGTCTTCGACGGCATCGACATCGACTGGGAGTACCCGAACGCCTGCGGCAACACCTGTGACACCAGCGGCCGGGAGGCGTTCAAGAACCTGATGGCGGCGCTGCGGGCGAAGTTCGGCTCGAGCAACCTGGTCACGGCGGCGATCACGGCGGACGCCACTGCCGGCGGCAAGATCGACGCCGCCGACTATGCGGGCGCGGCCCAGTACGTCGACTGGTACAACCCGATGACGTACGACTACTTCGGCGCCTGGGCCGCGACCGGTCCGACGGCTCCGCACTCGCCGCTGAACTCGTACTCCGGTATCCCACAGGCGGGTTACTACACCTCGGCGACCATCGCGAAGCTCAAGGGCCTCGGCATCCCGGCCTCGAAGCTGCTGCTCGGCATCGGCTTCTACGGCCGCGGCTGGACCGGCGTGACGCAGTCGGCACCCGGCGGCACGGCGACCGGCCCGGCGGCAGGGACGTACGAGGCGGGCTTCGAGGACTACAAGGTGCTCAAGTCCAAGTGCCCGGCGACCGGCACGGTGGGCGGCACGGCGTACGCCAAGTGCGGGAGCGACTGGTGGAGTTACGACACCCCCGCGACCATCGGGACGAAGATGGCGTACAAGAACCAACAGGGGCTGGGCGGCACGTTCTTCTGGGAACTCAGTGGGGACACCTCGGGCGGTGAGCTGATCAAGGCGATCAACTAGCCGGTCCCGAGCGGGACTTGGGGCGGGGGACCACGAGCCTCCGCCCCAAGGGCGTACCCGTCGGCCTGCGTCAGGTGTCCCGGCGGGCCGGAGCCGGGGCCGGGTAGTCGGGGTCCAGCTCCTCGATCGCGCGCATCGTGGCGCCGAGCGTCTTCACCAGCAGTTCGCGCATGGTGTCGCGGGACAGCTGGGGCGGGCGGTCGATCCAGTCGAGGGTGGCGCCCTCGACGCTGCACACCCAGGCGAACAGGCCCATGCGGGCCAGCGGGGAGATGTCGGTACGGCCGTACGCCCCGTCCGCGATGGTCGCGACGATCGCCTCGCGCACCCCGTCCCGGACGGCATGCACCTCGGCGTCGAAACCGACGCCTCCGCTGACGACGGTGCGGTACGCGGCCTGGTTGTGCTCGGCGTAGCGCAGATAACTGTCGATGGTGCGCTGGACCCGGTCCAGCTGGGGCAGTTGGAGGCCGCTCGCCGCGTAGGTGACCAGGTCGGCGACGGAGTCCTGGATGATCGCCAGGTAGTAGCCGCGCTTGGACTGGAAGTAGTAGTAGATCAGCCCCTTGGCGACATGCGCCTGCTTGGCGATGTCATCCATGGAGAGCGCGTCGTACGAGGTGTCCGCGAACAACTTCCGCCCGATGGCGATGAGTTCGGCACGGCGTGCGACCGAGCGTTCGGTGCCGCGCGCCCGGGGACGGGCGGCGTCGCGCTGTTGGCTGATATTCAATTTCGACCCTGGTCTCAACGGGCGGCGGGACATCCGCAGTATGGCAGGTCGGTATGGGTCAGGTCACAGCAGGCCGAGCTGGGCCACGAGCATCGCGATCACCACGACGAGGGTCCAGCCCATGACGTGCTCGAAGATCTTCGGGCCGTCGTCCTTGGGGCCGCCGGTGCGGGTGCGCGTGCGGGTGGCGGTGGCTGAGTGTGCGGTCATGGCGTCTCGCTGATCTCGGATGAAACGGGTGGACTCCCCCCACCGATCTGTCCACCTTGCCACCGACATGGGCTCTTGTGGCCGAGACGTTGGTCACAGGGCCCTGGTCCCCCAGGGCCCTGGACGGGTTCAGCGCACGCCCACCGCGGCGAGCGCCTTGCGCTGGCGCCCGGTCGGATGGGCCGGGAAGTACAGGTAGCAGACGCCGCCGGTGCCGGAGACGACCTTGCCACTCGCGTTGTACCGCTTGGTCCGGAGCCAGATGTTCTCCCACTCGGACCGCTTGTACACGCGCCGCACCGCCGCGTCGCTCGGCGAGGCCGGGTCGTTGGCGATCACGTCGCCGTCGGCGGTGAAGCCGATGACGGTCATCAGGTGGCCGGAGGTGCCGTAACCGGCCCCCGTCAGCTCCTCCTTGAGGAACGACTGGGACGTTATGGCCGGGATGCCGGCCGCGATCAGCGTCTCCAGGTCGGTGAGCGAGCCGAGCCGGGTGACGATGCCCTGCAGGCCCTTGAAGGTGGCCGCGTAGGCCGCGTTGAACGGCCAGTTGCCGCAGCCCGCGTACTGGTAGTCGTAGGTGAACCGGGCCGCGTGGCAGACCTGCGGGTCGGCGTAGGACGGGTCGACCCAGGCCAGCTGCTCCTCGGTGAGGCTGCCGCCCCAGTACTCGATGATCATCTGCGAGGAGGTGGGGCTGCACCAGGCCTCGCCGCCGTTGTCGTACTCCGGGTACTGGCCCGCGTGGATCTCCTGCGAGTAGCGCGGGACGATCAGCTCCTGCGCGAGACCTGGCGTGGTGGCCGGGACGGTGAAGCGGTCGGGGATGTCGGAGCCCATCGCGCCCAGCCGCCAGACGATCGGCGTGGTCTTCGTGCCGGGCTTGCGGTACAGGGTCAGTCGCAGCCGGTACGACGCCAGGCGCAGCCCGGTCGACGGGTCGTCGATCGCGAAGGTGTCCGTCCAGACGGTGCTCTTGTCGTCGGTCTGGTCGTCGACCGAGGTCCGCTTGATGTCCTGGTCGCCGGCCGCCCAGCGGCCCATCACGTACCAGGGGGTGTCCGTGCCGTCGGAGTACGTCCCCTTGAGCTCGACCTGGAGCCAGGTGCCGTCCGGGGTGTGCGCGTTCCAGGAGGCGATCGCCTCGGTGGAGGGGACGGCGAGCTTGTGGACCGGGGAGGTCCAGGTCGCGTACTCCCAGGTGGCGGTCGTGCCGGTGTGCGGGTCGGTGTAGTCGGCGGTGCCCGCGGGGGCGCCGATCACGACGCCGGGACGGGCGCCCGGGACGGCACGGGTGCCCTTCGCGGCACCGCTGCGCCAGTCGGTGTACGTGGTCCAGGCGCGGTAGTCGACCGGGAGGGCCGGAGCCACTGCCGGGCCCTCGCTGTCGGCGGCCGCGGGGCCCGCGCTGCCGCCCACGGCAGCGGCGACCGCGACGGCCAGAACGGTTCTGCGGGACGGCTGTTCGGCTCTGCTCATGGGCGGAAAGACCCCCAGGTTTCCGAGTCGGGGCAGGTCCAATGCGTGGTTGTGCGCCAACTATGCGGCAGGCGGCATGCTCCTGCCAGCACTTCGGCCCATGCCGCGCCCACGAATATTGGTCTCGTCCACTAAAGTTTTTTCCAGAGCCTTTCTGCAGCTTTTCCGCGGGACGCACCCGCGCCTCCTCGTCCCCAGGAACCGTCATTCACGATCTCGCCTCCCGGCTCCGCCGACTGCCCGCGTCCTGCGGCCCGGTCCGTCTGATCGGCGTCGACGGGCACGCCGGTTCGGGGAAGTCCACATTCGCCGGGCGGCTGGCCCGAGCCCTGGACGACGCGCCTGTGCTGCACCTCGACGACATCGCCAGCCACGACGAGCTGTTCGGCTGGACCGGTCGGCTGCTGGCCCAGGTGATCGAACCGCTCGGCCGCGGCGAGACCGCGCACTATGCCCCCTACGACTGGCACACCCGCCGCTTCGGACCTCCACGCGCCCTGCCGCCGGAACCGGTGATCCTCCTGGAGGGGGTCGGCGCGGGACGTCGGGCGCTGCGTCCGCATCTGGCGCACCTGCTGTGGATGGAGCTGCCGCACGAGGAGTCCTGGACGCGCGGGCGTTCCCGGGACGGCGAGGAGCAGCGGGAGTTCTGGGAGGGATGGGTCCGGGCGGAACATGAACACTTCACCGAAGACCCCTCCCGGCCCTTCGCCGACCTTCTGGTACGGCAGTGCGAGAAGGGGTACGAGACAATTCCGGGGCCTGCCGGGACCGTTGGACCGGACCAGAATGTCACGCACGGTGACGGGCCATCCGCAATGTGCTGAACTTGTGAAGGCCCCCGCGTGGGAACTTGCCGGAGTGCCTCAACTCGGCTTGACCGAGGGGCCGTACAGGTCTTACGTTCTCAATGTGCGGCCGTTCGAGGCCGCCCGCAGTCGCGAAGCCCCCGGTTGTTCCCCCGTGATCGGGGGCTTCGTTCTGCCCGAACCCACTTTTCCGGACGCCGAGCGGCGTGATTCGCTCACCCTCGGTCACCATCCGCGATGCGCCCCATCTGCTCCCACCTCGCCAAACGGCCTGTGCGGCACCCTTCGGTGGGCGACACCCGCGCAGGTACGATGCCCTCGGTGCGACCTTGAGGACAGCTGCTCTGCGCACCGTTGCAACTCCGGTCCGCGGCACAGCGGTTGGACGAAGGCGGCCACCTGGCGACGGCCCGGTGGTGAACCACGGGGGCACGGTTTGTGGGGGACGTGATGGATTTCGGCACGCAGGGCCCCGAGGCCCCGGCCGACCTCGCCTGGCTGCGAGGTGTGGACGCCTACACGATGGGCGCCTATCCGCAGGCGGAGGAGGAGTTCCGGGCCGCGGTGCGGATCGATCCCGGGATGGCCGACGGCTGGCTCGGACTGCACGCGCTGCGCGTCGACACGACGACCGCGCTGCTCAGGATGTTCCGGCACCGCGAGCGCTTCGGCGAACAACGCGCCCGGCACCGGCGGACCCTCAATTCCTGGTACTGGCTGGGCTGGTGGGTGCAGCCGGTGCTGGAGAGCCCGCGTGATCTCCTCCTCGCGCACGCCTCGCACTGGCTGGACGGCCGCCATGTCCCCGAGCTGGACCGGGCCCTCGCGGGCCTGCCGCCCGTGGACACCGACCATCAGGTCCGCTTCCTGCACGCCTGTCGCGCCTACCTCGTCAAGGACTGGGAGCAGCTGGTCCGGCACACCGACCCGCTGATCGACGACCCCATGCTCGGCATCGAGGCCGGCCTCTTCGGCGGCATGGCCCGGGTCCGCCTCGAGATGTACGGACAGGCCGAACCGCTGCTGTCGGCGGCTCTGATGCGCTGTCGCAGCGAACAGCCGCAGCGCAAGGAGCTGCGCTACTGGCTGGCGCGGGCCCACGAGGGCACGGGCCGCAGCGCGGCGGCGATGCCTCTGTACCGCGCCGTGCACCGTGTCGACCCCGCCTTCATGGACACCTCGGCCCGGCTCGCCGCGATCGCCGAGGGCGACGGATACGAGGACGCCGCCGACCTCGCCGCGATCACGCTCACCGGGCTCGGCCAGGACGCGCTGGAGGGGCCCGAGGGTCTCGACCCGCTCTTCGGCCCCGAGGGGCGGGACCTGAAACTCTCGGAGCCCGATCTGTCGCCCATCGGTCTGCCGCCTTCGGTGGCCGATCCGGCGGTGCGCGAGAAGGGCGGGGTGCCCGCGCAGGCACTGCCCGCCGGACCCACCGACCCGGCACTACTGGAGGAGGCGCTCGCCGAGCTCGAGCGCATGGTGGGCCTGGAGCCGGTGAAGCGCCAGGTCAAAGCGCTCTCCGCCCAGTTGAACATGGCGCGTCTCCGCACCGGGCAGGGCCTGCCGGTCCAGCCGCCCAAACGTCACTTCGTCTTCTCCGGCCCCTCCGGCACCGGCAAGACCACCGTGGCCCGCATCCTGGGCCGCGTCTTCTACGCCCTCGGCCTCCTCGGGGGCGACCATCTCGTGGAGGCCCAGCGGGCCGACCTGGTCGGCGAGTACCTCGGCCAGACGGCCGTGAAGGCCAACGAGCTGATCGACTCCGCGCTCGGCGGTGTGCTCTTCGTCGACGAGGCGTACTCGCTCTCCAACTCCGGTTACGGCAAGGGCGACGCGTACGGCGACGAGGCCCTGCAGGTGCTGCTGAAGCGGGCCGAGGACAACCGCGACCACCTCGTGGTGATACTCGCCGGCTACCCGGAGGGCATGGACCGTCTCCTGGCCGCCAACCCCGGGCTGTCCTCCCGCTTCACGACCCGCGTCGACTTCCCCTCCTACCGCCCCCTCGAACTCACCTCCATCGGCGAGGTGCTGGCCGCGGAGAACGGTGACGTGTGGGACGAGGAGGCGCTCGACGAGCTGCGGTCGATCGCCGGGCACGTGGTGGACCAGGGGTGGATCGACGAGCTGGGCAACGGACGGTTCCTGCGCACCCTGTACGAGAAGAGCTGTGCGTACCGGGATCTGCGGTTGTCGGTGTATCCGGGGATGTTGTCCCGGGATGACTTGTCGACGTTGCGGTTGCCGGACTTGATGCAGGCGTATGGGGAAGTGCTGTCGGGGCGAGGACCGCAGGATCCGTCGGCGATGTAGTCGTTCGGCTGCGGCTGGATGGGGGCTGGTCACTCCCCCGACCAGCCCCCACTCCGCCGACCGCCTAGCTGGCCAGTGCTTCCTCCGGCTCGCCGCTCGCCCTCGGCTCCGTCACCCGTACCTGCGGCACCTCGCGGTGCGCGGGGTCGCGGACCTCGCCGACCAGCAGCTCGAGTACGTCCTCCAGCGCGACGAGTCCGAGCACCTTGCCGGACGCGTCGGCCACCTGGGCCAGGTGCGTGGCGGCCCGGCGCATCACGGTCAGGGCGTCGTCGAGCGGCAGTTCGGACCTGAGCGTGGTCATCGGACGCCAGATCTGCTGGGGTACCGCCCGCTCGGACTCCTCCAGATCCAGTACGTCCTTCACGTGCAGGTAGCCCATGAAGGCGCCGTTCTCCGCGGCGACCGGGAAGCGGGAGTACCCGGTGCGGGCGGTGAGCCGGACGATCTGGCCCGGGGTGACGGACGGGCTGACCGTCACCAGCGACTCGCGCGAAAGCAGCACGTCCGTCACCGGGCGGGAGCCCAGCTCCAGGGCGTCCTCCAGGCGTTCCTGCTCCTCGGGGTCGAGAAGGCCCGCCTGGCCGGAGTCCTCGACGAGCCGGTTCAGCTGTTCACTCGTGAACACCGCCTCGACCTCGTCCTTGGGCTCGACACCGAAGAGCCGCAGGATGGCCCGGGCGCAGGCACCGAGGGCCACGGTGATCGGCCTGCAGAGGCGGGCGAAGGCGACCAGGCCCGGGCTGAGCCACAGCGCGACCTTCTCCGGGGCGGCCATCGCGAGGTTCTTCGGGACCATCTCGCCGATGACGAGGTGGAAGAAGACCACGGCGGCGAGCGCGATGACGTAGCCGAGCGGGTGGATCATGCCGTGCGGCAGGTGGATCCACTCGAAGAGGGGCTCCAGCAGCTTGGCCACGGTGGGCTCGGCGACCGCGCCCAGGGTCAGCGAGCAGATGGTGATGCCGAACTGCGCGGCCGCCATCATCTGCGGAAGCCGTTCCAGGCCGTACAGGACCTGCCGGGACCGGGCCGTGCCGAGCGGTTCGATCTGGCTGCGGCGCACGGAGACGAGCGCGAACTCGGCGCCGACGAAGAAGCCGTTGGCCAGGACGAGCAGGGCCGCGAAGAGGAGTTGGAGCACGGTCATCGCACGGCCTCCATGACGTTCACCGCGGGAGTCGTCCGGACCAGCCGGACCCGCTCCGCGCGGTAGTGCCCGACCTGGCGCACGGACAGCCGCCAGCCGGGCAGTTCGGCCTTGTCGCCGACGGCCGGGATACGGCCGAGCAGGTCGGCGACCAGGCCCGCGACCGTTTCGTACGGACCCTCGGGCACGTCTAGGCCTATGCGCTGCAGGATGTCGACACGGCAGCTGCCGTCGGCGTCCCAGGCGAGCTTGCCGTCCTCCGCCGGGGCGGCGGCGAGTTCGGGGACGTCCTGCCCGTCGTGCTCGTCGCGGACCTCGCCGACGATCTCCTCGACGATGTCCTCCAGGGTGACCACGCCGGCCGTGCCGCCGTACTCGTCGACGACGACGGCGATGGGCTGCTCGCTGCGCAGCTGGGCCAGCAGGGGCTGGACCGGCAGCGTCTCGGGCACCAGCAGCGCGGGCCGCGCGATGCGCACCACGGGGGTGCGCAGGCGGTCGTGCGACGGGATCGCCAGGGCGTCCTTGAGGTGGACCATGCCGACGATCTCGTCGATCTTCTCGCGGTAGACGGGGAAGCGGGAGAGGCCGGTGGCGCGGGTCAGGTTGACGACGTCCTCGGCGGTCGCCGACGACTGCAGCGCGCTGACCTTCACGCGCGGGGTCATGACGTGCTGCGCGGTCAGCTCGCCCAGCGACAGGGTCCGTACGAACAGGTCCGCGGTGTCCTGTTCGAGGGCGCCGGCCTGGGCCGAGTGCCGGGCCAGGGAGACGAGTTCGCCGGGGGTGCGGGCGGAGGCCAGCTCCTCGGCGGGCTCGATGCCGAGGGCGCGCACCAGCCGGTTGGCGACGGCGTTCAGCCCCGCGATCACCGGGCGGAACACCCGGGCGAAGGCGTGCTGCGGGCCGGCGACGAAGCGCGCGACCTGCATCGGCTTGGAGACCGCCCAGTTCTTGGGTACGAGTTCGCCGATCACCATCTGCACGGCCGAGGCCGCCAGCATGCCGATGACGACGGCCACTCCGGAGACGGCTCCCTCGGGGATGCCGATCGCGGTGATGGGACCGTTCAGCAGCTCCGCGAGCGCCGGTTCGGCGAGCATGCCGACGACGAGGGAGGTGATGGTGATACCGAGCTGGGTGCCGGAGAGCTGGAAAGACAGCTCCTTGAGGGACTCGGCGACCCGGTGGGCCCGCTTGTCGCCCTCGGCGGCGGCCTTCTCGGCGTCGGTGGCCTCGACCGTGACGAGGCCGAACTCGGCCGCCACGAAGAAGCCGTTGGCGAGAATCAGGAGGAACGCCGCTCCGAGGAGCAGCAGGGGGATGGTCATGATGCCGCCGCCTCCGCGTACACGCGGACCGGGTCCGCGGTATGTCGAGAGGGGGCGGCGCAGGTACTACAGGACGATCCGTCCATCGCCGGAGAGGGTCACTCCTCGCGTAGCAGGAACCCCTGGGCGCCGGGTGGCACGCAGGGGCGGGGCGCAGCGAAAAACGCCTCCACCAACAGATTAATCAAGACATGGGCCCGTGCGGCAGGGTGGAAGGCCCTGAGTCAGCCCTGATGTTCCTCGGGCCGGGCTGTGGAGCGGGCCTCGGCGAGCGCCCGCAGGGCACGCGCGTCGGCGATCGCGCGCTCTCTGGCGATGCCCGGCTGGATGCCCAGCGCGGGCAGGCTGGTGCCGTCGCTGAGGTTCAGGAACACCCAGGGGTCGCCGGGCCGGAGGTTCACCTGGATGATCTCGGCCCAGTCCAGACGGCGTTCTCCGGCGAAGTTGACCACGGTGACACCGGACTCGTCGGCGACCACCTTCACGCGCCCGAGCCGGGCCAGCACCCAGGAGATGAGTGCCGCAGTGAAGACGAAGCTGAGGCGTTCGCCGGGGCCGAGCTGATCCAGCAGCAGCGCGACCACCGTGATGACCACGAAGATCGCGACGGCTGCGGTGAGCAGGACGGCACGAGTGCGGGCCGGCCGGAACGTGACGGGGAGGGCAGGCAGGTCGGACATCTTTCCGTGGTCCTTCAGAGACGGCAGGCGTGGATGGCCGTGGTCAGGATGGCCCGGGCGCCGATGTCGTACAGGTCGTCCATGATCCGCTGGGCTTCCTTGGCGGGGACCATCGCACGGACGGCGACCCAGCCCTCGTTGTGCAGCGGGGACACGGTCGGGGACTCCAGGCCGGGCGTGAGGGCGACAGCCTTCTCCAGCTGCTCGACACGGCAGTCGTAGTCCATCATCACGTACGTCCGGGCCACCAGGACGCCCTGGAGGCGGCGCAGGAACTGCTGCACCTTGGGCTCCTCGCCGTCCGCGCCGGTGCGGCGGATCACGACGGCCTCGGACTTCATGATCGGCTCGCCGAAGACCTCCAGGCCCGCGTTGCGCAGCGAGGTGCCGGTCTCGACGACGTCCGCGATGACCTCGGCGACACCGAGCTCGATGGCGGTCTCGACAGCGCCGTCGAGGTGGACGACGGAGGCGTCGATCCCCTGGTCGGCCAGGTGCTTGGCGACGATGCCCTCGTAGGACGTGGCGACCGTCTTGCCCTTGAGGTCCTCGACGGCGTTCGCCGTGCCCGGCTTGGAGGCGAAGCGGAAGGTGGAGCGGGCGAAGCCGAGCGGGAGGATCTCCTCGGCGTTGGCGCCGGAGTCGATCAGCAGGTCGCGGCCGGTGATGCCGATGTCGAGGCGGCCGGAGGAGACGTAGATCGCGATGTCGCGGGGGCGGAGGTAGAAGAACTCGACCTCGTTGACCGGGTCGACGATCCGCAGTTCCTTGGACTCGCGGCGCTGCTGGTAGCCGGCCTCATGCAGCATCTCCGCCGCAGGGCCTGACAGGGAACCCTTGTTGGGGACGGCGATGCGCAGCATGAGGTCGGCTTCCTTTGTTCGTGCGTACGGTGTTGGGGTGCGGGGGGTTGCGGCTCAGAGGTGGGCGTAGACGTCGTCCAGGGAGATGCCGCGGGCGACCATCATCACCTGGACGTGGTAGAGCAGCTGCGAGATCTCCTCGGCAGCCGCCTCCTTGCCCTCGTACTCGGCGGCCATCCACACCTCGGCGGCCTCTTCGACGACCTTCTTGCCGATGGCATGGACGCCCTTGCCGACCAGTTCTGCGGTGCGGGAAGTGGCGGGGTCGCCGGTGGCGGCCTTCTGCTGGAGCTCGGTGAAGAGCTCCTCGAACGTCTTATTGGACATGGTGGCGCTCACTTTACGCGGTGTGCCGCCCGCCCTAGCGCCATGGTTCAGATACTGAGCGGAGGGTGGCCGCGGTCGCCACCGCCGCCGTCACCGCCTCGTGCCCCTTGTCCTCGTTGGAGCCCTCGATGCCGGCCCGGTCCAGGGCCTGCTCCTCGGTGTCGCAGGTGAGGACGCCCATGCCGACGGGGACTCCGGTCTCGACCGAGACCTGGGTCAGACCCTGGGTGACGCCCTGGCACACGTACTCGAAGTGCGGGGTGCCGCCGCGGATGACGACACCGAGGGCGACGATCGCGTCGTAGCCGCGGCCCGCGAGGACCTTGGCGACGACCGGGAGTTCCCAGCTGCCGGGGACCCTCAGGAGGGTCGGCTCGTCGATGCCCAGGTCGTGCAGGGCGCGCAGGGCGCCGTCCACCAGACCGTCCATCACCTTCTCGTGCCACTGTGCCGCGATGACGGCGACCCGCAGGTCACCCACATTGCGTACGGACAGTTCCGGTGCACCCTTGCCGCTCACGTCTCTCCTTGGTGTTCTTGCTTACTGGTTGCCGCAGGTGGAGACGGGTGCCACGGGGGCCGTCTCCAGCCAGGGCAGGTCGTGCCCCATCCGGTCCCGCTTGGTGCGCAGGTAGCGGAGGTTGTGCTCGCCCGCCTGTATCGGCATCGGCTCGCGGCCGGTGACCTTGAGGCCGTGGCGGACCAGCGCGTCGGTCTTGTCGGGGTTGTTGGTCATCAGCCGCAGGCTGCGGACACCGAGGTCCTGGAGGATCTGCGCGCCGGCGCCGTAGTCCCGGGCGTCGGCGGGCAGGCCGAGTTCGAGGTTGGCGTCGAGGGTGTCGTGGCCCTGCTCCTGGAGTTCGTACGCCCTGAGCTTGGACAGCAGGCCGATGCCGCGCCCCTCGTGGCCGCGCAGGTAGACCACCACTCCCCTGCCCTCGGCCTGGATGCGCTCCAGGGAGGCGTCGAGCTGGGGGCCGCAGTCGCAGCGCTGGGAACCGAAGATGTCGCCGGTGAGGCACTCGGAGTGGACGCGGACGAGGACATCCTCGCCGTCGCCGATCTCGCCGTGCACGAGGGCGACGTGCTCGACGCCGTCGACGGTGGAGCGGTAGCCGTACGCCGTGAAGGTGCCGTGGGCGGTGGGCAGCCGGGTCTCGGCCTCGCGGCGGACCGTGGGCTCCGAGGTCCGGCGGTAGGCGATCAGGTCCTCGATGGAGATGATCGTCAGGCCGTGCTTGCGGGCGAACGGGATCAGCTCGGGCAGCCGGAGCATACGGCCGTCCTCGCCGGCGATCTCGACGATCGCGCCGGCCGGACGCAGGCCCGCGAGGCGGGCGAGGTCGACGGCCGCTTCGGTGTGGCCGTTGCGGACGAGTACCCCGCCGGACTTGGCGCGCAGCGGGAAGATATGGCCGGGGCGGACGAAGTCGTCGGCCTGCGCGGTGCCGCTCGCCAGCAGCTGAAGCGTCGTGGCACGGTCCGAAGCCGAGATGCCGGTGCTCACACCGTGAGCGCCCGATGCGTCCACGGAGACGGTGAACGCGGTTTTCATCGACTCGGTGTTGTCGTCGACCATCTGCGGGAGCCGCAGCCGCTCCAGCTCCTCCCCCTCCATGGGGGCGCAGATCAGACCGCGGCACTCGCTCATCATGAAGGCCACGATCTCGGGCGTGACCTTCTCCGCCGCGACGACGAGGTCGCCCTCGTTCTCGCGGTCCTCGTCGTCGACGACCACGATCGGGCGGCCGGCCGCGATGTCGGCGACGGCCTGCTCGATCGGGTCGAGCGCGAAGTCCTCGAAGCCGTCGGTGCTGTACAGGATGGGTGCGGCGCTCATGCCGGCGCTCCTTCCAGGGCGGGCTGCGCGGCCCTGCGGGAGCGCAGCCACCAGTCGCGCATGCCCCACAGGACGAGCGCGCCGTAGATGACGTAGACGAAACCGGAGAAGGCGTAGCCGTTGGCGAAGTTCAGCGGGACGCCGACCAGGTCGACCAGCAGCCAGGCGAACCAGAACTCGACCATGCCGCGCGCCTGGGCGTACATGGCGACGATGGTGCCGACGAAGATGTAGGCGTCCGGCCAGGGGTCCCAGGACAGGGTCGGGTAGGCCTTGAAGAGCAGGGCCACCGCGACCGTGCCGACAGCGGCCGCGCCGACCATCGCGGCGCGTTCGCGCCAGGTGGCGAAGCGCGGGGCGATGTGACCGTCCTCTGCCTGGCCCTTGTTGCGGTTCCACTGCCACCAGCCGTACAGGGCGACGGCCATGACGACCGCCTGCTTGCCCGCGCTGCCGGTGAGGTGGCCGAAGAAGGCGCCGAAGAGGATGAGGCCGGAGGCGAACTGCACCGGCCAGCTCCACAGGTTGCGCCGCCAGCCGAGGGCCAGGGCGATCAGGCCGAGGATGTTGCCGATCATGTCCGACCAGAGGATGTGCTGGTCGAAGGCGACGAAGGCCTCGGAGTTCAGCCAGTTCACTTCGCCGCCCCCTGAGTGGTGGCGAGCAGGCGCTCGACGTACTTGGCGACGATGTCCACCTCGAGGTTGACCGGGTCGCCGGGCTGCTTGAGGCCGAGCGTGGTCAGGGCGAGGGTGGTGGGGATGAGGCTGACGGTGAAGTAGTCGGGGCCGGCGTCGACCACGGTGAGGCTGATGCCGTCGACCGTGATGGAGCCCTTCTCGACGACGTACCGGGTGAGGTCGGCGGGGAGGGAGACCTTGACGATCTCCCAGTTCTCGGAGGGCTTGCGCTCCAGAACCTCACCGGTGCCGTCGACATGGCCCTGCACGATGTGCCCGCCGAGGCGTGCGCCCACGGCGGTGGGGCGTTCGAGGTTGACGCGGGAACCGACGGCGAGGGCGCCGAGGCTGGAGCGGTTCAGGGTCTCCGCCATGACGTCGGCGGTGAACTCGTCGCCTTCGTGGTCGACGACCGTGAGGCAGACACCGTTGACGGCGATCGAGTCGCCGTGCTTCGCGCCCTCGGTCACGACGGGGCCGCGCAGCCGGAAACGACAGGCGTCGCCAAGGTTCTCGACGGCGGTGATCTCGCCCAGCTCTTCGACGATTCCGGTGAACACTTCCCGGGTCCTCCTGCCTCTTCGGGCACGGACTCCGGGGCTGTCGATGACGACAGAATGTACGAGCAGGAACACCGGGGGCGACGCCGGACGCACCCGTCCCGAAGGACGAGTCGATACGGCGGCGCGCACGAATGCCCGCCCGCCGCGCACTGCCTCCCATCCGGACTTTAACCGTCGGTCCAGGAATTTCACCTGGTCAACCGGCCGCTGGAAGCGACCGGGTCGCGGACTGTAACCGCCGGTTCGGACTTTCACCGACCCCGGAGTGCGCTGCTTCTGGTACACGGCCAGTGTGCCACGCCTGATCGACCTCCATACGGGCGAACGGTGTGGGGTGGCTCACAAGGGGCGTCGCTGGACTTCTCGTCTCACCCCTCGGTTCCGGGCCCGTCCGGCTCTGGCAGGGTGAGGGGCATGAGCAGCACGATCGCCGACGAGTTCGAGAGCCACCGTCCCCGGCTGTTCGGGCTGGCGTACCGCATGCTCGGTTCCGCCGACGAGGCCGAGGCCATGGTCCAGGACGCGTATCTGCGCCTCAGCGGGGCCGACCGCGCGGAGATCGAGCATCTCGCGGCCTGGCTCGCCAAGGTCGTCACCAACCTCTGTCTCACCCGGCTGACCTCGGCCAAGGTCCGGCGCGAGCAGTACGTCGGGACCTGGCTGCCGGAGCCGGTCGTCACCTCCGACGGGACGCTCGGCCCTCCCCCACTGCCTTAAGGGCGTGGGGGAGGGCCGTGTACGTGCTGCGGGAGGCCTTCGCGTACGGCTACCGGGAGATCGCCGGCGTACTGGATCTCACCGAGGCCAACTGCCGTCAGCTGTACCGGAGGGCTACCCGACGGGTCGGTGAGCCCGAGTCGCGTTTCGCGCCCGCGCCCGAGCGGTGGGAGGAGCTGGTCGCGTCGTTCGTCACGGCGGCGCGCGAGGGCGACCTCGCCGGGCTGGAGAAGCTGCTCGCGGCCGACGCGACCTGGTGGAGCGACGGCGGCGGCAAGGTCACCGCGGCCCGGCGGCCGATCGAGGGGCGCGAGAAGGTCGTCCGCTTCGCCGTGGGCGCGTTCGAGCGCTGGGGCGCGGGCCTGCGGTTCACGGCGGCGGAGGTCAACGGCGGGAGCGCGCTCGCCGCGTGGGCCGGCGACACGCTCATCACCGTGATCACGGTCGAACTGCGGGACGGTCTGATCTCCGAGGTGCGGGCCGTGCTGAACCCGGACAAGCTCGGTTTCGTGCACCGGCAGCTCGTGCGGTCGTAGGTCTGTCACGTTCCGCGGGGGCTACTCGGTCTCAGCTGATGGAGGGCGCTCCGTCCGGGAGCGTCCGGCGTCCGAAGGGGCTGACAGCATGACCACGATCCTGGTGACCGGCGGTACCGGAACGCTCGGCCGGCTCGTCACCGAGCGGCTGCGCGCGGACGGGCACGAGGTGCGGGTGCTCAGCCGGCAGTCCCAGCCGTACGCCGTCGATCTGCGCGAGGGCGGCGCCGCTCTGGACGCTGCCGTCGAGGGCGTGGACACGATCGTGCACTGCGCGACCACGCAGACCGGCGGGGACGAGAAGGCGGCCGCGAACCTGATCGCGGCGGCGCGCCGGGCGGGGGTGGGTCACCTGGTCTACATCTCGATCGTCGGCGTCGACCAAGTGCCGTTCCCGTACTACCGGATCAAGCTCGCCGTGGAGAAGCAGATCGAGGAGTCGGGGCTGAGGTGGACCGTGCTGCGGACGACCCAGTTCCACGATCTGCTGGTCATGTTCTTCAACGCGATGTCCAAGCCGCCGGTCATGCCGCTGCCCTCGGGTGTGAGCGATCAGCCGATCGAGGTGGCCGAAGTCGCGGATCGGCTGGCCGAGTTGGCCGCGGCCGAGCCCGCGGGGCGGGTGGACGACATGGGCGGGCCCGAGGTGCGGACGTTCGAGTCGCTGGCTCGCGTGTATCTGAAGGCGACGGGGCGTCGGCGGGCCGTGGTGAACGTACGGCTGTGGGGCAAGGCGTTTCGGCAGTTCCGGGCGGGTGGGCATCTGACGCCGGAACGGGCTGTGGGGAAGGGGACGTTCGAGGAGTACCTGGCCCGGCGGTTCGGGAAGCGTCAGCGCTCGGGCGGCGCGAACAGCTCGTCCTGAGCACGGTCCCGGGCTGTGAGCAGCGCGCCTCGCAGCACGGCACCGCCACCGAGGGCGCTCGGGCGCACCTCGGTCGGCAAGGGCGACATACGGCGGACTCGCTGCTCCACCCGCGCGGCGAGCTCGTCCCCGCCCGCCTGCCCGACCTCGCCGCCGAGGACCACGCAGCCCGGGTCCAGGATCGCGACGACGGAAGACACACCCACGGCAAGCCGATCAGCCAGCACGTCCAGGAAGCCGTCCGCGCCCTCGGTCACCGCCGCCCCCACCAGCGCCGCAGCGACCGGCTCAGGCCCGGCGGCAACGGCAACCACGCCGTACTCCCCCGCCAGCTCCGCGATCGCCGCCGACCCCGCGAGGGAGTGGAACCCCCCGTCGCACGCTGTCGCCGAGGGCAGGCCCGCCGTCCCCGGCACCGGCAGGAACCCGATCTCCCCGGTCCCGCCGGAAGCCCCCCGCCGCAACGAACCGTCGAGCACCACCGCCGCGCCCGTGCCATGCCCCAGCCACAGCAGCACGAACGTGTCCCGGTCCCGCGCCGCCCCGTCCCGCTGCTCCGCCAGCGCGGCGAGGTTCGTCTCGTTCTCGACGTGGACCCGGGCCTCCGGAAGGCGTTCCTGGAGGGTTGCGACCAGACGGCGGTGCCATTCGGGCAGGCCCGAGGAGTCACGGAGTTCGCCGGTGGCCGGGTCGATGAGGCCGGGGGCGCCGATGCCGACGGTGTGGAGGCGGTCGGCGCCCGCCTCCTTGGCCACCCGTTCGACCAGGGTCACCGCCTGCTCGACCGCCGGTCCCGTCCCCGTGTCACCGCCGATCGGTACCGACGACTCGGCGAGCACCCGCCCCAACAGGTCGGACACGACGACCGAGACACCCTCCATGCGTACGTCGAGTGCGGCCAGGTACGCCCGATCGGCGACGATGCCGTACAGCTTCGCGTTCGGGCCGCGCCGCTGTTCGCCCGACTCCCCGACCATCGCGATCAGACCGGCGGCGGTGAGGCGTTCGACGAGGTCGGCGACGGACGGCCGGGACAGGCCGGTGAGCTGCTTCAACTGCCCTGCCGTCAACGGGCCCTCCTGCTGGAGCAGACGCAGGGCGAGCCGGTCGTTGATGGCCCGGGCGGTGCTCGGGGATGCGGGCATGCCGGGATCCTCCCAGATCAGCGAGCCGCACCCGGGCGGCCTTTAATCGTCTATCTATCAGGCAGGGTTCCTGATAGTTTACGTCGCCGGTGGGGACCGGAGACCGCGAAGGGGCGGGAGAATGAGCGAAGTGCAGTACGAGCAGGGGCAGGTGCGGCGCGCCCGGTACGCCGTGGCGGCCGTCTTCGCCGTGCACGGCGCCGTCACCGGTTCGTTCGCGACACGCGTGCCGTGGATCCAGGACCATGCCTCGCTGAGTGCGGGGCAGCTGGGACTCGCACTGGCCTTCACGGCGTTCGGCGCCTCCTGCTCCATGCCGCTGGCCGCCCGGATCAGCCACCGCTTCGGCAGCCGTACGGCCCTGCGCGGACTGATCACGCTGTGGACGCTGTCCCTCGTCCTGCCGTCCCTCGCGCCGAACCTGTACACCCTGTGCCTGGCGATGTTCGTGTACGGAGCCAGCGCCGGCATGGCCGACGTCGTCATGAACGCGCTGGGCGTCGAGATCGAGAACCTGCTGGGCAAGTCGATCATGTCCTCACTGCACGGCATGTGGAGCGCGGGTGCGCTGGTCGGCTCGGCGGGCGGCACGCTCGCCGCGCATCTCGGCGCGGACGCCCGACTGCACTTCGCGCTGGCGGCGGCGACCCTCACCTTCCTCGGCATCCTGGCCTGCAGCTGGGTACTGGACCTGCAGCCGGCCGAGGACGAGGAGCCGCCGCCGAGGTTCGCGCTGCCGCCCAAGTCGGCGCTGCTCATCGGCGCGGTCGGGTTCTGCGCGGTGTTCGCGGAGGGCGCGAGCCTGGACTGGTCCGCGGTCTATCTGCGCGACCAGCTCGACAGCTCGGCGGGGCTCGCCGCGGCCTGCACGACCGGTTTCATGCTGACCATGGCGGTGGCCCGACTCGCGGGCGACGCGGTGGTGAACCGCTTCGGCTCGGTCGGCACGGTCCGCGCCGGAGGCGTCCTCGCCGCGGCGGGCGGACTGCTGATCGTCGTGGCGGGCCATCCGGCGGTGGCGATGGGCGGGTTCGCACTGATGGGCCTGGGCATCGCCGTGGTCGTACCGCTGTGCTTCGCGGCGGCAGGCCGCAGCGGCCCGAACCCCAGTCAGGCCATCGCGGGCGTCGCGACCATCACGTACACCTCGGGCCTGATCGCGCCCAGTCTCCTCGGCGGGGTGGCCCAGGCGACCAGCCTGGTGGTGTCGTTCGGCCTCGTGACGGTGCTCGCGTGCGGGCTCGTGGCCTTCGCGGGGGTCCTGCGCGCGGGCGACCGCGACCGGCCGAAGCTCAGCCCGCCGGCCGCAGCGGTTCCCGACCGGCAGCCCTGAAACCCCGCTCCAGGTCGCGGGGGGTGCCTCTATGTCTTTCGTCAAGCGAGGCGTGGGGTTCGGGGTTCGTAGAAGGTGCCGTCGCGGAGCATCGCGAACAGCACGTTGATCCGCTGA